>CAWGLH010000008.1:0-183081 GCA_963823365.1 uncultured Sphingobacteriales bacterium
CCATGTATTGCTTATTGTTAATTCCAAAGTTGAAGGTGTACAGCCAGCAGAATACGCATTAACTCTTACAGAGGTGAAATCTCAAGAAGATCTCAATTATAAATTACTAGGACAATTTTCATTCCCCATGGGGAATGCGAAAGCATTATTTGATTTTAATAACAAAAGCAAAAAATCCCGATTTTTTGCTGATTTTACTCAGTTATTTTATAGCATTGATGTGAACTTAATACCTCCCGATCGATTTTTTAAAGAAGAACCAAGTACAGAACTGATGCATTCACCAGTTTATGTTTCGACAGTTAAGTATGGTAGAAGAATTATGATCACTATTGAGTCTAACGATAACTATAACGATAAGAAATTGCAAATTGAGGCGGAACTCAATGGTATTGCGTATAGCGGAAAACTAGATGCAAGTACTTCAATTGCAAAAATGATTTCAGAAAGATCAATTAAAGCTTTAGTGATTGGAGGTGAGCCTCAATCCGGATTTGATGTAATCCAAAATCCCCAACAACTTACTCAAATCTTGAAGAGTTATGCAGTTTGGAATCCAAAATCAAACCCTGCAGCACCTATTGCCTACACGCTTCGTAATGCGGCAGATAATTCAGTATTTAAGGTGGCCCAATCAGGCAAATATCGTATTAGGGAATGTGAAGTAAATCCAACTCAGACATATGTACTTAACCCGAATCCGAATGTAATAGTAAACTTACCCGCGACAAGGATTTCAGGAGATTCAGAATTTAAAGGACATGGTCCCAAAGTCAATTTAACTGTCGTCGTTACAACTAACGAGAATAATGAAGTTTTCCTTGAAATTAATTGTAAATGGATAGAGTGGGATAAACGTACAAATCGTCCGCAAAATGATTTTACTACAGGTTTGGTCGGTGTAAAAAGGAAAATTGGATTTGTGCCAAAAGAATACAAGATACTTGGTGTGAAAGATGATAAAGGAGGATTTATGGATGAGTATATTGATGAAACTGAACAGGATGATGGGAAAGCTTATTTGAAAGATCAAACTTTTGTAAAGTCATGGACAATTGTTGGAGATACACATGGCCAGGATGTTGTAGGAAAGACTGGCATTTCCAGAATCGAATTATATCCAATAATTTTTAACGTTAAAAAACTGGATAAAGTAATAGCTAAAGTTCCGGAACCTTATAATTAGCATTTCGACGTTTTAAATTAAATTCTCTTTCTGATAACTGATGTTATACTAGCAGTTGATCTGCATATGGGTTTTATATAATTGGTTCTGATTAGTCTGCCCAACAATTTGTTATTAAGTGATTCATCAATATAATCAATATGAAACATGTTTATTATGCAATAGCGGCAATCTTTTTTTGCCAAAATGTTTTTGCACAGCCTGGAGCAACTTCTGTCAATGAAAGACCTCCCACTGGTCAGGGCGGTACTCATACAGTTGCCATTAACATTGATCCTGTTTTGAAATTGTTTCCAGATTACACTAAAGGTGACCGGGAATTTGATGGCAATGGACCACAGGTGAGTTGCAAGGTCACTATTAGGATCAGCACAGATCAACGCCATCTTATCGGTTATATCCATTACAAATTCGCGGAAACAAAAGACGACTGGACAACTGGCGAAGGTGTGTTCGCTCGATCATTGTTTGAAGCACCTGTAGGAAAAAGATCATGCGGATCAATTCAACTGATAATTCCGAGTTCAGTTACCTTGACAATGATCATACGCTGGATATTTTGATGGGCACAAGTAACGGACTGGTGAAGCGTTTTGAGGCAAATGGTGACACAGAAGGTGATGATATCGGCAATAATACTTCTGATGACAGCTATTTGAATATCTATTTTAACCAAGTCAATATTACAATGGCCGATCTGCCTGCATTAGCTGCCCCATTTCCTTACCAGGGTTATCAAATAGGAAATAAGATGTCTGGTATGTTACTGGATGTACGAGGTGGACTGGCAGAAGAGAAGAATCCAATTTGGCAATACCAGACAAATTTGTCAGCCTCACAGCGTTTTGTGCTTATCCCCAATGGTGCCGGATTTTTCATTAAACCGAATGTATCGGATCTTTATTTTACCGTTAGAAAGCCCGAGCCTGGTGTTTCAATGGGAGAAGGAAGTGGCGGGGGTGTAAGTTTTGTATTCTTCCAGGATAAGCTATACAGGGCGCCAAGGCCAATGGATGGAACTACTGCTATTTCTGTGAATAGAAATAACCAAACCTGGAACTTAATATCAACAGGAGAAGATGCTACATACTTCCTGGAATTCAGGGCATTCCCGGGAATGGTACTTCAATCTTCGAGTAACCAGTCCGGAGCATACCTGATGCTTGCAGCCAAGGTAAACAGTGATAACCAGAAATGGATCATCAGGAGACCCAAGGTCAATGATGAAGAAGCTGGATTTGGGTTAAACGCGCTTTGGGTGGATGCTCCTGGTCTAAGCTCCACTACAGCAACAAGGGCAATTGCCTTACTTAAAGGCGGAGACATTAATGGTGCCAGGATAAGGGATGGAAACATTGATGTAAATATACTTGCACCTGCACATCGGTCTGTTGGCGAGATGAGGGTATATGAAAAACCTATCGAGTCATATCAACGTTTGGAGGGCATAGTATTGGAAAGTGAGTGCCAGGTTGCGGTAGTTGATTTTCCTACCTGCCACTATACACATGACATGACTTATAGGGTTAAGCCCAATACAAGCTACGAATCTTTGCTGGCGACTTCTTTAGGCGATCCGGATCATCAGAAAAACATAGAAATAGAGTGGGAAACAGGTTTAGGTCAAAGGTCTTATGATGGTAACCCTGCCAGACCTTTCAATGTGTATGGTAATAGTTTTGGCTTCTTTTCAGAAGGGCATAAGCGAAATAATATCATTTGGAATTGGCCTTCTCCGGGCGACAGTATATACATTGAAGGTATGTGGATATGGGAAAGAGGACATGGGGTTCCGCATACGGAGATACATCCTCCGCATTTTGTTGCCACTAAAAGACATATCCCAATATCGTTCAATATCACTAATAACCTGGCGGTAATCAATAACCAGCCCCAGGACCAGTTCTATGGTCAACGGGTGGATGTATTTGCTTCCGCCGATGGAAGCACCATGTGGAACACTAAGGGCTTGCAGCCATTTGCCCAGGTTGTGAATATGAAAAGGCAGGATTATATATTCAATGTGACCACGATGTTTGCAAAACCAAGTGCTACGGCAGTGCTTAAGTGGAAGGTGATCAGGCAACCAGGCAATAGTTTTTCCGGTGATCCTCAAATTAGGGTTTTGGTAGATGGTAAAACTGTCCAGGTGAATTATCCATGGAAAACAAGGGGAATAGCGAATACCATAAAAGTTGCCCAGACTATATTATTGTATTGGGATTCTCCTGAAACCAAGGGGATACATCCTTCACAGAAACCAGATCACTTCAATATAAGCCTCGATGCCATCAATATCATTGATAATGGAGAGTTTGGCAGTTCAATAAATGGAGGCGAATGTATGTTCTACGGTAATATTGGGAGTAATTGGATCATGCTGAATGAATTTGCAACCAGTAGTAATAATGTACTTGAGAATGGATTAGGTAATGCGGAAGACAATACCACTACAAATTTTAATAGGCTGAAGTTTGGTATTTATCTGATGCCCGAAAAGAGGTTCCGGGTACACACACGGGGCTGGGAAAATGATCATATGAATGGCCAGATGGGAAGGGTTTTAAGTGAGTATAACCGATCCACGCGGGCGATCAAACCATTCCTTGGAGAAATATTTACCGTAGGTGGCATAGTAGGTGGACAAATTGAGGATGAAGACATGTATGAAGCCGAGGTGTATATAAATAAGAATAGTGAAAATAAATCGAGGGAGCCTTTGCCTGCAAGAAACGGGAAGTACAGGATATTTTATTCTGTCTCTAAGAGCAATTAAAATATAATTTATTCAACTTCACAATAGATAGTATTAAGCAGGTTAATCATAACATTATAATTTTCCGTTGAAAATTTGAATTCTTTTCTATCACATAAATGAAAGTCTGGGCCATCTTTAAAACTCCATCCAAGCTGTAATTGGCGGTAAGTAAGGCATTTTATTGCAATTCTTGATACAAGAATGAAATATGCATTTTTATACAAGTATTCAAATTCCTTTTCCAAATCCTGAATTGAATATTGCCCATTTGCACGATATTTTACTTCTACAAAGTACACCGCATCTAATTCCGGAGTCTGTATAATGAAATCAGGCATTGTCCTTATTTGTCTTGCAGTTTCCGAATTATCTCCATTCATACTTCCAAGAATTTGAGGCAGTACCGATTCCATTCCATATTTATGAACCTTGTATTGTTCATAAAGAAATAATTGCTGAATAATTGATTCAGCAGTTTTACTTTTTACCTGGTTACAATGCCAGTCCAGATTTTTTTTGTAAGCATACTCCATTTTCATTTTAGGAGTATGTTCCTGTGATACTCGTAAGCTCTTTCTAAATGAGTTGTTAGGAAGCATAATTGGCTGTTATTCAGAATAAACGTGACTTGAACACAAATATTTCAAAAGACAACTATATGTAGTTTAAGCTCATTTAAGAAGAACTAGATTTACTAAATAATTGATCATGAAGCAATTATTATCTTGTATTCAAGTACACCATCCTCCTGAATATTGCTTTTTTCTTCATGTTCGGCATCATTGTCTCCAATGTAAACGCCGGCCAGGGAACAACAATGAACTGGCTGGATGTGTTGGGTACCAAAACCCTTACCGATGGTATTTCCCGGCGTGGTGAATTCCACCCATACCGACAGCCTGCGGCAGGTATCCGTAGGGTTTATCTTCGGAGGGATCAGCAAAAAGAAGTTCTTCCTCTTTGAAGGATCAACATTTACTTCGGGATATATCATCATGCGATTCAGCTGGACGCTCATCGCCCTTCTCCTGGTATTCATTTCCTCCAAACTATTTCACCGCTTCGATGATGGGCAAAGGGTGGCTGTCAAAAAGAAGAAGAAGCTGGGGGATGATATCATAGAAGAAAAATATATTCCGAAAGACATCCATCTTCATGAACTGCCTGTCGCCGCACCCGCCCTGGGTATCCTTCCCTTTGTAAAGACAGAATTCTTATTACTGATCCGGAAGGGCCCCGGATGGTTCTGGCTGATCACTATTGGCGGATTTATCGCGCTGTTTTTTATTCCGCTGAAGCTGGCGCATCAGTTCGGACTGCCGGCAATCTGGTTCCTGCAGATCAACCGCTGGGCGGATATCGCCACCAAGGAAAAATTCTTCGGCACGCATTATTTTACTTACGCTGCCTTCAGGCCCTTGCAGCGACTGCTGACCTCCCAGGTCCTTTCCGGGTGGATACTGGCGACCATCCTGGCCCTGCCATTGATCATACGATACGCCATGAATGGGTGATCTTTCCACGATCATCAGTATCATCCTCGGCGCCTTATTTGTTATTTCCTTTGCTGTCTTTAGCGGCATCATCACCGGGGGTAAGCGCTTCTTCGAGATCGTTTATTTCATGCTGGTCTATTTTAACCTGTCGTCCCTTCCCTTCGCGGATTATTTCGGCGCCTTCAACCATGGGATGAATTATATCCTGGTGCTGGTGGCGGTGATCGGCTCCATGCTGGTGCTGGCCTTTGCGGCCAGGGGCTGGGAGATCAGGAGGCAGTAGTTATTCCCTCATCACTCCATGGCTTAAAAACAATCCTGTTTGTCAGAATAATTTCGGCAGCGTAGAAATCGACCAGGAATCCTGGCAGAGTTATACGTTGTCATTTTAAACTTGAAGTCACAATTTGTGACCTCAAGATTTCAATCAATCAAAAGTTTTTTCCTAAAATGCTTGTTTCGTTTATTTCGTTTACGTAAATTTACATATCAGTAAACCGGATAGTATGGAAGCCATTTTAGAAAGAACGACAAAGGAAGATCAGCAAATTGCAAAAACTGCACTTGTGAAAGGCCAGGAAGCCTTTATTAAAATTCTCGACATACAAAATAGTTCTGTGTCTATTAAAGTGCAGGACAGAAAGGGCGCATTGCTTATCCCTAAAAAGGCGTTGATGCTATTGTTTGATATTTTAAACAATATGGCAGATGGCAAATCTATTACGCTGATTCCTTCTGATGCTGAACTCAGCACCCAGCAGGCTGCTGACCTGTTGAATGTTTCCAGGCCACATATTGTTCACCTTCTAGAAAAAGGGGATATCCCTTTCAGGAAAGTAGGTGCACACCGCAGAATAGACTTAAAAGATCTGATAGCTTATGACAATAAACTAAAAAAGAGCAGGGCTAAGAAACTGGCATTTTTAGCGAAACAGGCACAAGACCTCAACCTGGGATACGAATGATTCATTCTTCCAGGTTTTCAGCGCTGTTAGATGCAAATGTTTTGTACCCGGCTCCGATTCGCGACATTTTATTGCACCTGGCCGGTGTAGATTTGTATAGACCTAAATGGACGGAAAAGATTCAAGATGAATGGATTCGTAATCTCCTCCTTAAACGGCCAGACCTGAAAAAAGAAAGTTTACTCAGCGCCCAGGCAGCTATGAATGCTGCATTTCCGGACGCAAATATCCTCCACTATGAATCGCTCATCGCCAGAATAGACATGCCGGATGAAGATGACAGGCATATATTGGCTGCGGCAATTAAGGGCAATGTCGGAGCAATTGTAACTTTTAACATCAAAGATTTTCCTGCTGCTGGTGTGAATCAATTTGACATTGAAGTCCGGCATCCTGATTTCTTTGTCTCAGATCTCATTGATCTAAATGAACTAAAAGCAAGAGAGGCTTTTACCAATCAGGTGAGAAACCTGAAAAATCCACCTAAAACACCGCAAGAAGTATTAGCAATATTATCGAAGGCAGGCTTGGTTCAAAGCGCTTCTAAATTAAAAGCACTATTGTCATTATGAAGTAGTAGGCTTCATAAAGGAGTAGTTGCCATGCGTTAATTTTTACTGTAAATTGAGTATTTAGCACTGTAAAATGTATAATTTTCGAAATATGTACTGTAAAACAGATATTTCTAAGGTAGAATTATGTGCTTCTCGAAGAAGGGATGGGAATGTGCTGCCGCCATGCCGAATGCTTTTGTCAATAATCCCTGGTTAATCTTACAATTAGCTGAAAGCTTGTCTAAAGTTTCCAGCTTTAAATGTAATAGTTCCTGGATTGGATCCAGGATCATTCATTTTTCCCTCGAAAAATTCAATTCCGGCAGGATGATTTTCACCTCTTTATTCTCCTTGGGATTAAACCAATGGACAATGAAATTTGCCTTTGCACTGTGCAGGGAATAGCCTTTTAAACGGAGCTTTTCGATTGAAGTGATAAAATCATTGGAAAACTTCACCACAAAACCGTTATCGGTAGATAATCCTTCTTCAGAGATAGATAACGGATCACCACTGGTCATTCCGTTCACACGTTGCTGTACATATTCAAAATAGAAAAGCTTAACATCCCTATGTGTTAACAGGCGTGAAATAAAATTTGCGGGAGAATACACATTTGAATCGGTTGAATAGGTGAGATCATCGGTAACCAGGTTTTGTAAAAATCTCCCATTATAATGTATCGTCAGATTGGTTTTGGCCCTGGTCATGGCCACATACAACTGACGCTTATTTTCTTCCTTTTTCCATCCGGTATTTTATATCTGATTTTGAGTGATCCAATCGTGATAGTTGTCTTTAGTGATAACCTGGAAATTTGCTTTTGGGTAAGCAGTGGCAAATGCTGCTGGCTTTTTTATCTTTTTGGTGGGAGAGTACTTAAACTCAACTGCTGTAACCTGACCATTGTCTAGTTCGATCAGATCAACTTCCTGTTGATTATAGTTTCGCCAGAAATAATACTGCACGTTCCTGCCTTGATATGAATTTTGCTTTATTCTTTCTGCAATGATGTAATTCTCCCATAATAAACCGGTATCATTTCTAAGCGCTAAAAATCTGAAATCATTTATTATTGCATTTCTTATTCCGTTATCATAGAAAAACCATTTAGAAGATTTCGAAACTTCTTTACGCTGGTTGGTACTATAAGCTCCGAGCTTATATATAATAAACACTTTGGATAAAAGATCGAGGTAATTTTCAACGGTGTTTTTGCTGATACCCAGTTGTTGCGCCAGTTCATTATAAGATACTTCCGCACCACACTGAAATGCTATCAGCCTGAGTAGTTTTACAATTTTATCAGATTGCCGTATACCTTCGAAGGCAAGAATATCTTTCAAAAGGTATGACTGTATTAGTTGCTGCAAATAAGTAGATTTTTCCTGGAGGTCCGTCAGTCGAAACAGTTCGGGATAGCTGCCAAAAATCAACCGCTCTTCAAGGTTTTGTACGGTCTCAAGGAAATTTTCGCGGGATTCAATTTCACCCTGCGATAAAGGATAAAGATGGAATTGCATTGATCTTCCTGTCAACGGCTCACCTGTTTTGTTTACCAAATCAAATGAGGACGATCCGGTGGCGATAATGGTAAGTTCCGGAAAACTGTCTATCATCAATTTGAGCGATGCCCCAATGCCTGGAAGCACCTGGGCTTCGTCAATGATCAGTAGGGTGGCATTTCCAATAATGCGTTTAAAATTAGCTACGGACCGATTTCTCAGTATTTCCTGCACATCAAAATCTTCGGCATTGAGCATTAGGGTGTTGCCTTTAAAATTTTGTCGGATGCTGTCCATCAAAACAGTCTTTCCAACCCGGCGGGTTCCCATAATGAGGATCACTTTATTCTTGCCCAACTGCCTTGTAACTGTTTCCTGCAATGTTCGTTTTATCAATTCCATAGTAATATAGTCAACTCAATGACTAAATTACTTAAAATACTGTCAACACACTGACTAAATTACTTAAAAATACATAATTGGTTGATTTTCATTATGTTATATTAATATTTAGATTCAAACCAATGGGATGAGTTATATCCTGATGCTGGTGACTGTTATCAGCCTTATGTTACTTGCGGCCTATACTGCGAGGGGTATGAGATCAGGAATCAATTAAAACGAAAGCCAGCACATTTCTACAAATGTGCTGATCCATGATTAAATTTTCAGTAACACCGATTAGTTTGCCGCTCTTTTTGTTCCCAGTTTAAATGCTGCTGCTAAAGATATATATCCATAGACTCCATCTTTTGTTGTAGCCGTATAATTCATTGTCCATTGTGTCTTTCCGGAAGCTCTTAAAGCCTCTGAGATCCCTTACCTGATCGCTTAAGCCTGATGTTACGGAATTCTACTTTCATCGGAGGGCCCACATGAACTTGCACTCCCAATAACCCGGATGATTTTCCATTGACCGTATCATTGTCTGTTACTTCACTCATTAAAACGTCATTAATATAGTGCTGCAACTTTTTACCCTTTACAATTAAATGTATCTTATTCCAGTCCTCAGACCTGATTCCCTTTTTTAAGGAGTCTATATTACCCAGGGTGCCAGTTACCTCCCTTTTTAACCAAGCATTATTTTTTATATGATCATTCAATGCAGCCGGTGAATTTTCAGGAGTGTTCACCGTAACAATCTCTCCCCGGTATGCCAACGTGGTGCGGCCCCTTTCTTCATAGTTCTGACCGGTATAATTGTTGGCACCGTCTATGTCTGCCTGGTATCCTTTCAATGCATAAGGAAGCCCTGTTACCGGTACGCTACGGTAGTTGATTCCACTATTGCCGGCTTTGGTAATTTTAAATTCAAGCGTTAATTCAAAGTCGGCCAGCTCGCCTCCCTGCCAGATGATGAAAGAATTGTTTTTTAAAACCGTAGCAGGTGTTATCTCTCCAACTAAATGGCCATTTTCAGCTCTCCAATATGCTGTATCTCCCTTCCAGCCATTTAGGGTTTTACCATCAAATATGGTTAAATACCCGTCATTGTCGCCATTGCTATGTGCTGCCGGTTTACAACTGTTCCAGGTCATCATGCCCGCAAACAAAAATCCCATTAGCATTCCAGGTGGAATTATGGAGAAGCTTCTTTTTTGTGGCTCCCGGACATTTCGTGTATACGGCGGCGTTATGGTCATTTTATTTAAGATTTGATCGTCTTTTTCATTATTGGTTATTACTTAGTATGCCTGAATATCTTTCCAGCTTCTGGAAGCGGCAGACTCAATAACCGCCTGGCAGACTTTCTGGGTTTGCAGTGCATCTTTAAAAGTGGGTGCACACGCTTCACCGGTTTCGAGACTTTTTAGAAAATCAGCAACCTGGTGTATGAAAGAATGTTCGTACCCGATTGACAATCCCGGAACCCACCATTTATTCATGTAAGGCTGATCGCCATCTGTAACATGAATGGAACGCCAGCCACGAACTATAGATTCATCGCCATGGTCAAAAAATTCAAGCCGGTTCAGATCGTGTAAATCCCAGCGGATAGAGGCATGTTCACCATTGATTTCAAAAGTATACAAGGCCTTATGTCCCCTCGCATAACGGGTAGATTCAAACAGTCCCAAAGAGCCATTCTCAAAATGACAATGAAAAATACACGCATCATCGATACCCACTTTTTGCATCTGGCCGGTGGACTGGTGTACCCGTTCTTTGATGAAGGTTTCGGTCACCGCAGAAACGTCTTTAATGGATCCATTCAGCCAAATGGCAGTGTCAATACAATGGGCCAAAAGGTCTCCCGTAACGCCGGAACCGGCTGCGTCCAAATCTAACCGCCACAAACCCTCACCGCCTTGCGGAAGGTTCGCGTTGATGGTCCAGTCCTGCAGGAAATTAGCCCGGTAATGAAAAATTCTTCCAAGCTTTCCGGAGTCTATTATCTGCTTTGCCAGGGTAACCGCAGGGATCCGACGGTAGTTGTACCATACGGTATTTTTGACACCAGCCTTTTCGACAGCATCAGTCATTTGTTGTGCTTCTTCCAAGGTTCTGGCCAAAGGTTTTTCGCACAAAATCATTTTACCAGCTTCAGCGGCAGCAATAGCAATTTCGGCGTGCATGTTATTGGGCGTGCAGATGTCTACGGCATCAATATCATCGCGCCTGATTACTGCCTTCCAATCCGTTTCTACTGACGCATAACCCCATTGGTCGGCAAAGGCTTTTACCCTGTCTGCACTACGGGAACAAACTGCCTGTAATACGGGGCGATATTCCAATTCAGGAAAAAAATCACCTACCCGTTTATAGCCGTTCGAATGGGTACGACCCATAAAGCCGCCGCCAATTAAACCAATCCTTAGTGTTTTCTTTTTAAGCATCTCGTTATGGATTAAGCATATTAAAAACGATTACTCTGCTTCATACCAGCCATGCAGTTCACGGACTTTTATCATGGTAGCCAGTATATCGTTCCAGGTTTGCTGCTGCATCATTACCTCGTTTGGAAACATACATCCATCCCAACAAATGTGTTTCAGTACTTTGGTCGTTTCGCCGTTTTCATCCCGCATCCAGTATCCTGCATCATTTGCAATATCAAGTTTTCCATTGGGGTCCGTTGCGAGGCAATGCCTGCCGGTTGCATCGTGGCTGCCTGAGCCATAAACGGTTCCATCGTTTTGTGCCACATGAAAATCAATAGTCCAGGGCCTGAGCTTTTCAGTGATGAATTTCAATCCTTCTGTAAGAGCTTGCCGGTCGCTCCATTCAAAGTCTGCCGGTAAAATCCGGTCCTCCGGCCTGTTGTAACCAAGGAGATATAGTAATGTGTGTGACATGTCGGCCTGGAAACCAATATTCTGACGATCCACCATCTCCAGCGTTTGGATCATTGTTTTCCAGCTATGCATTCCACCCCAGCAGATCTCGCCTTCTGCTGCCAGTTTTTCGCCGTAGTCTGCTGCTACATCACAGGCTTCCCGAAACGTTTGGGCAATTAATTTTGTGTTATTGACAGGATCTTTTTCCCAGTCTCCGGGCGAGCTCGCGGAGTCGATGCGAACCACACCATGGGTGCGAATTCCTAATTCACGCAGCCTCTTTCCGAAATGGCAGGCTTTACGAACCATTTCTACAAACTGGGCCCGGTCTTCTTTACTGCCCATCGCCGGTCCACCCCAGATGGGCGCTACCAGGCTTCCAATACTTAAATTCAGTGCACCCACTTTATCAGCCAGGGCTTTTATTTCATCATCAGTACTATCAATATTTATATGGGGGTCTAATAAACCGATATCGATACCGTCAAATTTTATTCCATCGACCTGAGCAGCAGCCGTCATATTGAGCATTGTGTCAAAAGAAATGGGTGGTTCAGACCCAGGTCCTTTTCCAACAATGCCTGGCCAACTGGCGTTGTGCAGCTTGGGGAAATTATTTTCGTTCATGTTTTTTTGTTTAATAGCGTTGATGTATTTTTCGATTCCGGATATCTTTCGTCATACTGTTGAACGTTATAAATGCAGATCAGGATTTCCCGGGCCAAAATGCTTGAGCATCACTATGGGATCGGTAGAGGAACGGTTGGTGATGAGCACGCCTTCCACAGCCGCCTGTTCACTGATAAAAAACTCGTCATTCGTTAATTGGCCATACCGGATCAGGGCCGGGGTTTCAATATCCCAAACACCCATCTTCCCATGTCCCTGCATCATAATGATACCATAAGCGGCACTGTCTTTAATAGTAACAGACTGGCCGGGGAAAACGGTGAGTTCTTTAGCACTAAAAGCATCTGACAGGTAACAGACCCAGTTCTCCGTATAGCCTTCGGACTGCATTTCATCCATGGCCTTCACTGGTTTGGGACGCATAAAACGTGTTTCGAGAATATTCGGATTCGTATTTAATTCCCAGTCGATCACATCCATCAAATCATCATAATTACCTATGCGGTCGGCAGGGGTTCCATTCCATAACAAGTCTTCGGGAATGACAGCTTCATTCACCAGGGATTGGTACATGGCAAACACATCCGATGCTTTTTGCGGTTCATAGGTACACATGCTACCGGGTGCGTGAAGCATACCGGGAGGAACATCCCAACCGGTTCCCGGGTCTAAACGAAAAGCCTGCGAGTAGCTCGTAATTTTATTATCACCTTTGGTAAAGTTGACCAGGCATTCACGAATTTGTTCCCGGGTGGTGCCGGGGGCAATTCCAAAAAATGTATAAGGAAAATCGCCGCCGTGATTATTTAATTGAGGTGGAAAATAATAAGCCTCTGGTTTGCCCAATTGTCCAATCAAGGCCGCCTTCTCATCATTATGATGAATATGATGGGGCAGGGGTCCCATGTTATCGAAAAATTTGGAATACATCGGCCATGAACCATATTGATCCCAAAGCCGGTTCCCGATAATCAGGCCTTTTAGTTCATTGATAACATCCGTCAGAAGAATTCTTTGTTCTTTTGTACCGTCAGTAAAAACAACGGCGCTCAGCCCTTCATCTGCCCCGGTTAACGGACCATTCTTTGCAGGTGTGGTAGAAGAAAGCCAGCGTTCATCAATTCCCCCACGAACGCCACCCAGCACGTAATAATCATCAGGGTGTAATTTAATCCTGCGCCCCGGTACACAAAAAGATCTGGGTACCCAGGTTGGTGCCAAACGTAAAATACCCCTTCCCTGGTCATATGCCTGTTGAGCTAAGCTTGCCTTTTCCATTGAAAAGTTATTTTATATTCGATTGAGCTTTTTAAAAATGGATCTATTGTTTCTTTCGTATATAATACCTCTATCTCCAGATCATATTTTCGTTGTCCTCCCGGAGGGATGAATATAAGCTCATTGGCTTCCCTGGCTTTAGCCTGACCGATGGGAGGGTTTGTTCCAGGTTCCAGCCCCGTTACGTATTCACCCTTGCCCCAATGTTGCCAATTTGTTAGCCAGGGCAATTGGTCCTTCCTGAATTTTAATGAGAGGGCAAGCTCAAGTTGAGGGTTATACAGTCCGCAGGTACAATTTCCTAAAACATCAGGAGAAATATCAATAAAAGCCACTGCCTCGCCTGTACCCGAATGTTCATCTAAGTGGTGCCGGGCACCTGCGAAAGTTATTTTCTTTTCTAAAAACTTTATGGTTGTTTTCCCCATCACGCGGCTTCCAGTCTCCTTTCCAAATAATTTGAGATCCTTCATCAACCAGCGGCCAACCCAGGTTGCAATGATATAAGATCATATGTGGAGCAGGTTGATTGCCGTGATTAGTTACTTCATCATGGATGCGTATCACTGCCTGTCCGACAGTGCCGGAGATAGTACGTTTGAGTTGGAGGGAAGGTCCGAATATCTGTGTTTCTTTAATGATCCCTGTTAGGCTCATTTCTAAGTTATCGTCGAAAAGGTTTGGTTGGATGATCGATTCTATTTCTGCGGGTATATTACTGATCTGCCCGTGAAGGCCACGCTCACCAAATTCGTCCTTTTCCGGCCCACCCACATGTGAGAGGCCACAGGTGGTTACTAATCCACCTCCAAAAGTTTTCAGCCAATCCACTCCCCGGTTTGAAAAGGGTTGTGGACCTGTAATACCTGAATGACTGAGCCAGGAAAGACTATGCCCGTTAAAAAAAGCATCACCTATATCCATAGCCCGGTCAATCATTACTTTATACCGCAAACCTGTGCCTGTATTGATCCAGGCAATACGGTGTTCCCCGTCCCGGGCCATTGTCAATGATAGAAGTTTCAATACCTCCAAGTTGTGCAGGATTAGAAATTTTGTCCTTCCAGGAGCTGTTCATGATTACGTAATATATTTCATCTTGAATACAAGTACATGATTTACTGTTACGAATTATGTTGATAGAATGTCAAACAGCTACACTCTACTACTTACTGGCCACTGCCTTCTGTTTATACACCTCATGAGCCGCATTGCCACCGGATTTCAGATAAGCTACCAGGTCCTTTAGTTCTTCAGGGTTTAAGCTATTGACGAGCCCTGGATACATGATGGATGGCGCATCAGAAATGCTTGTCCTGCCAACATCCTTTTTCAGTATCTCGCGTACCTGCTGCGGCGCAAAGGGATTCTGGCTGACGTAATACTTCTCTGTGTCCTGGTTTTTTACCCTGCCTACTATTGAGCTGCCATCTTTCATATAGAAATAGGTGGCGGCATATTGATCGGATATTTGTTTACTCGGCTCAATGATTGACACCAGGATATCCCGGGTAGAAAAGCGGGTACCCAACTGCGTTAGGTCGGGTCCGATATCGCTGCCTTCGCCGCCAAGACGATGGCAGGACTGGCACTGGGTTGCAATAAACATTGCTTTGCCCTGCTCAAAATTTGCAGTAGTAGCAGTATTTTCAACTGCAGCAAGTGCAGAATCTACTATCCACCTCCGCCCCGGACCTTTTGGTCGTTCAACAGTGCTGGCTAACCTGTTTCGATTTTTTGCATCAAGTAAAGCGCTGCCGGATAATGCATCATAATGTGCATACTGATCTTTGGAAACATGCTGCAGCGCCATTATCCTGGCCCGGTCAATAAACCCTATATAACTGTTACCGGCCTTGAAACCGAAAGCAGTATTAAACCATTTAAAATATTTCTCACTGGCTTCCGGAGTCCAGCCTTCTTTTGCTCCGCTTAATGCGGTAGCATAATATATTTGCTGGGCCGGAGGGGTGTTGGACAACATTTTGGCTATGTCCATACCATACTGTGGATTGCGGAGAATAAGGTCTGAAGAATTGGTAACGCTTTGCTGCAATGAATCATCGTCTTTTGCGGCATCCATTAGAGCAAGTGTTTTGGTAGTTGCCTTGGGGTCTCCTATATAAATCAGTATTTTACTAAACAACCTGTTCAGCTCATTGCTCCCGAGCCGGGTAGTTTGGACCCAGGTAGGAAATCAGTTCCGCGTTCTGTGCCTTGCCTGGAAGCCCCATCCGGTACAGCGTTAATTCCACAGCCCTGAGAAAGTCTGTTTTCTGTGTTGGATTTAACTGCCCGAAATCAACCGCTACCAGGGAGTTCAGGATTTTTTCTTGTAAATTTTTCTCACCGTACCTGGCTAACGCAATCATTGCCTGGGTCAAAATCAGTGGATCTTTTTCAGCCAGGGCCTTTTCCTTCCACTCGCTTAGCGGCTGTTTTTCGATGGCCACCCTTGCCGCATAACGGATGAACCTGTCGTTGTGCTTCAAATAAGGCCAGGCAAAATCAACCGCTTTCGGGTCGATATTAAAATGATATTTTTCCAGCTCATGCCTTATTCTGCGGGCCTCTACTGCCTCACCTGAAGGGGCAGAAGCCAGGGCTGTATTTGATGTTTTATTATCGCGGTAGTAGACCCTGTACAGGTTTGATTCCAGTTTGCGCCCGCCTGTAAGAAAATACAAGGCACCATCCGGACCTATTATTCCATCCGTCAGTGGCAATGGAGCCCCGGAAATAAATTCTTCCGCCCTGCCCTTATAAGACGAACCTTCCGGTGTTAGGTGAATGGCATAAACAATACCGAAGCTCCAGTCAAATGCAAAAAGAGCATGACGGTATTTTTCGGGGAAGCGGGCATGCTGTCCGCTAAAAAAGCTGGTAGGAGAGCCCTGTCCGATATTTAGTATTGGGGGAGAATTATCAGGGTAGGAAGGCGACCATTTATTGGTACCCTGGCGCCAGCCAAATTCGCTGCCGCTGGTGACGTGACAGATGCGTGTTGGCCGGTACCATGGCAGGCCGATGTCCCATTCCATATCCGAATCATACGTAAACAATTCGCCATCTTCATTAAAAGCCATATCGAAAGGGTTGCGGAAGCCTGAACTTATTAATTCCCATTTGCTTCCGGCGGAATCTGTCCGGGCAATCCATCCTCCGTGCGTATTTACCACGTTGTCGTGGCCGTTAGGGTCTTTAATGAGGGGCAAAAGATTGTCTAATCTTGCCGTATCGCCTTTATACCTGTACCCGTTCATCTCCGGAATATCAGTAAAGTTTCCTGCGATCACATAAATTGATTGCCCATCGGGCCCTAGTACGGCTGTGTGTGGACCATGCTCCCCCTCACCATTCAACCGTTTAAGTAAGGTTATCTTATCGTATTGATCGTCGTTATCCGTGTCCTGAAGACGGTACAGTCCGCTCTTTCGGGAAAGACGTGTCTTCACCTTCGTCATTAACCATTACATACAGGCTGTGATGTGCATACAATAAGCCATGTGCATATCCTAACTTCAGGGAAGAAGTATCACCTTCAATTTTTATGTCAAGTTTTTCAACGCTGACTTTCAATCGGGTTGTATCAGAGCCAACGGGTGGAATGGTTACCCGGTATAAGTAACCGTATTGATCGCATGCGATCATCCTGCCCTTGTCGTCGAAGGCCATTGCCACCCATGAACCCTGATCATTTTCACCAGGGCTATATAAATGATCGGCATAAAAATCAGGCAGGAGTTTTAATTTTCCTACTTTGGATTTCACCTCCTCCGCTTTAACGGTATTCTGTTTATTATCATTGGTACAACCAAATGTGATTGCAATACAACAAATAATTGCCAGTAGCCTGGTCAGCTTGTTGTTCAGAATCTTACTGTGTAATTTCATGTGCTTCGCAGTTAGTTTTAACCTGATCTACCTAATATATTTCAATTTTTGTTCTTTCTGTGAAACTATTTTAGAAAATATTATTTACGCTTTTAGTTTGGTCTACACATATAGTAACAATCTGCCAGAGAAGTAAAACAATATGCGCTCATGCTTGTTGCCGATTTTATCAGTCGTGTTTATACTACTGGTGCAATTATAAAGAGGATTGTATTGACCGGAGGAGTCAGGTGAAAATCTGGCGAAATCAAAGTCCGGTGAAAAAAGTAGAGATCGACTTTCTATTGGCTGCGATAGTCCTGGGGATGTGGGAGCTCAGATTTGTTCACTTGCTTTGTTTCCCCTGATCACCCCGGCAACAACAAATATCATCGATAAAATGGCGGATAATGACATCGTGCTGATCCTTGAAAAGTCGGCAATATTGTTATCTTCTGTAAACCTGGTGACAATAATGCCCACGCCGTAGTTTACCACCACACCAAACAGGAAGATGGTGAGTGCAATAGGGTAAAACTTGTTTGTCTTTATGAGTCGGAAACCTACCAGGGAAACACCAAGCGCCACCAACGACAATACTGCTATTGGAAGTCCCAACTGATTTACCCAGCCTTTCGCAGCAGTCTGGCTTTGGATTAAATACAAATATGGGATCAGGGTAGCCGATAACCCAACAAAAACACCCAGTGATTTATTACTATCCATCAATATCATAGGAACAATCATCGCCCAGACAACTATCAGTGCGCCGATAGGAAATAAGGACCAGCTGATGGAGTGGTTAACGGAATAGTTTACTACCAGGCAGATCATCGAAATCAACAAAAAGACAGCTGATACAATCATGGCTGGTTTCTCATTTGTCTTACTGGTTGCCGCTAAAGTGTTCATGAATCAGGTTGTTTGGCAAAAAGGTAGGGTATTCTGTTCAATGCTCCTATGATATACTGACAGGAGGTCATTAACCGTGGTCCAATGGATTTTTGGAAAATATTAGTGCCTTTTTCATTGATGGAGGCGCCATTTTTGAATCATATTTTCACAATACGTTAACTCTCTGGCGACACTAAATATTGGTACCTTTTTCTATTATTTTTTACCTCAAAAATTTATTTTATGGCAACCATGGATGCAGTAAGGACTACGACTGATGTCGCTAACCGCTTCAACGAATTAGCCCAACAGGGACAATGGAACGAAATCCAAAATGAATTATTTTCTGATGACGCGGTAAGTATCGAACCGGCAAATTCTCCTGGTATGAAATCTGTTGAAGGATTAGAGGCAATTCAGGCAAAAAGGAAAACAGTTTGAGGACATGGTAGAAGAAATGCATGGCGGATTTTCCAATCCACCCCAGATAGCCGGAAATCATTTTGCGGTGGTCATGGGAATGGATGTAACTATGAAAGGTCAGGGTCGAATGAAAATGGATGAAATCGCTGTATACGAAGTAAAAGATGGTAAAATTGTTAAAGAACAATTTTTCTATTGATCTGCGAATTTGAATATTGATAAAGTTCCGCTGTATATCAACGGAACTTTTTTATTTTCAGGAAAATGTCAATGTAGGTTTAGGGAAGTATCGCCATTCATCGGTTCCATTTTTGATAAGCCTGCTTCATGCAGTGCCCGCAGGGACGAAATCCATTTTGCAATGCATCATCTTCTGTAGAAAAGAAAACCCTGTTTTCCCTTTTCATCCGTTTACCTGAAGCGCATTGAAGCGTCCCGTAAATTTTTAATTTTTTATTCCCGCCGAAGCAAATGCTTCCCTGCCTGATCTGGCTTCTTAAACCGCTGTCGCTTATTGCCGCATGTTGTATCATTAGACTAACTTAATGCATCGTGAAAAATAATGCCTAAGGTATATCGCTCCCCGCTATGGATTTCGCTTACCCCGTGTTTCATCATTGCCCGGTAATACCCTTTGGTACTTTTGATTGGCCGGAAGTTGGTGGTAAAAATGAGCATATCGCCTTTCTTTGGTGTTAATACAATGGCTTTTGATTGTGCCCTCGGTGTTTGCTGGGTCAGGACAAATTCGCCACCCGTATAGTCTTCGCCAGGCTCCGTCAAAAATAAGACGGCCTGAATTGGAAAATAAACATCGCCATACAGATCCTGGTGCAGTGTGTTGTGGCCGCCTTTACCATATTTCAATATCAGCACGGTAGGTTTGAGTTGATTGTTTTGTTGGCAAAGGGATTGCATTTCCTGGAATGTTTCCGGAAATTGCTTATCGATATTTAACCATTTCATCCAGGTGTTTGCAATGGGTGCCAGCTTGGGATAAACCGTTTCGCGAATGGATTGAATCAAGGCCGGTAAAGGGTAATCGAAATATTTGTATTCGCCCAAACCAAAACGGTAACGCTCCATGACCACCGTTTTCCTGTATCCGTGTGGGTTGTCGTAATTGTCTTTTAATTCTTCGCATTGTTTACCGGTCAATAGATTGGGAATGATGGCAAAACCATTTTTGTGCATGTCGCCGGTAATGCTTTGCCAGTCAACTGATGCAATTTTTGTTGCTATATTTTGCATTGAATTTGTTTTATGATGGGTTCGCTGGTTTATTGATGACACAAAACTAGAACCAGGAGAGGTGTACAAAAACCCGATTCTTGCGGACTTGAACTTTATTTTAAGCGCCGTTTATACCCGGACAAAATCCCCGGTAAAAAATAAATTTTGCGAAGTCGATCGGTTGCGCGTATATTTGTGCAGCCAATCGGCTTCTTATTTAATATTTATGAGACGTGACATTTTTCAGGCTATTGCAGACCCCACCCGGCGGGCGATCCTCGTCCTGATCGCCGTGCAGGCAATGACCCCCAACGCCATTGCAGAGCACTTCGACATCACCCGCCAGTCCATATCCAAACATTTGCGCATCCTGTCGGAATGCAAGCTCCTGGCGAAAAAGCAGGAAGGCAGGGAAATTTACTATGAACTAAAAATCGATAAAATGAAAGAAATCGATGACTGGCTGGCCCAGTTCCGGAAGATTATGGAAGAAAGGTTCCGGCAACTCGATGAAGTATTGTATACCATTAAAAATAAGAAAAAATGAACCTGCTGTTTGATTTCACCGTAGACAAAGACACGGCAACCATTTACATTACGCGGGAATTTGCGGCCGACCTCGATCTCGTTTGGGATGCCTTTACAAAAGCGGAAATACTGGACCAGTGGATGGGCCCCAAACCATGGCGGGTCCAAACAAAGGAAATGGATTTCCGCGAAGGCGGTCGTTGGTTGTATACCATGATCTCTCCCGAGAATGTTTCCTCCGGCCGCTGGAGTTTGGCGGAGTTTGTCGAAATCCAACCCAAGTCCAGTTTCACCACAAAGAATTCCTTTTCCGATGAAAATGGAAATCCCATCGATACCGGCTTTACCTTTTCCATGACCAGGAACTCTTTCAAAGCCGGGGGCGAAAAAACCACCGTTCAAATTGTCAAAAAAATGGCGAGCCTTGCCGAACTTGAACAGTTCGTCGCAATGGGTTACAAGGATGGCATGGCCATGGTGATGAGCAACCTGGACGAATATTTACTCACCCTCGTCACCAACAAATGACGGTGACAGGGGAAAGCTGATGTAAACATTACTGAACTTGTAGGTACATTTCGTTTTACAGAACGAAATTATCAGGGTTGAAAAATAGATATCACTATTTAACACTTGCTTTTATTGGTTTGATAAATGTGGTCCTGCACTTATTGCCAGGACTGCATTTTTAATATCACCGGTGCGAATTATTTATATAGCATTTAATGCTATTGCTCCCTGGGGTGGGAGATCAGGAATCACTAGTGTGGCATTGGTCAAATCGCATCACATGAATAGTTTATTTGAATTACTGTCTGGTATATCGTAAATTGATATGAAAAGAAAGGCAATCCATTTTAGTCACCTCGTTTAAGTTTGGCCCGTACTACAGCAACACCACTTTTTACTGAAAGCATATACAAAACCCGATCCTGGTAAAGAGAGATTTAATTTCAAGGTTTTATTCATTGTTTCTTAACGTCAAAATGTAAAGCCAATGACAAAGTATTTTTTGCTTGTATCGGGAATACTATTGCTAACTATAACAATGATTCCTTTTCCCGGATCAAATCATAATCACCATCCGGAGACCTTTAGTCCGGCGCCGGTCTATCATATTGCTTTTGCCAATTTTGGTCCTTTGAACGATGATATTTTTATCGCGGATGCAGATGGCACTCATGCCAGGCCCTTACTCCCGAATCCTGCCAATGATTACAATGCTTCTTTTTCGCAGGATGGTAAATGGATAGTATTTACATCAGAACGAAATGGTTCAGCAGATATTTATCGTGTACATCCCGATGGATCGGGATTGGAACAATTAACCAATGATCCTTCATTTGATGACCAGGCTGCTTTTTCACCCGATGGGAAAAAAATTGCATTTGTTTCGAGCAGGAACAGACAAGCTGATATTTATATATTGGAGATAGCAACAAAGAAAGTAACGAATATCACTAACCATCCGGCTGGTGATTTTCGTCCTTCCTGGTCTCCTGACGGAGAATGGATTGCTTTCTCTACAGACCGTGATTCCAAAAGGCCAATGCCGGTATTTACATTATGGCATTCTACTGAAATCTATACCATTCGTGTTGATGGGTCAGAGCTAAAAAGAAGAACACAAATGGATACCTATGCCGGCAGCCCCTGCTGGTCGCCTGATGGAAAACAAATAGTATTTTATGAAGCAGCTTTACAACAGGTGCGCAATATGAATACGGTTATGAAAGTAAATGCAACTACACAACTTTCCGTCATCAATGTTTCCGACAATACAAAGCAAACCATTACAAAAGATACGGGCGAAAAAATTTATCCGAGGTGGTTTGCCGATGGCAGCATGGCTTATGTAACCTGGGGAGAAACGCCGGGAATCATATTTACAAATGGCAAAACGAGAATTAAATGGTAATTTCGAAAGCCCATCCTGGTCAACTGATGGTAAAAACATGCTTTTTCATCGCGAAGTAAATTCCGGCTGGCCACCTTATTATAAATTGTATAGCCGTGATCCGCAATTTCAATTGATTCGTTCTGGTGTATTTCCCTGCTACTCACCTTCGGGCGACCAATCTTATCTGCAACGATAAAACTGCAGGCATTCATCATAATCAAATAATGCAGATGAATGCAGACGGCACTAACCGTTCTATCTTGTTCGGCGATTCAATAAAAAGTGCATTAGCCCCGGTATTGTCACCACAAGGAGATAAAATTGCTTTTGGCTTTGGCCGTTATTTTCAAAGCCTTCAGGGGCCTGCTATTGGTGATATTGCAATTATTAATAGTGATGGAACTCATTTAGAAGTTCTTACTGATGGAAAAGGTAATTATGGTTTTCCATCCTGGTCGCCCGATGGGAAAAAAATTGTTTACCGTGGAGCAACTGATAGCATTAAGGGTTTGTTTATTGTTGATGTGGAAACAAAAAAAATTACAAGACTTACAACCAATAGCCATGATAATTTTCCAGGTTGGTCGCCCAATGGAGACCTGATAGCATTTACCGGTAAACGAGACGGCAACTATGATATTTATACCATTAAGCCGGATGGAAGCGATTTAAAAAGGTTGACCACAGATCCGGGAAATGAAGCTCATAGTGTATGGTCGCCCGATGGCAAATGGATTGCTTTCAGCAGTGGCAGAACCGGTTTTAAAGATGAATCAGCATTACATCCTTACAACCCCCAGCCTTACGGCGAAATATGTGTGATGCATGCTGATGGTTCGGATGTACGGGTATTAACCGATAACCAGTATGAAGAAGCAACACCGGCATGGATGCCACTGAGTTCTTCCGGCATGAGAAAACGAACAAAGAATCCGTGAAATATCCTGAAGACATCGACCTCCCTATCCTTAACATGGGTTCTATTGAAAACTGAAACCATGTGTACTGTCCGGAACCATTTTGCAGACAAAAATGACCGGTTGGCAGATCATTTTCACGCAAAGCGGGAATAATTGCACAACTTCATGCCCGATATCAGGGAGTTTCCGCATATGAAAAAGTCAATGGTATTTTTGTTGCACGCAGGTTTCTGGACCTGTTACTTCATACTGGTCGGCATTATGCTGGCGGTTTACTATAGAAGTATCGCTAACTCAGGCAATGCGGAAGCCAGGATCCTGAACGCGGGAAAAAACCTTTTCACCTTTGCCTTTCTTCCATCACTGATTTGCTATTTCTCTTATTATTTCGTGTTATTTCCAAGATACCTTGAACACAAGAAGATTTTTCTATCCTTAATCCATGGCCTGCTGATTTCTGTAATAACTGCCGTGATGGCCTATATCCTCATCCGGTATTTTATTGAATCCGGTTATATGATCGACATGGATGAAGGCGGAGCTCATGGCAGATCCACAGCGCTCACTGTCATCGTTGTCATGACCTTTATTGGCACCATATCGGGTATGGTGGCCTTGGTGATCAGGGGATTTGTCACCTGGTTTAATGAGATCAAACTCAAGGAAGCGCTGAAGGAGAAAAACTATGAAATGGAGATGGCGCTGATAAAATCCAAGCTCGATCCGCATCTGCTATTCAACACCATCAATAATATCGATGCGCTGATCCTGAAGGATGCTTTGGAAGCATCAAACTATCTGAATAAGCTATCTGACATCATGCGATTCATGTTCTATGAAACAACGGCTGAAAAAATTCATCTCTCACAGGAGATTGAATACATCGAAAAGTACATTGCACTGCAGAAGATAAGAACCGCCAACGCAAATTATGTACAGTTTGAAGTAACCGGTGATGCCGGGCAACAAGTATATTGCTCCCATGGTTTTTATTCCCTTTATTGAAAATGCTTTCAAGCATACCAACAACAAGAAACTCGAAAATGCAATTTCGATCCGGATCAATATTAATGAGCATTCAATACAACTGGTATGTGAGAATAAGTTTGATTCACAGCCTTCGGTGAAAGAGGCTCATAGCGGCCTGGGCAATGAATTGATCCAAAAACGGCTGGAGCTGATATATCCCGGGCAGCACACCCTGGAGGTGCATAAAAACAATGAACGCTATACCGTAAATTTAACGATCATCAATGGATAGATATACCTGCATTATTATCGAAGACGAGCCACTGGCGCTGGAAAAAACGAAGGACTTTGTCAATAAGGTTCCTTTTTTGAATCTGAGCGCCACGTTCGACAATGCACTCACTGGATTGACCTACCTGAATAACAACAAAGTGGATGTTCTTTTTTTGGATATCAATATGGACGAACTGACCGGTATTGAACTATTGGAAAGTTCAAAAATTACCAGCCAGGTCATCATCACCACTGCCTACCAGGAATACGCAATAAAGGGCCATTTAAATTGGTGGTAATTCCTGCTTTGTTGCCGGGTGTCATTGCTACTTTGTCTTTGCCGTACTGTTTCCAAACATGTTATGAGGCGCTACATTGATCACCGGAGCGAATAGCCTCACCATCAGGAAAATACTGGCGACAAAGACAAACACAATCGCTAATTGAGCGCGCGATATACGTTGGATGGGTTGTCTTGATTTTACTTCGCAGACCTCACCCGGGCAATATTGTGCCTTCTCACCATACATCAACCGGTAAACTTTACAAGCCAGGCAGATGCCAAACACCGCCTCAAAGAATAAAAACAAAAGGCACATGAGACAAACAATTCCGGTAATCGGACTGGTGGCATTGACGACGACCAGTAATACAAACATCAAACCGGATAAGAGTACGCCGATGATCCACGCAAATTGCTTTTGTTTCGCCCCCACATACTCAGGCACCTGGTTGCGGACGATCATACGACCAATAATCAGTGAAGGAGAGAATTTTGGATTGATAAACACCCTTATCATAAAGTCGATAAAGAAAAGGGCCACAACATATTTAACCATTCTGAAATCGTTGTTGAATATGATGAGCATCAGCGAGGTGTAAATGACAAGAAATAATATTCCGGCAGCCGCCCTTATCTCGCGTTCGTTTAACACGCGGGATTTCATATCCCGGGACATGTTCACCAAACTGTATTATGTTTTTCATTTTCGTGCTTGTTAATATGGTTTTCAAGCGCATCAATCCTGTTCGTTTTATAAAATGTACAGCACCCGCAGGCATTTAATAAACATCTTATGATATATCAACGCAGATTCTACAAAAGCAGCCTTATTCCCGTGAAATCCGTAAAATCGTTTTCCCGGGGTCTTTTGAATTTTTCAGCGCAGATCTGGAAGTTCACGGGAAATATTTCTTTTAATTTTTTTGTGACAGACTGCATATTTCACGTGATAAACTGTTCGAATTCATTAGAAATCCGGGTTTGCACCAATCGGAAGATTTCCGGTTATCGATGCAATGGAATATCTTCAAGACAGGAAATCACAATGTTTGCAAAAAAACGTACCGCTTATTTACTTTTTTGTGCAGCCTATATAGGCGCCCTGGTAGTAGAGAAACCGGTTTATACCGGTGAGACTGTGCTCGATTGTTTTTCCTATTTGGCAACGATCTTCACCCATCTGTTTCTTTTTGGTCTGCTGATATTGGCTAACAGTTCCTTTTTGATCCCCAACCTGTTAGAGAAAAAATTCTTTGGGGCCTATGCAATCGCATTGATCGGTTTGATCGTTCTGTATGCTACTTCAATGAACCACTATAACAGTTTTATCCATGAGACAATTGTTACATGATCAGATGACGCAGACCAGCTCAGGGTATTGGGACAATTTCATATACGGAACGTGCTGTACCGTAATTACCTCGATGCTATACGTGACACAGAAATGGGCGGAGCAGCAGGAACAGGTGAAAAACAGTCAGATCAATCAGCTGCAAACAGAATTAAAATACCTGCGTTTGCAGATCAATCCCCACTTCCTTTTCAATGGCCTCAACACAGTATATGGTTCTATTGACATGGGCAACAGCGTGGCGAGAAATATGCTGGTGCAATTTTCCGATCTCCTGAGATACAATTTATACGAAGCAGATGTCGACCTGATTGCGATGGAAAAGGAAATCAAACACCTCCGGAATTTTGTGGCACTGCAAAAAGCCCGCAGCAACGACAACCTGGAGGTTACGCTGGACATCAATTACGAAGACGGAACGGTTAAGGTTGCACCATTGATTTTCATGGCCTTTGTGGAAAACGCATTCAAATATGTTTCCCGGGATGACCAGGCCATCAACCGGATTTTCATTTCCCTAAAGCAGGAATCAGGGAAAAATTGAACTTTGTCTGTGAGAATACCTATGATGAAGGAGAGACTTCACCAGGTGGAATTGGCCTCATCAATGCCACGCGAAGACTGGAATTGTTATACAAAGACCGCTATCACCTGGATATAAAAAATGAGAACAATGTTTACCGGGTGCAGTTAACGCTTACGCTATGAAAAAACTCAGCTGTATAATCGTTGACGATGAGCCAGTGGCCAGAAAAATCCTGCAGGAGTTTACGGAACAGGTGCCGTTCCTGGATTTGCTGGGAAAATTTGAAAGTGCGATGAAAGCCGAGGAGTTTCTCAAAAGCAATCAACCCGATCTTATTTTTCTTGATATCGAAATGCCGAAGGTAGTCGGGCCTGCAAATGCTTAAGCGGATTAATATTGAGTCGATGGTCATTTTGACCACTGCGTTCCCTCAATATGCTCTTGACGGATACGAACTCGATATCATCGATTACCTTTTAAAACCATTTGCCTGGCATCGTTTTCTTAAAGCAGTACAAAAGGCCAAGGACTTCTATGAAATGAAGACTCAGTCCGGGCAACGCACTGCCGCCGTCATATATTTTTATTAAAAGTGAAAAACGAATTGAGAAAGTTGAACTGAGTGATATTCTTTATGCAGAAGTGCTTGGAAATTATGTGACTATCTGCACAGACCGCAAAAAGATCATTGCTTATCTCACGATGAAGAGCCTTGAAAGCCAGCTGTCCCCTGCTGACTTTATTAAAATACATCAGTCCTTTCTTGTAAACCGTTCCAAAATAGATTCAGTGGAAGGCAACGAACTTAAGGTTGGAACAAAGTCGTTACCGATCAGCCGCAATTACCGGGACAGTGTGACGAACCTGATAAATCAAAGGTTGTTAAAAAGGTGAACACAGTTATTTAACGTAAGTAGCTAATTATCATCCGGCTATTTCTTTCCCTGCAGGCCTGTGAGCTTTTGTTTAACCACTGGATTGTCGCTTATAGTTAGCGCTTTTTCATAATTGATAATTGCATTGGAAGTATCTTTCCTTGCAGCATAGTAATCACCATACGATGCGTAGGCAAAATGACTATTGGGATAATTGACCAGATTGAGTTTAAATAAACTGGCCGAAGTGACGAATTGTTTTTTACTCAGGAAAAAATGACCGAAAACATCGATGGTCCTTTCATGCGGAGATACTTTATAACCAAACTCCTCGGAAATCCTCGCATAGGTTTTTTGATATTTGTTAGCCAGAAGCTCGGCTGTATCAGCAAAGTCCTGCGGTTTAAGCTTAAGATCATAGTAGTCAAAAATAAATCGTAAGCCGTCGTACTGACTTACCACAGGAATTGACGTATGGCTGTCATCCGGATAATATTTGCTTGCGTATTTTATTCCGTTATGTTTATTTGCTTTTATGTGTTTATCAAGGGCAAAAATGGCACGCATATGCCTGGTATCGGCAGAAGTGTCTTTTTGAAGTTTATTAAAAGTCATTCCGTCGGGCAGTGAATTCGCAATAGCGAGGTAAACCCTTGTATTGACGTATTTGTTCGCGGATATTTTTTGCTGCACAGATTTCAGATATCTTTCTTTGTCCCACCACATACTTGGATCAATACTGATATAAGCATTGAATAATTTCGGATGATTGGCAAGCATATCCACGACCATCAATCCGCCCAGTGAGTGACCTATGATCATTTTGTAAGGCTGGGTGGAATAACTCGAATCAATGTAAGGGATAAGCTCTTTCTCGAGAAATGAGATAAACTTTTCCCCGCCACCGGTTTTTTTTGCTCCAATGCTGTCAATAAATGGAGGGTCATTTTTGATATGAGTAGGAGTGAAGTCCCTTGTGCGGTCTGTGTTCAGGATTCCAACAATAATCATTTCCGGGCAAACGGTATTCCCATTTATTTGGCTCAGAGTGCGAACCATGCCAACAAGAGATTCAAAATTGGCATCTGCATCTAACAGGTAAATAACAGGATAATGTTTACTGGTATCCCGGATATCCACATTCATATCAGGAGTATATATCCATATCTTTCTTTGTTCACGCAATATTTTGGAATACAACTGATCAATTTTGCCAATGACAATTTTATTGTCAGACTGTGCCTGCCCTTTAAAAGGTAAGAAGGCTATGCAAAGAGTAATAATTAAGAATTTAAACGATCTCTTTTTCTGATAAGCTTTTTTAAGCATATTAATCACATTTTTTGGTGTTCCGGCCTTCAGTGTTTGTTATATCATTGAGCTCTGAAAGGTTATTGAAATTATGCAGAAATCAGGGAAAATGTGTTCTAACAAATCCTGGAGAAAAGCGATACTAAAAAATAATTTAGGCAAATGACCGAAATTGCAGTCATTAATGCATTTATTTGACCGAAATAACAGCCATTGTATAAAGTCGAAGCGATCCTTATAGCTTCCTGATTATTTACCCGATAATGAATTGCTTTACTTGCTGAGATCGAACACTATAAGAAACTAATAAATGATCACCCCGTTTACCTGCAATATTCCACAGTCTGCTATTGACGATCTCAGATCGAGGATAAGGAATACCCGGTGGACGGATGAAATCCATAACTCAGGTTGGCAATATGGCGCCAGTCTTTCTTATATGAGGGGGCTTGCTGATTATTGGGCGAACGGGTTCGACTGGCGAAAGGTGGAAGAGGATATTAACCAATACCCCAACTATATAGCAGAGATCGACGGCACTAAAATTCATTTTTTGCATATCAAAGGCGGGGGAAAAAAATCAGTGCCGCTGATCATCACGCATGGCTGGCCGGGTTCTTTCCTTGAACTGACCAAGCTTATAACTCCGCTTACCTCGAACCCTGAATATTCATTTGACCTGATCATCCCCTCCATTCCCGGTTTTGGCTTCTCTCAAAAAATTACTGTCCCGGGTTGTAATCTTTGGTTTATTGCTGATGTATGGAGTAAGCTGATCAGGGAATTAGGATACGAAAAAGTGTTAGCCCAGGGAGGTGATTTCGGGGCAGCCATCAGTACGGCTCTTGCGTTGAAATATCCTGGGCAGCTACTCGGACTGCACCTTAATTATATTCCCGGATCTTATTTTCCCTTCATGCCTGAAAATGAAAAGCTGACGGAGGAAGAGATACTGTCCCAAAAAAAAGCGGAGGACTGGTATACGGCAGAAGGCGCGTATTCACACCAGCACCGGACAAAACCGCTGACGCTGGCATGTGGATTAAATGATTCGCCGGTCGGACTGCTTGCCTGGATCGTTGAGAAAATGTATGGCTGGAGCGATTGCAACGGGAATATCGAAAGCGTTTTCACGAAGGATGAATTGCTTGCAAATGTCAGCCTGTACTGGTTTACAGAAACGATCCATTCTTCTATCCGGCTGTATAATGAGAACAGCAAAGTGCCTTTACATTTTTCACAAAAGGATTTTATAAATACGCCGACGGGGATTGCAAGATTTCATAAGGAGGAACCTTTCCCATCTAGAAAGTTCATAGAAAGAGGTTATAATGTTCAGCATTGGACGGATTTTCCAAAAGGCGGGCATTATGCTGCCATGGAGCAGCCTGCCTTGTTGGCAAATGATATCATGCAATTTGCAAAGGCATTGGATCAAGAATGAACTTCCGGTATATTTGAAATAACATGGAATCAGATCAAATGTCATCTATCGGCCGGGAAGATATCCATATCATTGCCCGGCACAGCAACTTAAAGGAAACAGAAGTCGCAAAGTTTCTAAAACAATATGTTTATAAAGACGCGGAGGAGTGGAAGAAATTCCTGCGGCTTTTTCTCCTGGCCCTCAGCGTCTCTTTCACCCTGGCTGGTATCATCTTCTTCTTTGCCTACAACTGGTCCTCCTTGCACAGATTTGCCAAACTCGGCATGATGCAGGGATTGATTGTGGTCACTACCCTCATCATATTGTTTTCCAGGTTCAGTCCCATTGTCAAGAATGTCCTACTGACCGGGGCATCTGTCCTGGTGGGGGTGTTGTTTGCCGTATTCGGGCAGGTATACCAGACCGGTGCCAATGCATACGACTTCTTCCTGGGTTGGACGTTATTCATAACCATCTGGGTATTGGTTTCCGGTTTCCCACCCTTATGGCTCATCTATATCACCCTCGTTAATACAACTTTCATTTTATATACCCAGCAGGTGGCGCAGGGATGGTCCGAGGCCATTAGCATTACCATCCTTTTTCTTGGGAATGCAATTATTTTGATCGCGTTCATGCTGATGGCAAAATACCGCAAGGATATTAAAGTGCCGATGTGGTTTACCAATACGCTTGCCCTGGCGACAGTAAGCTTTTCCACTATTGGCATTTGCATGGGTGTTTTTGATTTCGAACCTGCTTATTTAATGCTGATGATTTCTGCCTCAATTTTATACGCTGGCGGTATGAAATACGGGCTGGATAACAAAAGAGCTTTTTACCTGTCCATCATTCCATTCAGCCTGATCATCATTATTTCAGCCCTGTTAATCAAGATTTTCAAAGATGATGCGGTGTATTTATTAACCAGTGTTTTCATTGTTGCCAGTGTTACTTATTTAATCATGAAACTGGTTTCACTTCAAAAAAAATGGGCACATGAAACAGGAAAATGAAATAAGGGAAATCATTGAACAAGTCAGGCATTCCACCACTCCGGCAGTGGAATGTAATGAAGAAGCCATCCTGCTTGAATACAAAAGCCAGGCGGAAGAAAAATCGAGCCTGGCCATTAAAATTGTAACCGTTTTTGGCGGGTTATTCGCCACCTCCACATTCATGAGTTTTATCATGGTAACCGGGCTCTACAATTCGGGGGTTGGACTGGCACTATTTGGAATAATATCTATTGCCGGTGCAGTCTGGCTGAATAAAGCCTACAACATGCTGATTATTGATACCATCAGTATTTCTGTTTTTATCACCGGTTTCATCCTCCTGGGTATTGGGTTAAGCGACCTTGATGTGGATGAAAAAATCATCAGCATATTATTCATCATTCTTGGGTTCCTGACCTTGATGCTGGCCCAGAACTATATCATCTCCTTTGTTTCAGTGCTGATCATCAGTGCGGCCCTACTGGCCTTGATTGCATCATCCGACCAGTATAACCTCGTCCATGTATATGTTTCTGTCTTTGCCTTCGCATTTACATACTGGTTTTTGCAGGAAGCAAGGATCATCACCAGGGGTATGAAAATATCGCGGTTATATAACCCCGTGAGGATGGGATTGGTTTTTTCATTCCTGGGGGGCCTGATCCTTGTTGGAAAGAAGGGCATTATTCCCATTGCCCAGGATTATGCCTGGGTTTCTTCCATAGTAACCATTGCCGCCGTGATGTATGTGATTTCCATCCTGTTTTCGATTTTCAAAACATCAGCGACGGAGAAGGCAGTAATTTATGCGTTAAGCTTTATTTTGTTACTGTCAACCGCAATGTCTCCTTCCATATCCGGGTCGATACTGATCATATTGGTATGTTTCCTGGTAAACCATAAAACAGGTTTCGTGGCAGGCATTATCGCCCTCATTTATTTTATATCACAGTATTATTATGATCTCGGACTTACTTTGCTCGTGAAATCCATCCTTCTTTTTTCAACGGGAATACTGTTTAGCCTGATCTATTTATTCACGTACAAAAAACTGGAAACAAATGACTAATTACAGGTGGATATTCATTCTTATTAACCTCATTTTATTGCTTTTCTTTTTTAACAGCTCGATTGTGGAAAAAGGAGAAATTACAGTCGGATGGAAAATTGATCTTGCTGGAACTTGCACCCGTTGACCCAAGGTCGCTGATGCAGGGCGACTATATGCGCTTAAGTTATAAGATTGCGCAAAACCTACCCTTCGACAGTATTCCCAAACGCGGATACTGCGTGGTAAAGCTTCAGCCGAATGGCGTTGCTGAAAAGGTGAGGCTGCAGAAAGGCAGGATACCGCTGCATGACAATGAATACATCATTGAATATACAGCTGCTAAATTCAACATAAATATTGGCGCGGAATCATACTTCTTCCAGGAGGGAAAGGCAGCCAAATTTGAAAAAGCAAAGTATGGAGGAGTTAAAGTGGATATAAAGGGCAATAGCTTATTGGTAGGCTTATATAATGACCAGCTACAATTAATTAAGTAACCCTTTCCAAGGATATGGTAAGGCTGACCCGAACTGTGGTGGCCATCTGCGTAGAAAGCACAAAAAATAGCTATATTGAAAAGACCAGGTTAAGTATGATTGGAAATGAGAACCTGGAAGGGTGATCAGAAATAGGGCATCTTTAATTATGATATACGAGCAATACCAACTTCCACAAGGGCTCAAAAAGTATATAGAAGCTGTATTTTATATTAAGGGCCTTGCACCCGATCATTCCATAGAAAGGGTAGTCCCTACCGGGCATGTTTTTATCATTTTTGAACTGGATGATATTCCCCGGAATACCTATGATAATGAAACACTGGAACCCATTGGTTTTTTCCGCAAGGCATGGATTTCAGGGATGCATAAGAATTTTATATCCATTTCTGCGCACCAGGACTCAGAGATGCTGGTGGTTCAATTTAAATCTGCCGGGGCATACCCGTTTTTCCATATTCCCCTACAAAACATAAGTGAAAAAGTTGTTTCTGCGGAGGAATTCCTCGGGCCAGAAGTAATTCATTTGCGGAATAACATCATTATGGCTCAGGATCATTATGCAAAAATGACCCTGGTGGTGGATTGGCTGGTTAACAGGTTTGATGAACAGCAGGCTCCATCCGATGAACTGTTGAGTTTTATTAACAGGCTTCAACAGGAGCCTGTTTCAAAATTCAATGAGATCATCAAAAGCTATCCCTATACACAGAAACAATTAATCCAGCATTTCAAAAAATATGTCGGGATTACACCGAAAATATATCAGCGGATATTGCGGTTTAACGAGATTCTAAAAATAATCCAGCATAAGGAAAAGATATCCTGGGCAGATGTGGCCTATAGCTGTGATTATGCCGATCAGTCGCATTTCATTAAGGAGTTTTTTCTTTTCTCCGGGTTTAATCCACAGGATTTCATCAAAGGAGAGTCTAACAGGGGAAAATCAAATTTTTTTCCGGTAGACGGGAAAGGTTAAAAATTTACTATCCTGGATATAGCAGTGCCTTTACCTTCAGTTCTTAAACTCAAAAAACTGAAGCAATGGATATCTCAAAAGTAATTCAAAACCTGAATTGGTATGCGGTTACAACAGCTGCATTATCAACTTTTATCATTGGCGGTATCTGGTATTCCATATTTGCAAAGGGCTGGATGGATGCCAATCATTTTACATCAGACTATTTAAAGGAAAGGAATATGCCTCTTGTTTTCGGCCTTTCCTTTGTTTTGTCCTTTTTTATGTCGCTGAACCTGGCGATGTTTATCGGTAATGAGGGTTTGGCCTATGGTTTTATGGCCGGATTTTTGGCAGGATTTGGCTGGGTGGCACTTGCGATTGCCATTATTGCATTGTTTGAAAAAAGGCCGTTGAAGTATGTATTGATCAATGGCGGCTATATGCTTGTATCGTTTTCAGCCATGGGTGCCATTTTAGGTGCATGGAAATAATGATTATTATGAGTAGCTTACAATAAGTGCAAAATATAGGATATGCAACCCGGTTTAAGGAAGTGGAGCTTCATCATTTTGGCAACCATAATCGGATATGCCCTGATGGTACTATTGATTACTTCCATACAGGAATGGATCTTTCACGGTGTCAGTTATAGTAAGTCTTCATTATCGGTGCTGGCAATAGCCGGTTTGGGCACATTCCTTTCTGCGGTTGCCGGAGGCTGGGTGGCATTCAGGATTAATTCAGGGAAGACCATACTGTCTAATGTTTTCATGTCGGTTATGGTAGTGATAGAAACGACCTGGATATTGAAAACTTTTAAGGCAGAGAGCCCTTTATGGTTTGATGTATTGGCGGCACTCAGTTTGATTATTGGAATTCTGCTGGGTTGTCATTTAGTTTACCTCAGGAAAATTATATTTCAAAAATGAGTTTGTGAAGCTTTTACCCGGAATTAGTGCCATTGATAAAAAGGCAATAGCTTATTAATCGGTCTATATGATAAGCGGTTAAAGAAAATAGAATAACGCCTTTAATTTAAGTCATCCACTCAGAACTCTACAATCAGCCCAATCGTTGGAAGCACTGTAGAATCAATATTCGGCAGGATCAGCGGAATGGCATTGCTTCCGTTTTGCTGTACCGGCTGGCCATCAGTGGTGAGGAAGTCGGTATTATCGGCATTGCGCTGGAAAGTATACTGGGGAAGCCCGGCATTCTTAGAAGCATACCAGTTCTGCACTTCGAGGAATACGTCAAGGGAGAATTTATTGAAGCTCCATTTCTTGTCGATACGGATATCACTGGCATTGAAAGCTTTCAACTCAAGTGTATTCGTCTGGCTGTAGTCATTTATTCCTGTTCCGAGTGTGAGGTAATTCAACCGGCTATCCGGCATGTTAAATGGCGTATATGGCGCGGCGCCCTGCATGCGAAACTTCAATCCCAGTTCCCAGTTATGATTAAACTTGTATCCCAGGGTTGTACTCAGCAGGTGCCGGTTATCCCAGCTTGCACGGATGAATTTATCATTGATGTCCGTAAACTCCGTCCGGTAGAACGTATAACTTAATACGCCAAAGAATCGTTTCGTGAGTTTCTGCTGCGCGAAAAATTCAAAGCCATAAGCCCTGCCCTTTCCATCCTGTGCAACAGGTTCATTGCCTATGGCACCTAATTCTGCACCCTTATTCGCGAGACTAACGCCGTCGAGTACACTAACCGGGTAATTGCTGTATTTCTTGTAAAATCCTTCCAGTGTAAAGCGGGTTGTATTACCTGGCAGGAATTCAAGTCCGGCCACAAAATGCTCACTGCGGATATAATCACCGGGATTTGGCGTGCTGCTGCCATTCAGCAAATTCTGGTAGGCCAGTTGTGTATAACTTGGCAGTTTGTAATAGATGCCATAACTCGCGCTGATATTCCACTGGCGGGTAAGGGCATAGCTGGCGCTGATACGCGGACTCAGTTGTTTCAATGGATTTGATTCACTGTTTTCCAGTCCGTTTCCATCTATCCTCAGGCCCGCACTCAATGCTAACCTGTCGTTCAGTATTCTTTTACCAGCCTGTACAAAAGCGCCGTAGCGAATAAAGCTTGTTTCAGTGGAACTGACCAATACTTCGGCCTCCTGGATCACATTCCCCTGGTCGTCGGTCAGGCGTGGCCGGTAGCGCTGGAAGAAATCATTATCGAACTGCACCAGTTGCGCAGATGCGCCATAGGTAAGCTTAACCCAGCTGAGATTATTCGTTACATCAAACCTCAGTTTATTTTCAGTTTCGCGGCTCTTGATCTTCAGTGTGCGATCCTGTTCCGCAGGATTCTCATTGTCTTCATATTTATCGGCCTGGTTGTCGAGCGTATTCCGGCTAAGCGAGAGATTCCAGTAACCGTTACTGATCAGCCGGCGTAAACTTGCCCCTACCGTATAGGTCCACTGGTTTATCAGCGGGTTGCTGTTGATCACATACAATTTTTCAGGAGTGGCATCCTGTGGCGCGGCAAAGCTGAATTCATCGATGGCGCCGATGCCCAGGAAACTGAGCGTTGTTTTTTTATCGATCCTGGTAGTGGTCTTGAACTGGAAGTCCCAGTAATTGGGCCTGATGGGAAGGTCGATTACCTTGAACAGGAACTGCAGGTAACTCCTGCGGGCACTGGCAATAAATGTGGTGTTCCTGGTCAGCGGGCCATCAAAGGTTGCTGCCAGTTCAGTGGCGCTCAGCCTGATATTTCCCTGCAGGTGGTTGGCGTTTCCGTTTTTCTGTTTGAACTGGAACACGCTGCTGAGGGCATTATCGTATTTCGCGTCAAAGGCCGAGCTGTTCAGTTTCACGTCTTCAATAAAACTCACGTTCAGGATGCCTTGCGGACCGCCGCCGCTGCCCTGTGTGCTGAAATGGTTGATGATGGGCACTTCTATGCCATCGAGATAAAATACATTTTCACTGGGTGCACCACCGCGGATAATGATATCGTTCCGGTATCCGCCGCCACCCGCGCCACCACCCACGCCGGGGAGGGACTGGATCACGCGGCTGATATCGAAATTACCCCCGGGATTGGCCTTGATGTCTTCGGTGGTGAGTCGCTGCACACTCAGCGGACTCTCCAGGCTCGCCGCCCTGGCGGAATTCTTTCTGCCGCTGACAACGATGGTGCCCAGCTGGCCCACACTGGGTTCCAGTTCGATGCCCAGGGTATTTTCATTGCCTGATGAAATCACGAGGTTATTCAGGGTTTTGGGTAAATAACCCAGGGCTGAGAACTCAAGGTTATAGGTGCCGGGAAGGATATTGCTGATCCGGAATGCGCCGCTGGAATCAGTAGTGGTGCCGGCGCCGCCGGGTTTCAGGCTGATGCTCACGCCGGGGAGGGGTTGCTGGGAGTTCTTATCGATAATCGTACCGCCGATGCTGCCGGTGTTCTGGGCTATCACCACTACACAAAGGATGTTGCCGATAAGGGCCATCAACCATCTTTTCAGGAGTCTGTCGATCATTGCTTTTATATTTTCCGGCGCAGAAAGGCGGAATTATCTCCGATCCGTTTCAGCGTGCAATGAAAAACGAAAAAACGATGAAATAGTTTAACAAACGGCGGACTATTTCAACAAAAGGAAAAATTATCAGATGCGGGTTCCTTATCCGGTGACATCTGGTAATTGAAGGCTCCTGGTCAGATGAAGGACAGCATGAAAAGCCGTCCGTGGAATACCGGTTCAGCCGAAAGTGACCGGGATTCATAACGGGTAAATATATGTTTAATGCCTTCGCTGGCATTTTTCAGTTTCAGGTAGGCCTCTTTGCTGTTCCGCTGCTTATTCAGTATAATCTTTATATAGCCCGGTGTTGATTTGAGATAAACGATCATCTTATCGTCGGGCGTCTGGTATTTTTTAATGACTACATTATCCAGGTCGGGAAGATCGCTCAGGTTGATCTGCGTCCTCAGGTAATCATGCAGGGCCTTTGATTTTTCCTCCGGGAATTCGGCGATGACCCTTAATTCATATTCATCCTCGGCGACGGTGATATTGATATTATGATCTGTGTAATATTCCCTCAGGAATAAACCGGTGGCAATGATGCCCATTATGACAAGAGATATCATTAAATAGATCAGTTCTTTTGTCCTGGGCTGCTGTACTTTTTCTTCGCTTTTCATGGCTTCCAAATTGAGAATAACTATAATTGGTTGTACAGGATAAAGGTACCATGGCCCCGGGCTCACTATTAGAAGAATGATACAAACCGCCCTAAAAATGTGATGAATAGGTGAAACCTGTGAATTAATTGTTTCCAGGTCCTGGAATAATATCTGTTTCATATATTTTTGAGTTGGAATCAGCCTGTCCATATGTGATGAATTGACTTTATCCGTTTGTTATAATATGCGATTTATTGCCATTATGAGCCTTGTTTTTGTTTCCGGTTTATCATTCGGGCAACCAGGAGGAAAGCCATTTTTCTTCAGCGAGGTTGGCTGGTCGCTGGTTATTCCGGCCGACTTCAAAATAATGGATTCACTTGATGACAGGGCAAAGAATGAGCAGGGTAAAAAGCTTATTGAGAAATCAACGGACATCATTGCTGATTATAGCGAAACAAAAACTCTTATAAGCGCTACCAAGGGGCAGTTAAATTATTTCAATGCGACAGTCACACCATTTGATCCTGTTACTGATGGTGACCATGATGATGCAAATAAATCCGTAAAGGATATCCTCCATAAAACATTCAGGGACCAGTTACCATCCGGTAAAATTGATACCATATCAACCAGTATAAGTATTGACGGTCTTGAGTTCGATAAATTCCAACTGACGATTTCCCAGGATGAAGCAGTGATAGTGAATATGGTGCTTATATCAAAACTATATAAGGGATTTGATTTTGGAATCAGCTATGTGTATGTGGACCAGCAGACTAAAGAGCAGATAGAAAGCATGTTGAATGAAAGCAAATTTGAAAAGTCGAAAGGGCTTCATGAAATGCTTTATCAATAGTAACCGCCTGTAATTGAGTAATTGAATGAATATTTTCTTTTTAGCTGTCCAATTTGTCCAGCCTCATTTGTTATTGAGGTATAATGAATATTTTCAATAACATTTAAATCTCAGAAAATGGACCAGTTTATGTTGATCTTCAGGCATGAAGACGGATCAAAATTAGTCTCCCCGGAACAAATGGAAATCTGGATGAAACAGACGATGGACTGGATCGGCGGAATTGCGGCACAGGGCAAGTTCGTGAGCGGAAACGGCCTTCCTTTTGATGACGCGAAAGTGGTGGGGTATAACGGGGTGGTCACCAACGGACCCTTCGGTGATATCAAGGAAACACTTGGTGGTTTCATCATTGTAAAGGCAGATTCAGTGGACGAGGCCGTGGAATTTGCCAAGGGTTCCCCGGTGCTCCAGGGCGATGGGAATACTGTGGAAGTAAGGAGGATTGATATGCATTAGTAAATTACGGATTGCGGATTACGGATTGCGGATTCATAGGAAGAAACATTATTATGATTCTGCAATTCGCAAATACCGAAACCAAAGGCTGAAGTGCAATCCGCAATCCGTAATCCGTAATCCGCAATCCGAATAAATGAATCAATCTCAACTTTTACCGCATCTGTTCCGGACGGAATTCAGGAAGATAACGGCTGTCCTTACACGCTTGTTCGGCATTGAACATATCGAAACCGCGGAGGACATCGCCAGCGATACTTTTTTGCAGGCATTCGAAAGCTGGCCCTATAAAGGCATCCCGGAAAATCCCACGGCATGGTTGTATACCGTGGCTAAGAATAAGGCGAAGAATTTCCTTCACCGGAATGATATCCTGCATAAAAAGATCGTACCGGAAATACAATCTCTTTCAAAGGATATCGATGACATGGATATTGATTTATCCGACCGGAATATTTCGGATAGCCAGTTGCAGATGCTATTTGTGGTATGCCATCCATCCATACCCATAGAAAGCCAGGTGGGGCTTGCACTGCGGGTGCTCTGCGGTTTTGGCATTGAAGAAATTGCAGACGCCTTCCTGACCAGTAAGGAAACCATTAATAAACGGCTCTACAGGGCCAGGGAAAAACTCAGGCAGGAAAAAATTAAGATTGAATTTCCTTCACCGGCAGAAATCGACGAAAGGCTCGATACGGTACTCACCACATTGTATTTGTTATTCAGCGAAGGATATTATTCAGAAAGCAGTAATGAAGTTTTGCGAGAAGATCTTTGCGCAGAAGCGATGAGGCTTGCATTACAACTGATCGAAAATGAGCAGACCAATCTGCCAAAGGTAAATGCATTGATGTCGCTCATGTGCTTTCATTCTTCCAGGTTTCCTGCAAGAAAAAACGATAGGGGTGAAATCATTCTCTACCGGGACCAAAACGAATCATTATGGAACCAGGAACTGATCGCCAAAGGCGCTTATTACCTGCAACAGGCTTCAAAGGGCCAGCAGCTCTCCAAATATCTCCTGGAAGCGGGCATTGCCTATTGGCATACTAAGAAAGAAGACAGTAAGGAAAAATGGGAGAATATCCTGCAGCTTTATAACAGGCTCCTGCAGATCAGTTATTCACCGGTTGCCGCCCTTAACCGCACCTATGCATTGTCGAAAGTATATGGAAATGAAAAAGCGATCAGTGAAGCTGAAAAACTGAAGTTGGAAGGCAACACTTTCTATTTTCTCCTGCTCGGAGAACTGTATAAGGGAATTGATAATCAAAAGGCGAAATTCCATTTTCAGCAAGCCCAACAGATGGCAAAAACGGATACGGAAAAAAGAGCAATACAGTTGCAGATCGAAAAATTAATAAATATTCATCCTTGATGGATCAGACAGGCCAGGCAGTTCCCGGATTTGTTCTTCCACCAGTTTTTTAAGGTCATCTAAAACCTTTCTCCAGTTATTCAGTTAATGTTCTTTCACTACCTCATTAGGGATATTGTCCTGGGTCACGATGAGGTTTGTTGACTGGCCGGTTTCCTGAACTTCATATCGGTGGTGGCATGGGCGCCAAAAAAGTACTTTTTGATATGCTTAGGGTTGGTCAAAGCCACCCGTACTGCATCAACTGGAGCGTTAGCCGCAATATTATGATGACCCTGCACGCCGACTATTCCAATTGCAAAATAAATTACATCGCTTCACACTTAAAGCAAAGAAAAAACCTTTTCTTCTGTAAGGGGTTTTTCAATGTAGTCTACCACATTTTTATTTTCTACCGCCCTAAGCTTATCATCGTTGTCGATAGAGGAGGAAAGCATATAAATCTTAAAACTGTTTTTTAATTTTCTCATCCAATTTTTCAAAATGGTCAGCAAAATCCCATCCGGACCAGATAGGCATGTTGATATCAAGCAGTAATATGTTCATACTGTTGTTGCTTTCATTATATGCACTGATGTACTCAAATGCTTTAAGAGGGTTAGTGAAGGCAAGGATATCGGCGTTCACGGTTGCATCTTTAATTGCCAAACTACATAGCAGGTTATTCACCGGGTCATTATCGACTATAATAAAGCGGGAGGGTATCATTGTGAAAAGTTTTCTCAGGAATTAAATTCAATTCGGAACTGTGTGCCTACATTTACCTCACTGCTGACACTGATTTTTCCACCCATGGATTCTACCTGTGTTTTCACCATGTACAACCCCATTCCTTTTCCTTCGGCCCTGTCGGTATGGAAGCGTTTGTACAATCCAAATACATGCTCCCCCGCTGTTGAAAGGTCAATCCCAATTCCGTTATCTTCAAAGAGCAAAACAATTTTGCCATTTACCTTACGACTGGTAATTTTTATTATCGGTGGCACCGTTAATTGCCTGTATTTTAAGCTATTGGAAATAAGGTTATAAAAAATACTGTGCAAATAGCTTTTGATAGCAACGATTTCTTCGGCTTCGGTAAAATTCCAATAAATCACGGCCTTTTCATTTTCAATCATTTTTTCAATGCTTAAATGAATATCTGAGACAAACTTTTCTAATTTGATCAACTGCTTACTTTCGTCAACCTTCTGCCTTATTTTTAAAATATCATTCAGGTCCCTGATCACTTCATCCAGTTTAGTAACTGAAGTGGAAAGGCCGGCGCCGATCTGGCTTCTTAGTTCGTCGGGAAGCCCGGTTTGCTGGAGCCTGTAGGAAAGCCCAATAATATTTGCTACCGGGGCACGCAGATTGTGCGAAATAATATAGGCGAATTGTTCCAGGTCTTTATTGCGTTGAATTAAATCGGCGGTCATTTTTTCCTTTTGTTCGTTTTGGAACAACAGTTCCTCATTAGCGATAATTAATTCAGCGGCACGCTTTTCTTTCTCTTGGTTTTGAAATACGAGCTCTTTATTAGCTACCACTAATTCTTCATCCCTTTTTTCTCTCTCCGCATTTTGGAAAACCAGTTCTTTGTTGGCAATGATCAGTTCTGCAGCACGTTTCTCTTTTTCGGCATTTTGAAAGATGAGCTCTTTATTAGCGATTACCAGTTCCGCGGCACGTTTCTCTTTTTCAGCATTTTGAAAGATGAGCTCTTTATTAGCGATTACTAATTCTTCTGCACGTTTTTCTTTTTCAACATTTTGAAACAGCAGTTCTTTGTTCGCAATGGCTAATTCCTCGGCCCGTTGTTTTTTTTCTTCCTTCTGAAATGCAAGTTCCTTGTTAACATTGATTAACTCGTCAGATTTACTAATGCTATCCATAATGGAGGTTTGTTTTAAAGGTAGTCTTAAAAATCTGTATAACAATTTTGCCGCTGCTGGTAGCCCCTTTTTTGTTTTTGTAGTTTCTGAATTTGCGTTCGGATGTTCTAATACACCTAAGTTCACCGACATTTCGAAGTATAATTTAAAGCCTGATTCGTTAAGTGACGGTGAACAAGTCAAAGTTATAGCTGGAGTCATTTGAGAATCCAGCAGCACTGATGAAATTAACTATAATGTATATATTTCATGGCAGTCTCATCTGTAATAGAATATGTAAAAAAATGATGCCAGCACGGGAAATACCGGCTAATATGTTTTTTTAAAGGGTTAAAATGCTGAAGCCCGGCCTTGTCAAACTTCACATGAATAGCTGCTTTTTTAGTAGTTTCAATCAATAAAATGGCCGGTTACAGGAAATATTTTGCCAGGGCAATCCAAACGTACTATCCCGATAGTTCGGGTAGCATCATGGTGGATATTGATCAGCAATTCCAGAATATTTCCCCGGACATCAAATTTGCCAAAACCTCAAAAAATCCCCTGGATAAGCGGCTTGATGTCACCGGGTTCTTCCTGGCCTTGATCATGACGCTCGATAAACGCGGTGAGTCATTTGACACCATCCGGAAAATCTGCCTGGATATAGTGACCGAATACGTTAAGCCTAAAAATAAATTGCAGGTTTACCTGAAAAGGCTTCCGGCAAAACTGGCCAATACCTGGATCGCGAACCGGTTCATCAAAGTATTTAATAAGCGGGTAAGCGAGAATGCAAACCCCGACGGATTTATTGCCCACATCATCACTGATAAGGAACAGACTTTCGGACTCGGTTATGGCTTTGATATCATTGAATGCGGTATCTGCAAGCTGTATAGAAAATACCATTACGAGAAATATGTTCCCATACTCTGTGAAGTGGATAAGATGACTTCGGAAATGGCAGGACTGACACTGGTCCGCAATGGTACTATTGGCATGGGTGCCAAAATATGCGACTTCAGGTTTATTAAAAATCCATAAACACGGAATTCCTGTTTATATACCAGATATTTTCAGCATGGATAAAAGAATAATAATGAATAAAATTATCGGGCTCATGACGTTGATTATTGCCGCTTCGTGTAATTCAGGGCAGGAGAATAAAATACTCTATCAGTCTGACGCTTTTACCCTGTATGCCGACAGTGTGGTACAGGGTAAAAATGTGGCGAGGGTTTTATCACCCACGCATATAAAATCCAATTACAGGAGCCCGACGAGCGAAACATTTTCCCGACTGGTGAGTTTCAAGATCAGTATCAATGAAAAAGATAATGAACTGCCTTCCGGGCAAGGACCATTGGCTGATCATTGGTGATGAACATGAATCACCCGTGATTAAATTCGGAGAAGTGCCAAAACCTGTACCCGAAAAGCCCGGAACATTTCTTCCTGTCAATTACCAGTACACGATAAAGGTGGATATGTCGCCCGTGCTAAAACAGTTTGAAGAGAAAGGATATTACGAAGCCTTCGACGGATCTAAAATTGCAAAAGCAGATTTCAAAGGTTTTTATGTAGCAGGTGGTGCAGAACCATTGTCATGGGATTTTGTAAACCTTAGCAATAAAGGCCTGCAACTGAAACCCACATCCGATCCGAATATTTACTCCCTTACAATCACTTTTAATCCATACAATGAAGCTGATTTTAAAGAGAAGGAATGGAAACTCGGAAGGGATCTTTCCAGCCGACCTTCTTACAAATCACAGCAACCGATTGTGGATGCATTGTTTAATCTTTCTCTTGAAGAAGCGTTGAAAAATATTGAGCCCGACAGCACTTTCCGGACAGGTGCAAAATGGGGCGGGGTCTGGACAAGGGATATCAGCTACAGTATTGTTCTGGCATTTGCCTATCACGAACCTGAAGTGGCAAAGATCAGCCTGCGCAAAAAAGTTAAACGCGGAAGGATCATACAGGATACGGGCTCGGGAGGAGCATGGCCGGTTTCTTCAGATCGCATCACATGGGTGCTCGCAGCATGGGAAATTTATAAAGTGACAGGTGATACCGCATGGTTCAATGAAATCTACCCGATCATAAAGAATACTCTTGAAGATGATGACAAAACAGTATTTGATGCAACTACAGGTATGTATTCGGGTGAGTCTTCCTTCCTCGACTGGAGGGAACAGACTTATCCGAAATGGATGTCGAATATGGATATTTATGTCTCCCAGAATTTAGGTACCAATGTGGTGCATTACCAGTCCAACAGGATACTAGCTGAAATGGCAAAAATAAAAGGGGAGGATGGAACGAAATATGAACAACGGGCTGCGGCTGTCAAAAAAGGTATCAATGATTATTTATGGATGGCTGACAAAGGATACTATGCACAATATTTATATGGCCGCCCGGGATTAACCGTATCACCAAGGTTTGAAGCTTTGGGAGAGGCACTGGCCATTTTATTTGATGTGGCTGATAAAGAAAAAGCCATTTCCATTTTATCAAAATCCCCGGTTACTGATTTTGGCGTGACCTGTATTTACCCGCAGATACCGGGCATCCCGCCATATCACAATAATGGCATCTGGCCTTTCGTGCAATCTTACTGGAACCTTGCCGCGGCAAAGTCGGGCAACGAAGCGGCATTGATCCATGGCCTGGCCAGTGTTTACCGTGCCGGTGCTTTGTTCCTGACCAATTACGAAAACTTCGTGGCGCAGTCGGGCGATTTCATGGGCACTGAAATAAATTCCGACAGGATGTTGTGGAGCATGGCGGGAAATTTATCCATGGTGCACAGGGTATTCATGGGGATGTCTTTTGAAACAGGCGGATTATCGTTAAACCCGGTGATCCCGAAAATATTTGATGGAGACAAATTACTCAGCAATTTTAAATACCGGAATGCCATTTTGAATATTTCTGTTAAGGGATATGGAAACAGGATTGAAAAAGTAATGATGGATGGAAAGGCGTTGGACAAGGCCTTTATCCCGAATGATATTTCAGGAAGGCATGATATCCTTGTTGAAATGGCGAATAATTCGTTTGAACCATCCGCCATTAATAAAGTGGAAAATCATTTTTCATTACCTGCACCCCAGGCAGAAAAGAAGGATGGAATAATCAGCTGGCAGCAGGTGAAAGGATCAGTTAATTATCGCATCTATAAGAACGGGGTATTTTTGGAGAACACATCGAAAACAGATTTCAAGCCTGGTTCAGAAAAATACGCGGAATATAAAATCAGCGCCGTCGATGATAAGGGATATGAATCCTTCACCAGCGAACCTCTTGCGTTTGGAGGCAATGAACTGATTGTTGAGCTGGAAAATTTTGTGTTTCCATCGAGCCTCCCCTATACAAATTATTTGGGAAAAGGATTTGTTGACATCACTACCACAAAGAATACTTCTATCATTTGTAAAGTAATAGTGCCGAGGGCCGGAAGTTACCTGGTCGACCTGCGGTATTCCAATGGCAGTGGTCCATGGAATACGGATAACAAATGCGCGATCAGGAGCCTTTTTGTGAATGATGCATATGCTGGTGTGCTGGTAATGCCGCAAAGGGGAAAGGATGAATGGTCGGATTGGGGTTTTACAAACAGCCGGAAGGTGCGGCTTAATGCCGGGGAAAATATCCTGAAGATCAGCTTCGAGGATTGGAATAATAATATGAATGTTGATGTGAATACAGCCATGCTTGATTACCTGAGGGTGATTGCCCTCGATTAAATTGGAAAGATGATGAGTGCAATTCCTTTTCAGACCATTAACTGGGATGAAATACCTAAGACAGAACACAAGGGGACAACGGGAACATCATATTGGCAGACCCTGCAGTATGGCGGACTCCGGATCAGGATGGTGGAATATTCCGCGGGCTACCTGGCCGATCACTGGTGTCATAAGGGCCATATCCTGCATTGCCTGGAAGGGGAGTTTGTGAGTGAACTGGAGGGCGGGGAACAATTCCTGTTGAAGAAAGGGATGAGCTATGTGGTATCGGATGAGATGAGTTCACACAGGTCCATTTCGGAGAAAGGGGTGAAATTAATGATCATTGACGGAGACTTTTTGAAGAGCTCTTAAAAGGACGCAGTTTAATTATCGGTTATTGATATTTTTCAAGCACTAATTATTAATATATGGCTTACGATGAAAAACTGGCCGCAAGAATTCGTCAGCGGCTGGAGGAACTTCCCAATGTAGAAGAAAAGGAAATGATGGGCGGACTAACATTCATGTATAATGGAAAAATGTGCCTTGGCATCATTAAGGATGAAATGATGTGCCGGATAGATCCGGAAGTATATGAGGAAGTGCTGGAAAGGAACGGATGCAGGGAAATGGATTTTACCGGCAGGCCCATGAAGGGATATGTGATGATCGATGAAACGGGAATGAAGAGCAAGAAGGATTTCGAATACTGGGTGGGACTGGCACTTGACTATAATAAAAAAGCAAAATCATCAAAGAAGAAGTCAAAGAAGAACTGAACATTTTCCAGGCAGTTATCCGACAGTTTTCATAATTATTTTCTGCGGGCCCGCTTTACCCAGGGTGCTTCAGGGTTTGCATCAGCCCAAAGCCCGGCTTTTTGCTGGCGGGCCTTTTTCTCTGCATCAGACAATACCATATCGCTGGAATACTTTTTGAAATGCCAGGCATACCCTGCGCGGACCATCTCCAGGCTCAGTGAACGGCCATCCGGCAGGTAGCCATCAGCGATATACCGACCATTTCGATCCTTGCTGTACCACAGCACACGTATGGTTTGCTTATAACATAACTGACCCAGGTATTCTTTCGATTTTTGTGAGTATGCCTGCCCCTTTTCCGGGGCATCGATCCCGTTCATCCTGATCCGTAAAACCTTATTGTCTGCGGTAAGCAGGTCATAAGTGTCTCCATCCACAATTTTCACTACCCGGCCGTCAATCCTTGTCGATCTTGTTTGTGCCTGCAGGAATAATGACAGAAAAAGGAAGAAGAGCAGAAAAGGTACACGCATAAGGATCGATAAACTTACTGTAAAAATCAACATTAGTTTTCTTTCAGCAATCTCATCCTGTAAGCATTCATGGCGGTCTCACCCATTTTTTTGATCAGCTGGTAATTAACGATAACACCCACCGGGGCGCCGATAAAGGGAACTAACTGGGCCATTTTTGCCAGGTCAATATAGTCACGGTATTCCTGCTGGAAATTTCGCCAGTCGAACTGGTGGATATCCTCCGGAAAGGCTGCGCTGGTAGTTTCCCAGTCGGCCAGTTTCCGGTAAATTTTATTCCTGTGCTGCTGGCTGGAGAAAGCCAGTTCAAAAATATGCAGGAGGTATACCCGTTCCTTGTAATCAGCGACATCAAATCCGTAGAGTGAAGCGATATCAAAAAGCAGTTTTAATTTTATGCCCAGCAATATGGGAAAATCTGCAAGTCCGAGTAAAATCCCGCCTGCACCGGTAATTCCTCCTTCTACGGCAGCGGTATTCCGGTAATATTCAATTCTTTTTTGCACTGATTCCTCCCTTTCCCGGAAACCGGCTCCCTGCAATGGTTTGGCGGTAATCTTTTCTGCACCGAACAAAACACCCCGGATCATTTGCTTGATCGTTTCCGTGATCACCTGGTGCATCTTTTCCGGAATCCAGGTATTGATCTTTGTCTGGATCCTTTTGGATAGCTTATTGAACAGGGAGGGACGCTGCATCATCTTTTTCTGCCACCTGGCCAGTTCCGCTTTTGCGATTTGCTGGTATTCATCCATCCATCAATAGATTATTTGTAAGGCAAAGGTACTTAACCAAAACGCCAAACAGGACTTTTGTGTATAGCGGTGGAAGCATCAATTTGTACTTTAACATAAGGAGAATGTCCATGTTATGCTGCATTCTCCCTGCAAAAAAATCATCATTTCTCCTAACGAAAAACCGATAAAATGGATTGATGTTATTATAAAAAATGTGTATATATTTATATTAAGCTAATTGCTCCTTTCCCCCCTGTAGAGAATCTCCTGTCTTCAATATCCTGAGCTACATTAATCTTCAAAGCACATATTATGTCCAGGGTAAGCACCTACCTGAATTTCCCGCGGAATACCGAGGAAGCATTTAATTTTTACAAATCTGTTTTTGGCGGTGACTTTGTACCGCCCGGAATCATGCGTTTCAGTGATATCCCACCATCGGATGGCGCGCCTCCTGTTGCTGATGCAGACAAAAGCCTGGTGATGCATGTTGAACTCGTTATTCTCGGCGGGCATCATTTAATGGCAACGGATGCCCCCGAAACCATGGGATTTACCGTGAATAAAGGGAATAATGTGTATATCAACCTGGAGCCGGATACAAAAGAAGAAACCAGGAAACTTTTTAATGCATTGTCCGCCGGGGCGTTGTGACCATGGAACTGGCGGATATGTTTTGGGGAGCCTATTTTGGAAGCTGTACAGATAAATATGGCATCCAGTGGATGTTTAATTGTCCGGAGAAATAAACACTTTAAACCTATTGTTATGGAACAAAAACTTCATTTCGAAATCGCGATTCAGGCCAGCCCGGAAAAAGTTTATCAAAGACTGATCGATGATCAGTTTTACCGTGAATGGACTGAACCATTTTATCCCGGATCTTTTTACAAAGGTTCCTGGGACAAAAACTCCAGTATTCAATTCCTTGCCGTGGATGAGGATGGCCAATTACAGGGTATGTTCAGCAGGATTGATGAGAACATACCGAACAGGTATATTTCTATAGAACATTTGGGTATCATAAGTAATGGGGAGGAAGTTTCCAGCGGGCCTGAGGTGGATCCATGGAAGGGTGCACATGAAATCTATACTTTGGAAAAAGCGGATAACTATACAAAGTTTATTGTGGATGTAGATAGCATCGACATAATGGAAAAATTCATGCTGGAAACCTGGCCCAAGGCCCTCGAACAGGTTAAAGGAAATCTGCGAACATTAGGCCTAATTAAAATTTATCCGGGATGAAAAAGCCAATCATACCATGCCTTTGGTTCAATAACAATGCAAAGGAAGCGGCGATTTTTTATCGTTCAGTTTTTCTTGGCGCCACGTCCAGGGAGGAGAATCCTTTTGTAGTCAGTTTCCAGGTGGCCGGACAAAAATTCATATTCCTAAATGCCACGTCGCAGTTTAGTTTTAATTCTTCCATTTCATTCTTTGTGCTTTGTGAGACCAGGGATGAACTGGATCAGGCATGGCAGATGCTTGCCGATTCAGGTAAAGTGCTGATGGCCCTGGATAAATATCCATGGAGTGAATGGTATGGATGGGTGGAAGACAGGTTTGGCCTGAACTGGCAACTGATGTTAGGCAAGATGGAAGATGTGGGGCAGAAGTTTACGCCTTTATTAATGTTTACCGGTGACCAGGCAGGCAAGGCTGAAGAAGCCATGAATTTCTATGCGTCTGTTTTTGAGGATTCAAAAATCCAGGGCATTGCAAGGTATGAAAAAGGTGAGGGCGATGTGGAAGGAACGGTCAAGCATGCCCAGTTTAACCTGGGTAAATTATGTGTTTATGGCGATGGATAGTTCCATGCCGCACAATGTCAGTTTCAATGAATCGGTTTCTTTTGTGGTGGAATGTGAAACACAGGATGAGATCGATTATTACTGGAATAAACTTACGGATGGCGGACAGGAAAGCATGTGCGGCTGGCTGAAGGACCGGTATGGCGTTTCCTGGCAGGTCACGCCAGCAATACTTCCCAAACTGCTCGGTGATCCTTCCAAAGCGGAAAAGGTTGCGAATGTGTTCATGAAGATGAAGAAGTTTAATATCAAGGAACTTTTAGAAGTTTAGAAGAAACGATGGGATGCAGTGGAGGAAAGGACGCAGAGAAGAGTTATTTCCTCCGCATCTTATGCCTCCCCGCGTCTTTTGTCCTACTGGCAGATGCCCCCACTTGTATTCAAAAACCCGGTAATGATTTTTTCATGGTAGGCAGGTTGCTGGGTCTTGTAGATTTCTGCGTGTTTAACACCCATTTCTCCCAGCCATTTGCACCAGTATTTTTTCATGATGTCGAAGTCCTGCGGAAATTCTTCTTCCGGTGAACATTCCATGACCAGCACTTCCAGTTTGCCGAGGTTTTTATTCGCCGGGATGAGTCCATAATTTTTACTGTCGAACTCATTGAGCAATGCAGTATTTCTGAACCTGTTGAAATGCGGCATTTTTCTTTCGATATAATTATACCGGTTGGCACCTTCCTGTTCGCGTCCGTCTTTGTAATATAAATATCCGTCGGTCAGGATCACGAGTATATTCCGGAAACTGCTGTCTTCTTCAATGCATTTCATCCTTACTTCATCTTTCATAAATCTCCAGGTATCTGAACCGGGATAATTTGATGTGGAAGAAGCGATCGAATAGATCTGCTTAAGTCCGCTGCTGAAATTGGAATCCAGTTTCAGGTAATTGACCTTGTTCAGCCGGGCCTGGTCCATATTATTGCCCGAGACCCAGGTAACACTAAGTTTATCCGCAATATCACGGATCCGCTGGTCATTGGGCTCAGGGTGGAAGTACACATTGATCCTGGCATTGGAACGAAAAGTGCCATGCGCCACGATGTTTTTCTTGATGGCCGAAGTGAGTACATTGATAATGCTGATATCACGCTGCGCCTGGTCGGGTTTCTTGTTTGATACTGCAGGATCAATACGATTGGAAAGATCGATCAGTACCGAAACGTTGAGCTGTTTTTCCTTCACCGATGGAAGGTTGGGATATGCATCCGGAACCCTGGCGGATTTATTTTCTTCCGGTCCACAAGAGGTAAAAATGCAAACCAGGATGATTGTATATAGGTATTTAGGCATTTTTAGTTGAGTGTTGAGAGTTGAGGGTTGAGAGTTGGTTGAGAGTTGAGGATTGAGAGTTGAGGGTTGAGGGTTAGTTGAGGGTTGTGAATCGATGATTAGTATTTCAAAATTAATCCACACCCCATAATTTATAACCCACAACTCTCAACGCTCAACCCTCAACTCTCAACTGTCATGTATGACCGGGTTATTATTCTTTTGAATAAAATTAAGCACAACATCCCTTGTCTGGCTGCGGATATTGTTTTTCTCTGCCTGTTCGCCCATCATCCCCCCCTCAATATACTGCATCCATCCGCTGGCGAACTGGAACACGATATACTCAAACTCACGCGGACGGATAAACGTAGCCATAAGGTCTTCTTCCAGTTCCCTGATTTCTTTCTGTTTGTCAAAAACCTGGTTTCTCAGCAGGTCAACCTGCTTCTCCTGGATTCCAATTTCCTTGTCCAGTTCAAGTATCTCCCTTTTTCTGACCCTGATCTGTTCCCCGGCATGGTCCATTTTCCGGGCATCATGCATCAGCCTGTCGAACAGGAAACCCCAGATCAGGTATGTTACGAAGCCGGCGAAGATGATCAGCCAGAAATTGGGATCACTAACGGCGTCGCCAAAACGATAAGTGGCGTCGATCTCCGGGTTATTCAGCGCCTGCAGGTCATGGATCTTTTTCACGATCTCGTAAGCAATGATATAATCGAAGAGGAAGGTAGTGATGATGAGCGCCGCCAGTTTGAACCATTTTCCCCTTCCTTCCTGCTCCTGCACTTTATGGATCAGTATTCCCAGCCCGAGAAATATAAAAGGCATGGTGGTGACCAGTATCAGGGCCGGTCCGCCTTCATTCCAGGCCTTTTTCAGCGCATTGGGGTCAAAAATGGAATTGGCAACATTGATATCATCAGGCGCGAACTGCCGGAAGAAAGCAGAATAAGACGCAGAGGTATAGAAGATCCAAAGATATAGCGTCAGCAATACCAGTACAGTGATGGTAATGATCAGCGCGGCCCAGTTGGGTTTTTCCTTATAGAATCCGGGATCACGACGTACATCGCCGATCTCGGATTTCAGGTGATCTTTTTTCTTTTCGATCGCGGGAATTTTTTCTATCCGGATATTGGCAATCTGCTGTTCGAAGTTTTCTATATCTATTTTCACTCCCTCGATCTTTTTCCTGATCGGTCGTTTCATTTCTTCCTGCGTGGTATCATCCTGCTGCATCCTTTTTTTATAAAGCTGCAGGAGTTTATTCAGGTCAACCTCCAGGGAGATGGGATTGGCGCCGTGGTTTTTAGACTGCAGGAAGCCATATTTTTTCCAGGCATGGGTACCCGAATAGTTCCAGTGGTGCATATCATGGACATTGGCGTCTTCCGCGGCATTTTGTTCTTCTTCATGCTGTTCCTGTTTGCCATTAAGAATAGCGGGGTCCGACCGGCGTGAGCCGAACAGTTCGTCCCAGTTAGGGTTGTCCTTATTGTCCATGATAAAAAATTAAACGTAAAGGTTTTTCTATGTTCCTTGGGTTAAATGGGATAAAACAGCCTGGATATGGGATGAACAGGAAGTTCCCTCACAATATTGTAAATGTTTTGAAAAACATAAGTTAAAGAAGTGATGAACGGTAGAAATGGTTGTCAGATCCTGAAAAGTTTTTCCACCACCAGGTTAATGACTTCTACCAGGATAAGGATGATGATGATCCATTCAAGCGCGGTGCTTTTGCGATGCTGCATGATGTCTTTGAACAGTTCGAGATTTTCTTTCACTATTTCAAGTCCTTCGTGGATATTCCTGAACCTGTCCTGCAGGTCGAAGGTATTTTTCAGGCCCATATCCAGTTTGTTCAGGTACTCATCTTCCCAGGTAACATCAGGGGAATCAAAGATGTAGAGGTTTTCGGCGATGCGGTTTTTAAGGTTGAGGGTGCGGCCTATGAATTTCTGGAGATTAACACCTGAAATGTCAAGCTTGCCTTTTTTCTCCAGGCTAAGTGTGTGGTAGTTGCTTTCCTGCAGCAGCACATTAGTCTGGTCAGAATAGTAGTCAAGGGCAACGGACTGTGATACATTCAGCATGATGAGCCGGAAAGCATCGATCTTTCCATCCTGGATTTCTATTTTGTTATAACCGAATTTATTTTCCGAAGTACCCGTTTCGATCATGAGTTCTTCCCTGAGTTTATTGGTGAATACTCCCTTGCAAAACGGAACGATAAACTGGATGAATTCCGCGATCTTGATTTCATCATAGTTGAGGAAACAGACAACGCCATATTTGAACACGTAAATAAACCGTTCTTCCTGCATATGGTAAAATGCCTCATCGGTATCGCCATGGTACTGTTCTGCAGGAAATGCCGCTTTAAAGGCTTTCATGTCGATACTGTCGGCGATCTGGTATGAAAGGGCTTGTAAAATCATTGCTTCATTATGAGTATCGCTAAGCTACGAACAGTTGACTGGTTAGAAATGACGGAAAAGTATAAGGACGTTAATTTTGTCATCTTAAAATCCCGGGGCAGAAAGCCGGAAAGAATTGGATGGGCCGTCATATTGCATGTGGCAGTATTGGAGCACATCGCGTCCGATAATGCCCTGGTAGGGGCTGTCCCCGAAAAGGCCCTCCACGATATCGAGGGGAAGTGCTTTTTGCCGGAAAATATCGAGGTATAAAACACAACGGTAAAGGTTAAGGGAAATTAGTCCGCCTGCCCCATCCACACTGGCTTTTTCTGCATACAGGGGAAGCTGCAACTGCTCGATCAGGCCGCGGTCGAGTCCCGAAATATTCGATCCCGTATCCAGCAGCATCTTCACCCTGGCCATGGGTTTCCGGGAAAGCTGGTTTTTATGTTCGAGGAAAATTTTTTCGCTGGGAAAAATCTCCGTCTCCACCATCGCCCCCCTGAGGTACAAATCTGAACTGACTATGACCAGGTTCTCCATCTGGCAAAATTAAATACAGGTTAAACGGGCAGGTACTTTTGTGAAGGGTTGGGGCAGGCTGACTTAAAAACTGTTTTCATTGATGGTGGGAATAACTTAAACAATTGCTGTACATTACTGGAAATGCACAGGTATGAAAAAGTCATTAATGACCAGTTTGCTTTTTATATTAATCTCATCCGGGGCTTTGTCGCAACAGAAGCCTGTTTTAAACCACCTGGCCCTTGATGTGGTGGATCTGCAGCGAAGCACGGTATTTTACCGGGATATTATCGGGCTTGACACCATTCCTGAACCCTTTCATGACGGCATGCATACATGGTTCAGGATCGGTCCCCTGTCCCATTTGCACCTGATTTCAACGGCCCCTTCATCAATGGTCCATCCAAAGAATAATCATTTATGTTTCAGGGTCGATAAAGTGGAAGATTTTATCCCCAGGCTGAAAAAAGCGGGCATTGTATATGAAGATGTTCCGGGCAATAAGAATACTATTAATATCAGGCCAGATGGGGTTAAGCAGATTTATTTCAGGGACCCGGATGGTTACTGGATCGAGATCAATGATGCGAAAGACTGACGGTTAATAAAAAATTTTACAGATTGCTTTGCGGTCCAATATTGAAACCCCCTAGACAAAATTCAAGCCCGATTTCCAAAAACTGCTCCAATCATCAATAATGCGGATAAAGACAGTATAACATAAACCTGGAGCATTATGGGTGAACGGAATATTTTGGGTTCATATTTATCATAACGCTTCAGGACTTCGATATACCGCAGCACTGCCAGTGATAATCCAATGAAACCTGAACCAATCATGATCATGCCGATCATCTTTGGTGATATATATTTCATTATCGGGTGTTCCCCAACCTGGCTGGCCCTTTCCTGGAGCAGTTTAAAAATGGCAAAGCCGAAGGTCATCAGGGAAGTGGCCGTCCTCAGCCAGGCCAGCAGGGTTCGTTCATAGGCCAGCAGGGTCCGTTCTGAGGCCATCTTGTCCTTTTCGGCCTTTTCCAGTTCTTTTTCTTCCTTCTTTTTCTTTTTCTTATCTGAAATTTCCGGGTTAATTATTTCATCTTCCATAATGCGTTAAATATAGACATTCAGCGTAAATTTTAAATCAATGTTCCACATGTTTTTTTGAGCCTTTTAGACCAAGTTTCATTTCTTAATTCAGCCATGTACCCTTACCTTTGCGGCAATTATTCACCCTCGCATTAATTAATTTTTTAATATGGCCAATAAGGGTAAGATCAAACAGATCATCGGCGCCGTTGTGGACGTGCAGTTTGACGGGCAATTGCCGGAAATTTATAATGCACTTGAGATCACAAGCGCGACAACGGGGAGAAACTGGTAATGGAAGTGCAGCAGCACCTTGGTGAAGACAGCGTACGTTGTATCGCCATGGATGGTACTGAAGGCCTTATCAGGGGTATGGAAGTAACTGATACCGGCAACGCGATTGCCATGCCGGTTGGTGAAGATATCAACGGACGCCTTTTCAATGTAACCGGTGATGCGATCGATGGATTGCCGCAGGTTTCTAAAGTAGGTGGTCGTCCGATCCACGCCAAACCACCATTGTTTGAAAACCTGAGTACGGCTACTGAAATGCTTGTTTACCGGTATCAAAGTAATTGACCTGATCGAGCCTTATGCAAAAGGTGGTAAGATCGGCTTGTTTGGTGGTGCCGGTGTAGGTAAAACAGTATTGATCCAGGAGCTTGATCAACAATATCGCAAAAGGATATGGTGGTCTGTCTGTATTTGCCGGTGTGGGTGAGCGTACCCGTGAAGGAAATGACCTGTTGCGTGAAATGATTGAAGCCGGTATCATGAAATACGGCGATGCATTTCAAACACAGCATGGAAGAAGGCGGATGGGACCTGTCGAAAGTGGATATGGAAGGACTGAAAGAATCAAAAGCAACATTCGTATTCGGACAGATGAATGAACCTCCGGGAGCACGTGCACGTGTGGCCTTGAGCGGACTTACCGTTGCGGAATATTTCCGTGATGGTGATGGACAGGGTAAAGGACAAGACATCCTGTTTTTCGTAGATAATATCTTCCGTTTTACACAGGCAGGTTCTGAAGTATCGGCCCTGCTGGGACGTATGCCTTCAGCGGTAGGTTACCAGCCAACACTGGCAACGGAAATGGGACTGATGCAGGAACGGATCACTTCAACCAGGAAAGGTTCCATCACTTCCGTACAGGCGGTTTATGTACCTGCGGATGACCTTACCGATCCGGCACCGGCAACAACTTTTGCCCACCTTGATGCCACCACGGTATTGAGCCGTAAGATTGCCGATCTTGGTATCTATCCTGCGGTGGATCCACTGGATTCAACTTCACGTATTCTGACTCCATTGATCGTAGGTGACGAACATTATAACATGTGCCAACAGGGTGAAACTGATCCTGCAGCGTTATAAAGAATTGCAGGATATCATTGCCATCCTCGGTATGGATGAATTGAGTGAAGAAGATAAACTCATGGTGTCAAGCCGTGCACGTCGTGTTCAGCGTTTCCTCAGCCAGCCTTTCCACGTGGCTGAACAGTTTACCGGTCTGAAAGGTGTATTTGTAAGCATCGAAGATACCATCCGAGGATTCAACATGATCATGGACGGTGAAGTGGATGAATATCCTGAAGCAGCTTTCAACCTGGTAGGTACCATTGAAGATGCTATCGAGAAAGGTAAGAAGATGATTGAAGCGGCCAAGAACTAACTGACAGGCTTGAATGTAAATTAATCCTGCCTGCCTTAACGGTTTAGTCTTTGAGCTAAAATCGATCCGACAAAAACGATCATTATGGAACTTGAAATATTAACGCCCGAGAAAAAATTATTCAGCGGCAAAGTCTATGGAGTGCAGCTTGCCCGGTATCGACGGATCTTTCGAGATACTGGAAAAACATGCTCCCCTGGTGAGTGCGCTGGGTAGCGGAAATGTAAAAGTGCTGAATGATAAAAGCGGTAACGATACCACTTCATACCAGGTTAAAGGCGGATTTATAGAAGTGCTGAATAATAAAGTTGTTGTTTTAGTTGAGGGTGCTTCTGAAAAATAATTGCGGATTACGGATTGCGGATTGGAGAATATTAAAAGGGCTGAGTAATACTCGGCCCTTTTCTATTGAATGATTTTTGTATTCAATCCGACAATCCGCAATCCGTAATTTCTACTGAAAGACTCGCACGTAGTCGACCGCAAGCCACTGCGGAAAATATGTTGTTGCATTCGGACTGCCGGGCCAGTTGCCGCCAACGGCCACATTAAATATAAAGAAGAAGGTTTCATTGAACGGATAATTATTTCCTCCCAGATCGGCTTTGAGAATGGTATTGTAGACAACATTGTCGAGCATGAACTGCATCTTGTCTTCTTCCCAGATCACACTATACACATGAAACTCATTGCTCAGTGCGAGCGGGCGAAATCACGCTTTTACTGATATTCCTGCTGCCCGGGCCCGGGCCGTAATGTACCGTTGAATATAATTTGTTGGGTTCATGTCCTAACAATTCCATGATATCGATTTCGCCGCTGCTTGGCCATCCGCCATATTTATTTTCCTGGGGCATCATCCACAATGCAGGCCAGATGCCTTGTCCCTCGGGCACTTTGGCGCGGATGTCAATCCTTCCGAACTTGAAAAATTTCTTATTCTTTGTCGTGATCCGGGATGAAGTGTAATTCTTTGAACCAATACTTTCTTCACGGGCTTCGATGATCAGCTTGCCCGACTGCAAAGATAGATTGTCTCCATTGGTATAATATTCCAATTCATTATTTCCCCATCCGCAATTAGGACATCCATCACCGGTCTCAAAATTCCAGTCGGCCTGGTTTATTGCTGCCGCATTAAATTCATCGGCCCATACCAGGTTCAGTCCGGGATATGTTCCTGGTGTGGAAAAACCCGCATCGCCTGTAACTACTTTGGTATCATCATTGGTAATCACGCCTTGTACCGGTTGCTTGCCAGCGTACAGCCGACAGGGTTAGTCAGGACCAGTGTAAAATCATCCTTTCCTTCCCTGATGTCATCCGCCACCACCTGAACTGACAGTCTTTTTTCCGTTTCGCCCGGCTGGAATACCAGTTGCTGGTCAACAGCCGTAAAATCCTCGCCCGCTTTGGCAAAACCATTTTCAGATTTTACCGTTACCGTTACTGTAGATACCGGTGCCGAACTAAGCTTAAATACAAATTCAAAATTTGAACTGCCTCCATTGCCTTCCGCCAGGGTCAGGATATTGGAGGATAGGACCGGCGTTGTGGGTGCCGGGTTGTTTTCTGATTTATTGCACTGCACCAGGCAAAGCAGTATTATAAGGGCACAAGCAGTTGATTTCATGCTTTCAAAATAGTGGAATAATCTTATTTATTAAAGTATTGTTTAAGAATATTTGCGTCTCCCATTATCTTTATTACTCAAATGACGAAGGGTAAAATACAATACAGCCGGTATTCCGTAGCCGCTTTCTTTTTTTTCTGTGGATTTATCTTCTCCAGCTGGGCTGCCCGCATACCCGCCATAAAAGAGGCATTTCAACTTAATGAAGCCCAGCTTGGCACCGTACTCATGATGCTGCCCCTCGGATCATTCATTGCCCTGCCCATTGCAGGATGGGCGGTTGACCGTTTCAGCAGCCGATGGATGACACTCCTGTCCTGTATCGCTTATGCGTTGATGTTATACCTCATCTCACAGAGTGGAACGGTATTAATACTTTCCATCACCCTTTTCTTTTTTGGCTTCATGGGTGATATCATGAATATTGCCATGAATACGCAGGGTCTTGATGTGCAGCACCGTATGCAGAAACCCATCCTGTCATCCTTTCATGGCATGTGGAGCCTGGGAGCACTGGCCGGCGCATTGTTGTGCAGCTTTACTTTGGAAAGATCCATGTCAACGGCATCTCATTTCATGCTGGTCATGATCCCGGTGATGGTAATTTCCATTTTATTATTTGGGTTGCTGATTCCCGCTGATGATAAACATGAGGAGGGAAAGAAATTATTCGCCATGCCCGATAAGGCCTTATGGCTGATCGGAATCATCGGTTTTTGTTGTGCTTTATGTGAAGGGGCGATGGCCGACTGGAGTTCACTGTATTACCAGGAAGTGGTTAATGATCCCGGACGCGTAAGCACAACTGGATTCACCGCATATATTTTCGCCATGACAGTAGGGCGCTTTACGGGCGACAGGCTGCTGGTATGGCTGCATTACCGGAAGGTGCTGATGCTTGACAGTCTGCTGATATCAACCGGACTTGCACTCGCGCTTGGATTTCACAGCCAGGCGTTTACCATCATTGGTTTTTCTTTAGTCGGCTTTGGAGCAAGTACGGTAATCCCGATCGTGTACATGATGGCGGGGAGAAGCAAAACCATGAAGGCAAGTGTTGCCCTTGCTGCGGTGAGTACGATAGGATTCACCGGCTTCCTGATCGGCCCTCCAATAATTGGATTTGTTGCCCACCAGACTGGTCTCAGGATTGCATTGCTCCTCGTATTGCTGATGGGTATTACGATATATTTCCTGTCTAGAAAAATCAGGGTGGGGGCATAAGACTCTTAATTCAGTTGGGGGTCGGTCGGGAAGTTGATCATGATTTCATAGTCGCCGCCAAGGTGTTTGAGAGATTCTTTCCAGATTTCTTTCAGGTTGCGGTGAAAAATAATATTGCTGGTGCTGTTGGCCATCAGCCAGCTTTTCTCCCTGATTTCGTCATTTAGTTGTCCGCCTGTCCAGCCTGAATACCCGATAAAGAATCGGATCCTTCCGGTATCCAGTATTCCTTTACGGATCTGGTCGACAGCCAGGTTAAAATCGCCTCCCCAGTAGACATCCTCCGTTACCTTAAAACTTCCGGGAATTTCATTTGGGTATTGATGGAGGAAATGGAGTGTATCGGTCTGCACCGGACCGCCATACAATACCGGCAGGGTAAGGTCAGACAGTTCGGGAACAAGTTCGTCGAGTGTGGAATCATATGACCTGTTCAGTACAAATCCGAAACTGCCCTGTTCCTGGTGTTCGCATAACAGGATCACCGTGCGCATGAAATTAGGGTCCTTCAGAAAAGGTTCTGCAATGAGCAATTTACCTGTGGCGGGAATTTCCATTATACCTAAAATAAGAATTTGCCTTTGAATCCGCAAAGGCATCTTTTCATGGATACAATAAATTTGATGTTAATTTGTAGGATTCCCCATACCAGGGGTTCATAAACCTTCGTTAAACCCTGTTCAACCCCGGATGGGCTGATGCACTAACGTCTATTTTTGTTCGCCGATGAAGAAAATTTTTACAATTATTACCATACTGATCACGCTTTCCCTCATCGGAATCATCATTTTACAAGTGTCCTGGATCAAGAACACATTACTGATCAAAAAGGACCAGATGCGTGATAACCTGGATATCTCCATTGCCGACCTGGTGCTGGAATTGCAGGAGGAAAAAAGCAAGTTCCCATCCATCGTATCCCCAAAAATGATTTCGGAATGGCCCAAGGACCAGCTCCTGAATTTATTCCGTGCCCCAACTATTGCACAGCGGTACACCGCATTCAATATGCAGGAAAAGCTTCGTAAGGGGTTTGAAAGGCACGGGTTGAAGAATACCCATTTTGAATTTGCCATCGTGGGAACCGGCAATAATTTCGGCTATGAAATGCAGTCGGCCCACTTTGAAAAAAGTTACGAACGGGCGCTGGAGGACTCATCCAATAACTGGATATTCTATTCCCCGATCAATGCCCTTGCCGGAAGTGAAACAGAAAGTTTATCGCCAGATGAAACACTTATTGTAGTGATCACGGATTTCAAGGAGTTTATTTTTGATTCTTTGGGATGGATGATCATCGGCGCCATATTGTTTACCCTGATCATTCTGGCAGCTTTTTACCTTACCCTGCGCACCCTGCTTCGACAGAAAAAACTGAGTGAGATAAAGTCGGATTTCATCAATAACATGACCCATGAACTGAAGACCCCGCTCGCAACGATTTCCCTTGCCGTTGATGCCATTAAAAATCCGAAAGTGATGAATGACCATACCAAGCTGGAATATTTCAGCGGTATCATCAAGGAAGAAAATAAGCGGATGAACAAGCAGGTGGAAACGATATTGCAGGCGGCATTGCTCGACAGGGAGGCGGTGCAGCTCAACCTCAGGACTTTGAATGTGCATGATGTGCTGCACGGTATTATGGACAATTTTAAATTGCAGCTGGATGAAAAAGGGGGGCACTCCATCCTTACCTTTGATGCTACAGATGATTGTGTACAGGGAGATGAATTGCATTTCACCAATATGCTTAGCAACCTGGTGGACAATGGCATAAAGTATTCAAAAACTGATGTTCCCCCGATAATAAAGATACATACGGAAAATACCGGGAAGTTTATCCGCATCCGGATCGAGGATAATGGCATTGGCATGAATAAGGAAACACTCAGCCGGATCTTCGAAAAATTCTTCCGCGCGCATACCGGCAATGTGCACAATGTTAAAGGCTTTGGTCTCGGCCTCTCTTACGTTAAGACCATGGTAGAGGCCCATGAGGGAAAGATCAAGGCAGACAGCGCTGTCGGCAAAGGAAGTGTGTTTACGATTGATATTCCGTTGGCCTGAGTTATTTCGCTGGTTGATTGTTGGGTAATTACCGGCATTTACTTACTCAGATCGTTAATCCACTGAAACATTTTGGTCTTTGCAATCTTTGCTATTTGAGTAGGATATAAATCCAGCCCATGCCCCGATTCAGGGTATACGGCGAGGTAGGTTTTATTTCCTGCCATGCGCCAGCGGGCTTCCATAAAATAAGTGTCATCTGCCAATGGATCAGTAGCACCTACAGTGAATAATGCCGGGGGTAAATGATGCAGGTCGGCATATAAGGGAGAATATTTAGGATCCTGGCGTTGTTCTAATACTCCATGTACCAAAAACAAGCTGCATGATTTCTTCCATATCCCTTTTAGATAAAAATGAAGAATCTGTGGCCTGCCGGTGAGATGGGGTACGCCCCAGGTCATACACGCCATAAATAAGATTTACTCCTTTCACTTTATCGATGGCATGCAGGGAGTCACGGATATAAATGGTGGTAACTGCTGCAAGATGACCGCCTGCGGAGCTTCCTGAAATAAATATTTTATCCGTCCCAAATTCTGCCTTGCAATTATTGACTAACCATTTAGCTGCAGCTTCACAATCCTGTCATACATGCGGGGAAGGGATTTTCCGGCGCAAGCCTGTAATCAACACTTACGACGGCTACTTTACAGGTTCTTGCCAGTTCATCATTGAACTGCGCATCATTTGCAGCAGAGCCTGTAAACCAGCCCCCGCCATGTATATCCAGTACAATGGCTCGAATGGTATCAGGCTTGAAAATCGTTAATGAAATATTTCCTCCGGGTCCAGGGATGTTTTTTATGGATGGTTTTATAATTGTATTGGCATTAATAAAGCCCTTCGCATTATTCCTTGACTTTTCAAGTCCTTCCCTGGTTAGTATAGACGCTGATGGTGGCATCTTCCTGAGAAAGGAATTGAAATTCCTTACCTCTGGAAGATATTTGGAATAATCTTCGTTCAGATTGGATTGCTGTGCGAATGATGTTATAAAACATACATGCAATAGCAGTGCTATTATAAAATATTTCTTCAAGGTATATTTTTAGGAATTTCTTTGGGAACCACCTGGCTGCCGGGTGAATCTGACGTTATAAATTTAGTATTTCTTACAATCATCAAAGAGGCACCCTTGTTAGCCTTGGGGTTCACAAACACCAGGTAGATGTCGTGGGTTCCTTCTGTTGGAGTTACCGGAAGTGAAACAGGTTTTCCTCCACCGCCAAATCCTCCACCCGTATCACCGATAAATGGTGTTTGTCCTAAGAGTTTTCCATCAGGTGCATCCATATGTAACTCAATGGTACCACCTTCTGCGTTCACCTGCGCTTTGGGTGCTGCAGCAGTAATATCGATACTGCTGATCCCGGTAAGGTCAATCTGCTTCAGGCTGATATAGCTGCCTGATTTGGTTGGTATAATAAAACTGTTACCACCAAAACTCATTTTATTGGCATCAACCACTTCATCATACTTTGACGGGTTTATGCTGGCATTACGCAGGGTAAATGATTCCTCAGAAGCCATGCCGGGAAGTCCATTGGCGCCCCTGTCTGTATACGCTGCCCGGAAAATATAAACGCCCTGGCCTTTGTCACCCGGTTGAGTTTTTGTAGTGTATGTGCCTTTTGCAGGTAAGGATTTTACTTTTGGTTTCGGCTGTGATAGACTCAGGATATATTTGACCATCTCGGCTGCATCTTCTGTGGAAAGTGTTGGGTGCGCCGCCATAGGAACATCACCCCATACCCCTTTACCACCGGCAATAACTTTTTTGGTAAGATCCTCTAATGCACCTTTTTTCCCGCTATACTTTGTTGACACTGCAAAGTATGATGGGCCGATTGATTTTTTATAATCCGCATGGCATGACCTGCAATCACTTGCGGTTATCAGCCTCTGCCCTTTTGTTACCTTTACTGCTTCTTCTGCTGTCCTATGCCCCTGTACAATTTCTGCTTTATCATATCCTTCAGCTAGGTAATCAATATTAACGACCACCGATGAAGGCTTTATTTTGCCATTGGCAGTGGAACCATCTTCTTTATCATTTACATCCACCTTGTATTCATAAGTTTTATCGGGGACATAAAATGATTTGTTGTTTTTGCCTATATCAAATGTCACTACCGGTGGTTCATTGCCGGCAGTAAGTTCCATTGATTGCGTGGAAACTCCGCCTTTATTGTCTTTTACAGAAAGCGTTGCTTTATAGATACCTGCTTTGGATAAAGTGAACTTTGCATCCGGACCTGCGATGGTTTTTACATAGCCATCTTTGGAACTTATCTTCCATGAATATTGCAGGGTGTCACCATCTGCATCTGTTGTTCCTGCAGCGCTCAGATTTGCATTGAAGGGAAGGGCGCCTCCCATTTTATTGGCGGCTAACTTTATGGCAGGCTTCCTGTTACCCCCATTGTATTCAATGCGGATAAGCCTTGCATCATCGTTTGCCGTAAACCAGCCCGAGCCATATTCAAGCATATAGAGATCTCCATTGGCTGCAAACTCCATATCCATCGGGTTGCTGAATTTATAGCTTGGCATAAACCTTTCCATGGATACATAGTTGCCTTCATTATCCATCGTTACCGCCATGATCCAGCCACGCATCCATTCATATATCAGTAATTTTCCATCATAATATTTGGGAAATGCGCGCGCAGCATTTTTAAAATCATCAGAATGAAACACAGGACCCGCCATGGCGGTACGTCCGCCAGAACCCACTAAAGGAAATTCTTTTGATTCTCCATACGGATACCATATGAAAGCTTTCTGCGCAGGGGGAAGCTCATTCAAACCCGTATTGTTGGGAGAATTGTTGATAGGTTTCCCGGCATTATATTTCTCTCCGGATTTTTTAGCGGCAAAGTCATAATAATTGTACGCTTTGTTATCCCCTACAAAATAGGGCCAGCCAAAATTGCCGGCTTTTCTTGCCTGGCCGATTTCATCCTGGGCCGCAGGGCCTTTCAATGAATCAGGTGCATTTGAATCCGGGCCAACTTCTCCCCAGTAGACAAACCCTGTTTTTTTGTCGACAGAGATCCGGAAAGGATTCCTGTTTCCCATAACATATATTTCAGGTCTTGTTTTATCAGTGCCTTTTGGAAAAAGGTTGCCTTCCGGAACAGTGTATGTGCCATTGGGCTGGGGCTTAATGCGGATGATCTTTCCCCTCAGGTCATTGGTATTGGCGGAAGATTTTTGTGCATCCCAGGGCGAACGTCCCGGCATTTCATCAATGGGTGCATAGGCCGTAGCCCTCGGACTGGTATTATCACCGGTCGACAAATAAAGATTGCCATCTCCGTCCCAGTCAATGGAACCACCGGTATGGCAGCACTGTTCACGTTGTGTGGCTACTTCCAGGATCACTTTTTTTGATTTCAGGTCGAGTACATCCCCAACGAGGGTATATCTCGTTAAAATGTTGACTGATTTTACGGGATCAGAATAGTATAAATAGATCCAGTGATTGGTGGCAAAGTTCGGGTCCTTGTTCAGGCCGAGCAATCCGTCTTCTGCTTCTGAAGCCTTGCCTTCCTTGTCCTTGTATTTTGTGCTCACCTCAATCGTTGCAATGGTCTTCAACAGCTTTGTTTTGTTGTTGTACAGCTTTACGGCTCCATGTCGTTCAATAAACAAAATGCGACCATCGTTTAGAACAGTCAGTTCCATTGGCTCATTTAGTTTTTCGGCCAATACAACCTTTGAAAAACGATTCTCTTCAGGGGCTTTTGAATAATCTAATGCAGTTGCTGACTGCGCGCTAAGTTGATTGAATGTGCTAACTACTGTTAGAATGGTTACACCAAACAGGTTCAGGTAATTTTTATGCAAACGAAGCAATTTCATATGTGTTGAGTTTCCAATTTTAGTTCAGCCGGGTGTTAACATTGAGGATTTCTGTAAAATAATGAGTTTTCGCAAATGAGGATTAAAGTCTTATCACGACAGGTTCACTTAGCATCTGTTTGTTTGACCGCAGTTTCCAGTAATTGAATAAATGCCGGTTGCTTCCAGGCAGCATCATCATGGCCGATGGAAGTGTACATCACCAATCCTTTGCCGGTTGTCCTGTACCAGGTCACGGGATGATTTTTACCCATGCCGAAATTCTTATCCTTGACAAATAAGATATTTCCACCCGGGTTTATTTTTTCACCATCTATCGAATATAATATATTAAAACCGTTAGCGGCGGGGCTGTCATAAAATACATACCACTCATCAGTCTGCTTCCAGGCTGGAGTCAGATCCTTCAAAATGACTAATCTCTTTTCCCGCTATTTGGCTACAACCTTAACCCGCTCTCCTTCTGCATTGAACATGCTCATCAGGCTTCCGGTTACATGATCATCGTCTTTCTTTGTCAGCAGGAGGTTTACATCGTAGCCCTGTGTAGTAAAGAACAGGTTAATTTCATTGTCCTTTAGTTCTGCACTGGTAATCTTGGTCAGCTCAGCGCCGGTGGAATCCTGTACAACGCCGATAATGGAATCATTCCTGCTTTCCAGGACAAAGATCATTTTTGCGTCTCCGCCCGGAGTGCCTTTCAGCAGTACAGACCATTTGCCTTTAAAATATTCTGACCCTGCTTTTGATTGAGCATTCACACCAACTGATAAAACCAGGAAAAATGCGACTGTGAAAATTGAGCTTAACTTTTTCATGTGTTTTTTGATTTTTGTATTGATTTTTAATTTGAAAATATTTGAAATGCCCAGGCAGGATTGCAAAACTGCCTTTACACTGTCATTTATTAAAAAATAAGAAATGAAGATAGGTGATTTGATTCATTATTTATTAAAATTTAATAAATAAAATTTTTATACCTTGCATTGTATGGAAACACTCAGGGAACTGGAGCATTTTTTCAAAAAGGGTTACCTCGATTACCGCCCGGAAGTGACCGTGGACTGTGCCATTTTCGGGTATCATGATGGAGCACTGCAATTACTGCTGGTAAAGAATAAAATTATTACCGGGTGGTGCCTGCCGGGAGGCTATGTAAAAAGGAATGAAAACCTGGATGAAGCGGCAGCAAGAATTACAGAGGAACGTACCGGGATCGGAAACCTCTTCTTAAAACAATTCAAGACATTTGGAGAGCCGGGACGCAATAAGGTAATTGACTTCGATCATGAAAATTTTTATACCCTGACCGGGATCAGGACGGATGAATTTGATTGGCTCAAGGTTGATACGGTTTCTATAGGTTTTTATGCCATCACGGATATTGTAAACACCAAACCCAGGGCAGATTTTTTTTCAAGCGAATGTCGCTGGTTCCCGGTAGATAAGCTGCCTAAACTTGGCTTTGATCATGATGAGATGGTGGGGGAAGCATTATTCACCATGCGGATGCATCTTTATCACTTTCCCATCGGACAAAGCCTGTTGCCGGAAAAGTTTACCTTGAAGGAAATCAAAGGTTTTTATGAGACCATGTCCGGGAAAGAACTTAACGCCACCAATTTCCCCAATAAGCTGATTTCACTCGGACTGATCGTAAAGACTAATGAGAAAAGAAATATCGGTGCCCATCGATCCCCAACCTATTATAAATTTGATAAGAAGGTCTATAAGAAAGTATTACAGGAAGGCCTTGTGTTGGTGTAGTGGCGGCGGATTCTGTTCACTATCTCCTGCTACCATTTGAATTCAATATGTAAACTTGTACATTGAGGATTCATATTAAATGATGAAATATAAATGACAACGGATTCATTTAAAGTGACCATACATATGGTTTCAAGTCTTGATGGCTTTATTGCCAAAAAAGACAATAGTGTTTCCTGGTTCGAGACATCGGACTTCTATGAGAAAGGAGTTAATGAACAGGATGCGGAGGATTTTCTTAAAACAATAGACTGCTATGTAATGGGCGCCCGGACTTATGAACTTGCGCTGAAACTTTCAAAATCTTATGGCTGGGTGTATGGGGACGTGCCGACTTTTGTAGTATCTCACCGGAACCTGCAGATTGACCGAAAGAACATTAGCATATATTCAGGCGACCTGGACAAACTTGTAAATGAACGGCTAAAACCGAATTATAGGAATATTTGGGTGGTAGGCGGCACTATGCTGGTAAAGGAGTTCATTCGATTACATTTAGCGGACGAAATCAGGATGTCCATTTTGCCTGTTATTTTAGGAGATGGAACCCTGTTTTTTGACCATATCGGACAGGAACTGCCATTGCACCTAAAAGACTTGACAGCCTACAAAAGCGGAATGGTTGAGCTAAGCTATGAAATAAGAAAAGAATAGGTAGTGTTCCAACGTCACAATTCCCTGCACGTTCTGCATCATTCTGGCGAACACACGAAACATTGTCAAAATTTAAAAAAAATGACAGAGAATACAGTCGAGGAACATTTAGATAATTAACCAAACGCTCAGCCGGAAAGCCAGGAGTCACCGCACCATGTTAAAACCATTTGTAGGGATACTTTTCAACAGTACAGGAATGGATTCAATTTTTTTTAAGATGGCGGTATTGGCATCGCAATATTATTCTCTTTAAATACCCGGTCAATTTCAAGGATAACATCGCTTCTGGTGAATATCCAGTCTTCTACCTGTACCAACCAAAAATATAAGCGCAAATCAACGATGCTGTTTTTAAGCTCCGAAAACTCCACAGTAGGTGCAGGTTGTTTTAAAATCCGTTCATCTGAGTCTAACAACTCCATTAAAATCTGTTTTACTTTATTGAGGTCGGTACCATACAACACCTGCACCTCAATATCCACACTTCTTTTTTCATCACTCTTGGTCCAGTTAATAAGATTTGAACTAAGCAATGTACTATTGGGTATTATGACATCTGCCCCATCCAGGTTAGTAATCACACTGCTTCTGAAACCTATCGATTTCATGGTGCCGGATTGTTCGGCCACTTCCACAATATCTCCCACATTTACGGGTCTTTCAAATGCAATGATTATCCCACTTATCAGGCTGCTGGTAAGCTCCTGCAGGCCAAAGCCAATGCCCACACTCAATGCGCCGAGGACAATGGTAATGCGATCCATAGGAATACCGGCTGCAGCGGCGGCAATAAATAGTCCGCTGCTTATAATGGCAATCCTGATGAGTAATACCCAGCTTCCCATTTTTGACTTAGGGCTGTTTTTATCGGGAATTGATCCAGGCTTGTGGGAAGTAAAAAATGAAACCAGTTGGGATAGAAATGTAGCAAGCACAATAACAACCACAAATACCAGCAAATTGTTGACAGCGAAACTATAATTACCGATTTTGTGCTCCTCTACCAGCATTCGGGCAAGTGGATCTGTTATTAACCTGAAGGAATAAAAATTTCGGGCAAATAAAATAAACCAGCCCACAAGGAGTAAAATGTAATAGGTGGCCGGCACTTTGTATCCCGCTTTTTCAAAATCTAAATTCATTGATTTTTTCTCCGAGTGGCCATAGAACCTGGATGCGACTAACACCATTTCATGCAACAATCTCGCCGTCCACAGAAACTCAATACCAATAATCAGGTTTATATATCCGCTGACGAGCAATGTTTTTGACAAATTATATCTTCCAACTACATTGAAAAATACGGAAGTCAATTCCAGCAATACCACAAAACTTATAAAGTAGATAATTCCTTTTTCCTTAACCTGGTCTCGCTTTCCACTGATAAGAAAATAGATCCCAATTAATACACCGGCTACCGCCAGCACCAGCATCCACCATCTTTCCTGTCGCGATGCCTGTAGGATAAGGTTATCGACACATGCCAGCAGGAGAAGTAGCTACCCATGGCAAGCCAAAAACTCATCAGGTACCTGGTGATATATCCCCAAAATATGATGGTCAGACAAAATGCAGAGATGATCCAGAATATCATACCGAGTTAAATGGAGGATCCTGGAAAAGGAACTGCAACAGGTTGAGCCCGATGAAGATGGCTGAATAGATGGGATATCTGAATATTAACTGCCCTGCAAAATCTGACCTTAATTCATTTTCATTTGAAAGCCTGCGTTTTAAGGTTTGCAGAAAAATACTTAGGGCAAAAATCACCAGCAGGCTAAAAAATATTTTCCCGCTATTATTTTTTGCATAATAATTTAAGGCAAGCAGATTTTTTTGCTTTGAAAATTGCATGATCTCAGACAAGGGCCTGTTATACGGTATCGGGGTCCATATATTTACAAACTCCCGTTTAAAGGTATTGGCAGATAGCGCAGCGCGTTTGGCGTCAATTATTTCCAGTGCATTGCTTAATTTATTTACCTGCAGTGTCAATTGTACTTGCAAACCCTGCACGTTTTCAATTGACCTTTGAATGGCACTATCTGCCGGAGCTATATCGGCAGCCGTCAAAAAAAGGGTGTTCAGGTATTCGCTGAAAGTGGCAGAATCTGCAGGAAATTCATATAGCACCGAATCGGCGCTCAACGAATCAAGCAGGAACTTATAACTGGCCAGTTGTTTTCTATAATTATCTACCTCCGTCTTTTCTTTGCGTTGATTTGTCCAGCAAGACGCTGATGATCTTGTAGGAAATTGTAAGATTTCGATGCGTTTGTATTATACCTGTCATTCGTAAATATGCCATCGCCTGCCAGCTCAAATAGCGAATCAATATTACGATGTTCATTCCAGGTAGCAGCAGTATCAATACTGGTCTTTACAAAATCACTGGCTTGCAGTGTAATCCGTTTTATCTGGCCAATAATGTCTCCCTGCCGGATGGCGTTTCTGCTTTCTTTATACTTTTGAATGTTATTGCCTCTTGCCCTTTCACCCAGTTCTTCCATTACTTTCCGCAACTTTTTAGGCTTGGTCAACGTGGTATCTGCGCCTATTTCCGTTAAAGTTGCACCAGTATCTATTTGGCCTGCAACAGGCAAATACAAAATAATGGCAGCGGCACAAAGAATGAACCGTAAAAAACTATACAGTAATGAGGTTCTCCTTGCACGGGAGATTAAAGATGAAACTTTAAAAACCGGTCCGGTCATAAATGGATTTTAGCACATGATAGCCAGGCCAGATACTTTCCTTAAAATAGATAATTATCTGTAATTATAAAAATGAATGATTCCCAGGGGTGTTCCCACAGCACAGGCCATAAATTATTGCAAGTTTGCAATTGCAGCAAAGCTGTTGTAAATTTCCCTTAATGACAAGGTAAGCTTATTCCGAAAGCCCTGATTCAAATCAGGACCGAACTTTTACAAACCTCCACCGTCGGGTGTTATTGTAAAGCGAAATCGGATACTAACAGGTATAGAAAATATGGTTAGGCAAATTGTAAGCATCCTTGCAGGGTATGTAAAATTTGTTGTGACATCTTTAGCACTTTTTAAAATTTCAGGTCAGGAACATTTACAGGTGACAACCAGTTTTATTATCCTGACTTCGATTTATGGAGCAGTATTTTCATTCATTAGCGGGCTTGTGACTCAACTTATTGCTACAACAAAGTCACTTGTGCGCAATTTTGCAATCTCATTAATTTGTCGATGAATTTTCACGACAACAAAATGAGGAGATAAATAGCTTTACGAATGCGGTACCAGGTTTACGTTATAGAGCTTTCAAAACGGGTATTTACGGAAAACATAAAATTCCGGACAGCCAATCCACAGTTTAATGGAGTGCTTCAGTGTCTTTATGTGGGCATGACAAGCAAGACTCCTGCGGAACGATTCAAACAACATAAAACCGGATACGTAAACAGGAAGGGTCATAAGTTATCTGCCAATATTGTTCAGAAATACGGAACATACTTGCGTCCGAGTTTATACGATCATATAAATCTTAAGGCGATGAGCAGGCAGGAAGCATTAAAAATGGAAGAAAGGCTTGCACTGGATTTAAGGAGGCAGGGTTATGCAGTCTGGTTCAACTGATATAAGCGACTTCCCGCTGAAAGAGGTATTGTGAAATGGGTATGACTGAAGTTTAATCGACCCTCGCATACTTGCCTTTTTAGACTGGTATCAGGTGCCATTGTACTATATTTATGCAATCAGCAAAAAAAATTCTGCCACGGAAGAAACTCCTGCCGGGTAGTTGCTATTTTAAGCGAGACAATTACATATGCCAAAACTGAAAGTATTATTCCTGTATATAATTGTACAATTGATTTTAATTGACAGTCACTTGTTTGCCCAGGAGGCAACGAATAAAAAAATCCTTTGGGCTGCAGATTGGAGTTCAGATGAAAAGTATATAGCCGTTGGCGGCGATCTGGATACTTTGAAAATTTATTCTTCCAATGATTTGAAATTATATAAATCTTACCCTGTAAGGAAAACAATCACAAGTATTAAATGGCATCCTTTTAAAAATATTCTCGCGGTTGGAACACAAATGTCGGGTGACAAGGTGCGTATAATCAATATTGACAATGAAAAAGTGACAGAGTTGACAGGGATTTCACCAGATGGAGCAAGAGGGATTGATTGGAATTACACAGGTGATCTATTAGCAGTGGCAGACAATGATGGAAAGATTTCCATATTTAACATTGACGGACAATTAGTAAAAGAAATAAGGCATGAGAACACAAAAAGTATAACAGGAATTGACTGGCATCCCCGTAACAACACTTTTATTACGGTTGGCGATAAAATTAGAATTTTCGATTTTGAAGGCAACTTATTAAGAATGATTGTTCACAGAAAGGAGGAGGTCCTTTTGCTTTGTGTTGCCTGGCATGATTCCGGAGATTTCTTCGTGACTGGTGATTATGGCGATAATCAATATCATTACAAACCTTTGCTTCAATTTTGGAATGATAAAGGTGAGTTATTGAAGTCGGCTGATATAAGTAAAGGAGAGTACAGGAATTTGAAATGGACCTCCAAAGGAAGCAGATTAATAACTGCCAGCGATGCGCTTAGAATTTGGGACAGGAAAGGTTATCTTATTTCAGTGGGCAATTCCGAAGATTATTTGTGGGGTATTTCCTCCAACAAAGAAGGAAGCATGGTTGTAACATCAGGCAGTAAACAAGGGATTGTACTTTGGAACAACAAGGCAGAAGTCATTATAACAAGGGAATTTTAATACTGTCTCTTACAAATGGAGTTGCCTGCCAACGCAAAATATACCTGGGGAACAGGAAAGTCAATATATGCAACGCTTTTGGGGAAACAAAAAAGTATCAGGGGACTTATAAAGAATGGTTTTTGTGGGTTATTCAGAACGCTTTGCGTCTAATTCAACTCGTTTTTTCTTTGCCGTTTCAAGCAGTGCATCAAGGTTTGAGCGATCATAATACATGCCATTTTTAATCACTGCGAATATATTTTTCGTAGCGTTAATATCTTTCAACGGGTTATCGTTCAGCAATACCAAATCCGCAATTTTACCTGGTTCAATAGTGGCCAGCGAATCACTCACTCCCATAAATCTGGCACCATTAATTGTTGCACTTTGTATAATAGATAAAGGAGACATGCCTGCACTCTGAAAAATTTCAAGTTCCTGGTGTAATGCCAGTCCCGGGTAGACGAAAGAATTCAGGGCAGCAGCATCTGTGCCTGCCAGGATGACCATACCCGAAGATTGAATAAAGGGTAGTTGTTTTTTGACCCGCTCATAGGTATTTTTCCGTTGTTGTGCCTGTTCCTTGGTTTCGCCTGCCTGCCTTTGTATCCTCCACGCATAGTTTGCCTTGAAGCGCCTGGTGAGATATTGAAGATATTCGTCGTTTTGATGATTATCCACATCGAGATACGCAAGTTGTTTGCTGCCAATTAAGGTTGGACAGACGGCCACATTTTTACTTGCCAGTTCTTTATATGCCTGTGCTGCTTTTTGCTGGTTAAAATTTTCAAGATATTGACGACTGGCATCTGCTCTTGACAATTTACCGTTTTTAACATCATTCGCTATTTTCTGTTCATCAGCACCGAGGCGTATTAAATAACTGGCATGTTCGATGCTGGAAAATCCTGCATCCGCCAGGTCTTTAATGGACAAATCGATTGGTACATGTCCCGATACTTTAAAGCCCCGCTTTTTTGCAGCGATAACACTTTTCAAAAAAAGGTCTCCTGAAAGAGTATTTTCCGTGATTTTTATGAAATCAACCTGGTAATTGACCAGGGAGTCCAATTTATCGTTTAAATCCTGCTCATTCGCTATTTCCATATCCCCTTTCCATATGGAATTAATCCCCTCCAGTTTTATGCCCGCAGTGTAGATTCGCGGGCCGAATAATGTTCCTTTATTGATCTGATCCCGCCACGCCAATACCTGGACGCCTAAATCACTTGCAGCATCACGTACCGTAGTTACGCCATATGCGATATATACCGGAAACAGGGCAAGATTGTCCTCCACAAGATCTGCGCCTTCAATATGAACATGCATATCCCATAAACCAGGTATGGCGTATCGGCCACCCGCATCTATTTGTCGGGCATGGTTGTTTTTGGATCGAAGCTTGGCGTAGTCTCCAATTTCTGCAATCCAGTTGTTATTTATCAGGATAGCTTTATTGACAGCAATTTTTCCATCCTTTACATCAATTACATTCACATTATAAATCAGGATGGAATTTTCAGGGTGTACGCCTGGCGGATGCCTGAATGTGGCAAAGGATGCAAATAGTATAATGGCACCCGCAGCGATTACAAAGGTTCTCTTTGCCCTAATCAAATATTTCATTTATGATGCTTTACTGTTGTTATCGGGATCATGTTGTGTCGCCCTATGGAAACGCAGGTTCATAATTGGCAGCGATTGGGACAAGATAATCAGTTTATTAGTGTAGGACAAATCCGGATTAGTAAGTAATTTCAGGAGTATACAACAGGCTTGAGGTAACAAAACATTATGCCTGTTATCCGGGATGCTGATTTTTTTATCAATGGGCCTAACTCTATTCATACAGAGAGAAAATATTCTTTGTGCGAGATTAATGTCAGCAGTGTTTCACCTTTCCCTCCGAGTGCCACTAAATTTATAGTTAATGAAGTCAGGAGCAGGTTGTAATCAGGCGGGCGAAAGTTTAATCAACATCCCATCCCCGTAACTCAGGAAACGGAAATCATGATCAAGGGCATACTGATACAATTTTTTCCATTCATCTCCTACCAGTGCGGCAATTAGGAGCAGTAGGGTTGATTGCGGCTGGTGGAAATTGGTAATAATGCCATCTGCCATCCTTACATTATATCCCGGCGCGATAAGGATCTGTGTCCGGCAGATCATGCGACTTATACTTCGGTTATTCATCCATGTTAGTAAATGGGAAAGCGCGTCATTCCTGGTCAGGTAATGAATCTTTTAAAGTATCATAGACCTCCCATTGTTTTATTTCCAGTTCATGAATTTCGATTTCCGGGTTTTGGGACGCTTTCACTCCCATCCAGTAAAGGGATTCCATGGTGCGCAGGGAAGTAGTGCCTACGGCAAATATTTTTTCCGACCTGATCAGTGCTTCAATGGTACGGGCGGTAACGTCAATAAATTCTGCATGCATCTCGTGTTGTGCAAGCGTATCTGATTTAACGGGTTTAAATGTTCCCGCGCCAACATGCAAGGTTACATATTGAGGCGAGATGTTTTTGGACGCAAAGGAGGCAAAGACAGCAGGGGTGAAATGCAAACCTGCTGTTGGTGCAGCCACAGAGCCTTCTTCCCGCGCATAGATGGTCTGGTACCTGTCTTTATCGGATTCTTCTGTTTCTCTTTTAATATAGGGTGGCAGGGGCATGATGCCGGCTGCATGCAATACTTCAGCAAAACTGAGTGAACCTGGATGCCATTCGAAGCAGATGAGGAAAGTATCAGCAAGCCTGTCGGTTATCCTGGCAGTTAGGGTCAATGGATGTTCCCCGGTTATTTTTTTTTCGAGCACCATTCCGTGTTTCCATTTGGCTGCGCCACCGATCATGCATTTCCAGGAAACGGTGCCGGTCTGCATCATGGCAGTGGTGATATCCGGGTATTCGTCGGATGGTTCCAGGGCGAATATCTCAATCACCCCGCCGGTGGGTTTTTGAAAAAGAATCCTGGCTTCCACAACACGGGTATCATTAAAAACCAGGGTAGTTCCCGCCGGGATGTGGTCGGCAATGTTCCGGTAAATGTCTTGCGTGATTTCCCCATGCTGATACACCAATAATTTAGAGGCATCCCGTTCCGGCAGGGGAAAGGCGGCGATCCTTTCCGGCGGAAGGAGGTAGGTGAAGTCGTGTATGTTGATTTCTCTCGGATGCATGTATAAGATTACGGATTGCGGATTGACGGTTGACGGTTGAAAGTAGACCTTAGACTTTAGACTTGAGACTGGAGACTGGAGTGGGCTACTCCAAATCTGCAACCCTAATCCGTAATCCGCAATCATTTTTCCGCCAATTGATCAAAGAAGGTATTTCCTCATTTCACTTTCACATTTCCCACATTTCACAGATTATCCACATTGTTTTCCCGTCTTTCCACATAAGAATTCGGGAAAACCCCTGTAATCCTTGCTGGTAAAGCTTTAACACTGTGGAAAATTAAAAAATTTCCAAATTGTTAAGTAAAGTGGGAAAATGTGTTATTTTGTGTCAATATGGTTCAGTTTTTGATAACTCATTGTAAATGATAGGTTTTCTCGGTGAATATGAGGCCACTTTGGATGCCAAAGGCAGGTTTCTTCTCCCGGCCGGGCTGAAAAAGCAGATGCCGGAGGAGGATGGGAATGCCTTTGTTATCAACCGTGGATTCGAGAAATGCCTCACCATGTATCCATTGAGCAGCTGGGAACCCATTTTTTCGAATATCAGCAAACTGAATGATTTTGACCCCAAAGTAAGGGAATTCAGGCGATGGTTCCTGAACGGCGCCATACAAATGGACCTGGACAGTGCGGGAAGGTTACTGGTGCCGAAAAACCTGGTGGATCATGCGAAGCTCGATAAGGATATCGTCCTCGTGTCAGCAGTGAACAAGATTGAAATCTGGGACAAGAAAACATACCAGCAGTTCTTTGATGCCTTCACACCTGAAGCATTCAGCAGCCTGGCTGCGCAGGTGATGAACAGTAAACCGGAATAAAGCCTGGAATATGCCTGACGACGGAAATATTTCAACGCCTGGCACCTCAGGTTACCACCTGGCCGTGATGCTTCGTGAAGCCGTGGAGGCCCTGCATATTCGCCCCGGCGGAATCTATGTCGATTGCACGTTCGGTGGGGGTGGACATAGCAGGGCGATACTGGAAAAACTGGGGCCGAAAGGAAGATTGTTTGCCTTCGACCAGGATGAAGCTGCCAGGGCAAATGTTCCGGATGATCCCAGGGTGGTTTTCATCCCGCATAATTTCCGGCACCTGCAAAGGATGCTGAAGCTGCACGGGGTGAGTAAGATCGATGGACTGCTGGCCGACCTCGGCGTGAGCAGCTGGCAGTTCGACAAGGCGGACCGGGGATTTTCGATCAGGTACGATGCAGACCTGGACATGCGGATGGACCAGCGGCAGGCACTTACGGCGGCACAGTTGCTGAACGAACGCAGCGAACACGAACTGCACAAGATATTCGAGGAGTATGGGGAAGTGACCAATGCGAGGACCCTTGCAAAAACGATTACGCATTACCGTGAGGGTTCGAAATTCCAGACCATCAGCCAGTTCAAAGAGGCATTGCAACATGTGGTGAAAGGAAATCCAAACCGGTATTTCGCCCAGGTTTTCCAGGCGCTGAGGATCGCGGTGAATGATGAGTTCGGGGCGCTGAAGGAAATGCTGGAGCAGACACCTGAATTACTGAAGCCTGGCGGAAGGCTGGTACTGATCACCTTCCACAGCCTTGAAGACAGGATTGCAAAGACATTTATTAGAAACGGCACTTTTAACGAAATAGAAACAGACGATATATACGGAACAAGGCAGGAATCGCCGTTTATTATAATATCCAAAAAACCCATTCTGCCTTCGGCAGAAGAGACAAGATCCAATCCAAGATCCCGGAGCGCGAAACTAAGAATCGCGGAAAGAAAAACCTGAGTATCCAATTCCTGGCACTTTGTAAAAGCGCGTTGATCATTATGAGCGAGCCATCGGTTAAAAAGGAAATCAAGGTAGAATGGAGGAAGCTCCTGCTGAATTATCAGTGGATCGTCCACAATATCCCCTTCTTCCTCTTCCTGTCCTTTCTTACCGTGGTCTACATCTACAACGGTCATTTCGCTGAAAAAACCATCAAGGATATTAACCGCACCGCGCGGGAATTGAAAGAGCTGCAATACGAGCACAAAACGATAAGGAGTGAACTGATGTTCCAGAGCAAGCAAAGTGAACTGGTGAAAGCCGTTCAGCCGCTAGGTCTTAAAGAACTCACCCTTCCTCCTTATAAACTGAAGGATACCATATTGGAAACTGATTAATAAAATGGCGATTATTGGACGTTAAGAAAGACATATTGTGGAGAGTATATCTCATCTTCCTGGGAATCGTTGTCTTCAGTGTCGCCATTATCGGAAAGGCCGTTTACATTCAGCAGGCAGAAGGATCATACTGGAAAGGGATGAGCGACAGCCTTCACCTGGAGTATCGTGAACTCGATGCGGAAAGGGGTACCATCTACAGCGAAGACGGTGCCATGCTCAGCACTTCCATACCATATTTTGATATCCGTATCGACTTTGCTGCGGAAGGACTCCGCGAAAAATCCGGTAAAAGATTCAGGGAAAACCTGGATTCTTTATCCTTCTACCTTTCACAACTTTTCGGTGACCAGTCGGTAAACGCCTATAAAAAGGAACTACAGGCAGCATACCGCAATAAGGAACGGTATTACCTGCTCCAGAAAAAAATCAGTTTCCGTGAATACCAGGCCGTAAGGAATTTTCCATTGGTGCGCATGGGAAGAAACAAAAGCGGTTTCATATTCGAAGACAAGGAAAAAAGGCTTACTCCATTCGGACTGCTTGCCAACCGTACCATCGGACTTTCCCGCGAATACATCGGCGCCAATGGCAAGATGGTCAGCAAAAATGTGGGCCTGGAAAAAACTTATGACACCCTGCTGCGTGGTGAAAACGGTAAACGACTTGTCCGCCGTATTTCCGGCGGTGCCTTCGTGCCCATTGAAGGATCAGAGATTGAACCGGAAAACGGACATGATGTGATCACCACAATCGATGTAAATATCCAGGACATCACGGAAAATGCCCTGATGAAAATGATGTTGGAGAATGAATGTGAGACAGGCACCGCTATCGTTATGGAAGTTAAGACCGGAAAGATCAAGGCCATCGCCAACCTCGGCCGGCAGAAAGATGGTACATATATGGAAGACCTGAACTATGCCATTACAAAATCTGAGCCCGGTTCCACGTTTAAGCTGATGACCATGCTCACGGTACTGGAAGACAATAAAGCGAAGCTGACTGATATAGTGAATCTTGAAGGAGGTGTTTGGAAAACAGCGGGCAGAACTGTTTACGACAGTGAGAAACATGGTCGCACATCGGTTACCGTAAAACAGGCATTTGAACTCAGTTCCAATGTGGGTATGGCGAAACTGGTCACTGCTTATTATAGCGGACAGCCCAATGCTTTCCTGAAACACCTGCACAATTTGCAGCTTGATACCGCAACCGGAATTGATCTGCTCGGTGAATCAAAACCCATCATTCCCAATCCCAAATCAAAATTCTGGAGTGCGCCAACACTTCCATGGATGGGATTTGGCTACAATTTATCACTGACTCCCCTGCATACGCTCACCGTATATAATGCCGTGGCAAATAATGGCAGGATGATGAAACCATATCTCGTCAATGCCATTGTGAAAGATGGAAAACCAGTGCAGTCGTTCAGTCCGAAAGTGAAAATCGAAAGTATCTGCAGCGAAGCAACACTTAAACAATTACAGGAATGCCTGGAAGGTGTGGTGATAGAAGGAACGGGCAAAAGTTTGCAGAGTCCGTATTATGAAATTGCCGGTAAAACCGGAACTGCCCTGGTAGCCAACGGTACCAGGGGTTATGCAGACCATATTTACCAGTCGAGCTTCGCGGGTTATTTCCCGGCTGACAATCCGCAGTATTCATGCATCGTGGTGATCCGCAACAAGCCCTTCGCCCATAAATATTATGGTGCACTGGTGGCCGGTCCCGTATTCAAGGAAATCGCCGACAAGCTTTACGCTTCCAATATTGCTTCCCTGCCGCTCTATACCGCCGCCCCGTTGAAAGACAGTACCCTCTTTCTCTGGAGCGGATGGAAGCAAGATTTTGCAAAGGTTTTCGGAAAGATGAACATGCCTTACCATGATTCCTCTGCGGGTAGCCGCTGGAGTTATGTACAGAAGGAAGACAACCTGGTGACCGCAAGAAAACTCGGCACACCCAGGCAGTCGGTCCCCAATGTAAAAGGCATGGGACTGAAAGATGCCCTGTACCTGCTTGAAAACATGAACCTGAAAGTAGTGGCCAAGGGCGCCGGCAAAGTGAGCCAGCAGTCGCTCGCCGCCGGAACCAGTATTGCTAACGGACAAACCATTTATCTCGATCTTAACTGATGGCGAACCTGCACGACATATTATACAAGGTCAGGCTGCGATCCGTGAGCGGCAGCACATCCATTGATATCAGTGATGTGGTGATCGATTCAAGGAAAGTCAGCAAGGGCTGCTGCTTCATCGCCATTAAAGGAACAGCGAGCGATGGCCATGACTATATCTATGCCGCTGTGGAAGGGGGTGCCGTTGCCATTATCTGCGAGAATATGCCTTCCACCATCCAGGAAGGCGTTACCTATATCCAGGTGGAAGATACAGCCTCTGCTGCCGGTTATGTAGCGCACCAGTTCCTCGGGGAGCCATCCAGGAAATTCGCCCTGGTGGGTGTTACAGGCACCAATGGAAAGACTACCATCGCCACGCTGCTCTTCCAGTTGTTTACAGGTCTCGGGTATGCCTGCGGGTTAGTATCCACCGTGAAGAACATGATCGGCGACAAGGAAATTCCTTCCACACATACTACACCGGACGCGGTAAGCCTCAACAAGCTCCTCCATGAAATGTGGCTCGAGGGATGCAGCCATGTGTTCATGGAATGCAGCAGCCATGCCATTCACCAGCACCGTATCGACGGATTGCATTTTACCGGTGCCATCTTCAGCAATATCACCCACGATCACCTCGATTACCATAAGACTTTTGATGAATACATAAAAGTCAAGAAATCATTTTTCGACCGCCTGCCTGCAGATGCCATTGCATTGTCAAACATTGATGACAAGCGCGGGACGGTGATGCTGCAGAATACGCCCGCATCAAAATTTTATTACAGCCTGAAAACGATGGCAGACTTCAAAGGGAAGATCCTGCATAACGGCATTGCCGGCCTGCATATGATGGTCAATGATGTTGAAGTGCATTTCAGGATGATCGGTGAATTCAATGCCTATAACCTCCTTGCGGTTTATGGAATGGCCGTTTCGCTGGGTGAGGAAAAGCAGGAAGTGCTTACCCTCCTGAGCAGCCTGAAAGGTGCGGAAGGAAGGTTTGATTATATCATTTCGGTGAATGACCAGGTGATCGGCATCGTGGATTATGCACATACGCCCGATGCACTGCTTAATGTACTGGCAACGATCCATAACCTTCGGAAGGGAAATGAGAAAATCATCACCGTGGTGGGCTGCGGGGGCGACAGGGATAAGTCGAAACGCCCGCTGATGGCCGCTGTTGCCTGTGAGCATAGCGATAAAACCATTCTCACCTCAGATAACCCGAGGTCGGAAAGCCCGGCTGCGATCCTGAAGGACATGGAAGTGGGTATAACGGTGGCGAATAAACGAAAATATATGCTGATCGAGGACCGCAGGGAAGCGATCAAAACGGCGGTGAACCTGGCAGGGAAAGAGGATATCGTACTGATCGCAGGAAAGGGACACGAGAAATACCAGGAGATCAGCGGAACGAAGTATCCGTTCGACGACAAGGAAATATTGAAAGAATGTTTTGAAACAAGGTAAACCCGTAAGGGAAACGATAAAGCAACACTGACATGCTCTATTATCTGTTTGACTGGCTGACACAGGAAGGCATAAAGATGCCGGGGGGCGGACTATTCCAGTTCATCACCTTCCGTGCACTGATGGCCATTTTATTGTCGCTCTTCATCACCATGATATATGGAAAGCGCGTGATTGGTCTGCTGCAGAAAAAACAGATCGGCGAAAGTGTACGTGAACTTGGACTTGCGGGTGAGCAACAGAAAAAAGGAACACCTACCATGGGTGGCATCATCATCCTGCTGGGCATCATTGTCCCCACGCTGTTGTTCGCGGATATCAATAAAACTTATATCAGGCTGATATTATTATCCACCGTATGGCTCGGCATTGTAGGATTCATTGACGATTACCTGAAGCTCCGGGCCAAGCGCCTGGTACAGCAGCAGGGCGGCGCGTATAAGAAAGGGGATAAGGACGGACTGGCCGGATGGTCGAAGATCATGGGGCAGGTTGGACTGGGCATCATCATTGGCGCGACATTGTATTTCAGTCCGAATACCAAAACCTGGCGTGAGTATTCCGGAAATCCCCAGGGGGTAGAGAATATCAAGATTCTTAAAGTGGATGGTAAGGAAAGATATTTTGTTGAGGCCAATGAGCCAATCACTACCATTCCCTTTGTCAAGAACCATGAATTCAACTACGCAAAACTGCTTCCAAAGGGATTACGCGAGTATACATGGCTGTTATATATATTGATCGTGATCTTCATTGTGACTGCTGTGTCAAACGGTGCCAATATTACGGATGGACTGGACGGTCTCGCCACGGGGGTATCGGCAGTCATCGGTATATGTTTGGGGCTCTTTGCCTATGCCAGTGGTAACCTGCGTTTGGCGGATTACCTGAACATCATGTATATCCCGAACCTTGGTGAACTGTCGGTGTTCATTGCCGCGATGATCGGCGCCTGCTTTGGTTTCCTCTGGTACAATACATACCCGGCGCAGGTGTTCATGGGTGATACGGGAAGCCTGGCACTGGGCGGCATCATTGCGTCACTGGCTTTTATGGTACGGAAAGAATTGCTGATTCCGATTTTCTGCGGGGTATTCCTGGTAGAGAATCTCAGTGTGATGATACAGGTTAGTTATTTCAAGTATACGAAACGAAAATACGGTGAGGGGAGGAGGGTGTTCCTGATGAGTCCGCTGCACCACCACTACCAGAAGCTGGGATATCATGAGAGCAAGATTGCGACGCGTTTCTGGATCGTTACGCTGATGTGCGTGGTGTTTGCGATACTGTCATTGAAACTGAGATAACCGAGATAAACTGAGTTCTGAAAAACCATGTGCGCGTAGCCTTGGCATCAGTGAGTTTACACCTGATAATTCATCCGTTGAAGAACCATTTTTTTTAACAACAGGAAATGAACAGGAAGTTAGTCATACTCGGGGGCGGTGAAAGCGGTGCAGGGGCGGCAGTGCTCGGCAGGTTGAAAGGGTATGATGTATTTGTTTCTGATGCCGGGCAGATCAAAGACAAGTACAAAAAAGAAATGGCCGAATATGATGTGCCTTATGAAGAAGGCCATCATACCGAAGAAAAGATCCTTGAAGCCGATGAAGTGATGAAGAGTCCGGGTATCCCGCACAAGAATGAGATGGTGAAAAAGATCATGGCGAAAGGGATACCGGTGATCAGTGAAATTGAACTGGCATACCGGCACAAGGGAAACAGCAGGATCATTGGCATCACGGGAAGCAATGGCAAGACCACTACCACGGCGCTGATCTACCACATCTGTAAAGAGGGCGGAGTGGATTGTGCACTGGTGGGAAATATCGGCAACTCTATTGCAAGGCAGGTAGCGATTGCCCCCGTTGAATGGTATGTGGCTGAGATCAGCAGTTTCCAGTTAGACGATATCCATGAATTCAGACCTGATATAGCGATACTGACCAATATTACGGAAGACCATCTTGACCGGTACGACTATCAGTTCGAAAATTATATCCGTGCGAAGTTCAACATTGTGAAGAACCAATCCGTGTCCGACTATTTTATTTATTGTGAAGACGATCCCGTAACCATTGAAAACCTTGTCCGATTTCCATTTACATCTAACCCACTGCCGTTTACTATGAACAGAGAATTACCCAAAGGTGCTTACATCAGCAGCAGTCTAATGACGGTTCAGACCGGTGACAAACTGAGCATGAGCATTTACGACTTTGCCCTGAAAGGGAAGCACAACCAGTATAATACGATGGCGGCTTGTATTGCGGCATCTATTGTTGGAATCCGGAAAGAGAAGATCCGTGATGCGGTGAAGAATTTCGAGAGCCTTGAACACCGGATGGAAACCGTACTCACTGTTCGCGGGGTGGAATTCATCAATGACAGCAAGGCTACCAATGTGAACAGCACATGGTTTGCCCTTGAAAGCATGACCAAGCCTACCATCCTGATACTTGGCGGAGTGGATAAAGGAAATGACTATTCATTGCTGATGGACCTGGTAAAGGAAAAAGTAAAAGCGATTGTCTGCCTGGGTGCCGACAATACCAAACTGCATAAGGCATTCGGGCATGAAGTGGAAGTGATCGTGAATACATCCAGTGCGAAGGAAGCCGTGAAAGCCTCATTCCACCTGGCTTCCAAAGGAGATGCGGTACTGCTGAGCCCGGCCTGTGCGAGTTTTGATCTGTTCAATAATTACGAAGACAGAGGCAATCAATTTAAGAATGCAGTTAAAGAACTGTAGTTCTTTAACTGCATTCTTAAATTGATAATTTGCAAATTGGAAATGTGGAAAGTGTGGAAGTGGAATGAGGAAATGAAAACACCTCTTTGGCCGGACAAGATAAGGAACTGAATCTTTTTTAATATAGCTTATGATTTCGAGCATACATAGCAGGACGAAGGGCGACAAGGTGATCTGGGCGATCGTGGTGATCCTCACCATGATGAGCCTGCTGGTTGTATACAGCAGTACGGGAACACTTGCCTATAAATTATCCAAGAGCACGGAATCGTACCTGTTCAAACAGGTGGTGTTTATCGCCATCGGCGTAATCATCATTTATTTCGCCCATAAGGTCAATTATACCATCTATTCCAAAGTAGCGGTCCTGATCTTTCTTGTTTCGATACCTCTTCTATTATATACACTGATCTTCGGTACCAGCCTCAATGAGGCTAACCGCTGGATCAAGCTTCCTATCATCAACCTGACGTTCCAGACATCGGATCTTGCGAAGCTCGCTTTATTCATGTACCTGGGACGTCAGTTAAGCCGCAAGCAGGAAGTGATCAAGGATTTCAAAAAGGGATTTCTGCCCCTGATCGTTCCCGTGGGTATCATCTGCGCACTTATCGCACCGGCAAACCTTTCAACAGCATTATTGGTAGGCGCCACCAGCCTGCTCCTGATGTTCATCGGAAGGGTCAGCATAAAACATATTGGACTCGTTGTGGCCGCTGCAGCAATCCCGGTAATGTTACTGGTGGGCATTGCATCAGCGTACTACGACAAGACAGAAAAAAAATCAAAGGAGCTTCCCTCCATGTTCACGCATGGAAGGGTGGAAACATGGATCAAGCGCGTACAGAATTTCATGTATGCCGGCAAGGAAGAAGCGGGCTACCAGGTGCAGCAGGCCAAGATCGCCATTGCCAAGGGCGGATGGGTAGGGCTTGGTCCGGGTAACAGTGAACAGAGAAATTTCCTCCCGCATCCTTACTCTGATTTTATCTATGCGATCATCATTGAAGAATATGGATTGATAGGAGGCGGCTTCCTGCTCTTCATTTACCTCGCTTTTTTATTCAGGTGTATACGGATTTTCAAACGATGCCCCTATGCCTTTGGAGCCTTTCTCGCACTCGGACTGAGTTTCACGCTGGTGATACAGGCTATGACGAACATGGCGGTAAACGTCAGCCTCTTTCCGGTTACCGGTGTAACGCTGCCGCTGGTGAGTATGGGAGGAAGTTCATTTCTCTTTACCTGTCTGGCCATTGGCATTATACTCAGCGTGGCAAGAAATGTGGAACAGATGGAAGCGCCGCTGGTACCGGCAACTGTAAACGCAGCGGATGAAGAAATGGAAAATGAAGAGAGTGAAGAAGCGGAAGATGAATAGGATAGAGTTGGTTGGAAAAACTGAAGAATAAAGGGCAGGAGATAAAGCTGGAACAAAGTAATAGTGAACCGGAGCGGATTGAATGATTGCTGGAAATAGTAAGAATAAATGATTGCCAGATAAAAATATGAAACCGGGAAAGCTGATCATAGCGGGAGGAGGAACAGGCGGACATATTTTTCCGGCGATAGCGATTGCCAACGCAGTGAAAAAGATCAACCCGGAAATGGAGATTCTTTTTATCGGGGCAAAGGGTAAAATGGAAATGGAAAAAGTGCCGCAGGCAGGATATACTATAGAGGGAATTGATATCGCGGGTTTTAACAGGAGTTCTTTGATAAAAAACATCGGCCTGCCATTCAAGCTGGTAAAAAGTTTTCTGCAGGTGCGGAATATTTTTTCCAGGTTCAGGCCAGATGCAGCCATTGGTGTGGGTGGTTATTCCAGTTTCCCTGTGCTGAAATATGCACAGCAGAAGGGTATACCCACTTTCATTCATGAAAGCAATTCGTTCGCCGGCAAATCCAACATCATGTTGGGTAAAAAGGCGGCAAAGGTTTTTGTGGCTACGGATGGTATGGAAAAATTTTTCCCTTCAGCATCCATCATGATCACCGGGAACCCGGTACGTACATCAATTGTGGATTCAGTGGTGAGCAGGGAAGATGGAATAAAATTTTTCGGGCTTGATCCACATCAAAAGACCATCCTGTCGATTGGCGGAAGCCTGGGCGCTAAGAGCATCAATGAAGCAATCGATGCGGGCCTGCAGAAGTTAAGTGAAGCGGGTCTGCAGATCATCTGGCAAACAGGAAAACCATATGCGGAGCGGGGAAAAGAGGCGGCGAAGGAAAGGAAGAATGTATGGACGGGCGATTTTATCAGGGAGATGGACAAGGCATTTGCAGCGGCTGATGTGGTGATATCAAGAGCGGGTGCGATGGCCATTGCTGAACTCTGTGTGGTGGGAAAGCCGGCAGTTTTTGTTCCGTATCCATTTGCGGCGGAAGATCACCAGGCAGTAAATGCAAAAAACCTCGTGAATAAACAGGCCGGAATAATGATCAGGGATGATGAAGCAAAGGATAAACTGGCAGATACGGTGATGTCATTGATAAATGATGAGGCTCAAATGGAAACATTGCGAAAGAATATCCTTTCGCTGGGAAAGAAAAATGCAGACGAACAAATTGCCAGGACTGTCCTGGAACATATAGGAAAATCATGATGAAACTGGGCGACATAAAACATATTTATTTCATCGGTATCGGGGGTATCGGAATGAGTGCGCTTGCACGCTATTTCCATTCCCTCGGCATCAGGGTGAGCGGGTATGATAAAACATCGACCCCGTTAACGCAGGCCCTTGAATCGGAAGGCATGCAGGTGCATTATACGGATGACCTTAACCTTGCGCCGAAAAATGTGGAAGCGGTAGTATATACACCGGCAATTCCTTCATCACATACTGAGTTGAATTTTTACCGGCAGAATGGTTATCCTGTATTGAAGAGAAGTGATGTGTTGCAGCTGATCAGTGAGCATTCCTTCAATATCTGTGTGGCGGGAACCCATGGCAAAACCACGATCAGTACCATGATCGCCCATATCCTCCGGCATACCGGCTATGGTTGCAATGCTTTCCTTGGCGGTATTGCCACAAATTACCAGACCAATTTCTGGAGCCATGAAAGGAATGTTTGCGTGATAGAAGCTGATGAATATGACAGGAGTTTTTTGAAACTGAGTCCGGATATCGCAGTGATCTCGGCCATGGATCCGGATCACCTGGATATATACGGAACAGCTGCGGAAATGGAAGATGCCTATATCGGGTTTACGGAAAAGATCAGGACAGGCGGGTTGCTGTTGAGCAGGAAAGGACTGTCAAGGGAAAAGGACCTGGTATCTGACCATCACGATACCTACCATCTTTCTGACAATAACGCCACTGTATATGCGAAAAATTTACGGGTGGAAGCAGGAAGTTACAGGTACGGCCTTGTCTGGAGAAATGAGGATATCGGGGAGATGGAGCTTCCCATGGGAGGTATACATAATGTTGAAAACAGTATCGCGGCAATGGGTGTGGCCCTTCACCTGGGCATTGACAGGGAGAAGATCAGGGAAGCGGTAGCGGCATTCAGGGGGGTAAAGAGAAGATTTGAGTATATCGACAGGAATGAGGAATTCGTGTATGTGGATGATTATGCCCACCACCCGGAGGAGCTTAAATCGTTGATAAACAGTGTGAAAATGCTGTACCCCGGAAAGCAATCGGTGGTGATTTTTCAACCACATTTGTTCTCCCGTACGAAAGACCTGGCCGACGGGTTTGCGGAAGTGCTTGATGAGGCGGATGAAGTGATTCTTTTGCCGATTTATCCTGCACGTGAATTACCGGTGGAAGGGGTAAGCAGTGAAATGATATTGCGAAGGATGAAAAAGTTGAAAAAGCAAATTCTGGAAAAAGAAGCATTGCTGGCATGGCTAACCGAAAACAAGCCATCCATCAGTGGGAAAAAAATATTGGTAACAGCGGGAGCAGGTGATATAGATCAGCTGATCCGGCCCATTCATAACATTTTATCAAACTAGTATGCCATCAGGATCAAGGATGATTAGGGGATTGTTGCTGGTTTTCTGGATAGCATTGTCTGTAGGGGCATTGTTCCTGCTGATAAGTGCCATAGAAACAAAGAATGCCAAACCCTGTAAAGGTTATCATATCACTATCGAAGGTGCAGTAAAGGGTGATTTTATTGACCAGAAAGATGTGCTGAAAATATTGACCGGCATCAACGGTTCCATCAAGGGGAAACCCATGAAAGAATTTGACCTGAAGAAAATGGAAGATGGCCTGGAAAAAAATCCATGGATTAACAATGCTGAGCTGTATTTCGATAATAACCGTGAACTCCAGGTTAAGGTCAGGGAGAAAGAACCTGTTGCAAGGGTATTTACCAGTTCGGGTACATCTTTCTATATCGATTCAACCCTTGACCGCATGCCGTTGAATGAAAAATTCACGCCAAGGCTTCCGGTGTTCACCAACTTCCCTTCAGATAAAAAAGTATTGAAAGGAAAGGACAGCATGCTCATGAAAGAATTAAAGGACATCAGTGTTTTCCTGTTGCAGGATTCATTCTGGATGGCCCAGATTGACCAGGTGGATATAAGTCCGGCCCGTGAATTTGAAATGGTGCCCAAGGTTGGAAACCATACCGTGATTTTTGGAAACGGGGAGGAGATAGGTACAAAATTCCGCAAGCTTTATATTTTCTATGATGAGGTACTGAACAGGTCCGGGTGGAATAAATATTCTGCGGTGAACCTGAGTTATCATAACCAGGTAGTGGCAACAAGGAAGGATATGAAGTCGATCAGGGCCGATACACTGCTGGCGCGCCAGTGGGTAAGGCAGATGATTAAAAATACCAGGGACCAGGCGCTGGCCGATTCAGCAAGAAAGAAAGCCATTGCTGCGGGTATCACTGCAGCGATTGCTGATGCTTCGGGAAAGCCTGAAGCCACCAGCGGGAAACCGGAATCCACCAGTGGGAAACAGCTCCTGCTTCCATAAATCCGGGAGAGCCGGTAAAAAAAGCTGAGCCTGCGGCCAATCAGGCCCCGCAGAAAAAAACACCGGCTGCAAAACCGGCTGAGCCAAACAGGAAACCCAAAGCGGTGATGCAAACCGCAGATGACAATAAAAAAGTTACAACAACAAGTTTAAAAGAACAACAACTATGAGCCAGGAACAACCCATTATCGTAGGCCTTGATATCGGTACCACCAAAATTGCGGCTATAGCTGGCCGTAAGAATGAATTCGGCAAGCTGGAAATCCTTGGATTCGGCCGTGCAAACAGCAATGGCGTTCAGCATGGCATGGTGCTGAATATCGACCAGACCATCAAGGCGATACAGACTGCCCTTGAGAATTGCTATGCTTCCAATCCAAACCTCGAGATCAACGAAGTGTATGTAGGCATTGCAGGCCATCATATTAAAAGCCTTCAGACCAGGGGGGATATCGTCCGCAAAACAACGGATGATGAAATCAAGCAGAGTGAAATAGACCAGTTGCTGAGTGATCAGTATAAAACTTATATACCCGCGGGCGACCAGATCATTGATGTGATTCCCCAGGAGTTTACTGTCGATAATTTCCAGAATATACCCAATCCCATCGGGTACAGCGGTGTGAAAGTGGGGGCAAATTTCCATATCATCACGGGCGACAAAAATGCGATCCGAAATATCAACCGTTCGGTGGAAAAGGCCGGATTGAAAGTGCGCGACCTGGTGTTGCAGCCACTGGCATCTGCCGCTGCGGTAATGTCGGAGCAGGACCTCGAAGCGGGTGTTGCCATTGTTGACATTGGTGGTGGAACAACGGACCTCGCTGTTTTTTATGAAGGCATACTGAAGCATACTGCCGTGATACCATTTGGCGGTGAGAATATCACCAATGATATAAAGACCGGGCTGGGTGTTTTGAAAACCCAGGCCGAGCAGATGAAACTCCAGTTTGGCAGTGCATTGTCTGATGAGGCAAAGAACAATGCCTATATCACCATTCCCGGACTTCGCGGAATGCCGCCAAAAGAGATCAGTGTGAAGAACCTGGCCAATATCATCCAGGCAAGGATGAGCGAGATACTTGATTTTGTAAGCTATCACCTGAAGCAGGTTGGGCTGGAAGGCCGCATGCTGAACGGCGGGATCGTGTTAACGGGTGGTGGTTCACAATTGAAACACCTGATACAGCTTACTGAATATGTCACCGGGCTGAATGCAAGGATCGGATTTCCGAACGAGCATTTGTCTGCCGGTCATATTGAAGAGCTTGCCAAACCGATGTATTCAACCTGTATCGGTCTTATCCTGAAAGGTTATAACACGTTTGAAAATAACCAGAACAGGATGAAAGGCATTTATGTTCCGAAAGAAGAAGTACTTGAAGAAACCATAACGACAGATGCATCAGGTGAAGACATCATGATCAAAGTAAAGAAACGCAAGAAGAGCATGAGGAGTTTTATGGATTCGATAAAAGACGGACTGATAGACCTATTCAAAGAGGAGGAAGACGCTAAACTAATGTGAAAATTTGCAAATGCGAAAATGTGCAAATGGAATGTTTCAATGAATTTGCCAATTCGCATTTGCACATCTGCACATTTGCACATTTGCAAATTGTTTAAACCCCATTATTATTCAAATAAACTGTGTGTGCCATGATCCATTTTGATTTACCAAAAGAACAATCTTCCATCATCAAGGTGATCGGTGTGGGAGGTGGAGGCAGCAATGCCGTGAATTACATGTTCAGCCAGGACATTGACGGCGTGAACTTTGTAATATGTAATACCGATGCGCAGGCTATTGCGCTAAGTCGTGTTCCGAACAAGGTGCAGCTCGGGCCGCACTTAACCCAGGGCCTGGGTGCCGGCGCCAATCCGGAAATCGGCAGGCAGGCAACGGAGGAAAGCCTTGAAGAGATTAAAAGAATTCTCGAGGTAAATACCAAGATGGTATTTATTACCGCAGGCATGGGCGGCGGAACCGGTACCGGTGGTGCACCTATCGTGGCCAAGATTTGCCGCGACCTGGGCATCCTTACCGTGGGCATCGTCACCACTCCTTTTTCATATGAAGGAAAGAAGCGTATCCAGCAGGCCGAAGAAGGCATCAACCGTTTGAAGGAATATGTTGATACCCTGCTGGTGATCAGCAATGATAAATTGCGACACCAGTTTGGCAACCTCACCATGAGGGCAGCATTTTCCAAGGCGGATAATGTGCTGGCAACGGCGGCTAAATGTATTACCGATGTCATCAATTCAACAGGGCAGATCAATGTTGACTTTGCCGACGTATGCACGGTGATGCGCAGTGGCGGTGTTGCCATACTGGGCAGTGCAGCTGCGAGCGGTGAGAATCGCGCACAGATGGCCATCGAGCAGGCACTGAATTCTCCGTTATTGAATGATAATGATATCCGGGGCGCAAGATGGATACTCATCAATATCAATTCTACGGAAGGGGATTATGAATTCACCATGGATGAAGTGGAAACCATACAGAATTACCTGCTCAGCCATGCCGGGGAAGACACCGATGTTATCCTGGGAATGGGATATGATAATACTTTGGGCGACAAGATCGGCATTACCCTGATCGCCACCGGTTTTGAGCACCGTAATCCATTTGCCGGAACGATGATGCCTAAGGAAAAGAAGGAATCCGCGGAAGAACAGAAAATTGTGATGACATTGGGAATCGACGGCGAGGAGAAAAAAATGTATGGACAGCCGGTTATCCCTTTTGAGGATAAGGATCCGCTGGCACCGCAGCTCATTGACAACAGCATCCCTGAAATTACCCCGGTACAGGTACAAAAGCCTGAGACGTCAAACTGCTGAGAATTTTATCCTGCAGATGCCGGAAGAAAAATCCATGCCCGTTGTGACGCCGGATCCTGTTATGGAGCCTGAAAAACTTTCTGATGAAATCACCACAGGTTTTACCATGACCTTTAAAGTGGAAGAAAAAACCGGGGTTGAAACAGAAGACACTAAGAAATTAGAAATACATTCATTATCTTCATCCTCTCAAGTTCCTACCGAAAGTAAACCTTCAGAGCCCGCTACCAGGGTTCCAGCTATCCAGTAATAATTCAGAAGAGCATAAAGAAGCTAGCACCACCCCGACGTCAGGTGGTTTTTTGGCCAGACCATCAAATATCTATGCTGAGGAGCCGATTGATTTAAATTCCAAGCAAAACGATCCAGTTGAAGAGCCGGTCCGGTTGAACGTGGATGAAGAACGGCCATTCTTCGACATGCAAATCGTGATCAAAGAACAAAGAGCGGCGGAGGAGTCTGGGGCGCCATCAATTCATGCTACTTTGGGTTCTGTCGAGGAGCCTGCGATGCAGGACGAGGCAGAGGATCAAAAAAGAAAAGCAGCAGAACGTTTACACAAGTTGCGCAATTTGTCGTTTAACATAAATGCTGCCGATCCCAACAATGAATATGAAAGTGTGCCGGCTTACATCCGCCGCAATTTAGAGGTTCACAATACTACGCTGACTTCCATCGAGAAATTTTACAGTAACTATACAGTCAAACCTGACGAAAATAACCAGGGTCAGATAAGTACGATAAATACTTTCCTGGACGGTAAAAAGCCTGATTAACCGCCTGATCCAATCCCGGAAAACAAATCCGTTCATAGTTGTAACATTAATATTCCCTCCCGTTTTAACGGGAGGGTTCTTTTTGTGTCAATAATTCATAATCCTGTGCATGCTGCAGGGGAATCGGAAAGAATAATATATTTTTACATATATCTTTTTTACATGGCAACGGTAATGATCACAGGCGGAACTGGCATGATTGGCACGGCATTGAGTGCTTTGCTGGCAGACAATGGGTATAATGTGATCATCCTTTCGCGAAATCCCCTGGAAACTGCGGCAAACCATAAATACATGGAAAAGCAGTCGCCTTTCCGGCATAACGGCCGGATTTATTATTCCCGTTGGGATATCGATAACCAGCACCTCGATGCTTCAGCACTAGCAGAAGCGGATTATATTATTCACCTGGCTGGCGCAGGGGTTGCCGATAAACGATGGACTTCAGCAAGGAAAAAAGAGATACTGGATAGCCGTACCAAAAGCAGCGCCCTCCTGGTAAAGGCCATGAAGGATCACCCAAACAAAGTGAAGGCCGTGATCAGCGCTTCGGCAATAGGCTGGTACGGTCCGGATAAGGGCAAGCCCTTCAGGGAAGATGATCCGCCTGCAGGCGATTTCCTCGGACAGACCTGCCTGGAATGGGAAAAAAGCATTGAACCGGTGGAGGGCCTGGGTAAAAGGCTTGTAAAACTTCGGCTAGGCATAGTATTTAGTAATGAAGGCGGTGCATTGAAGGAATTCAGGAAACCTCTCCGGACCGGCGTGGCTGCCATTCTTGGAAAGGGTGACCAGGTCATCAGCTGGGTGCATATCGACGATATCTGCAGGGCATTCATGTTTGCCCTGGAAGACAATAGCCTTTCAGGCGTATTCAATGTAGTCTCCCCATACCCGGTCAACAATAAACAACTGACCCTTACCCTGGCCTGGCATATTACAAACAAACGCCATTTTATGGTGCATGTTCCTGTTTTTGCATTAAAAACAGTATTAGGTGAAATGAGCACAGAAGTTTTAAAAAGCGCCACAGTGAGCAGCGAAAAGTTGCAAAATGCCGGGTTCACTTTCAACTACCCCACCCTGGAATCGGCGATCAATAATCTTTACCCGTGAACAATGTGCAAATTCGCAAATATGCAAATGTGCAAATAAAAATTACAAAAAAACCTCGGTCTAATTTGAGGTTTTTTATTAAATCCGTAATCCGTCAATCCGCAATCCGTATTCCGTAATCCGCTAATTCTTTTTGGATGGTTTGACTGTTGATGCAGGCAAAGGTTTTGTGGCAGGCGCATACAATGCCGGCGTTACTTTTGCGGGATTGCCCATGTACACCCAGGTAATATTCCCCATGTATTTTTTGAATGCTGCATTCACCTGTTCAGGAGTTACTTTATAAATTTCATCCTTGATCGTCAATGCCCTTTTCCAGTTACCAAATTGAACCTCATTATTGACCAGCGCCGAAGCCTGTGCATCATTGGTTTCCTGGCGATAATATACACCGGTCACATAACTCACTTTTTCATTCTGTACTTCTTCGGGAGAGAAGCCTTCTTTTTTCAGTTTGGTCACCAGGCCATTAAACACGTTGACATATTTGTCTGGTTCCGTGGTGGATACAGCGATATTGGTTACTGATGTAGTACCTGAAGCAAACCAGGCATTGGGTGCATAAGACAACCCATTTTTGGACCTCACTTCAAGGAAATGCTTGCTGGAAAAAATAGCCATCGCCAGCTGGTATGCATTGAAGTCTGGCGTACCCGGAAGCGGAGCACCCGTGATGCCCTGGATATAGTTCGTGGCAAATTCCTTTTGCGTTGAACTGAAAGAGGATTTGGCAGGTGTGTAAGCCTCTTTTTTATTATTATAAGGAGGACCTGCAGGAATTTTCTTCAACATCCCGGAAAGTTTTTCTTCCAAAGATGCCCTGTCCATATCGCCAACCACAACAACCAGTAATTTTCCCCTGTTGAGGATTCCCTGGTAATACTTTTTTGTTTCTGCAACAGTGAGTTTGGAAACAATGGCTTCAGTTCCCTGCGGGTCCTTTGCATAATTCTTACCCCTGAAAGCTACTTTCTTGGCATATTTGTCAATGGCATTCTGGGGATCGGATTCACTGTCACGGATTATGTTAACGGCGTCATTGCGTATCCGGTTGAATTCTTTTTCATCAAACCTTGGAGAAGTCAGGGCATCTGAATACAGTGGCCATACCACATTGAAATCTGACAGTACGCAATTCATCCTGAAAGCGGCATAGTCCATATTGCTGGATCCATATACCTGTCCGCTCACTTTATCCAGTTTATTCTTGAAGCTGTTTTTATCGTCATTAATGGTCCCGCATTCTGTCAATGCATTCATGGCAAGGCTTTCAATACCCTGTTTTTCTGCCGGGTAATTCTGTACACCTCCCTTTATCACTGTCGTGATTGTGATCAGCTGGTTATTGGCGGGATGGACGATTACCTTCACTCCTTCAACGGTCATTTCATAAGGTTGTGATTGCGCCAGTCCCGTATGGGAAAACGCCAGAAGAGTCAGTATAAAAAATATGTTGATCCTGTTTTTCATGATTCTTTTATTTCTGGGTGAAGTAGGTTCCCGGGTTATATTTCTTGTTCATTTCTTCATTGATGATAATACCGGCAACAAATGGCTTGTTGCTGATATATTTATCAATATATTTTCGGATATCCGCCTCCGTTACCTTCTGGTAGTTTTTGGTGAGATCGGTAAAATAATTAAGTGAAGTGCTGCACCATTGATAGGTTAATTGCATGGGCAGGGTGGAAGGCTTTTCCGTTTCCCTGACCTTGTTCCTGAGTAATATGCCCTTGGCATCTTCCAGTTGTTCGCTGGTTATATAACCGGGAGTTGAAAAGGCTGCAACCTGCTTCATGATTTCTTCATGGCATTCCTTAAGTTTATCAGGATTGGGCACTACAAAGGCAAGTACCGGGCCTACGTATTTCAGTGTCTGGTACTGCATGCCGGCGTATGTAGCCAGTCCCTTATCTATCAGTGCCTGCTGCCATTTCGAAGAATTCAGTCCGAGTAAGGTATTAAAAACATCCGCAGCAATGGTGGCCGCCGAATCATTCCGGTAGTCAGGCCCTTCCCATTGATAAATCATATAAGGTGTGGCTGCGATCGAGCTTTGCTTTATGAAGTATTCAGATTTTGTCAGTGACTTGAATTCCGGTATGGGATATTTCTGGTGAGGGTCAAATCCACTATGTTTCCAGTCGCCGAATATTTTCCTGGCCATCTCAAAAGCTGCTTCGTGTTTCACATCACCGCAAATCACCAGTATCGTATTATTGGGATGATAATATTTGTCCTTGATAATCATCATTTTTTCAGGCGTCGCGGTATTGATGATTTCGTGGTCACCAATGGGATTTTTCCTGGTAAATAAATCACCCCACATTTTTTTCTGTACTTCAAGGTATAAGAGGAATTGAGGGTTGCTTTCAGCGCGCTGAAATTCACCATCTACCACCGGGTTTTCCTTGGCCATATCTTCCTTTCGGTAAATGGGAAAACGCATGGCGGCATTCATGAATTTCAGCCCGGCTTCCAGGCTGTCATTGTTGAACGTGAAATAATAGTTGACGCGTTCTTCACCCGTAGTACCATTCCAGATCATGCCGAGTTCTTCTGTCCGGCGGATGAATTTTTCCTGGTCGGGGTAATCATTATTGGCTTTAAAGAACATATGTTCAAAAAGGTGGGAAAGTCCGCTGAATTCCGGTCCTTCCGTATAGGCCCCGTTTTTAACGGCCATTTCAATGGTGGCCAGGGGAACCTTGTTGTTCTCAATGACGACCACTTCAAGGCCATTGTCCATTTTCTGCCAGAAATAATTTTCGGGTAACCTTGGCTGTGAATAACCCGGCAGCGAGGCCAGGAGAATAAAACTGAAGATCCATTTTCTCATATTGCTTCGTTTGAGGTGCATAAGTTAGATTAAATTAAGGTGTTATGATGGTTGATTATTGTATTATAAGTTCCCTGCGGATATTGCTGGTTATTACACATGATGACTGGTTTCCCAAAGGCTGTGATCGGGATGGAATACATTTGAAAAATCGCCTAAAATGGCTTTATTATTACTGAACCTTAAGTGACGGAACCCTAATGCAGCGATATCTTCATCCCTGACCCTCCGGTGCATGGGGTGCATGGTTCCTCCGACAGTGCCTGCCGGGACAGTGGAATCATACTGGAATGGCGGGTCAACCAGCGTGCCCCTGGGATACATGATTCCCGGCCTTCCCTTTCCCCTGAAGTCAATATCAATGGGATGGTCGAGCCCAAGTGTATGGCCGAATTCATGGGCGGCTGTAGTTGAACCCTGGTAAAGGTTATCCAGCTGGAAATACCCGGTATTACATCCAAGCCCGTCAACAAAGGAAATATTGCCAATGGCTTTTTCTTCGATGCGGAAGAAATTCTTCCTGGGATCCGTATTGCTCACGATGTCCAGGGGATCAATTTTAGGTAAGCAGGATGCACGAATCCTGAACTGGATACGTAATGCCATGTTATTCATGTACAAAACAGACATTGGTTCATTCCACATGCTTTCGATTTCGTCCCTGATTCTTTCCGTTACCAGGTCATCAGCAGCATTACCATAGGTAATGATCTCTGCATGTAAAGTGATTTTCCGGTTCAGTATATCCAGTTCCGCTTCGCCCATATTATCCTGAATGGTCTTGTAAAGGTAAAATGAATACGGTCAATCATTGATTATTGTTGTTCTTTCATGGTAACCTTCGGAGGTGCAGGTTCAGGAATAACCAGGTCCGGACTGAGGTTGGGGAGCTTAGCCTTTAACTGTTCAACCTTGCTAATGGAAGTATCTATAAAATACCAGTTCCTGCCTTCATCACGGGATATCGCTACCAGGGTGGAACTTACTTCAATATCAGCGAAAGGGGAAGTGATTGATGTTACCTGGGGTAAGGTGGATTGCAGTTCCTTATTATATTTCACAATCCTGCCGGGGTTACCGTAAGTGATCCGCTCTACATTTCCACCAAAGGCCTTAAACATGGCAAAAGCTGAATCCATGGTTATATTGGCTTTGCCTATGCCATTTGAAGGATCCAGCAATTCCGGAAGCATGTAACGCGAAAATGTTTTCGCATCTCCGGCGGCCAGGGCCTTTCCCATTTCCAGGGCCTGGGCTTTAATCACCGAGGACATGGATTGGGACCGGGTAAACTGCACTGACATAAGCAGGCAAAATATTATGCCGATATTTTTCATGGTTAAATCTAAAACTTATTGATGAAACAGGTGAATTGTGGCGTAGCTATTAACAATTTACTGTGATGCAATCCGCAATCCGCAATCCGTAATCCGTAATGCTTTTTTATGCCTATGGCATAAAAATAGCTACAGGTCCCTTTTCTTATTGAAATAATAACAAAGCCCCCATACCACCGCAATCACCAGGAATGTCAGGTAGATATGCGTATTTATAGCAGCCAGGCTGGCTTTATAGGATTTTTCATCGAGCCTTCCCACGAAGGCGGGAATAGGAATCAGCCGGTCGGAAATTTCAAGGGGCATGAACCTTCCGATATCATTTAGTTTTACCTTGGAATAACCCACTACCATATTTTCCACGATGAGAAAATAAAATACAAAAATGCTCAGGGCGATAAAAGACTTCCTTACCAGGAAACCAAAAAGGAAAGCAATGGATAATTGAGAGAAAGTCTGAAGGGCAGAAATAAATCACATACCTCGACTGTGACCACATACTTATTTTTGAATTTCCGGAAGCCACTATACCAACAACTACCGCAATAATAAAGTACAGGAGGGTGACGATCAGGGTAATGATGACTACATCAAAAAACTTTCCGAGCAGGAACTTGTTCGCGGCTCCATCCGTCGATAATATTCTGGCGGTGCGTTTTATAGGTATACTCATTGGTGATCAACATGATCACCACAATGGCCGGGATGAATACAAAGAAGGAACTAAAGTAAGCCGTGGTATGAAAGGTTTCAGGGTATGCGAAAGGGTTGCCCAGGAGCATTTTTGCGATCTTTCCTGTAGCGCTTTGTTTTTGGACGATTTCCTGGTAGATATTCCACCAGATATAATTGATACCGGGATAGGAAAGTGCCGTCATGGCCATTACCCACCAAAAGGCAGGGTAGTTCCTGATCTTCAGCCATTCTGTCCTTAATACATTCATCATAGTTGATTAATTTCCAGTGAGTTCAAAGAACCTGGCCTCAAGCCTTTTTTTCTTGTGCAGTAAATGATCCAGGGTTATGCCCTGCTGAAAGCAAAAGCGGTTGATCTCCTCCGGTAGTGCCCTGCCTTTTGGGAAGTGCAGGTATATGAATTTTCCATCCTTTTTTATTAGCGTTTTGCCCGGGTAATTTTCCAATACCTGCTCCAGTATTTCATGATCAGCGGCGGATATTTCGATAATATCCTCGTCTACCAATACTTCATCCACAGAACCCTGTGTAACGAGTTCACCTTTTTTTAAAATGGCAACATGCGTGCATATCTTTTCCACTTCATCAAGCAGGTGGCTGGCCATGATGATCGTAAAACCCTTTTTATGTAGCTCCCTGATCAGTTCCCTGATTTCGGCAATGCCTACAGGATCCAGTCCGTTTGTGGGCTCATCCAGCACCAATACACGGGGATTTCCCAATAAAGCAGCACCGATGGCAAGCCTTTGTTTCATACCGAGACTGTACGTCGAAAAGCGGCTTTTTTTTCTTTCCAGGAGGCTTACCTTTTTCAGCACTTCGTCAATACTTTCTTCATTGCCCCTTCCGCTGATGCTCTGTGTAATCCTGAGGTTATTGACACCTGAGAGATAATGATAGAAATTCGGTGTTTCAAGTAATGACCCGATCTGCTTGCGCATATCCGGGGAACCCGGTTGGCCGAACCAGAGAAAATTTCCTGTATCGGCTTTCAATACATCCAGGATAATGCTCAGCAATGTCGTTTTACCTGAGCCGTTAGGCCCCAAAACTCCGAATACGGAACCCTCAGGGACATCGAAGGAAAGGTTCTTCAGCGCCTGTATACGCCCATACGATTTTGAAATGTTTTGTAATTCAAGTACCGCCACGGTTAGTTATTTGTGGTCAAGATACTTTATGTCATGAAAATGAATATGGATTTATGATAAGCGGGCATAGGGCAAAGGTTAGTCCAGCTGAAGAACCCTTTCCTTTGGATATTTTACCTTGTATCCGATCTGTTTCAACACCTCTTCCTTGGGATTTAAGGTGAGGTTCCAGGTAACCTTGCTGGTTGATTCGTTGAGTTTGCCATCCTTATACTGGCCATGATCTACCTGGATTTCTTTGTCCGTCGAAATCGGAAACTGGTCTTCCAGTACCAGGTTGATTTTTTCATTCTTATTATTCCTTACCGTGATATCATAAAACCTTGAATCTACTTTATTATTTCCCAGGAATTTCTTTTCTGAATATTCCCTGATCAGTTTTCGTTTGATGATGACCGATTTATCCTGCCCGAGTGAAATGGACAGGGTGTCACCTGCATTGGCAGGGTTGATTGTTGATTTTCCAAGAAAGGCGCCTTCAAAGAAAAGATTTGTTTCACCCGGCATAAGATTAAGTTCCTGCCAGTTGGTGATGCTGGCTGTCAGGAAAACGGCAGGGTCAATTTTTGGAGCGGAATAATATTCAAAGATGGCCGGCACTTCGTGATGCTGTACTTCAGTGGTATATTCTTTTCCATCGTTAGGTACTGAATAAGGGATCATGATTTCATATTGCGTGGTAATGGGCTGGTAGGAAACTTTTGTCTCAACACCCAGTTGAAGACCGTTCAATGCTAATTGCTTCTTTACGTGGAACGTTATCCTCATCCTGTTATCCGAACTGCATAGCCGGTCACAACAACTTCCTGCAAACTGGCGGCAGGTTGATTCACACTGCTGATGCCCCTGATCCTTATTTGTTTGGTGCGTAATATGCCAGCATCCATGGCTGGAGGTCTGGTTTGGTGCCTTTTTCCCTTGGATTTCCGGTCGACAGGATAAGCTTTACATCCTTCCAGTCTTCTCCCGATTGCTGCGAAATATTCGCTTTGTGTATAATCTCCATCGGTGAACTGATATTTTTTACGCGGATATCATAGGTAGGAACCCACTTTGCATTTTTAATGAGGTAGCTGATGGACAAGCTCGGTCTCCATGGCTTTGACGGCATTAACCTGTACGATGATCTCACTGGTATTTCGATCTTTTCGCTGGTTCATTTCCGTTAGTTGGTGACGGATCTTGGATAAGCTGGTTTCGGCCGACTTGATCCTTTTTCCCGTTTCCACCTGCTTCTGTAACACTTCTGTCATTTTCAGCCGCTGGTATTCCATGGCTTCTTTCAGATCGGTGGTTTTAATACCTTCATTGCCTCCGATCTGCTGGTTTTTCTGCAACATGGATTCTTCCTGTTTGTACACCTGTAACATGCTTTTTTCCCATTCCAGCCTGTCAATGGTTTCCTGCAGTTTCTCTTCGAGTTCCCTGATCTCTTCCCTGTTCACCTGGTCCTTAAGAAAATTGACCTGGTGGTTTACTGCCAGTACGGTGATGCTTTGATCGGCCTTCAACTGGATGCTCTGTTTTTCCAGTTGGGGTGATATATTGCTGAAGACTATTTCCGTTCGACCTGCAGGTATACTGATCCGTGAGGTCCTTTCAACCTGGGCACCATGGACAAACACGATGACCCGGTTGATCTTACTTTCGGCCTGTAAAATCCGGATCTGCCCAATACCTGTGTTGAAACTAAATACACTGAAGAGGATGATAAAATATCTCATATGCCGGGTTTACCGGCATGATGCATTGGTGAAGGAAATTACATAAAGCCAATCATCCATTATTTTAACCGCCTGTTTATTTTCGGGAAGGGAATTGAACCAATTCAGCTGTATTGTGTTCGAATGCTGGCCATCATTGAATCAAATTTTAATATTATTTGACATGAAGTATATTTTATTCCTTTCAATACTCAGTCTTCTTATGTTCACGGGGTATGCCCAGGATAATGATGAAGGCAAAGTGAAAATCAGCCTCAAAAACAGCTCATGGCTTCCAAAGAAAGTCACGCTCGTATCTTATGAACCTGGAGAAACGGGTAATGGAACCAATGGATTCATGCTCTTACCCGGCTTCAGTAAATCGTTTACTTTTAAAGAAGGTACAAAGCTCTACCTGGCAGACCAGAAGCAGGTAGATGTGGTCATGAGCGGCGCAAGGATTGATGAATGCCTGCCATTCAGGATTATTACAAAAGAGGATAAAAATAAGACCATTAAACTGCCTGAATAAAGTAAAGGGAATAAGTCCAGCTTATAGCAAAGAAAGGAATCATCGGCTGTTTACCAACTCCGGTTGATTTTTCTTTTTTGAGGTGGTGTGTTCAAAAGTATCATCGTAGCTGGGGTTTAAGGTACCCATCAGCCTGTCCCAGAATAGAAAATATAATCCGTAATTGCCGGTGAAATATTTGTGGTGCATGTTATGGGCGACAGAAGTATTGATCCATTTGCCAATGAATGTTTTATGGAAGTTTTTCGGGTATAACTCAAATCCAAGGTGACCGTAAACATTATAAATGAACTGAAGTAACAGGAACAGGATTAGCGCTGATTTATGGACGGGGAGGGTGAATGCAATGACAAAAATAATTCCGGCTTCAATGATGGATTCAAGAAAGTGAAAAGAATAGGAGGTCCATGGTGTTGGATTTGTGGATGTATGGTGAACCAGGTGAACATGCCTGAAAATGAAAGGGAGGTGCATCAACCGGTGCATCCAGTAAAAATATGTGTCATGGATCAGGAACATCAGCGGAAAGGTCAGTATATAATAGATTAAGCCATGGTCGCTGATATTTGAATACATATTCGTATGCTCATATAGTACCCGGAAAACAATCGTTGCCATGCCTGCAAAAATGATGATGGTCTGCAATGAATACAGGATATCCATTTTCATCTTATCCCAGGTGGGAAACCTGTACTGGATTTTCCTGGATAAAAACCGGTTTTTCAGCAGTACATAGAAAACCAGGTAGGCAGATCCTGATATGAAGGCATACCTGAAAATGATATTCTGGAATATCTTAAGCCATACCTGCAGAAATTCATTCATGATGTATAAAAATACATATTAATTTATTTCCAGGATGGTGACTGATTTGGCAGGCATCCGGAAAGAACCGGTAATGGGTAATTGCTGGTTATTGAGTACATTCTTTGCCGTTGTTTTGCCCTTAAGTATTTCAGCAAATCTTTTGTTATCAATATTTTCAGGCTGCGCGTTTTTATTCATGATCACCATGATGGTCTTTTCTTTGTTATACCGGAAGTATACATAGAAACCATTAAATGGAGCAAAGTGAAGGGTTTCGCCGTCAGCTATCACGGGTGTGTATTTTCTCCAGTTCAGCAGTTGCCGCAGGTATTGCTGCATTTTCATCTGCTCGGGTGATAATCCGCTTCCTGTAACAGCATTTACCCTGTCGTCATTCCATCCACCCGGGAAATCAGACCGGATAACCCCATGGTTATTGAGGAACCCGGTATTGTCCATCAGCACTTCAGTTCCATAGTATATTTGTGGGATACCCCTGATCGTTAGCAGGTAGGCCATCGCCATCCTTGTGAGGTCGGCATCCTTATTCAGCTGAGTATAGAGCCTGTCCATATCATGGTTGTCGCCAAATACCAGCAGGTTCTTTGGATCGGCATATGCAAAATCATTGGCGAGGGATTCATACAGGCGGTTCAGTCCGCCAACGGAATATTGCTTCTCCGGTTCTTTTAATGCCTGTACAAGTGCATTTTGCATCGGGAAATCCATGGCTGTTTTCAGGCAGCTCTTATATCCGTCTGCATTTTGTTTTCCTTTTTGCCAGTAAGAAGTGATCAGGGGATTGAGGCTCCATTCTTCGCCTACAATATTGAAATCCGGATACTCATTCATGACGCTGCAGCTCCAGTTGCGTGAGAAAGGTTTTATCTGAATAACAGTATGTATCCTGCCTGATGCCACCTAACTGAAGGGTCTCGATCCACCAGATGGAATTTTGTATGAGGTAGTTCGACATGAAAGGATTTTTGCCGTTCATGTCAGGCATGGTTGTATCAAACCATCCGCTGGTCATTAAATCCTTGTCATAGTTTGAAGCATATTTATCCTGGTTGGTTGTTCTCTTGTGATTGGTGATCACCATTGAGTCTGCATAATTCAGCCAGTTTTTAAAGGGAAGGTCTTTCATCCACCAGTAACCGCTTCCGCTATGATTGACAACGCCGTCAAAAATCAGTTTCATTCCACGCTGTTTCATTTTAACGGCTAATTCCTTATACTCATCCAGCGTTCCGAACCTTGGATCCGTTTTATAATGATTGGTGATGGCATATCCATGATAGGAATAGGCAGGCATATCATTTTCCAGCATGGGCTGGGGCCAGATGGCGGTAAAGCCCATGGATGAAATATAATCCAGGTTATTGATGATGCCCCTGATATCCCCTCCGTGCCGACCGCCTTCTTTGGTCCTGTCCAGCCTCTCTCTCATTCCGGGCACATTATCGTTTCCATAGTCACCATTGGCAAACCGGTCGGGTGTGACCAGGTAAATAACATCTGCCGGACTGAAACCTTTTAGCTTTGAAGCATCTTTTTCCCTTGCAAGCAGGCTATAATTTACTGTTGCCTTCTTTCCTTCCTTGGTAAATACGATGGGAAAAGTTCCGGGTTTTGTAGTGGGAGCAATAACAAGGTCGATGAACAGGTAATTTTTGCTGTCCGCTTTATGAACTTTTTTTATGCTTACGCCGGGATAATTGATGGAAGGTGTGGAAAGTCCGACCTCACTTCCATGTATCATCAGCTGAACATTGGGGTTCTTCATTCCTACCCACCAGTTCAGTGGTTCAACATGCTGTATTTGTGATAATGCAGAAATTTGTAAAATACAGAAGACCATTACCAGGATTGAGGAATGGAAATATTTCATAACACTGTTTTGATAATAACTGATTTGGCAGATACTTATTTTGTGTAAAGTACCGGATTTAGTGGTGAATTGATGATTTCACCAACGTTGGCTCCCGGGCACCATGTATTCCAGTCTGCCACCTGGTTTTTATTCTCCGGGTTTTTCAGTTTCATGTCTTTATCCATATAGATGATGGTCATGACTTTCCTCATCCGGCTGGTTGTATTGGCTCCCGCGCGGTGGAAGACCCAGCCTGAATGAAAACTGATTTCACCGGCATCAAATGATTCTATGACATGATTGTAATGGGTGACTTTCAGGTTTCGCTGAATTTGTACTTCACTTTCATCGCCGATTTCCAGTTCACGGCCGGCAACAATTTCATGGCTGCCTGCACTGAATTCCAAAGGTCCCATGTCCAAAGGTGTTGCCTGCAGTGGTATCCATGCCGTGACCGTTTTATCTGTTTCCAGTGGCCAGTAATACTGATCGGCGTGCCATGGGGTGATGCCACCACCGCCTTCCTTGAATAATGCCTGGTCGTGGTAAAGACGCACACCATCTGTTTGCATGAGCAGGGTTGCAATATGGGCCAGCCGTTTACTAAAAACAAGTTCCTTCACATCATTATCCTCTCTCCATAAATTAAATAATTGCAGGAATGCCTTGCCGTAAGTGGATCTTTCTTCAAGGCTTTCCGTGACCGTATTCATGATGGCAACCCTTTTCGAAATCACCTCGTTGAAATACTGCAGGGTTTCATCATTGAGTACCTGCTTTAATTTGATAAACCTGTTCTGCTGGTAGAATTCAATATGTTCCGGTTTGAGCGGATAGTCTTCGGCTAAAAATGATTGGATGGAAGAAGGAACTGGCATACAGGTCATTTTGTCAAATGTATTGGAAAGCTATACTAATTTAGACAAAATCCTTATCTGCCCGAGATGGTAGGCATCATGTTGCAGAATGCCATGGATGAGTTCATACCTGGTAAAGGGCCTTGAATCGGGAACCTGGTCAAACTTGTCTGCCGAAAATTCCCGTAGGTAGTTCACCCATTTTTTTTGTGAATCCTCGAGGTTTTTTAATGTCTTGTTCCATGCTGATGCCGACTGGTCTGTGACAGGGGAGAAGAAATTGTTTTCAGGTGATTTGATCTCATGGCCCTCAATACGTTCGAGGATGGCCAGTCTCCAGCTGATAAGGTGGTTCAAAACCTCCCAGACAGAATTCCATCCGGGTTTCATTTTATTTGCAGCCTGTTCTGCAGTCATATTTTTCAGGGTATCCATAAACGTTACATCAAGCCATGGGTTGCCCTGGTAGAGGTCGTCAAATAGTTTGATGATACGTTCGGTCTCTTTCATACATACTATTTAATCATTAATTTCTGACTGGCTTTCCGCCTTTCAATACGCTTTGAATGCGCTCCAGTGTTTTGCGTTCGCCACAGAAGCGAAAGGAAGGCCTGCCTTTCTAGATCCAGCAAATATTGTTCCGATACCATGGTTGGTTCGCTGAGGTCTCCGCCGCACATTACATAAGCCAGCTTTCTGCCCAACCAGTGCATCATGTTCAGTGGCATATCCGCCCAGCCACATACCATTGATACCTGCATAAAGGGCTCCAAGGGCTGAACGTCCGAATACTTTCACATCTTTTCGCATAACGGGGGTTACATAACCACTGTCATACATTTCAATTACGGAACGTTTGGCTTCGGCAATGCGCCTGCTTTGGTTCATCACTACTTCATCGAGGCCCTTTTCTCAATATACCCAGTTCAAAAGCTTCCTGTCGCTGATGTGGCCACTTTTGCCGTAGCGATGGTCAGGAACCTGTTTTTTAAGGTAATGGTTTCCGGTTCATCTTCATGCATTTCATCTGCAGCACGCAATACAAATTCTTTTGTTCCGCCACCGCCGGGAATTAGTCCAACGCCCAAGTTCTACCAGTCCGATATAGGTTTCTGCAGCAGCGCAGACTTTATCAGCGTGCAGGCTGAGTTCACAGGCACCGCCCAGTGCCAGTGCATGGGGAGCAACAACCACAGGGACAGATGAAAATCGTGCACGCATCATCGTATTCTGGAACATCCGGATGGCCATATCCAGTTCATCATATTCCTGTTCGATGGCCAGCATGAAAATCATTCCCACATTGGCACCGGCAGAAAAATTCTGTGCATCATTGGCGATCACCAGTCCTTTATATTTTTCTTCTGCAAGGGAAATCGATTTCTGCATTCCTTCCAGTACTTCGCCTCCGATGCTTCCCATCTTGGTATACCATTCCAGGCCAATCACATCATCACCCAGGTGGTAGGTAAAGCAAGCGCTGTTTTTCCAGATGGTTTGACCGGCGAAATTCTTCATCACGATAAATGCAGATTCCTGCCCTTTGACCAGCAGTACTTACATATGTTGCCGGTATGTGGTGAATAACAAACGCGTTACCATTTTCAATTTTATAGAATGATGTATTTCCTTTTGCAATCATTTCATCGACCCAGGCTGCGCGGCTGGTATCCTGCTTTTTTCATGGCTTCCACTGTCCTGGCCACACCCAGTACATCCCAGCTTTCAAAGGCGCCGATCTCCCATCCGAAACCCGCCATCATGGCATCATCAACACGATATAGTTCATCAGAGATTTCGGGAATCGATGCGAGATATAGGAGAAAAGCCCGTAGTGGAAATGGCGGTAAAATTCGCCCGACTTATCTCCGCCAGTACATAAAGCTTTTAATCTCTGTTTTAGATCATCCAGAGGTTTTGCGGCTTCAACATTCGCAAACTTTGGTTTTTTACGTGCACCATATTCCATGGTCTTAAGGTTCGAGCGTAAGGATTTCACTTTCACCATTAGCCGATTTTACCTTTTTAAAAAATCCCTGTCCGGTTTTATCGCCAAGCCAGTTATTGCTCACCATTTTATTCGAGCCATGCAGGTATTACAAAAGCATTACGCGCTTCATCATCCGGGCAATTATCATGCAACTCCCTTCGCCACTTTTACCATGGTATCAATACCTACCACATCTGCAGTTCGGAACGTAGCCGATTTTGGCCGGCCGATGATGGGTCCGGTCAGTGCGTCTATTTCATCAATGGTCAAGTCCCATCTTATCCATCAGTCCGAAAATCGACATAATGCCATACACACCAATACGGTTAGCAATAAAGGCGGGTGTGTCTTTACATAGTACGGTTGTTTTTCCCAGGTAGAGATCACCATAATGCATCAGAAAATCAACGATCTCCGGATCTGTATGTGGGGTTGGAATGATTTCCAGCAAACGCAGATAACGCGGTGGATTAAAGAAGTGTGTGCCGCAGAAATGTTTTTTAAAATCATCACTTCTTCCTTCTGCCATCATATGAATGGGTATACCTGAAGTATTGGAAGTGATCAGTGTGCCGGGCTTACGGTATTTTTCGACCTGTTCAAAAACCAGTTGTTTGATATCGAGCCGCTCCACCACCACTTCAATGATCCAGTCGTACCCCGCAATATCTTTCATATTATCATCAAAGTTCCCGGTGCTGATCCGCTTGGGTACATCTTTGGTATATATGGGGGATGGATTACTTTTTAAGGCAGACTGAAGGGCATCGTTGACCAGTTTGTTCCTCAGTTTTGCGTCTTTACTTTCCTTTGCTTCATTGGGGACTATATCCAGCAAGAGCACCTGCAGGCCAATTCCTGCGAAATGACAGGCGATCCTTGAACCCATAACTCCAGATCCGAGAACAGCAACTTTCCTGATTGTCCTTTTCATATGTAAGCCCGCGTTAAATTAGTTAGTTAAACAACTAAGATAAGCGAAAAACTTTGTTCCGATATGTCGGGACAAAGTTTTTAATGTGTCAAATTGGTAATGCGGGAAGGGTGAAAGTGGAATGTGTTAATAGGTTGAAGATTCACCTATGCTTCAGAAATCTGTTTCTGCTCACTGATACCGTTGCTCGACAAGGTATATTTTCACATGGTGTCCCGGTTAATCTTTTACCGGACGGATCCGGATGCCGGATTGTATTCTTTTTGTTTATGCCAGTTTTACTGTTATGGGTTTCTCCTGGTATTTTTCATTACCAATGACCAGGTAGCCTGAATATATAAGGAGAATGCCTAATAATTCCGTTACATATAGCACTTCCACATAGACGAACTAGGTAAAAGATCCGCCGATGCCTGGCAATAATCCGCCAATGCGATGAATATATTTCCGAGGTACCTTGCGTATTGTCTATCCTGAAATATTTTATAGCTGAGATTATGGCATCGCCATCAAGGAATCGGAGAGCATAGATATCGAAAAACGGAGTGATGTATCGGATGAATGTCTGGTCGAGGATCTTTCCTGCATGCGGTTGATTAATAATGCATTCCGGGTGAACAGGTGAAAGGATTCCAGCACGGAAGTGGCGAGCACCAACGTTAGCAGGATGGCGTTAGTAAATCGTCTGTGTTATTATCGTGAGAAGGATCAACGGTGCCCTGAGCGAGCAGGGGTCCGCGCAGTAATGCAGCAAGAATATGGACCAGTGAAATTTAAAAACAGGGGGAATAGAACAACCCAAAAGGTGTATTGATGATTTACTGTCACAGTAGCCTGCACCATAAAAAAAGAACCCAAGCATCCACCAGAATATATGGTCTTGCTTCGGGTTGTCGAATATCCAGTGGTGGGATAAAATATAGCACAAGTAAAGGCAGAATAATCGTGGTTGAGATGGAGGATATAATGGATTGAAAGTCATGCCGTAAAGCTTTCGTAAACTTTGTTTCAGAATATTCATGAACGTGTAAAATGAAGGAAAGACGCCAAGGCGGCAAAGACGCGGAAGAACTATCGATGTGGGGGAATACAAGATGTGGAGGGTCAGGTACGGAAAGGACTGGAGAAATATACCTTAGCGTTATTTGTCCCCGTCTTTGTCTCCTTTGCGTCTTTTGTATTTAAAGAAAGGACCGGCAAATAATATTTATCTGCCAGCCCAGGATGAGTTAAGGACTTTCTAAAAAGGGGTTCTGCTATTTAATTTTCCTTCTGTAGGAATGCATTAATGTGATTTTCCCATTTTTATCAAACCTCCAGTTTTCCTGGATATCAGAGGAGTCTTTTTTGTTTTTCACGGTATAATATTCCGTTCCATAAATGATTACCCAGTTTTCATCTTTATCTATGGATTTAAGAGGGGTAATGGCAGCAACAACGCCTTTCATTTCACTGAATCCGGCGCGAGACTGCTTGGTCAGTTTCATGGCACTGTCCCTTGTTCCATGGAATCTCCATCCATCAGCCATCCACATGTCCACTGTATCGGCGAAATAGTCCAGCCCCTTATCCAAAGTATTTTCATCATATTGTTTCCAAAGATCAATAACGATGTCGCCCAGTTTGGGATCACCTATTTCAAATGAGGAGGAATAGGTTGCTTTTACTGCATATTCATGTGCAGGGGCGGGAGCAGGTGTTTCTGCAGCGTCAGCTACAGTAGTGGTTTCTGCGGCTGTTTCAGTCTTATCGCTATTGCAGGAAATGGTGAATAGCAGGAATGGCTGCCATTGTCAGAGTTTTGGTCATTGTCAAAAATGTTTAAGGATGATTAATCCTAGAAGGTAAGAAAATTAAACAAGACTCAATGGAATCTGGGTAAAAATTGAATAGTGTCCATTATACGCAATTGTGAATAATGGCTATTGCTTTATTGCGTATCCAGTAACCTGCGGTGATAATTGACCTGTCCGAGATGATAGGTAAAGTGAGAAGAAAGGTGCACCAGGAAATATTCGGTCGACATTTTATAGTCAAACACTTTTACCGGGTAATCCTGTTCAAGGTCTGTTTCCCTGATCTTTTCAAGGGATTGATTTACCACAATAATGGTATCATCAATGTTTTTGATAAGTTCATGACGTGGAATATCTTTTAACGAAAATTCAAGGTCCCGTTGCCGGATATATCCAGTCTTTCCAAGCTCAGCACCAATGAATGCATTCAGGTTTCCTATTAGATGAAGGCAAAGATTACCGGCTGAATTTGTAATAGCCTTGTCAGTTCGCCAGATATTTTTTTCATCGCGGTATAACTCAATTTCAGCCTTCAGTTTATTGAGGTCCCGGGTAAAGAGCTTTTGTAAAGTATCGATCAGCATAATTTCTTCTTTAAGGTTGATCATTAATTCACTCCCGCTCCTGGATTGATCATTTCTTCCGGGTTAACGAAGTGAAGTTTGCCATCATTGCTTTCCGCCATCAGGATCATTCCCTTCGATTCTATTCCCCTCATCTTGCGCGGTGCGAGGTTAACCACCACCACTACCTGTTTTCCAACAATATCTTCAGGCTTATAATGCATGGCTATGCCTGAAACCACAGTGCGTTTTTCAAATCCGAGGTCCACTTCAAGTTTTAGGAGTTTGTCGGCTTTCTCCACTTTTTCAGCACTCACGATGATCCCTACACGAAGATCGAGTTTCGAAAAATCATCGTAAATAATTTCAGGTTTCACGTCTACAGATTTTTCGATTACGGATTGCGGATTGCGGATTGCGGATGCGCCTGCGGCGGGCTCCGCCTGCGGCGATTGCGGATTGCGGATTGCGGATTGCGGATTCTCCGGCAGCCACAGTCTTTGCTTCATTTTTCTGCAGTTTCCCGATTTGTTCAGCCACCTCACTGTCCTCAATTTTCCTGAACAATAATTCCGGTGCACGCAGGGTATATCCCACGCTCAGTAATTTGGATTTACCGGCATTTGACCATTCCAGCATTTTATCCACCACCTTCATCATGTTGAGCAGTTTCCTGGCAGTATTGGGCAGGTATGGATTGATCATGATGGCCAGGTTGGCGCAGCTTTGCAGGCAGAGATGGATGCAGTTATCAATCTCTTTTTGTGCATCGGGCAGGGGTTTGCCAAAACCATCAATTTTTTTAGCCTTGATCCAGGGCTCTTTATCCTGCATGTATTTATTTCCTTTCCTGGCCAGGTCTATCACCTTAAACAACCCGTCCCTGAAACGGAAATGTTCAATGTCATCGCTCACCTGCGTAGCCGTTTCACGAAAAGCATCCTGTAACTGGCGGTCGGCATCATCCATAATATCTTCATGGAGTTTCGGAACCTTTCCGTTACATAGCTTATGCATCAGTACGAAAGTGCGGTTTACATAATTGCCGAAGACTGCCACCAGTTCATTGTTGACGGCATCCTGGAAACCTTTCCAGGTAAATTCACTGTCTTTTGTTTCCGGAGCGATCTGTGTCAGGTAATATCGAAGCATATCAACAGCCTGCGGACCACCATTATCTTTTTTCACAAAATCATCTATATAATCCTGCATATCGATCTTCCAGTTCCTGCTGGTACTCATTTTGTCCCCTTCAAGATTCATGAACTCATTGGAAGGCACATTATCCGGAAGTATATAGCCATGCAGTTTGAGCATGACGGGAAAGATCAGGCAGTGGAAAACGATATTGTCTTTCCCGATAAAATGCACCAGTTTGGTTTCCTTATCGGTCCAATAGGGCTTCCAGTCCTTATCATGATCAATGGCCCACTGTTTCGTTGCGCTGATATATCCTATGGGGGCATCGAACCATACGTATAACACTTTCCCTTCGGCTTCCGGCAGCGGCACCTTCACACCCCAGTCGAGGTCACGGGTAACGGCACGTGGTTGCAATCCTCCATCGATCCAGCTTTTGCACTGGCCCAGTACATTGGTTTTCCAATCAGCCCCATGTTCCCCGATAATCCATTGGCGGAGGAAGTCTTCATGCTTATCGAGGGGAAGGTACCAGTGTTTTGTTTTTTTCTTGACGGGTGGTTTTCCGCTCAGCGTGCTGTGCGGGTTGATGAGTTCATCCGGACTGAGGCTTTTCCCGCAACGTTCACACTGGTCGCCATAGGCGCTTTCATAACCACAATTGGGACAGGTACCTTTAATAAACCTGTCGGCCAGGAATGATTTTGCTTCTTCATCATAATACTGCTCACTGTCGATCATGCTGAGTTCTTGGCGATCGTTCAGGTAAGTAAAAAATTCCTGTGATGTTTCATGATGGATGGGGGAGGAAGTCCGGTCATATATATCGAAGGATATACCCAGGTCAATAAGATTCTGTTTGCAGATCTCATGGTATTTGTCGATGATGGCCTGCGGGGTGGTTCCTTCCTTCATGGCCTGGATGGGGATGGCGGTTCCATGCTCATCGCTTCCGCAGACATATACCACATCGGCTTTCCGGGCGCGCAGAAATCTTGTATAGGTATCTGCCGGCAGGTAGGCGCCGGCCAGGTGACCGATATGTTTTAAACCGTTGGCATATGGAAGGGCTGAAGTAACCAGGAATCTTTTAGGCGTCATGTTCAATTAATTAATTTCTGCCGGCCAGCCGGCGGGGTGGCAAATTTACCGTAATCTGGCGACATAGAGGTTTTCAGGCGTTGACGCTGAAGCTTAAAGTTTTCTAAATAAACCTTTGCTGTGAAATTATACAATAGAAGATCTCGTAAACGTATTACAACAACACCCGGTTCAGCATATTATCCCTGCGTTAAATTTGTGTCAGATACCAGCCTTTATCGCCGGCATATGCATAATCCAAGGGATTCTTCCTGTTGATAATATAATTATATACAAACTTGTCGAAATGGGAACTGTATTTGAGTGTTTATTTTAGCACATTAACTATTGTTATGAGAAAGGCCTTCTTTTTATCCATGGCGATCATTTTTTGTATGGAGCTGTCCGGACAGGATAACCACTATGAATACATCCCGTTAGGTTCCAGGAATTCCATTCTTCCTAATTCAGGATTATCAAGATTTGAAGACCAGGCTGCAGTTATTTTTAATCCAGCCACACTTTCTTATGCCCAGGGTTCCAGTTTTACTTTTAATACAACGGCAGTTGGATTAAGTAATATAAAATTCGAAAACGGACTGGGGCAGGGTTTTGATATCCGGTATGGAAATTTTTCCCTGTTGCCAACTGTTGCTGCGGGAGTACTTAAACCTAAAAAAAACGAAAAGGACTGGGTCTTGGGGTATGGTATATACCATCGTATCAAGGATAAACTGAGGTTTACTAACAGAAACCAGTCGAACCTCGACGTTATTAATAATTTGGAAAGTCCGGGTGAAGAAATTTACATAGCCCAGTACAACCTGGGCCATGAAGTAGATGAGGTGGGGTTATTTTTGGGATTGGCTGGAATATCTCTAAACATATTGCCTTTGGCTTTTCCCAGGCATTTAACTATCGTGGGGAGGAGTATTCACAGAGTTTTACATCCAGTGTGATACCCCAACTGAGAAGTGCGGCAAGCATAGATGTAGTTTCCCTTATTTCCGATTTTTATACCAAATACTACAAGATATTCGGACAAACCAAGTTAGGACTGGCGGCTAATTTTGGAAAATGGGATATCGGTGTCACCTTGCACTACCTTCCTTTGGTATTATGGGGCCGGGCGAGGTGATGTCGCAGGCTGATCAATAATATCCGGACTGATGAAGACCTCAGTAAGCCCCGTAAAAGTTATTTTGCCAATGGCAGGGCCGAAAAGCTGAAGGCAACTTATAAGTACGGGATGAGCGCCGCCCTTGGCATTTCGAGATCTGTTGGAAATGTTCGGTTATACGGTGGTGTGAGCTGGTATGCTGCACAGAACAACGTTTTCCATCCTTGACCCCGGAAACGTTCAGTTTGTTCAACCTGCAACAGATTCAAATGTACTTTATACCCCCCAGGCCTTAAGGGTGTACGGACAAAGTAAGTCGGTTATCAATGGATCGTTAGGGCTCGACTGGAACTACAAGCAGAACAGGCATTTATTTTTCTCTCTTCACAGTGATGGGCATTTTGCCACCCAGAATTCGGAAGAGCCTGGCAGGACATTGCCGATCAAGACCTTGGGATTACTATCACATAACATTAGGCACTCAGCAGACTTTTTTCTCCAGTGACTGGATGATCGGACTGCGATATTCTTTTGCCACGCTTAAAAATGCCCTGCAACCGTATAGTTTTGATGACCCGACAGAAGAAAATTTTTTGCGGGGTGACCGGCACGAACATTAAACGCAACCTCCATCCAGTTAATACTGAGTTACAGTTTCAGGTTCGGACAAAAGCAGTGAGGGGAGGATTACGGATTACGGATTGCGGATTACGGATTGAAAGAAAATAGTTATTTCCTCGTTTCAGGCAACATAGTCAGGTTTCACTTAACACTATGCGTTCGTCTTTGTATTATCTTCATCCCCATGAAACGACAGGAGTTTCTTTCGCTCGTTCCCGGTATTGCAGGCCTTTCTTTTTCCCGTAAAATTTCTTGATGATCCTGGTCCGGCCGCATTGGTCCCGCCCTTCCTTAAAAGCGGCGATAAGATTGCCATTACCTGCCCTGCGGGATGGATCACCCTGGAGGAAATACAGCCTGCCATCAGGCAGATGGAGTCCTGGGGGCTTGTTGTTCGTGTAGGCATGACTGTTGGAAAGCGTGATTTCAGTTTTGGAGGTACAGATGAAGAAAGGGCCAGGGATATGCAGATATTACTGGATGATCATACTGTAAAGGCTATCATGTGTGCCAGGGGCGGATATGGCATCAGCAGGATTATGGATAAGCTTAATTTTACCAGGTTTAAGGAGAAACCAAAATGGATCATCGGTTTCAGCGATATCACTGCCCTGCATATCCACCTGGAAAAGAATTTCCGTGTTGCATCCATACATTCCAAGATGTGCAACAGTTTTCCTGAAGATTTTACCCTTGCCGAACCTGTTGTGCAGGATTCTATTCTTTCCATAAAAAGAGCGCTTACCGGAACGTCTTTGAAATATACTGCCATTCCCCAGGAACAAAATCGCACGGGTATCGGAACAGGTATTTTAGTGGGTGGAAACCTGTCCATTATTATCAGCATGATGGGCAGTAAATCTGAGATTAATACCAGCGATAAAATTTTATTTCTCGAGGAAGCGGGGGAATACATGTATAGCGTTGACAGGATGCTGATGACCTTAAAAAGGGCGGGCAAACTGGATAAGCTCAAAGGCCTGATCATTGGCGGTTTCAGGATTAAGCCTGACGATCCCGGTGAAGAATTCGGCCGTACATTATATGATGTAGTGTTTGAAAAAGTTTCCGGTTATGCGTACCCGGTATGCTTTGGTTTTCCCGTCGGCCACCAGAAGGATAATTTTGCGCTGAAGCATGGCATGAAACACATGCTGACGGTACGAAATGACGTTGTTGAATTAGTAGAGGCGAAGTAAATGTGCATATTTACATCACGCCAACCCTGTTATTTGTCCGTTTACCAGGTCTATATTCATGGCAGCTGGATTTTCGGGTAATCCCGGCATACGCATCATTTCCCCGCAAACCGCAACAATAAAACCGGCGCCTGAATTCACCAGTAGGTCATCCACGGTAATCGTGTAATGATGATATTCATGGACCTGGTCCGGTGAATCGGTAAATGAATATTGCGTTTTGGCGATGCAGACCGGCAGGTGGGAGAGCCCCAGTTTTTGAATTTCCTTTACTTTTCTGCCTGGCTTTCTTTTCAAGGAATATGCCATCAGCCCCGTATATGGTAGTGGCCACTTTCTGGATTTTATTTTCAATACTGTCTTCAGGTGAATAGGTATGATGAATGCCGGTGGGTTTTTCTTCCGTGAGTTGTACGATCAGTTCAGCAGCATCCCTGGCGCCTTCTCCGCCCAAGGCATAGGCATTATTAATTCCGAAGGGGACATTTCGGTGTTGGCACCAGTCGCGGATAAGGTTAATTTCTTGTTCCGTATCAAAGGCAAACTGGTTCAGTACCACCATTATTTTTTGTCCGAAAGTGCGCAGTATATGCAGGTGACGTTCAAGATTCCTGGTGCCTTTCATCAATCCTTCAGGATCGGGAGAACTGATTTTGGCATATGGCACTTCGCCATGAAGTTTTAGCGACTGGGTGGTTACCACAAGAACACTCAGTGAAGGGTTTATTTTGGCTGCCCGGCATTTGATATTGAAAAATTTCTCTGCACCAAGATCACTTCCGAATCCAGCTTCCGTTAAGCGTATAATCGCCCAGTTGCATGGCTGTTTTTGTGGCGATCAGGGAATTGCATCCGTGGGCGATATTGGCAAAAGGCCCGCCATGCACAAATGCAGGCGTTCCTTCGAGGGTTTGTACAAGATTTGGCATCAGCGCATCTTTCAGCAGAGCGGCTACTGCGCCGCCGGCGCCAAGGTTCGGCCGGCGTGAATGATTTTTTACCGGCCGTAGTGCCCAGCAATATCCTGTCGATCCGTTCACGGAGTTCTGTATGATCGCGGAGACAGGCAAAGTATTGCCATGAGTTCGGAAGCGGGGGTTATATCAAATCCTGTTTCGGCAGGATTCCCGTTTTTCCCTCCGTGCAAACCCGTGATGATATAGCGCAATGAACGGTCATTGACATCCATTACCCTGCGCCAGTAAATATCTTTTAATTCTTCGGGTGTGCCCTGCCGGTAGTAGTTATAATTGTCAAGCAGGGCTGCCAGTGTATTATTTGCTGCGGAGATGGCATGAAAATCACCGGTAAAATGCAGGTTGATTTCATCTGCCGGCAGGAGTTGTGACCTGCCAGCGCCGGTTGCACCGCCTTTCATTCCGAATACCGGTCCCAGTGAAGGTTCCCTTAACGCCAGCACGGCTTTTTTACCGATCAGGTGAAGGCCGTCGGCAAGCCCGATGGACGTTGTTGTTTTACCATTACCGGCCTTGGTTGGGGTTATTGAGGTGACCAGGATGAGTTTATTGGCAGCAATCTTTTTTTCATCAAAGGAAGGGATGCGGATCTTTGCTTTATATTTTCCATAGGTGGTCACTTCCTCTGCGCTAAGTCCGAGTTCTCCGGCGAGTATGGTAATAGGCTTGATGGATGGATGCATATGATAAAATTGCGGGTATGTTAGAAACAAAAAGGGAATGAGGTATTATTTATGTTTCAAAGCTAGTTGTGTCATTACAGGGCGGGATTGATATTGGTTTTGGAAGGTAATGATTCGCGTCATATTCCTAACTTACAGAAAAAATCGTATGCCCCGGAAAGCCGTTGTGATACCACCCTACCTGAAGAAAGGCGACCTCGTGGGTATTGTTTGTCCGGCCGGATTTATGCCGGTAGATAAAGTATCTGAATGCGTAAGGGTGCTGTACGAAGTCTGGGGACTGCGCGCCAAAGTGGGTAAAACGGTAGGTTCCCAGTATCATTATTTTTCCGGGACAGATGATGACCGTTTGGCTGACCTGCAGGAAATGATGGATGATCCTTCAGTAAAGGCAATCCTTTGCGGGCGCGGCGGATATGGAACAGGCAGGATTATCGACAGGATCAATTTCAGGAAGTTCATTAAAAACCCGAAATGGATTATCGGGTTCAGCGATATCACCATTTTACATGCTCATATCCTTTCCCGCTACCAGGTAGCCACGGTGCACGGGCCGATGGCAAATGCATTTAACAATGACGGATACCTGAATGAATACGTAAGGTCTTTGCACAAGGCGATCACCGGTAAGAAGGGAAATTATTCGGCATCATGCCATCCGTTTAACCATAATGGAAAGGCAAGTGGCAGGCTGGTAGGCGGAAATCTTTCCCTCGTTGCCCATCTTACGGGGACTCCTTCTGATATTGACACCAGGGGCAATATTTTATTCCTTGAGGATGTCGGGGAATACCTGTATAACATCGACAGGATGTTTTACCAGTTAAAACGAAGCGGAAAGTTTAAGGGCTTGCCGGCCTGGTACTCGGGGGCTTTACGGAAAACAAGGATACGGAAACGCCTTTTGGGAAAACGGCGGATGAAATCATTCATGATGTGGTGAAAGAATTCCGTTTCCCTGTTTGTTACGGCTTCCCGGTCAGCCACGGGAAGGAGAATGTTGCGCTGAAAATCGGTTGTACGTATACGTTATCAGTATCGGATAAACGGGTGAGTTTGCGGGAGCAGTAATAATGCCCGGATAGATAGTAATTGATATGCTTTATCAGTCATTCTCATCCAGCAAAAAAATCTCTTCTACGCTCAACCGGAATAACCTGGCAATTTTCAATGCGAGTACGGTGGAAGGCACATATTTATTACTTTCCATGGCGTTTATCGTTTGCCTTGAGACCCCTATTTTTTCTGCAAGATCCTGCTGCGTGAGGTTATGCCTTGCCCTTTCGATTTTTATTTTATTTTTCATCGTGGCCAGGTTTATTCGGTTATTGAACTGCGGTTTCTGAATAATACCAGGTGGAACCGGATGATAAAAAAGATCAGGATCGTAAGCATGTTATACATCATGACATCGATATAGCTGAATCCATGCACCAGCCAGGTGGCAATAATGAGGAGTATATAGTTGACCACTACTGCCCATTGCAATGATTCCAGCCGCAGCTTGCCGATGAATTCATCTTCCTGTTTTTCCCTGGCGAATGCAATGAACAGGAGGGCAATGATAATTCCGGTCAGGGCAATTTCATCCGTAAAATTGATGTCTTCTTCCAGGTTGAATCCTTTCTCGCTAACCAGCGGATTTCCACGGTCTTTTAAGGTTAAAAAAGAAAAGGTAAATTCTTTAAACCTGACCAGTATTCCCAGGACCAGGGAAGGTACCAGGACAATTATCCCAATCCATTTATACTTTGGAGGAAGTAAAACTGAAGATTTCATGATGTAAAATTTTATTTACCAAAAGTAAAGTAAACTTTACAAAAAGACAAATAAAATATACAATTATTTGTTAAAGGCTGGCATATCAGTGTAAGAGCAGGGAGTCTATTTTTTGCATAAATAGCGGGAATCTCCGGAGGTTTGAATGTCCGCCACCCTGGATGGTAATAAACTCATCAGAAGGTTTCATGAGTGGCTTTAACCGCAGGGCGTTATTATAGGATATCACCTTATCGGCAGTACCGTGGAGGATCGTAACAGGCGCTTTAATATGCGGAACGTATTCCCAGGTCCGGATATTCACCCTGGTCATCTGTTCCATGGGATAGATGGGAAAGAAGCGGGATGCCACCGAACTGAGGCTGTAATATGGTGTTTCCAGGATAACCCTTTTACAGGCTGCGTACGATGCCAGTTGCGCCGCGATACCGGTTCCGATAGACTTCCCGAAAATGATGATACTGTCTGCCGTGAATTTTTTTGCGGCCAGCTTATATAACTGTGAGGCATAATCGAAAAGCATGGCTTCAGTAATCTTTCCGGTACTTTTTCCATATCCGGGATAATCGATCATCCATACTTCATAACCCTGCTCCGTGAACATCGGTGCAAACCTCGCATACCAGCCGATATTTTTCCTGTTGCCATGAAAATACAGGACAACGCCGCGCAGGGGTTTGCCCGTTTCAAACTGTATGATATTAAGGTTCTGGCGCTGTGTATAATCGATATTCACTTCCCTGAACGGCATGGAAAAATCATACTGATGGTCCCTGCGCAGGGGAGTGGCCTGGAAAAGAAAATAATCCTGCACATAGTAAATGATGATCCCGAAGAGTCCATACACCAGCAGCAGTATAGTCAGCCATTTTTTTAAACTTTTTTTATTGATCCTCATGTTCCATCTTTTGTGCCTGGTGAAAACTTTGCAAAATTACATCAGGACCTTTGCATTTGGCGGGCCGGGGAAGGAAACCTTCAAATTCTGCTATCTTTGCGGTTAAATTCGAAGCATGTTCGGCAAACTGTTAAAGCAATTCCGGAAAAACAGGCAGAAAAAGGTTTTTAATGAATACGGCTACAAGATCGATTCTTTCAATCTTAATGATTATGCCGGGGTGGAATTTGCACAGTGGCAGCATCCGTTATGCGAGCCTTTCCAGTTGCGCGACAGCAGTGTTGCTTTTTACCGCTCGCTGGTAAAGCCCGGGGATTTTATCATTGACATAGGCGCACATCTCGGGGACACTACGGTTCCGATGGCCCTTGCAGCAGGAAAGGAAGGCTGTGTATTAGCGCTTGAGCCTAACCGTTATGTATTCAGCGTCCTGGAAAAAAATGCCACACTGAATGCAGGGCTTACGAATATTATTCCCCTGAATATTGCCGCCACGGCGGAAGACGGTCAGTTCAGCTTCAATTATTCGGATGCTTCTTTTTGTAATGGCGGTTTTCTCACACAGCGGGAAAAACTGGACAAGCACCATAAGTATACATTGCAGGTGGAAGGCAGGAACCTGGAAAAGATCCTGGAAAGGGAATATTCGCACCTGCTTCCAAAACTTTCCCTGATCAAGGTTGATGCTGAAGGGTATGATAAGGAAATCATCAAGACGCTCGCCCATACGATCAGCACCTGCAGGCCGAAGCTTCTTTCGGAATGCAACCAGTTCCTCACCAGGGCGGAGCGGGAAGAATTGTTTGATGTGATGACCGGGTTTAATTATAAACTTTACAGGATCGAGGAAGATGACAGCACAGCCTTTGTTGCCGTGGATAAGAAACCCCTTTCAAAGGAGGATATGCATAAGCATAAACATTTTGATGTCCTGGCTTTGCCAGAACACAAAATGGTAATGTGGAATGTGAAATGAATGGGAAATGAAACCATATTTCCGTACATTAAATTCATTTTTCCACGGAGGTTAATTTTCCGTTGCAGCAATGCATAATTCCCGGGAGGCTAGCATTCCAAACGAATTAAGCATTTCTTGATACTGCTTGAAATAAACTGGCTGCTGATCGGGGGCATTTACGGCGGGCTGATGCTGATTGCTTACCTGGTCCAGGAAAAGCTGATCTTTAAACCGGAAAAGCTTGCACAGGACTTCACCTATATATATGATGTTCCTTTCCGTGAACTTTTCTTTGATATAGAACCCGGTGTAAGAATCAACGGCCTCCATTTTCACCGTGAAAACCCTGAAGGACTCATTTTGTATTTTCACGGAAACAGCAGGAGCATCAAAGGCTGGGGCAAGTATGCACAGGATTTTTACCGTTACAATTATGATGTTATCCTGGTAGACTACCGCGGCTTTGGAAAGAGCACGGGTAAAAGAAGCGAACCGGCAATGCTGGCAGATATGCAATTCGTCTACAACACGCTGAAAGCAGAGTATCCCGAAAAACACCTGATCATGTATGGCAGGAGCATGGGAAGCGGATTTGCTGCCAAGCTGGCTTCGGATAATCGTCCCCGTTACCTTATCCTGGATGCCCCTTATTACAGTTTTTCCAAGGTGGTGGAAAGGTTTTTGCCGATTTTCCCCATGTGGCTGGTATTGCGTTTCAGGATGCGGACCGACAAATGGATTTCCAGGGTTCAATGCCATACCTATATACTGCATGGCACAAAAGACAGGCTGATCCCCATCAGGCACAGCATCAACCTTCAGAAAATCAATCCCGGTAAAATTACGTTGATACGCATTGAAGGCGGCGGGCATAATAACCTGCCCTCATTTCCGGAGTATCACAATTTTATACGCGACATTCTTTTGGCGTAAAGGCCAAAAGGGTTGAGGGTTGAGGTTGACAGTTGACGGTTGACGGTTGGGGGTCTCAACAGACTGGAGACTGAGAGACTAGGAAAACCTCGGAGACTGATAAATGTATTACCTAGCGATTAGTACCACTCATTTCCCCATTTTCACTTCCACATTTCCCACACTTCCAAATCCCCCACATTAAGATTAAAGCGCGCAACGATTAAGACTCTTCAGAATCCAGCCGCTTTAATCTTATGTTCGTTACCGGCGCTACAATGAGCGGGAATTTTTCCACTTTTACATAGCTGGGATCGAGACCGAAGCCGCGTTCTTCTGAAAGACTGATGGCCTTGAGCCAGAAATATACTTTCATGACAAGTTTCTCCAGGAAAGGCAGTTCATTATCTGCACTGAGGAATTTTTCCATGACGATGAATTCTACATCTCCCGTGATATTATTCCGTTGCAGGCTTTCATAACGGCTCATGATATTCACTTCCCGGTTGGCCACCATCTCTTCCACTACTTTACGGAACATCAGGTTAATCCGTGGTTCCACCCGGAATCCCAGTTTAAATTCAATCCTGATGACTTCATTGGGTATGATGGTCTGCACCTCATACTCGCAGGTATAGGGATCATCCAGCGTATCAACGTGTACGAACCAGTAAATATCGGCGCGCTTGGGTTTGCGGGATAATATGGAATGGATGATCTTGTGTTCGATCTCTTTTGGATTATTGGCACTGGTCAGGTAAATGAGGTGCGTGGCATACTTGGTAATGGTAGTGTCATTGCTGAGTTCCTGGAGCATCGGCAGGTAATGGTCGAGCCGCACGAATTCCACGTAACGGTTCTTGATCTTCCGCGATTTGAACCATACAAACATGACCAGTATAAATAAGCTGGCCACCAAAAGGGTGATATAACCTCCATGGGTAAATTTCTGGAGCAGGGCCACAAGGAATCCAATTTCAATGACCAGGTAAGCCACCAGGAATATATATATCGCCGCCGAATTGACCCGATGAAGTACCAGGAAGTTGGCAAAGAGCATCGTGGTGGCGATCATCGTCATGATAATGGCCAGTCCATACGCAGCCTCCATCCTGGAAGATTCGCGGAAATGCAATACCACGGCCACACAACCCACAAAGAGCAGGGTATTGATTGCCGGGATGAATAATTGCCCCTTTTCTTCCGAAGGATACACAATCCTGAAGCGGGGCCAGAGATTTAGCCGCATCGCCTCACTGATCAGGGTGAAAGACCCTGAAACCATGGCCTGGCTGGCAATAATCGCTGCTGATGTAGCGATGATCACACCAAAAATCACAAACCATTGCGGCATCAGGTCATAAAATGCATTGATGTTTAACTGATCCTTTACTTCCTGCGTAATCCTTAACCCGTTTCGGTTGGCCAGGAGGAATGCTCCCTGTCCCAGGTAATTCAGGATCAGGGTGGATTTGACAAAAATCCATGACACCCGGATATTTCCCCGTCCGCAATGCCCGAGGTCACTGTATAATGCCTCTGCGCCCGTGGTACAAAGGAATACCGCACCCAGGAGCCAGAGCGCATTGGGATATGTATTCAGAAATTCAAAAGCATAATAGGGATTGAATGACCTTAATATAGACAGGTCATCCGAAATGTGAAAGGCTCCAAGAAGGGCCAGCATGCTAAACCAGATCATCATTACCGGACCGAACAGTTTGCCGATCGAAGCCGTCCCGAACTGTTGCATGAAAAAGAACAAAACGATGATTCCCAAAACAATGTACACTATCATGTCACTGCTGATATTATGCAGTGCAGGTATGTTTTTCAGGCCTTCCACGGCAGAGGTAATGGAAATGGGTGGGGTGATTATACCATCCGCCAGCAGGGCCGATCCGCCGATCATGGCGGGTATCACCAGCCACTTTTTTCTTCTTCTCACCAGGGCATAGAGGGCAAATATTCCGCCTTCTCCCCGGTTATCTGCCCTGAGGATGAGGATTACATATTTTAAAGTGGTCTGCAGTGTGATGGTCCATATGATACAGGAAAGGCTTCCGATGATTAGTTCTTCATTAACCACCTTATCCAGGATAATCGCGTTAAATACATAAAGGGGTGAGGTGCCAATATCACCATAAATAATCCCCAGGGCAATCAGCAGTCCGGCCGCTGAAACCCGGTTTAAGTTTTTGCTCACTGTATGGTTAAATTAGATAGCAGATAGAAAGTAAAAATAAAAACTAAAGGTATATGGAAATAATATTTATGCCTCATATTGTATAAAAACCAACCAATTGGTTAAAAAGCCGTTAACCCTTTGGCCATGATCCTTATCAAAAAACGGTAATTGGCACACAAATAGTACTTTTAGACAACAATTCTCGATACATGAGACTGGACCACACTATCCGTTATATCCTTTTATTCTTCCTGTTATCTCCCGGCCTGCAGGCCCAACGCGTTTTTTATTCCGATGTTGAAAAGGACGATTACCGCCAGATGAATTTTGAAGTTATTGGCAGGGTAGGGGGAAATATCCATGTGTACAAAAACTATCGTACCAACAACTCCCTTTCGGTGTATGATAATGAAATGAAGCTCAAAAACAAGGTAAGGCTGGATTTCCTTCCCGATAAACTGGTGAATGTGGATTTTGTGGCCTATCCTGATGCGTTCTGGTTATTTTACCAGTTCCAGAAGAAGAATGTTATTTATTTTAATGCGGTAAAAATGAACGGTGAAGGCAAGGTAATCCAGGATGCCATTCAGCTGGATACCACCCATGTACCGGGTTTCAGCGATAACAGGGTATATTCAGTCATCAATAGCGATGATAAGCAGCATATCATGTTATTCAAGATAAACCGCAGGAATGAAAGAAGGTATATCATTTCCATGATGCGGTACAATGCAGACCTGAAGTTGCAGAAATTGGATGTCCTTGGCCTTGATGTAAATGACCGGGAAGGTGTGTTTACCGAATTTGTTATGGATAATGACGGTGATTTTGTTTTTGGAAGATGTGCCAGGAATGGCAGCCAGGAGTATATCAATAAACTCGACGTAGTAGCGAAAAGGGCCACTTCCGACACCTTTAATACCCTGAATATTCCCCTTAGCGGAAAGACCCTCGACGAGGTAAAGATCAAGCCCGACAATATCAACCGCAAATTTGTATTAACATCTTTTTTCTACAGGCAGAAGAAAGGCAATATAGAAGGCATATATAACTGGGTCTGGGACAAGAATATCGGAAAGATATCTGCTACCAATAACTTCATATTCGGAGATACCGTCAGGGCAGATGCAAAATCAGAGAATACCCCCCTAAAACAGGCTTTTAATGATTATTTCATCAAGCAGATCATTCCCAAACGGGATGGCGGATTTGCTATATTGGCTGAACTGTATTATTCCACTTCAAGGAATACAGGATGGAACAGGTGGGACTACCTCTATGGCTACAATTACTTTTCGCCAATGGATTATGGTTATTACTCTCCATACAGCAGCCTTAATTATTACCGTTACTGGGATCCTTATAACCGGTATACGGGGTTGAATTCTACCAGGCACTATGCGGAAAACATTGTGATCCTTTCCTTTGATAATACGGCAAACCTGCAATGGAGTAATGTGATCCGTAAAACCCAGTATGACGATAATACAGATATCTTCCTGTCGTACCAGATATTCTATTCCGGGAACGAAGTGCGCTTTTTATTTAACCAGCTTGAGCGAAGGGAACAGTTGCTGAATTCCGTTTCCGTGAATGCAGCCGGGCAGATGAAAAGGGATCCTACCCTGAAGAGCCTTGACCGTAATTACGAATTTATGCCGCGGTACGGAAAACAGGTGGGAGCAAAGCAGGTAGTATTACCCTGTATGTATAAAAATTATATTTGTTTCGCAAAAATTGACTTTTAAATACTGCTTGTGCCAGGCGTTTTCAGAACTAATAATCCTTTCAGCATAATCCTGTTATTTTTCTACGGCCTGGTGCTGAGGTATGCGTCATTCATTGAACCGCATATTCCGGTTGCCCAGCTGACAGACGGGTTTCTTTACCATGGACTGATCCGCTCACTGCTGAACATGGGCCAACATTCACCCGTCATTTATTCGGTGATCAGTTATACCCTTGTCTTCGCCCAGGCACTCATGCTGAATAATTTCATGTTCCAGCACAGGCTGATGGCCAAGGCCAATTACCTTCCCGCATTAAGCTATATCCTGATCACCGCAATGTTCCCGGAATGGTGGCAGCTTTCTTCCACCCTTATCGTAAACACTTTTATGATATGGGGCTGGACCAGCATGGCATCCCTCTATAAAAACCAGCGATCCAAGCAGCTCATCTTTAATATTGGCATTATCATCGGGATATGTTCCTTTTTTTATTTTCCTTCCATTGGTTTTTTGATTTTGCTTGCGTCAGCCCTGGTTATCATGAGGCCGGTAAGCATACCTGAATGGCTGATCGGTATTCTTGGGGTGACCACACCCTATTATTTCCTGCTGGCATGGCAATACCTCAGGGGAAACTGGAACCCGGATGATTTCCTCCCTTCCATTCACCTCAGTTATCCGTTGTTCCTGCAGACCATCTGGGCATGGGGTGGATTGTTATTACTGATCATTCCCTTCCTGATGAGTGGCTTTTATATCCAGGGATCCATCCTGAGGATGCTGATCCACACCAGGAAAGGCTGGAGCCTGATGCTGGTGTACCTGTTATGCAGCCTGATGATACCCTTCATTAATGCTACGGCAACTTTTGAATACTGGATATTATCCGCCGTACCATTTGCCGCATTTCACTCCAATGTTTATTTCTCGGCCCAAAAAAGACAAATACCCAATGTGCTGCATATTTTAATGCTCGCATTTATACTCGCACTGAACTGGTGGGTGTTGAAATCCTCCTGATATAAGTTCGCAGGAATAGGGCAGATTCGGTAACTTTGCTGCTTATAAAAAGCCTTCAATATGAAATTTGGCGTTGTTGTTTTCCCAGGGTCTAATTGTGATCGAGACATGATTGATGCCGTCAGGTTTGACCTGAACAGGGAAGTCATAACCCTCTGGCATAAAGACAGGGACCTCAGTATGTTTAATACGGAAGATTGTATTGTACTGCCGGGAGGTTTTTCTTTTGGGGATTACCTGAGGTGCGGGGCCATTGCCAGGTTCAGTCCGATGATGCAATCGGTTATCGCCTTCGCACAGAAAGGCGGAAAGGTACTGGGCGTCTGCAATGGTTTCCAGATTTTATGCGAATCAGGACTTTTGCCGGGTATCCTGCTCAGGAACGCCAACCAGCAATTTATCTGCAAGAATGTGTTTATAAAGGGAGAAGATGGAGTTCCGCTGAAGATACCGATCGCCCATGGTGAAGGAAGGTTCTACGCCAATGAACATACCCTGGATCAGATGGAACAGAATGGACAGGTGATCTACAGGTATTGCGATGAAAAAGGCCTGTTGACAGATGAGGCTAACCCTAACGGCTCCATACGGAATATCGCGGGAATCAGTAATGAGGAGGGAAATGTATTTGGCATGATGCCCCACCCCGAAAGGGCTACCTCAGATGTTTTGGGAAATACTGACGGATTGCAGGTATTTAACAGATTGTTGCATCAACAATTACAGGGGCAACTGAGTTTTTAGATTTTATTTGTGACAATTGTCATACTACAGATATCGAAAAACCCGTCTTTTAGCTAAAGTTTTTTCATGAAACAACTCTTCATAACTGCATTTGCCATATTTACCGCTTTTACCGTGTATGCGCAGTCTGGTTCTGCCAAACAGGTAAAGTGGACGTTCACGTCCAAAAAAATAGCGGAGAATACCTACGAATTGAAAATGACCGCCAATATCCAGGGCAATTACCATATGTATGCCCAGCAGGCAGGTGCGGAAGGCCCCATCCCTACTTCATTTACCTTTTCGCCTAACCCGCTGATAACTTTTGACGGTAAGGTGAAAGAACAGGGTAAGATGATTAAAAAGTATGAAAGTGCATGGCCCGGCACGGTGAATTATTACGAAAAGAAGGTTGATTTTGTACAGGTCATCAAACTTAAAGGAAAGGTAAAAACAAATCTTTCCGGTAACGTTGAATTCATAGTGTGTAATGATCAGGAATGCCTGCCTCCGTCTAAAGTGGAATTCAAGATCGCCGCAGGAGGTTAAACCAGCGCCAAATAACCCTTATGGGCAACCGAAAAGTTTTTCTTTTTCTCTTTTTACTTTTGTCGTTCTGTTCATATAGCCAGGATACGGTTAAATGGACCTGGAAGGTTTCCAGTGATCGCAGGTCCGAAGGCGTTTACGAACTAACATTCACATCATCAATTCCTGGAAACTGGCAATTGTATGCACCCGGCCAGGATATCAGCGGTATACAATCCGCTGCCCTGGTATTCGCTGATTCAGCAATCACAGAAGATTCTGCATTATCTGCTTCCGGTGAAACCAAAACAGTGAACAGCGCCATTTTTGACAACCAGCCATTTCGTATTCATGAAAAAACGGCCTCCTGGACATCCGTCATCAGGATCAACGGGCAGGTACCGGGGAAACTCCTGGGCACGCTGCAATATACCTATGGCCGGGGTGATGAATTCTATCCCCTCGAATCCTTTCCCTTTGAAGTAGAATTGCAGGGAGGGGTCGCCGTCAATAACCGGATAAAGATCGAAACCGTGAATATGTCGGCCCCCGTCAATAATTGCGGGATCACACGCGCGGAGCAAAAGGGAAGCTTATGGAATATTTTTTTCCTGGGATTTCTCGGCGGACTGGTAGCGCTGCTTACGCCATGCGTATTTCCCATGGTTCCGCTGACTGTTTCTTTTTTCACCAAAAAAACGGGTGAGGATAAGGGGACGGCGAATGCCGTGATGTATGGATTTTTTATATTCCTTATTTATGTTGCTTTCAGTATACCTTTTCACCTGATCGGCAGGGTTAGTCCTACGATATACAACGATATCTCTACCAATATCTGGCTCAACGTCAGTTTCTTTATCATTTTTATTGTTTTCGCCATTTCCTTTTTCGGGTATTTTGAAATCACTTTACCCAGTGGTATTGCCAACAGGGCAAATGCAAAACAGGGCACAAACCTGCTGGGTATATTTTTCATGGCCCTGACCCTGGCCATCGTTTCATTTTCCTGCACTGGCCCGATATTAGGCACATTACTCGTTGGCACGGCATCTGAAGGGGCTTGGCCGCTGACAGCCGGACTAGCCGGATTCGGTCTTGCACTCGGTTTACCATTTGCGTTGTTTGCCATGTTTCCGCAATGGCTGCAATCCCTTCCGAAAAGCGGGGGTTGGCTGACTACGGTAAAAGTATTTCTTGGATTTGTGGAACTTGCCCTGGCCATCAAGTTTCTATCAAATGCGGACCTGGTTGCCCATTGGGGTATACTTCCCCGTGAGGTGTTTTTTGCCATCTGGATAGTGATTGGCCTGGCCTTGTTTATTTACCTTTCCGGGTTCCTTAAGTTCCCCCACGATCCTGCCAAACCTGTTATAGGAAAATTCAGGAGGGTGATGAGTATTTTGGTACTGTTATTTACGCTTTACCTGGTTCCCGGTGTAACGAACACCCGGATGGCCAACCTGTCGCTCGTAAGTGGTTTTCCTCCGCCCAACTGCTACAGTGTTTTTGATCATCCTGTGAATTGTGAAGAGCCCCTGAAAGATTATGAGGAAGCATTAAAACTGTCAAAGCAGACAGGGAAGCCGATGCTTATTGATTTTACCGGCTGGGCCTGCGTGAATTGCCGGAAGATGGAAGAGAATGTATGGCCAAAGGCTGAAGTCAAAGCGTTGATGGAAAAATATATACTTGTGTCCCTCTATGTGGATGATAAAAAGAAACTGCCTGTCAGCCAGCAATTTATATATACTACCTCTGATGGTACCGAAAGGAAGATTATTACGGTGGGTGATAAATGGTCAACCTTCCAGACAGAAAACTTCACTGCATCCTCACAGCCATGGTATGTGGCCATATCTCATGAAGAAAAACTACTAACACCGCCAGTGGGATATACGCCGGACTTCAAGGCTTACGCGCTGTGGTTAAAGTGTGGTCTTGATGCAAACGCCTTGAAGTAATTGGGAAATTGGGAAATGTGGGAAGTGTGGAAGTGGAATGTGTTAATTGCCTCATTCCACTTCCACATTTACCACACTATCAAACTTTCAAATTAAACAAATTGCATTATAAAAAAAGGCCAGCACTTGCTGACCTTTTGAAATTTTTGAATAGCCTTTTTTTATAATGCAATTTGTTTCTCTGTCATCATTTTCCTGAGATTAATGAGTCCGTAACGCATACGGCCAAGCGCAGTATTGATGCTGCAATTGGTGAGAGAAGCGATTTCCTTGAAGCTCATCTCGGCATAATGCCTGAGAATGATCACCTCACGCTGATCAGCAGGAAGAAGATCCAGCATCTGCCTTACGCGGTCGTGGCTCTGGCGCTGCATCATCTTGCGGTCAACACCGTCTTCAGTGAAATTGAGGACCTCGAAAATGTCGCGGTCTTCACTGTTCCTGATCGTTGGAGTCCTTTTTACCTTCCTGAAATGGTCAACACAAAGGTTGTGGGCAATGCGCATGGCCCATGGAAGGAATTTACCTTCTTCCGTATAACGGCCACCGCGAACGGTGTCAATTACACGGATAAAAACATCCTGGAAAATGTCTTCGGCCAGGTACTTGTCTTTAACGAGAAGAAAAATGGAAGTGTAGATCTTGTCTTTGTGACGGATCACCAGGGTTTCCAGGGCATCCGAATCGCCATCCTGGAATAAATGAACTAATTGCTGGTCAGAATGATTGGTTAGGGACTTCATGACTTCTACGGTTTTGAATGGTTTGGATTTGGGAAATATCCAATATTCCAGTTAAGGTAGAAGTCTAGTCGATACGAAGAATAGATTTCTGATCTTTTCCTGGGATATTGGAGAACTAAAATAGAGTAATTTTTTGATTCTCCAAATTTTAGTTAAAGTTTTTTCGACCAATAGCCCGAAAAGATCGTTAAATGATAATGGTGCGCACAATAAAGTTAATGGATAAGGGCAATCAGATTTATTATGTTGCTTCAGTTTAACAGTACATTTGCTATCCGTATATGAAAAGGAAAAAACAGGATACTGCAATCCTTGAAACAGGGCCGAAAGCATTGGATACCATTTACATAAAAGGCGCGCGGGTACACAATCTCAAGAATGTTGATGTACATATTCCACGCAATAAATTTATTGTTGTCACCGGTGTTTCGGGTTCAGGAAAATCTTCGCTTACCATTGATACATTATACGCTGAAGGTCAGCGCCGTTATGCAGAATCACTCAGCGCCTATGCGAGACAGTTCCTCAACCGGATGAATAAACCCGATGTGGATTATATCAAGGGCCTTTGCCCGGCCATAGCCATTGAACAGAAGGTGATTACGCGCACACCGAGGTCAACAGTAGGCAGCATGACCGAGATTTATGACTACCTGCGTTTATTGTATGCAAGGCTGGGCAAAACTATTTCTCCGGTTTCGGGACGGCAGGTGAAAAAGGACGACGTAGCTGATGTACTGAATGCCATTACGGAACTGCCTGAAGGTGATAAGGTTTATGTCATTACAAGGTTTCACTTTCACGGCAAAAGGGATGTGAAGGAAGAGCTTAATATCCTGATGCAGAAAGGTTTCTCAAGGATTTACGATGCCCACGCAAAAGGCCTTTCCAGGATCGAGGAAATGCTGGAATGGAAGGGCTGGAAACCTTCCCAGGATACTTATGTATTGATCGACAGGCTGGTAGTAAGGCCATTTGATGAAGACGACAGGCACCGGATTGCGGATTCCATAAATACAGCCTTCTATGAAGGGATGGGGGAAGTAAATCTCCAGGTTAATGAAGACAGGATGCTGCAATTCTCCAACCGCTTTGAACTGGATGGCATCAAATTCGAAGAGCCCGTGCCTAATCTCTTCTCTTTCAATAACCCGTTCGGGGCCTGCCCGGTTTGCGAAGGGTTCTCACAGATATTGGGTATTGATCCTGACCTGGTTATACCCGACAAACGGTTAAGCGTATACGAAGGTGCCGTTGCCCCCTGGAAAGGGGAAAAACTTGGCCAGTGGAAGGAGCAGTTTATCAAAGGCGCAGCTAAGTCGGCATTCCCTGTCCATCGCCCGGTAGCGGATCTTACTGATAAACAATACCGTGAATTATGGGAAGGCAATAAACATGCACTGGGCATCAATGATTTTTTCAGGGAAGTTGAGCAGAATCTGTATAAAGTCCAGTACCGGGTTTTATTGTCCCGTTACCGCGGACGGACCACCTGCACTGCGTGTAAGGGTTACCGTTTGCGCAATGAAGCATTGTATGTGAAGGTGGGCGGAAAGCATATCGGTGAACTGTGTGAAATGCAGGTGAAGGACCTGAAGGCATGGTTTGACGAGCTTGAGCTGACCGATTATGATAAGGAAGTTGGAAAGCGGATATTGATTGAGATCAGCCAGCGTATAAAGACATTGCTTGATGTAGGGCTTGGATACCTCACCTTAAACCGCCTGGCCAACAGCCTGAGCGGTGGGGAAAGCCAGCGGATCCAGTTGACCCGCAGCCTTGGAAGTAACCTGACCAATTCATTATATATACTGGATGAACCATCCATCGGACTTCATTCAAGAGATACCAGCAGGCTGATAAAGGTTTTGAAAGACCTTCGGGATTTGAATAATACGGTAGTGGTTGTGGAGCACGATGAAATGATGATGCGCGAAGCAGACCATATCATTGATATGGGTCCGCTGGCCAGTCACCTGGGAGGGGAAGTTGTTGCGCAGGGAAATTATGATGAGATCATTGCCAATAAACATAGCCTTACCGGGAAATACCTGCAGGGTATTCTAAAAATTGAACCTCCGGCCAAAGCAAGAAAGTGGACATCCTCCATCACAGTAAATGGTGCCAGGCAGAACAACCTGAAAAATATCGACGTTGAATTTCCGCTGAATGTACTGTGTGTGGTGAGTGGGGTAAGTGGAAGCGGAAAGACTACCCTGGTAAAGCAGATCCTTTATCCGGCACTCAGCAAGATCAAGGGTGAGTTCGGCGAAAAAGTGGGACTGCATAAAGCTATCACGGGTGATATTGAAAGTATTTCACAGGTGGAAATGGTTGACCAGAACCCTATTGGAAAATCTTCAAGGAGCAACCCCATCACTTATATTAAGGCTTATGATGATATCCGTGATTTATATGCTTCCCAGCCTTTAAGCAAGATGCGGGGATTTCAGCCAAAACATTTTTCCTTTAATGTGGATGGCGGGCGTTGCGATACCTGCAAGGGTGAAGGTGAACAACTGGTGGAAATGCAGTTCCTGGCGGATGTACACCTGGTTTGTGAATCATGCGGCGGAAAACGTTTCAAGGAAGAAGTGCTTGAAGTGCATTACCGGGAGAAGAATATTTATGCATTACTTGAACTGAGCGTGGATGAAGCCATGGAATTCTTTGCCGATAAAAAAGACATTGTCAAAAAAATAAAACCTCTTCAGGATGTAGGACTTGGATATGTTAAACTGGGCCAGTCAAGTGATACGCTATCCGGTGGTGAAGCGCAGCGGGTGAAGCTTGCTTCCTTCCTCGGTAAAGGCAAGGGCCAGGGAAATATCCTGTTCATTTTTGATGAGCCCACCACGGGCCTGCACTTTAACGATATTAAAAAGCTGCTGGCTTCTTTTAATGCATTGATTGAACAAGGGCATAGCATCCTCGTGATTGAACATAATACCGATGTGATCAGGTGTGCCGACTGGCTGATAGACCTTGGCCCCGAAGCCGGGGACGGCGGAGGTGATTTAGTATATGCAGGTATTCCTTCAGGGATTAAAAAGGTTAAGGCGAGTTATACGGGTAAATATATTTGAATTACGGATTGCGGATTACGGATTGCGGATTCTTTGGTGCTATCTGTTTCAAAAAAATAGGCTGACTAAAAGTCAACCTCAAAAATATTAATGAATCCGCAATCCGCAATCCGCAATCCGTAATCTGTAGATCGTCTTCGATAATCAGCCAAAGCTGATTATCGTAAGACGATCTACAGATTTAATAAGTTTCTCATCGCTCCTTATTCCCTGGTAAGCAAGAAAGAAAAGGATGACCATCAGTATCGGCATAATAGCACCGATCTTCCATGAACTTTCCATGAAATTGAGCGACTTCTTATAATCATCCACAATGAAAAATTCCAGGGCGATGATGCCAATGGACAGAAATATACCAAGCATGGCAAGATTTTTCTGGGTCTTCCTGTTCCTGAAAAGAAAGATGGTAACGAATCCCAACAGGCATGTAACAATGATTGATGCATACAGGGCCAGGTTTTCGGAACCAATAAAATTTTTAATGCTACCGTCCTGCAGTTTACCGGACCATAACGGCATTTTATAGGTAATTAACCCGGCAATACCTGCCAATAATAGCCATAGACTCTGAATACGTTGAATCATTTTGTACAGTTATGCAGTAAATGTATAAATTTTCTGATTATGAATTATGAGGTTTGTGTATCATATAAAAAAGCCTTCCCAGGACGAGAAGGCTTGGCGCAAACGAGTGAGACAAAGTGGAGAGGTAAAGCTTTATTTTGATTTGCAAAAATTCCCGATTTCAATGACTTCACCATCTACAACCTTTACAGTTACCAGGCTGGTTTTGTTTTCAAGGTTTATTATCCATGCTGTATTATTCATAATATGTAGTTCTGTGGTAAATGTAATCTGGTGGTCATAATAGATACTCTTAACGGATTCTCTGATATCTGGCGGCAGACTTTTCTCATTGCCTTCAGAGGTTAAATAAACTATCTGGCCTTTGTTGTCAAATAGGCATCTTGTTATTCTGTTTTTATAAGTAAACCGGGCCATATACTTGTTTTCAACAATTGACCAGTGTACTTCAGATACGTTGCTGAAATCGTTTTTGAAGGCCTGGAGTGCCATATTACTTATTTCGGGATAATTGGCTGTTTCTGAATTCAACAAATGCCAATACCTCAGGTATTTCGGCAGTGGATTTTCTTCATTATATGGAGAAAAGTTCTGGGCATATGTCTGTCCGGCTAGTAACATTGTTACGAACGCCATCATGAATTGGAATGAATGTAACTTTTTCATTTTGTGGTGCTTTTATGGTTATGCAAACTGTGCTTTGAATCGACGGAATGAAACGTTGCAGATTATTCTATAACCAGGTCGAATCCATAATTGTACTGGTCAATGCGGGTAGCATGCACAGACTGAACAACATTTCCATCTGATATACTGAACTGGAAATTGCTGAAGCTTGGAGAGGCGCTGTTGCTGATCCTGGTATATATATTTAAACGGTGAGTTCCGGCACCAAAGTCTTCAAAATCCCATTTCATATTTTCATTTTGATTCACCCTGAAACTTTCAACCAGTTTCCTGTTGATGGAAAAGTCATAGATAGTTGACGGGTCAAGGCTGCTGTATGCAAACAATGAGATGGTGATTTTCTGCCCTGAGAAAACAAGTTTCGGTAATTGTTGTGATTGACCAGCCTGGCTTGTAACAGAAGCGGGTGAATCTTTTGAACAGGAGGCCATGCTTATTATAACAGCCAGGACTATCCATATTAAAATAACGAGGACCGGGATGGTGTGTTTGATTAGCGTTTTCATGTTGCATTAATTTTTAATATGTGTGTTAAAGTGGTTTCAAATCGTTTCAGTATAGGTTATACAGCATCGTTATAATTTTTCAAAAATCCCCACCGGCCGTTAAAGGCTGGGATCGGTGCAGGCTAACAACGGCTAATCTGGGTTAGTACCTTGAAGGCCGGTCGTGGGGAATATATGATTGGAAAGGTGCGGATAGCAGATGATTTTGATTTCGATCCCCTGGATGAACCAGTTTAAATAGTTTGTCGGACTTTTTTTATTAAAGGAAACAATCGACGGAAATATTTTTAATTTGATTTCATTTAATTAACTTAGGAAAAGAACATTCCTTGATACCGCAAACAGGTTCTATTCATCCAGAGGATCGTGAGATTTTATCAAACCTGGCACTAACCGGGGCTCCCCGGCGTAGAAGCGAAGAATTACTATTTAAGACGTACCAGTATTTTATCCGTGAAGGCATTAATAAATACCACCTGAATGAGGAGGAGGGATTAGATGTTTATTGTGAGGCAATAATTTCCTTTCTCCGTGAATGGCAGCTTGGCCGGTTTGAAGGGCGTTCCTCACTGAAAACCTACATATATAAAATTTTCTTAAATAAATGTGTTGACCTGGTCCGCAAAAAGACGACTAATAAGAATAGTGTATACCAGACATCGATGATCACCGACAGGATGGAGGAATTATCTGACCGAAGCCGTACCATACTTCAGCAGCTGATCGACAAAGCCGATCACAGTAAACTCAGGCAGCAGCTTCAATTGCTGGCTGAAAATTGCCAAAGAATGCTGATGTTATGGGCAGATAATTTTTCAGACAGGGAAATAGCTGCAGAGCTTGAGTATAAGTCGGCAGATGTGGTTAAAGACAAGCCGGTTAAGATGCCTGGAAAAACTTAAACGATTGTACAAAACAGGTTAATGCAACGACCATGACAACAGATTTAACTTATATTGATGAATACTTTAGCGGTGGTTTGTCCGAATGAAGAACGGCAGGCCTTCGAAAAAAAACTGGAATCTGACCAGGCTTTTGCCGATGAGGTAGCATTTTATTTATCCACCATGGCGGTTAGCCGGGAGGATGCCGACCAGGAGAAAAAGCAATTGTTTAGGAAATTATATGAAGAAGAGGAGATCAGTACCAGGTGCAAGGGTGATAAAGTTGAGATGGATCAGGCCTGTAATGGCAGCTGCGGCTGTATTATTATTAGCCTTTATGGCATGGACGTTTTTTTTGAGGTCACCTTCAGCAACACAATTGGCGGACAGGTATATAAAAGAACATTTCACCAGTCTAGGTGTGGAAATGGGGGCTACGGCAAATAAATTGCAGGAAGCAAAAAGCCTTTTTAACGATGGAAAATATACTGAATCATTAACCGTGCTGGAAAATATTTTGAAAGAGAAACCCCAGGATGCTGAAGCTATAAAACTGGCTGGTATTGTTTCCCTCCAGATGGCCGATTACGACAAAGCCCTTGGGTATTTTAAATGGCTTGAAGATCAGCCGGGCTTATATGATAATCCCGGCCTGATTTTACCAGGCCCTGACCCTCATGAAACGTAATCTGCCCGGTGACGAACAAAAGGCAAAAATTCTTCTGCAGGAAGTGATGAACAGTGATTTGTCTGGCAAGGATGCAGCAGAAGAATGGTTGAAAAACTGGTAGAATATTTTTCACCATTTTAAATATTAATGTATGCAACCAGATGAAGTCAAACAAACAGTAATTATTGAAAAGGCCCGAAGGGTAGTATCCAACCAGCCTGTAACATCTACCAACAGAGTTACAGATCCGGGATTTTATCATCATAATATTAAGGAAAATGAACCATGGGTGGTTTATAAATTTCGGAAAGACAGGATGGGTGATATGAAAGATCCCAAAAACCAGCAAAGCTATGAAGACTTTGTATATGGTTATTTATACTATTACGATATGATATTAAGAAATGGCTCCGAGCCACATCAGTTGATGTTTGATTGGTCACCTGACGGTGCATATGTAAAAGTGATTATTGATCCTCCGGGGAAACCTACTAAATCAAAATATGACGGGATCCAGGAGGACATTAAAAAATTTAATCCACAAAGGATTTACCAGGTTAAGGATGTTAAGGAAAACTGGTTAGCGCCTCTTCCGGTTTCTTCTTCTATTGATCCGCAGCCACCACCCCCTCCGCCTCCACCGGATTCATATAGTTAATATTGAACTGGTAAACATACAAGGCAGGCCCAATATCCGGATGGAAACAAATCTATATGGAATGAAATTCCGGAAATACCGGGATAGGGAAATTTTTACTTTTTATATAAGGAATGAATAACTAAATCCCTGGACATGTTGCGTATTGTTTTTAAAATAAAGGAAGGAAAGGGAAGCTTTGATAAGGACCTCATGGTGAGGGAAAAAGTATTATCAAAGGAAAACGGGTTGGTGAAAAGTCTTTTTTTCAGCCTTGATAATCCACAATTGGCAGCATTGAATTGCAGGGCACAGGCATTGGATATGACCTTTCAGCCCATGGCCTTTTCTTCTTATTATTTCATGGATTGCAGCAGTGGAACTGATCCGGATGAAACGATACAGGCACTGCGGGAAAGCCCATGTATAGATTGGGCCTACCAGGATAGCAGTATTGTAATTGTGCCTCACCATCATTCCCCGCACAAACCACTTGCCTGCTTCCAGGGTTACCTTTATGATGCACCCAAAGGAGTAGGAGTATCTTATGCCTGGCGTAGAAAAGGAGGAAGGGGAGATGCAGGGGTGAAATTTGTTGATATAGAACAAGGGTGGCTGTTTGATCATGAAAGCCTTGACCTTCATAAGATTCCCTATACCGGTATTAATCATGGAGCTTTCAGTGATCATGGTGCAGCAGTGATGGGTATAATCATGATGAAGGACAGGCGGCTCTGGTGGAATCGGTATTACTCCTTTGTTGAAAGGCTCTGTTATGTCACTTTTCAGGCCAGACGGAATGTATAATACACCTGATGCTATTCTTTCCGCCCTTGCGTTCCTTGAAGCGGGCGATATTTTATTGCTTGAGACACAGATATTTGATCCGGAAAACGGAAGTCATTTATGGCCTGTGGAAATCCGGGAAGCAAATTTTGATGTGATCCGACTGGCTACTGCATTAGGCATTACTGTAATTGAACCTTGAGGAAATGGAAATATTAATTCTTCTTCCGGTAATAACCTGGATGAGTATACCGAAATCACCATGGGCAAAGGATTTTAGATCGTAATGATACCAGACTTTAAAGATTCCGGTGCTATAATGGTCGCTGCGGCAACAAGTAATGTCCCCCATCAAAGAATGCACTTTTCGAATTATGGTAACCGAATAGATTGTTATGCTTGGGGAGAGGATATAGTTACGGCCGGACTTCATCCTTATTCATCTGGAATTGCGATTAATACATATACTCACCAGTTTGGTGGAACTTCTGGTGCGGCAGCCATTGTGGCCGGAGTGGCCATTTCGCTGCAAAGCATGATCGAAGCAAATCATCAATGCAGGTTAAAACCTCAACATATGAGGCAGATAATGGGCAGCCCATCCAATGGTACAGTTTCTGCCGGTGGCCCCGAAGTGGATGGAATAGGTGTAATGCCTGATCTGGAAAAGATCACCAGGGATTATATCGATAAATTTGATCATTGCATGGAAGGTATAATACCAATGAAAGGATGTTAATATTGAAATACCATCAATATAGGTACAGGCGGTTTGACGAATGCCCTGAATCAATATGAGAAGATCATATTCCTATACTTGCAGGATTATTTTTTACAGCTTATTTCCTTATATGCCGGTCCATGCCCCGACAATGTGGCTTTAATGAAAAAGCCTGAACAGTATATGTTAGATTATAAAATAATTCCTCTAAAGCCCAGGTTGATACGTTGGCTGCCTTACTTGGACAGTTTGAAAAATTGTCAACAGTCACGAAGATTCAGTGATGGCCTACCTCTAAACGGAAAATTGGTTCCTTGTATAAATGACGACCATGATAACCTGAATGCCATTAAATACTATCCCCGTTTCCTTGACATTAACCAGGGCAAACCTCGGCAAGCCAAATTTCAACCCCGTTGATATGATGACTGGCTATTATTGGCTATGCTGTTATGTATAATGGTCTTCAATATGAAAAACGAAAGGATGGCTGCGCTGGACAGTTGTATAGTATATGCTGACAAAATAAAAGTCAATAACAGGACTAACCTTTTTGCCCTCTACCAGAATGCGGAATACTATTATGACCTGGGAGATTATTATCGTTCCATCGATTATGCCACAAGATGTGAAACGATTGCAAAAATCTGCCAGCGATAGTCTGAATCCACAGATAAGGGAAGATGGATTTAAGTATAATTCCAGCAGTTCTGCATGGAAAATAAATGCCTTACTTCAACTTGGAAATTTGGAAGGCAGAAGAATATATTAATAGGCAAAATAGAAGAATCCGAAAAAGAATACCTCCAGGTTTAATCTCAGAAACCTGGTATGGCTTTCGGCTGAAGTGTATACTGAAAAAGCAGGATTATGCAAATGCCATTGCTTTATTAAAGATGGCATTAAAAATTGCAGCGGCAGGATGGACATGATTTCAGCTGTAAGCAGATCCTGAATACACTCGGGACAGGATGTATATTTTAATATTTACCATGATGACACATAATGCATTGAAATGTTATCGAGAAGGCGCTTTCATTTCTAACAGATAATCCATCCCTGGATATTATCTGACCAGATTGAATCATTAAATATTTATACCAATATTGCAGAAATTTATGCAGGTAAGAACCAATTCGATACTGCTGTATTTTATTTTCAAAAAGCCTTTGCACAAATCATGCCCGGTTCATCAGAGGAACGAGATCCTGAATGCTCCTAATCCGGCATTTCTTCGGCAGAAGAAAGTCTATTATATCACAAACCTGATGATCGCGAAAGGTGAAGCTTACCAGAAAAAATACGTATGGTCGGGCGAAAGGCGATTTTCTGAATGATGCATTGCATATTTACCGTGTTACCGACCAGTTCCTGGACCTGCTTCGAAAGGAACAAACAGAACTGGAATCAAAACTTTTCTGGCGTAAGGACACCAGTCGATTATATGAACATGCCATCGATGCCTGTTTTGAAGTGAAGAATGAAAGCTGAGGCATTTTATTTTTTTGAAAAGAGCCGCGCTGCATTGTTAAATGATCAGCTTAACGCATCATCGATGGGTAGGTGACAAGGAAATCAGGAGGGAGATTCAGTTGGCGAAGTATATTATACAACTTCAGCGAAGTATTGATACAACGGATCCGTGCAACTCAATAGTATGGCGAACTGGTATCAGGATAAAATTGTCAGACAAGGGAACTGGAAAATATCCGCCAGCAAATCAGGGCCAGATAATCCCCTTGTATTATCACAACCTGGTCGATACTGCCATGTACAATTTCAAAGGCACGAGATTTTATATTGGCCGGATACCAGGCACTGTTTGAAACATTCATGCCGGTGACAGCGCAGTGTATATCCTTATCTATTACGCAAGCATGGGAACACTTAAGAAAGCTGGATAGGAACAAGTATGAAAGACTTGCCAGGGAATTTTCAGGCTTGCTTTCGGATCTTGGTGCATTGAACAGAAACTATGGTGACTTCGGAAAACGCTCAATGAATCTATATTCAGGTTAATTTTCGAAGGAATGAATATTCCTCCAGGACGCATCATCGTTTCTCCCGATGGTCCCAATATTCCATACGAGGCCCTGATCATGTCAAAAAGAAATACACGGCCCGTCAAATACCTGGTCCAGGATTATGCGGTTAGTTATACTTTCTCGGCCCAATTTCTGGAAAGAGTTCCGGGATCTTCCGTTGCAAAAGAAAAGTCCAAGGATTTTTTGGCATGGCACCGATACGATTTTAATTCATCATTCCAGCTTGTTCCACTTCCTGGGGAGTGATCAGTCGCTGGATAGAATTAACCAGTTATTCCGAAATGCTGAAATGTTGACAGGTAATGGATGTCACATCCACAAAATTTATGGATGAATTCTATCATTATCAGGTGGTGCAATTGTACACTCATGCCGCTGATAGTGGAAAGTACAGGGAGCCGGTGATTTATTTTGGTGATTCATCTTTGAGCCTTTCAGACCTGGTATATGAAGAAAGGCCATTTACAAGGCTGATGGTATTGTCTGCCTGTGAAACTGCTTCCGGGAAAATATTACCAGGGAGAAGGTGTGTTTAGTTTCAGCAGGGGATTTGCCGCATTGGGAATTCCATCTTCCATTTCCAATCTCTGGTCTGTTGAAAATGAATCTACTTATAGGCTGACAGAATTGTTCTACAAATACCTGGCCGATGGATTACCGCTGGATGTATGCCCTTCAAAAAGCCAAGCTGGAATTTCTGAAAACAGCCAGCCGGGAAAAACAATTGCCTTATTTCTGGTCGGCACTAATACTGCTCGGGACGATGCAGATCCAATACTCATAAAAAAACCGCTCCCAGTTCCTTTTATACTTACGGGAATTATTGCATTGCTTGTTTGCCACTGGCATGGGCTGGAAATGGTACCGCAGGAAAAAATCTACCCAAGCTCCGGATAAAGCGGGAACCTTGTCATAAACTGCTTTACGTCTTCCTTTACATTGTTGACGGTTTTTTCATCATCAATATTCATCAATACCCTGTCGATCATATCTACTACGGTTTCCATATCTGCCTCAACCATTCCCCTGGTGGTAATGGCAGGCACACCCACACGTATACCCGAAGTTACAAACGGGCTCTTATCATCATAAGGCACTGCGTTTTTATTAAGGGTGATATGTGCCTTGTCTAATGTTTCCTGGGCTTTCTTGCCGGTGATATTTTTATTCCGGAGGTCAATCAGCATCAGGTGATTGTCGGTCCCCCCGCTGATGATCTGGTAATTTCTTTTCACCAGTGCAGTGGTCATGGCCTGTGCATTTAGTACAATTTGTTTGGCGTAAGCGGTAAATTCATCGGTCAGTATTTCACCGAAGGCGATGGCTTTAGCTGCGATCACATGTTCCAGCGGTCCGCCCTGTGTTCCTGGGAAAACAGCCATATCCAGCAGGTTACTCATCATCCTCAGGTTACCCTTTGGATCTTTTTGTCCGAATGGATTTTCAAAGTCCTTGCCCATCAGTATTATACCACCTCTCGGCCCGCGTAAGGTTTTATGGGTGGTGGAGGTTACAAAATGACAATGTTCAAAAGGTGATTTCAGGAGGCCTTTGGCAATGAGCCCGGCTGGATGGGCGATATCAGCCATAACAAAAGCACCCACTTTATCTGCAACTGCGCGAATCCTGGCATAATCCCAGTCGCGGCTATACGCAGAAGCGCCACAGATGATCATTTTGGGCTTGTGTTCGATGGCTTTTTGTTCGAGCATGTCATAATCGACCAGTCCATTTTCCTTTCCAACAGTATAAAAATGCGCCTGGTAGAGTTTGCCGCTGAAGTTAACCGGTGAACCATGGGTAAGATGGCCTCCCATGGCCAGGTCAAGCCCGAGTATGGCATCGCCTGCTTTAAGTGTAGCCAGCATTACTGCGGCATTTGCCTGTGCGCCGCTATGCGGCTGAACATTGGCGTATTCGCAACCAAAGACGGCTTTAATCCTGTCGATGGCAAGTTGTTCTGTCTGGTCAACGATCTCGCATCCTCCATAATACCTGCGGCCGGGATAACCTTCCGCATATTTATTGGTAAGAACACTGCCCATGGCAATTATAGTCTGGTAGCTGGTAAAATTTTCTGAAGCGATGAGTTCGATACCGTACCGCTGGCGTTCCAATTCCTTCCGGATGAGGTCAAATACTATTTTATCCATGGGTGCAAAAGTAAAGGAAAGTCAAAAGTCATCCTTAAAAAGTCTAAAAATGACGTTTACAGGGGCATTTTAGGTTTATCAAAGCTTTTTATGGTATTAATTTTATCCTTTTTACATTTACCCCGAATATTTTACATGAAGGCGATTATTCCAGTAGCTGGGGCGGGTACAAAACTCCGTCCTCATACATATACCCAACCCAAGGCACTGATTCCCCTTGCCGGCAAAACCATCCTTAGTATTATTATAGACCAGCTCCGGGAAGCAGGTATCCGTGAGTACGTACTGATCGTTGGTTACCTGGGCGACAAGATACAGGACTACGTAAAATTGAAGTACCCCGACCTGCAATTCCATTTTGTGCACCAGAATGAAAGATTCGGACTGGGTCATGCCATTTACCTGACCCGGGATATCGTAGGTAATGATGAAATTTTCATCGTCCTGGGTGATACGATCTGCGAGTATGATGTAAATGCCTTCCTTGAACAGCCGGGTGGTGTGCTTGGCGTGAAAAAGGTAGATGATCCCAGGAGTTTCGGTGTGGCGGAAATAGAGGATGATGGCATTATCAGCAGGGTGGTGGAGAAACCCCAGATCCCGAAATCCAATATGGCCCTGGTGGGACTGTATAAAATTCCCGAAACGCAATTTCTCTTCAGTTGCCTGGAAAATAATATACGGGAAGGCATCAAAAGCAACGATGAATACAGCCTTACCGACGCACTCGAATGCATGATAAAATCAGGCGCATCGTTTACTTCATTCAAGGTGCAGAACTGGTTCGACTGCGGAAGGAAGAGCACCCTGCTGGAAAGCAATGCCACCCTCCTTAAAAAATTTGGCGGAGTCATTTCAGAAGAACACAGTTTTGAAAATACCATCATCATTCCCCCGGTCAGTATTGCACCGGGTTGTGATATCCGGAATTCGATCATCGGCCCCAATGTGGCCATCGGTGAACAAACCTTCCTGAATTATTCCATCGTCAAGGATTCTATCATCGGCTCTTTCTCTAAATTGTATGATGTTGTGCTGAATGATTCACTGATCGGCAGCGACACTGAAATCAAGGGCGAAACCAGGACATTAAACATTGGTGACAATACGGAGATTGACTTGGGATAATGTGCAAATGTGCAGATGTGCAGATGTGCAAATGCAAATTTGAAAATTGTAAAATTTTCTTACATTCCATTTGCACATTTTCGTATTTGCACATTTGCACATTGTAAATAATTAACATAATGAACAACAGGATTACTGATCTTTTCGGTATAAACCTCCCTATCGTCCAGGCCGGTATGGTGTGGACCAGCGGATGGCGGTTAGCCAGTGCCGTTAGTAATGCCGGAGGGCTCGGGCTGATTGGCAGCGGAAGCATGTATCCGGACGTGCTGAGGGAGCATATCCGCAAATGCAGGGCGGCAACCGATAAACCATTCGGGGTGAATATCCCCCTTCTTTATGCAGATATTGACAAGCATATGGAGATCGTGATGGAGGAGGGGGTCAAAATTATTTTTACCTCGGCCGGTAACCCTAAGACCTGGACGGGCGTCTTAAAGGAGAAGGGAGTAACGGTGGTGCACGTGGTCAGCAGCAGCAAATTTGCAAAAAAGGCGGAAGAAGCAGGCTGCGATGCCGTTGTAGCTGAGGGTTTTGAAGCCGGCGGACATAACGGCCGGGAAGAGACTACCACTTTTGTATTGCTTCCTTTGGTAAGGCAGGCCGTTTCCATACCAGTTTTGGGTGCGGGAGGTATTGCTACAGGCAGGCAAATGCTGGCTGCCATGGTGTTGGGTGCAGATGGGGTGCAGGTAGGGAGCCGGTTTGTTGCCTCTGAAGAGGCTTCAGTTCATAATAATTTCAAAAAAGCCGTTCTGGATGCAACAGAGGGTGATACCTTGTTGTCCTTAAAGCAAGTGGTGCCGGTAAGGCTGATGAAAAACAGGTTTTTCCGGGAAGTGGAAGAAGCAGAGAAACGGGGAGCTGATGTACAGGAACTGGCCGCTTTACTTGGCCGGGGTAGGGCAAAGAAAGGCATGTTTGAAGGTGATATTGAAAACGGCGAGCTGGAGATTGGCCAGGTAAGTGCCATGTTACATGACATACTTCCCGCGGGCATGATCGTTGAGCAGATGTGGAAGGAGTTTTCAGCAGCATTAAAAGATCCCATTCATCAAGCATAATACAAGGTTTATGAAGGCCATTAAACTAACACTGACTTCCCTCCTGATTTTCATGGGCAGTGAATCCATCGCCAGGGAAGTGGAGCCTGAATGCGAAACAGGCATCAGTACTGAAACGGTATTTGGAAAAGTATTGCGGGAAGATTCTAAGCGACCAATTCAGAATGTTACGGTTACTGCCATCATGCTCAATAAAAAGGAAAAATATACCATCACTGATACTGAAGGTGAATTCGGCATTGAAGAATTAAAGCCGGGCATGTATAAATTCATTTTTGAAAAGGACGGATACCGCAGGGTGGTAAAGGAAAGGGTTAATATTAAATTAAACGAGCCCATCGAACTCAATATAGAAATGGAATACCTTACCTATAATATGGTTCCTTCCCCATTCCGTTTTTTATTGGTGGATAATCCTTAGCGGCTTTGTATTCCCCGCGTCTTGTTTTTCTTTGCGCCTTTGTATTCCCCGCGTCTTAACTTTTCCGGAAGGCCCACTTCGCCATTTCCTTCCAGGAGGCTTTCTTGCCATACATTAATATGCCTGTACGATAAACCTTTCCGGCAAACCAGGTGGTAAAGAGAAATCCCCCAATCAGGCTCACCATCGATAATATAAGCTGCCAGTAAGGCACGGTATCAGGCACACCAAATGGTATCCTTCCCATCATTACAATGGGTGATGTAAATGGTATGATACTGGCCCAGACGGCAACCGGACTGTTAGGATTCTGGAGGCTGCTGGTTAGTATAATAAAACCAAAAATGATGGGCATGGTGATCGGCAACATCAATGCCTGTGCTTCCTGCGGGTCTTCATTGATGACACTTCCGATGGCGGCAAAAAGAGCTGCATAGAAAAGGTAACCCCCGAGGAAATAAAACAGGAAGCAGAAAATAATCAGCGCCCAGTTTACGCCTTCCACTAATTGTGTCTTCGCTTCAAGGATTTTCAACACCATTGTATTATTGGCACCACCGGGAATCTGTTGCTGGTTTTTATTAATCTCCTGGAACTGTACAAGTGTTTCATGCGGGATAAAGAACTGCAGCAGTGTAGTGAGCGTGAATAGCAGGATAATCCATAACATGAACTGTGTTAGTCCAACTCCCGCAATGCCGATAATTTTTCCCAGCATCAGTTCAAATGGTTTACAGGAGGATACAATCACTTCTGCGATTCGGTTCATTTTTTCTTCAGCAACACCTCGCATGACCATTGCCCCGAATATGAACATGGTAATATAGATCAGGATGCCGCTGCCAAAACCTACGCCATAGGCCAGCCCTGCATTGGCTTCCCGGCTTTTTCCACCTTTTCCCCTGACAATATTTTCAAGCTGCGCTGATTTGTCGCTGGCTTTGGAGATGGAATCAAGCGTTGATTTCTCAATGCCCCTTTCCTGCAGCATATTATTTTCAATCGCCTTGTTCAGCTGCCGTTCAATATATCCCCTGGCTTCCAGTCCGAATTGTTTTTCTGACGTCAGCTCATAATTATTAACGTTGTTTCCCTGTGGAAGATAGAGTATGCCATTGAAGCCTTTGGCACGATAGTTCAAACTGTCGACGCCAGAAGTGAATTCAAAGATGACTGATGAAGAATCGCTTTTTAGATTATTTCTGAAGAACCCGGGATCATTGACCACGGCTACGCGTTGTTTTTCCCTGGAGCGTATAGCGAAAAATGCAGAACCTACAATGAACAGGATCATGACCAGGGGCAGCATAAAAGTTGAGATGATAAAGGTCTTATTCTTTACCCTTGTCAGGTATTCACGTTCTATAATGATGCCTATTTTGCTCATAGCATGGGGAAATTAAAGTTATAATGCAACGGTTTCAAATTGCCTGGCTTTTGGAGTAGCTTCCACGACCCTGATAAAAATGTCATTCAGGGAGGGCAGGATTTCATTAAAGGAATGAACACTCAGTCCTTTATGGATAAAATATTGCAGGATGTCATTATTGCTGAATCCTTCATTTCGTTTAATGATCAGTTCCTTTTCTGTTTTGCTGACCACATGGAATAGATGGATGGCTGTATGTTCCGGAAGCACCTTATCGTCAAATTCAATCCGGAAAAGATCTTCCTTATAATCATGTTTTACCTGTTTAACTGAACCGTCAAGTATTTTGGATCCACGGTTCATCAGTACAATATGGTCGCAGATCTCTTCCACCTGTTCCATCCGGTGTGTACTGAAAACGATGGTGCTGCCCTGTCGGGCAAGGCGGAAAATTTCATCCTTGATCAGGTTTGCATTAACGGGATCAAGTCCGCTAAAAGGTTCATCAAGGATAATCAGTGAAGGGTCATGGAGTACCGTTGTGACAAATTGCAGTTTCTGGCTCATGCCCTTACTCAGGTCTTCCACCTTTTTGTTCCACCAGCTTTGCATTTCAAACTTGATAAACCATTCTTTGATCTTGATCATGGCCTCTGCCCTTGACAGCCCTTTCAGCCTGGCCAGGTAAAGTGCCTGCTCCCCGATCTTCATTTTCTTATACAATCCCCTTTCTTCGGGCATATAACCGATCTGTGCAACATCGGCTTCCGGGTCAAATTTTTTGCCATTGAACAGGATTTCTCCTTCATCCGGGTAAAAAATGCCTGTAATCATCCTGAGCAGGGTGGTTTTACCGGCACCATTGGGTCCCAACAATCCAAATATGGAGCCTTTGGCAATGTTGAAGCTGATATCGTCCACCGCTTTCTGTGTGGCGAAATATTTTTTAAGGTTACGTACCTCGATCAGGTTTTGCATATGTCCTATATGTGGCGGTAAGATACATTATGTTACAGGCCGGAAAAATTTTTTCCTTCAGTGGAATTATATAACGCTATGCCTGGCTAATTATTTGTCTTTCTGGAAAATAGCCATAGGTTTTGGCAATCATGACGGCTATTTTTTCCCCGTCCATTGCCGCACTCACAATACCCCCTGCATAACCAGCGCCTTCACCGCATGGATAGAGGTTGGTCACTTCGGGGTGGTGTAGTTTTTCATCCTCCCTTGGAATGCGGACCGGTGAGGACGTTCGGCTTTCAGTAGCCACTACCACGGCATCATTGGTCAGGTATCCCTTCATTTTCCTGCCAAAGGCCTTAAATCCCGATTGAAGCCTTTCCATGATGAACGGTGGCAGCACCCTGTCGAGCGACGCGCTTTTAATACCCGGTATATAGGAACAGTCCGGCAGGGATGAGGATGTCTTTCCCCTGGAAAAATCTTCCAGCCTGGCCGCGGGGGCTGTAAATTTCCCGCCCCCGGCCATAAAAGCCTTCTGCTCCACCACCTGCTGCAGTTTCATAAGGAGCAGGGGATCATTTTCACTGATTCCCGGAAGGTTATTAAATCGTTTATCGGTAAACGTTAGTATGGCATCTTTTATTCCTGCTTCCACCACAACACCGGAATTGGCAAAGGGATTATTTCTTTTGGAAGGGCTCCATCCGTTCACTACCAGTTCCCCTGGTGCAGTGGAGGCAGGAGCAATGATACCACCCGGGCACATGCAAAAAGAGAATACGCCTTTGCCCTCAACCTGTTCCACCAGGCTGTAAGAAGCAGGAGGCAGGTACTGGTTCCTGGTGAAACAATGGTACTGGATACTGTCGATCAGCGCCTGCGGGTGTTCAACACGAACGCCCAGTGCAAATGGTTTTGCTTCGATGCGGATATTTTTTTTCGCCAGCAGTTCAAAAATATCGCGGGCGGAATGCCCGGTAGCCAGGATGAATGCATCAGCGTCAAATTGTTGTCCGCCGGCACAGGTGGCTGTTTCAACCTTTCCGTTTACAATGGTGAAATCAACCAGCCTTTGTTCGAAATGGATTTCTCCGCCTGATGCGATGATTTGTTCGCGCATGGCCGTAATGATCTGCGGCAGTTTATTGGTGCCAATATGCGGATGTGATTCATACAGTATTTTTTCTTCGGCGCCGAAATGCACAAAGAGGTTCAGTATCCTGTCTGTATCGCCTCTTTTCCGGCTGCGGGTATATAATTTGCCATCACTGTAAGTACCGGCACCGCCTTCGCCAAAACAATAATTGCTGTCGGGGTTGATGATTCCTTCTTTATTAAGTGTGGCAAGGTCGCGACGCCTGGCTTTTACATCTTTTCCTCTTTCCAGGATGATGGGTTTGATGCCCGACTCAATGAGTTTCAGTGCGGCAAAGAATCCTGCGGGTCCGGCCCCCACAATCAGGGTTCTTTTCCGGGCATTCCTGTACATCAGGATAATGAAGGGGAATCAATGGCCGTTGATGGAATGGTTCACCGATGGTTGCACTTACGGTGAGGTTAACCCATATCTGCCGGCTTCGTGCATCCAGTGATTTTTTCACCGGGTAATAACCGGTGACTTTGGCAGGGTCTACATCGGCATATGCGGCGATGTATCTTTTAATGGCTTCTGCATTGTCGGCTTCCGTCGGACTAAGCCGCAGTGTTATATTTTTTTGCATGTCAGGTATTTATCCTGAAAGATTAAGATATCAGAAAAATGTATGATATATCAGAACGGAAGATCGTCGGGTACGTCTGATGAAACATTCGTTGTGCCGGAATAAGATGTGATTTCCTGCAGCCGGACTGCTATCCTGGGTTTGCATATTTACATTTTCAATGCGCCATGCATCAAGGTTGGTGATATAGTTAACCTGGCCGTTTTTTTCCCACTTTGAACCCTTTATATTAAAGTGCACTTTAACGGTATCTCCTGCATTAAATCTGTCTACCAGTGATGTCCTGTCCTGCACGGATTGGAACTTGATATAATTATTTATAATACGTCCGCCAATGTCTTCCGTGGTCTCGATCACGAATTCCCTGGTGCGGAATTTCTCCGACCGCTGCACAGTTTCGTATTTAGCAATTAATTTGCCTGTAACGTCAAAACCCATAGTAATTTTTTTTAAAGGTACCGCTATATTTAATGTGGTCGATGCCCAAAAAAATATCTTTTTTTTTGTCATAATAATAGATACCTTCCATCCACCCTTTTACAGCTATGACTATTCGTTTCCTGAAAATTTTTATTGCAGTATTCTTTTTTAGTTGTAATACCTCTTACCATCCGGGATCACTTCGTTATACAGATTATCCTGTAGAAGCTAAATCTGTTAAAGACACTACGTTCGGAGCATATTTAAAACCATTCCGCGACAGTATGGACCTGGTGATGAATGAAGTTGTAGGAGACATGCCGGAAAGGCTGGATGTGAAAAGACCTGTTACTACGCTGGGAAATTTTTTGTGCGATGCGTTTGTTTATATGGCGAGGGAAAAATTTGATCCCAAAGCGGAAATTTCTTACCTGGGCCTCGGCAGTATAAGAAGGCCTTACCTGGAAGCCGGACCTGTAACCAGGGGAGCCATTTTCGAAGTAATGCCTTTTGATAACATCATGGTACTGATTACGGTGAAAGGGGACCTGCTGAAAAAGTTTATTGAAGATATGGATGGAGGAGGGTGGTATTGCAGGGTTCACGATGACCATTAAAGATAAAAAGGTGATTAATATCATGGTGGGCGGAAAGGAAATTGATGAGCAGGCTGAGTATACCATCGTATCTTCAGATTATTACGCAAACAACCCGGCCATGTCATGGTTTTACGGAAAGGCCAAAAGAAAGGACACCAACTACCTGATCAGGGATGCTATTATTGATTATGTGAAGCTGATAACGAAAAATGGCATGCCTCCGGGTGCTCAACTCCAAAACAGGATAACCCTTGGCAACTAGGCGTCAGTTCATACGAGACAGTGCCCTTACGGCAGCGCTCCCTGCTGATATCGCATCCTTTGCTTTTTGCAGCAACGGAAAAGCGGACACAGAAACTTACCATCCTGCATACCAATGATGTACACAGCCGGCTTGATCCATTTCCATGATGGTCAGTATGCCGGAAAAGGCGGAGTGGCAGCAAGGGCTAAACTGATTAACGAAATCAGGGCGGCGGAAGAAAATGTATTACTGTTGGATGCCGGTGACATATTCCAGGGTACGCCATATTTTAACCTGTATCAATGGTGAACCGGAAATGAAAGCGATGAGTATGATGGGTTATGAAGCGGGAACCATTGGTAATCATGACTTTGATGCAGGAATTGAGAACCTCGCAGAAAAAATTTCTTCCCATGCCAGCTTTCCGTTTATCATATGTAATTATGATTTCATCAGGTACGCCAATGGAACATCATTACCATCCATATAAAGTGATTAAAAAGGGACCATTAACCATCGGGATAACCGGAGTGGGTATTGAATTGGTTGGATTGGTTGGACAAGGATTTATATGGCACCACAAAATATCTTGATCCCGTGCAGGAAGCAAGTAAGATGGCAGAATACCTGAAAAAGAAAAAGCATTGTGATATGGTGATCTGCCTTTCGCACCTGGGCGATAAATACGCGGATAATAAAATCAGCGATGAGTTGCTGGCGCAGCGTTCGAAACATATTGACCTGATCATCGGCGCACATACGCACAGGTTCTTTGATGCACCAAGGGTTTACAGGAATGTTGACGGAAATGAAGTGATCGTAAACCAGGTAGGGTGGGGTGGAATTCAGCTGGGAAGGCTGGATTATGTTTTTGAAACAGGTAATGTAAAAAATCTTGACAAAAACAAATCAATTTTGATTGGAAAAAACACCTGAGGATAACCTGAGAATAAAAAATTTTTTATTCCCGAAAGGCATTCTATATTCGCTACCCTTTTGAAAAAAACCACGAAAAATTTTTTCAAAAAAAAGAAAGAAGTAATCCGAAAAAAAAGGTACTTTCAGACAAGATGCATTCAAAAGAAAATATACCATTGCTTCCCTGCTCCCGAACCCGGTTTTGGCGATTCTCTCCGCCGGAAAAATCGACGGGAAATGAAACCACCTCGCGAAACTTCTTCTGATCCAATTTTTCCAATCCTTTTGAAACAAATTTTTCTGTAACCAAACCTGTACTAATTGCTTAAGTAAGAATGGATAAAACTCACGATAAAGTCTGGATTAATTGCTTGGATATCATCAAGGACATCGTAGAGTGGCAACATTTCAAAACCTGGTTTGAACCAATTAAACCTGTTGCGTTAAAAGATAAAGTTCTCACCATTCAGGTGCCCAGCCAGTTCTTCTTCGAATATCTCGAAGAACATTATGTAACACTGCTGGCAAAGACCCTGAAGAGAGAATTGGGAAAAGAGGCAAGACTGGAGTATCGCATCATGGTAGACAGTGGGAATGATAAGGACAAGCCACTCACCATGGATGTACCTGGCAACGGGTACAAAACCTATTCAGCAACAACGAAATGGATTTTCCTTTAGTCATAAATAATCCGGTCAAGAATCCGTTTGTGATACCGGGGCTAAAGAAAATGCAGATCGATTCGCAGCTGAATCCCATTTATACATTTGATTCATTTGTTGAAGGTGATTGTAACAGGGTATGCACGGCGTGCCGGTAAAACGGTTGCGGAAAAACCAGGCGCCACTTCATTCAATCCCCTGGTGATTTATGGCGGGGTCGGACTTGGGAAAAACACATCTTGCCCAGGCCATCGGAAATGAAGTAAAACGAATGCATCCTACTAAGGTGGTTTTATATGTGAGTTCGGAAAAATTCATCAACCAGTTCCAGGACCACAGCCGTAATAATGCCATTAATGATTTCATACATTTCTACCAGTTGATTGATGTACTCATTATTGATGATGTGCAGTTCTTTAACCGGGCGGAAAAATCACAGGATGCTTTCTTTGCGATCTTCAATCACCTGCATCAGTCGGGCAAACAGTTGATCCTCAGTTCCGATAAACCACCCAAAGATCTTGAAGGTGTGCAGGAAAGATTGCTGAGCCGTTTCAGGTGGGGATTGAGTGCCGATCTGCAGGTGCCTGATTATGAAACGCGTATTGATATCCTGGAAAAGAAGATGCGCAATGACGGACTGGAAATGCCCAGGGAAGTGGTGAAATACATCGCTTATAATATCCAGAGTAATGTACGTGAGCTGGAAGGGGCGCTGATTTCCCTTCTGGCACAGTCTTCGCTTAATAAGCGTGAAATTGACCTTGATTTGGCGAAGAAAGTACTGCGAAACTTTGTGAAAACTTCTTCAAAGGAAATCACGATTGAAACCATCCAGAAAATGGTCTGTGATTACTTTGACGTGTCCGTATGATAAACTCCTGCAGAAGACCCGCAAGCGGGAAATCGTACAGGCAAGGCAGATCACTATGTACCTGGCGAAAATTTTCACAAAGAATTCACTGAAAACGATTGGCGAACATTTTGGCGGAAGGGATCATACTACGGTGATACATTCCTGCCAGACGGTAAAGGACCTGATGGATACGGATAATATGTTCCGGGAGAGTGTGATGGAATTGCAGCAGAAAGTGCAGCTGGCGGCTATGTAATACTGTTAAAAGATATTATTTAAAGATCCCGCTTTCAAGGCGGGATTTTTTTTACCTTATTATAATGATTGTCTCCAGGGAAATAAGGGTCAAAGGCAGGGTCCAGGGAGTGAACTTCCGGTACCATACAAAGGAGGAAGCCCAAAAACTGGGAATTTCAGGCTGCGTCAGGAACTGTGATGACGGAACCGTTCTGATTTTTGCACAGGGCGAAGAAGAGCAGATGAATGCTTTTATGGAATGGTGCTGCAAAGGCCCTTCCCGGGCGATGGTGGTGGGACTTGAAGTAGGGGAAATGGAAGACCGGGGATATGAGGATTTTAAAATCGTACGGTAATCAGCCGGAACAGGCATTTATTCGGCTTTTATGCAAAGTGGGATGCACGACTATTTTATTTGGCACTTGGGTGCTTGTTCATTATTTTTGCCGTCCTTAAAATCAGCCGGTGAGGTGGATGAGTGGCTGAAATCAGCAGTTTGCTAAACTGCCGTACGGGTTAAACTGTACCGAGGGTTCGAATCCCTCCCTCACCGCAAGAACAATCAACAATGCCCCGCTTTAGCGGGGTTTTTTTTTTGAGGGCAGTAACCATCAAATATATCTTTAATGTGTCCTGCCCTCAAACAAAAAAACGACATAGTATGCATTGTTGATATGTTCTTGACGCTCCCCCACCGCGGATCACTGAAGGTAATCCTACCCTCACCGATGATTTAAAAGAGACTGTTACAATTCGCTGGTGACTAGTTTGCCTGGAGCCGCTCCATCACAGTTTGCTTGAACAATCGTCCTATAGGAATCTCTTTTCCCGGAAGAAGAACAGACAAACCGTTATATCCCTGCACTTCGCGCAGTGAAACGATATAGGAACGATGAACACGTAAGAATTTATGTTCTGACAGGAGGTTTTCCATCGAACTGATGGATTGCCTGACCAGCAACCTGCTCCCACCAGTGAGATTCACCATCACATAATCCTTGCAACTTTCTATAAACTCAATGTCATTTATATAAATCTTCTTCATGTCTTTATCTACCTTCAGATATACAAAGGCTTCGGCCTTAGCTGATTGATGGCCATCAAAATCCGCTGGTTCGGTCTCCCATGAGCCGGTTGAGTTTTGTAATGGCTTTAAAGAATCGCTCAAACGAAACCGGTTTGATTAAATAATCTACAGCATCCAACTCATACCTTTCAATGGCGTATTCTCGGTACGCCGTGACAAAAATGACTTTTGGCGGATGGGCCAGGTTTCTCAGGAACTGGGTACCAATGATACGGGGCATTTTGATATCCAGAAATATCACATCCACATGTCTTACTGCTGTAACACTTCCAGCGCCTCAAAGGCATTGTGGCAGACACCGGCAATCTCCAGGCCGTTGATGGAGGCAGCGTAAGAGGCAAGCACCTTAAGGGCTGGTGGTTCATCATCTACCAATAAACATCGAAGTTTCATGCTACAGGTATTTTAGCACTCACCGTTGATTGCAGATAGATCCCGACCGGCCAAATGCTTTATCTGGAAACTGTATAACCAGTGACACCACAAAAAATTCACCCTCGTCGTGGATCTTTCAATTCATGCCTGCCCGGATACAGCAGGGACAGCCTGGTTTTTACATTCTTTATTCCCATGCCCATTTGCAGTAAACTGAACAGCGGTATCCTTGCTGTTGGCGATCTTGATATAACATGCTGCTTGCTTTTTAATGAGATGTCTACACTTAACCAGCTTTTACTGATCTCCCGGGAGATGCCATGCGTAAATGCATTCTCCAAAAAAGGAAGTATAAGTAACGGAGCAATAAACTGATCCCTGGTGTTACCTTCTACACTCCAGGATACATCCATCCTGTTCATGGATCGTTCATGCTCAAGGTCAATATAATTTTTCATCATCTCGGAATCCTTTTCCACACGCACTTCCGGACGCTTTGCAGTCGTACAGCATATAACTGAGCAATGCAGACAACTTTAAAATGAGCCGAGGTGTTTTTTCAGCATTCGCGCAGGGAAAAGCGGTAGATATTTTGCAGGGTGTTAAAGAAAAAATGAGGATGAACCTGGGCTTTAAGCAGCTGGAGGTCTGACTGAATCTTCTCGAGATGCAATCGCATCCACTCCCGCTGTTTCAGGGTCCATAACTTGAAAAACTTAATGATCATGGGACTTGCTGCGGAAGTGGTCATGCAGAGATAGCTATGCGCCTGCTGGCCTTTCATAGGTAGATTATCAAAGCCGAGCCATTCCTGAAACGGAACATACACATAGGTTCTGAAAGCCGGCATTGATCAGGAGCCCAAAAGCGGCCCAGAGCAAGGACAATCAGCGCAAACTGCCATACCTGCCCTTTCAGCAACACATATGGCACCGCAAGGTAAACCATTGGATAACTGAACAGGATAAACACCGGCACCCACAACGCCAGATTAAACAGGAGCCTTCCAATAGCTGACATCGCCATTGCCCATGTATGAGCCAGAACAAGGACCAGAGAAACACATGAAAAGTCCAGTACATCAGGTGCCGCGCAGATCCTGTAACGGGGAGAGAAGATAAAATCATTGTACAAAAATGCATTGACCCTTTTAACCAGTTGGTCGAATGGAAAGCGCCATCGCCGGCTCCCTGTTGGGCATGGTTACATGTAATGATATTTGGTTCCATGCTGGATCTATACTTGCATATGTATCCAGTTAAGACTGATACTGTTCGGTGTATTTCAACGGCTGTACACGACCGGACGATACCGGATAAGGGTACCTGGAATAAGCGATTTTCAGGCGTACGGAAAATATCCCGGTTTATCATCAATGATGAGTTCGTGCCGGCCGGGATAAGCAAGGGCTAACCTCTTTCTTACATTATCAATGCCAATGCCTTTCTCACTGAAACTGACAAATTCATTTTTGCTGTTAGCATATCACACAGGTAAGTAATCCATTTTTTACTGAAACATGCAGCAGTAGTGTTGGGTTCTTAATTTGTTCAGATAAACCATGCTTGAAGGCATTCTCAATAAAAGGCATCAATATCAACGGCGATATCATGATTCCCTTTATATCACCTTCAACGTTTCATATCCATCTGGATTCTGTTTCCATAGCGCTCTTTTTCCAGATCCATGTAATTCCGGATGATCTGCATTTCCTTTTCCAGCTTTACTTCCCCGGACCTGCATTCATACATCATATATTTCAGTAAGGAAGAGAGTTTTAAAATCAGGTTGGATGTTTTAGGCGAATGTTGTATGGAGAACGCGTAAATATTATTCAGTGTGTTGAAAAGGAAATGAGGATGAATCTGGGATTTGAGCAACTGCATCTCCGCAATGGTTTTCTCTTCTTCAGTTTTCATTACCTCCTGTTGCTTCAGGCTGAGCAATTTGAAGAACTTGATCATCATCGGACCTACTGCGGAAGTAGTCATACACAGGTAGCAGAAAGAGAGTGGCCCCCGGGGTAAAATATTTTGAAGACCCATTGCTTCCTGTAAGGGAATAAAAAGGTAGCTTCTGTATGCCTCGTCAAAATACAGTCCCGCCGCGCCCCAGGCAAGAACGGTTAAGAAGAACTGAACTAATTTCTGTTTCAGCAGGAGATAAGGGATAGCAACATACACCAATGGATAACCGAAGAATATAAACAGCGGCACCCACATGGTCATGTTGAGGAGCTGCCGGAGAAAGTGAAGCTGGTACGCCCATGATCGTCCAAAAGCAGGCCCAAACGGTGATGTGTACCAGCCAGTAAACTATATGCCTGGTAACCCTGTATTCCGGGGAAAAGATAAAATTGTTGTATAGAAAAGTATTCACGGTTCGACACATGAACAAGGTAAACATTTCCATGCGAAAATTCTGAAGCACTAAGGGCCTCCATCAGACAGACGGCGTAATAGTTCCACGAACAGCATGTTTACCTGATGTTTTCACCATTTGTAATCAAAGATCTGTTGTATTTCCAAAACCCCATTTGTTGAGCGATTGCCAGGATAAATGAAAAATCTCCTGAATACCTTGAGCCGGATATAACCTTTCATCAGGAAAATTTATCTGATTAACTCATCACTAAATCATCAGCCATGAAACTCTTTTTCCATCGTTCCATAGCCCTCGATTATGATCATGTCTTCGTTCATAACCGCCTGCGAGAAAGAATACATTTGCCAGTCGACAACAAGGGAGGCGGCAAGCAAACCAAAACCTTCTCATCAGAAGTTGCTATCCGGTGGATGGATATGCAGGTAAAGCAAATGCGTGCTTATCCGGGAACCATTGGTAATGTGGCTTATTCCCGCCATTATGCGTACAGTGGAATCGCCCTATATGAAGCGGTGGTGCCAGGTATGCCTCCTTACCAGTCCATTGCACCCAAACTAAATGGGTTAACAGGTTTACCAAAACCTTATTTTGGTAAATCATATCATTGGCCTGCCAGTGGAAATGCAGCATTGGCCTTTATCAATAAAAAGATGTTCCCGGGCGCATCTGCGGAGAATAAAACCGCCATGGATGATCTGGAAGCCAGTCTGCTGGCTCAATACCAAACGGAAGCTGATGCATCCGTAATTGAGCGCTCCGTAGCATTTGGCAAAGCTGTGGCTGAAGCAGTTTTCAACTGGTCGGAAACAGATGGATACCTGCAGGTGAATGATCCTTATGTACCACATCCAGACTCTGTAGGTGGTATATTTTGGACCCCGCCCGCAAATCCTCTTCCGGTTCATAGTCTCCCTTACTTTGGACGCGTTCGAAGACTGTTGGCATCCAGCGGAAACGGAGCAAACCTTCCTGCTCCGGACTACAACAATCTAAGTGCCATGACCACTCGATGTCATCAATTCAAAACCTGCGCAGGGTACCGATGAATATAATATGGCCTTCTGGTGGAGAGACTTTCCCAGGCACCAGCACACCCGGACATTATGTGAGTATCCTCAGGCAGGTATTGCAAAAACAGAAACCTGGATTGGATGTGGCAGCTATTGCATATGCGCTTGGTGGAATCACCGTTATGGATCTTACGATCACTACCTGGCAGGATAAGTACAAACATCTTCTTGCAAGACCTTTCAATTACGATGATGTGATAGGACAACCGTTTGTTTCCTGGCTGACGGCTCCGCATCCTGAATATCCCGCTGCGCATGCAAGTTTATCCATGGCCAATGCAGAAGCTATGACCACGGTATTTGGAGATAAATTTTCCTTCACAGACAGCACATTCTATGGATTGGTAACGCCGCAGGGAATCAGCCTTGCAGCCGCGCGAGTACAAATCTTTCAGGCATGCAGGAGAAGAAGCCGGCTGGTCGAGGTTATACGGCGGAATTCATTACCGTAAGTCGATAGAAGACGGTTTTTGGCAGGGGAAAAAAGTAGCCTCCAATGTGACTGGATGCGCTGAAGTTTAAAAAATAGAAGGAAGGCGGAAGTTGGAAGGAAAGGATATTCATATTCTTTTTCCCTTCCAACTTCCATCTTTTCCCTTTTTCACCCATGACCAATTCAATAAGTGCACGATGTCTTCTTCTCCAGCTATCAGTTCTTCACTTCCATAAGGGTATACTAATCATCCAATTTACTTTGAATGCTAATTCATTCCTGTCATTTTGGGGCTAAGACTCTTAGGAATCATAGAATGTAATCCACACAATTTTTGTGGCTTTCTCCCAGGATTATAACATAGGGGTCTGAAAATTATTCAATTACAAGCATTTTCCGATAAGGTTTCAATGACAGATACATAAAAAGCAATCCAAGCAACAGGCCTGACACCATCACAATTAAAATGGAATAGCGAATCATCGTTGTATCATGAAAGTATTTGTCGGTCAATAATGCTACTGACAAGGGACCAAAAACCAAGCCTAAAAGATTGACGATGAACAGGTAAAATGCAGATGCCATGGCACGCATCCGGTTTGGCGTTACCTCCGCTATGGCAGCGGTGCCTGCCCCAAGAGGCGAAGAAGCCAAAAAAACAACCGGGATCATCGCCCAGGCTGCCCAGTCTCCATATAGGCATCAGGGGAAATATCCAGCAACAGGCAAGTAATGCCCCAATGAGATAAATACAGGCTCTTACATTTCCATCTTTGTATCCTTTTTGAGAAGAATTAAAATGACCTGCTAATTTTCCACCAAACCACAAACCCAATGTTCCGAAAATCATCACTAAAATACCATAGATGGTACCAGCTTTTGTAGCCGTCCAGCCATAGGTCCGTGACAAAAAAAGAAGGTATCCAGGCCGCATTGGCATAATTCACTAAAGTCAAAAAACCAAGGCCCAGGTTTATATTAATATAGGTGTTGGCATTTTTTAAAATGAACGCCCAGGTCTGGGATAAACTGGCTTTGTCTGTTACTACACCCTGTCGGACTGGCTCTTTTATCCTGGACATTAGGAAAACTATCAGAAGCCCGGGTAGTCCAACAAAAAAGAAAACCAACTGCCAGGGATAAATTTCTCCAATCAATGGCACCTGCCACATTTCTTCTACTTTAACCATGTTTACTACAAGGCCACCAATTAAAAAAGCCAGGCCGGCACCTATAAAAATGCCCATATTATAAACACTATTTGCCATTGCCAGTTTTCTTTTAGGGAAAAGGTCAGCAATCATAGAATAAGCGGCGGGAGACAATGCAGCCTCACCCACACCAACGCCCATACGGGCCAAAAAAAGTTGTGTGAAATTGCCGGCCATACCACAAATGGCTGTCATCAGCGACCATAAGCCAATACCCCAGGCCACAATATGTTTACGACTTTTCAAATCCGCTAAGCGGGCAATGGGTATACCCAGCAGGGTATAAAAAATACCAAATGAAAGTCCCATTAACAGGCTGATCTGTGTATCAGTAATCTTTAAATCTCTTTTAATGGGTTCTACCAAAAGAGAAAGAATTTGGCGGTCGATAAAAGAAGAAATGTAGGCTAAGGTAAGTATGCCAACAACATACCATGACTTTCGGAGATTAGTTTGTGTTTCCATGTTGGCTGGTCTTAAGATATAAATGTCCTGTTCAGCCAATCAACAATTTGTTCCCAGCTTTCGACAGGTATAACAGCATGTGAAGTATTTTTCATCACTAAAAATTCCTTTTTATTGCCGGGAACAAGATCATATAGCTCTTTCACTTTATCTACTTCAAATAATTCATCCTTATCACCGGCACCTACCAACACGGGAATATCCAGGTCTTTAGGAAGCCGGAGTTCTTTGACATTCAGCATGGATACAAACCGGAGGGTATACCTGAAATTGAACAAAGTATCTTTCGTTACCGTCATACCCTTTCTATAGTATTCAATGGCCTGGTATGATGGGCGGAAAATGGAACTGGCGATTATCCTGGTTTTATCATACAGTGATGGTGGTGCTGAAAGACCTTTTTTGCCTTCATAGGCTCCTGAGAGTAATATTATTCCTGCAATCTGATCGGGGACTGCATTTGCTGCACAAATGGCGGATGCTACTCCCAGGCTATGCCCCAGGATAATCACTTTCGAAAAGCCCAGGCTTTTGATATACTTTACGGATTCTGCTAAATCGGCATACCACCTGTCCTTACCCGGACTATCACCCCGGTTTCCCCCTGATAAGCCATGTCCCCTGTAATCCAAACCAAAGGTTGTATATCCGCCGGCAGATATTGGTTTACCGGCCATTTCATATGCCCCGCTATGTGCTGTTATGCCATGAAAAAGCAATACTGCTATATCTTTTTTTTGTGGTGCAATACTATCGGGATTCCATCTTCGCAGAAATAGCGTTTCTCCGTCTGTTGTAATAAACTGCTCATGTGGACCTGCATATGCCTGTCTCATGAAAGCAGCCTGATCCGGTGAAATCCCACGATTGCTGATCTTTGATTTGACTGGAAGATATGCCAGGATCAATCCAAAGATGAAAAGTACCATAACGATGGAGAGAATGGAGTATAAGGCAATTCGGAAGAATTTTTTCATGTCAATGGTATTTGAATATCTTATAACTGTGATTATATAAATTCTGTCTATCTAAACAGTCCCGCCTCCATCAACACTAATCACTGCACCATTCACATAACTTGCTTCGTCCGATGCTAAAAAGAGATATACATTGGCAACTTCTTCAACAGTACCCAATGCGATTAGAGGGCACTTTTTCTTTCATAAGTATTTATTATATTTTCAGGGATTGATTCAGTCATTTCTGTTGCGATAAATCCCGGGGCAACAGCATTGACAGTTATTCCCTTTCTCCCTAATTCCCTGGCCCATACTTTTGTCATTCCGATGATACCGGATTTTGAAGCCACGTAATTTGTCTGGCCAAAATTTCCATATAATGCTACGATCGATGAAGCCTGTACAATACGCCCGTAGCCACTTTCAATCATAACAGGCGCAACTGCTTTTGTGCAATTAAAAACCCCTTTAAGGTTCACATCAATGACGCTGTCAAATTGTTCTTCGGTCATTTTGGCGAGTGTGGCATCACGGAGAATGCCGGCATTGTTGATCAGGATATCAATTTTTCCAAAGTCCAACATTACTGCACTAACTGCCTCCTGTACCTTCATATAATCTGCCGTGTTCACTTTGTAAAAAATAGCCCTGGCTCCTGAATCCAGGAGAATTTTTATTACCTCTTTGCCTTTTTCCTCCTGCACATCCCAAACAGCGATACTGGCGCCTTCCTGTGCAAACCTGATGGCGGTTGCTTTACCAATTCCACTTGCACCGCCGGTAATTATGGCGACTTTATCTTTTAGTCTTCTCATATTATTTAATAAATTGTATACAAAGCTGTTGTTTATTTAATGAACAGGTTATTAATAACTCCTGTAATAGTCATTATTATTAATTTGACACCAAAAATGCAGAATAAAAAGGTGTCATAAAGTTGACAAATAGAATTTACAGAATTACAGCTGATTAGCATCATTTTCAACTGTGTTTTTGAAATTTCCGGGTCGCAATGAAAAGTCGGCGCAACATGCAGGGATGGACCATGATGGGTAAACCAGGAACCCGCCAGGATGAAAGAATTATAAGTATTGAATCATTAGATATCCTGTTAAAGGATGGCATATTTGCCCTAACTTGCATATGAATTCAGTGTAAATAATACTTATCATGAAAAAGTATATATGGTCATGTCTGCTAGCAACAATGTGTTTATTCAGCCTGTCAGCGTTTTCGCAGGCGGCAAAAGACACTTCCTTATTAGGCCTGCCCGGTGATAACCTGGATCTGTATTCTGTGATGACTTTGTTTCAGAAGTCCAAGACGATTGAACTTTTTCAGGACTCGTTGAACTCAGAAAAAACAGGAATCAATAACCTGGATTTAGATAAGGATGGTAAGGTTGATTTTATCAAGGTAGTGACTAAGAAAAAGGATTCGAATTTCACTTTTATTCTGCAGATTGATGTTTCTGAAAAGAAAACACAGGATGTTGCTTCCATTATGGTAGAAAAGGATAAAAACAAGAAGATCACCCTTAAAATTGTTGGCAATAAGGACTTATATGGCAAGGATTATGTGGTTAAACCAAATACGGAAGCCGCACCGGCGGTTACAGCCAATCCCGCATATACAGGTTCAGAACCCGCCACTACAGTGACTGCTACAACAACGGTGGTAGTCGTTGAAACCGTACCCATTGTGCAGTATGTTTATTCGCCCGTCTATGTTCCCTATGTTCCGCCATATCATTACAATTATTATCCAATTAATTGGCATGCAGTAGCAGTTGTAGCCATTGGCGTTTACCGGCACAATAATTATTATTACCATGGTGGCTACTATGGTGGTTACCATTATCCCCCTCCTGCGGCACGTCCTGGTGGTGCAGGCGGAGCTGGTGGTGTAGGAGGACCCGGTGGAGTAGGAGGTGTAGGCGGAGTTGGCGGCGCTGGTGGTGCAGGTAAACCCGGTGGAGCTGGTGGTGCAGGTGGCGTTGGAAGTCCTGGTGGAGCCGGTGGTGCAGGTGGTGTTGGAAGTCCGGGCGGCGCAGGTGGAACAAAACCATCTACACAACCATCTACGGGAGCAGGTTCAAACCGTTCTTCAGGTGCAAGTGCTTCCCAACAGCCATCTTCCAGGAACCGGAATAGCAGTTATGGAGGCGGTGGCCGAAGCGGCGGCGGTGGCGGCGGCAGAAGACGTTAGTGTTTCTATTTTATGTATTGTCTTAATAAAAGAAAGGCTGTGGAATGAGATTCTACAGCCTTTTTTATTAAGTGTTTTATTAGCGAAGCGTTACATTGGAAACACTCATGTCCCTTATAGATACATACCTGCCATCTCTTTTTTCAAACAGGGTCATGTAATTACCCGTATTAATGATAATGTGGGCAGAGTCTTTGAGTTCAAAATAACCAATTTCCACCACCTGGTTCCCATCATTGGATGGATACACTTCTTTGGTGGTAAATGAAATGGTATTAGTATTTGAATCCAAATCGGATCTTAAAAATTTTATAATGGCATCTTTTCCCACTAAAGGTGCCATGTTTTGATAATAGATGATAGCGTCATCTGCATAATAGCCTATATTTTTAAGCTCACCGGAATTGTAAACCTCGGAAAATTCATTTTCCCTTGCCTGGATTTCTTTTTTGATTTGTTCTTTTTCAGCCTGGGAAATTGAAGAACCCCCTGTTTTTGAATTGCAGGCAAGTACCAATGAAAATATACATCCGGATATTACTCCTTTGAAAAAAATATGTTTCATATATAACCTTGGATTAAATGATGCCAGTTTAATTAAACGCAAAAGTAATATAATAATATGACGTTTATATCATACTCTTCCTGGCTCGGAACACTGATTAAAATATCGATATATGAACCGCCTGGGACTATCCGGCAAGTCCCTAACTAATCCGGCAATTGAATTTAAACATACCATTTATCTCAATTAGGCAGCTTCAGCTCAATCTTTTTTATTGTGAGCTATGACGATTGTTGAGTTAATTAATTCTCATCGAGGTTTTGAAATTTTCACCGGCAGCATAACCACCTCGAGTAAACAACTATTGTTGATCATTAACTGCACGCCAGATATAAAAAATATTTATCAGTATATATGAAATCACAATAGTTAAGCCTATCCGATTGTCGAATGATGGCGGATTTCTCAATCAGGCCCTTTTTGATTAAACGAAGGGAATAGGCATTGGCGGCAATAACCAGCAATATGTACATCAACGTTATGCCGTGCAATGCATCTACCAGCGTAAAAGCAGATGATTCGGGCAAGGTGGAATCAATAATGTATTTATTTCCCACTACAGCAAACAATGAACCTACGCTGAGTGCAAAACGTGAATCCATACTGTCTGAGTGGATATAGAAGCAGATATAGGAAACGAGAAAGGCAAGATACATGCCCAGGAACATTTTCAGGAATAGTTCACCTCCTTCCCTCGCAATAGACAACCGGACCCGAAATGCACTGTAAGCGGATTCCTGTTTCACTGACAGCCTCATCACCAAATGCAGTTTGGTATACTTTCATTCCGGATGTAATGATGCAACTGTCAATATCCCAGCCACGGAGGGTAAAGCGTTTATCAAAATTTTCGCCCAGCGTATCGGCCACAAATACCATGTCTGTGCATCAAATTGGGAGTTTTCGATGGATAATCTTAGTTTTTGCTCATCAAACGGGAAGTTCGAAATGGCCCAGGAATCTTTCACAATACACTGCACTTTCATTTGCAGGAAAATGCGATCTCCGGATGTGTCAATTGTGGAAAACATTTTCTCCACTGTTTTGGCATTAGGAATTTCGAGATTGTTTACAAAGTCCAGTTCGGGGTTTTTGTATTTAAGCCAAAGCCAGAAAGTGATGGTAAATTCCTTCTGCTTAAAATCAATATTATGGATGCTGGTAATATATATGCCTGTAAGCACAGTGTCTGTTTTATCATTCTGTGCATAAACAGGCCTGCATACTGCCAGGAAGTAAACCATAGATATTATCAGGTACTTCATACTTTGGTTTTACCGGTGTAATGTAAAAGGCAGGAATAGTAAACACAGGGTAGTAAGGTAAGATGGAATTAACCGCCAGTTTTAACCTAGAGTTGGCTGGAATAATGTATATAAAATATGATGCCACATAAATTCCCGGGGCTACTCCATTCCGACCCTGAAGTCAATAGTAATAGCGGTAAATTACACAATAAGGTGGAATGTAAAGAGGTGTTATGATATTCCTGTCAACTGCCCCCCAGATAAACCAGGCATTTAACAGTATATAGACCAGCAGTGAGTAAAGTGCTATCCTGTTGTCGAAACGGATGGCCCGTTCAATTTGGTTTTGCTTGATCAGCCGGAGGGAATAGGCATTGGAGGCGATCACAAATAAAATGAACAGTAAGGTGAGTCCATGCAAGGTATCTACCAGTGTAAAACTGGCAGAGTCTGGCAGTGCGGAGTCAATGATGTATTTGTTACCAACCACGGCGAACAATGATCCCACACTGAGGCCAAAACGGGAATCCATGCTGTCGGAATGTATGTAGAAGCAGATATACGAGATAAAAAAGGCCAGGTACATGCCGATGAACATTTTCCAGAATAAACCAAGTGCTTCCCTTGTGATAGACAGCCGGACCCGGAATGCACTGTATTCTGTTTCCTGTTTCACTGCGGAATCATCACCGAATGCGGTTTGATAAACTCTTTTGCCCGTAGTGATGATGCAACTGTCAATGTTCCATCCACGAAGGGTAAATCGTTTATCAAAATGCTCACCCAGTGTATCAGCGACAAAGATCATGGACGAAGCATCGAACTGGGAGTTTTCCAGAAATATCCTCAGCTTCTGTTCGTCGAATGGAAAGTTGGAAATCCTCCATGAATCCTTTATAACACACTGCATTTTCATTTGCAGGAAAATCTCGCCGCCCGATGTATCAATAGTGGTAAATGTTTTTTCAACCGTTTTGGCATTCGGTATTTCCAGGTTACTGATAAAATCCAGTTCCGGGTTTTTGTATTTAAGCCAAAGCCAGAAGGTGGCGGTGAATTCCTTTTCTTTAAAATCAATGTCGTGAATACTGGTAATATAAATACCCACATGAACCGTATCGATTTTATCTTCCTGTGCATTAAGACCTGGGCTTGTAAACGATAAGAAAATAATTAATAGAATCAGGTTCCTCATATATTAATTTACCGGGGTAAGATAAGAAAGCAGGCATTGAATACAAAGGGTAGTTGTTAACTAAATGTAACCGGAAGTTAATAAGATTGGTTTAAATGGAATGAAAGTAAAAGGGAAAGTGAATTTGTATAAATACGGTAAATTTATTCATTGTAAACGGGGAAAGGAAGAATATCATGGTGAAAATACTGGTTGACACTGGCTTTATCCTGGGGATGGTGGTGGTTATTTTATTGCTGTATTATAGGAAGAGAAGCCATAATAATAGTAATGTTTTACTGGCCATTTCCATTTTTTGTATTACCTACATGTTGTTCATCGGCCAGCTGAATATTTCCCGGAAAATGCTTGATTACCCGATATTCGCCCGAACAGGGAATATACCCGGATACCTGGTAATGCCATTTCTTTACCTGTATACCAGGAATTCATTTTATCCGGGTATCACCTGGCGAAGGAGGGACTGGATGTTTTTCCTGCCTGCTTTGTTCTTTATTATTGACCTGCTTCCATTTTTCCTGGCTGATAACGACTATAAGATAGCTGTAATGAAGGCAAACCTGGATAATCCAGCCAGGATGAGGAGGATAGAAGAGGGCTGGATACCCGTTAAAGGGATCCATCTTAAAATATTATATTTATGGAGCCTGGCCATGATGATATTGCAGGTCAGACTGATCATCAGGAATAAAATGATTAGCTCGGAAGGTGGTAATTCAATGAATGGCACACTATTCTGGTTTATTGTAACCCTTACAGCATTTCATTTACCGCTAATCTTTCCGGGAATATTCGGAGTATTTTTCCAAACAAAATGGTATTCACTGGGATATCTGAGTATCGTTCTGTCTACTCATCTGATAACTTCAGCAGTATTTATTCTTTTCTCTCCCAAGATACTGTATGGGTTCTTCCCCCAAATGATGATTGGGGAAAATCAAAAAACACCACCCATAACAGAACCAGAAGACCAGGAGGAGAATTACACGGCCTCTAATCCCAGGTTCTACCTTTCAAAAAATGAAATGGAGCGCATCATTGAAAAAGTTGAACATTTCATGGAACATGAGAAGCCATTCATTAATAAGCATTATACGATCCATAATCTTGGATATGATATAGAAATACCCGTTTACCAGTTATCCCCCATCATAAACCAGCATTATAAGTCCAACTTCAATGCCTGGGTCAACAGGTACAGGGTAAATTATTTCATCGAACTGTGCAAGGAGCCTGGGAAGACTGAATTAACCCTGGCGGGTATAGCCGAAGAAGCCGGATTTAATAACCGCTCTACCTTTATATCGGCCTTTAAAAAAGAAACAGGAACCACCCCCGGTAATTACCTGAAACAGCTGAAAGCTGCTGTTTAAATGGTGATACTGCTAACAGTGAAAGGGTAAGGAAGTTATAAAACCTACAGCAGTGTCAGATCCTGAAAACGAATTTGTATAAATATGTTAAGTTTATACACCGAAAACGGCTAAAGGAAGAACACCGATGTCAAAATTACTGGTAGAATCTGGCTTGATCCTGGGTATGGTGGTGGTTATTTTATTGCTGTATTATAGGAAGAGAAGCCATAATAATAGTAATGTTTTACTGGCCATTTCCATTTTTTGTATTACCTACTTGTTATTCACCAACCAGTTGAATGTCTCCCGGAAAATGCTTGATTACCCGATCTTCGCCCGTACAGGGAATATACCGGGATACCTTGTAATTCCATTTCTTTACCTGTATACCAGGAATTCCTTTTACCCTGGTATAACCTGGCGCAGGAGGGACTGGCTGTTTTTCCTGCCTGCTTTGTTCTATATTATTGATCTCCTTCCCTTTTTCCTGGCTGATAATGACTATAAGATAGCCGTAATGAAGGCAAACCTGGATAATCCAGCCAGGATGATAAGGGTGGAAGAAGGCTGGCTACCCATTAAAGGGATCCATTACAAGATATTATATGTTTGGAGCCTGGCCCTGATGATATTGCAGGTCAGATTAATCAGGAGGAACAAACATATTGCCTCGGAAGGTGGTAATTCAATGAATGGTACCCTGTTCTGGTTCATTGTAACTTTGACAGTGTTTCATTTGCCGCTAATCTTTCCGGGTATATTCGGTGTGTTTTTCGAAACAAAATGGTATTCTCTGCATTATCTGAATATCGTTCTGTCTACTCATCTGATAACTTCAGCAGTATTTATTCTTTTCTCTCCCAAGATACTGTATGGGTTCTTCCCCCAAATGATGATCGGGGAAAATCAAAAAACACCACCCAAAACAGAATCAGTAACCCAGGAGGAGAATTACACGGCATCTAATCCCAAGTTCTACCTTTCAAAAAATGAAATGGAGCGCATCATTGAAAAAATGGAGCTTTTCATGGATCAGCATAAACCATTCATCAATAAGCATTATACGATCCATAATCTTGGATATGACATAGAAATTCCCGTTTACCAGTTATCCCCCATCATAAACCAGCATTATAAGTCCAACTTCAATGCCTGGGTCAACAGGTACAGGGTAAATTATTTCATTGAATTGTGCAAGGAGCCGGGGAAAACCGAATTAACCCTGGCGGGCATAGCCGAAGAAGCCGGATTTAATAACCGGTCTACCTTTATTTCGGCCTTTAAAAAAGAAACAGGAACCACCCCCGGTAATTACCTGAAACAGCTGAAAGCTGCACTTTAAATGGTTGTCTGTGTAAAGAATTACTGAATTTATACAGGCCTGTCCCTACCGTTTACAGTGAATTTTATACAAAATCTACTTCTTAGTCAAGATTAACGGAATTCAGTCAGCCTTCTGCGCGCATTTTATACGATAGGCAATTTCACGCCATACCTTGCCCATATAAATTATTTCAATATCCATAAAAGTTCAACCCCCGAGGGGTAATGCAATAAGCTTTTATTGGCGGCAGGGTAATCCGGCGCAAATCAGCAGTTCCCGGAGTGAATAAAAATAACAGGCGATTGTAGAATTAATATACATATAACTCAACGGTTTTAACATGAACAATAGCGACACAGACAATCTGAAGCAGGATGATTACCTGCCATGCAGCTTTTACGATGGGAAAACTCCTTCGGAAGATGGTATTTACAATTTTTCGGAAAATGAAAAGTATTACTTCTCTTTAATAGAAAATGGGAAAGTCATTTTAAGAAGTGAAGGTTATAAAACTGAGGCAGGCCGTGTAAATGGGATTGTTTCCACTTTAAAAAACAAAGAGAATGAAAGTCAGTACAAAGTACTGAAACTGGATGATGGCACCTGGGTGATAGTCCTGGAAGCATTAAATCACCAGGAAATTGCGCGCAGCTGTGCCTTTTCAACAGAAGCCGAAGCAAGGGAATTATTACCGGGAGCAAGGGCAAAAGCAAGGGAGGCGGTAATGTTAAAAATGCAGGAAGTTGAAGCGCCGGTTATAGCGGCATCAATGCAGGCAGGTTCTATCAATAATAACGATAAGGAAGATGATTATCTTTTATGTACGGAATATCATGGGCACCCTGTTACGGATAGATTAAATAACATCGCACTGTTTGCGCATGAAAACGGGCAATTGTATTTTGCCATTTATAATAATGACGGCAGTGTAAAATTAAGAAGTGAAGGTTTTGGTAACAGTAATGAAAGGGACCAGGAATTGGGTGCTGTATTAGCCTATATAAACAATTCTTCCAATTATACAAGAATTGAAAAAGCAGGTTATGAAATAAAAATCCTAAAAGATCATAACGGGAGAGAAATAGGGAGAACATGCCCTAAGAAGATTTTTGTAGCGGCGGCTCCCAGTAGTAGCAAAAGTTCCTGCAGCCGGAGGTTTTAAATTGTGGTGGTTATTTCCTCTGTCACTGACTTATTCCATTGTTTTTATGGTGGAATTCAAGTAATAAATCTGAAGTTGATACTACTCCGGTAACTGACACAGCACAGGTTGCCGAATCTGTAGTGCCGGTTGTCGTGGATACCGACGGTGATGGCATTATTGATGCAGATGATCAATGCCCCAATGTAGCAGGTATTACTGAAAATTCAGGTTGCCCGGAGATGATTCTTTATTATCAAAGAGATGAGGCAACATTAAGTGAAACTGATAAGGCTGATCTGGACAAAGTAGTTACATTCTTAAATAACCATCCTAAAGTGCATGTCATTCTGGAAGGCCATACCAGCACATTGGGCGAAACAGATTATAACCAGAAACTTTCTGAGAAGCGTGCAAATATTTCGGTAGAATATCTCGTGAGCAAGGGAATTGATGCCGGCAGGTTGAAAGCCGTAGGTTATGGTGAACAATTCCCAATAGGTGATAATAATGTAGAAGAGGGAAGATCGAAAAGCAGGAGAACTGTAGTAAAGGTTGATAAATAATGTGAACATTTCTCTTTTATCATTCAACTATTATGCAACTCGGGAAAGTTTACCTCACCGTAATTAGTCAATAAATTATAATGTTTAGGTGCGGTATCAATATATCAATTTGTTTAATATTTATAAACCATATGCAGGTTAATGCCCAGGAAAAAGTGGTGGATAATAATTTGGGTGCTGCAGCCGCCAATGCCGTGAACCCGATGGCTTTTGTTACAAAACTCCAGTTACAGCCAAATTTTACCTGGAAGGAGGATAAAGCCAGGCAGATAAATCTAACGACGCGTATTGTTCAACCCACACCCTCCATCGGCTTGCCTTTTATTAAAAGTAAGAACCCGGAAAAAGTGTATACCATTTACCGGTTAGAGGTTCCTTTAGTAGGTCAAACTTATCCTGCAAAACCTTCATTGGATGCAACCGGGCTGAGTGATATGATTATTGCAGATTTAATTGCATTCAAGCAAAAATGGGGCATTATAGGTGCCGGACCGGGTTTGCTTATTCCAACCAATAATCCGGAACAAATAAGTGGCGGTAAATGGTGTGCTGGTCTTGCATCAGTTGTTTTGAACACAAAAACAAAAGGCCTTATTTATGGCGCACTGGTACAGCAATATTTCAGTTTTGCCGGAAGCAGCAACAGGCAAAGCAGGAATTTCATGTTGTTTCAGCCCATTTTTACAAAAATTCTGAGTAATGGTTTCTTTATTGGATCAAGCCCGATTTTGACTTTTGATTGGAAAAATGATACATATAGTATTCCGGTCATTGTAACTTTTGGAAAGGCATTTGCAAAAAATTTAAGCGCATTTATTGGACCACAATACATGATCAGCGGTCCCAATAAGGGAGATGTTACACTTCAATTTCAGCTGAATGCAATGTTTCCGCCTACTAAAAAATAGATTAGAAATATTTATATCAAAACTTCAAGTTTTTAGACATGAAAAAATCAGTAAAACTTTTCTTAATTGCATTGATTGCTTATGCGGAGTTACGGCCCAGGGCGATGGTCCCCGAAATATCATTTGGGGCCCCACAGGTGTTACGGCGTTGAATGCAAAATGGATGAGTCTGAACCAAAATTTAACGCCGGGTAATATTTACATTAAGGATGCGGAAATTAAGATAGATGTATTTCCATTGACCCTTGTCCATAATTTTAATCTTGGAGGTCGTTTTGCACAAATAATGTTTAATGCAACACCTGGTTCTGCAAGTGGCAGGGTAGTCCCGGATCCTCCCGGAGTTGCAACGTCCGGAAGTGAAGGCTTCCGGATTTGGTGATGGATTTGTAGGATTAAAAGTCGGTTTGATCAATCAGCCTGCATTAAATGTCATAGAATATTCCAAATACAAGCATAAAACATTCTCCATGATGCTGTACACCCGGTTTTGGTATCCGGGCACCTATGATAAAAATAAACCACTTAACATGGGTACCAACAGGGTTAGTTTCGACATTGGGGTACCGATGAATATACAGCTCAGTAAAAACCCCAAAAGGCTTACCTGGTGGGAATCTTATCCTGCACTTCATTTTTATGCCCCCAATAATGATCCAACGGTGGTAACCAGGCGGAGATAAATTGAAACAGTCAACACTTTTTACTTTCGAGAATCATTTGTCACATAATTTTTCAACCAAATTTTGGGCTGGTGTTACATTGCGCTATCAGTATGGCGGTACTGTAGAATTGGATGATGTTAAAAATGATGAGACCACCATCAATATGTTGGGTAGCGGGGCGACAGTGGGCTACCAGGTTCTTCCCATGCTTGGTCTTTCGGCAGGATATGGATTAGTACTGGCTGGTGATGATGGCGCCAATTCCAATATGCTCCGTATTGGAGCGGTGCTCACTTATGTAAACATGAAAAAGCTTAAAGCTAAGGCAGCAGCTGCAGCGGCTCGCACCGGTAGTTGAAGCAAGTATTGATACAGACAAAGACGGTATTGCGGATGCAAATGATAAATGTCCCAACCAGGCAGGAACAACTAAATATGGCGGCTGCCCTGTTCCTGATACGGATGGCGATGGCATCAATGATGAAAATGATAAATGTCCTAACCAGGCCGGTACCGCAAAATATGGCGGCTGTCCTGTTCCTGATACGGATGGCGATGGCATCAATGATGAAAACGACAAATGTCCTAACCAGGCCGGTACTGTCTAAATATGGCGGCTGCCCGATTCCTGATACTGATGGCGATGGTATCAATGATGAAAATGGACAGGTGCCCTAAAGTGGCGGGAATTGAAGGAAACCTCGGTTGTCCTGAAATGATCCTTTATTACAAGCGTGATGAAGCAACATTAAATGCGGAAGACAAAGCCAACCTGGATAAAGTGGTAACCTTCATGAATAATAACCCGGATCTGAATATTATGCTGGAAGGGCATACAAGCACATTGGGTGATGCAAAATACAATCAAACCCTTTCTGAAAAACGTGCTAAAATCAGTGTTGACTACCTGGTGTCAAAGGGTATTGACAGGAGTCGTTTGCAGTCTGCAGGCTTTGGTGAACAATTTCCTGTCGGTGATAACAGTAAAGAAGAAGGCAGGGCTTTAAGCAGGAGGACGGTTGTTAAAGTAGCGCAGTAGTTTCGTAAGAAAATTTAACCACCTGCCTTTTGGCTTAATGTAAAATTTGAAATTGTGAAAATGTATCAAATTATCTCTATTAAAAATATTGAATTGGAAAGAATTACCTTTCATTAACAATTAATTAACTGAGTAAAAATTAAATATGAAACATTCGCTCTTAGCAATGGCCGAGCAGGTGTGATACTTGCATCCTGCGGAACAAGTAAAAAACTGGAACACCCAGGCACCGAGGTGGAACCAGTTAAAAGAGGTGAACAGTCAGCAGTCCCAAAAAATTACTGCGAATGAAGCAGACATCAAAAGGCTGAAAGAAGAGCAATAATTGCCTACAGCAAGGATGCCGCGAATTGCCGTAGGGCCGAAGAGGCCTGCGAGAGCAAGAAAACAAAAGCTTGACGAGGAACTTGCAGCCAGGGGAACTTCATTAAGTGAGCTCGAAGCAAAGGCCGAAACTTCCATTCGAAATCTTCGGGAGGCCGGTTGTATGTAACCTATTCAAATGGCCGGTATCATATCACCGTGCCTGATGAATTTACATTTAATACGGGAGCTGCATCTGTCGGGCCTAAGGGCAGGGAAGCACTTAATGTGGTAGCGCAGGTCATGTATGATAATCCCGGCGTAACTACAACCATCGTGGGCAATACCGATACAATCTCAATTAGAGGGTAAGGCAGACAACTGGTCCCTTTCCACGGAGCGTGCCAATGCGGTGGTGCGTGTGCTGTCTGATGTGTACAACATTAATCCTAAGCGACTGATCGCGGCAGGCAGGAGCAAGTTTAATCCGGTTGCCAGTAATGAAACTCCGGAAGGCCGGGAGCGGAATCGCCGGATAGAAATTATCATTAATCCCCGGTACGATCGTATCTGGGATCTTATGGAAGTTGAGTGATAATCGGCTAATCAACCGGTTAACACGGATCACCTACAAGTTAAACACAGTAAACAATAAAAATCAATGTATGAATATGCATATTAAACATATCGGTAAATGTCTGGCGGCATTGACGCTACTTTCTTTCCATTTGCAACACAGGATCTTTCTGCGCAGCAAAAAAGAGCGGAACAGCTCCGGCGAAAAAACCGGCCAATGTACAGAAGCCTGCGGCTAACCTCAGTACCAGAAACCATGCTGTCAAGCCGTCGTCTAATACACAGAAATCTGTTGCCAAACCCAGCACAATTCACAGACACGCAAAGGATAAGGCCGGTAATGTGGGCGATAACAGATGCAGGATCCGACCTTGGTGGCGGTAAAAATGTCAGCAATAATAATGTAAACATCGACAAAAGCCGTGGCGATGTAAATATCAATGTTGACAATAGTAAGGATATCAAGGTCAGGAATACAAAGAATACATCTGTACGCCACAACAATTATCGCCCCTATTCTCGCCCTCCTTATGTATATGGCGGATTTCATTATCGTTGTTATAATCCTTATTTCTATCACCCTTACAGGCCTTTTTACTGGGGACCACGTTGGCATCCATGGGGATTCTTTATTGCCACGTTGGCTGCAACAGCCATTATCGTTTCATTTGCAGACGCTGATCTCCCGCCCATGTTACATTCAAGCGATTATTTCGTGATGAATACTGCCATTTAGCCCTGGAAGGCAGGGAATACATGCGCTCCGGTCCCAGCATGAATTATTATACGCCGATTCCAATGCCTGCAGAGCCTGTATTGGCAGAGGAAGAATATTATTATGACGAAGGTGTTTTTTACCTGAAAGGAAGCGGGGGCTATACCGTTGTGGCCGCACCGGTTGGAGGTGTAGTGAAAACAATACCTTCCGGTTACGAAACAATTGTTTTGGACGAAGCAAGCGGGGTAAAGAACTACTATTGGGGAGGCACTTTCTATGAAAAGGTTTCCAACGGGTACAAGGTTGTACCTCCTACATCAGGAGCAGTGGTGGAAAACATGGCCGATGGTGGGGAGGAAGTGAAAATGGGCGATGTGACCTATGTTAAACTGGGTGAAACTTACTACCAGCCAATTCAGGAGAATGGAAAGGATATGTATGAGGTTGTTGATGTGGAGGAAGCTAAGTAAAATTTCTAAATTATCCTTTACCGGGCTTTGAATAACAGGGAAGCCGTCTCAATTATTGAGGCGGCTTCTCTGTTATTGTGCGCTATACCTGGCTAAAGAAAGTCGGTTGACAACCCGCCATTATACCAATCAAGACCCCGGAACTGATAAAAGCGATTGTTTACATGGCTGTTTCAGTAAAGAATAACTGAATTTATACACGCCAGTCCCAACCGTTTACAGGCTATTTTATTCAAAATCTACTTCTTAGTCAAGATTAACGGAATTCAGTCACCCTTCTGCGCGCATTTTATACGATCGGCAATTTCGCACCATACCTTGCCCATATAAATTTTTTCAATGCCTATAAAAGTTCAAACAGGGAACTATGGGTATTGAAGTTTCAGAGTTTCATTTTCCGGATTATTTCAGATTATAAAAATGTATTTATGCGGGTTTTACTTGTAAACTTCATTTTAATTCTGGCGCTGGGTGCCTGCCAGGCGCCGGTATCAGGACCAGGTTCCGCTTCGGATTCGGCATCAGGGGCTGTTCTTCCTTTTCCACCCTCTCCCAGTGCAAGTATTGCCGGAGAATCACTGGCGGAAAGTAAACATGTCCGCCGTACTGAAGCAAACCACCTTCCCAAAGATGCCCCGAATATCATCATTGTGCTGATGGATGATGTAGGATTTGGCAGCGCCTTCCACTTTTGGCGGAGAGATCAATACACCCGTTTTATCGAAAGTATATAATGAAGGGATTGCTTATAATGAATTTCATACTACGGCTATTTGTTCACCCACCCGCGCTGCATTACTGACCGGACGAAACCATACCAGGGTCGGAAATGGTACCATCGCCGAGAGCGTGCAGTGGATTGGGATGGATATACGGGTATTATTCCAAAAGAAGCTGCAACTGTTGCAGAAGTCTTGAAGAATTATGGGTATAGCACATCTGCTTTTGGTAAATGGCATAATACGCCGGCCAATCAGACCACTACCGCAGGGCCCTTTCGAATACTGGCCGAATAATTATGGCTTTCAATATTTCTACGGTTTCCTGGCTGGCGAAACATCACAGTGGGAACCAAGGCTGGTGGAAAATTTCACTCCTGTAGAGCCTCCGCATAATGAAAAATATCATCTGTCAGAAGATCTGGCAGAAAAAGCCAATACCTGGCTGGACCAGCACCAGGCTTTTGCAGCTGATAAACCCTTCTTCCTGTATTTTGCTCCGGGTGCAGGTCATGGTCCGCACCATATTTTTAAAGAATGGGCGGATAAATACAAAGGAAAATTTGATGATGGCTGGGATGCATACCGCGAACGGGTTTTCAAGCGCCAGAAAGAAATGGGCTGGATACCAGCCAATACACAACTGACTCCAAGGGATAAAACCATGCCTTCCTGGGAAAGTATTCCTGAAGCAGAGCGGCCATTTCAACGCAGGCTGATGGAAATCTATGCCGGATTTGTGGAACATGCCGATGCACAGGTTGGTAAAGTAATGGATAAGATTGAAGAGATGGGGCAGAAAGAAAATACGATTGTCATCTATATCTGGGGCGATAATGGTGCCAGTGCCGAAGGCCAGAATGGAACCATCAGCGAACTGCTCGCACAAAACGGTATTCCCAATACGATTGACAACAACTCGCTGCGCTGCAAAAACCCTTGGCGAGGCTTGATGCCATTGGGTCACCGCTAACCGACAACATGTATCATGCCGGTTGGGCCTGGGGGCAAATACGCCATTTAGACACACCAAACTGGTTGCATCACATTTTGGAGGAACACGAAACCCCATGGTCATCAGCTGGCCCAAAGGGATCAAACCGGATAAAACACCCCGTTCACAATTTCATCACGTGAATGATATTGTTCCTACCATTTATGATGTACTGGGAATTACACCTCCCAAAGTAGTAAATGGATTTACACAAATGGGTATGGATGGCGTCAGCATGAAATACACTTTTGACAAAGCCGATGCGCCAGCCGTTGCTAAAACCCAGTTTTTTGATAATAATGGTAGTCGAGGTATTTATAAAGACGGATGGTATGCTTGTACATTCGGTCCCCTTTTCCCCTGGATAGCCGGACAAACCGGCCTTGATAAATGGGATCCCAAAAAAGATGTATGGGAACTGTATAACCTGAATGAAGATTATTCCCAGGCCAATGACCTGGCAACAAATAATCCTTCCAAGCTGGAAGAATTGAAAGAACTTTTCGCTGAAGTGGCCAAAGAAAATAAGGATGTACCCATCGGTGCCGGTATCTGGCTCAGGCTCCATCCGGAAGATGCGATTATCCTCGCCATACAAGAGTTGGGTGTTCAATGGAAGCACCATACGTATGCCTGAATTCAGTGCACCCGGCTTGGGTAAAACGAGTAATAAAGTTGTGATTGATATGGATGTGCCGGCCAATGCTAACGGTGTACTATATGCGCTGGGGGGCGGTTCAGGTGGATTAACCTTATTTATGGAAAATGGCAAGCTGGTATATGAATATAATATGATGATCATTGAGCGATATACCGTGGAAGCAAACGAAAAACTTTCAGCGGGCAAGCATTTGGTGGAAGTACAAACAACCCTTGCCAAACCAGGTGCACCGGCAACCATCGTGATCAATGTGGATGGCAAAGAGGTTGCCACAGGTGAAGTGAAGACGAACGGTTCCTGCTGCATTTACGGCGAGTGAAACCTTTGATGTTGGAACAGATTTAGGTTCATCGGTTTCAATGCGCTACCATAAAAAAGCGCCATTCAAATTCAATGGAAAAATTAAATCAGTAAAAGTGGATTTATTATAATCCTATAAGTAATCATACCTGTTTAAGCACGGTTATTTTCAAGTTGGTTTTTTCATAATCAGTTAGAGCCCGCGACTGGTCTCAGTTGCGGGCATTTTTTAACGGCTGCGGTTTTTGAAGCACTGTTCAATACAAATGTAAATCCAATCAAATGAAAAACACTTTTTCAAAAATTATTAATTCCTGAAAATTTATCATTACAAAGTCAAAAAAAACACAATCAATGAAACATGTATTTACAGCAGTATTGGTTTTTCTCTTCGCAACTGCAACTTATGCTCAGGATGGATATTCCCATTCTTATTTTGGATTGAAAGCCGGTGTGAATGTATCATCCAATAAATACGATCCGGATCCGAATATTTTTGATGTGAGTTCCAAAACAGGTTTTGCCGGAGGTATATATTATAACATTGGATTGGGAAGGTTATTTTCCATCCAACCGGAATTGTTGTACTCTTCCATGGGATCCAAATTTAAAACAACCATTTCGCCTGCATCAGAGGGTAGTCTTAAACCTGAATTACCTTTCTGTTCCGGTGTTATTTAAAATTACACCGATCTGGAGATTGGGATTGTTCCTGGGCCCTCAACTCGATTTTTTAATGAGTGCCAAATCAAAAGTGGATGGCTTATCTGATGAAGATATCAAGGACCAGGTTAAGGGCACCGATTTCGCCGGTACAGTAGGCGCAGAATTTTGGTTCACCCGGAATATTGGTATCTACGGTCGCTATATTGGCGGGTTTAACAGCATTAATGAAGACAATTATGGTATCCCCAATACCGATGTTAAAAACAATGCATGGCAGTTTGGACTTACCATAGGTTTCCGTGGTAAAACAAAAGCTGCAGTTGTTGCTGCACCAGTTGTACCCGTTGTTGTTAGATACAGATGGTGATGGCATCAATGATAATGATGACAAATGCCCTAACCAGGCAGGCACTGCAAAGTATGGTGGATGTCCTGTTCCTGATACGGATGGCGATGGTATCAATGACGACAATGATAAATGCCCAACCAGGCTGGTACCGCTAAATATAACGGTTGCCCAATTCCTGATACAGATGGCGATGGCATCAATGATGAAAATGATAAATGTCCAACTGTTGCAGGTACAGCCAAATATGAAGGTTGCCCAATCCCTGATACAGACGGAGATGGCATCAATGATGAAAATGACAGGTGTCCTAAAGTTGCCGGAATTGAAGGTAACCTGGGTTGCCCTGAAATGATTCTTTATTATAAGCGTGATGAAGCAAAATTAAACGCTGAGGATAAAGCCAACCTGGATAAAGTAGTCACATTCCTGAACAATAACCCGGATATTAATATTACCCTGGAAGGACATACCAGCACTTTAGGCGATGCCAAATACAACCAGACTTTATCTGAAAAAAGGTCAAAATTATCTGTTGATTACCTGGTATCAAAAGGTATCGACAAAGGCCGCCTGACCACAGTTGGTTATGGTGAGCAATTCCCTATCGGAGATAACAGTGTGGAAGAAGGAAGGGCGAAGAGCCGAAGGACAGTGGTTAAGGTCTCACAATAGTTTTGGTTAAGGTAGCAGGCCGGGGGTAACTTAACCGGTTATCTTCCGGCTTATCTAAAAAGCCTTTTTTGTATAAACGTTTGAAAAAATCAATCTGAAAAATAACATTATGAATCTTTTTAACATTATCCATTACTTACACCCGTCATCATGTGGCGTTGTATCTTTTCTGCATGTTCACACACACAAATGATTCCTTTGGACAACTGGCGTGAACTGGGCCGGGTAAAAGCAGGTCATAATGGCGATCATGACCGGATTGATATTGACGGACCACATGACACATATCGCAAGATTAAGTTAAGGGTGGAAGATTCGCCATTTAAATATGAATAAAATGGTGGTACTATATGATGATGGAGCCCCGGAAAATATTGAAGTGAAGGATGAGATATCGAAAGACGGGGAAAGCCGAGCAATTGATCTGAAAGGGGGCAAAAGAAAATTGAAAAGTGTGGAATTTTGGTTTGAAACCAAGGGCTTATTAAACGGCAAAGCAGAGGTTATTCTTTATGGTTCCAAATAGTGTCTTTTAATAGATTGTATTGTGCCCGGCTAAAGGGTGGACATCTCAATTAATTCTATTCCTTTTTTTTAAAAATTATCTGATGAAACTGATTTTACAGATTACTCATCGTCGCTTTCATGGCAAGCAGCTGCGGCAATAAAGGAAACAAACCAGCTGAAACTACTGGTACTTCCGCTACAACTGAAGTAGATGGTGATGTGCTTCCTTTTCCTCCTGTGCCATCTGGTTCTGTAGCTGACCTGACAATGGAAACATCCACCTATAAAAAACGTGTGGAGCCAAAGCACCTGCCGGATGATGCACCAAACATCCTGATCATACTGATGGATGATGTTGGTCCGGGTACGGCATCAACCTATGGAGGAGAAATCAATACCCCAACACTCAGTCGTGTAGCCAACATGGGGATCTCATATAACCGTTTTCACTCCACTGCCATGTGTTCACCCACAAGGGCCGCATTACTCACCGGTCGCAATCACACATTTGTGGGCAATGGCCAGATATCCGCAATCGCCAATGATTTCGACGGGTTTAGCGGTACCATTCCAAAGACTTCTGCAACCGTTGCTGAAGTGCTTAAAAATTATGGGTACAATACTTCAGCATTTGGTAAGTGGCACAATACACCTGAAG
>CAWGLH010000009.1:0-442374 GCA_963823365.1 uncultured Sphingobacteriales bacterium
TAATTATGGGAGCGACGGTAACATCAAATAAGCCCTTTGTTTTTTCCGAAACTTCAATGGACTTATTAAATACGGCTGAAAAATATTCATCCACCTTAACGGTACTGTCATTTTCATTTATTCTCGAAATAATTGAACCAGGATTATAGGTGGAGAGGGATAAATCAATTTTCTTAAAAATAGAATCGATGGCTTCCCTGTAATTGGAATGTTGATCCGCCAGGTAGGTGATATGATAAGAGGTTCCCTGGCAGCCCCTGAAATCTTAATGGTATTATTTATCCCACGGTTGCAGCCAGGAAGGAGTAAAATGGCTACAGTGGAAAAAATAATGAATTTCATTACAGCTTATTATCGTTGTTTTATTGTTATAGCCGATAGTTCCAAAACTAAACAGCCCTTGTACATGAATAAATGATTATGATCAGTCCTTCGTGTGAGTTTATCTCTATTTCGCTGGGATACGGTTCTTCCGGTAAGAATTCTTAATCGCTATTTTGCCGTCTTTAAAGGTAAACAGATCGCATCCGGTAACCTCCACCCTGGTTCCATCTGATTTTGTGCCGGTAAAGGTCCACTCGGAGAAGCCCCTGTCGCTTTCAACGAAGTGCCTTGGATTATTCCAACGGGCATCAGGGAAGCTGGCAAATACATTTTCAAATGCTTTCTTCACCTGCTCCTGCCCGGTAAATTTTTCTCCGTCAGCATCTGGTCCGGCAGAAGCCTCAAACACACAATCAACCGTCATATGCGACATGACAGCCTTGATATCATGAGCATTAAATGCATCCGCAAAGGACTGGAGAAAATCTACGGTGACTTTTTTATTGGATTGAGACATAAGGCTGATTGGCAATAATATCAGAAATGTCAATACTTCTTTTTTCATAAATATAATTTGCTTGCTTTTCTATTTTGCTAAAGACCCTGCATGTAAAAGACATTAAATTTATGACCGTCCGGGTCTGCAAAAATAAAACCGTAATAACCTTTTTGGATTCATAATTCATATTTTATGATGCTTAATGTCACTCGTCTCCCGCCCAGGCAATGGCTGTCCTGATGGCCCGGTTCCATCCTTTCACCATGGCGTCGCGGTCGGCCGGTTTCATCTGCGGCTCATAATGTTTATCGGGCTCCCAGTGATGCTGGATATCATCGGTTGATTTCCAAAAACCGGTAGCAAGCCCGGCTAAAAATGCCGCACCCATGGCCGTGGTTTCGATGATCTTCGGTCGTACCACTTTCACGTTAAGTATATCACTCTGGAATTGCATGAGCAGGTTATTCACCGTTGCTCCGCCATCGACCCTTAACTCACGGATAGGTATACCCGAATCAGATTCCATGGCTTTCAGCACGTCGCGGGTCTGGTAGGCAATGCTGTCGAGCGCCGCGCGGGCGATATGTGAGGTATTTGATCCGCGGGTAAGTCCCACGATGGTCCCTCTTGCGTGCTGTTCCCAGTAAGGTGCACCCAATCCTGCAAATGCAGGAACCACATAGACCCCTTCACTGCCCGGGAACGTTTTTGGCGAGGGCTTCTATTTCGGAAGAATGTTTGATGATGCCGAGTCCGTCGCGCAGCCACTGTACGATGGCCCCTGCAATAAAGACGGATCCTTCGAGGGCATATTCGGTTTTGCCATTGATTTTCCAGGCGATAGTCGTGAGCAGGTTATTATGTGAGACGACAGGTTTCTCGCCCGTGTTCATCAGCATGAAGCAGCCTGTGCCATAAGTGTTCTTCACCATTCCGGGTGTGGTGCATAGTTGCCCAAATAAGGCGGCCTGCTGGTCGCCTGCAATACCAGCAATCGGAATCTGGGTTGGTGCGATCACCTGTTGGGTGATGCCATAGATTTCAGAGCTCGATTTCACGAAGGGCAACATGAGTCGTGGTATATCAAAAATTTTCAGCAGCTCATCGTCCCATTCCTGTGTATGGATATTCAGGAGCATGGTGCGGGAGGCATTGGAAACATCTGTCACGTGCGCTTGTCCCCGGGTGAGGTTCCAGAGCAGCCAGGTATCCACGGTACCAAAAGCCAGTTTGCCGTCTTCGGCTTTTTTGCGGGCACCTTCCACATTATTCAGGATCCAGCGGATCTTGGTAGCGGAAAAATAGGCATCGATAATGAGCCCGGTTTTTTTACGGATGAGTTTATCCAGACCCTGCTCCTTGAGTTCATCACAAAAAACCGCGGTGCGGCGGTCCTGCCACACGATGGCATTATATACCGGTTCTCCGGTTGCCCGGTCCCAGACGATGGTGGTTTCCCGCTGGTTGGTGATGCCGATGGCGGCCAGGTCCTTTGGAGGAAATGCCCGCCCTGGTGTACGGCTTCGGCGGCCACCCCGAGCTGGGTGCTCCAGATTTCATGGGGATCATGCTCCACCCATCCGGGCTGGGGAAAGATCTGCCGGAATTCTTTTTGGGCGATGGCCGTGATCTTTCCGGCATGGTCAAATATGATGGCCCTGGAAGAAGTGGTTCCCTGGTCGAGTGAAAGGATGAAGTCAGCCATGGCAATAAACGTTTAGTGAGTCTTCTTTAGGGACATTGCGGATTGCGGATTGCGGATTACGGATTCACATTAAAATCACTTTAAATATAGAAATCTTTGCCCTTAATTATCAACATTGAACACACTATAATCCGCAATCCGCAATCCGCAATCCGTAATCTTCTCCGTATTTAATTAACTTGCATCCTAAGTCTATGGAGAAGTTTATCGTTTCGGCGCGCAAGTACAGGCCCCAGAATTTTTCGACGGTGGTGGGACAATCACATATCACCACCACCCTGAAAAATGCCATCCGCAATAACCAGCTGGCGCATGCCTTCCTGTTTTGCGGTCCGCGTGGCGTTGGCAAAACCACCTGTGCCCGTATCCTCGCCAAAACGATCAACTGTGAAAACCAGCAACCCGACGGCGAAGCCTGTAATGTATGCCCTTCCTGCGTTTCCTTCAACAATGGCAGTTCCATGAACATCCACGAGCTGGATGCCGCGAGCAATAACTCGGTGGAAGATATCCGCAACCTGACCGACCAGGTGCGCTTCGCGCCGCAGGCCGGAAAGTACAAGGTCTATATCATCGACGAGGTGCACATGCTGAGTACATCGGCCTTCAATGCATTTTTAAAGACACTTGAAGAACCTCCGCCCTATGCAATATTTATTTTAGCCACTACGGAAAAACATAAAATCCTGCCCACGATTTTATCGAGGTGCCAGATTTTCGATTTTAAACGGATCACGGCGCAGGATACGGTGGAACATCTGCAGGAAATCTGTGAGAAAGAAGAAATAAAAGCTGAAAGGGCCGGGCTCCATGTGATCGCGCAGAAGAGCGAAGGCTGTATGCGGGATGCACTGAGTATCCTCGACAAAATCGCGAGCTTCACAAACCACGAAATCACCTATGCGAATACGTTAGAACACCTGAATATCCTCGACGAGGATTATTATTTCAAGCTGCTCGACTATATGCAGCTGCAGAAATTATCGGATGCGATGCTGCTCTATGATGATATCAATAAAAAGGGATTTGAGGGGGAGCAGGTGCTGAACGGGTTTTCGGAGTTTTTACGAAACCTGATGGTGAGCCGTGATGAGAAGACGGCGGGATTACTCGAAGCCGTGGAAACCTTTAAGGAGAAATATGTATCGACTGCGAAGAAAGTTTCATTGTCGTGGCTGATCAGCGCACTGAATATTATCAATGAGGCCGAGATCAATTATAAGCAGGCGAGGAATAAAAGGCTGCACCTCGAACTGGCGATCATCAAACTCACCTACCTGCACCAGGCGATAGAGCTTAGTGCTGGCGATAACGGCGCAAAAAAAAACTTGACGGGGTAAAGGCGGTGTCGTTCAGGGCGTTGCCGATCCTGGAGGTCAAAGCCGCGGGGAAGGTACAAGACCCGGAGAAGGCAAGAGACGCAGGTAGTGGTCCAAAGGTGATGATTGAAACGGAAGTTGCAAAATCACAGGAACCCAATCCGCAATCCGCAATTCGTAATTCGCAATCGCCGAAGGCGCCCAATCCGTCAATGGCCGAAGGCCAATCCGCAATCCGCAATCCGCAATCCGTAATCGCTGACGGCACCGGATCGGGAATGAATTTAACAACAATACGGTCGCAGATAGCAAATCGTCAGCGCAAAAAAGAGGAGTTAACCAAACTCAATGAAGAACTGCTCCACCAGGCATGGGGTCAATATATTGAACGGCTCATCGAACAAAAAAATCCGTCGGCCGTCACCAATTTCAAGCATGCTGTATTGAGGGTGATCGATGAAAATACTTTTGAGATCAGTACTGAAAGCGTGATCCAGCAGAAATTCATCGAGCAGGAACGGGGACAGCTGATCGCGCACCTGCAGGATTTCTTCAAGAACCGCCAGTTAACCTACCAGTTGGTCCTCCTGCAGAAGGAAGACACTGAATCAGCTAAGGAAAAGCCATTGTCGAGCCGCGAGCAATACCTTAAAATCATCGAAATGTATCCCCTGGTTAAGGAACTCAAGGACCGGTTGGGGATGGACCTTGACTATTGACGAATTGGCGAATTGACGAATTGGCGAATTATGAATAGATTATTCTAGCAATCAAATTAGCCTGACTTTTCTGGAGATAATTCGCCAATCCGCAAATCCGTAAATTCGCAAATCTCCGAAGGAGCTAATCGTTATTTTTCCCTAATTTCGACTCCCAAACTATTAAATACGCCGCCTTATGGCTGAAGTGATAAGAATGCCCCTCCTTAGTGATACGATGACGGAAGGAAAGATCATCAAATGGAACAAAAAGGTGGGCGATAAAGTAAAAAGCGACGATGTACTGGCCGATGTGGAAACCGATAAGGCTACCATGGACGTGGTGGGTTATGCAGATGGTACCCTGCTTTACGTGGGTGTGCCCGAAGGCTCCGCCGCCCAGGTGAATGAGATTATCGCTATTGTGGGAAAGGAAGGCGAAGATATCAAGTCGCTCATCGAAGCACCCGCCGGAGCATCGGCAACTTCAGCCGCAGCGCCGGTTTCTGCAGCTCCAGCTACCCCCGCTCCTGCAACTGTGGCACCAGCAACAACAGCCGCACCGGCCACTGCCCCAACCATCACCCCAGAACAGCTTGGCGTTACCGTGATTCGCATGCCCCTGCTCAGCGATACCATGACCGAAGGAAAGATCGTGAAGTGGAACAAGCAGGTGGGCGATAAGGTGAAGGCCGATGATTCACTCGCCGATGTGGAGACCGACAAAGCCACGATGGACGTGGTGGGATATGCCGACGGAACCCTCTTGTTCACCGGGATAAAAGAAGGCGAAGCCGCTAAAGTCAATGAAATTATCGCGATCGTGGGAAAGGCAGGCACAGATGTGACTGCGCTTTTACAATCGCTCAACCAGGCTGCCGCAGCACCAGCACCGGCCGCAACCAATACTAACACAGCCCTGGCCGCAACCTCAGCAGCACCTGCAGTTGCTGCAACAACTGCACCATCTGCCACAGCCACCAGCAATGGACGTCTCAAAGCCTCTCCCCTCGCGAAAAAACTCGCGCAGGAAAAAGGTGTGGACCTGAAGATGGTCGCCGGTTCCGGCGATGGCGGAAGAATAGTAAAAAGTGACGTCGTCAATTTTGTTCCTTCTGCAGCACCGGCGACTACAGCACCGGCAACTGCTGCATCAACTACTGCTGCTCCGGAAGCAAAGGCTGCACCGTTTGTACCGGCCGGACAGGAAGGCTTTGCCGACACCCAGCTCACGTCCATGCGCAAAACCATCGCACGCCGACTCGGCGAAAGCATGTACAGTGCGCCGCATTTCTATCTCACGATGGAAATCAATATGGACAATGCCATGGAAGCCAGGACGCAGATGAACGAAGTGAGCCCGGTCAAAATTTCCTTCCAGGACATGCTGATCAAGGCTTGCGCCATGGCACTTCGGTTACACCCCGCCGTTAACAGCAGCTGGATGGGTGAATTTATCCGCACCTATCAGCATATCCATATCGGCTCCGCCATTGCATTGCCCGAAGGACTGATTGTTCCGGTAATCAGGTTCGCCGACCAGAAATCATTGTCACAGATCGCCGCCGATGCAAAGCAACTGTATGCAAAAGCGCGCGACAAAAAAATACAACCTTCCGAATTCACCGGCAATACCTTCAGCATTTCCAATCTTGGAATGATGGATATTGATGAATTCACGGCCATTATTAATCCGCCGGACTCTGCCATCCTCGCCGTAGGAAGGATCAAAGAGACTGTAGTGAAGAAAGGCGATGGTTTTAGTGTTACCAATATCATGAAGGTTACCCTGAGCTGCGACCACCGCAGTGTTGACGGGGCTGTCGGCGCCGCCTTCCTCCAGACCCTCAAAAAGTTTATGGAGAACCCGGTGACGATGCTGGTATAAAATAAGCTTTCAGCAGGTATATTTTGTCCGCAATTTCCAAGGTTCATTAATATCGAACTTCTCCTGCACGCCCTTGGTTTTTTTAGTAATGGGCAATAGCTCAAAGTAATTGTCGCACATTACCAAATTGGCAGATGGCCATTGCGTACCTCTCTTTTCACACACTACCATATTGACGGCCGGTCATAGCTCAGTTCGGATTCCCGCATTACCAAATTGACGAATGGTTGCTGTCGAAAAAATTCACCGAAAAGCTGGAAAAAACAACCCGTAATTCCCTTAAAAATGGGAATCGCTGTTATTGCAGAACTTTGTTATTTTACTGCAATAACCATTTCCTGTCTGATGAAAAAATTCCTGGTTACTGCCTCCTACTTATTCCTGTCCTTCATGGCCATATGCCAGGACAGGGCAATTGACAGCCTGCAGGAACTGGTCAACAAGGAGCGGAGCGACTCGGCCAGGGTTGTTATCCTTTGCAACCTTGCCCAGAACCAGAACGGGTACGATATTGAGAAGGGAAGCAAAACACTGAATGAAGCATTCAGGCTCGCACAGAAAGGACCCTATACTTTCCCCATGGGTTATTGCATACAGACCCTTGCTGATTTCGAAAGCCTGAAGGGAAATTATCAACGATCCATACAGCTATACGATAGCGCCATTTTATTTTACAGGAAAGCCGCCCTTAATCCTTCACAAAAAGACGAAGCGAAATTCTGGGAGATTTATGCCATGGCTTCCATTGGCTCCTCTATGGGATCCATGGAAAAAAACACCGAAGCCATCGAAGCCAACCTGAACGCAATTAATCTCTGGAAACAAACCAATCATCCCCTCCGCTTTGAAATGATCGGTAATGCTTATTCCAGTATAGGATCGTTTTATGTTAACCTGGGTGATTATAACAAAGCCCTTGAGCATGATAAAAAATCACTTCAGGCTTACCTTGAATCGGGTGAGAAGGAAAGAATATCATATGCAGCCATCTATCTGGGTGACGACTATGCCAATTTCAACCAGTCTGATTCAGCCCTCTTTTATTTCAAGATGGCTGAGCCACTGGTGCTTGCCCTCAACAAGCCCAACCTGAACATAGAATATTACAGCAAACTTGGTATGTACTATTATTCTACCCTTCAGTTCGACCTGGGCATTGATGCCATGCGGAAAGCCATCCGTTATTCATACCAGATGAACATCCCCATTCACATCGTGAGTAACGAGAAAGCCCTGGCCAGCCTTTACTTACGCAAAGGCGTACTCGATTCCGCTGAAAATGCCGGCAAAAGGGCCCTGCAACATGCAAAGGATTACAAGTTGGCCAACCTGGAAATGCGGCTGTATAAGATCCTTGCAGACATAGAATATACATATAAAAAACCCGATAAAGCCTATGCCTACTTTTTCCACTACAACAGGCTGAAAGACAGCCTGAGCGTACTGGATACCCGCAAAGAAATGGAAAAAGCCGAGATCCGTTATGGCACACTCGAGAAAGAGAACAGGATCAAACAGCTTGAACAGGAAAAGAAAATCCAGGAACTGTCAGCAAACCGGAAAAGAACCTTGTATATTTTTTCCATCGCCGGCGCTTCGGCGCTCCTGCTGATATTATTGCTGTCTGCCAGGAACCATCGGCAGAAACAAAAATTGCAGGAGCAGCGGATCATAGAACTGGAAACCGAAAAGAAACTTGCCGCCACAGAAGCGGTTATGAAAGGAGAGGAACAGGAAAGGGCCAGGCTTGCAAAAGACCTGCACGATGGCCTGAGCGGAATGTTATCGGGCGTAAAATACACACTACAGGATATGAAAGGTAACCTCATCATGACTCCGCAAAACCAGCAGGCTTTTGAAAGAAGTATCGACATGCTGGACAGCTCCATCAGGGAAATGCGCCGTGTGGCGCATAATATGATGCCGGAAGTATTGGTCCGCTACGGACTCGATGCTGCATTAAACGACTATGCTGCCGAGATCAACAAAACCGGAATGATCAAACTGGTATATCAGTCGATGGGTACCGAAGAAATCAATAAGATGGAACAGTCCCAGGCCTTGAGTATCTACCGGATTGTGCAGGAGCTTATCAATAACGTGATCAAGCATGCCTCAGCCACTGAAGCCCTGGTACAACTGCTGTTTGAAAACGGTAAGCTGGTGGTAAACGTTGAGGATAATGGCAGGGGTTTCGATCCTGCGCTTACCCGGGGTAGCGGCGGACTGGGATGGTCAAATATCCGGTCACGCGTTGAACTGATGAAAGGTCACCTCGACATAGATACTGCGCCGGGAAAGGGGACTTCTGTCAGTATAGACTTCAATCTCTCATAATTAACGGGGAAAAAGTTCAAATAGACCGGGTTAAGGGCCTCGCTTAATGCTGAAAAAGTTCAGGAAAACCCGGTTAAGATGACCGCTTAAGCCTTAAAAAATTCAGAAAAAGCAGGTTAAGGCGAAGTTGTAAAGTTTTGATACAAAAACATTAAAGTCCCGCAAAACGGGACTTTTTCATTAAATCGCGGATTTTTTACTCATTTTCACCTCAGTTCCTGGCAATTTTGGAAGATATAAGGCCAAAATCACCATATTATGACCTCTTATTCAGCTTGTTAAATTAAGGCTGCCAACTTCAACAAAATGGCATATTGCCATTGTATGATTGTATCTTTGCATTCCAATATTTTATCATGGTTCCTATTCTGATCTTCTTCGTCCTGCACTGGTTCGGTTCACTGTTCTTCCACACTTTTTTCCTGCACCGCTACGCATCTCACCAGATGTATACTACCGGTAAAAAACGCGAAAGAATATTTTACTTCCTGACCTGGTTTACGCAAGGTTCATCTTTTCTTGTGCCGCGCGCTTATGCCGTGATGCACCGGATGCACCACGTATTCAGCGACACGGAAAAAGATCCGCACAGCCCGCACTTTTTTAAAGATGTTGTTGGGATGATGGTGCATACCAAGAAAATCTATCATGGTTTCCTGACCAATAAACTCACTGTAGAGAAAGAATTCACGAAAGACTATTTACCGATCTGGCAGCGGCTCGACAGGTTCGGTGACAGGAACTGGGTCAGGATCATGTTTGTATTAGCCTATACTGCTTTCTATGTATACTTCGCGCCCAGCGCCTGGTGGTACCTGTTACTCCCCATTCACTTTCTGATGGGACCAGTTCAGGGTGCAATCGTAAACTGGTGCGGACATAAATATGGTTATGCCAATTACAAAAACGGCGACCATTCAAAAAATTCTGAACCATGGGGATTATTCCTGATGGGTGAACTCTTCCAGAACAATCACCACAAATACGGCACTTCAGCCAACTTCGCAAAGAAATGGTTCGAGTGGGATCCTACATACACCATCATGGTGTTGATGCATCACATGAAGATCATCAGGCTGAAACCGGTGAAGGTTTAGTTTTACATTTTTAATTAATCAAGATATTAAAGGCTGCATTTTTCGCGGCCTTTTTTAATTGTTGACTACTGTTCCCATGTTCTTATCATGAAAAACCAGGGGATCCTGAATAAGTCGTTGATTAAAACAAATCCGCCGGGTTCAACTTCAGAAAATCCTTCCATGAAAAACCATCATCACCAATTAGAATTAGTTTATGCGGATTAAACTGCTTTTTGAATGCATTAATTCCTGAAGGTGATTTGTGCAAGCCGCTTTTAACTTCGACGGCCACAACCCTTCCTTTTTTTTCCAGGACAAAATCCACTTCTTCATTTCGTTCCCGCCAATAATAAAGTGAGAAGCCTTCAGTAATAGAATAATTGACCAGGTGAGCGCCGATGGCAGACTCTACAATTCGTCCCCATTCTGAAGGATTTGACCTTATCTCATCAAATGTTTCACTCCTTTGTGCGCTGATCAATGCCGTATTATGTACCTGGAATTTAGGGCTTGATGAACGTTTACGTATAATGTCTTTTGTATATTTTTCAATGCCGGCCAGCAGGCCCGCGGTATCCAGTAAATGTAAGTAATGTGATAAGGTGGTCGTATTACCTGCATCCTGTAATTGTCCAAGCAATTTTGTATAAGAAAGTATCTGCCCGGAATAAATGCATCCCATTTCAAAAAGCCTTTTCATCAATGCAGGCTTGTCAACTCTTGTCAGCATGAGAATATCCTTCGAAATACTGGTTTCTATCAATGATTGACCGACATAAGATTTCCAACGGGATTCATCGTTGATCAGATCAGCTGAACCCGGATATCCACCATACCAGGCATATTGATCTTCATTCCATCCAAATGCTTCATTCATTTCCTTATAGGTCCAGTGACCCATATAAATTGTTTCAAAACGACCCGCCAGTGATTCCGAAAGTCCGGATTGTATCAATAACCTTGATGAACCTAAAAGGATGACTTTTAAATTTCTCTTATTTCTTGTATCTGTATCCCAGAGTTTTTTTACAATCTCACTCCAGTTATCAATCTTCTGAATTTCATCTATTACCAGGAGGTATTCTTCTGCTTCATCCTGGTCCATTTTCACACGGGTTATTTCCCATTGCTGTTCCAGCCAGACAATGTTTCCTGACCCTATACCATCAGCTGTAACAGAAATATATCCACGATTTAATTGAGCCAGCAATTGATTTATCATGGTCGTTTTTCCTACCTGCCGGGGCCCCATAATAACCTGGATATGCCTCCTCGGCTCCTTTAGCCGATTTATAACTGTTTGTAAATGAGCGCGTTCCATCATACTTTACAATTTACTCAATATAATGAGTAAATTTACTCAAAATATCTCGTAAATTGAAAATCGGCTAAAAATCCTTACGACAGCCTGGGATTATCGGATAAACACTAACTGTTTCCATCCCAATTCTTTTGTAATTTAATCCCGTGAAATATTTTTTCCCGGAGAAACCGGAGCCGAAGAAAGGAACCAAAACTAACCATCTATTGATGCACCTCTTCCAAAGGCTGAGTGTTTTCATTTTACTCATCAGCATTCTACTCTCCGGAAATGTCCAGGCCCAAGAGCAGGATTCCGCTGCCCGGGAAACGGCCATTGATTCCCAGGTCAGCGGCTATGTAAAAAAGTTCCAGAAGTTTGGCAAGGAGGAAACGGCCAGGAGCATTGAAAAATACGAGCTGGGTCGGTTGTCCATACACCAGTCTGTAATGCTGGACCGCATTAAAAAAACAAACCTGCGGTTAAAGGGATTCCTGAAAACCGGGATCGATACCCTGGGTATGGCCGGGGAACTCAGCAACACGGAATCTTCCCTGGCCATCGTGGAAGAAGGGGTCTTCGTGAATACGGCTACTATCCAGACCCAGCGTAACCTGGCCGTATCATCTGCTATCCTTAAAGAATTATTGAACAGGCTTACCCAAAGAAAAAACATCATCGACCAATACCATTCAAGCCTGATCAGTTACCAGTACCAGGTTGATTCCCTCTCCGCCGATTCGGCCCTCTATACCTTTCCCGACGATTCAGTAATGCTAAGCAATTACCTGAAACGCATCATTGTGGTAGCCACTGAAATGAAACCGGTCGACAGTGCCATGAAACAAGCCATTGTAAATGTGGAGGAGCTTCAGCATAAGGTTGATCAAATGGTGGTAAGGCTTAATTCAAAACTGGAAGACCTGAACCTCTACCAGCGGAAATTATCCGCCCAGATGTTTACAAGGGAAATCCCCGGCCTGGATGAGCCCTTGAATTTTTCCAGGCCATTCAGTGAAGTTTGGAATTTCTCAGTAGCCAAGGAAAAACTCGCATTGAATTTCTATACAAAGGATAACAAGGGAAGGTTGCTGTTGCTGCTCGTTCTTGTTATGGCATCAACTATATTCATACGTTCCCTGAAACATAAAATAAATGAGGAAGAACCTTTGGACCCGCTGGCCAAAGGGCGACTGGTGACCAGGTATCCATTACTGTCAGCCACCATGATTGTCCTTAACCTGTTTCAATTCATCTTCCCTGACCCTCCCTTTATTTTCAGTTCGCTGCTCTGGCTTACTACTGCTGTTTGCCTGATAGTGATCATGAATAAATATATTTCCAGCTTCTGGATGAACTTCTGGCTTATTATACTTGGACTGTTTGTACTCGCCACTTTCGATAATTTTATTTTGCAGGCATCCAGGTCAGACCGCTGGTTCATGCTCGGTCTTTCAGCTGTTGGTGTATTGTTTACCGCTTATATACTACGCAGTGGAAAAACCAATGACCTCAGGGAAAGAGGCATTGTATATTTTATATGGTTTGTGCTGATCCTTGAATTGCTTTCCATAGTGGCCAATCTCACCGGCCGGTATAATTTGTCCAAAACCCTTTTAACCGCAGGTTATACAGGTGTTGTGATTGCCATTTCCTTCTTATGGACGGCAAGGCTGATCAATGAAGCACTAGCCATCGCATCAAAGATTTACAGGCACCCTGATAAAAAATTATTCTATATCAATTTTGACAAGATCGGTGACAGGGTACCTGCCGCTTTTTATGTATTGCTGGTGATCGGATGGGGAATACTGGTGGGAAGGAATTTTTATACATTCAATGAGCTGGTGGAGCCATTCTTTGATTTTCTGACCTATGAACGCAGGCTGGGAGATTATACATTCACCATCAACAGCCTCTTTATATTCCTTGTTATCCTGATCTGTTCGATGTTATTGTCGAGGTTCATCTCCTTCTTCGTTTCTGCTCCCAATGAAACCCATGTGGCAACAGGAAAACCCGGAAAGATAGGCGCCGGAAGCTGGATATTACTGATCAGGATATTCATCATCAGCCTTGGCCTGTTCATGGCATTTGCCGCTGCGGGTATACCGCTCGATAAGATCACTATCATTATTGGCGCCCTGGGTGTGGGAATCGGACTGGGCTTACAACACCTGGTAAGCAACCTGGTAAGTGGTTTTATTATTGCCTTTGAAAGACCCGTTAATGTGGGCGATTTGATTGAAGTAAACGGTAAGCCAGGCACTATGAAGTCAATCGGTTTCAGGAGCAGTAAGATCATGATGTCGGATGGCGCTGCAGTGATCATTCCAAACGGCGACCTGTTAAACCAGCACCTGGTGAACTGGTCGGCCGGAAGGCATATGCGGCAGCTAGGGGTTATCGTTAGCGTATCTTACGGGACCGACCTGGTAAAGGCAAAAAATATTTTACAGGGGATCATGGACAATAATGAAAAGGTTCTCAAACGTCCTGCCCCCTATGTATATGCCAAGCAATTCGGACAGTACTCCATTGATTTTGAATTGCAGTTCTGGGCAGCGCAGCATGAATACTGGAATGAACTTAAAGGAGAAATCATCACCTCCATTGATAAAACCTTCAAGGCAGAAGGCATTGAAATACCTGTTCCCCGGCAGGATCTGCTTATACGTCCATTTGACGGCAAGGAGATAGTGATCACCGGTGACTAGGTTGGAGCTTTTCAATCAAAAAAGGTTGCCTGCATGAGCGGGCAACCTTTGCAATTTATTTTACAATCACAATTTACAATTCCTTCAACTTCGCCACCAGCCTCGCAAATGCCTCATTGCGGGCTTTTGCATTTTCGGCGGAGGCATTAGATAGTTGACCAGCACGCATAAATCCATGTCCGGCCCCATCATAGATCAACGGATCATATTTCTTTTTTTCGGCTTTCATCAGTGAATCTGATTTTGGAATCGTTGCATTTACCCTTGCATCATTGCCGCCATAGAAACCATACACGGGAGCCTTAATGCTACGTATAGCCGAAACATCATCCGGTCCCGTTCCATAGAAAACAAATGCCGCTGTTATGATGGGATTGGTGGTTGCCATTTTGAAACATTGTGAACCTCCCCAGCAATAACCAGCTACAGCTACCCTGCCGTTGGATGCCGGCAATTTGGTAACGTAAACGGATACTGCATCCAGGTCTTTTCTAACCTGGGAGGAATCAAGCCTGTAAATAGCTGCGCGGGCAGAATCGCCGCTGGAGAAATCAGCTGTACCACCACCATTGGGAGCCATGCCTGATAAAAGATCCGGCGCAATGGCAATGAAACCAGCCCCGGCGATCTGATCGGCCATACTTCTTGCCCAGTTATTTAATCCCATGTTCTCATGGATTACAATTACCGAAGTTGCCTTACCGGATACTTCGGGATAGACGACAAAACATTTTAGTTTTCGACCATTTAGCATTGTAATCTCCACCCATTCCTGGTGCCGGGGCGAAGCTTCGAGCTGTTTCAGGAATTCATCCTGTGCCTGCAGGGAAAAACTAATGACCGTCAGAAGTAAACCGCTTATCCATTTCATGTTCGTGATATTTAAAATAAATCTACCTTAATCTACCATTTTTTTTCTAAATCAAAGTTTATGAACACACACGCCATCAATTGGTTTGAAATCCCGGTGGATGATTTTGACCGGGCCAAGAAATTCTACGAAACCATTTTTGATTACCAGATGCCTGAAAACACGATGGGGCCTGCAAGAATGGGATTCCTGTTATACGATTTCCAGAATGGCGGTCGCGGTGGCGCCATCGTCCATAATCCTTCTTTTTACACACCTTCCGCAAACGGAACCCTGGTGTACCTGAATTGTGATCCCGACCTTCAGCCCATATTAAGCCGGGTAACGGGAGCAGGCGGGAAAGTGTTGCTGGAAAAAACGGATATAGGTGCCGGACTGGGATTCATGGCGCATATCCTGGATTCGGAAGGGAACCGCGTGTCGCTGCATTCCATGGGTTAAGATGTGCTCCATTCGATGGGTTGCTTGGCGCTTCATTCCATGGGCTGATAAGTACATTTCAGGTCTGAAAATTTATTCCCCCGATTGAAAATCATAGCTGCCCGTTTCCACGCCTGAATTATTATACCTTTTGTAAGAAAGCAATTTGCCCCTGGAGTCATATGTGCGCCATTCACCGGATTTTTTTCCATAATGATAGCTGCCCCTGGCCATTTGTCCGTCCCTGCCATATTCTTCCCAGAGTCCGTCCCTCATGCCATTAATATAGATCCCTTCTTCCCTGAGTGTTCCATCGGGATAAAATGATGTGAAACTTCCATGGAAAAGGCATTCCGGAAAAGGAGGCAGGTATGAATTGCTGTTAGTATTGCGATCCACCCGTTTCTTGATCATCTCGGGATCAAAATTTTTCTGTTGCAATGTTTTTCCACGGAACATTATGGAAGGAGTGCGGGTAGCCTGTCCAAAAATATAATCGGTCTTGAAATATTGTATGCCTTCATTCAGCGGAAGCTGTGATATCCGGAAGAACTTCTGCTTCGGCTGGTTCATCATCTCATCTTTCAGGGAAAAATATTTGGAAGCACTGAAATGCCATATGTAGCGCAGTTTCCCGTTGGGATACCATCCCTTCCATTCTCCGTCGGGGACGTCCTTTACAAATTTCCCGGAATCACATACGGATCCACCCTGGTAAAAACTTTTCCAGACACCCTGCAAACGGCTTTTTTTAATGACTGTGGTAAACTGTAGGTCCCCGTTTTCAAAATATCCCTGGTAAGGTCCGTTTTTTATATTGGACTTTCTCCTGGAGGCATTTGACTCGGAACTTTCCTTTTCAGCATCCGTTCCCGGATCTGAAATAAAACTACTATAGGAAGATGGCACATCTCCATCATCCCGGGAGGAAACAGGCGTTTGGGGGGAGACATATGACTGTGCATGGGCGATCAGTCCGGCCCATAGCAAGATAGGGACGATCAGCAATCTGTTCATGACAAGCAAGCATTAAATCAACAAGCAGTGCAAAGATAAACAGTAAACTATTCAAAAACAATGCCCGGGATCATATATGCAATTTCTTAACTGATGGTTTTCATATATTTGGCAAAACATCATCATGAAGAATTTTTTCCCGGGCTTTCTTTCCATTTTTATCCTTTTTTCCTGCGGTGCGAATAAATCCACCACAGCGGAAAAAAATGATACAGGCGCTTATATCGCCCCGGATTATAAAAAGAAGAAATACCAGAAAATCATGGTGATTGCCATGTTAAAGCAACCGGAATACCGGAAAAGGGTGGAAAAATCATTGGTTGACCAGTTAAAAGCAAGGAATTTCAAGGTTGTGGCGTCGACAGACATTTTCACTGAAGAAATGCTGAAAGATACCCTGGCCATCCGAAAAACTGCAGAAGATGCCGGCATTGATGCCGCAATTGTGCTGACCTCACTGGGAACCAGTTCCAGGGTCATTGAACATGCCGAATATGACGGAAGTTTTTATGGCTGGTATGGATTTACTTTTGCCATCATAGGTGTTGGAACTGACGTTGCCAGTGTTAATTATATGCAGATGGATTTCGTGCTCAAGGATAAAAAGGGCACACAATACAGGGTGGCGGTGCCTATAAATACCAGCAATAATTCCGATGTTATTTTGCAGCAATTCGGACTGGAGGCCAGGAACAGGCTGCTCGATGATAATATCCTTTAAGCATGAAGCATGCTGCATAGATCAACCATCCAGCTGCTGCGGTTTCATTTTTCTTTTTTCCTTTTACCGGTTTATCTGTTCGCCATCAGCCAGGTGGAGGACCTGATCATATGGAAGGCCATATTGATATTCTTCATCCTTCATTTCCTGGTATACCCTGCGAGCAACGGGTATAATTCGTATATGGACCGGGATACGGAATCCATTGGAGGCGTAAAAAATCCATTGCAGCCAACCCCGCAATTGTTTATCGTATCTGTTGTTATGGATGCACTGGCCATCATCCTCGCAATCATTGTGGATTTTGGATTTGCAGAAGGCATATTCCTGTATATCGTTGTATCCAGGGCTTATAGTTACCGGGGGATCAGGCTGAAAAAATATCCTGTTTTGGGATACCTTACCGTAGCCGTTTTCCAGGGCGCCTTTACTTATATACTTATTTCAGAAACCTGTGATGATTCCATTACCCTGCTTGGTCCGGCTTATCCTGCACTCGTTAGTTTCCTGTTGATTGGTGGTTTTTATCCATTAACACAGGTCTACCAGCACGAAGCTGATTTGAGGGATGGTGTTAAGACATTTAGTTATGTACTGGGCTATAGGGGGACATTTATTTTTTCAGGGATCGTGTATACCCTGGCCATGGCATTATTATTTTATTATTTCCTATTGAAGGGTCAGCCGATGAAGTTTGCATTGTTTATAGTGATGATGGCGCCGGTCCCTTATTTTTTCCTGAAATGGGCGATGGCCGTCTGGAAAGATGTTTCCGCCGCAGATTTTAACAATACCATGAAAATGAATGTTATAGCTTCAGTGTGCACGAACCTGGCCTTTTTATCATTATTGATCTGGAAATTTTTTGAGTAAGATTATCTCCATAGGAACCGATACGCCAAAATACAAACACGAACAGGAGCAGATCCTCGGGTTCATGCAGCAGTTCTATGCCTTGGACGATGTGGAAAAAAGGAAACTGAGATTCCTGTACCGCCAGAGTGGTATTGATCACCGTTATTCCTGCGTGGGTGATTACTGCCGGCCGATGCATGAATGGAAATTCTACCCGCAGTCGGAAAACATCGAACCCTTTCCCTCCCTTGAACACCGGATGGAATGGTATCATAAGCATGCCGCGCCTTTATCCGTAGGCGCCATCCGCAAATGCCTGGACCATCGTTTCCGGGAAAAAGAAATCACCCATCTGATCACCGTGAGTTGTACGGGCATGAGTGCACCCGGACTGGATTTGCAACTGATGGAACTGCTCGACCTGCCGAGGAATATCTTCCGCACTTCAGTGAATTTTATGGGATGTTATGCGGCGATCCATGCCTTGAAAATGGCGGATGCATTTTGCACATCCACACCGGGTGCCAAAGTGCTGATCGTATGTACCGAACTCTGTACCCTTCATTTGCAGAAAGAAAATACGATGGATAACCTGGCCTCCGGGTTATTGTTTTCTGATGGCTCGGCCGCTGCTTTGGTGGTAGGGGATGATCATCCTTCAAGGGGACTTACCCTGAAAAGTTTTTATTCGGAAGTGGTGCCCAAAGGAAAAAAAGATATGGCATGGGAACTTTCTTCCACAGGTTTCCAGATGACCCTGAGTGGTTATATCCCCGACCTGATCGGAGAGGATATAGAAGCATTGGTGGAAAGGGCGGTTGCTCAACAGGGGATGAAGCGGGAAGACATTCATAATTGGTGCGTACACCCCGGCGGCAAAAAAATACTGGAAGCGATAGAAAAGAGCTTGTCTATCTCCAAAGAAGACCTCTCCCATAGTTACCGTGTGCTGCGCGATTACGGGAATATGTCGTCGGCCACCATTCTCTTTGTACTGAAGGAACTGTTCCAGCCCCTGCAACAACATGAACACCGCAATATTTTCGCCATGGCATTTGGCCCGGGGCTTACCCTGGAAACGTTTATTGCGTCTGGCTGAGGCCCGGGCCAATTTGCAAATTTGCAAATGTGCAGATGTGCAAATGGAAATGTGGTAATGGGCTGCATCGTATCGAACTAAACAACATATTTGCACATTTTCATATTTGCACATTTTCATATTGTCTTCCATGCCTGATTTTACTACACGATCATATACACCTGAACTGCTTGATGACCCGGACATCCCCTTTGAAGATATCAGGCTCAACATGCAGGAACTGGAATTTATCAATACCAGGCTGGGCGGGCATGGCATCACCACCGACGGCATACTTTCCCTGATGGGTAACCGAAAAAGAATACATATCTGCGAGATCGGTTGCGGAGGAGGGGATAATCTAAAAGCCATTGAAAACCTTTGCCTCAAAATGGATGTGGATGCCCGGTTTACGGGCATCGATATAAAAGAGACCTGCATCCGGTATGCCAGGGAAAACACGAAGGATATCCGGAACATACATTTAATCCACTCCGATTACCGCAATGCTGATATGTCCGACAAGCCCGACATCATATTTTCATCACTCTTCTGCCATCATTTCACCGATGAACAGGTGAAGGAAATCATTGAGTGGAAATATCAGCACGCCAGTCTTGGTTTTTTTATTAATGACCTGCACCGGCATCCGCTGGCCTACCATTCAATCAGGCTGCTTTCACAGGCATTCTCAAAATCTTACCTTGTAAAAAATGACGCCCCATTAAGTGTGCAGCGGGGATTTACAAAATCCGACTGGTCCAGGATATTTGACTCATCCGGCATACCGGAGACTTGCGTGGAATTAAAATGGAAATGGGCATTTCGCTGGCTCATTACCGTTAGTAAGTCTGTAATACCCCTGTACCAGGATAAAGCTTTGGCATAAAAGGCGACAAATAATTTTGGAATCTATTGCAATATATTTGACAGGTGAGTGATGCAATTATATATGACATAATGAGCAAAGACTCGGCATATAACACTGTAAGTGAAGCCGCCGTATATGAATGGGCTAAAGAGGCAAACACATATGACCTCGCCATCATCGGGGGCGGACTGGCCGGACTTACCCTCGCCATACAAGTGAAGAGGATGGGGCATTCCGTAATTCTTTTTGAAAAAGAGAAATATCCCTTTCACCGGGTGTGCGGTGAATACATCAGCCTGGAATCGGCTCCCTTCCTTCGCGAAATGGGAATTGACATCGACAAGATGCAGTTACCGGTGATCACGAAACTGCAGGTTTCTGCCCCCGACGGGACACTTCTCAGTCATGAACTGCCACTGGGTGGTATCGGTATCAGCCGGCATTTGCTGGATCATATGCTGGCAGATATTGCTGTAAAGGAAGGCGTGGTATTGAAAGAAAATGATAAGGTGCTTGACATTATCTATACAGATGGATTGCTTGAGGTGAAAAGCGGGTCAGGCTCGTACAGTTGCAAGGCAGCAGCAGGATGTTTCGGGAAACGGTCTAACATCGACATTAAATGGGGCCGTCCCTTCATCCGGGAAAAGCCCACCAAGCTAAATAACTACATCGGCGTCAAGTATCATATTAAAATAGATTTTCCTACAGATACCATCGCCCTGCATAATTTTAAAGACGGGTATTGTGGTATGTCGAAGATTGAAGAAGATAAATATTGTCTATGTTACCTGACTACGGCTGCCAACCTGAAAGCATATGACCATTCGATTAAGGCTATGGAAAAGGAGTTGCTTTGTAAAAATCCATTCCTGGAAAAAGTATTTCAGTCGGCTGAATTCCTTTTTACCGAACCTGTGGTGATATCGCAGATCAGTTTTGAAAAAAAATCCACCATAGAAAACCATGTGCTGATGATTGGCGATGCTGCAGGCATGATCACGCCTTTATGCGGCAATGGAATGAGCATGGCCATGCATGCGGGTAAAATTGCAGCCGGTGTATTGCATGATTTTTTGGAAGGCCGGATCAGTCGCGATGAAATGGAAAACCTGTTCATCCGGGACTGGGATAAAACATTTTCTTCCAGGCTTCGGACAGGAAGGATGATTCAATCCCTTTTTGGCAAGCCCGTCATCACCAATCTTTTCATAAAATCCATGAAACCCTTTCCCGGGATGGTCACCCGGCTGGTGAAACAGACGCATGGAAAAACATTTTAATTGGGTCAGTTCATATAATGCCTTGCAATTTGGAATCGTTAAGGAAATATTTTTAGCCTTACATTTATCCTATGAGTGAAAAAAAGAAAACACTGGTTTTAGGTGCATCCGATAACCCGGCGAGGTACAGTTACCTGGCGATCCGGCGTTTGAGGGAAAATGGGCATCCGGTGAAAGCCATCGGGCGAAAAAAATCCATTGTGGAAGATGTGCCTATTGAAACCATGCCAACAGTGAGTAATAATATAGATACGGTGACTTTATACCTGAGTCCGGCACACCAGGAAGAATATTATGAATATATTCTCTCCCTGCAGCCAAAACGGATCATCTTCAATCCCGGTGCGGAAAATCCTGAACTGGAGAAACTGGCCAATGATAAAGGCATCAGGACGATGGACGCCTGTACGCTGGTGATGCTGGGTACGAACCAGTACTGATAAGCTTTTCACAACACATTGGGGCTTATCCCTTTTACCTGTTTTTAACAATCAGGTCAGGGGGTATTAATAATTTTATCACATTACACTAATGGTGGTTATGCGAAAAATCATTAAATTGTACAAACCCATTAGTCTATGCTTACTAACATTACTGATTCCATGGACAAGAAACCGGAGCACCGAAAGAACATTTGGCGGCGCTTTAATGGTGACAGCATCAGCATCCCCATTAAGGATGCGGTAGAGCAGGCCATCATACGGGAAACGGATGCCGGTTTCAAACTCAAGGTCTGCATTGGTACAGATTCACAGGTCAAGGGGGATGAAGCGGAATTTGCCACGGTCATTGTTTTCCTCAGGGAAGGACGAGGCGGATTCATGTTCATTCATAATGAAAAAACAAAACAACAGTTTTCGATCAAAGAGCGCATGTTGGTGGAAGTCGCCAAGAGTATAGAGATCGCATATGAACTGTGCGATCTTTTTACTTTATATGATGTTGACATGGAAGTTCATGCCGATATCAATACGAATCCGCATTTCAAAAGCAACGAAGCCCTGCGTGAAGCGATGGGGTATATCCTGGGGATGGGATTTGCCTTTAAAGCCAAGCCTGAAGCCTTTGCCAGCAGCAGCTGCGCGAATAAAATCGTGAACTAGCTTAGTATTTCCCCAATAAAACCAAGCAGTTTTGTCCGGCCCGTTTTCTTGACGGCGCTGGTAATGAAATGTGGTGGAAGTTCGGCCCAGCTTTCCTTTAATTTCTGAAGAAAGTTATCTGCATTCTGGTGCACCACTTTCTGCGTTTCCTTATCGGCCTTGGTAAAAACAATCGCGAAGGGAACGCGCCATTCGCCCAGCTTATTGACAAAATCGATATCGATCTGCTGCGGATCATGCCTTGCATCAATGAGGATAAAAATATTGGCCAGGTTCTCCCTTTTCTGGATATAATCCTTGATCATCTTCTCCCAGTTCTTGCGCTGTGCCTGGGAAACCTTGGCAAATCCATATCCCGGAAGGTCAACAAGGTACCAATCCGTCTCCTTTCCCTTTTCATTGGACGACTTCACATTGAAATGATTGATAAGCTGTGTTTTCCCGGGAGTACCCGAAATCTTGGCCAGTTGCTTTTGACCAACCAGCATATTGATCAGGGATGATTTCCCGACATTTGAACGGCCAATAAACGCAAACTCAGGCCGGTCGGCCTTTGGACATTTGGTATGATCCGGGCTGGAAATAAGGTATGTGGCGGTATGTATATTCATGATTTAACTGGCCTGGTTAGGTTTCAGTTGTCAAAGAAAAGCCGATTTGGTGAAATGAAGTGGAAAATTCCAGAATCACAGATCCATCAGCATATGCCCAACTATGATTTATGGGATTATATCATTTTTTCGTCCCGCCTTCGATGTTGAAACTTTGTAATACCATTAATCCTTCGACTTACTGTCTCTCTTTGATTTCTTTTTTGCCTCCTGGTAATTCTTACGGTTTTCCTTCGACATGAACATGGTTTCTTTAAACCCGGCCAGGACTGACTTTATCAGAATATTGATAAACCCTTTATTCATATCCCGTTCTGCCCTAAACTGAACAATCCGAGCCGGCTTATCTGCTGATGGAGGATTGGAGGATTGGGTGACTGTATTGCCAACAAAGGTCAGTATGTCGCTTTTCCATTTTGCCTGGTCCTTCAGGTTGAGGTCTGCCTCCATGTCATGGTATAAAAACTTCATGGTACCCGTTGCATATGTATGGTATGCATTGGCAGAAAAAATAACTTCATCGGCGATACCTTTTTTAATCCTTAGCGGCGTATAGGACTGCAGGAAGAGGTTAATGTCGGGCAAATTGAATTTCTGTACCCTCCCATTGATATTGATCAGGGGCTGTTTGTAACTGAATGCCATTGTCAGGAAAGCATGAGCTTTATGTTCAATAAATCCATCGGCGTTCACTATGAGCATTTCATTGGTGGGAAAGTTGGTAATATTTTTTGCATCGATGGTCATATTGTTAATATTCACCTTTCCGCGATCGCCATCAGGTTTTCGCTCCGTGTTTTCCAGGCTTACATTGGTAGCCTTTAGGTGATTTAACTGCAAAGGCATGTCAATGGATCCGATTTGCTGACCAGGGTATGCAGGAAATTTACTCTTGTTAACGGGCTTTGTAAGGTCTTTGAAAATGGAGACAGACAGGCTATCAAGAACCACTTCATCAATAAAAATCCTGTTCGCAAAAATTAATGAATCGAAATTTAATCCTACCAGTTTGATAGTGCCAACTGTACCCGAAAATATGGGCGTCTGGTAGGTAAACCTTCTTTGCATTGCCGCATCACTGATATTGGGTTCAAATTTGATTCCCTTGAGTGTTATAGATTTATCCCTGTAGGAAAGATTAAATGATTGCAGGGTAAGATTAAAGAGGCTGTCGGCTGTTTGCATGTTGAACACCTTTAATCCAGTACTGAAATTGGCAAAATGGTACATCGTGGTATCTGGACTATTAAGCAGGCTCAGGGAATCCATTTTTAATTTGTATTCGCTTACGCTGACAGACTGCACTGCGCCTTTCTGCAATTGCCATTTAATTTCGCCGATCGAAAGATCTAACTGTTTGTTTGATATCAGGTCCCTTCCCGGTTCCTGCTTGAGCATCAGGTCCTTTAATGAAATGCTGAGGTTCTTTACATTAAGTTCCCTTTTCCTGAATTCATTATTAATATGAATAGACGCATTCACCAGCGAGAATTCCTTTAGCAGCAATGCTTCAATAAAATTCTTTTTCCCGGCTGCAGTTTTGTCAGCCTTATCCGATGTATCCCTGAACGGAAACAGTATGACTTTTTTACCTGCCAGTTTTACTTCTATCTCAGGTTCCATGATTTCAACTCTTTTCAGCCTGAGTATATTTGTTTTTAACAGGGTAAATATCTCCACATTTGAAAGCAGTATTTTTTTGGCATGAAGCTCCATGGAACCGTTGATATAGGAATAATTGACAAGTGGCTTTTGCCGGGGTTTCAATACCACATTATGTACCTGGATATTACCCAGCAATATGTTGACCCCCAGCTTTTCAAATGTTAATTCATAGACATCTGAAATGGCGCCTGACTCAAAGCTATTGTGGAGCGCCTCAGAGAGCAGGCTGCTAAAATTACTGTAGATATAAAATGAAATGATGGAAATAACTGCTAATAGACTGCCGGTTATCCAAAGCAACTTTTTTCCCACCCTTCTTTTGGGTTTCTGTTCGCCGGTTTCTGTTTCCATAAATAACATTTTTGCTGCCACAGGAGAACCTGTTTCATTACACCACTGCCGGTAAAAATCTTGTGCCAGTTAAAAGTTAATGCTTTGCGAAACCGTAGCGGCCTTACTTCTTGTTCTTGGACTTATTATCTTTCCTGGATTTTTTCTTTTCCTTCCTTATAAGCTTTCCGGTTTTCCTTCGACATGATCACGGTTTCCTTAAACCCGGCCAGTATGGACTTTATTATGATATTGATGAATCCCTTGTTCATGTCCCTGTCAACATGAAAGGTCACTTCTTTTGCCGGTTTGCCCCCTGGCGGTGGATTAGATGATGCCACTACCGTATTACCAGCAAAAGCAAGAACATCACTTTTCCATTTTGCCTGGTCCTTTAGTTCAAGGTCTATTTTGAGGTCATGGTACAGGAATTTCATCTTTCCCTCTGAATGGTTACGGTAAGCCGTAGCCGAAAATACGACTTCATCGACAATGCCTTTATTGACCTTGGCCGGGGTGTACGATGAAAGGAAATTGTTCAGGTCGGGCAGGTTGAATTTCTGCACCCTTCCATTGATAAGCATCTGCGGGGCTGCGTAACTAAACTGCAGGCTTAGATAAGGCATGTGCCTTATTCTCCAGGAAGGCATCAGCATTTACCGAAAGCGGTTGATTTGTTTGCAGGGTGGTAATGTTTTTTGCATCCAGCGTTAACCGGTTCACATTGACTTTTCCGATACCTCCGTCAGGTTTTCGTTCCGAATTCAGGAGGTTAACATTGGAAGCCTTCACATGTTTTATCAATATCGGCATATCGATCGAACCGATCTGCTGGCCGGGGTAGTTCGGGAATTTATTTTTATCAATGGGCTTGGACTGGTCCTTGAAAATGGTTACGGACAATTTATCGAGAACCACTTCATCGATAAATAATTTATTGGCATAGACCAATGAGTCAAAATTCAATCCAACCAGGTTAATGGCGCCAACAGAACCGGAGAAAACGGGTGTCTGGTAAGTAAACCTTTTCTGCATGGCGGCATCACTCATGTTGGGTTTAAAACTGATGCCCTTCAGTGTGATGGACTGGTCACGGTAAGAAAGGTTGAAAGACTGCATGGAAAGATGAAAGAGGCTGTCGGCCGTCTGCATATCCAGCGCCTTTAAACCAGTGCTGAAATTTGCAAAGTGGTAAATGGCCGTATCCGCGCTATTCTGTATCTCCACTGAATCCATTTTTAGCTTGTACTCGCTTATACTGATATACGTAATTGCCTGTTTCTTCAACCGCCAGGTGATTTCGCCAATAGAAATTTCGACCTGTTTATTGGAGATAATATCCTTTCCGGGAGCCTGTGATAAAAAAAGATCCTTAAGCCCGATACTGAAGTTTTTGATATTTAATTCCCTGTGCCGGCCTTCATTTAGAATATGGATGGATGCATTCCTTAAACCAAATTCTTTCAGGAGGAAGGATGAAATAAAACTCTTTTTACCGGGAGATTTAGCTTTTGCGGCCGTAGTATCATTAAATGGAAAGAACACATATTTTTTTCCATTCAGCTTCATTTCTATATCAGGCTCGAGGATATCGATACTTTTCAGTTTCAGGACATTTTTTTGTATGAGATCAATGATCTCAACATCCGAAAGAAATAATTTTCCGGGTGCGGAGATGCAAAGTGCTGTTGATATAAGGATAACTGTCGAGTGGCTTTTCCCTGGGTTTCAGTTCCACGTTATGGACCTGGATATTACCCAGTAAAATATTGACGCTGAGTTTTTCAAATTTCAGTTCATAGACATCGGAGACAGAACCTGAATTAAAACTTTTAAGAAGGGCATCTGAAACGAGTTTGTTAAAATTGCTATAGAGGTAGATGGAAGAAATGCCAGCAAATAAGATAATAATGCCAATTATCCAAAGCAGGATTTTCCTGATGGTCCGCTTCTTTTTTGGTGCTACTGTTTCCGGTTCCATATACACGGGTTATTTGGTGATGCTATAAGGATTCATTGATCCGGATATATACGAAAGGTATCTTTTTTACACTAAAAATATACTGACAGCAACTCATTCCCTTAACTGTTAAACTTATGGCATAAGATGGACAACGTGACTGAATACAGGTTTACAAAAGTGTTTTCATTTCAGCCCAGTGCCTATATTTGCGCGATGGCTGAATTTGCGCACGACAAAGTAGTACCCAATGCCGCTTCCGGCAAGACCAAAACGGAGCAGGTTGCGGAGATGTTTGATTCCATTGCCGGGCGGTATGATTTCATGAACCGGTTCTTATCTGCCGGGATCGACATCAGCTGGCGCAAAAAAATGCTGAACCGGCTAAAGCCCCTGAAACCCCGGATAATGCTCGATGTAGCCACCGGGACGGCCGATGTGGCGATCATGGCCCAGGAGATCCTCAGGCCCGAAAAAATAATTGGCATAGATATTTCTGAAGGTATGCTTCAGCTGGGAAGGCAGAAACTGTTAAAAAAACAGTTAAATGCCGTGATCGACTTGCAAAGCGGTGATAGTGAGGCAATAAACTTTCCGGACAACACGTTTGATGCCGTAACCGTAGCCTTCGGGGTACGCAATTTTGAGCACCTGGAAAAGGGGTTGAAGGAAATATTGCGTGTACTCAAGCCCAATGGCATGTTATGTGTATTGGAATTTTCAAAACCAAACTTACCAGGCATAGCACAATTGTACAATTTGTATCTCGGTATCGTAGCTCCCGGGATCGCTAAAATGGTCTCTAAAAACAGGGAAGCGTATGCATATCTAAATGATTCGGTGAAAGCCTTCCCCGAAGGGAAAAGATTCACCGCGATCATGGATTCAGCAGGATTTAAGGAAACCACATGCAGAAGATTAAGTTTAGGGATTTGCAGCATATACTCCGGCATAAAACAGGCCTGATGATTGTCTTCCTTTTATCGGGAGGCGTCACAAAACGAATCAACCTGGTAAAATCATCAGTATTGATGATCATCCTCCTTTCATTGGCGGGCAGGTCAACTGCGCAGCTGAGGGATTCAAGGAACCTCGACAATCATGACGACAAGCCATATTATTTTGGTATCGTCCTGGGTTATAATTCCTCTCATTATAATATCACTCACCACCCTACTTCCTGGCCAATGATACCATCATGAGTGTAAATTCCGAAAACAGCGGAAGGGTGCACCTGGGTATACTGATCAACTGGCAGGCGTCAAGGAGGTTTGATGTGCGGTTCTACCCGCTTAACCTCATCTTCACCGAAAAGAAACTGGTCTATACGCAGAAGTATCCCAACCAGGGCGATAATTCACTGACACAGGTCAGGAAAGTGGAAGGCATTACGCTGAGTTTTCCTTTGCAGGTAAGGTTGAAAAGCGACCGTATCGGTAATTTCAGGGTCTATTCCCTGGCCGGCATGAAGTACGATTATGACCTCGCCTCCAATGCAGGTGCCAGGAATGCGGATGATTTCGTAAAAGTAAAGAAAGGGGATTTCGGTGTTGAAGCAGGTGTTGGATTCCAGTTCTTCTTTAAATATTTTATTTTCTCTCCCGAGATAAAAATAAGCCAGGGCCTTTCGAATGTGCATGTCCGTGACGAATCGCTAAAGTATTCGGCCAGTTATCGACCAGATGAAGTCGAGGATGATCATGTTATCACTGCAGTTTGAAGGAGGAGGAGGCAATTAATCCCGTATAGCGGGATTAATTACCAATTGGGAAATTGGGAAGTGTGGGAAATGTGGAAGTGAAATGAGGTAATGTGATCGGTTCCAGCCTGATGCTTTCATTTTCAAGGTTCCATCCGGCAAATCACATTTGAACTAATGGTCATTTTCAATCTATTTCGCGCTGCGTTATATTTCCATTCAGACTTTGATTGCCTTCACTACCCATGCAACTCAAAGGAAAGACAGGAAAATTTCGTTTTAATCCGGAGAATTGGGAACTATCATCTTAAACATTGCCTGAACTTGCCTGGTGGAGAACAATATCATCCTTAACAAGACCAGGCAGTTTGGCGCCAGTATCGTTTCTGCAACAATGCCGATACCGCCATGTTACCATGGTATAGGAAAGCAATTGATGAGGGCTGGAACTTCCATTGGCGCTTCCGTCGCAGAAGCACAGAGTGCTGAAACAATGGCTGATTTCGTTCATAAACTTAAAATAGCCGATAAAGAGACGAACGAAACTTTTTACTGGCTAAGCATACTGGAAAACCAGATCCCGGGCTTCAGTACCCAACTGAATGCCGAGTTGACAGAAATAAAAAGACTGCTTTCCAGTATAATTATTACCTGTAAAAGGAAAATGAGAAAGTGAAAATGCATAAAAAGAAAATACCCGCGCAGATGAAAAAAGATGAACTGCCTTATATTTCCGGCACTACGGGAAATTTAAAGTAATTGGTATAAAATAAAAATCAGGTTCTCCCGCTGCTGAATTTTCAGAAAGAATCTTCCCTGAATATTATTTCCTGATTCCACTTCCACATTTACCACATTTCCCAATTTGCCAATTAGAAGAGAATTTGACTTTTGAAAGCGCTAACGATTTTAATAGTCAAATTCTCTTCTCCCTGCGTTCCATCGAATACCAAAAGAAATCGTCGTACTGGTATTCGTACCGCTAAGCCTTCTCACCAGGAGATTGGTTTCTATAAAAAAATTCTCCTTCCATTCATAGGCCAGCCAGAGATTGCCATTCACTCCTTTCACCGGCTTGGCATCACCATAATAAAATCCGCGGTCCTTGGGTTTGGTATCGGAATCCAGGAAAATATTATTGCCATAGTTCATACTGGCCGTATCAGACCCCTGTTCCCAGATATTCATCCTTCCCTGTATATACCATTTTGGCGCGGGCTGCCACCTCGCGATACCCACAAACTCCCTCACATTGGCCAGCAGTGGATGTGCCAACGGCTGGTTATAATGTGTATAATTGGCAATGGTATCATTATGGGAATACGTAAAGGGCCTGATGAAATTGACTTCCGCCTGCAGGTCGAGGTTCTTTACACCGATTGCATCGATATACTTGCCCCCAAACTGTATCGACCACTTATTGGCCCACCATCCATCGCCATTCTTTATCTCGCTTAATACAAACTCATCGAAATTCACCTGTGTATACAACTGGAATCGCCTGGCGATATTCGCCTTGATATCCACCCCTACAAAAGCATTGTCTTCACTCCCCATATTTTGCTCCACCGGCCTTAAAAAAATAATCGGGTTGAGATAAGCAAATTCAAAATCATCCAAACGGTCGAACACAATTCCTTCAAACAATCCCACCGTAAGCCATTTTGGTGCATTGAAACTGATATGATGGATAGCTGCATATTTCTTGGGAAACAGCGTATCCGTACTCTCCCGTTTATACTGAGACGTTAGTTGCACTGTCTTCGCTACATAGTTAAGTCGCCAAACGCGGAGGTTCAGGTTGAGGAAGAGATAATTGTTCGCATAATCACTGAGATAGAGGCTGCGGTAACCATTGCCCAAAAATTGTTTATCGTACCCGAACTGCACATCCACGAATTTGGCCATATTGAAGGTCACTCCGCCGCGTCCATCCAGGTAATCCACACCGGTGGTTTTGAATGTTTTGTAAAACCCGGCACCCGGCACTGCCCGAAACGTATTGATCCTGTTCTGGACGAATACCGGCGCCCTTTCCTGGTTATCGGTGAGGTAGGTATAAAAACCGATCTTTTTGGCTATCAATCCCCGGGCCACTATACCGCGGGTATTTATAAAAAGCATTTCGTCATTGTTGGATTCCTTCATGACCTGCAGGTTCAATACAGGATTGACAGAAAGAAAAAAATCAGGATGGTCCACCTCGATCATGTTCGCCGGTGTTTTGTAAAAGGTGTTCCACAGGTCTTTTTTGCTCATCATCGTCTCCTTGTCCCGGGTCACCCATTCCAGGTTATTGAGCAGTGAGCGATCAATATTATATTTGTCCACCGGCGTAAGGGATACCGGGATGGAATCTGCCTTGATGGCTTCGAGCCTGTTTACCCACCATTTGCGGTTGAAGGGCTTGACGAAAGAAAAGTTGAGCACAGTGTCTTTTTGTGCCTTAATTTCAAGCCGTTCGAGCAGGATATTTTCCTTTGAACCCTGCTGGAAGTAGACAGACTGGCTGAAAGCAATGGCGGGTCCAAGTAAGAAAAACAGGAATATGTAGGATCTGGTTTTTTGCCATTTCATAAGTTGGAAATAAGGTATTAAAACGCGGAAAAGATATGCAAAATTATCTGATCAGGGATGCCAGGATCGTCAACGAAGGAAGGATAACCGAAGCCGACCTGTTGATCGTTAATGGCAGGATAGAAAAAATTGGTTCCATCCGGACAGAGACAAGGGTGAGGGAAATTGATGCCCGCGGACAATATTTATTTCCCGGCGCCATCGATGACCAGGTGCATTTCCGTGAACCGGGGCTGACCCATAAGGCCAATATATACACCGAATCACGTGCTGCGGTAGCCGGCGGCGTTACCAGCTTTATGGAAATGCCCAATACCATCCCTCCTGCCCTTACGCAGGAGGAACTGGAAAAAAAATATGCCATCGCTGCAGCCACCAGCCTGGGAAACTATTCTTTCTTCATGGGCACATCAAATGATAATGCCGATGAAGTGTTGCGGACAAACGATCGGAAGAAAGACGTCTGCGGTATCAAGATATTCATGGGCTCCTCCACCGGCAGCATGCTGGTGGATAATCACCTTACCCTGAACCGGATTTTCCGTGATGCGGAGGTCCTGATCGCCACCCATTGCGAAGACGAGAGGATCATCAGGAAAAATCTTGAAGAATTTCGATTATCCGGCACCGTTATCGAACCAAAACACCATCCTGTGATCCGTGATGCGGAGGCCTGTTTTGAATCGTCCTTAACCGCCATACAGCTGGCACAGAAATACGGTACACGGCTCCATATCCTCCATATCAGTACGGCAAAGGAACTGCAGTTGTTTTCCAATATGATGCCGCTGTCTGAAAAACGGATCACTACGGAAGTCTGCGTCCATCACCTGCATTTCACTGCTGATGATTATTCCCGACTGGGATATAAGATCAAATGCAACCCGGCTATTAAAAGCCCGGAAAACAAGGCTGGCTTATGGGAAGCATTGCTCGACGACAGGCTCGATATTATCGCCACCGACCATGCGCCGCACTTACTGGAGGAAAAGCAGCCGCCATACGAAAAAGCACATGCGGGCCTGCCCCTGGTACAGCATTCTTTGCTCCTTATGCTTCATTATTATAAAGAGGGAAAGATCAGCCTGGAAAAAATTGCAGAGAAAATGGCGCATGCCGTGGCTACCTGTTTCCAGGTGGCAGATCGTGGATTTATCCGTGAAGGATATTATGCCGATCTTGTTTTGGTGGACCTTGATCAACCATTTACTGTTGAGAAGCGTAATATCCTGTACAAATGCGGCTGGAGTCCGCTGGAAGGTATGGAATTACCGGCTACAGTTACAAATACCTGGGTAAATGGCCACCTGGTTTATGAAAACGGCCGTTTTGATGAATCTAAGAAAGGAATGAGGCTCTCCTTTAACCGCTGACATGCAGATAGATCAATTCACTTATAATGACCTGTCCATCTTCCAGGCCGAAGAAGAATTTTCCGTATTCCACCGGTTGAATTTTACCCGTACCATTGGTGGTGCTGAATGGCTGAAAAAATATTTCCATGAACCTTTCAGCACCCTGGATAAGATTTATAACCGCCAGGCATCGATCAGGCTGATCATGGGCAGGCTCGACCAATGGCCGGGTTCCATTTCCAACGGTACCATCCTCGTATTGGAGAAATTTCTCGATTATAACCTGGATCCACTGCCCAAGGCGGCGGACCAGATGAACAGTTATCTCTACCGGCTTTTACATTCTCCCGACTTTTCCCTTGCCCGATATTCATTGACGCATTTCAGTGATTTCGTCAGGAGCATGAAAGAACTGGTGGAGCTTTTGAAAGAGGATGAAGCACCGCCAAAAATGCAGTTGTTGTTATCGCGCTGCAGGATGTTGTTGAATCACCGGCAGATCGATGATATCCTCAGCAGGCCAAAAGGAAGAAATTTTAGTGTACGCGAGACCGTTTACTACGGACAGTTCTTTCATGAAAGCTTTCGTTCACACGTTAATGAAATGATCGACATCTACAGCCAGTTCGACGCATGGTATTCCATGGCGGTGGCAATGAAAAAATTCAACCTGCAGTTCCCGGATTTCATTGAACAGGATGATCCCCTTTTTGAGGCGGAGGGGCTGTATCATTTACTGCTGGCGCATCCTGTGCCTTATGATATCAGCATGAACCCGTTAAGCAACTTTATTTTTCTGACCGGGGCCAATATGGCGGGGAAAAGTACATTCATCAAGAGCATGGGCCTTGCCGTTTTCCTGGCGCATATCGGGATGGGGGTTCCTGCCCGCAAAATGAAGCTCACCCTATTTGATGGCATACTCAGCAATATCAATGTATCCGATAATATCGCCAAGGGCGAGAGTTATTTTTTCAATGAAGTGCATCGCATAAAAAATACGGTGACCAGGATCAATGACGGAAGGAAATGGCTGGTGCTGATAGATGAATTATTCAAGGGCACCAATATACAGGACGCGATGAAATGTTCATCTGCCGTGATCAAAGGGCTGATCAGGATCCGTCATGCCTTATTTATACTTTCCACGCATTTATATGAAGTGGGCGAAGAATTAAAACCCTTTCCCAATATCAGCTTCAAATATTTCGAAACAAAGATCGTGGGCGACCAGCTCGAATTCAGCTACCAGTTGAAAGATGGCATCAGTACGGACAGGCTGGGTTATTTAATCCTGCGCCGTGAGGGTGTGGTGGACCTGCTTAATTCCATAGGAGATTAAGTATATATTTCTCCCTTTTCATTGATCCATTTAAAACCTGAACCCCAGACTGACAAAAGCCTGGCCCGGATTAGAACCACTATAATTCTTATACATGTCCTGGAATCCGTAATTATAGCCTACATCAATCAGTACAAATGCCACATTGAAACCTATCCCCGCCTGGCCATAGAATATAAATGAGTTGACATCGTCTTTAGCAATGCCAAGTTCGTTGTCGGGAACACTCATTGTAAAAGAAGGAACCAGGCTCACAAAAGCACGAAGACCAAGCAGCCTGTTGGCAAATGAAAGGAAATTTATGCCTACGGTCAATGGAAGATCAAGGGCATTGACTGAAATATCGCTGGTGTCAGTATTGGAAGACGTGCTGATAAAATTAAATTTTGCACTATTATACCTTGCACCCACCTGCCAGTAAAAGAAACTGCCCCTTTTATATGCAACGCCCAGGTGGTAACCTGTTCCTGCCTCTGATTTGTAGTTCGTTGCGGCCACATCAGCATTATTGAAATTTACACCACCGTAAAGAATGAATTCGTTTTTCTTCTTTTTAGTTTTTGCCTTTGCAGCCGGCTGGCTGGTATCAGGTGTCGCTGCCTTCGTTGAATCTACCATTACCGGTTTTGTGGTATCTGCCGCAATGGGTTTAGTAGTGTCTGTCTGAGCCACAGCACCAAAGCTGAGGAATATTAAAATGGGAAGTACTATAGATTTTAAGCAGGTTTTTGCAATGCGAATGTAATTCATATGCCAGGTTTAATTTATTTATGGATGTGTGAAAATAGCATTTACCTGATTTCAAATCATGATATTTATCACCTCTTGTATGATGTTCATCATGGTAAACACTTTTGCCAGCGTAACAGATGTTACCAGTGTTATCACCGCTATACCCTCTTCAGGGAGTTCATTTGATTTCAGTGTTTACCTCCTGTAAACTACTGTTTTTTCCTGAAAACTGCCGGTCATTATACTTTTTTCGGGGTTTGCCGGTATTCTACCTTCACCTAATGATGGTGAAAACATTTGGCAGTGCAATCTATGGAGTAGAAGCCACCACCATATCCATTGAAGTAAGCTGGACACCAACGGGAAAGATGTACTATATCGTAGGTCTGCCCGATAACGCCATCAGGGAAAGTTTTCAGCGGATAGAAAGTTCCATCAAGTCGCTGGGCTTGCATATGCCGCGGACTAAAATCGTGGTGAACCTTGCTCCGGCCGATATTAAAAAAAGCGGTACTGCTTTTGATCTGCCCATTGCAGTGGGTATTCTTGCAGCTTCAGGGCAAATGGAAAATGCCGAACTGCTCAGTGACTATGTGATCATGGGTGAGCTTGGGCTGGATGGAACGGTGAGATCGATAAAAGGAGTCCTGCCCATTGCCATTCAAAGCCGGAAGGAAAATTTTAGGGGATTGATGGTTCCGAAACCCAATGCCCGGGAAGCCGGAATGGTTAACCAGCTAAAGGTGTATGGTGTCACTAACCTGAAAGACATTCTTGAATTCTTTGAAACCCATGAAAAATCATTATTGCCCACGATCGTGAATGTAAGAGATGAATTCCTTTATGCGCAGGAACAATCAGCGGGAGATTTTGCGGAAGTGAAGGGACAGGAAAATATAAAGCGTGCATTGGAAATTGCGGCTGCAGGCGGGCATAATGCTTTAATGATCGGCCCGCCTGGAGCAGGCAAGACCATGCTCGCCAAAAGATTTGCCTCGATACTTCCGCCCCTGACACTGCAGGAAGCGCTGGAGACAACAAGGATCCATAGTGTAGCCGGCAAGCTTCCTGAAAACAGTACACTCATTGCCAAAAGGCCATTTCGGTCTCCCCATCATACCATCAGCGATATGGCGCTGGTTGGCGGCGGCAGCATTCCCCAACCCGGCGAAATTTCACTGGCGCATAATGGGGTTTTATTCCTGGATGAACTTCCGGAATTCAGGAGAACGGTCCTGGAAGTAATGCGGCAGCCCATTGAAGAAAGGAAGATAACCATTAACCGGGCGCGCACCGGGGTGGAGTTTCCCGCATCCTTCATGTTACTGGCATCTATGAATCCATGTCCCTGCGGCTATTTCAATCATCCGGATAAAAAATGTGTCTGCCCGCCCGGCGCCGTACAGAAATACCTGAATAAAATTTCGGGCCCGCTGCTTGACCGGATCGACCTCCATGTGGAAGTTACGCCCCTGCCCTTCCAGGACCTGTCAGACAACCGGGAATCAGAAAGTTCTTCGTGTATCCGTGAGCGTGTGATTGCAGCCAGGGATATCCAGTTATCCAGGTTTGCCAGTGAAGATCGTTTATACTGCAATGCACAGATGAGCAGCAGCATATTAAAACAGCATGCACCGCTCCACCACGCTTCCGTTAACCTGGTCAGGGTGGCCATGGAAAAATTGAAACTTTCCGCGAGGGCTTACGACAGGATTTTGAAAGTGGCACGTACCATTGCCGACCTCGCTGCTTCGGAATTGATTGAACCAGAACATATCGCCGAAGCCATCCAGTACAGGAGCCTCGATCGGGAACACTGGTATGCGTATTAAGCAGGAAAACAGTAAAGTTGGAACACAGGTAAGCTTATTGAGCGCGAAAAAGGCATGGTCGTAACGCGGGTTTTCTCATTAAGCGGCAGGGCTGGCACAGTCGTAAAAGGGTGAGTTTAAATACCTATCACCCAGCCATTGAACGCCAATTAGTGTTGCGCCATTGGTATTGGAGCAGCGGTATACCCCAAGTGAAAAAGAAATCCGAACTTGCACCCTTATGAAAATTCTTTTAAAGTATTTGCAACCATATAAATGGCTGGTGGTGCTTACCCTCGTTCTGGCATCACTGAACACCGGATTTTCGCTCATCGACCCCATCCTGCTGGGTAAGCTCGTGAACCTGGCGCAGGAATTAAAGCTTTCCGTGCAGGCGGGAAATAAACTGACCGATAACGATTATTTCAATGGCTTTACCTGGGAAAAACCAGGTGTATGGTTTATTGTGATCTGTTCCATAACCGTAGCGATGATCAGCAGGATCGCAAAAAATTTCCAGGACTATTTTCTTCAGCTGGTGATCCAGAAATTTGGCGCCAAGGTATTCACAGACGGTCTGCAACATGCCATGAAACTTCCTTACCAGGAATTTGAAGACCAGCGCAGTGGAGAAACATTGTCAGTATTAACCAAGGTGCGTACCGATGTAGAAAAGTTTATGAACTATTGCATCAATGTGCTTTTCGGGATTGTGGTGGGGATCGTTTTTGTTTTTGTGTATGCTGCATTATTTATCCACTGGTCCATACCACTTGCTTATTTCCTGGGTATCATTATCCTTACCCTGATCACTAATGCGCTGAGCCGAAAGATCAAGATTATCCAGAAAAATATCGTTGGACAAACCACGGCCCTTGCAGGATCCACCACTGAATCATTACGGAATATCGAACTGGTAAAAAGCCTCGGACTTACCCAGCAGGAAGTAAACCGTCTTAATAAGAACACCTATAAGATACTCGGACTGGAACTCACCAAGGTAAAAAGGATCAGGAGCATCAGCTTTATCCAGGGCACCATGGTGAATACGCTGCGCCAGGTGATTCTGTTCATCCTGATGTGGCTGATTTTCCGTGAATATATGGATGCCGGGCAGCTGGTCACCATGCAGATATTTTCCTTCTTTGTATTTGGTCCATTGCAGGAAATTGGAAATATCCTGTTATCCTACCGTGAAGCGGAAGCATCCCTGAATAATTTTAATACGCTGATGCAAAAAGCTCCGGAAGCAGAACCGTTGCAACCTGCTGCATTAGGGAATGTGCAGTCACTGGAATTCAATACGGTAAGCTTCAAACATCAGACCGCGAAACATAAAGCCATCGACGGCATCAGTTTCCTGGCTAAAAAAGGAGAGACCATTGCATTTGTTGGTCCGTCAGGATCAGGAAAGACCACTTTGATGAAATTGCTTGTCGGGCTTTATCGTCCGCAGGAAGGAAAAATTTTATACAATGGTCTGGATGAAACCAAGATCAATTTCAATGACCTGAGAAAGCAGATTGGATTTGTGACACAGGATACGCAATTGTTTTCCGGAACGATCAGGGAGAACCTGACGTTTGTGAACCCGGAAGCCACTGAAGAAGACCTCAATGAAGTAATAAAAAAAGCATCCTGCGAAAAACTCCTGCTCAGGGCGGAAAATGGCCTTGATACGCATGATCGGCGAAGGCGGGTTGAAATTATCCGGTGGGGAGAAACAGCGGATATCCATTGCCCGTGCCTTACTGCGTAAACCCAATGTGCTTATTTTTGATGAAGCCACTTCGGCACTGGATTCCCTGACAGAAGAAGATATTACCAAAACCATCAGGCAGATTTCCAGCGAAGGAAACCAGATCACCATCCTGATTGCCCACCGGTTGTCTACCATCATGCATGCCGACCGTATCTATGTCCTGGAAGGCGGAGAGATTGAAGAAACAGGTTCGCATGAAAACCTTCTCGAAACAAAGGGATTGTATTATGCGATGTGGAGACAGCAGATTGGTGAGCGTAAAAAAATACAGGCAGGGGCGGTATAATTGGCAAATTGGGAAATGTGGGAAGTGTGGAAGTGGAATCAGGAAATTAAATACAAGGGAATCATTTTAAACCCTCAGCGTCTGCGTTTTTCCTGTGTATGATTACCATCTATTTTCCAATTTTCACTTTCACATTTACCACACTATCAAATTACCCAATTAAACGCTCCGCGTTTCCTAGTCTTTGCTTGGATCATCTTCTTCCTCATTGATATTCCACAGGTTCCAGACGGAAGGATTTTTTTTGTCGTCCAGTTCTTCAATATCTCCCAACAGAAGTTCAAGAGCCTTTGTGCTTTGTATGATTTCAATGAGGGAAAAAAAAAGGGAGATCAAAAGGCTGATAAGGCTTGCCGCAAATACAAATTTTGCGATAACCATCCACCCTTCATTAATACTGTACATGCAGACTACGCATAGCAGGAAACTGAATACGCCAGTGCCCTGCATCATCCGGATATAATGCAGCCTTTTCCGGAGGCTTAGTATCTGTTGCAATACATTTTCCTTATTGCTGTGTTTGGAAAAGTCATCGTACAGTTTCCTGACGAGGTTGGCAATGGCCAGGAACCTGTTGGTATAGGCCAGTAATAAAAGACTGATGGCAGGGAATAGCAATGCCGGTGTATTGATGCTGATCTCCATCTTGCGAAGATAACAAGTTAGACCGAAGGGAATTGGTATTGGTTAAAGACTGGAGACTTTAGGATATAGAATAAAGCCCCGGTCATAATCTGCATAGTTTCATTTCAATTAATTCAAAATCCGCAATCCGTAATCTGTAATCTTTAACACTCAACCCATATCATCTTACTTTCAGCATTGACTTCACCTGCTGGACCGAACCATTTTGTAGCCGGACATAGTAAACACCGGTGGGGAGTCCCTGGCTATTGAAAGTTAATGTGTATTTACCAGGTGCATATTGCTGATCCCTTAGGTTTGCCACAACGCGGCCAAGGCTGTCCATTACCTGTATGAGTGTATGTCCGCCTTTGGTGGTGAAGCTGATGGTTGTACTCTCTGTGAAAGGATTCGGATAACTGGAGACCAGGGTTTCTCCGGCATTTCGGTTCAGGTCGTCAATACCGGTAGTACAGGCGCCTGACTGTACCAGCGGAAGTGACTGGAAATTTTTCAGGAGCACAGACTGCAGTGTGGTTGGGCTGGCACAAAACCAGTCCTGTAACACCGACGCATACACGCTCCTGAAATCATACTGCATGGGAATATTATCGCTGACACTGACATTCGTGGGTATGGTGGGGTTCACGCCAAGCACGCCTGATTTTACTTTCCCGCCAAAAACAAACATGGGTGCAGCCGCCCCGTGATCTGTCCCGATACTGCTATTGGATTTTATCCTCCTCCCGAATTCGGAAAAGGTTAGTCCGAGTACCCTCTGATCAATTCCCATCGACTTGCAGTCATCCATAAACGCTTTTACCGCATCCGATATCGTTCGCATCAGGTTGGCATGAACTCCGGTAGTGGTGTCTGTGCTGATGACCTGGACGGAATGCGTATCAAAACCGCCAAGGCTTACCATATATACCCTGGTCTTTAATCCTCCCTTTACCAGCCGGGCTACTATTTTCAGCTGATCAGCCAAAGTGTTGTTTGCAGGATAGGTGATCTGCTGTGTAACATTGGCTGCCGCTGCTTTAATGACCGTTGCATATTGCTGCGTCTGCTGCGCTACTGTGCGGATATAGGTCAGTTCCTTACCTGCCTGGGTAGGTGGGGCCGGGTCCTGGATACCGTTCACGAGATTATAAAAAGAAGTGGGATTGGTAATGCTCATGCCCATACTGAAAGCGGGTCCCTGCAGGGCAAGCGAGGTTACTGATCCGATCTGTATCGCCAGGGGATCTGTCATCGCACTGTTCGGGTAACCGGTAGGGAAATTGGGATATTCCTCATTCAGGTATCTTCCCGCCCAACCGGTATTAATCACTTCATTGGAATCGGAGGCCGACATCCAGATATCGGTTGCCCTGAAGTGGGAAAAATTCGGATTGGGATAACCCACGGATTGAACGATAGCCAGTTTTCCTTCATTATATAAATTCTGCAATCCCGTCATGGCCGGATGCAATCCCGTGTTTGCGTTTCCGTTCAGCGTAAGGATCCTGTTTTCCGGAATGGCGATATTTGATCTTGCCGCATTGTATGCAGCATAAGATCCCTTCGGAATAACCATGTTAAGGCCGTCATTTCCTCCATTCAACTGTATAATCACCAGTACATGATCCGTTTCGGTAGCCATATTCATCAAAGCATCGAGCATGGGAGATGGCGATGCAGACCGAACGGCAAATCCGTTGACGATCGTTGGTGCGAGAACCGCGGGTATTGCATTATATAAAAAATTCCGTCTTTTCATAGGTTCCTTTTGCGTGATCAGGCAAGATGATATTCTGCAAGGTTCATAAGATATTTGTACAACCCCCGCAGCCGGTCGTTTACCGTATTAAAGGCCATTGTATCGGAAGGGTTGCTGACATGCGCTATCCATGCATTGGTCCAGTAATGATCCTGGCTCTGGCCCGTAAGCAGGAGGTCTTTCTTGATCTGGTCACGTGTTGCCTGCGAAAGGCTGATGCGGTATAATGCACTGATGGCATCATTGATGAGCACATTCGGGTCAGAAGGATTCGAGAATGTTTTTGTAAACGCCACTGAATCTATCACTGCTTTTTTTGCGCTTATCGTGAAACCGTTATACAGCATCTGGTCAGTAAACTGGTTTCTTTTGGGGTAGGTGTCACTGTTTATCCAGATCTCGTAAAATGAAGGTTCCTGGTAATAGGCCTTCCAGCCGGAAACATCCGGAGGGTCACCGATTGCCTGCTGAAGGTTTGCTGCGACGTTGCGGATATTGTTCCAGTGATTGTACTGCGCTACCAGGTCAGTGCTGGCTGGTAAAACCACATTAAACTCACGGCAAAGGCCAACCGCAAAATCAACCGGGCTTTTTATCTGGCAACCCTGGTTTTGCAGGTCAAAGAAATGCTCGCTTTTAAACAATGCGGAAAGCACGGGCTTTATTTCCCAGTTATTATCCCGGAATATTTTGGCCAGCGGATCAATTACATTCTGTTCCGTAGCAGCATCTACCTGGTAATAAACAAACCATCGGTATAATCTTTTTTACGATAAACCTTGATACTTCAATATTCTTTGCGAATATCATGTTAAGCAGATCATCCAGTTCCAGTTCACCGGCAGTAGCTCCTGTTCTTCCGGTGATAATGGTATTACCGAAGAACGATGAGAAGGTTTTGTTATTTACATCATGCCGGTTGGGATCGAAATAAGATTTATTATTGGGCCCGTCATTACGCCAACCGGTTAGTACACGCGCTGCAGCCTTAACATCATCCTCTGTATAGTTGGGATTGTTTTCCTTGCCAAGGGTAAATAACTCCTGCAATTCCCGCGAATAATTTTCATCAGGCGCTGACTTTGTATTCAATTGCCCGTTGAGATATATGAGCATGCAGGAATCAAGTGTAATTGCACGAACCAGGCTTTTAAAATTTCCTAATGCATTTTTCCTGAGCAGGTCGTGGTGCTTATATAAAAACATCGCATTGCCTATATCATTGGCTTCCGTGGCAAAATGATTATGCCAGAAAAGGGTCATCTTTTCACGGATACTCCTGTCCTGGTTGATCAGCACACCCATCCACCATGCACGAAAAGAAGCCCTTCTCCGTGATTGTGCAGTGCCATCTGAGGTATAAGTATTTACCCAGGTGTCACCAGTGGCAACTGAATATTCAGGATCCCCGGCGGGAATATTATCGTTCAGATAGGTTTTAAGCGGTGGGGCGGGAATGGGCTGCACCGGGTTCAGCAATTCATCAACAGCCTGTGACATTGAGATTCCTTCGAAATAATCCACATCTGATTTCTTTGCGCCAAACATGGTTCTTTTCAGGAGGTGGGATACTTCATTACGCGTCCATGGACCGCTATAGGGATTGATGCCGGTCGCCAACATCCTTTGGGATGCCTGGGAAGAAACTGACACTTGCGAAGAAACTGGCCCGTGCGAAGAAACTGGCCCGGCTTTCTTTTTACCAGCAGTGAGAAATCCTCTCCTGTCCATACGTAAGTTTTGGAAGTTAATGCCGGGTTCACAAGTCTTTCAGTAATTTCTGACGGCAATATTGGAAAATAGTTTAACCTGACAATCAAAAAGACTGCCATTTTAAGGCTTTCCAAATGGATAAATTGCCTGGGAAAGACAATCAGTTGAGGATCACTAGTCAATATTTTCAATAATCCCCGCAATTCCCTGTCCGCCACCTACACAGGCGGTAACGATCCCGTATTTTTTATTGAGGCGTTTCAGGTCTCCCAGTATCTGCACCGTCAGTTTACAACCGGTACATCCCAGCGGGTGACCGAGGGCGATAGCACCGCCATTGATATTGACAATATCGGGATTCAGTCCGAGTGTTCGGATTACTGCCAGCGCCTGTGATGCAAAGGCTTCATTGAGTTCAAAAAGATCTACCTGGCCGAGGCTGATCCCTGATTGTTTCAGCACTTTTGGCACGGCTTCAATGGGACCGATACCCATCACACGGGGATGCACACCCGCAACGGCGGCATTGACCAGTCGGCCAATGGGTTTAAGTCCGAGTTCATTTACCATGCGCTCACTCATCACAATTACAAATGCTGCACCATCGCTGGTCTGGCTGGAATTACCCGCCGTAACAGTGCCCTTCAGGGCAAATGCGGGTTTCAGTTTGGCCAGCGCTTCAGGTGTGGTTTCGGCACGAACACCTTCATCCGTATCCACTACATAATTGCGCTGAGCCCTTTTACCATTATCATCCAGGTAAATTTCTTCCACATTGATGGGCAGTATGCCAGGCTTGAAGTGCCCGCTCTTTATGGCATTGAGTGCCTTCATATGGGAATTGTAGGAAAACATGTCCTGGTCCTCCCTGCTTACGGAATATTCTTTTGCCACTGCTTCCGCCGTTAAGCCCATGCTCAGGTAATAGTCTGGTTCGTCTTTGGCGATAGAATAGGCAGGAACGGTTTTCCATCCCGCTGTTGGCACCATGCTCATGCTTTCCGTTCCTCCGGCAATGATACATTCCGCCATACCCATGCGGATCTTGGCCGTGGCGATGGCGATGGACTCCAGTCCTGATGCGCAGTAACGGTTCACTGTCATGCCGGGGGCATGGAAACCAACCGCTTTGGCAGCAATGATCCGGCCCACCTGCAGGCCTTGTTCGGCTTCAGGCACGGCATTCCCTACGATCACATCATCGATCCTCGATTTGTCGAGCTGCGGCACTGATTTCAGCAGACCCTGGATCACTTCAATGGCGAGGTCATCCGGACGGGTAAACCTGAATCCACCGCGCTTTGACTTCCCTACCGCGGTACGATATCCTGCTACGATATAAGCTTCCTGCATAAAAAGGTATTGAGCCTCTAAGGTAAATAAAAAATACAATTAGTTGCAGCAACAACCAGTTAAATCATTTTATGAGAAATCAGGACGGGAACTCCTTAATTTCCTGAACAGACTGTCCTATCAAGCAGCTCTGTGTTTTATCTTCGCCGCCATGTACAACCTCATCCGGAACCTGCTCTTTCGTTTTGATGCCGAACGGGTCCATGGATTTTCGATGAGAATCCTTCATTATGCCTGTACCATTCCGGTAATTCAATATTTCCTGCAGAAATGGTTTATGCCGCTTCGGCGACCTGTACGCTTATGGGGACTGAACTTCCGGAATCCTGTGGGTTTAGGTGCGGGGTTCGATAAAAATGCTCATTACCTCCGTGAATTGGATACCCTGGGTTTTGGTTTTGTAGAGATAGGAACGGTTACCCCGGTTCCCCAGCCCGGCAATGACAAACCCAGGTTGTTCCGTTTGCCCGAGGACAGGGCCCTCATCAACCGGATGGGATTTAATAATGACGGTGTTGATGCGGCGGTAAAAAAGGTAAAAGCCTGGAGGAGCCATTACCCGCATTCTACCATGCTGATCGGGGGAAATATTGGCAAGAACAAATCAACCCCCAATGAAGAAGCCTGGCTGGATTATGAAAAATGCTTCCTGGCCATGCATGATGTGGTGGATTATTTTGTGGTGAATGTAAGCTCTCCCAATACGCCCGGGCTTCGTGAATTGCAGGAAAAAGATTCATTGAGAAAAATATTATCAGGCTTACAGAAAATAAACCGGCAAAAGAAAACGCAACGCCCGGTTTTGCTGAAAATAGCGCCTGATCTAACGATCGGGCAGCTGGATGATATCGCTTCATTGGCCACGGAATTATCCCTGGACGGACTGGTAGCCACCAATACAACGATTTCCAGGTCAGGATTAAGTGAATTGTCACTGGCCAAAGCAATGAACTATGGTGCCGGGGGATTAAGCGGCTTACCATTGCGGGAACGGTCAACCGAAGTGATCCGTTACCTCTCTGAAAAAACGGGTAAAAGAATACCCATCATCGGGTCGGGCGGAATATTTACTGCTGCAGATGCAAAGGTAAAGATGCAGGCGGGAGCTTCGCTGGTGCAGGTGTGGACAGGGTTCATTTATGTTGGGCCGCATATCGTGTCGAAAATTTTAAAAAACTTATAGGCCCAACATAAATGTGGAAAATTTGAAAATGTGCAGATGTGAAAATGATAATGTGGTAATGAATTTGTCATTAACGGATTTACCATTTGATTTGCCAATACATTAATTTGTTCTCCATTAAAGCATTTGTTCATTTATTTGCACATTTGCATATTTGCACATTTTCACATTTCACTCATGGAACATCTTCTCACCATAGACTCCCTCATCAGCTTAATCACCCTGGCCGTTCTTGAAATCGTACTGGGTATCGATAATGTCATCTTCGTATCCATCCTGATGGGCCGGCTCGACGAAAAGCAAAAACTCAAAGCCCGCAGGATATGGATGTTTGCGGGAATTACCGTGCGTATCGGACTGCTGCTGGCACTTGGATGGCTGGTGACTAATGGCAATATGGAATTATTCGGCCTGAATGTGGGAGAAAAACATATCGGCTTCAACCTCCGCAACCTGATCATGTTCATCGGCGGCTTGTTCCTTATCTACAAAACAGTGAAGGAGATCCATAATAAACTGGAAGGGGAAGAAACCGGCACGGAAGGCATTAAAGCCACAGCATCCGCCTTTGGCGGAATCATGGGACAAATCATCCTGGTCGATATGATCTTTTCCTTCGACAGCATCATTACCGCGGTGGGCATGGCCCGTCACGTGGAAATCATGATCATTGCCGTGGTCATCGCAATGATCATCATGTTCTTTTTCTCCGAAAATATTTCAGTCTTCATACACAAACATCCGACACTGAAAATGCTGGCCCTGGCATTCCTGCTCATGGTGGGATTCAGCCTGTTCTTCGAAGGACTTGAACCGGTGCATGGCAGCCATATCGACAAAGGATATATCTATTTTGCCATGGCCTTCTCATTCCTTGTGGAACTGCTGAATTTATGGATGAGGAAAAAACAGAAAAGGCTGGCAAAACCCGTTGAACTTCACGAACCCATTCTTCATCATCCCGTAAAAAAAGATACTACCCCGGCTCCGTATGATGATATGGCGCACTAATTGGAGTTGAGAGTTGAGAGTTGAGCGGTTGAGGGTGAAGAACAATTACAGTTGTCATTTACCGTCAACCGTCAACCCTCAACCGTCAACTACCACCCAGTTGCCTGAGCAAAACCGCCGCCGTTATCCCCGCGGTTTCTGTGCGAAGCCTTGTTTCACCCAGTTGTACGGGCCTGCACCCGGCGGCCATGGCCATACTGATTTCCTCCGGTGTAAAATCCCCTTCCGGACCAATCAATACCAGTGAATGATGATGTTGCTTATTGACAAGCAATGCAAGCTCCTGTTTATCCTGGTCTTCGCAATGGGCAATATAAATATTCTCATAACCGGAATGTTCGATGGATGCTATATACTGTGCAAGATTAACGGGAGCCGAAATTTCGGTTAGCCATGACTGTTGACTCTGCAGCATGGCGCTGATGAGTATGCTTTTTAACCTGCTTTCCCTGAATACCTGCCTTTCAGTTCTGTGGCATATGAGGGGCACCACTTTATGAATGCCCGTTTCGGCAGCCTTTTCCAGGAACCATTCAAATCGGCTTGTATTTTTTAGCAGTGAGATGGCGACGGTAACTTTATGGGCCGGGGGTGGAATAGAAGATTTTGATTGTACTGAAACAGTACAACTTTTTTTTGCACTTGCACTGATGGAGCATTGGGCAAGGGTACCTCGTCCGTCTGTAAGCCTCAGTCCATCACCTGTTTTCATGCGGAGTACCTGGACAATATGTTTTGCATTTTCTTCCTCCAGTTCCATGAATTCACCGCTGGCTGCAATCATGGGTGAATAAAAAAGCGGAAGATTCATTGTGTAAAGATAGCTTTAGGAATAATTACCTACTTAACGCTATAGTATATTCTGTTTCCCAATTAGTGAAGAAACACAGACAGATGATATTGCTGTATAATCGAAACCTGGATGGCCAACGGCTGGTCGATGGTTTATAAAAATTATAACTCAATATTTTGGATACTAACGAGATGCTGACCATTTCCACATTACCTGCATCCCCCACATTACCACATTTAAAAAGGTGCATCTTCATCATCACTGAAAGGAAGGTCATTCATTTTACTGCCCTTCTGGATGTATAATTTTGGTCCTTCGCTGTCGGAGATGGGTTTCCAGTTTCCTCCTGAAGGCATGGAAGGCATACCCGGACCATCATCACTATCCATGAATTTCTGTATGTGCAGCAGGGCCTTGAGTTTTATGGTTTCCAGTGTACCGTTACGGTGTTTGGCAATGCGCACATGGGTTTCTCCCTTGGTACTTTCGCCGAATTCATTGGCATTCATTTCATAATACTCAGGGCGATAAAGGAACATAACCAGGTCCGCATCCTGTTCGATGGCACCGGATTCACGAAGGTCACTCAGTTGTGGCATTTTATTTCCCTCTTTCCGCTTCTCCACTTCACGGCTTAACTGGCTCAGGGCCACAATCGGAATATCCAGTTCTTTCGCCAGTCCCTTAAGGTTCCTGGAAATGGTGCTGATCTCCTGTTCACGATTACTGTTGCGGTTTTCACCGGTTCCGCTCATCAACTGGAGATAGTCGATCACCACCAGTCCGACCTTATGTTTCTGGACCAGCCGCCGGCATTTGGCACGCAATTCAAATATATTGAGGGCTGCAGAATCATCGATAAAAATAGGCGCTGTGGATAGCCGCTGAATGCCCTTTTTATAGAGCTGCTGCATTTCATGATCTTCCATTTTACCGCGGGCGATTTTCTCCAGCCAGATTTCACTTTCGGCCGAGAGGATACGCTGTACCAGCTGACCGGCGCTCATTTCAAGGCTGAAAAACGCAACAGGTGTGGGCTTTGACGGATGAAGCGCGGCATTGCGGGCGAGGTTAAGCGCAAAAGCGGTTTTACCCACGGAAGGCCTTGCCGCCAGGATGATCAGGTCAGATTTTTGCCAGCCGTACGTGATCCTGTCGAGCGTGGTAAATCCACTGGGAACACCGGTTACATCTTCCTGGCGGTTACGCATGTCTTCGATGCGTTCAATGGTTTTGACCAATACTTTATCAATCGAATTATAGTTCTGGCGAAGGTGATTATTGGTGATCTCGAATAACTTGGTTTCGGCATCATCGAGCAGGTCAAATACATCCGTGCTGTCTTCATAAGCATCACCAATGATTTCCCCGCTGATACGGATAAGTTCCCGCTGGATAAATTTCTGCAATACGATCCGGCAGTGCGTTTCAATATTGGCGGAGGACACTACAAAATTGGTGAGCTTGGTAACAAAATAGGGGCCGCCAACTATATCCAGTTCTTCCCTCGTGCGGAGTTCTTCCACCACGGTAAGCAGGTCGATAGGGCTGTTTTTTGCCGCCAGTCCCTGCATCGCTTTATAAATGCGCTGGTGTGCATCTACATAAAAACATTCCGGTTTGAGAAGCTCCACCACGGTATCAAATGCTGCTTTTTCCAGCATGATGGCACCCAGAACGGCTTCTTCAAGTTCCTTGGACTGCGGGGGGATCTTACCATATACCAGGGTATTCAGCTCAGGATTGACTTTTCTTCTGTTTTTACGGTCACGGTTAATATTAGTAAGGTCCATTATTGTTATTCGGGGTAATGAGTTTTGTAAAAAATTAAGGCTGCCGTATGGTTTCCCTGTAAAGTAAGTGGATTCATTTCCAATGTTAAGAGAAAGTTACCGGCAAGGCCGGCGGCGAATTTAATCCCTATAAATTTCCCTAAAATAATTTTAACGGCATAATACTTATTAACAGTGGTTACACCTGTTTATCCACTGATGAAACCCGGTTATGCACAGAAATACAAAGGAAGCACACATTTTGTATTAAAATTACACCGGAATTTCATCAATGTGCACATGTCCTGTGCCTAAATAAATACGACCGGATTTTTGGGGAATTCAGTCAACCTACAGTATGGGCTTTAAGGCCAAAAAACATTTATCAATGGCCTGAATCACAGCAATAACGGATGTTTCGTCTTTCCCCATGCCATAGAAATGGGCATCTTAGGGTCATTTGGTTATCTTTGCCCGAAGGCCAAAACCTTATCATTACAACATGACGATTTCTTATAAATGGCTGCTCGAATATTTACCGGTGGAACTGGACCCGGAAAAACTTTCCAGGATATTAAATAGTATCGGGCTGGAAGTGGAAAGCCTTGAAAAATATGAGGAAGTGAAAGGCGGTTTAAAAGGACTCCTGGTAGGTGAAGTGCTGGATGTCAGGAAACACCCCAATGCCGATAAACTCTCCCTTACGAAAGTAAATACCGGTAACGGCGCCCCCCTGTCCATCGTGTGCGGAGCCCCGAATGTGGCGGTTGGACAAAAAGTTGTTGTTGCGCCAGTGGGCACCACCATCTATCCCGTAACCGGCGATCCGCTGACCATGAAACTGGCTAAAATCCGCGGCGAAGAAAGCCAGGGGATGATCTGTGCCGAAGATGAAATCGGCCTGGGCATATCGCACCAGGGCATCATGGTCCTGAATCCCGCAGCACTGGTGGGCATTTCAGCAGCAGAATATTTCAAGCCCTATGATGATTATATTTTCGAGATCGGCCTCACCCCGAACCGCAGTGACGCCATGAGTCACCTTGGCGTGGCTCGTGATATCTGCGCTTACCTGAGTCACCATGAAAGAAAAAATTATTCCGTAAAGACACCATTTAATAAGCCTTTCAAAACTGAAGAAAATACGGTACCCGTTACCGTTAGTGTTGAAAACCTGCAGTCCTGCCCGAGATATGCCGGCGTAGGCATCAGTGGCATCAAAGTGGGGGAATCCCCTGCCTGGCTGGTAAAAAGATTAAAGGCTGTTGGCGTACGCCCCATCAACAATGTGGTTGACGTTACCAATTATATCCTTCATGAAACGGGTCAGCCACTGCATGCTTTTGATGCCGAGATGATCAGGGGCAACAAGATCATCGTTAAAAATTTAGCGGCAGGAACGCCTTTTGTTTCCCTGGATGAAAAAGAAAGAAAACTAAGTGAAGAAGACCTGATGATCTGTAATGGAAACGGTGAACCGATGTGTATCGGGGGTGTATTCGGAGGATTGCACAGCGGTGTCAGCGCTGCAACAACAAAAGTATTCCTGGAAAGTGCCTGGTTTGATCCGGGATCCATCCGCAAGTCATCATTCCGCCATAATCTCCGGACCGATGCCGCAACACGGTTTGAAAAGGGCGTGGACATTGGCAATACCGTCAATGTACTGAAACGTGCGGCACTGATGATTGCTGAATTGTCGGGCGGCAGGATCGCTTCAGAAATAAAAGATGCCTACCCGGATCCCGTGGCAAAAAAACAGGTATCCGTAAAATATCATTACATCAAGAAACTGAGCGGGAAAAATTATCATCCTGATACCGTGAAGAAAATTCTTGAAGGGCTAGGGTTCGGTATCGACAGGGATACGATTGATGAACTGACGGTTTCCGTTCCATTGCATAAGACGGATATCAGTCTGCCTGCAGATATTGTGGAAGAAGTGATGCGGATCGATGGTTTCGACAATATCGTAATTCCTTCTGCCATCACCATTTCACCTTCTGTGGATAAGGCAGGAAGAGAGCCTGTGTTAAGGGAAAAAATTGCCGGTGTGCTCACTGGTCTTGGCTTTAATGAGATCATGAACAATTCCATCACCAACAGCGCTTTCCTGGATGAGGAAGAAAAGGGTGTTGCGGTAAAAATGATGAATAACCTCAGCGCCGAACTGGACGTGCTTCGTACTTCCATGCTGGAAACAGGCCTGCTGACAGTTTTACATAACCTGAACCGGAAAAACAATACCCTTAAATTATTTGAATTCGGGAAAACCTATACCACCACAGGAACGGGTAAGTACCAGGAAACCGAACACCTGGCCTTGTTTGTTACCGGAAATGCCAGGGAGCAGGACTGGCGGCATAAAAAAGAAGAGGCCGATATATTCCTCGTAAAAGGAATGGTACAATCATTGTTTACCCAGCTGGGTATCCGTGATGCTGAATTTACTGCGGCAGTACACCATAAATTCCAGGAACTGATCCATGTGAAAAATGGTGACACGATTATTGCTACCATTGGTAAAGTGAGCAAGGGGATGCTTAATACATTCGACATACGGCAGGATGTTTATTATGCCGATATTTTATGGTCTGCCTCTATCGCCATTGCAAACGGTCTTTCTTTATCCTATAAGGAAATACCCAGGTTTCCTGCGGTGCAGCGCGACCTTGCCTTTGTTGTTGACCGTACACTTTCTTACGGCAGGGTGGAATCAGCGGCCACACTTGCAGGCGTGAAAAAACTTCGCAACCTGAGGCTGTTTGATGTGTTTGAAAGTGAAAAGCTGGGGCAGGAAAAAAAATCGATGGCCGTGAGTTTTACCTTCCTGGATGAAGAGAAAACGCTGACAGATAAAGAAGTTGATGAGATGATGCAGAAAATCATCGTAACTTTTGAGAAGGAATTACAAGCAGAAATCCGGAAAGGATGACAACTACCACAGAACATATCGAGAGAATTCGCCTGAAGCTGCAGTCATTGCTGAAGGAGCACCATGCCCTGCAGAAAGAAAATGAAAAACTGAAAGCAGAACTCAGCCGCAAGGCAGGTATTGAACTGGAAATGAAGGGAAAAATGCAGCAGCTTGAAGAGCAGGTGAACATACTAAAAGCCTCAACCGGTCAGATGGATGAGGCTTCTAAAAAGGCTTTTGAAAAGCAGCTTAACCATTACATAAAGGAAATTGACCGCTGCATAACCATGCTCAGCCAGTAATTCCCTTTCGGATCAGACCCTTTTGACCATTTTCATCCGGGTCTCTTCATCTCCATGCTTCATTTCAAGTTCATACACTCCATAGGGCAAATCATTGAGGCCATTCCAGCGATAGTTCTTTTGTCCGACCGGGACTTCCGCTTCAAGGCGGCCCATGATACTACCGGTTTCGTCTTTCAGAACGGCACGGAGGGAGGACGGGATACTGTGGTCAACTTCAAACAGCACCGAATCTATAAAGACCGGCGATTTAGGCTTGGCAAACATCGGCAAGGTTTTAAAGATAAAAGAGTACAATTCTTATTGTACGATCTTTTCCAGGGTTCGGGATTGGTGTATCTTCAAGGCCGGGAAATTCTCTAAGGCGGATGAAAGTGAATAGAATGTTTATAAATATAAACCTCCTGATTAATATATGCAAGAATTAATTCCTATCAATATTGTGGTTGGCGACAGAACCTACCGGATACGTGTTCAGCAGGGCGACGAAGAATCGCTTCGCAAGTTGTCAAAGCTCATAAACGACAAGATCCTGGAATTCAAAACCAATTTTGCCGGCAAGGATATGCAGGATTATATTTCGATGGTGCTTCTTTGGTTTGTCACCGAACAACAATCGGGAACCATTGCCGGGGATGATATTGAATCCTCTTTAAAGCAGCTGGAAAGCCTGCTGGATAAAAATAGCGGATAGCCGGCTAAAACAGGCTAAAACGCCATCCTGCCCAATTAGATTAATTACTTAACTTCGTTAGTTACAACCCTTGCCCGGTTCAGAACCTCCGGAAAGGATTTATATTATATCAAGTGAAATTGAAAAAACACAACATTCATGGACAATCAAACCTTAACCATAATTATTGGTGTAGTTGCATTATTAGCCGGCATAGGAGCGGGTAAGTTCCTATTTGCAAAGAATACGCGTAAACTGGTAGAAGAAGCCGAACAACAGACCCAGAAAATGCTTGCAGATGCCAAAATGCAGGCAGAAACCCTGAAAAAGGAAAAATTACTGGAAGCTAAAGAGCGCTTCGTTCAGTTAAAAGCGGAGCACGACAGGGAAGTCCTTGACAAAAACAGGAAAATCAACGATTCAGAAGCCAGGATCAAGCAAAAAGAGCAGTCGATCAACACTAAACTGGAAAACCTGGATAAGCAAAGCAAGGAAAACGATACTATCAAGGAAAACCTGAACAGGCAGATCGAAGTCATTAACCAGAAGCGTACTGAACTCGAAAAACACCAGGAAGAACATATCCGCAGGCTGGAAAAGATCTCTGCCCTCTCGGCCGACGAAGCCAGGGCCCAGCTGATTGAAAGCCTGAAGCAGGAGGCCCAGACGCAGGCACTATCCCTCCAGCAGGAAATTATTGAGGATGCCAAACTTAAGGCCAATAAAGAAGCCCGCAAGATCATCATCCAGACCATCCAACGTACAGCTGCGGAGCAAACGATTGAGAATACGGTGACCGTATTTACCCTGGAAAGTGATGAGATCAAGGGGCAGATTATAGGTCGTGAAGGCCGAAATATCCGCGCCATTGAAGCAGCAACCGGCGTTGACCTGATCGTTGATGATACCCCGGAAGCCATTGTACTGTCTTCATTTGACCCATTGCGCCGCGAGATCGCCAGGTTATCCCTGCAGCGACTGGTGGCTGATGGACGTATTCACCCTGCTCGAATCGAGGAAGTAGTGGAAAAAACCAGGAAGCAGATTGAGGAGCAGGTGATGGAGATCGGGGAAAGGGCCATAATTGAACTGGGTATCCACGGTTTACATAAAGAACTGGTAAGGATCGTCGGAAAGATGAGGTTCCGTTCTTCTTATGGTCAGAACCTGCTGATGCACAGCCGTGAGGTGGCTAATCTTTGCGGTATCATGGCTGCGGAACTGGGACTCAACCCTAAACTGGCCAAGAGGGCCGGATTGCTGCACGATATCGGCAAGGTCCCGGATGAAGAAACTGAATTGAGCCATGCCTTACTGGGCGGAAAACTGGCGGAAAAATATGGTGAAAATCCGGCTGTGGTCAATGCCATTGCGGCCCACCACGACGAAACGGAAATGCAGTATGTGATCTCCCCGATCATCCAGGCCTGTGATGCCATCAGCGGTGCAAGGCCGGGTGCGAGAAGGGAAATCATGCAGCAATATATCCAGCGGATCAAGAACCTGGAAACCCTTGCCATGACCTACCAGGGCGTGGAGAAAGCCTATGCCATCCAGGCCGGGCGCGAACTCAGGGTGATCGTGGAAGCAGATAAAGTGTCTGATAATGACAGCGAAAAGATCAGCTTCGACATGGCCCAGAAGATCCAGAACGAAATGACCTATCCGGGACAGATAAAAGTTACGGTCATTCGAGAGAAACGAACAGTGAATGTTGCGCGTTAACGCGCAACATTAATTCGGAAATTGGGAAGTGTGGGAAATGTGGAAGTGGAATGGGAAAATTCATGATCGACGCCATTTCCCTGGCCACTAAATATTTACTGAAATTCCCAAATTCCACTTTCACACTTTACACATCTCCCAATTATCAAATTGTATGGATTTTTTTTGCCTGAGCCAAAAAAATCCATACCTTCGCGTTCCTTAAAATTTTGGTTATGAATTCTGCTGTAGCCTTTGTCCACGAGCAATTACACACGAAAAAAGAATATCCCCGCTTTAAAGCCGGAGATAATGTGACGGTCAATTATAAGATCATCGAAGGAAACAAGGAACGTATCCAGAGTTTTAAAGGAGATGTGATCAAGCGCCAGGGCCAGGGCGATACCGCCACTTTCACCGTGCGTAAGGTTTCTGATGGTATCGGTGTAGAAAGGACTTTCCCGATCAGTTCCCCAAACATTGATGGCATCATCCTGAATAAAGCCGGTAAAGTACGCCGCGCCAAACTGTACTTCCTCCGTGAACGTAGCGGTAAAAGTGCAAGGATTAAGGAAAAGAGGGTTAAATAATCCCTTAAACAATATATTAACAAACGGAAACCCAAGGGTTTCCGTTTTTGTTTTGCAGGTATCGGATATGAATCCTTAACTTTGAAATTCACTGCAAAATTTTGAATCATGTTATCTAATAATGTACTGCTCCTTTCCATGCCTGGTGGCTCTGAATGGATCATTATCGTAGTGGCTGTGCTCGTGCTTTTTGGCGGACGCAAGATCCCTGAATTCATGAGAGGACTTGGTCGCGGTATCCGTGAATTCAATGATGCCAAAACCAATGTGAAGAAAGAAATTGAAGATGGTATCAGCGAGAAGGACAAACAGCAGGTAGCTCCATAATCTCTCCACCGTTTCATTTTTCTTTTGTACCACCACCATTCAATAGCTCAGTTTCATTCCGATATTGAGCGAGGAATACTTTCTTGTGAGACCGTTGTAAGCCACTATTTGCGGCAGATCAGCGAACGCGCTCACCTGAACGCATTTGTTGAAGTGTTTACCGGGGAAGCCCTTGAGCGGGCTGCTGAGCTGGACCGAAAAAAACTTTCCGGCCAGCCGGTCGGCAAACTTTTTGGCGTGGTGATCGGTCTTAAGGACGTCATTTGTTACAAAGGTCACCATGTTACTGCAGCTTCCAGGATCCTGGAGGGATTTACCTCACTATACTCAGCCACCGCCGTTGAACGCCTGCTTGCCGAAGATGCAATTATTATCGGAAGCCTTAACTGCGATGAGTTCGCCATGGGGTCTTCCAACGAGCATTCGACTTATGGAAGGGTATTGAATGCCCTTGATGAGTCCAGGGTACCAGGCGGCTCTTCCGGAGGTTCTGCAGTTGCCGTGCAGGCCGGATTATGTATGGCCAGCCTGGGTAGCGATACAGGCGGATCAGTGAGGCAACCCGCCGATTTCTGCGGAATTATCGGACTAAAGCCAACCTATGGCAGGATCTCCAGGTACGGACTGATTGCATATGCATCCTCTTTCGACCAGATTGGAATATTCTCCAGGTCGGTTCCCGATACTGCCCTTTTACTGGAAGTTATGGCCGGGGAAGACGCTTTCGACAGTACGGCTAGCAGTGAACCTGTCCCGCATTATTCCCAACAGCTCGACACAACAGGAACTTTTAAGATTGCTTACTTTCCGGAGAGCCTTGACCATCCTTCCCTTGATCCGGAAATCAGGACAGCCATTTATGGGCTGTTTGACCGGCTGAAGGATAAAGGTCATTCCATCACCCCGGTCACATTCGATTACCTCGATTATATCGTTCCGGCCTACTATGTGCTTACCACCGCCGAGGCCAGTTCCAACCTGTCCAGGTACGACGGGGTCAAGTATGGCCACCGCGAAATGTTAAAAGGTGGTGGGTTAACAGAATTTTACATGGCCAACAGGTCGGCCGGATTTGGCAGGGAAGTCAAACGGAGGATCATGCTCGGAAATTTTGTCCTGAGTGCAGGCTATTACGATGCTTACTTCACCCACGCCCAGAAGGTCAGGAGGTTGATAATCAATAAGACAGATGAGGTTTTCAGGGATTTTGACCTGCTTTTAATGCCCACCGTTCCGGGTCCCGCTTTCCGTTTCGGAGAGAAAAGCAAGGACCCTATTGATATGTTTTTAGCTGATTTATTCACTGTTTTTGCCAACCTGGCAGGCATCCCGGCCATCTCTTTACCCCTCTTCACCCACAGTAATGGCATGCCTTTTGGTGTACAGGCTATGACGGACCGATTTAAAGAATTATCTTTGCTTCGGCTATCAGCCCTCCTATCCTCCGATACCATATGACATTCCCCAGGTGAGCCCCACCACTCCAATCCCCTAGTTAAAGCTTGAAACAACTTTGTTTTGGGGCAGTAAATCAGTAAAGCATGCCGTTCAAGTACATGAAAACGTACGCGATGACCTTGCTGTTTCTGGGTTTTGTCTTAACAGGTTTTACCCGGGACCAATCAGCAGGTGATACAAGCGTAGAGACGCAGGAACTTATTATCAGCACCGCCAGTGCATCCACCCCGGATCATACCGTGGCTAATTTTGCGCGTCTGGCAGTTAAAAAGGATCTGGATCCATTTAACGACCAGGCCCTGCTGACCCTCCATCCGAGGGCCATTCCATTTGTAAAGGATTATTTTGATGAAAATGAGGAAAGGCTGACTAAAATGAAGTCTAGCGCTATCCCTTATTTCAGGACAATCGACAATATCTTCCGCAAGTACCAGATGCCGACAGAATTAAAATACCTGGCGGTGATCGAATCTGACCTTAAATCCAGCGCCAGGTCGCGGGTTGGTGCCGTTGGCCCATGGCAGTTTATGCCGGAAACCGGCAGGTTGATGGGACTTACCGTGAATAAGCACCGCGACGACAGGAAGGACCTTTCCAAAAGCTCCGTTGCTGCAGCAAAGTACCTCAAAGATCTTTACGCCCAACTGGGCGACTGGTTGTTGGTTATCGCTGCTTATAATGGCGGACCCGGTCGTGTGGAATATGCTATCCGCAAAAGCGGCAGTCGCAATTTCTGGGTTCTCCAGTACCATCTTCCAGCAGAATCCCGCACCCATGTGAAGAAATTCATAGCCACCCATTATATCATGGAAGGCCAGGGAGGAATTACCACCACGGGTGCCGGAGATCACAAACGCCTTGGCATGTTGCAGCCTTCGCAAAAAACACTGGATAATACGCTATTGCATACCCTTACCGGGAAATACAGTTCAGTGGTCATTGCCAAAAACCTGCAAATGGATATCATGCTGTTCAACCAGCTGAATCCGGGGTTCGACAGCAAAGTGGCAACAGACTCCTACGGCATGAAGCTTCCTTCCGATAAAATGGAACTCTTCAATACCCGTAAAACGGATATCCTGGCTGAATCCGTACAATACCAACTGGGGGCTTTGGAAACTGCCGCAGGCGATCAATTTCCAAAAGAAATCAGCCTTCCAAAAACCGCAGCCGTTAAGTCGCGCAAATAATTACTCTCTACAGTCCCAATAACGCTATGCGTTTACCAGATTTACGGATCAGGTAAACGCATAGTTTTGTATGTATAAAAAACTCGCATTGCGTGTATATAAAAGTTATGCGAACCGCTTGGCTTACGAGAGTACAATTTCGTTGTCCTTTGTATTTTCCAGGCGGTTCAGGATGTTTCATTCCTTCATGTGCAGCTAAGTGCGAAATAGGCTTCATGTGAATGTAACATGCAAATAGCGGTTCGCCTAACATAGGGCTTTGCAAAAGCCTGCAAGCAGAGGAATAAATCTTAACTTAATTCAACGGCCTTCGCAAAGCCGTCAGCGTTATGCGTCATGCTTGGGCGACAGACAACTGCTAAACTAACAGCTATCTTTTAATGAGGACAATGCAAAATAATATTCGCAAAAATATTGAAGCCAAAATAAATCAAAAACTGACTGATGCAGAATTTGAAAAACTAAATGACTGGTTTGTTCCAACTCAATTAGAAAACAAAATGCAATTTGTAAACGAAGGAAAGGTTTGCCGAAATTTATATTTTGTTGATGCTGGTGCGACACATACTTTCATTATTGACAAAAAAGGTGAAGTCTCATACAGTGCAATTTGGATTTGAAGGATATTGGATTGGAGATATGTATAGTTTTTTTAGTGGCAACCCTGCAATATTTAATGTAGAAACATTAGAGTCCACAACGTTGTTTGCAATGACACATGCCGACTTTGAAAAAGCCTGTGAGCAAATTCCAAAATTTGAAATGTTTTTTAGAATACTTGTTCAAAACGGTTATTTGAGTTCTCTACAAAGAATAGCCAAAAGTTTTAGCGACGATGCAGAACAGCGATATTTATCTCTCATTAAAAATCACCCCGACCTTCCTCAAAGAGTTCCACAATATTTAGTAGCATCGTATTTAGGCATCAAGCCACAATCATTAAGTCGTATCCGGCAAAATCTTGTAAAGAAAAAATAGGATTAATACGTTCTTAACCTATGTGAACGATAAGCCATTGAGTAAGCTCCACCTTTGCATTATCAATCAATAATGATTGTATAATATTTAAAATTGTTAATGCAATGGAACGATTACATTTCTTAAAAACGATGGCTTCACTCCCACTTATTGGAGCAAGTATGAAACTTGAAGCGTTTGAAAAATTGAGTAACAATTTTTCAAATACAGAAAAAACTCCATTAATATTTATTGGACACGGACACCCAATCAATGCATTGCTTGACAATGACTTTACTCAACATCTCAATCAAATTGGAACAAGCATCGAAAAACCCAACGCCATTATGATCATTTCGGCACATTGGACTACCAAAGGAACTTTTGTTTCTGTTAATCCACAACCAAAAGCTATTTATGATTTCGGAAAAATTGATGACCGCTTACTTCAAATAAAATACGAACCCAAAGGGCATCCACAACTTGCAAGACAAGCCATTGAAACTGCACCAAATTATCATATTCAAGAAGACCAATCAATGGGGCTTGACCATGGAGCATGGACAGTTTTAAAACATTTATATCCTAAAGCCGATGTTCCGGTTTTTGAATTAAGTATTGACGATTCGCAACCTTCAAGATATCATTTTGAATTGGCAAATACTTTAAAAAAAATGAGAGAAAAAGGTGTGCTGATTATTGCCAGTGGAAACATAGTTCATAACCTAAAAGTTATAGATTGGAATAATATTAATGCTAAACCTTTAGACTGGGCAATTGAATTTGATGAGATAGTTAAATCCAAACTAAACAGCCAAGATTTTAAAGCACTTGTGAATTATGAGCAACTGGGCAGAATATTTCAATTAGCACACCCGACAAACGAACATTATTTGCCAATGCTTTATACACTTGGTTTAGCTGACAAAACAGAAGAAGTAAAATACCTCTTTGAAGGTTTTCAATTCGGAAGTGCAAGTATGAGGTGCTTTCAAATATCGTAACCAATTAATATCTTGCGAACGGAATAGCACGAACGCATAACATTGGCTTGCCACAATACGGGCCATTCGGAATAGTTTACTTGCTTAACTGCCGGGGCTGCCGTAAATTGTCGTGAAAGAAAGCTACGCCAATTTCCGGCAGCCCAGGTTCAAGGTTGGCCCGTACTGCGGCAAGCCGGGTCCGTTATGCATCAACCTTTTAAGTAGTACGTTTTTCATTAGGGTTTGACAGCGAAGATCTCAACAATACACTGTTTTGTTTTGCTTTCATGGAAAATTGACTCATTAAGTTTTTTTCAATTCTTTAATGGAAGCCTGTATAAACCCCTCTTTATCTTTTTTCACCTCTTTCAACATTGCTTTTCTGTCTGCCGGTATGGAAAAATATTTTTCAGCCCATAAATTTATTTCAATCATTATGGGAAGCAAGTCAATCCCCTTTGGGGTTAATTTATACAGCACTTTTGCTTTGCTATCCGGATGGGCCAATTTTTCAATAAGCTTGTTTTCTTCCAAATTTTGTAACCTGGTAGCTAAAATATTGGTAGCTATTCCCTCCGCCGACTTTAAAAAATCACCATAAGTACACTGTTTTGCAAACATTAAGTCCCTGATAATCAACAGCGACCACTTGTCTCCCCATATATCAAGGGAGCAACTTACGGGACAGTCTGACCTTTTTTGACTTCTGGCCATAAAATATTTTTTTATTTCACTTGCATTTTGCAAGTTTTGTTATATGTTTGCACTTGCATTTTGCAAGCAATATTACAACAAAATAATTAAACGCAAAAAAATGGCAAACAATGCATTAACAACAGAAACTCAATATGCAACTATTGATAACAAAAAAATTGCATACCGAAAATTCGGAAATGGTGTACCACTTATTTTAGCAACCCGCTTCAGAGGAACAATAGACACATGGGATCCCCTTTTCCTTGATTTATTAGCTGAAACAAATACCATAATAACTTTTGATTATCCAGGTATTGGATATTCAGAAGGTGAGTTGCCATTAGATTTAAAAGAAGTGGCCGCAGAAGTAGTAAAAATTGCAGACCATCTTAACATTGATAAGTTTATAGTTGGAGGCTGGTCTTATGGCGGGCTAATTGCACAATACACAACTTTTTTATACCCACAAAGAGTTTCAGCTACAATAATAATTGGTAGCAATCCAATGGGTAAAAACGAAGTTCCCCTTTCTCCTCTTTTTTTAGAGAAAGCATTAAAACCAGATTATGACCTTGAAGATATAGTAGTGCTTATGTTTGAACCAAAATCTGAAAAAAGCCGAATTGCCGCACAAGCATCATCAGAACGTATTGATCAAAGAATAGACCAATCAAAAGTACCAGCTACACCAGAACTGTTCCAACGATATTTTGCGCCAACAAATCAATTGGCAGAAGATAAAGACAATTTCAGAGAGGCATATAAAACATTACAAACACCTGTGTTGGTAATTTCCGGCGATAATGATATTTCTTTTGCTGTTGAAAACTGGTTTCCCTTACTCCAAAACGCTCCAACATTACAGCATATCATTATGCCAAACACAGGACATGCTCCACACTTTCAATATCCTGAATTATCTACAGGGTATATCAAAACATTTCTCAACAACGCAAATAATAAATAAATGGCAACAGAAAATTTGACTTATGCAACAGTCCCAACTCAATTTGTTATTGCTGCAAACGGTATAAAATTCGCCTATCGCAGACTAGGCCCAAAGAAAGATATTCCTATCATCTACTTTAACCACCTGGCTGCAAATATGGACAACTGCGATCCAAGGATAATGGATGGTATGGCCACCCAACATGAAATTTTTTCCTTTGATTATCGTGGTGTGGGTTCTACATCGGGAGAAGATGCGAAATCCATAGGTGACATGGCGAGGGACTGCATTGCATTTATAAAAGCATTAGGCTACGAAAAGGTGGATATAATGGCTTTTTCTATGGGAGGCTTTATCACCCAGGAACTAATGGCAATGGAACCAACTTTGGTGCGCAAGATAATTCTTGCAGGTACGGGACCAAGAGGTGGTAAAGGAATAAGCGATGTGGTAAACCTGACCTATTGGGATATTTTCAAGGGCTATCTAAATTTTGTAGATCCTAAATTTTTCTTGTTTTTTACCTCTACCCAAAACGGTAAAAAAACAGCTCTTCATTTCCTAAAACGATTAAAGGAACGTACCGTAAACCGCGATATCCCGGTAAAATTAAAAACATTAAGGACTCAGTTGAAAGCCATACATACCTGGGGTTACGAACAACCTGCCGATTTATCTATATTTAAACAACCAGTTTTGGTAATTAATGGCGACAATGACAGGATGGTACCCACACCGAACTCTTATGATCTGGCGAAACGGTTTCCAAATGCACAACTACATATCTATGAAGAAGCAGCACATGGAGCAGTATTTCAACATCACGATGATTTTGTGAAGAGAGCCTTAACTTTTTTTGCATTTTAATTGTATAACAATCAAAATATAATTTTAAAATGAAAGCATTTATTGTTAAACGCTACGGCAAAAAAGAAAAATTACATCTTGCTGAAACAGAGGAACCAGTTGTAAAAGAAAATGATGTTTTGGTTCAGGTTTATGCTGCCGGTGTAAACCTTCTTGATTCCAAAGTAAGAAATGGGGAATTCAAAATATTTCTACCTTATAAAACACCTTTTATTCTTGGACACGATGTGGCAGGTGTAGTGACAAAAACAGGTTCAAGTGTTAAAAAATTCAAGGTGGGCGATCAGGTTTATGCAAGACCTTCCGACCATAGAATAGGGACTTTTGCAGAATACATTTCAATGAATGAAAATGATGTTGCACACAAACCAAAAAATATTTCAATGGAAGAAGCTGCTTCTATTCCGTTGGTTGGTTTAACTGCCTGGCAAGCACTGATTGAAAAAGCAAATCTGAAAAAAGGACAAAAGGTTTTTATTCAGGCAGGTTCAGGTGGTGTAGGCACATTTGCAATTCAGTTGGCGAAACATTTAGGTGCTATTGTTGCAACAACAACAAGCGCAACAAATATTGATTTAGTAAAAAGTTTGGGTGCAGATATTGTGATTGATTACAAAAAAGAGGATTTTGAAACGATACTTAAAGATTACGATGTAGTGCTGAATAGCCAGGATACAAAGACACTTGAAAAGTCGTTACGTATATTAAAACCAAACGGAAAGGTTATTTCTATTTCTGGTCCGCCTGACCCTGCCTTTGGGAAAGAAATTAATGCGACTTGGTTTTTGAAAATAGTATTGAATTTTTTAAGTGCTGGAATTAGGAAAAAAGCAAAACGACTTGGCATTAGGTTATTCCTTTCTTTTTATGAGAGCAAGTGGGGAGCAGTTATCAGAAATCACTTCACTTATCAATGCTGGTATTATAATACCAGTTATGGACAAAGTTTTTCCATTTGAACAAACTAATGAAGCTATGGCTTATGTTGAAGCAGGTCGTGCAAAAGGAAAGGTAGTTGTCAAAGTGAAATAGAAATGCCCTCATAAAAAACAAGCCAGCTTATAGACAACATTCAGGGGATACACCAGGAAGAAGGGCGAAGGCATAGCTGGGGGTTTGCCAAAATACGGGCTGACAATTCTTATCTTCGACATTTGTATCTCTACTGTACTTCATGTCCAGACCTACATTATCTATTTAGTTTTTTGTTGTTAACTTCATTTTCAGCTATTCAATCATCATCGGTTAGCGGCTGACGGAATACTAATTCCCGTATTGCGGCAAGCCGGTTCCGTTATCGGTCATAATTGAATAATAAATTAATCAATACTGAGACAATAAATGAACATACAAGAACAAATCAAAGAGTATATTGCTTCTCAGCCTGAACAAAAACGTACTGACATTGAAGCGTTGCACAAACGCATACTCCTGGTATTGCCAAAATGTAAATTATGGTTCCTGGACGGCAAAGACGATAAAGGTAAAATTGTTACTAATCCCAATATAGGGTATGGACTTCAGAACATAAAATATGCTGATGGAAAGACCAAAAAGTTTTATCAAATCGGTATCAGTACAAACACAACCGGAATCTCTGTCTATATCATTGGTATCAAGGACAAGACATACTTACCCCAAACGTATGGCAAAAGAATAGGCAAGGCAAGTGTAACAGGGTATTGCATTAAGTTCAAAACATTGAAAGATATAGACATTGATATACTTGAAGCGGCAATAAGAGATGGCTTTGATCAGACAACCTGACTGTCAACGAGCAAGTAAGAATATGACAACGAAAAGCATTGAAAATAAACTAAAGTATAATGAACCGCTGTGTGCTATTGTAGGCAGATCTCACAATTATTAACCTATGCAATCGAAAGCAACAACTGTTGACCAGTACATAGACGAGCTTCCGGAAGACAGGAAGAAAGCGGTCGCTGAATTAAGAAAAGTGATCAAAAAGAATATTCCCAAGGGTTTCCAGGAAGGTATGGGATATGGCATGGCCGGTTACGTAGTGCCGCACAGTAAATACCCCGCAGGCTATCACTGTGATCCAAAATTGCCACTGCCATTTATAGGGTTTGCCTCGCAGAAAAATTTTATTGCCGTCTATCACATGGGCATATATGCTGATCCGAAACTATTAAAATGGTTTACTGAAGCCCACACCAAAGCATCTCCAAAAAAACTGGAAATGGGCAAGAGTTGTATGCGCTATAAAAAGCCCGAAGACATACCTTATACACTTATCGGCGAACTGGTTTCTAAAATAACGCCTGATGAATGGATTGAAATGCATGAAAGTAAATTTAAAGACCACAGGAAAAGAAAATAGCTAATTTGGGACAAAAGTCCAATTGACGACTATAAAACCATTCTTTTATCCATGATAATTATAAAAGCGGAGTTGTTTTTAAAAACCGGGACAATACATATTGGTGGAAGAAAAACGGTAAACTACAAAAGCACTGGCAACGGCGGGGCTTGCCAGGCAAACTTTAGTCAAAATTAACGCTGTAGTCCAGTTCCGGCAGACGAATAACAATCAAATTATTTCTGGTAATTTCATCAGCACCAAAATCCTGGGCGAATGTACCTGTCGGACATAACAACAAATATCCCGCCTTCGCCAATACCTGGTTGCAGTATGTCAACCTATTCAACTGTAATAGTTAATAGTTGATCCGACAGTTGAGTATTAAAATTTTAATTTTCAAAAGGGATACAGATTAAAGAATTACGCTGCCGAAGTTACTTGGTTCAGCATTTTTTGTTTGGCTAAGGTAATGGATTCAGTAAAGGTTTGCATTGGAGTCTTGCCGTAACAGTACCTTCCGCTGTAAGGTCGCTGCAGGTTATAGTGTTGAAGCCACTCATCAAGGTCAAGTTGCAGCGCCTCCAGGTCATGATATAGCTTTCTTCTGAAGGTAACAGCGTATGTAAATCGTCAGCAAAGAGTGGACTAACATTGGTTAAATTTAAGGAGGAAGTACTGATGGAAAGAGAACGCATCAAAAAGGCATCGTTCAAAAAAAGGAGACAATTATTTTTACAACGAAAACTATTACTTTTAAACAACGAAACACTATCTAGCAACTAGTACACTTTCGTTTGACGATATACAAATGACGACGCTTGTGAAACCCAATACGTATGACTTAATGGAATTACACATTAAAGCAAGAGGTGAAAAAACGTTTGACATTAAAGAGGCAAATACTATCTTTGCAACAGACATAGGCATAACACCGACGGATATTGATATTATCGTGTCGGACTTTTTATAAAAATCCTGAGGGCTATTTAGTTGCTTCCTTCTAATCTTGGAAACCAGCGACTGAACTTTCCCTTTTTTTTATTTTATGACAACTGATAAATATATCCCACAACAAAGTATATAGTTTATTGTATGAATTTACCAAAGAAAGTATTATTGATTCTGTCATTGATTTGTACCTTAAATGAAAGCATTGAAGCGCAAGACAAATTTTCCAACACCATCTCATATTCTGACACTGCCGCTTTCCCTTCTGCAACCCTTGAAGCAGTTCATTGGATTGAAGGACACTGGAAAGGCGAAGCTTTTGGTGGTATTACTGAAGAAATATGGACACCCCCACTTGGCGGCTCGATGATGTGCGCTTTCAAGCTTGTGGTAAATGGTAAAGTAAAATTTTATGAATTAGTAACCATTGTAGAATTCAATAATAGCCTTACACTTCGGTTAAAGCATTTTTATCCTGATTTAAAAGGATGGGAAGAAAAAGACAAAACTGTTGATTTCAAATTACTAAAGGTTACGGAAAACAAGGTTTACTTTGATGGATTCACATTTGAAAAAATCAGTTCAAATGAAATAAATATGTATGTGGTTATTGATGATAAGGGAAACAAAAAAGAAACGAAATTCAATTATAAAAGAGTCAATTACGATTAAATTATCTAATGCAAAAAGATTGGAATAGCCCTAAATCATAAACTGATGAAAAGCTCCATTTTATTCTTTATTCTCCTAATATCGAGTTATTCCTACTGCTCAGGGCAAAATCTAAAGAGCTTTCAAAATGACTCCCTTAAATTGTATTACGAGGTATATGGAAATGGGCCTGCACTTTACATCTTATCTGGCGGACCAGGTGAAGCTCCGGAACATCCATATCGTCAGATAGCAGATAGCCTGAAATATTTTTACACTTGTGTGCTAATTCATCAGCGCGGTTCTGGAAAATCAAGAAACATACCCATTAATGAAAAGACAATAACTATCGGAAAATACACGGAAGACATAGAAGTTCTTCGCAAAATACGTGGTGACCAGAAAGTAACCCTGTTGGGTGTTTCCTGGGGAGGCTTACTTGCAATGAATTATGCTGCATTACATCCGGGCAATCTGTGTCAAATTTAATCCTGGTTTGTTCAGCCCCTCCTTCTTATAAAGTTTGGAATGTTCTATATGACAATCAATATGCGAGGCGTTCAAAAGCAGAATTGGATTCAATGGATATCCTGCAAAAGGTATTCGCATCAAAGACTGAGGAGGAGCTGGACTCCCTCAAAATCGATAAATCCCGGTTGCAAAGAAATTGTTGCACATAAGGCAGTTTATTGCATTGCATGTAAGAGCCATGTACTATGACAGAAACAAAATATCGCAGAAGTATTTTGACAATCTCTATTATAGTTTCAATTTTCTACCAATCCCTATAATTGACAAGGAAGTTCTAGAAACCAACTGGGACATCACAGAAAAATTAAAAAAATTAAATACACGAGCCTTGATTGTTTATGGGCGACAAGACGACCAGGGTGAATCGACTTTCTATTTACAAAAGGAAAGTCTGAAATTTAGTGAAACTCACGTTATAGAAAAATGCGGGCATGAGATTTTAGAAGAGCAACCTAAAGAGTTTTTCAAAATCCTCATGGATTATGTCAAAAGGACAATAAATTGAGTAAACGAACTGCTTAAAATAAATAGACAGGTTATGAAAAGTATTACTTTAATGACTCTAGCATTAGCAACATCATTCTGTTTTGGTTTTGCGTTCAAATCAATCACAACCGATAATTCAAACGAAAACAACAGCATAAAAAGAGTAACAGGTTTAGGGGGCATTTTTTTTAAATGTAAAGACCCCGGCAAAATGAGGGAGTGGTATAAAATTCATTTGGGTTTGAATACCAACCAATATGGGACAGTGTTTGAATGGCGACAGGCTACCGATTCCACTAAAAAGGGTTTTTCGCAATGGAGTCCGTTTTCGGAAAAGACAAAATATTTTGAACCATCAACAAAGGAGTTTATGATTAACTACCGGGTTGAAAATTTAGAAGCACTTGTTGAAGAACTGAAAAAGGAAGGAGTAACAATAACCGACTCCATTGAAACAGTTGATTACGGTAAGTTTGTTCATATCATGGATATAGAGGGAAACAAAATAGAATTGTGGGAGCCAAACGATATAGAATACGAAAAACTGGGTTTGCAGATGAACCTCAAGACAACAAAATGATTCTATAACTCTGGTCTGCGGACAATAGTTTTAAACACTTATCATTTAAGCTTTAATTGATCTGTCAACTTTCGTCTTTATTTGTGGAGCAGATTGGTGATAATGAATCTATCAGGAAATTGCTAACAGCCATCTTCAAGGTATAATTAGAAATCGGCTCTCTTTCTGCTTTCAACCATGAATGAGATAAATATCGAAATTTATACAGACACTTACAAGAATGATGTTGCCGATTTAATCCTTAATATCCAACATTCTGAATTCGGCATACCCATTACTTTAGAAATGCAGCCGGATTTAAATGAGATCCCGGATTTTTACCAGGCAAATAGCGGTAACTTTTGGATTGCAAAAATTGATGAGGAAATTATCGGAACTATATCTTTATTGGATATTGGAAATCACAAAGCTGCCTTACGAAAAATGTTTGTGAACAAAAATTACAGGGGCAAAGCCTTTGGCGTCGGGAAGAAACTGCTGGACACCTTAATTACCTGGTCTAAGCAAAAAAGAATTACAGAAATATATTTAGGCACAACCGAAAAATTTATCGGGGCTCAGCGGTTTTATGAGAAAAATGGCTTTATTGAGATTGACAAACAGGAATTACCGGAAACCTTTCCGGTAATGGAAGTTGACGTTAAGTTTTATCGATTTTCGGTTCAGGAGTAAAATCGTCTTGCAACACTGGTTCCGACTTTAAGATAAAAGATGGCGTAAGTTCTTACCTTCACCAACATAAAAAAAAGTGGAGGTTCGGATCGATTTATTGAAAAACTAAAATAATCCACCAGCCATGCTTTTAATTCTCTTCTTTTTACAGCTTATAGTTGAAAATAAACACAGGGCTGATCCTCAGCCAAAGTTTGAGGCCCAGGTTATTGACCCTGCAATTTCCATAGGCTATGGCCTGGCATTGGGTGATGTAGATGGCGATGGTAAACCGGATATTCTTTTAGCAGATAAAAAACAATTCGTTTGGTATCGGAATGGTGACTGGAAGCGATTTGTTATGATTGAAAATTTAACGGAGCATGATAATGTTTGTATAGCTGCCCGTGACATTGATGGTGATGGAAAGGTGGAGGTAGCCGTTGGAGCGCAATGGAACCCGGGAGAAACTGCAGATACGAGCAAATCCGGTTCCGTTCATTATCTTGTCCGCCCACAAGATCCAACACTGCTTTGGACCGCTGTGGAGTTGCACCATGAGCCTACTGTCCACAGAATGCGTTGGGCAAAATCATCGGATGGTTTTTTTTACCTGCTCGTGTTACCGCTTCACGGCAGGGGCAATAAGAATGGAGAGGGAGAAGGGGTAAAGCTGATAGCGTACCGGTTTCCAAAAAATCCAAAGGACGCCTGGAATATGACCGTTAGTTGACCAATCCATGCACCTTACCCATAATTTTGATATTGTAGAAGGAAAATCATCGAACCAGACTGTCCTCTATATTGCCGGCAAGGAAGGGATAAGATTAATTCCGGCATTCAGCAATAAAGGACAGGCACAGGTTATTACCCATGTGGAAAATAGCGCTGGTGAAGTGAGGGTAGGCAATCCGGGAACTGAACAGGCATTTATAGCAACGATCGAAGCGATGCACGGGACCGCAGTAGCGGTATACACAGGGAAGAATTTTAAGGACCGCATTGTATTGGATGAACAACTAAAGGAAGGGCATGCCATTGCCACGGGAGATTTACTTGGGATCGGTCGCGACCAGGTGATAGCGGGTTGGCGGGTGCCCAATGCAGAAAACAAAACAGGCATCAGGCTTTATGTATCCCGGGATAAAACTTCTTCAAAATGGGATACATACTGGATTGATGAAAATGGCATAGCCACTGAAGATCTGCAGGTCCTTGACATGAACGGTGACGGGAAACCGGATATCGTTGCTGCCGGCAGGGCAACAAAAAATCTAAAGATATACTGGAACAGGTCAGAATAAGGAACGTAAAACGCTTAAAGGGACTCAAATTGGAACAGGTCTGAATAAAGAACGCAAGACGCTTAGAGGGACTCAAAGACACAGGGGTACCGTTCTGAAAGAGTATGGTTGGCAATTCGTCGGTGAAAAGCTGCCGCCGGAGGATTTCATTTTGCTGCCCGGGACCCCTTGCATAATATTGTACCGGACTCAAACTAATGTAAATAAGTGCAGGGACAAAGTTCATACAGCAAGCTGATCATCGTGATGATACACATACTGGTGTGGGCAGTTTTCGCACTTGCTATTTTTTACTACCAGCCCGTTATCTCAGATATCGAAATCCCTTATCAATTCTGGATAAAACAAACCGCTGCACTTAGCTTGTTGGTAATAATCTTCTATTTGAACTCATCTGTGCTTGTTCCCAGGTTGTTGTTGAAGAATCATCGGGCATACTATTTTGTAATCATTATCGGGATTGTAATAGCCATTCTATTTGCCAACAGATCGTTGGACAGAGCCTATGCCGATTTTCATGAACGCAGCCAGATAAAAGCTGCCCAGCGGATGAGGCCTTCCGGTCCGCCAATATTTATTCCCGGAACCCGCAGCAGATCAGGTACCACGCTTACCATCGCCATTAGCGCGTTGGTGTTGGGCATCAGCACCAGTGTCACTGCCGTCCAAAAGTGGCAGAAGGATAACCAGGAGCGCAAAGAACTGGCAAAAGATAAAGTAAGCTCAGAGCTTTCATTCCTGAAGGCCCAGATCAATCCCCATTTCTTTTTTAACACCTTAAATAATATCTACGTGCTCACCTCGGCAGATCCAAAAGTAGCCGGTGAAGCCATCCACCAGTTATCTAAAATGATGCGCTATCTTCTCTATGATACCCAGCAAGGTGATAACATGCTGAGCCAGGAGATTGCCTTCGTGAAAAATTATATCAGCCTGATGAAGTTACGCCTGACCGATGTGGTGAAGATAAATATCGATACCCCCGCCAACCTGCAGGATATGCCGCTGGCGCCGATGATTTTATTGCCGTTTGTAGAAAATGCATTCAAGCATGGCATAAGCGCGACGCAGCAGAGTTATATAGATATTATTATTCTCCAAAAAGATAAACTGCTCGATCTGACAGTAAATAATTCAATAAGGAAGGATAATGGTGTTAGTTTGGAAACCAATAGCGGCATTGGCCTGGTGAATACTCGTCGCCGGCTCGATCTGCTTTATCCGGGTAAGTACAAACTGGATATCAGCGAGCCGAATGCCAGCAGCGAATTTATTGTTCACTTAGTCCTGGATCTGTCATGATACTCAATTGTATCGCCATTGATGACGAGCCCCTTGCGCTTGACCTTGTTTGCAAGTTTATCAGGCAAACCCCTTTTCTTAACCTTGTGGGGCAATATGCCAGTGCAGTAGAGGCACTTCAGGCGATACATTCGCAAAAGATCGACCTGATATATCTTGATATCCAGATGCCCGACCTGAATGGGATCGAACTGGCACGGGTGATAAGTAAGGGTCCTGGAGTCAACTCGTGTCGTTTTTACCACGGCATTCGAGCAGTTTGGGATTGAAGGTTATAAAGTAGATGCGCTGGATTACCTGCTGAAACCGTTTAATTATGAGGAATTTCTACGAACTGCTGCCAAGGCCCATGCCTATTTCGAACTGATTAACCGTCCCTCCCCTGCTCCTGCTGAATCGGAGTATGCGGATGACCAATATTTATTCCTGAAAGTGGAATACCAGTGGGTGCGGATAGCACTCGATGATATTTTATATATCGAAGGATTGAAGGATTACGTCAAACTACACCTGAAGAACGTCGAAAAGGGGGTATTATCTCTCACCAGCCTGAAGGCCCTGGAAGAAAAACTTTCTCCAAGGAAGTTTATGCGTGTACATCGTTCATTTATCGTGGCACTGGATAAGATCGCTTCGATGACCAAAAATTCTCTGCAGATTGGCAAAAAGAATATTGTTGTCGGCGACCAATATAAGAATGCATTTAACCAGTTTGTAGAGAAGTGGACCTAAAGATCTCTCCCCGGGAAGTTTGAAAGGAGAGAATCGAATGAATTTAGATAACAGCTACCAGACAATACAACCTCTATGTTTACAAATCATTTAAAAATTGCCCGTCGTAATTTATGGAAACATAAAACTTTTTCATTCATAAACACGCTTGGCTTAACCATCGGCCTGACCAGTTTCATACTGATCGCATTATTTATATTTGATGAACTTACTTTTGACAGGTTTCATAAGAACACTGATAAAATTTATCGCGTAGTTGAAAACAAAATATCTGCAGAGGGTACAACCACCAGGAGAGCCGGCACAGGTATGCAGGTTTCAGAAAGAGCAAAAACCGGCTTTCCGGAAATACAGGACATAGCGCGTATTTCGAAATATTGGCGTCCCGATATCAGGCCGGGTGATAATCCTGCAAATGTTTTCCATGAGGATTTTATAGCTGCCAATCCAGGCTTTCTGAATGTCTTCAGTTTCCCTTTGCTATACGGTGACCGGGGCAGTGCATTAACAGAACCCAAATCAGTTATCCTCACCGAAGAAACAGCAAAAAAGTTCTTTGGATCCTCAAACGTAGTTGGAAAATTATTATTCTTCGACAATGACTCTGTTCCTTATAAAGTAACCGCTGTTTTAAAAAATTTGCCGGTTAATTCAAGCATTTCATTTAATCTCCTCGTGTCAGAATCTTCTATAATGAACATACCAGAAGCGAGAGAACACTTTGCCAACGACTGGACCTCCGGCGCTTTTTCAACCTATTTCTTACTAAACCATAATGCTGACATCCCTGCTTTAAATGCCAAATTGGATAACCTGATCGCTACCAATCATAAGACTGAACCTGGCGTTAAAAGCCAGGTTCAATTACAGGCATTGAAAGATGTTCATTTTTATTCGAGCGATATTGAAGGCAATTCCGGGAAAAAGGGAAATATTTTTTACATATATGTTTTTCTTATCGTTGCCTGCTTTATCATTTTTATTGCCTGCATCAATTACATGAACCTTTCTACTGCGCGGTTTACGAAAAGGGGAAAGGAAATCGCCATCCGCAAAGTTGCAGGCGCATCAAGAGGAACGCTCGTAAAACAATTCCTGGTAGAAGTATGGCTGGTAACCATTCTTTCGGTTGTTCTGTCAATTGTACTTGTATATTTTTTATTACCAGCTTTTAACTCATTTACAGAAAAAAACCTCACCCTCAACATACATACTGATTACCGGGTATGGACAGGCATTATATTAATGATAGTTATTGTTACTTTATTGGCTGGTCTTTATCCTGCCCTATTTCAATCGGGTCTTAATCCCTTATCATTGTTAAAAAGCAAAATTCAATTAGGGCGGGGTAATATTTCCCTGCGTCGTTCGCTGGTAGTTTTTCAATTTATGATTTCAATTGTACTTATTGCAGCCACTATAATTATTTACCAGCAAATGCAATATGTAAATACTAAAGACATGGGTTTTGATAAAGAGAAACTTGTGGTTATTGATATAAACGGTGGTTTAGTGCACCGTTCGGTTGCAACAATTAAAGCTGAATTTGCAAAGATTGCGCAGGTTAAATCGGTTTCCCACACGTATGCGGTTCCTGGCGCGTGGAAAACTATTCCCATAGTAAAAGTGAATACAGACAACAGCAGGCCCACAAGCGGGAATGATATGTATTACTTTGGCGTGGATGATCAATTTCTTTCAACGTATAATATTAGATTATTAAAAGGCAGGAACTTCTTTTCATCGGACAATGCAGACGCTTCTGCCGTACTTATTAATGAAACTGCGGCAAAAGAGCTTGGCATTACGGATGCCATGGGTCAGCCGGTAACAATTCTATCCGCAAAATTCGGTGGTGATAGTCGTTCTGCTGTGGAAAAACCATTTACGGTAACCATTGCAGGCATAGTGAAAGATTTCAATTTTCAGTCTTTACATGAACCGCTTGCCCCGATGGTGATCGGATTTCAAAAGACCCTTGGTATGGAATTTGGCCATTTTACCGTAAAATTTACGGGCGGAGATATTGATGCCACACTGAAGAAAATGAATGCTGTTCTGCAAAGTATAGAGCAGGACCATCTTTTCGAATATCATTTCCTGGATCAACAATGGGATTTGCTTTATCGGGAAGACAAAATCAGGCAGACCATTTTTCTTGTTGTCGCGCTGCTCGCCATATTCATAGCGGCATTAGGATTATTAGGTCTTACCATTTCTGAGGCTCAGCAACGTGTAAAAGAAATCGGGGTCCGTAAAGTATTGGGGGCAAGTGTTAGTGGCATTGCGCTTATGCTTTCAAAAGATTTTTTAAAGCTGGTGCTTATCGCAGCCGTAATTGCCATTCCGTTTGCCTGGTTTTTCATGCATAAATGGCTCGATGATTTTGCTTACAGGATAAACATCAACGTGTGGGTTTTTGTTTTGTCTGCCCTGGTGGCCATCATCATTGCCATGGCAACGATCTGTTTACAGGTAGTAAAAGCAGCCATTGCAAATCCTGTGAAGAGCCTTCGCACAGAGTAGCTATAGCTCTGCCCCCAAAACCTTTTTTATGGCGGATGCCTTCCACTGGCATTCGCCATATTCTTTTTCCGGGTCGCTGTAAAAGGTTATTCCTGAACCCGCCTGGAAGGAAAGGTATTGTTCGCGGGCATTATACAGTATGCTCCTGATCACTACATTAAAGTCGAAGTCCTTTTCCGGGCTGATATATCCCAATGCACCCGAAAATATTCCCCGCTTCGTTTTTTCATACTGCTCAATCAGTTCCATGACCCTTTTCTTTGGTGCACCCGTCATACTTCCCATCGGGAAACTTGCCCTGATGATCTCTTCAAAACCCACACCGTCCCTGAGGGTGCCGCTAACCGTTGAAATCATCTGGTGAACCTGTGGAAATGCATAAATACCGAACAACTCATCCACCCTGACAGAACCGTCTGCACAAACCTTCGACAAATCATTTCTTACCAGGTCAACCACCATCACATTTTCAGACCGGTCTTTTGCACTGAAAAACAACTGATCCTTCAGTTCTTTATCATGACCCTCATTTGTGGTATCTCTTGGCGCCGTTCCCTTTATCGGCTGTGATAAAATCTGACGGCCCTCTTTTTTCAGGTATCGTTCGGGGCTCGCACAAAGCACATACCGGTCGTCAAGCCGGTAAAAGGCGGAAAACGGATTTGGGGAAATGGCGGATAATTCACGGTATGTGGATACCGGATCAATCTGCGCATCCTCAGCATAAAACTCCTGGCAGAAATTTATCTCATAACAATCGCCCCGGAGTATGTGCTCCTTCAGTTTTATGATCGTTTCAATATACTCCTCCCTGTCAATACGCTGTCGTATGGTGAAGTTATTTTTTTTTAGGGGCCTGCGTGAATACTGCAGTATATCATTAAATACGCGCTCATGATCTTCGCTACAGGAACCGATATTCACTGCGTTGCCACTGAGCATGAGTACGTATTCGGGTACAAAGAAAAATGCATCGGGAAAGCCAAGGCGATCAGGATGACAGGAACTTAGTTCTTCCGTTTCATTCTTAAGATCATAACCAAGGTGCCCGAAAATCCAGTCGCGCTGCCGGCTGATAAACTCGCCGGCGGATTCCAGGTATTGATCACGGTTACGAGTAAACGAAATACTGCCGGCTGCGGCCAGGCATTCCTGTGAGTGGCCGGGAAGGTTGTAGAGATGGTTGTCCAGAAAACAGCAAATGTTGAACCGGGAAAGCCAGTCCAACATTTGCGATTTAAAATATGCTGTATCCCCCAAGGGAAATGAGCGGAATGTTCTCAAGATCAGAAGTCGTCTTCGTCGTCATCGAATCCGCCGCTGGCATCATCGAAGAAGCCGAGGTCCTTGAACTCATCATCAATAGCAAAATCTTCTTCTTCTCCGGCTGCTTTCTTGGTACCGGTAGATTTCTTGCCTGTTGATTTTGGAATATCAAACTCGTCGAAATCAGGATCCCATTCTTCTTCCTCTTCGGGTTTTTCCCATTCATCAGGTTCCTCTTCAGCAGTGTCGTCATCATCGTCATCATCGCCGTTCTTGCCGGCTTTAGACGATGCGCCTGCTTTGCGTCCTTTTTTGGGAGCAACTTCTTCGGTTTCATCCAAATCATCTTCATCCTCATCTTCCTCTTGCTTCTTAGCGCGGGATGAAGTTTTCTTGGAAGATTCTTCCGGATCTTCCGTCTTTTTTACTGGGGCCTTTTTAGGTTTTTCAGACTTCGCCATTGTGAGCAGGATTAATCAACGTAAAATTTCCACCGTTTTTTTAATTGGCCAAATTTTTCCAAAGAATTTTGATATCTAATTTATCTATTACCCTGTAATGATCTGGTCCCTTCCGGGTCCGTTCGATACATAAGTTACGCGAACTCCGAGATATTCATTAATATGATCAATATAATTTTTCATTTCCACCGGAATATCATTGAAAGTAACCACATTGCTGATATCCTTCTTCCATCCCGGGAAACTGCGGTAAACCGGTTCTATCTCGGTTTTCATCATCTGGTAAGGAACCATGGCAATTTCCTCTCCCTTAATCTTATAGGCTTCACATACCGATAGCGTTTCAAAGGTATCCAGGACATCAGCCTTGGTCATAACGATCTGGGTAACCCCGTTGATCATACAGGCGAATTTTAATGCCACCAGGTCAATCCAGCCGCAACGGCGGGGCCTTCCTGTGGTTGCACCAAACTCACTGCCCAATGTACGAAGTTCTTCACCGGTTTTATCATGCAGTTCTGTGGGGAAGGGACCGCTTCCCACACGTGTGCAATAAGCCTTGGAAACGCCAATCACTTCCCTGATCTTCTGTGGCGCCACTCCCAGTCCGGAGCATACACCGGCAGACGTGGTGCTGGAAGATGTAACGAAGGGGAAGGTACCAAAGTCAACATCGAGCATACTGCCCTGCGCACCTTCGGCAAGCACTTTATTGCCCTTGCTGAGATGGTCATTGATGAAGTATTCCCCATTGATGATCTTCAGCTCACGCATAAATTCCAGGGCTTCGAAAAATTCTTCTTCCCAGGCATTGATATCTTCTGTGAAATTATGTGCGTCCAGCATGCGCTGGTGCTTAAGCCTGAGCTTGATATACTGTGTGGTGAAATTCTTGTCGAGCAGGTCGCCTGCCCTTAATCCGTTCCGGCCTGTTTTATCCATGTATGCCGGGCCGATGCCTTTCAGTGTTGACCCAATCTTTTCATTTCCCTTGGATAATTCAGAAGCCTTATCCAGCGCCCTGTGGGTAGGCAGGATGATATGTGTTCGTTCAGAAATAAAAAGGTTCTTCCTGCAATCAACCCCGTGTTCTGCAACTTTCTGGCATTCCTTTTTCAGCGTTACCGGGTCCAGTACCACACCGTTGCCGATGAGGTTGATGGTTTTTTCATGAAACACACCGGAAGGAATCTGGTGCAGCACGATCTTGGTACCATTAACATATAAGGTATGACCTGCATTCGGACCGCCCTGGAAACGGGCTATGATATCATAACGGGGAGCAAAATAATCAACAATCTTTCCCTTCCCCTCATCACCCCATTGAAGACCAAGTATAACATCAACCATGTGTTGTTTTATTGAAGGGGGCAAAAATAGGTATAATGAATGATACTCAGGCCGTCTCAGTATCATACCGCTCAATGGAATGAATTCCCGGTAATTGTTTCAGCTTGTCAAAAAGCCTTTCCAGCTCATCCTTATCGTGCACATATAATTTAATATTTCCGCGGAAAATGCCTTCCTTGGCTTCGATGGTGAGCGCATTTATATTGATCTTCAGTTCACCCGAGATCAGGTTGGTAATTTTATTGATTACGCCTACGTCATCCAGGCCAACGATCTTGATACCAGTAAGAAATGATATCTCTTTATTTTTCGCCCATTTTGTTTTCACCACGCGATGGCCGAAATGTGAGAGCAACCTGGTAGCATTGGGGCAATTCGTCCGGTGGATGATCAATCCCTTTCCCGTAGACACAAACCCAAATACATCGTCGCCCGGAATGGGCTTACAACAGTTCGCCAGTGTATATACGATCTTGTCACTGCTTTCCCCGAAGATGATCAGCTCAGTATCTTTCTTGGGAATGACCTTTGCATAATCGCTTTCCGTCTTATGCTCATGCTCAATTTTCGGCGGCTTTGGCGGTTCAATCTTATCACCCATTACATGGAACTCTTTAAGTTCCTTAAGATCAATCGACTTGATGGCGATGCGGTAAAACAGGTCGAGCTGCGACTGCAGTTTATAGAAATTGGTGACTACATCGATATTATGTGAATTATATGAAGCGCCGATTCCTTCCAGTTTTTTCTGCAGGGTATATTTCCCGTCTTCCGCCACTTTTCTTTTTTCTTCCTTCAGCGCATCCTTGATCTTGTTCTTGGCTTTTGCGGTGACTACAAAATTCAGCCAGTCCTCCGAAGGCTTTTGTTTGTTCGACGTGATGATCTCGATCTGGTCGCCACTCCTGAGTTTATGCGAAATGGGTACCAGTTTATGGTTAACCTTGGCCCCGATACATCGTGAGCCGATGGCACTGTGAATGGCGAAGGCGAAGTCGATGGCGGTGGAACCCACGGGCATCATCTTCACATCGCCTTTCGGTGTATATACATAGATCTCTTCTGTGAGGAAGGATGTTTTAAAATCCTGCAGGAAATCTATCGTGCTGATGTCCTGGTGCATGAGCGCTTCCCGGATCTGGGAAAACCACTGGTCGAAACGGTCTTCCTCATTTCCGCCTTCCTTATACTTCCAGTGTGCGGCGAGTCCCTTTTCCGCGATCTCATTCATGCGTTTGGAACGGATCTGTACTTCCACCCACTTTCCCTGCGGACCCATAACGGTAGTGTGGAGGGCTTCGTAGCCGTTCGACTTGGGATTGCTCAGCCAGTCGCGCAATCTTTCCGGAGACGGGGTATACATATCCGTTATGAGGGAGTACACCTTCCAGCAGGCCTCCTTTTCTTTTTCCGGGGGAGAGTCGAGGATAATGCGAATGGCAAACAGGTCATATACCTCTTCAAAACTCACCCCTTTTTTCTTCATCTTATTCCAGATGGAGTGGATGGATTTAGGGCGGCCCTGGATTTCATATTCAAAATCGGCCTTATCAAGCTTGTCTTTTATGGGCTTGATGAATTCATTGATATAGCGGGTCCGCTCACGCCTGGTTTCTGAAAGCTTCTTGGCGATTTCCTTGTAAGTATCGGGTTCGAGGTATTTCATGGACAGGTCCTCGAGTTCTGTCTTGATGGTGTACAAACCCATCCGGTGGGCCAGCGGGGCATATACATAAACGGTTTCTGAAGAAACCTTGAGTTGCTTTTCGGGCTTCATGCTGTCGAGCGTTCGCATATTATGCAGCCGGTCGGCCAGTTTGATCAGGATCACGCGGGGGTCGTCGGTAAGGGTCAGCAGGATTTTCTTGAAATTTTCGGCCTGCTGGGTGGAATTGGCGTCCACCACATTGGATATTTTGGTGAGCCCGTCGATGATCCTGGCGATCTCGTTACCGAACTCGCGTTCAACGTCTTCGAGGGTTACATCGGTATCCTCTACGGTATCATGCAGGAGGGCGCAGATCGTGGAGCGCACACCCAGCCCGATTTCTTCCACGCAGATCCTGGAAACGGCCAGGGGATGCAGGATATAAGGCTCTCCGCTTTTACGGCGCATGGTTTTATGGGCGTCCACGGCAATTTCAAATGCCCGGCGCACGAGTTCCTTGTCCCCCGGCTTGAGCTTGGGTTTCATTACGCGAAGCAGGGCCCGGTACTGCCGCACGATCTCCTTCTTCTCCTGGTCTTCCGTGAGATTGTATTTGGGAACGGTGTATTGTTGTTCGAGCATCTGCATAAAAGTTCAAATTTACTGAAAAAACAGGGGTTTTTTACAGTAGAAAAAGGTTAGCTTTGCACCCCTTAATGCGCATGTGGCGTAATTGGTAGCCGCGCCAGACTTAGGATCTGGTGTCGTGAGACGTGGGGGTTCGAGTCCCTCCATGCGCACCAAATCTTCCCTTCCGGTACCGGAAGGGAAGGAATTTGGTGATTACGGATTGCGGATTACGGATTACGGATTCTCAGTAAAATTTATTTCTCAGAATCCGCAATCCGCAATCCGTAATCCGCAATCTTCCTTAGATCCACCTGCTTCAAAAAAATATGTATGCCTACAGTAACTAAAGAAAAAATCGGACCGCTGAACGAAAAGATAACGGTTACGGTTAGCCGCGAAGATTACCTGCCGTCTTTTGAGAAATCACTCAAGCAATATGCAAAAAGTGCGAATATTCCCGGCTTCCGCAAAGGCATGGTGCCTGCCGGAATGATCAGGAAGATGCACGGACCGGGAGTTTTTGCCGATGAGGTTCTGCGCAGTATCGAAAAGGGCCTGATGGACTACCTGCAAACGGAAAAGGTTGACATTTTCGCACAACCCCTTCCCAGTGATGAGAATACGGCCGACCAGATCAACATGAATGATCCGAAAGATTACAGTTTTTCCTTTGAAATAGGACTGAAGCCTGAATTTGACATCAAACTCGATGCTGTTACCGCATCCCGCTATAAAGTGGAGGTAACTGATGAAATGATCAATGAGGAACTGGACCGCATCCAGTCAAGGTTAGGTAAAATGACCGAACCCGAAACCGTGACCACGGAAGATAATGTGCTGAACGTTCTATTCGAAGAAAGCGATGCAAAGGGCATTGTGGCAGAAGGGGCGGCAAAAAAGGAAAATTCATTGCTGGTAAAATACTTTGCACCGGCATTCCGCACAAAGCTGATGTCTTTGAAAAAAGATGACCATGTGGTGCTTCAGTTAACCACGGCATTTGATGAAAAGGAAAGGGAATGGCTGATCAAGGACCTGGGGGTTGATGCTTCAGATCCTGCCCAGCTGGAAAAATATTACCGCATGACCATCGCCAAACTGGGGCTGGTGGAAAAGCGTGAGCTCAATGAAGAGTTTTTTAAGGAAGCCTTTCCGCAGAAAGATATCAAGACGGAAGAAGAACTCCGCCAGACTATTAAAGATGATATCCAGGCGCAGTGGGACAAACAGGCGCAGAATTTCATGCACCATGAATTATACCATGTGCTGCTGGAAAAAACTGAAATGGATTTTCCTGAGAATTTCCTTCGCAAATGGATGCAGACCGGTGGCGACAAGCCTAAAACCGTTCAGCAGGTAGACGAAGAATTCCCCGGATTTAAAACCCAGCTCAGGTGGACACTCATCAGCGATAAGATCGTTAAGGAAAATGACCTGCAGGTGACTCCGGCTGAAATGCATGACCATATGCGCCAGCAGATCATGGGATACTTCGGCGGGATGAGCATGGAAGGAAACCTGGACTGGCTCGACAGTTATGTAGACAGGATGATGAAAGATGAGCAACAATTGGACAGCGCTTACCGCAGGCTGATCACTGAAAAGATCTTCGTTTGGGCAGAAGGACAGGTAAAAACCAAGGAAATGCCCATTAAAGCGGATGATTTCATGAAGTTGCAGGAAAAACACAACCATGAGAATGCTGCGCATTAATTAGATAATTGGTGAAGTGTGGGAAGTGTGGAAGTGAAATGAGGTAATGATAATATAAGGCTCCTGAATGGAGCCTTTTTTTGTAACCAACGTGCTTTTCGATTTCCTCATTCCACTTCCACACTTACCACACTTCCCAATTTGCCAATTAATTACAGGTGCACAGCATTTTGATGTAGTGCATCAAAAATGCTGTGCACCTGTAATTTTGTCCGTTTTTCGGCTTTGCATGGTATTTGGGTTATCAAATGCTTTAAATTGCCCCACAATCAAAAAGCCTATTATGGATCTTGGAAAAGAATTCGAAAAATACGCGGTGAAACACAGGGGTATATCCAGCGGCCTGCTGCATGGCTATACCAATCATATGGTGACTAACCTCACTCCCAATATCATAGAAGAAAGACCCATGAATGTAGCGGTGATGGATGTTTACAGCCGCCTGATGATGGATCGCATCATCTTCCTGGGATACCCGATCTCTGATGAAGTAGCCAATATTATTACCGCACAGTTACTCTTCCTGGACAGTACAGACCGCCAGCGCGACATACAGATGTATATTAACAGCCCGGGCGGATCCGTCTATTCAGGCATGGGTGTTTATGACACCATGCAATATGTGACACCTGACGTGTCCACCATTACCATCGGGGTAGCTGCCAGTATGGCCGCAGTGCTGATGTGTGCCGGCGCTCCCGGTAAAAGGACAGCACTTAAACATTCCCGTATCATGATGCACCAGCCAAGTGCAGGTGCAGGCGGACAGGCATCTGACATTGAAATTACCGTTAACCAGGTAAAAAAGCTGAAAAGGGAATTGTATGAAGTGGTAGCCACCCATAGCGGCCAGAACGTTGAACGTATCGCCCAGGATTTCGACAGGGATTTCTGGATGACCGCCATAGAAGCTAAAGAATATGGACTGGTGGATGAAGTTCTTTTACTGAATCCCCGGAAACAAAAAGCCCAAAACCTCTAATTATTGATTGTATGGATTATATGAAATATAAGAAGCCATTCAGAATGGACGAAGAAGAAGAACCCGCAATGCCGGAAAACCCGATGGAAAAATTTGTGAGTGCAGCGATGTTCGATAAAAAATTCATTGAACAGCGTAAAGTGTTTTTATGGGGTGTGGTAGATGACAGGAGCGCCAAGGATATCACTTCAAGGTTATTATACCTGGATGCCGTTGATCCGGGCAAAGAAATCAAATTTTATATCAACAGCCCGGGTGGTGTGGTGACCAGTGGCATGGTAATCTATGATGCCATGCAAATGATTGAATCACCGGTGTCTACCATCTGCATGGGAATGGCGGCCTCCATGGGATCCATTTTACTGAGTGGTGGTAAAAAAGGCAGGCGGTTTATTTTCCCGCACGGTGAAGTGATGATTCACCAGCCTAGCGGTGGCGGACAGGGAACTTCTGCGGACCTGGAAATTATGGCAGAACAAATCCGTAAAATCAAGGAACTGGGAGCAAAAATCCTGGCCGACAACTGTGGCCAGCCATTTGAAAAAGTAATGAAAGACTTTGACCGTGATTACTGGATGGATGGCGAAGAGTCTGTCAAATACGGCATTGTTGACGCAGTGCTGAAAAAAGTATAAACCCTGGCATAAAATCAGGAATAAAACGCTAAGGCCTTGTTTTACAGTTAAATATAAAATAATCCGGGCCCTGGCGTTTTTATTTTTAATTTTATGGTCCCTTAATAAAAGATTATGGCAAAATCAACCCTGCATTGTTCCTTTTGCGGAAGGAGCCGCGATGAGGTAAAAATCCTGATCGCAGGCCAGGACGGACATATTTGTGAGAATTGTGTTGAACATGCGCGCGAGATCATTGAGCAGGAACTGATGATACGTAATGACCAGACAAATTCCAATTATAAACTCACCGTCAGGAAACCTGTTGAAATCAAAAAATTTCTTGATGAATATGTAATCGGACAGGATGATGCCAAAAAAGTTTTAGCCGTTGCCGTGTATAACCACTACAAAAGACTTCAGCACAAACAAGTTGATTCCGATATAGAAATCGACAAGAGCAATATCATCATGGTGGGTGAAACAGGAACAGGAAAAACACTGCTTGCCAAAACCATCGCGAAATTACTCAATGTACCTTTTGCTATTGTTGATGCTACCGTATTTACAGAAGCAGGTTATGTAGGTGAAGACGTGGAAAGTATACTTACCCGTTTACTCCAGGTATGTAATTATGATGTTACTGCCGCAGAAAAAGGAATTGTTTACATTGATGAACTTGATAAGATTGCACGCAAGGGTGATAATCCATCTATTACACGCGATGTGAGTGGTGAAGGCGTACAACAGGGTTTGCTCAAATTGCTGGAAGGAACTGAAGTGCTGGTGCCACCACAGGGCGGCAGAAAACACCCCGAACAAAAACTGATTAAAGTCAATACGCAGAATATCCTTTTCGTTTGCGGAGGCGCATTTGATGGCATCGATAAGATCATTGCCAGGAGGGTAAATACCAACTCCATTGGTTTTAATGTCAATAAGGAAGAACAGGAGGAAATGAAAAAGAACCTGCTGCAATATGTAAATGCACAGGACCTCAAGGCATTCGGACTGATTCCTGAATTACTGGGCCGCCTGCCGGTGGTAACTTACCTGAGCCCGCTTGATGCCGTAACCCTTCGGGCTATTCTTACCGAACCCAAAAATTCCCTCATCAAACAATACAAAAAATTGTTTGAACTTGAAGGTATCGAACTGAGTATTGACAATGATGTACTTGATTTCATGGTCACCAAGGCAGTGGAATATAAACTTGGCGCAAGGGGATTACGTTCCATTTGCGAAAGCATCCTGACCGATGCCATGTTCGAACTTCCTTCAACAAATCAGAAAAAATTTCACCTGACCCTCGATTATGCGCAGCACAAATTTGACAAATCAAAGATGAGCCTGTTGAAAGTTGCATAATAAAAGTTCGTTGTATGAAAGAACTTATAGACCAATTGAAAAACGAAGCCGGTCTTACGGAAGAACAGGCTGTCCAGGCCATTAATATCATCAAAAACTTTGCAAAGAATAAATTCCCCATATTCGGAGGCGCCATAGATCGTCTATTCGATAAATATGGCAGCAAGGGGGAAGATGATTTCCTTCACTGATTTTCCTTCAACTTATTAACAGACTGACTGCGCCCGGGACGAGTCAGCATAAAAATTAAAGGGAACCAGGCTGCCTGGAAAGGCGGCCTGGTTTGATTGACCCAGATTAATTTGTGATTTACTGTTCGCTTACTTCGCGGATCAGGAAATTGTCAGTAGGTTCAGCATTGATGGAAAAGCTTTTTGTATAGCTTGTTTCGTTTCCGCTGACAATGAATTGCAGGCGTGCATAATCATTGCGGGTAACTTTTATCAATTTGCTGAATTCTTTTGCATTTACTGCTTCGCGATACAGTTCAATTCCGTTCTCATCCAGGACACGAAGCAAAAGCCTCTGGCTGCCTGTTTGTTTCAGGTTGACTTCAAATTTGAAGAAATCAACGTTATTTCCTACATACCGGATATCGGTTGCAGTCTCGGAAATTTGCTGAACTGCTGAAGATTGAGCAGATACATTACTGGCAGGAATACTGGCAGTAAGTGAAGTGATCACTAGGGACAGAAACATGTTTTTTACAACATTTGTTTTCATATGCTTGATATTTGGTGACAAAAATTATTGTTTCCAAAAACAAGCTAATCGTTAGCTACAGGAATTAATACACAAACATAACGAAAAGTAACCCTGTTATTGTGTCTTTTATACACATTTAATGTTTCGATAACATTTCTGCCGAATTCATTAACAAATGCTATAATTCCTTGAGAATAATACAATATCCTGTTCTAAATTGTTTAAAATACTAATAATAATGGCAGATAATTACATATATGCACAATAATTAATGCATATCTCCCAAACGAAAATGGCGGGTCCTTATTTCAGGATATGCCTGGCAATGACAATCTTCTGGATCTCCGATGTTCCCTCTCCTATTGTACAAAGTTTGCTGTCGCGGTAATATTTTTCAACGGGAAAATCTTTTGTATATCCGTAACCGCCAAAAATCTGAACGGCATCGGTAGCCACCCTTACGGCTACTTCACTGGCATAATACTTAGCCATGGCAGCTTCTTTGGTGACGGGCAGTTTTTTATTTTTTAAATCCGCAGCCTGGTTAGTCAGTAGTGCAGCGGCTTCGATTTCCGTAGCCATATCTGCCAGTTTGAAAGAAATTCCCTGGAAACTTGAAATTGGCTGGTCAAACTGATGCCTTTCTTTGGAATATTGTAGTGCTGCTTCATAGGCACCCTTTGCAATTCCAATACTGAGGGCCGCAATCGAAATCCTGCCTCCATCAAGCACTTTAAGTGCCTGCCGGAAGCCATCCCCAACATCACCCATCCTCTGTGTATCATGAATGCGGCAATTATCAAATATCATTTCTGAAGTCTCACTGGCTCGCATTCCAAGCTTATTTTCCTTTTTACCGCCGCTGAAACCGGGCGTGCCCCGTTCCACTATAAAGGCCGTACTGTTACTGCTGGTCCTCGCTTCGCCTGTCCTGGCAATCACCACAGCAACATCACTGCTGATACCATGGGTGATCCAGTTTTTTGTTCCATTCAATATCCAGTGGTCTCCATCCTTTATGGCTGTAGTCCGCATATTTCCAGCATCACTTCCTGTATTTGGCTCAGTAAGCCCCCATGCTCCGATCCATTGGGCTGAAGCCAGCTTAGGGAGATATTTCTTTTTCTGTTCTTCATTTGCAAACTGAAGGATATGCCCGGTACAAAGGGAATTATGTGCCGCCAGGCTTAGTCCGACTGAACCGCAAACTTTTGCGATCTCTTCAATTACTGCCACATATTCAAGATAACCGAGCCCGGAACCACCATATTCATGCGGAACAAGCACTCCCATCAACCCAAGTTTTCCCATTTCCTTAAATACAGCTACCGGAAATTCCTGGCTCTCATCCCATTGCATTACATGTGGCCTGATATGCTGCTGTGCAAAATCCCTGGCTGTCTGCGCTACCTGAAGGGTTATCTCCTCTTTCTGAAACTCCATACTTTTTAATTCAGCCGGCAAGATAATAAAATACTAACAGATGTTAGTTTTATCCGGCTATTTAGTCCTATTCGTTCTGTACTACATAAAGGTCAAAAGCCAGGTAGGGCCCTGCTTTCTCTATCCATTCATGGCTTAATATATTGATTTTCAAAAGGTCTGAAATATTATTAAAGGACCCATGCTGTTTCCGGTACTGAACTATGGCGCGGGCTTCAGCAAATTGAATATACGGATGCTCATTGAGGGTATCGAACCCGGCACTATTGATCTGAATTTTACGGAGTCCGCTATCCCTTAGCAATAAATACGGCCTGATCAGCCGGAAAACGGAATCCTGCAATCCATATACTTCCGACAACTGTTCAATCTTATAAAAACCTCCCAGTTTCTCCCTGAATTGAATTATCCTGCCGGCGAGCTTTTCGCCAATGCCGGGCAGGGCTATAAATAAACCGGTATCGGCCGTATTGATATCTATATCCCGGGGCTGGATTTTGGCGAGGGTAATAATTACCCTGGTTTCTATTTTCCCAGGCAACACCTTTATTTCTTCTATAAGGCTGTATATCGTTTCGTTTGTTATCCCACCTTGTATACTCCTGGTTTTTAATGGGACTTTTATCCGGACCTGACTGATTACTTTTTTGTCTGCTTTGCTGTATGGCAACATATGGTATAAGCCTGGCGCTCTCATCCGGCCGAAGGCCGTATATTTTTTCCAGGTCCGACGGCTCCCTGAACCGTCCGCCTTTTGAAAGATAATTTTTAATGACGCCGATGGTCTTTGGCCTGATGCCCAGTTTCTTCCATCCTTCTTCATCAAGGGTATTAGGGTCGAAAGGGAAAAGCGGAAAGATTTTTATGGACCCCTGCTCACCGTTTGTACTATTGCCGGATAATGCAATCCTTGCACTGTCAGCTTTTTCAAGGATCTCTGTATCGGGTTTTTTAATGTTTCCAAAAAACTCCGGCAGGAGCCACACGCAACCGATAAGTACCAGTAATACCGCCAGTCCAAGTCTTTCCTTCCTGCTAAACACCAGGAATTGCATTAACCAGTCCTTCATCTTCTTTTTGTAAAGATCGATCAATGGCATACCGGTAAACAAGTGATTAACACTATAAGGAGATGGTTTTTCCCACTGAATTGGAACGTCTTATTGCTTTGGCAGGTTTTATTATCATTGTAATCAGAGCTCCAGGATCAACCCGTCATAGGCCAGTTCAATGCCATCGGGAAGTTCACGGCAGATGTCTTCATGAAGCCCCAGTTGATGGGAGATATGTGTAAAGTAAGCACGTGGGATTTTCAGTTCCTTAACCAGGTCAACAGCTTCCTGGAGGTTAAAATGGGAGATGTGTTTTTCCTTTCGAAGTGCATTTAACACAATCACTTCGGAGCCCCTGATTTTTTCCTTTGATTCCTCATCCAGCCTGTTGGCATCCGTGATATAGGTGAATTTCCCGAAGCGAAATCCCAATACGGGCATTTTCATATGCCAGACTTCCACGGGAATTATATCCATATCGCCAATGCGAAAAGGTTTGTCGTCAATCACATTCAGGTTTATTTCCGGGACCCCGGGATATTTCCTTTCGGAAAATGCATAATAGAAATCCCTGCGAAGGGCTTCTTCGGTAAGGTAATTGGCATAGAGTTCCATGGGTTTCTGCAGGAAAAAATTAAAGGCCCTGATATCATCCATTCCGGCAATATGGTCTTTGTGCGGGTGGGTGAAAATAACGGCATCCAGGTGGTCTGTATTGGTCCGGAGCATCTGGTAACGGAAATCAGGGGTGGTATCGATCACCACTTTTTTCTCAGGGGAAGTGATCATAACGGAGCTGCGTAAACGATTATCCCTGCGGTCGGGCGAAGTGCAGACTTCACAATGGCACCCGATCATGGGTACGCCGCTGCTGGTTCCAGTTCCCAGAAATTGTATATGCAAAGGGGGATATGCCACTGTGCAAATGTAAAGGCTTATTTACGCTATTCCTTTTCCAATTCAAGGCGGGCGATAATTTCCTCATACATTTTTCGGTTATCCGCGGAAAGATGATCAGGTTTTATATCAAGGATGGGAACAATATCGATAAGCGTATTGATCCGGCCTTCGATCTGGAGGAATTTATTAAGGACAACTACTTTTTTCTGTTCGAGGATGCAATAACCGCTCTGGAATGTGCCCCTTTCATTCCGAAGGATATAACCGGCTTCTTCAATCAATTTCTCAATTTTGGCAAGGGTGGCAGGATTATACCGGATACTCATACAAACACATTTGTGCAAAGGTAATCATCAGTATCGGGGCAATGGTTCGCGGTTCGTTAAACTTTTCTACATTCACGCTCATAAATGTGAATAATATTGATCCCAGATTATGACGTCATTATTGCGGGCGGAGGTTATGCAGGCTTAACTGCCGGCCGAATGCTGAAGAAAGCGGGTAAAAAAATATTGCTGCTGGAAGCAAGGGACAGGGTTGGCGGCAGGGTATTTACCCGGCATCTTGAGGATGGACAATACATCGATCTTGGTGCGCAATGGATCGGCCCCACGCAGGATAAAATGTATGCCCTGCTCCGCGAATACAACATACAGTCTTTCCACACGCATGACGAGGGAAAAAGCCTTTTCTACTGGCAGGGAAAATTAAAACAATATAAAGGATTGATTCCGCCGCTTCCCATTCTTTCCCTGCTGAGCCTGGATAGGGCCATAAAAAAAATAAACCGGTTGTCGGCCACCATTAACCCAAATGCCCCCTGGAATTCACCCCGGTCTGCCCATTGGGACAGCATGACCCTGCAAAGCTGGATGGACAAAGAAATCAGCAGCCAGAAGGCAAAAGAACTGTTTACCCTGGCAGCAGAGGCCATTTTTGCCGTCAGCCCTGCTGAACTTTCCATGCTATTTGCTCTTTTTTATACACGCTCAGGAAGGGATTTTGACACCCTGATGAATATCCGTAACGGTGCACAGGAAGAAAGAATCCTTGGCGGGGCAGATCTCCCTGCAAGGAAAATGGCGGAAGAACTTTCCCCTGAGATTCGTTTATCCCATCCTGTTAGAAAGGTGGAGAAGGTGGAAAACGGTGTGATGGTAACATGTGATGGCATACATGTCAGCGCCCGTAAACTGATCCTGGCCATGCCTCCGGTAATGATCAACGGGATACAGTTCAATGCCGATATACCCTCCAATAAATACCAGCTCTGGCAGAGAATGCCGATGGGCGCGGTATGGAAATGTTATGCCATTTATCCCACCCCATTCTGGAGGACAAAAGGGCCTTAATGGCATTGTGGCTTCCGATGAAGGGCATACCAGGCTGGTTTTTGATAATTCACCTTCGGATGGCAGCAGGGGCATTTTAATGGGATTTGTCCTGGCCGGCAGGGCCAGGGATTTCAGTACACTCACCGATGAGCAAAAGCGGCAATCCATCCTCGGTTCCTTTACCACATATTTCGGCGATGAAGCATCTTCGCCAATATCGTATATTGACCAGGGCTGGACTGAAGAGGCATGGAGCCGGGGATGTTATACCGGGATCATGGCGCCGCATACCATGAAAAGTTTCGGGCACCTGCTTCGGGTACCGGTAGGCGATATCCATTTTGCCGGAACAGAAACTTCCGCGGCCTGGAATGGCTATATGGAAGGTGCGGTGCTGTCGGGCGAAAGAGCTGCGCGGGAAGTTTTGGAAAGTCTTTAATTTGTACCATCAACATGAAGAAGATCATCAGCATAATCAGCACCCTTATCCTTTTCCTTATCGGGAGTTATTTTTTATGGGCCAGCCTGGGGAGGACTCCGCCGAAGGTTGATGTGAAACTTCATCTCGACAGCAGTTATGTGCTCAATGCGGATTCAGGAAAAGGCAATGTGGTGGGCATCAATACCTATATGACCCCTGATGATTATGCATCCGCTGAACACTTCCAGAAAAAACTGGATGGTTATCTCGGCTTTTGCAATGAAAAAGGATGGCTTAATCCTAAAACAACGGTCATCTTCCCTGAATATATCGGGTCATGGCTGGTGCTGGAAGGCGAAAAAAACAGTGCCTATACAGCTACTACTGTGGATAAGGCGCTGAGGGGGTTCGTGTTGTCAAACTTTTTTTCCTACCTGCACAGCTGGTTCATGGCGCCGGATTCAGCGGCCGACAAAGTAAAGCATTCGGTTTTTTCCACCAAGGGCCAGCGCATGGCAGGGCTGTATAAAAACACTTTCAGCAAGCTGGCCAAAAAATATTCCATTACCATTATTGCAGGATCCATACTTCTGCCAAATCCGGAAGTGAAGGGCAATGAGATCATTACCCACAAAGGATCACTGGAAAACATAACCGCTGTTTTTAATCCAGACGGGAGCATGCAGCCAAAGCTTTCCAGGAAGGCATTTCCCATTGCTGATGAACTGCCCTTTGTCAGGAAATGCCCGCCCTCTGACCTTCCCGTTTATTCATTACCGTTAGGAAAAACCTCTGTGATGATTTGTGCCGATTCATGGTTCCCGGAAGCCTACAAAACGGTTGACCAGGAAGGTCTTCAACTGATTGCGGTGCCATCCTATACCACTGTGGATCATTCCATGGCCACGAAATGGGCTGGTTACAGCGGGTTTGACGAGCCTGCAGATGTTGATACCACCGATATTGGCAGGATCACCCTCCGTGAAGCCTGGCTGAAATATACCATGCCCCAGAGAATCAAAAGTACCAGGGCCGGATATGGAATGACCGTGAGCCTGCGCGGGAAATTATGGGACCTTGGAACAGACGGTGAACTGATCGTATACAACAGGGGAGAAGTATTTTGTCCGCCCCCGATGGAAGGAGCATCCATTGTAAATCTCTGGATTAACTAATTGCGGATTACGGATTGCGGATTACGGATTGACAAATTTTTCCATTGTCATTTGCACATTTGCATATCTGCACATTTTCACATTTCTAATGCTATTTGCTAGACATCCGGATAACGGGAATAATCATTTCCTCCAGCGAAATTCCTCCATGCTGGAAAGTATTGCGGTAATAATTTACGTAATAGTTATAGTTGTTGGGATAGCAAAGAAAGCCGTCTTCCTTGGCAAAGATGAATGAAGAATTTACCGCCGGTGATGGAAGTCCGGCATCTTTTGGTTCCCTCACTGCCATTACATCCCGATTCTCATAATTGAGGTTGCGTCCGTGTTTATAGCGGAGGTTGGCCGTGGTTTGCTTGTCTCCAATCACCTTGCAGGGTGTTTTTACCCGAACGCTTCCATGATCGGTGGAAAGGATGAGATTAAATTTTTTATCACTGATTTTTTTCAGGGCCTGGTGAAGGGGTGAATGAATAAACCAGCTCAGCGTCAGGCTCCGGTAACTGGCTTCGTCGCTGGCCAGTTCCTTGAGTACTTCCATTTCCGTTCGTGCATGGCTCAGCATATCAACAAAATTATACACGATAATGCTGAGGTCGTGATTGAGCAGGTTATGGGCATTATCCACAAGCTTCTGGGCTTCGTGGTTATTTACGATCTTATTATAGGAGAACTTGATATCCTCACGTTTCAGCCGCTTCAGTTGCTGACGGAAAAACTCTTCTTCAAACAAATTCTTTCCTCCTTCTTCTTCATCATTTTTCCACTGTGATGGAAATTGTTTTTCAATTTCTACCGGCAACAGTCCGGCAAAAACTGCATTCCTGCAATATTGTGTGGCCGTTGGAAGGATGCTGTAAAAGGTTTCCTCTTCTGAGATCCGGAAATTTTCGGCGAAAACAGGCTGGATGGTTTTCCATTGGTCATACCTCAGGTTATCAATCAGGATCCAGATCGTGGGTACGCCTTTTTCAATATGCGGAAGGATCTTGTACCTGAACAGGCTATGGCTCATGATGGGTGAATCCACCGATTTGGGATTCAGCCAGGAGAGGTAATGCTTGTTGATGAATTTGAAGAACTCCGTGTTGGCTTCATTCTTCTGGTTTTGCAACACTTCCTGTAATTCAGGACTGTCGCTCTTTACCATTTCCAGTTCCCAGTACACAAGTTTTTTGTAGATCTCCATCCATTCATTATAGTTGGGATTACTGTTCAGTGCCATAAAGAGTTCCCTGAACTGTTGCTGGTAAGCGGTCATTGTTTTTTCCGCGACCAGCCTTTTATTGTCGATGATTTTTTTCAGGCTGAGCAAAACCTGGTTGGGATTTACCGGCTTGATAAGGTAGTCGCTGATCTGAGATCCGATGGCTTCATCCATCAGGTTCTCCGTCTCATTTTTGGTAATCATGACGATGGGAAGATGCTGGTTCACCTCCTTGATCTTCGTCAGTGTCTCTATGCCTGAAATGCCAGGCATGGTTTCATCGAGCAGTACAACGTCAACCTGGTTTACTTTCACAAAATCAATAGCGTCAAATCCATTGGTGAGGGTGCTTACTTCATAGCCTTTGTTTTCCAGGAAAAGTTTCTGCGATTGCAGGCTTTCAATTTCATCATCGACCCATAAGATTTTTGCTAATGACATAGAAGAATTTTACATTCAAATGATGGTGCGGCTAAAGTTAGTGTTTACGTTTCCGGATTGATACCTTTGCAATGGCCATGGCCAAATTTAACATTTCATCAGCATGCCATCCAGGAAAATAATTAACGACCCGGTGTACGGTTTTATTACCATTGATCATCCGCTCCTGCTGGATATCATTGCACATCCTTATTACCAGCGGCTTAGGAGGATTAAGCAGATGGCACTGGCGCACCTTGTATATCCGGGCGCCGTGCATACCAGGCTGCATCATTCACTTGGCGCTTATCACCTGATGTGCCTTGCCCTTAATGAACTGAAGAGCAAAGGTGTTGCCATCACGGAGGAGGAAGAAGTGGGTGCCAAAATCGCTATACTCCTGCACGATATAGGCCATGGCCCTTTTTCACATGCACTGGAATCCGTATTGATAGAAAATGTGCACCACGAAGAGATATCGCTGCTGATCATGCAAAAACTCAACAGGGAATTCAACGGCCGGCTGCAGGTGGCGATTGATATTTTCACCAACGTATACCCGAAAATATTCCTGCACCAGCTGGTGAGCGGGCAACTGGATGTTGACCGCATGGATTACCTCACGCGGGACAGTTTTTTTACCGGTGTGAGTGAAGGTGTGATCGGTTACGACCGCATCATCAAAATGCTGACGGTCCATGATGGTGAACTGATGGTGGAAGAAAAAGCCATTTACTCCATTGAAAAATTCCTGGTGGCCAGGAGGCTGATGTACTGGCAGGTATACCTGCATAAAACGGTATTGAGTGCAGAGATGATGCTGGTCAAAATACTCCAGCGGGTAAGGGAACTTGGACAACAGGGAGACATGTCAGTGGTTACTGATAGTCCGCTCAGTGCCTTCCTGCTCGGGCAGGTATCCAATGATATGGCAGATAATCTTGATATGTTCTGCGCACTGGATGATACGGATGTGGTGGCTTCCATTAAAAAGTGGAGCCTTAATGAAGACCCTGTCTTGTCATTTCTCAGTAAATCGGTGCTTCACCGGAAACTCTTGAAAGTAAGGTTGCAAACTGCGCCTATCCCTGATGAAGAACTATTAACAAGAAAAAGGGAGGCCTGTCAAAAAGCGGGGGTGGATATAGCAGATTCTGCTTATCTTGCTTTTACGGGGGAAGCCGTCAACAGTTTGTATAATCCTTTTGATGAGCGTATCAATATCCTGTTTAAGGATAACTCGGTGAAGAATATTTCCATGGTAGACAATGCGCTGATCCATCAGAATCTGTCGCGCCCCGTGAAAAAATTCTACATTTGTTATGTGGGGGATGGTAAGTGAACACGTATTAAAGCAGATCTATGCAATTCAGTGCTGCTCAAATTGCCTTACTTATAAACGGAACCATTGATGGCGACCCGATGGTCACGGTAAATTCCTTTGGCAAGATTGAAGAAGCCCAAAAGGGCCAGCTTGCCTTCCTGGCGAATCCCAAATACGAAGATTTCCTGTATAGTACAGAAGCCTCGATCATCATCATCAACCAGTCCCAGGAACTGAAAAAAGAAATTCCGGCCACCCTGATCAGGGTACCGGATGCTTATAGTGCATTTGCCCAGCTGCTCAGTACTTACCAGGAAATGAAAACGCAACAGCTGAATGGCATCCAGCAGCCTTCCCATATTGCTCCCACTGCCAAACTGGGGAATAATGTTTTTATTGGCGCTTTTACGTATATCGGCGATGCTGTGGAGATCGGGGATAATGTCAAGATTTATCCGCAGGTTTTCATTGGCGACAATGTAAAAATCGGGAATAACAGTGTGTTGCATCCGGGGGTAAAAATGTATCATGGGTGTATTGCCGGGAAAAATGTGACCATCCATGGCGGAACGGTCATTGGCAGTGATGGCTTTGGATTTGCCCCGCAGACCGATGGCACCTATAAAAAAGTGCCGCAGATCGGCAATGTGATCATAGAAGATAATGTAGAAATAGGTTCCAACAGCACCATTGACCGGGCTACCATCGGTTCCACGATAATCCGGTCGGGCGTTAAACTGGACAACCTCATACAGATCGCCCACAATGTTGAAGTGGGCAGTTATACCGTAATTGCCGCCCAGGCAGGCGTGAGCGGAAGTACCAAGATCGGCAGCAGGGTCATGATTGGCGGGCAGGCTGGCATTGTTGGCCATATTACCATCGCCGATGGTTCAAGGATCAATGCCCAGAGCGGTGTCTCCAAATCCATTAAACAGCCTAATCATGCAGTTACCGGCTCCCCGGCATTTGAATATGCTGCTGCACTGCGCTCCCAGGCGGTTTCACGCAATCTGCCGGAACTGGAAAAACGTATTGCCGAACTGGAAAAGATTATCCACCAGATGCTTGAAACAGTGGCTGCCGGCGGCCGCTGATCCTTAAACGCAGATTAATTCTCCATTTTTCAGCTTTCATCCCCATTTTGCTGATCCGACTATTCCCTGCCTGCCGGTATGCAGGGTTAATCCGCTAATTCGACAATCCGTAATTCGCAATCCGCAATCCGTAATCCGTTATCTTTGCGCCCACAAATTGTTTGAATGGATTCAAAATTTAATCCCGATCAGCAGCATACACTAGGAAACAGCATCAGTATTTCCGGAACCGGCCTGCATACGGGTATTATGGTAGATATGACCCTGAAACCGGCAAATCCCGGCTTTGGCATCCAATTCCAGCGAATTGACCTGCCTGGCCAGCCGATTATTAAGGCGGATTGCGACCTGGTTACTGATACATCAAGGGGAACTACCCTGGAAGACAATGGCGCCAGGGTGAGTACCGTAGAACACGTGCTGGCGGCATTGGTAGGTAGCGGGGTGGATAACTGCCTGATTGAAATGAACGGTCCTGAAACGCCGATCATAGATGGCAGCTCCCAGCCTTTTATAGATATCATTGATGAAGTGGGTGTATTGGAGCAGGAAGCTGCAAAAAGCTGGTACACCATCGATACCAACATTACATATTATAACGAGGAGAAAAGGGTGGAGCTGGTGGCTATGCCATCTCCTGATTACAAGATCACCACGCTGATCGACTTTAACAGCCCCGTATTGGGAACCCAGCATGCGAAACTGAAAAGCATGAAGGACTTCCGCCATGAGATCGCTCCCTGCCGCACTTTCTGCTTTCTCCATGAACTGGAAATGCTGCTTGACCATAACCTGATCAAGGGTGGCGATATCAATAATGCCATTGTTGTGGTAGATAAGCCGGTAACGGAAAAAGAAATGACGAGGCTGGCCAGGGTTTTTAAAAAAGATACCATTGAAGTAAAAAGCGAAGGATACCTGAATAACCTGGAGCTGCGGTTCCCCAATGAACCTGCGCGGCATAAGCTGCTGGATGTGGTGGGTGACCTTGCCCTGATAGGTTATCCGATCAAGGCGCATATCATTGCCAACCGGCCGGGGCATTTTTCCAATGTGGAATTTGCCAAGAAAATCAAGCAATATATCCGGAAGAACAAGCATGTAAAGAATGTACCGGTATATGATGCCAACCAGCCACCGGTGTTCACCACCCAGCAGATTGAAAAAAAATTACCCCACCGCTACCCTTTTTTACTGGTGGATAAGGTCATCGAACTCACCGACAAGCACATCGTGGGCATTAAAAATGTCACTTTCAATGAACCCTTCTTTGTAGGCCATTTCCCCGGAAACCCGGTCATGCCCGGCGTTTTACAGATTGAAGCCCTGGCTCAGACGGGTGGCATCCTGGCGATCAATTCCCTTCCGCCGGGTGATTATGATACTTATTTTGTGAAGATCGATAATTGTAAATTCAAGCATAAAGTAATACCCGGCGATACGATGCTCCTGAAAATGGAACTGCTTGCCCCCATCAGGAGGGGCATGTGTGAAATGCACGGAACCGTATATGTGGGTAATAAGATTTGTACCGAAGCCGTACTAATGGCACAACTGGTAAAAAGAGGCTAACCCCTGGTTTTCCAGAATAACCCTATTTTTGCACGTCATTTTCGCGGCCTTTCAGCTAAAACCAGCAGTAACCTGTTGCTAATAATCTAACATGATTCATCCGCATACATATATCCATCCAAATGCCAAACTGGCTACAAATGTCAAGATTGATCCCTTTACAGTGATCCACCATAATGTGGAGATCGGGGAAGGAACCTGGATTGGCAGCAATGTGACCATTATGGAGGGTGCCAGGATTGGTAAAAACTGTCGCATATTCCCGGGTGCCGTAATCGCAGCTTCTCCGCAGGACCTGAAGTTTGAAGGAGAAGAAACCACCGTGGAAATCGGGGATAATACCACCATCCGTGAATTTGTGACCATTCACCGGGGCACCAAGGACCGCTGGAAGACCGTAGTGGGAAAGAATTGCCTGATCATGGCTTACAGCCATATTGCGCACGACTGCATCGTGGGCAACAACTGCATCATGAGCAACAATACACAGATGGCCGGGCATGTAACAATGGAGGACTATGCAATTCTCGCAGGTATGTGTGCGGTTCACCAGTTTGTGAAGATCGGCAAGCATGCTTTTGTTGCCGGAGGTTCGCTGGTGAGCAAGGATGTTCCACCCTATATCAAGGCGGGCAGGACCCCATTAAGTTATGCAGGAGTGAATTCCATCGGGCTGAAAAGAAAAGGCTATACCGTCGATAAAATCAATCATATCCTCGAGATCTATCGCTATATCTATACCAAGGGAATGAATACCACGCAGGCCGTTCATTATATAGAAGAAGAATTTCCGGCAACTGATGAAAGGGATGAGATTGTAACTTTTATCCGGGAAAGCGGCCGGGGTATTATCAAGCGGCATACAAAAAATAACCTCGATGAGGATCTTGCTGACTGATGCCGGCAAGCGGTATAATCGCGAATGGATATTCCGTCACGTTAATTACGAATTCCTCCCCGGAAGATCATATGCCATTACAGGGCCAAATGGTTCCGGCAAATCTACCCTTTTACAGGTTCTTTCCGGTGCCATTATGGCCAATGAAGGAAAGGTATCTTTTTATAACGGGCAGGCTGAATTACCCGCTGAAATGCAGTTCAGGGAAGTATCTGTATGCGCACCCTACCTGGAGGTTATAGAAGAAATGTCGGCTTCCGAATTCCTGCACTTTCATTCAACGTTCAAACCTTTCCTGAATCATACTGAACCCAGTGAAATCATCCGATAATGCAACTGGAACATGCTGCAGACAAACAGATCCGCTATTACAGCAGTGGCATGAAACAGCGTATTAAACTCGCCCAGGCATTTTTTACTGAAACGCCGGTGGTTTTGCTCGATGAACCCTGCACCAACCTTGACACGGACGGAATCAGCCTTTATCAAAAGCTGGTAAAAGATTACAGCCTCAACAGGACGGTCATTGTAAGCAGCAATGACATAACAGAATACGAGTTTTGCGAGAAACATTTGGATATGAAAACATGAAGTGAATGTGCAAATTGGAAAATGTGCTGTGTGAAATGGAATGAGGGAATGTGAATAGTGCAAAATGGAAATGAGGAAATTTGTAATGCCCTAATTATTCACAATTCCACTTTCACATTTCTCACACTTCCCAATTTGCCCAATTAACTTCTTATCGCTGAGAAGCGATAAGCAGATTTAAATCAGTATATTTTAAATTAAAGCGCTGACTCAGGTGAATGTTAGTCAGTGAACCTTTAAAGAGATAGATCCCGGCGCGGATATTGAATTTATGCCAGATGAGGTTTTCGAGTCCGCCTTCATCACTGATCTCGATCAGCAGCGGCATCAGCACATTACTTACCGCCTGTGAAGCGGTCCGGGCAAATCCTGAAGGAATATTGGGAACGCAATAATGAATTACACCGTACTTATTGAAGACCGGCTTTTCATGTGAAGTAAGTTCGGATGTTTCAAAACATCCTCCCCTGTCGATACTAACGTCTACGATCACACTACCGGGACGCATGGCTGCCACCATTTCTTCCGTGACCACAATCGGCGTTCTGCCTCCGGAGGAGGAGAGTGCGCCAACGGCCACATCACAGGTCTTGAGTTGCTTGGAAAGAATCTTGGGTTCAATGACGGAAGTCCATAAACGCCCGCCAATATTATTCTGAAGCCTTTTCAGTTTATAAATGTTATTGTCGAAGATCTTTACGCTGCCGCCTACGGCTAGGGCAGTACGTGCAGCATACTCGCCAACGATACCGGCGCCGATGATGATTACTTTTGTGGGCGGAATACCTGAAATGCCTCCCAGGAGCACACCTTTTCCCTTATTGAAACTGGATAGGTACTGACCGGCAATCAGCATCACCGCACTGCCCGCGATTTCACTCATGCTTCGCACGATGGGGTTATGCCCTGAATCATCCTTGAGGTTTTCAAATGAAAGCGCCGTGATCCGCTTTTCCATCATCTTCTCCAGGATATGCGTTTTCATCGCCGGGAGGTGGATGGGTGAAATGAGTATCTGGTTGGGCTTTAAATATTCCAGTTCAATATCACTGACCGGGGCGGATTTTATAATAATTCCGCACTGGTAAACTTCTTTTTTGTCGTATACGATAACAGCTCCTGCTTCACTATAATCCTTGTCGGAATAGTGCGCCCCTACGCCCGCCGTATGTTCCACCACTACACGATGCCCGTTATTGGCCAGTACGGCAACCGCATCAGGGGAAAGGGATATGCGGTTCTCCTGGAAATCGGTTTCCTTCGGTATTCCAATGAATAATGGTAATCCCTGGGGTTTAACATCCAGGGTTTCTTCCATGGTTTCATAATTAAAAGAAGCGCTGACGATCGGTTTACCACTTGACATGCACCAGTATTGAATCGGAAATTACAAAATGAAAACTAAACTTCGGAAGGAGATTCCAGTTTTATCCTCCTCGACTTATCAGGCATAACATCCAGGTACATCCTTAAGGTGCCGGGAGGGAATATTTCCGGGGCTTTTTCAGGCCATTCCACGAAACTTACCGATCCTGAATACAGCACGTCTTCAATCCCTGCCTGCCTTGCTTCTTCTTCATCCCTGATCCTGTACAGGTCGATATGGAATATACTTCCGCCATCGGGTAAACGATATTCATTAATGAGCGAAAAACTCGGGCTGGTAACTACATCGCTTACCCCCTTAACCCTGCAAAGTTCTTTTATAAATGTGGTCTTGCCTGCACCCATATGCCCATGAAATGCGAATACGGTATGATTTCCGGCGTTGGACCAAAACCATTGTGCCGCTTCCCCAATATTTTCCAGCCTGAAATGCATTATCCTTTCCATAACTGTTATCTGTTCCGTAAAATACATGACAATCCGCTAATTCACCCAACTGTTCCCATGAAACTTGCAAATGGTATGCGTAAATTTGCCTATGGAAACGATCCAGTGGAAAGTGGATGGAATGACCTGCGCGAACTGCGCACTTACGATCAGGAAATACCTGGAAAACCAGGGACAACAGAACGTAAAGGTGAATCCCATTGATGGTGACGTGAGTTTTGAATGGGTCGAGAATACCGTTCCTGAAAAACTGAAAAGCGGCATTCAAAGTCTCGGTTATAGTGTACAGGCAGACGCTGCTTCGCCGGCCACAAAAAAACCATTTCTTTCAAACCACCTGCAACGCTTCCTCTTTTGCCTTCCGTTTACGCTGATCCTCATGCTGCATATGTTCGACAACTGGCTGGGCATACACTGGATCATGAATCCCTGGGTGCAACTGGCCCTTTGCCTTCCGGTATATTTCGTGGGCATGTCATTTTTCGGCAGGAGCGCCATCAAGAGCCTTCGCAACGGCATTCCCAACATGAATGTACTGATCGCCCTCGGCGCAACCGCCGCCTTCGTATATAGCCTTGCGGGAACTTTGCTGAACCTCGGACCACAATACCTTTTTTATGAAACCGCCGCCACCATCATCACGCTGGTGTTCCTGGGGAATTACATGGAAGATGCTTCCATTCAAACCACACAGCGTGCATTGAAGTCGCTCGCCAGGTCGCAGAAAGTGATGGCCAATATGATTGCGTTTGACGAACACCACCAGGAAGTGATCCTTCCCCTTGAAAACACCCAGTTAAAAGTGGGTGATCTCATCCTGGTTAAAAACGGGGAACAGGTTCCCATCGATTGCAAAATACTCTGGGGTGAAGCCCATGTTAATGAAGCGATAATTACCGGGGAAAGCATCCCCGTGCATAAATTTCCGAAAGACAAACTGATTGGCGGAAGCATACTGGAAAATGGTACGGTGAAGGCACAGGTAATGGCTACAGGTGATGATACCGTGCTCTCCCATATCCTGACTATGGTGAAGAAGGCACAGGGAGAAAAACCCCCTGTACAGAAAATGGCCGACAGGATCAGTGCGATTTTTGTTCCTGTTGTTATTGTTATCGCACTGATCACTTTTATCGCGAACTGGTTTTTCCTGGAGAGTTTCCAGCCTGCCCTCATGAGAAGCATTGCCGTGCTGGTGATCGCCTGCCCATGTGCAATGGGCCTGGCCACGCCTGCCGCCATTGCCGTAGGAATGGGTCGTGCGGCAAGAAATGGCATACTGTTCAGGAATGCATCGAGCCTTGAATCTTTCAATAATATCAAACAGGTAGTGTTTGACAAAACAGGAACCCTTACCACGGGAAAATTTACGGTAGATGATTTCAGGATCCTGGATACAAATTTATCAGAAGATGAATTCAAAAGAATCGTGTATTCCCTGGAAAAGTATTCCACCCACCCAATCGCATCTTCCATTGCTGAACACTGGAAAACAGGAAAGGATATCCGCTGGCAGAAGATCGAAGAAATTAAGGGCCTGGGCATGAAGGGAGTTGATAAGGATGGACGTGAATATTTTGCAGGATCTTACAAAAGAGTTTCAGCATCTCACCAATGATATTGATCACAATGTATATATACTGGTGGATAATGCACTTGCCGGATGGATTGATGTAAAGGATGAAACCAGGCCTGAAGCTGCAGGAGTAGTAAGGTACCTCCGGGAGAAAGGTATCCGGACCCTTATACTTAGCGGCGACCATTACAGCAAGACAAAGGCACTGGCAGATGAACTGGGCATTGATGAAGTGATTGCGGAACAGACACCGGAACAGAAACTGCAAACCATTGCAGAACTGAACAGCAGGATGCCCGTTGCCATGGTTGGGGATGGGATCAATGATGCACCCGCGCTGGCCAAAGCTACCGTCGGCATATCCATGAGTGATGCTTCACAAGTGGCTATGCAATCTGCACAGGTGGTGTTAATGAACCATGGACTTCAGCACCTTCCCCTGGCGCTCGGACTTGGAAGGCATACCTACACCACCATAAAACAAAATCTTTTCTGGGCTTTCTTCTATAATATCGTTGCCATACCGGTAGCGGCACTGGGATTTCTTGTCCCGGGCATTGCAGCCCTGGTAATGGGTTTGAGCGACGTGGTGCTGGCCGTTAATTCCGTAAGGTTATTTGTCAAAAAGGTGGTTTAAATTGAATGGTGAATAACGCTGCTGAAAAAATCCTGAAACAATTCTGGGGACATGAAGAGTTTCGTCCCTTACAGGCTGATATCATTCATTCCATACTGGCAGGTAATGACACACTGGCCCTGCTTCCCACAGGTGGTGGCAAATCAGTCTGTTTCCAGGTGCCTGCCATGATGATGAACGGATTATGCCTGGTGGTATCCCCACTGATCGCATTAATGAAAGACCAGGTGGAAAACCTGCGCGCAAAAGGAATTCCCGCCCTGCATATATTTTCAGGTATGCCTTACCGTGAGGTTGTACAGGCATTGAAGAATGCCACATCAGGCAATTATAAATTCCTGTATTGCTCACCGGAACGGCTTCATTCGTCCCTTTTCCGCGAATATCTCCCCGGCATACCGCTCAGTTTCGTTGCCGTGGATGAAGCACACTGCATTTCACAATGGGGCTATGATTTCAGGCCGGCGTATATGAATATTGTTTCCATCAGGGAACTTAAACCCGGAGTGCCTTTTTTAGCATTAACAGCCTCTGCCACTACTGAAGTGAGGGAAGACATCATGAAACAGCTTGGCTTCAGGAAAGGACAGCTGTTTACAATGTCTTTTGCCAGGCCAAACCTCGGATATCGTGTTATAGAAACGGATTCCAGGATTCACCGTTGTATCCGGATACTTCAGAAAACCGAAGGAAGCGCTATCGTTTATTGCAAAAGCCGCAAGAGAACACAGGAAATTGCGGAGTTGCTGAAGCTGGAAAAGATCAGTGCGGATTATTACCATGCGGGGCTGGACCAGGAAACCAGGAATGCCAGGCAGGAAGACTGGATCAACAACCGCACCCGGGTGATTGTCTGTACCAATGCATTTGGCATGGGTATCGACAAACCTGATGTAAGGATTGTAATCCATGTTGATTGCCCTGATTCCCTGGAGCATTATTACCAGGAGGCAGGAAGGGCGGGACGGGATGGAAAAAAATCTTATGCCCTGCTGCTGCGTTCGCCTCTCCAGGTGGCTGAACTGAAGGCATTGCCCGGGATAAGATATCCATCCATGGAAGTAATCAGAAAAGTTTACCAGTCTTTGGGCGATTATCTTCAGGTTGCTGCAGGAACCGGTGAAGACATGTATTATGATTTTGACCTGGCTGAATTCGTAAAAAGGTTCAGGCTAAGTGTATTTGAAGCGATATATGCTTTACAGGCTTTGGACCAGGAAGGCATTATCAGTATAAATGAACAGGTTTTTGTTCCTTCAAAACTTGAGTTTAGCTGTTCCCGTGAAACGCTGGAATATTATGAAGAACAAAATCCTTCAGCCGAACCCCTGATAAAAATATTGCTTAGAACCTATGGCGGAATACTTGACCAGTCCACCGGCATTTCGGAAAAACAAATTGCCCGGTTACTGCGAAAGGATGTTGCGGAAGTTAAACATGCACTTCAGTTGCTTCACCAGTCGGGCATTGTAAGCTATGTGCCCAGGAAAAATACTCCGCAGGTCAGGTGGCTTCAGCACCGTGTAAAGGCAGATGATGTATATATTGACCAGGCCAGGTACATGGAAAGAAAAAAAGCTTTTGAAAAAAGGCTGGGTGCCATGATACATTACCTGGGAGAAAAAAATGAATGCAGGTCAAAAATGATCTGTTCATATTTCGGAGATCATGACGTAGAGCCTTGCGGCATTTGTGACTACTGCGTTGCCAAAGCAGGCAAAAAAATGAACGAAGAGAAATTTCGACAGGTGATGGAAAGGATTCAGCAGTTACTGAAAAATAACAGCCTGATGCCAGTTCAGCTGATGCAGCAATTACAGGATATCCAGGCTACAGATTCAAAGTCTATAATAGATCATATGCTGGCGGAAGGAAAACTCCGGGTGCAAAAGGATGGAACACTCAGGTTACAGTAAAAAAAAAGGGCCAGTATAGAAATACAGCCCGTTTTTAAAATCCAATATCCTATGAAAAACCGTTGTAAATATAGAGACCAAATTCATTAATCCTATAACCAGTTAGTGGTATTTTTCGTTTCATTTTTTAGCCTCGCTTACAATGAATTGATAATGAGCTTGATAAGCTGATATTAAAAAATTATTTATTTTATTGTGCATCATTTTTGCCTATCAAAACATCGTAATTCTACGTATAAGCAGGTTTAAAAAAGGCTTTTTCGCTTACTCCTGCCTCCTAATCCCAATGCCCCCAGCAGACTTCGGGTAATGATGCTGGCGGCAGTCCTTGAGGCTTGTTTAACCGCTGTATTATCAAAGATGGATTCTTCTTTTGGAGCTTTCTTTGGTTTGGCTGCGGCTTTTTGTTCTTCTTCCAGCTTTTCTTCCGATGCGGCTTCCTGCAATTTACGGTTCAGTATTTCATAAGCACTTTCACTATCCATACTTACATTATACTTTTTTGCAAGTGCGGAGTGGCTCACAATCCCGTCTATTTCATCGGTTGTTAAAACATCCATCCTGGAGTGGGGTGAAACAAGCATGGCATGAACGAGTGGGGTAGGTATTCCTTTTTCATTCAGCAGGGTTACCAGTGCCTCACCAATACCCAGTTGCGTAAGGAGTTCATCAACGTCATAGAAACTTGTCTCCGGATAATTTTCAGCCGCCATTTTGATTGTTTTCCGGTCAGCTGCAGTAAATGCCCTCAGGGCATGCTGTACCTTAAGTCCAAGCTGGCTGAGAATGGAAGCCGGAATATCCTGCGGGTTCTGGGTGATAAAAAATATACCCACACCTTTGGAACGGATGAGTTTAATAACCGTTTCAATTTGCTGAAGCAATGCCGACGTGGCTTCCTGGAAAACAAGATGAGCCTCATCTATAAACAATACAAGTTTTGGTTTTTCAAGGTCCCCTTCTTCCGGCAGGCTGGCATACAATTCGGCCAGCAGGCTAAGCATAAAAGTGGAAAAAAGTTTGGGACGGTTCTGCATATCGGTTACACGGAGTATATTGACCATACCCCTTCCGTCATCCGAAATACGCATCAGGTCTTCCACATTAAAGGACGGCTCTCCAAAAAATGTATCGGCACCCTGCTGCTGCAGTTCAATCACCTTCCTCAATATGGTACCCGTTGATGTGGTGGATATTTTCCCGTAACTGGCCTCAATTTCTTTTTTACCCTCATTACTGATGTACTGTAGGATCTTAATAAAATCCTTCAGGTCAAGCAGGGCCATCTTATGATCATCGCAATACTTGAATATCATGGACACAACTCCCTCCTGCGTATCATTCAGGGATAGTATGCGCGACATCAGCACGGGGCCGAATTCTATAACGGTACTGCGTAACCGAACACCTTTTTCCCCGCTCAGGGAAAGAAGTTCTGCAGGATAGGCCGCAGGTGTATATTCCGCACCTGCATTCGCATACCTTTCCCTGATTATTTCATTGATTTCACCGGCGGCTGCGATTCCGCTCAGGTCACCTTTAATGTCCATCAGCAACACAGGCACGCTGGCATCACTTAATCCCTCTGCGATCACCTGGAGGGTCTTAGTTTTTCCAGTACCTGTTGCGCCTGCAATCAAGCCATGACGGTTCATGGTTTTAAGGGGAAGGAAAACATTCGATCCTTTTACCAGCTTTCCATCCTGCATCGCTACCCCGAGTAAAAAATGCTCTCCCTTGAATGTATATCCTGTGTTAATGATATCCGCAAAAGACTTCTGTTCGGCCATCCGTATTATTTTTTTTGAAGTTAGATGATCTGGCAATATGAAAACTAAGCCATCATATAAGGCAGGGCTGCATATACTTGTACGCGAATATCCTTTATAATCAAAAATAATTATGAACTAAGATATATTTTTATTGTTTATCAATAAATACCAATAATTGTTTGGTCCAACTTGGGTAAAGTGCTCCTCAATTACATGTTTCACATATTTACTTCCTCCCTTTGGGAAATAATCAGTGGAATGAAGGGATTGATCGCTACAACACAGGATGCATTTAGTCAATCTCGAATTGTATGGTGGCCAGGCACAAAAATGGCACTTACTGGGCCAAGTGAAATAGTAGGCATAACTATTGCAAACCATAGTATACTGAAAGGAAACCGAAGAGGCATTGAAGTCAGGAAGCAGAACAGGCTTAATTTTGTTTCAAATTCGGCGAGAACCCGCCCTGTTGCTTTAACAAAACTTTATTGCCATGTTTCTATATCGCTGAAAGGGAATATATTTATTTGTCATTAAATACTCACGCATGGCTACAGAAACCGCTAAACCGAAAATTCTTTTATGTGAAGACGATCCCAATTTAGGGATGGTCCTTAAAAATTACCTTGAACTCAATGATTATGAAGTTGAGCTTGAAAGGGACGGCCGACTGGGGATGGCAGCCTTCCAGCGGGAGAAATTTGATCTATGCCTGCTTGATGTGATGATGCCGCATGTAGATGGCTTTACCCTTGCGGAAGAAATTCGCGATATAAATCCTGATGTACCCCTGTTTTTTCTCTCCGCGAAAACAATGAAAGAGGATATCATACAGGGCTATAAACTGGGCGCTGATGATTATATCACCAAGCCTTTTGACAGTGAGGTTTTATTGCTGAAGATCCGTGCCATCCTGAAGCGCAATGAAGAATTAAACAAGGAATCTGCCAATATTGAATTTGACCTGGGTAATTACCATTTTAATCCTAAACTGCGTGAACTCATCATTAGCGGAAAAACGCAAACTTTATCTCCAAAGGAGAATGAATTGCTGAAAATGCTGGCCGAGTACAAGAATGACCTGTTACCAAGGGAGATTGCCCTGAAAAAAATATGGGGGAGCGATACTTATTTTAATGGGCGCAGTATGGATGTATATATTGCCAAATTAAGGAAATACCTTAAGGAGGATCCTACTATTGAGATCGTGAATATCCACGGAAATGGTTTCAGGCTGGTTGTGCCTCAATAAACCGAAATTTTTATATTCAGCAAAGCCGGACGTTCAGTCCGGCTTTTTTATGTTAATTATTCAGGTATTTGAGGGGGATGTCAAAATCAACCCTGGTGCCGTTTGAATTCACGATTTGCATTTCCCCGCGAAGGTTCTGGATTCTTCTTTGCATGTTCTTCAGTCCGTTTCCATGTAAATTCTGGAGACTCGCTGAAAATCCTTTGCCGTTGTCATGAACATGGATATGCAATTTGCTATTCACATCAAATTTAATCTCCACGCAGGATGCCCCGGAATGTTTTGCAATGTTGTTCAGTGATTCCTTTACCAGGAGAAAAACCGAACGTCGGTTATTACCTGTTACGGTAATATCAGGTATGATTTCCGGAGTTTCCACACTGCACCTGATACCAAGATCATCAAGATAGGAAACCGCATATTGCCTTGTATAGGCAACCAGGCTTTGCAGGTTGTCATTATTGATATTGAGTGCCCAAACGATTTCGTTCATTTTCTGGATCAGTTCATTGGAAGATGCTGATATCTTTTCCAGGTAATTTCTTGATGATGCATCCGTATTCTTTTCCAGGTTCATTTCACTCAATAACCTGATTGCGGTAAGTCCGCCGCCTATATCATCATGCAGTTCAGCGGATATCCTGGACCGTTCCTGTTCCACAGCCTGCTCTCTCAGGAACTGGCTTTTCTGGCGCTCCAGCCTGATGCGGGTGTATCCCCTGACCGTAAATAATCCGATCAGCAGCAATAATGCGGAAGCGGTTAACCTGAACCCCAGGGTCATCCAGACAGGCGGCTCAACAACAAAATTGAAGGTCCATATGGGAGAATTTCCCATCCCTGATTCATTCATCAGCTGGATATCGATCGTATAATTTCCGGGCTCGGTTTTTACCAGCGGCAGTAATCCCCCGCTTTCACCTTCCGTCCATTCATCTTGCTTTTTCCCTGATCTTATACCTCAGGCTGGTCTGTGAATTTCCATAAAAGGTAAGACGGGCTAAATTCCATAAATATATCTTCATTGTATTTTGTGGAAATAACCTTATCACGGTTAATGACCGCCGTTAATGAATCATTCAGGTAAAGTCCGTTTTTCCTGATACGCGACAGGTAAACTTTTGGTTGAAGTGTATTCTCTGTTATATTTTCCGGCTTGAAAGAAATTAATCCGCTAATGGTTCCCATAAATATCTCTCCTTCAATATCCCGGAACTTGGACAACATATTAAATTCATCACTCGGGATTCCATCGTCCATTTCGTAGTTATGGAATTTCCTGCTTTTTATATTGAGTTTTGAAAGTCCCTTATTCGTCCCCAGCCATAATATGGAATCATTCTCCGGGATAATGGTATAAATGGCATCATTGCATAAACCGTCTTTTGTGGTGAGGTAGGTTATGTTTTTTGTTTTCTTGTCCAGAATATTCATCCCGCCACCATATGTGGCAATCCAGATCAGTTGGCCGTCATCAAATACATCATACACATACCTGTCAGATATAGGTATTTGGCTTACCGTCCTGGAATGGATAATTGTCAAACTTCTCTGTTCCTTTCTTTAAAATGGAAAGACCGTCATCATGCCCTACCATGAGATTACCTTCCTTGTCAAATGCAATGATATTGATTCTTTCCTCCTGAAGGCTGTAAGGATCTTTTGGATCATGCCTGAATCTTTTGATCTGCTTCGCGCTCTTATCATAGCGTATCAGGCCCGAATCAGTGGTTGCCAGCCATAATGTATTTCCTTCTTTAATGAATAATCTGAGGCCAAGGGAATTTAAAGACCGGGGTAATTCTTTTGGACGCTGAAGCATAAAAGAATTATTCTTTCTTACCAGTTCAAACATCCCGTAATCTGAAGTCAACCACCATTTATTATCCCCCACCTCATGTATATACCTGAATCGTATGTTAGACTTTTTCAGTTCATGATTGATCACTACAGGATAAAAAGAATTTTTCACCCTGTTATACGCCACCACGCCACCTGATGTGGCCAGTATTATGATTTCATTTTTTTCGAAGATCCCATAAATGGAGGAACCGCGGAGATGATTGGAAATATTACTCAGCCCTGAATAGATATTAAACCGCTGGGCTGCGTCATGAAAACTCTGTAAGCCATTCTCACCTGAAATCCACATGCCACCGCGAAAATCATGGTATAGGTCAAACAACCGGTTACTCATTAAACCCCTTGATGAAGAAAAATCTTCACGAAGCCTGTCCACAAATCCGGTAGAGGGAAAATAAATGATCAATCCATTTTTCTTTGTGGCTACCCAGAGATTTCCCTTGCCATCATATTCAACGTCTTCCACTTCTTCCTTTCTTGCAAAAAAATCCGGGCGCATGAGAACGATGCTGTCGAGCCCGTTATTCAGAAAATAAAAAAGTCCTTCATCTGAAGCGATCCAACCCTTTCCGGTGCTGTCGAACTGGAATGAGTTGATCAACCCTGTCGGGATTGAAGTTTTTATCTGTTTAATTTTTGACGGATCCCCGTTGGAAAAAAACAACTGATTATCCGTTCCGATCCAGATATTACCTTGGTTATCTTTTTCCATACAGGTTATGGACAATGTCTTTTGTTCGCCCGGGACATTCCTGAGATTGGAAAAAATATTCTTTTCCGGATCATAAATGGAAAGTCCTTCTTTTGTTCCTGCCCAGATATTGCCCTGATTTGTCGATCAGTAATGAGGTGACCTTTTCACTGACAATGCTGTTCCTGTCTTTCCGGGGCCTGAAGTTTTCAAATTTCTTGTTCAGTGGATTAAGCCTGCTGATTCCCGAATTATATACGGCAAACCAGAGAAAGCCGCTATTGTCCTGGGAGATATCCAGGATAAAATTTTCGCCGATACTATTGGGATCATCAACATGATGGAAATATGTTTTAAACTCTTTACCATCATACCTCGTGAGACCATATCGCGTGCCTATCCAGAGAAATCCTTCCCTGTCCTGGTAGGCGCATTCCACTTCACTCTGGGAAAGGCCGGTGGAACTGGAATAATTCCGGAAAGTGAGATTAAAATACTGGGCATAAGCGGAGGGCCATGCAAAAAAAAGCAGGAAGGAAATAGTTACGGTTATGCGTAAACGTTGCAAAGGTATTTGAAATTTTTTAGCTGAATAATAACTGCTCACCATGTTTGCCATCAGGGTATTTGCCAAGGTGTTCATAAGCCTTTCCGGTTACTTCCCTGCCCCTGGGCGTTCGCTTTAAAAAACCTTCCTGGATCAGGAAAGGTTCATAAACTTCTTCAATGGTACCCGCTTCCTCACCAACTGCCGTGGCAATAGTGGTTAGTCCAACCGGACCTCCCTTAAACTTTTCTATAATGGCAAGTAAAATCCGGTTATCCATATCATCCAGCCCATATTCATCCACGCTCAATGCTTTCAGCGAGTGCAGCGTTATGGCATGATCGATCACCCCGTTACTGAGCACCTGCGCAAAATCCCTCACCCTTCTCAGCAGTCCGTTGGTAATCCTGGGCGTGGCGCGGCTGCGACGGGCAATCTCAGCTGCTGCGTCGTCCGTTATGGTTACACCGAGGATACTGGCCGACCTCAGCACGATTTTCTTTAATATATCTGCAGAATAATATTCCAGCCTCGACTTGATGGCAAACCTGGATAATAAAGGGGCTGTAAGCAATCCGCTCCTCGTTGTTGCGCCAATCAGTGTAAAAGGGTTCAGGTTGATCTGTACGCTCCTTGCATTGGGCCCCGAATCAATCATGATATCAATCCTGAAATCTTCCATGGCTGCATACAGGTATTCTTCAACCACGGTACTTAAACGATGTATCTCATCAATAAACAACACGTCATTGGCCTCAAGGTTGGTGAGCAGTCCGGCAAGATCGCCGGGCTTTTCAATCACCGGGCCGGAGGTCTCCTTGATATTGACGCCCATTTCATTGGCCACAATTCTTGAAAGGGTTGTTTTTCCGAGTCCGGGCGGACCGTGAAAAAGTACATGGTCAAGGGCTTCTCCCCTCATTCTGGCGGCACGGATAAATATCCTGAGGTTCTCGATAATCTGCCCCTGCCCGGAGAATTCTTCCAGGGCGGAAGGCCGGATATGGTTCTCAAATTCCTTTTCAGCAGCCGTCAGAATATTTTTCTCCGGATTCAAATGCTCATTGCCCATAATGTAAATTTAACCTACCTGTGGTTAGAATAAAAAAAAAGCAGCCGGATGTTCCGGCTGCCAGTAAAATAGTTTGGGCAGATTATTTTTCCCTTACACTCACCGATACCCTTCTGTCATGCACTCTTTCTGATTCAGGGGCATCAGCGGCTGCTTTGGCAAACTGTGAACCATAGCCCTCTGCGTCTGTGACCCGTGCACCAACCCCGGCTGTTGCAAGTGCTGCTTTAACAGCTTCCGCCCTTTCTTTGGAAAGTTTCATATTTGATGCTTCATCACCCGTTTTGTCGGTATAGCCTCCGATTTTTATTTTGGCCTTTGGAAATGCTTTCATGATAGCAGCAATATTATTGATCTGCGCCTGGCTTTCTGTGGTAATTTCAGCAGTACCGGTATTGAAATTCAGGTTATCAAAATCAAACCACTTGTCCTTGCTGACGGCTGCGCTGCCATCTTTCAGGAATGCCACCAACTGATCTTCGATACCGCCTTTATAGGCATCTAAAATGGTACCATCAGGCAGTTCAACTTTAAAGGATTCGCGAATTGCTACCGGAGGTGCAGTTTCCACTGCAGGAGGGGCTGGCGTTACTACAGCCATAGTATCCGTTGTTACTGTTTCGGTCTCTGGTGCATTACAGGTGCGGAATAAATACATCAGTAATGCCACACCTGCAACAATCAGTACTAAGGGCAGCACCCATTTTGGCAGCCCTGAAGAAGATGGCTCGGGAACAGCCGGAGTGCGTGGTGCCGGATCAGCCCATAAACCGGACAGGTTCAAACCAGCAGGGAGAGCTTTGCTGACGGCATCCTTTTGAGAACTCAGTAAATTACCCAGGCCCCTTGCATCCAGTCCATTGCTTAAAACATGTTTTCCTATTACACCTAATGCAATTGGCGCCAGGGTACTTAAGAGCGAATTACCTGAAGCAGGCTTGATACCGGCAAAACTGGAGATCAGGTTCGACAGCATGCTGGATTTCGATCCAAAAATTCCGGAAATAAGGCTGGAACCCAAATTCATCAAGCTGGAATTTCCACCACCTAATAACCCGCTAAGGTTATCCAATACACCACTGCCTGCCGCCTGTTTTACCAGGTCCAGTACTCCCGAACTATCACTCGATGATTTATTAATGACACCACTTAAGAGTGCCGGAACAGCTCCTTCCAGGGCTTTTGTTATGCCCCCGGAATTTTCACCAAGGGAAGCAGCAGCGGAAGAAATAAGATCTGGTGTAATGAATCCTTTAACAGAATCCAATAGATTGAATGACATAATAATGAAATTTGATATTTACAAATAGGTTAACCGGTAGTATTTCAAAAAGTAGAGAGGCGGCCATTTAATAGGATTGAAAAAGCAATTTACACCGCAATGCAAATGAAAATTCAGATATATGATAATTAATACTAATATAAAACAAACTGGGAAAGATTGGTCAGCAGGTCAGGATCAGGGCAATTTTGCAGGTATTTTTCCCGCTCAGAGAATCGGCATACCCCCGGATAATCGCCCACTCGCATTTCTATATCGAGGATGACCTGTATATGCAGGTGTGGCGGCCAATGACCATTTTCTGCCGGGGTACCAAAATGGCCAAATACCTGTCCCCTGTTGATATATGTGCCTTCAGACAAAACGAGGTCTTCAAGGCCCAGGTGTCCGTACAAACTATAAAAAGGTATCCCGTCCATTTGGTGTAGAAGGATAATAGTTGCCCCGTAATCACCGGGGCGGTCATTAAAGGCAAAAGAATGAACCATGCCACCCAGTGGCGCAGAAACAGGTGTTCCTTCACTACCCCAGATATCCTGTCCGAGATGAAACCTCCTTGGTTCCCCTCCTTTATGTTCGGCATCGAAAACATTACTCATGGCATACACTTCCCGGTGTTCTCCGTATCCCCCGATGCCATACTTCGCATGATGTACTTTTAACCGGTCGTCAACATATTGCCGGAATAATTCCAGCCGGGAGAATATGGAATTGTCAAGCGCTTTATTGTCTATTGAAAAATCCATCTTAACCAGGATATCTTCCTGTGGATCAAAGGGAACCACGGGGTGAAAGCTATGCCTGTTTCGGAGTAATGCCGTTGTCAGTTCCTTCATACAATTTGTTAAATTAAACTAATCTGAAATATGCCCGCCGCCTGGTCGTTAATTTGGCGTATGAAACTACAGATTCCGGTATTCCTGTTACTGTTTTTATTTACCAGCGGTACATATGCACAACCGGTAACAGGCACGTGGCGTGGCAAAATAAAAGTACAGGGAAAAAGAAATTACCAGGTTGAACTCAAACTGATCCGTAATGGAGACAGCCTTACCGGGACTTCCTATTACTATAATTCGGAAAATCAATATTCAAGATATCTCGTAAAAGGATATTTCGATCCATCCGGGGAAATTATCTGGTGGGATGACCAGCTTATTGAAAACAAAGGCTCGGCAATGATTTCATCCGACAAGTCGGCCTTTCACTTTTCCGCAGATTTTAATTGCCCCGGGGAAGATATCATGAAACTCGACGGCACCGGAACGAATAAAGATAACGGAAATGAACTTGAGGTACACCTGGATAAAATGAAAAAACCCTTCTTTCCTGATGAATGGGATGAGGTGATCGACAATTATCCTTATTATGCCTTTACGCCCGGATTGATCGACAGTGTGGCGGAAAGTTCTTTGGGGAGACAGCCTTTACCAACCCAACCGAAGGAACAAAAAACAGTAGCCAAAAGGAAAGTTGCCCCACCAGTTGCCACCCAGGAAACAGTACCCATTTCTTTTCCGAAAAAAGAAACTGCCCCACCTCCCCCGGTAAAATTAACCGCAACAGTGGAGGAAAAATTTGTAGCAAGGAAAAAAATACTGACCTCAGAGATTCCGGTCACCGGAGATTCCATCAGCCTGAGTTTTTATGATCACGCTGAGATCGATGGTGATTCCATCGCCCTTTTCCTCAATGGCAAAATGATGTACCAGCATGTATTGCTGAAAGCCGAACCATTTACCTTCAAACTCGCCGTTGCTGACCTCGCTGCGGAAAATGAAATGATCATGGTAGCTGAAAACCTGGGGTCCATTCCGCCTAATACTTCACTTATGATAGCATGGTGCAATGGACTGCGTTATGAAGCAAGGCTGGAAAGTACGGAGAACAGCAGTGCCATGATCCGGTTCGTAAAACCTCCCGACCAGGCCTTAATAAAGAAATAATACTTCCTCCGGGTCAGAGTGTAATCGGACACCTCAAGATGTCCGGAACATGACCGGGTTTTAACTGTACCAGGCTGAAATTACATCCCGGAAAAAATATATTTGTATATACAAATATTGTATTGTATTTTTGTTTTTTATGACAGCAGGGAAATCCGTTTTTAACCAGTGTTTATATTTTTCTTCTTCCGCCTTATCACGGAAGGTGGAGAAAATGGCAGAAGAAAGCTGGAAGAAAATCGGCCTTTCTCCCAGTCATGCCTATGTATTGACACTGGTGATCAATGAACCCGGTATCCAGGCCGGTGCCATTGCAGACCAGTTGCTCCTTACACCCAGTACAATCACCCGCCTGATCCAGAAACTGGAAGAAAAAAAACTGCTGACCAGGGTTTCTGAAGGAAAGGCAACGCTTGTTTATCCAACGGCAAAATCAAAATCCCTGTACCCGAAAATGAAAGCCTGCCTCAATGAGTTTTACGAAAAATATACCTCGATACTTGGAAAGGAGGAAAGCGCAAGGATGGTAAAGAACATGAATATGCTTAATGATAAACTCTGATTTTTTTTATTATCTCATTTGTATATACAAATAAAACACAACAATATGAAATATGTCATTACCGGTGGCTCAGGCCACATATCAGGTCCGCTTACAGAAAAATTATTATCTGCAGGGCACCAGGTGACCCTGATCGGCAGGGATGCCGCCAAACTGGAAAAGTACAAGGCGAAAGGTGCAGTGATTGCTGCAGGGTCAATAGAAGATGCGCGATTCCTTCAAAGTGCATTCAGCGGGGCTGATGCAGTCTACCTGATGATTCCGCCCAATCATGAAGTGGAAGATTTCAGGGGCTACCAGCATAGGGTCGGCCGGAACTACATTGCTGTACTAAAATCTGCGGGCATCAGGAAAGTGGTATTCCTGAGCAGTATTGGTGCGCATATGGGTAAAGGTTGTGGCCCGGTGGACGGACTCGCGGATTTTGAGCAACTTATTACGAAAGAATTACCTGGTACTGATGTGGTATTTCTTCGTCCGTCTTATTTCTATTACAATCTTTTCCAGCAGGCGGGCATGATCAAAGGGATGAATATTATGGGCGGAAATTTTTCCTTCAGCAATGAAAAACTGGTCCTGACCCACACTTCAGATATTGTGGATGTGGCTTTTGACTTTTTGAACAAGCTTTCATTTACCGGAAAAACTGTACGATATATTGCCAGTGATGAACGTACTACCGAAGAGATTAGAAAGGTCCTTGCCGCTGCAGCCGGAAAGCCGGAAACACCATGGATACAATTTTCAGATGAGCAGGCCATGGAGGGAATGTTACAGGCGGGTTTACAAAAAGCACTGGCCAAAGATTATACTGACATGGGTATCTGCCTTACGTGAAGGGAAAATGCAGGAAGACTACTGGAAAAACAGGCCTTCACTGGGCCGCTTTAAACTGGAGGATTTTGCAAAAGAATTCGAAGCAGTTTATGCCAATGCCTGATCATACAAAACTTCCGATGGCCTTTGTATAAGTTGCACTTCCACCAGGGGAAGTATGTCGATCCTCGCCAGTAGCTTTTCTTCGAGCATATCCGCAAAAGTTTCAAAATAAAGGATCACGTCTTCCCTTGAATTTTTTTTCAGCCAGCGGAACCCCCCGGGCAAATGTTCAAGCACTTCCCGGTTATCAAGATATTCAAGATTATGTATATCAGATGGTGTTAGACCGATTCCCTGGAGCCTGGATACCAGCATATCTACAGGTGCATTGGAGGTTTCACAAAATTCAGCAGAGAGTTCTGTCCACTCGCCAATCCCGGTTTGTGCGTATCCCATGATATCCTGCCTGTTGAGCGGTGTTATTACCTGGAGCAGGTTGCCGCAGTTACATGCGCCATGGTTTCCCCACGCGTAGGTGGCACCATTTTTCAGGCGGTTTGCTGTTTGTCGCAAAGCATCTACAAGTACAATATTAGGATGTGCCATGACAGGCAATTTACGATTCCCGTGAATGACGGAAAATATTTGTTGAATCTATTAACGATCCATTTACCGGATTACTGAAACAGCCGCCATAAAAATGTGGAAGGAAGCATAAAATCAGACCACCACATTGATCATCTTGTTCTTCACATAGATGATTTTTTTTGGCGATTTCCCTTCCAGCCATTTTTTTACGGTATCATCTGCCAATACTGTTTCTTCCACCTGCTGTTGGGTGGCATCCAGTGCAAGTGTCAGCTCAGACCTTGTTTTTCCATTAATGGCTACCGGGTATGTTTTGGAAGTTTCGACAAGGTATTTTTCTTCGATGACCGGCCATTGGGCATCAAGTACGGAACCTTCATGACCCAGCATCTTCCATAATTCTTCGGCCATATGCGGGGCATAGGCAGCAAGTGAAACGGACAGTTTATCCAGTATTTTTCTTTTATGGCATTTCAGGTCACTGAGTTCATTAACACCAATCATGAATGCACTGACGGCCGTATTAAATGAAAACCGCTCAGTGTCATCATCCACCTTCTTAATCATCCGGTACAGCGCCTTCCATTCTGCATCAGTGGGTTCATCATCTTTAATCAATAGTTTCCCTTTTTCTTCATCGGCGAATAAACGCCATACTTTTTTCAGGAACCTGTGTACCCCTTCAATGCCCTTTGTATCCCAGGGCTTGTCCTGTTCCACCGGACCCAGGAACATTTCATACATCCTGAACGTATCTGCGCCGAATCTTTCCACAATATCATCAGGGTTCACCACATTGAAATACCGTTTACTCATTTTCTCCAGCCTTGAGCCGCAGATATATTTACCATCTTCCAGAATAAATGATGCACCGGCGAAATCTGGTTTCCATTGCAGGAATGCTTTTGTATCCAGTTCAAAACCATTTACCATGCTAACATCCACATGCAGCTCATCCGTTTCATACTGGTCTTTCAATCCGGCTGAAACAAACTGGCTCGTACCTCTCACACGGTAAACAAGTCTTGAATCTCCCCCGATCTTTCCCTGGTTTACCAGTCGCTTATAAGGCTCATCAAAACCGATATACCCGAGGTCATACAATGCCTTGGTCCACATCCTGCTGTACAGCAAATGCCCTACGGCGTGTTCTGTTCCGCCGATATAAAGGTCAACCTGGTTCCAGTAATCACTGGCTTCCCGGCTGCAGAATATTTTATCATTTCCGGGATCCATATACCTCAGGAAATACCATGAAGAACCCGCATATCCGGGCATGGTATTTACTTCGCGTATCCCTCCCCGGTAGTTTTTCCATTCAGGCAGGTTTCCCAATGGTCCTTCCCCACCCGGCCCGGGCTTTAGGTCTTTCAGTTCAGGTAATACCACAGGAAGGGCTGATTCCTCCAGCGGCCTGGCTATCCCGTCTTTCCCATACAATGGGAAATGGCTCGCCCCAGTAACGCTGACGGCTAAACGCAGCATCCCGCATTTTGTAATTCACGCGGCGTTTTCCAAGGCCCAGTTCCTCAAGCCTTTTGATCACCACTTCACCTGCATCCCTCATCACCATTCCATCCAGGAATCCGCTGTTTTCCAGAATGGCATCCTTGGTTGGATTGGCTTCTTCTCCGTTATAATGCTTACCAATAATATTGGTAACCGGTATATCAAAAAACCGGGCAAACTTATGATCACGTTCATCACCGCAGGGAACGGCCATAATAGCTCCCGTTCCGTAACCGGCAAGGACATATTCTGAAATCCAGATGGGAATTTCCCGGCCGTCAAAAGGATTCAGGCAATACGATCCGGTGAAGACACCGGTGATTTTTTTCTCTGCCATCCGTTCGCGTTCACTTCTGCTGTTCACATACTCCAGGTATTCATCAACGGCCTGCTTTTGACCATTTGTTGCCAGTTGCCTTGACGAGTTCATGCTCCGGGGCGATGACCATGAAGTCGGCCCCAAAAATGGTGTCCGGCCGGGTGGTATATACCCTCAACACGTCATTCCCTGCGTTTTTGTCTTTCCCTGCGTTTTTGCCTTTTATCGCAAAGTCCATTTCAGCACCAAAGCTTTTCCCGATCCAGTTGGCCTGCATGTCTTTCATGCTTTCACTGAAATCCACCTTCTCCAGTCCGTCGAGCAACCGGTCAGCATATTCGGTTATACGCAGGTACCATTGCCTGAGTTTTTTCCTGACCACTGGAAATCCTCCCCTTTCACTCACGCCATTGATCACTTCATCATTGGCCAGCACAGTACCAAGGGCCTCACACCAGTTCACTTCCCCGTAACCGCAGTATGCTATACGATACAGCATGAGAATGTCCTCGCGCTGTTTTTCATCAAAGCTGTGCCATTCATCCGCGGCGAAGCGCAGGTTCCTGTCGCCCGGGCATTCATGGCCGGTATTGCCTTCAGCAGAAAAAATACTGATAAGCTTATCAATACTTTCAGCCTTACCTGATGTACGGTTATACCAGCTGCCAAATAATTTCAGGAAAATCCATTGTGTCCATTTATAATATGACGGATCGCTGGTTTGCACTTCCCGGTTCCAGTCGTAACAAAACCCGATCTTGTCGAGTTGTGAGCGAAAATTTTTAATATTCTGTGCCGTGGAAACAGCCGGGTCAATACCATGTTCGATGGCATATTGTTCGGCCGGCAGTCCGAAGGAATCATAACCCATCGGGTGCAGCACATTGAATCCCTTTAATCTTTTATGCCTGCTGAAAATATCACTGGCGATATATCCCAGGGGATGGCCCACATGGAGCCCGGCCCCGCTTGGGTAAGGGAACATATCAAGGACATAGTATTTGGGTCGTGAAAAGTCGTTCCTTACACGGTAAGCGCCACTGCGTACCCATTCTGCCTGCCATTTGCTCTCGATCGATCTGAAATTGTATTCCATAATGCTTGTTCTCCACTTTATTTTCCGGTCAACATCGTTGAAAAAACGTTAAAAGACGGGTTGTTGAAAATATGTTTCTGGCGTCCGCCGTTTTTGGGAGAGCCGCAAAAATACGCAAACAGCTCAAAATGACTATTTTTGCCGCGTTCTAAAACGAATATCTCTTAGCAAACAGCGTAATTCAGTATCATGAGTGAAATCAGCAAGACCTCTATGAAGAGAAGCCGGCCCAGTTATTTTATGTCGATCCTGGGTGTTGGCCTGGTATTATTCATTCTTGGCCTGCTCGGCTGGATCGTAATCAACGCAAGCAAACTGGAGAATTACTTTAAGGGCAGTGTTCAGCTGCATGCCTTTATCAGGGAAGGAACGCCACAAAAAGATATCGACTCGCTCCGAAGCTTCATATATACCCGGCCATATGCCCGTGATGTGGAATATATCACCAAGGAAATGGCCCGGCAGCGATTTATCGGAGATGGAAATGAGGACTGGAACAAGGTGCTTGATTTCAACCCCCTTCCCGCCAGTGTTGATTTTTACCTGCTGCCGCAATACGTAAACCGCGACAGCATTAACCGCATTATCGCGGATGTACAGCAAAATTTTATTGTCAGTGAGGTGAAATACCCTGATGCCGTGGTCAACAGCCTGAACAGCCTGGTTCGGAAAATTGAAATTGCCCTGCTGGTGGTGGCAGCCGTGTTATCGCTGATTGCCATCATCCTGATCGATAATACCATTAAACTGGCCATGTTCAGCCACAGGTTCCTGATCAAAACCATGCAGATGGTAGGGGCCACCAGGTGGTTTATTTCCCGTCCATTCGATAAAAAAGCCATCATCAATGGCCTCACCAGTGCCTTGCTGGCCATCGGCGCCATCGGCCTGATCATTTATGGCGTGGAAAAATGGTGGCTGCCGGAAATCAAGGCACTTCGGGATAACAGGCTCCTGGCCCTGCTCTTCCTTGTGCTGATCATGATGGGCATCGGAATAACCTTCTTCAGTACCCACCGGAGTGTTACCAAATACCTCAAAATGAAACTGGACGATCTCTATTGAAATTGGCGGATTGGCGGGATTGGCGCATTAACTATTTGCACATTTTCGTATTTGCACATTTTCACATTCTATCTTCGCTGCTTATGGAAAAGAAACAATGCTTCTTTATTTACCAAAGAAAACTATCTGTGGATGGGGATTGGCGGTGTGGTGATGCTGCTCGGACTGGCACTTATGGCAGGGGGCAAAAGCAGTGATCCAAATGTATTCGATACCAATGAAGTATATAGTTTTCGCAGGATAACCATTGCTCCCATCCTCATTGTGGCGGGATTAATGGTGGAAGTCTATGCGATCATGAAAAAACCAAAGGCCTGATAAACCTTAATCATAACTGCAAAGCGATGGTTCCATCGCTTTTTTTGTGGTTAATCCTGTTATGAATTACGTACAAGCCATCATCATTGCCATTATTGAAGGCATCACCGAATTCCTGCCCATCTCATCCACCGGGCATATGGCCATAACATCGGCCTTTATGGGTATCCATACGGATGCCTTTACAAAACTTTTTGAGATCGTCATTCAGTTTGGTGCCATCCTTTCCGTAGTGGTCCTGTACTGGAAAAAATTCTTTGATTTCAAAAAACTGTCTTTCTACATCAAGCTGATCATTGCCATTATTCCCGCCCTTGTATTTGGCGCATTACTGAAAAATTATATTGAGCAGTTGCTGGAAAAACCATTGATCATTGCCCTGGTAATGTTCGCCGGCGGAATCCTCCTTCTTTTTGTAGATAAATGGTTTAAACATCCTGAAATAACCAGGGAAGAAGACATCACCAATAAACAGGCCCTGGTGATCGGTTTTTACCAGGTACTGGCGATCGTGTTTCCCGGTCTCAGCAGGAGCGCGGCCACCATCATCGGCGGCATGCAACAGAAATTATCCCGTGCCGCAGCAGCTGAATTTTCCTTCTTCCTTGCAGTTCCAACAATGATGGCGGCATCCGTTAAAAGCTTATATGACGTGTATACGGATACCCCGGAAGTACTCGACTCCGGCAACCTGAATATTCTAATCATGGGCTCAGTGATTGCCTTTATCGTAGCCATCCTGGCGATAAAATTTTTCATCGGTTTTTTACAGAAACACGGCTTCAGGTTATTCGGCTGGTATAGGATAGCGTTAGGAATCGTACTTCTTGCATTGATCTATCTCGGCTACCTGTAATATCACCATCCCGCTTTAATGCGAACTTAATTTTACGGTTCAGGGATTAGTTTTTACATTTCCATATGCAAACTGCTCCCAAAAAAGTTATTACCGCCTGGACGATGTATGACTGGGCTAATTCCGTTTACAACCTGGTGGTTACCTCCACTGTTTTTCCCGCTTACTATGAAAGCATGACCGGTGATGGCGATCCCTCCACATCAGACAAAATAAATTTTCTCGGATTTAACTTCGACAATGTTGCACTCTATAATTATGCCCTGTCATTTGCCTTCCTGATCGTTGCCATCATGTCGCCGCTCCTGTCATCCATAGCCGACGTTAAGGGTAACAAGAAAAATTTCCTCAGGTTCTTTATGACAATGGGATCACTTGCCTGCTCAGGCATGTACTTTTTTGATAAGAATAATATCTGGCTCGGACTCACCCTGAGTATTATCGCATGTATTGGATATTGGTCAAGTATTGTATTCTACAATTCCTATCTTCCTGAGATTGCCGCTCCGGAGGACCGTGATAAAATCAGTGCACGGGGTTTTACGATGGGTTACATAGGTAGTGTGATCCTTCAGCTCATCAGCTTTGTCCTGATACTAAAAAGCGATCTTTTTGGCATCACTGCCGGGAAGGCATCACAAATTTCTTTTCTGCTGGTGGGTATCTGGTGGTTAGGCTTCGGCCAGTGGCCATTGCGTTTGTTGCCCACACCGGCTCATGCCGGACAAAAGAACGGCGGGCAATGGATCACCAAAGGTTACCGTGAATTGGGAAATGTCTGGAATATCCTGAAAAAAATGCCGGTACTGAAAAGCTTCCTGGGTGCTTATTTCTTTTATAATATGGGCCTCCAAACCGTCATGCTGGCGGCTACACTGTACGCTAAAAGCGAATTGGGCATACCCACCACCAACCTGATGATCGCCATTCTCCTGATCCAACTGATCGCCATTCCGGGCGCCATAATCATTTCCAGGTTATCGGGAAGGATTGGAAATATTCCGGCAATCATGGTTTGTGTCGCTATCTGGGCCGGGCTTTGCTATATGGGTTATGCCGCGCCAACAGGCAATGCCAATTATTTTTACCTGCTCGCTTCACTGGTGGGTTTTGTCATGGGTGGAACACAGGCGCTCAGTCGTTCAACATATGCCAAACTCATGCCTGTTACCAGGGATACTGCATCCTTTTTCAGTTTTTTCGACGTATCCGAAAAAATAGGTATCGTGATCGGGTTGTTCCAGTTTGGTTTCCTTGCGGAAATAACGGGCTCACAGCGAATCAGCGTACTTTCGTGTATGGCATTTTTTATTATCGGACTGATGCTTTTATTCATCACCAGGAAAAGAATCAGCAATGAAGCTTTACGCAGTTGAAACAGGATTTTTCAAGCTCGATGGCGGCGCCATGTTTGGCGTTGTTCCCAAGACGATGTGGAATAAATTAAGTCCGGCAGACGAAAATAATCTTTGCACCTGGGCATTGCGTTGTTTACTGATTGAAGATGACGGAAGGCTTATCCTTGTGGATAATGGTATTGGTGACAAACAGGAACAGAAATTCTTCAAACATTATCATCTCCATGGAAATGATACGCTGGATAAATCGCTGGAAAAAATCGGTTACTCAAAAGATGACATTACTGATGTAATTCTCACACACCTGCATTTTGATCATTGCGGCGGATCTATAATAAAGAAAGGCGATTCCTATGTGTCTGCATTTCCCTATGCCACATTCTGGAGCAATGAAAGACACTGGAAATGGGCAACAGAACCCAATGACCGGGAAAAAGCATCCTTCCTGAAAGAAAATATCCTGCCCATTAAAGAATCGGGGAAACTGGAAATGATCGCGGTAAATGAAAAGGGATTAACGGATTTTACAAAAAATATTTCCCTTCGCTTTGCCTTCGGGCATACAGAAGCCATGATGTTGCCACAAATCAGGAATGCCGGAAAAACAATAGTGTATATGGCCGACCTTCTTCCATCTGCAGCGCACATCCCCATTCCTTATGTAATGGCTTATGACATGTTTCCGCTGACAACGCTGATGGAGAAAAAATCATTTCTTGAAGAAGCTGTTGAAAATGATTATGTCCTGGTATTTGAACATGATCCTTACATTGAATGCTGTACTGTGCATGAAACTGAAAAAGGCATCAGGATGAAAGAAAGTTTTACCATAGCATCACTGATGGAGGATTAACATTTTCAGCAGTTACTTTGCGTTTAAAAAGTTACTGGCTGTTGATGAAAATTTAAAATTTAACGCTCATCCTTGACGTTAAAGGGTAGCGGAGGTTCTGGTACCCCATCATGTCAACCTTTACGCTTCCCACTGAAATGGGGCTTTCAATTCGCAGCGGGATATGGTTAGCGTCATCAGAGACCCAGACATTCATCTTCTCCCCGCCTTCAAAGATAGTTCCCTTTACCAGCAGTGGCTTGATAAGTATGGCCTTGAACTTTCCGTACTTGGTCTTTATCGTTTGCTTTCCCACGTAGCGGATGAACAGGTTGGTCACTTCATCATCCAGGAACAGGGAAAAAGGGATTTTATCTCCCGGCTTATATTTTGCATAGTCAATATTCCTTGCATAATAAATGGTGCTCAGCACATCCTGCACGCAGGGCGGCACTTTGAAAACCCCGCGGGTGGAAACGGCAGTACCCGCTTCATGATTGAAGGTTACATTCTCATATTTCTTATACCCGCCTTCGTCTACATTCCGGATAAATTTATACGGCTTAAGAGATACGGTATCTATATAGGTTTCATAACGGTCACGTACCTTGAATACCCAGTCGTAGGAAGGATTGGAAAACCCGTCGCCGATAACATGGTAGACCCCTTTGTTATTCAATACTTCCTTGTTAATACTGAACTGTGCAGTACCTGCATCAATGAAAATGCCGATAACATTATAAAACACTTTAAACGTAATGCGTTCACCGGAAACAAAGGTGGTATTTCTGATTCCACAGAAGTCATCCCCCGCACTGCTGCTAATCAGCAAAACCGAAAAAAGGAAAGTTATAAGAAGTCTTTTCATTGTCGTTCTTTAAAGATACGTAATCCCAGCATGAACAAACTTCCGCCCATTGCAGGTAACACAAGATTAATGAGCCATATGCAGGTGGCGGCCGCATAAATTCCCACAATGTTTTGGCTGTACATGCTAAATAGAATCAGGCTGTATTCCCATCTCAGGCCAAGTTCCAGCAAGGCAATGGTAGGCCAGATGGCAAGCCATAAAAAAAGCACGGATACTGTCCAAAATCCTTCCCACCATCCCATATTCACGTGCATCACCTGCAACAACAAATTATACTGAATGATGAATATCATGAAGCGCAGGAACGACAGACTAAGTACTCTTAACAAAATTGTAACAGAAAGGCCTTCCAGCACTGAAATATGTTCAACAAATTTTGACAAACCCGGAAGTTTTTCAACACCGCGAATGATCCAGCTGATCCTGAAAAATACCATCACGCAAATCAATGTTATAACAACGAGTATGGCTTTCAGGAATTTCAGCCAGATGGAAATGCTGGCGATATCCCTGTTGAGTGCAAATTCATCCGTTAATACAAAAAGACCGGTAACACCGATCAGGAGCGTGATAATGAGCTGGCTGAAACTTCCTGCAATGGTCAGCGACACAGCCCTGATTCTTTTGCCTTCAGGAATAAACAGCACCCGGCCTCCATATTCCCCGATCCTGTTGGGCGTATTTAATGCAAATGCCACCCCTGCAAGAATGGCTTTAAATGCGCGGCCAAGTCCCATTCTTTCCAGGGGTCGTAATAATACCTGCCATTTGCGTGCTTCAAGTCCCCAGTTAAAAAACATCAGTACTATAACCATCCAGAATTTCCAGGCTTCTGCGCCATAAGCCGCTTCGCGGATATATACCAGGTGCTTGTCCAGATCGGGTTGCTGGCGTATTTGCCGAAAGATTGAAATGCTTAACCAGATGAAGAGTACAGGACCAAGAAAGTAATTGAAGAATATTTTGATATTTTTGTTCAGCAGCTTTCTTTTTCCAAAAATATACCTCCTATTGCAACATTCATCCAGAATTATTCTAGGCATCGACCCGGGTACCCTCAACATGGGTTATAGCGTATTGCAGGTCAGGGGCAAGGTGCTGAAAATGATTACCATGGATGTGGTAAAGCTCTCTTCAAAGAAAGACATGTATGAGAGACTGCGGATGATTCACCAGACCATGCATGACCTGATCCGCGAATTTCATCCACAGGAACTTGCTATTGAAGCACCATTCTTTGGAAAGAATGTACAGAGCATGCTGAAGCTGGGCAGGGCGCAGGGTATTGCCATTGCTGTGGCCATGCAGTGTGGAATGCCTGTAACAGAATATTCCCCGAGAAAGATCAAGCAGTCCATTACCGGCAATGGAAATGCAGACAAAGAACAGGTATGGAAGATGTTGCAGCAGATACTCTCACTCAGTGCAAAGAAAAACAGTTTTGATGCGTCTGATGCCCTGGCCGTAGCTGTATGCCATCATTTCCAGGACAATACAGCCATGTTATCAACACGTGAGATATCAGCTGGGGAAAAATCAGTCAGCCTGAAATCAACAGGCCTGAAATCAACAGGGTGGGAAGATTTCATTAAAAAAAATCCGGGAAGGCTCCTTTAATGCATTTTTTTTAACAGGGATATAAAGACGATAACAGGAATCAGCAGTAATAATTCCCAATAGGAAAAAGCCCCGGTGTACAGGTCAAGGCCGCATTTAATGAGGGTTAACAATACAAACAGGTACACCCCCCATTTCTCCATCACCCAAATGCCTGAGAGGGCTGCAAACATGATGACAATGATAATTGCATTAACGGCAGAATAATAAACACCGTAAGAAGCAAAGGCGCCTGTAAACGTATAGATGATGCTGAAAATCCCGGCTGTAAAAAGTAAGGAACAAAGTGCCGTGATTACCCGGGGACGCAGGACCGGCGGGGGTTTCTCATACATTTGACAGTATTTTTTCCTGGCAGGCCTTCATTTCATCCGGACTGAGTTTCAGTTTCGGGCGTGTAAAATTAAGGTCATCCGCATTATTAATGGGCACCAGGTGGAGATGCGCATGCGGAACTTCGAGCCCGATAACGGCAATGCCGCAACGATTGCATCGAAATGACTTTTCTATTGCTTTTGCAATAGGGCTTGCAAATACCAGTAACTCAGATAATACATCACCTGGAAGATCAAAAAACTTGTCAATTTCCTGTTTAGGGACCACAAGGGTATGCCCGGGTTTCAACGGTGAAATATCCAGGAAGGCATAGAATTTTTCATTCTCCGCTATCTTGTACGATGGGATCTCCCCGTTAATAATCTTGGTGAAAACTGACATGGCTTTCTTTTTAATTACACAGAGATCTCTTCTACCATGAACCTGATAAGCCCGGTTGGCGCCATTACTTCAGCCACTTCGCCTACTTTCTTCCCTAACAGTCCCTTGCCAATAGGAGAGGTAACAGAGATTTTTGAAAGTTTAAGATCGGCTTCTTTTTCAGAAACGATCTGGTATGTCATGGATTTCTTTGTACCCAGGTTGGTGATTTTTACCTTGGTCAATATGGACACTTTACTGGTATCAATATTTACAGCGTCAAGGATACGGCAATTGGCCAGGTCGCCCTCAAATTTCTTAATCCGGGCTTCCAGCAGTCCCTGGGCTTCCTTGGCAGCATCATATTCGGCGTTTTCCTTCAGGTCACCCTTTTCCCTTGCTTCGGCTATAGCCCTGGAAGCGGCTGGCCGGTCAACAGATTTCAGGTGCTGCAATTCGGCTTTCATCAGTTCCAGCGTTTCGCGGGAAACGTATAGAATCTCACTCATAGTTCCTCCTTTTTTGCAGTAGTGTGTAGAAAATAGAAAAAAATAACAACGCCCCAGGAAATCTGAAGCGTTGCTACTATACAAAAATATTAAAAATTGTGAATTTCAGGAGTATCCCTAAAAATCATACCGCACAAAGATACTCCGGTAGTCGATCTTTCCCTGGTCATTGAATCTCCAGGTTTCCTGGTAAGCTGATGAATCCACTTTACCATTCTGGCGAACACCCTTCTCTTTAACCCAGATTAATACCATATCAGCATTCTGGGTATCATTCCTCAGGCTGACATAACTCCTGAACTCCTCATCCAGGGTCTTGAATCCTTTCCTGAATTGTTTTACCCTTTCAACAAAATCTGATGCGCTCACTTTAAGACGCCTGTTATCAAAAGTTATATTGGTAATGCTGTCAGCATAATAAGGCAGTGTTGACTCATAATTGGAATCGCTTAGTAATACTTTATACAATTCCTGAATTTTTACAATATTTTTCGGGTCACCTATTTTCCAGTCGCCCGGATAGGTTGCCGGATATAGGTATTGCACTGCGTCTTGTTTAATTTCTGCAACAGTATCAGCGGCTGCTGTTTCCGGCTCTTTCTCAGGCCCTGAGTTACAGGAAGCCATAAACGAAATTAAGCCAATGGCTATGGCCATGCTGAATAGTGATTTCATAAATGTCTGGCGTTTGGTTTTTAATGTGATCATGGGTTATTTACTATTTAATATTGACAGGTAAAAGTTGCGCTAAGATAATACATCGGGAGAAGGTATTTAAAAGGAATTTGTTCACTAATAATTAACCATAAAATATGGAAAATCAAAGGTTTAATTTATTTACGAGGACTACCCCCATTTTTTCAAAGGCCTCATTGCTATAGCCGGCGATATGGGGTGTTATAATAATGCGTGGATCATGCAACAGCCGGTTAATATGATTTTTTTCATCTTCCGAATAAGTATCCAGTTTTTCATTTTCAAGCACATCAAGTGCCGCACCCCGGATAAGGTCATTATCGAGTGCCCTTACGATGGCCGCTGTATCCTGCACCCTGCCCCTGGAAGTATTAATGAAATACGGCCTTTTTGCCAGTTTATGGAAAAAATCATCATTGGCAAGATGCCTGGTTTCCTCCGTCAGGGGTACGTGGAGACTGATGACATCAGTATGCCTGCAAACCTGTTCCAGTGATGCCTCCCTTATATATCCCGTGGCAAAGTCAAACTTATATTTATCATAGGCCATGACCGTTACATCAAATGGAGCCAGCAATCTTGCAAAAGCGCTGCCGGTATTTCCGTATCCGATGATGCCTACTGTTTTGCCTGCAAGTTCCTCACCCCGGTTGGCATCCCGGATCCATTTACCATGTTTTACCTCGTCGCTCGATGAACAGATGTGGTTCATCAGGCATAATAAAAGTCCCAGGGAATGTTCAGCAACAGCGTTACGGTTACCTTCCGGGCTGCTCTCACAAATGATACCTTTTAACCTGGCATATTCAACATCGATAAGTTCCATTCCGCTGCCCAGTCTCCCTATCCATTGTAAATTTTTTGCTGCATCAATGATCTCCCTGTCAATGGCGATCCTGGTGGTTACGATCAGTCCGTGGTATTCACCAATGATCCTGAGCAATTCATCGTACAGGATTTCAGGTGCATACATTACTTCATACCCTTTCTGTTCAAGTATACCTGTTAAACCCGGATGGGTCTTTGCCGATATTAAGATTTTTCCTTTCATTTTATCCTGTTCATCAGTAAAACATAATCTTCTACGCTAAGGTTCTCCGCCCTTTTTGTAAATATGTCTTCCTTTAATACTTCCTTGTCAAACATCGATTTCAAAGGATTCCGCAATTGCTTTCTTCGCTGGCCGAAAGCCGTTTTGACCAGGTTGAAAAATTTCTTCTTATTCGTGATCTTCCACGGATTTCCCGAATTCACCATCCTGATAACACCACTTTTAACTTTTGGCGGCGGTGTAAAACAGTTCTCATCCACATCAAACAAATATTCCACGGTGAAAAACGCCTGCACCAGCACACTAAGTATGCCATAATCCTTATTATTAGGACCTGCAGCAATCCTGACGGCCACTTCTTTCTGGAACATCCCTATCACTCCCTCAACATCCTCACTCCATTCCAGTATCCTGAATAATATCTGGGATGATATATTGTATGGGAAATTACCGATAATGGTAGCTTTCCCGGTAAAGGGATAACCAGTTTCAAGTATGCTTTCATGAAGGATCTTTCCTTTCAGTGAAGGATATGTCCTGACCAGGTATTGGATTTTTTCTTCATCCAGTTCTACAGCGCGAAATTCGACTCCTGGCAGATCCAGCAGGTATTTGGTCAGTGCACCTCCCCCGGGACCCACTTCAAGCAAACGGGTAAAATGCATTTCCCTTAGTGCCGATACGATTTTCAGGCAAACTGTTTCATCTTTCAGGAAGTGCTGGCCCAGGGACTTCTTAAGTGTATACATGCATGTCAAAAATACTACCTTTACCCGCTCAATACAGAAATCTATGTTGCAGGCCACTATAAAACCAGTCATCGGAATCAGCGCAGGAGACCTGAATGGAATCGGCATCGAATGTATCGTTAAGACATTCGCCGATCAGCGGATCCTTGAATTCTGCACTCCCGTGGTCTTTGCCTCCAATAAAGTCATCAATTTTTACCGGAAGTCCTTCCCTGAAGTCAATATAAGCTTCAACAGCGTAAAGGACCTTCAAAAATTGAACCCAAAACAACTTAACGTAGTAAATGTCTGGGAAGAGGATGTGGTCATCAATCCCGGCATCATAAATGAAACGGGAGGGAAATATGCAGTAATATCCCTGCAGGCCGCTGTTCAGGCCCTGAAAGAAGGCAAGGTGCATGCCCTGGTAACAGCACCCATTCACAAAAAAAATGTGCAGTCTGCTGAATTTGATTTCACAGGCCATACCCCTTACCTCCAGCATATATTCCAGCAAAAAGACGTGCTTATGCTGATGACCGCTGAAAATATGCGTGTGGGACTGGTCACCGAACATGTTCCCCTGGCTGAAGTATCAAAATATATTACCAAGGATGCCATCATGTCAAAACTCAGGATACTGAAAGATTCACTGAAAAAAGATTTTGGCATTGATAAACCAAGGATTGCGGTACTCGGACTCAACCCGCACGCCGGTGATGAAGGGCTGGTTGGCAGGGAGGAAGAAGAAATCATCAGGCCTGCAGTTGCCGAAGCAAAACACCGCGATCTGCTCGTGTATGGCCCATATGCTGCGGATGCTTTTTTTGCCCGCGGCAGCCATGAAAAATTCGATGCTGTTTTAGCCATGTACCACGACCAGGGTCTCATCCCTTTTAAATCACTCGCAAAGGGAACCGGCGTTAATTATACGGCTGGCTTACCAGGTATCAGGACTTCCCCCGACCATGGAACTGCTTTTGATATTGCCGGAAAGGATAAGGCGGATGAAGGATCTTTCCGCGAAGCTGTTTTTGTTGCCCTGGATATCTACAATAAGCGGATGGGGTATGCGGAAGCTCACCGTAACCCGCTGCGGAAGATGAGCGCCGCGGTACTAAGCAATGCAGTGGATGAAAGAATTGAAGAATAAACTTCGTTTATTCTTCAATTCGTTCATCAATTTGATAATTAGGATAGTGTGGTAATGTGAAAGTGAAAATGGTTGTGGAATTGCCAGGTATATGTTTTACTATTTACAACTTTCTTGATAAACATTTCATATCCAGCCTCTTGCAGGATTTTTTAATTTCCGCATTTCACTTCCACATTTCCCGCACTCTCAAATTTGCACATTAATAACTACGTTATTTAAAAATATCATCTGAAACACCCTTGATTAATAACGTAGTTATTATACGTTATTTCCACTTTCCCTTTTTTATTCTTCATTTTCTCTTCCTGGTTTTTTGGCGTTTCACCCGCTTCGTATTCAAAGGTTACCCCTTTCGGCAGTTTGTAGTCTTTTGTATTGAAAGTAAATATCACTTTGTCGGGCAGGCCATAATTGGCAAATTTTCCATAACTCATTTGCATATCATATGTACCATTTTCCCTTGTTGTAGTGATCGCTTTATAGATGAGTAAATTTTTTTCATCGATATACATGCTGGTGATCACCACATCCGAATTATCATTGAGCGGCAACAGCTTTATGATCTTAAGCGTAATTCCATTCAGCACCATTTCCCCTGAGGGTACGGCGGTATAATCTTCACCCATCATAATGGAATTCAGGTTTATGCTTACGCCTCCCTTCGGAAGAAGTGATATCCCTCCGTCCTTCCTGACTTTAAACCGGTTCGGTTTTTTATAATACACCTCTACATTGGACACCGGGATCTTAAGGAATGCAACGTCTGTTTTCAGTTTCCCGGAAGCTTTATAATCCCTGACCTGGTTCATTTTCTCACGGACATTTTTTACCAGGGCATCTGCATCCTGCCCTGCAAGATCCAACACCAGAAGAACCAGGAACAATACAGAAAAAATTATGCGCATGTATATACTTCACTTTACGGGAATACCATTAAAAACCACCTGTTACGGAGTATCCAGTTTAAAACACAGCAGAATCCATTTGGTTCTGTGAAAGTTCAACATGTGCATTAATCAGGTTAATTGGAGGCTATGCAAGGTCAACTTCCCGGTAGGCCCTGATCAGGGCAAGTTCCCCTTCCTTGCCTTTTTTGGCATTGCCATGTTCCATGCCCATCACGCCTTTGTAACCTTTGGCGGCAATATGTGCAAAAATATTCTTGTAGTTCATTTCACCTGTAGTGGGCTCCTTACGTCCGGGATTATCGCCAATCTGGAAATATCCGATCTCATCATAAACACTGTCTATATTGGCCATGATATTTCCTTCATTGCGCTGCATATGGTACATATCAAAAAGTATCTTGCATGACGGACTGTTTACGGCTCTGCAGATCATATAGGTCTGGTCAGAATGTCTTAGAAACAGGTCGGGGTTATCGCTTAACGGTTCAAGCACCATCACCAGTCCGGCTGGTTCCAGGATAGCCGTAGCCCTTTTTAATGCATCAATTACATTTGCTGTCTGCATATCAAGGGACCTGGAACGATCAAAATTTCCGGGTACTACGGTCGCAAATTTTGCATTACATCTTTTTGCAACCTCTACGGCAATTTTACAATCAGCGATCATTTTGTCTTTCCATTCCTGCTTCCCTGTTGTGAGTGTTGTTTTCCAGTGCCAGTTATCTGAAGTAATGACAAAAACACCCATTGTCATACCCAGTTTTGCAAGGGTTTCCCCAATTTTTTTCTGCTCCTCCGGGCTGCGGCCCATCATTCCATTGTCTTCAATAGCCCGGAATCCTTTATCATGGGCAAATTTTATCTGTTCAATAAAATCAGCACCGGCATGACCGGCAAACATTCCATCGTGTATCCCATAGAGCATTTTAAAGGGCTGGTCTGCATTGGCTCCAGGTTGTTTTCCCGCCAATACCTTATTTGTCCCGATTACACCGGCCGTGCCGGCAAGCAGGCCGTTGCGGAGGAAGTTTCTTCTTTTCATGCCCTAATTTAACTTTGGAACGCTTACCTGCCAAAATAAACTCCGGAACAGATTTCTGTTGTTCCTTACCCTGAACACCATTAATTTGCCAAGGTGAAAAAAATACCAATCATTTTGCTTGTTATCCTGGGTGGATCAGTATCTGCGCAAAAAGCTGAAACTGCTTTTCAGGCATATGCCCAGAAAATTCCGGGTTCAGCTTTTACTTATGCCATGGTGCCGGTGAAAGGCGGGACATTTATGATGGGAAGTCCGGCTAAGGAAAAAAACCGCAAACCGGAAGAAGGTCCCCAGAAACAGATCACTATTTCACCTTTCTGGATGGGTGCATATGAGGTTACGCACGATCAGTTTGGAATTTTTTTTAAGAATGAATCATTATCACAGGGGTCAAAAGTTGATGCTGTTACCAGGCCAACGCCGCAATACATCGACCTGAGCTGGAATATGGGGAAAGACGGCGGATTTCCGGTCAACAGCCTGAGCCAGGATGCTGCCCTGATGTTCTGCCGGTGGCTTTACCAGCAAACCGGGATTTTTTACCGGCTGCCGACTGAAGCGGAATGGGAATATGCCTGCAGGGCCGGAACACAAACAGCCTATTTCTTCGGCGATGATCCGGCCAAACTCAAGGATTATGGCTGGTTCAATGCCAACAGCAGTAAAAAATACCAGAAGGTGGGGCAAAAAAAACCCAATCCATGGGGTTTGTATGATATGCTGGGCAATGTGAGTGAATGGACGCTTGATCAGTATTCCGATAAATACCTGGATACGATAAGAAATAAGGATCCCAGGGTTCCGCCTGCCAGCCGTTATCCAAGGTCAACCAGGGGCGGTTCTTATATGGATGATGCCACTTCGTTAAGATGCGCTGCGCGAAATCATTCCGAACCATCCTGGAACAAGCGGGATCCGCAGGTTCCCAAGAGCAGGTGGTGGCTCACAGACGGCATGTTTGTGGGTTTCAGGATTGTGAGGCCTTTGAAACAACCCAGTCCGGAAGAAGCTGAAAAATTCTATACATTGTACCTCGGTAAATAATCATTCCTCAATAAAATAATCCATCATGGATCAACATCAGAAAAATTCAACGCGCCGTGATTTTGTTAAACATACCGGCATGATTGCCGGAGGTTTACTGGCGGCTCCTTTGCTTTCTAAAGCCAATTTCTTCTCAGGTGCAGATGACACCATCAGGATTGCACTCGTTGGTTGTGGCGGAAGGGGCACCGGCGCTGCCATGCAGGCATTGGTAACCAAACAGAATGTAAAGCTGGTGGCCATGGCCGATGCCTTCCGTGACCGCCTGGACTCTTGTTACAAGGCCCTGACTGCTGATGACATTTCTGATTCAACAGGCACACCGGGTAATGTGAAAAATAAAATCGATGTCCCGGAAGAAAGAAAATTTGTTGGCTTCGACGGATATCAGAAAGCAATTGCCCTTGCTGATGTGGTTATACTCACAACACCTCCGGGTTTCAGGCCCATTCATTTTGAAGAAGCCATAAAGCAGAACAAGCATGTATTCATGGAAAAGCCTGTAGCCACTGATCCTGCAGGCATACAGCGGGTACTGGCCGCCGCTGAAGAGGCAAAAAAGAAAAAACTGAATGTAGTGGTAGGATTACAGCGCCATTATCAAAATTCTTACAGGGAATTATATAAGCGCAAAGACATGATCGGCGACATCACTTCCGCCCAGGCCTGGTGGAACAATGATGGCGTGTGGGTTAACCCGAGAAAAGAAGGACAAACCGAAATGGAATACCAGATGCGCAACTGGTATTATTTTGTATGGCTTTGCGGTGATCATATCACCGAACAGCATATTCATAATATAGACGTAGTGAACTGGTTCAAGGGAGCATACCCGGTCAAAGCACAGGGTATGGGTGGCCGTGAGGTAAGGAAGGGAAAGGATTTCGGAGAGATCTTCGATCACCACTATGTGGAGTTTCATTATGCCGACGGATCCATTCTCAACAGCCAGTGCCGTCATATTAAAAATACCATGTCGAAAGTGGATGAACTGCTGATCGGCACCAAGGGCAGAATTTATGCCGGTGCAGCCAATATCACGGACCTGAAAGGAAAAGTGTTGTACCAGTTTGATACCAAGACCGAAAACAATCCTTACCAGACAGAACACGATGAATTGTTTGAAGCGATAGCCAAGGGGCAGTATAAATTCGCCGATGCGGAAAACGGGGCTAAAAGCACCATGACAAGTATTCTTGGCCGCATGGCAACATATTCAGGACAGGTAGTGGAATGGGATAAGGCCATTAATTCAGGGCTCAACCTTATGCCCAAGGTTTATGACTGGGCAGCCGCTCCTCCTGTTGTTCCCGGTACTGATGGAATGTATCCATTTGCCGTCCCTGGCGTAACAAAATATGCGTAAACGATCATTGCATTAAGAATAAAAAGAGGCAGCTGCCTCTTTTTTTATGCCTGCCTTCTTTGATACGAAGTGAATTGATCTGCCTCAAGAATTGCACTTTTATGAAAGCATATATATTTGGAACATGGGTTTGCTGAAAAGACATCTTAAAAATATTTTTTATTCCTCTGGAAATGCCCCGCTGCTTGACAGGATCATTTTTCAGTGGTCCCAGATAAAATATGGACCGGCAAACAGGCGGTACCGCAGAAACCATCCGGAAATCACCCTTCCCCCTGTCTATTATTTGTATGAGACCTATATGCCGGAGTTTGAAAAATATATTGAAGACGGACTGTTGGCAGCTAAAGAAATATTGGAATGGACGAGGAAATACCGGCAACACGAATCGGAAAAAATACTGGAATGGGGTTGCGGGGTAAGCCGCATCGTTCGCCATTTACCGGCATTATTGCCGGATAATGCTATGGTCTCGGCCTGCGATATCAATACAGGCATGATAGAATGGAACAAGCTGCATATCCCGGCAGTACAGTTTTCAACCATCGGCCATCATCCTCCCACCCCATATCCCGATGAACAGTTCACCCTTATTTATGCCATTTCCGTGTTTACGCATATCGAAGGAAAAGAACATTTGCCATGGATCATGGAAATGCACAGGATATTATCCACCGGCGGCGTATTTCTTTTTACCACCCATGGCGAACATTATACCGGGCAATTGTCCGGAGAAGAAAAACAACAGTTGAGGGGTACGGGCTACTATACCCGAAGTTATCCGCACAAAGGCCATAGAATGATGACCACCTATAATGATGCGAAACAATTCAAAGCCATGGTTTCACCATATTTCGACCTGATGGAGTTTCATGAAGGAATGAGAGATACCAATAAGACAGGCGGACAGGATCTGTGGATACTTCAAAAAAAGAATAGTGGGCCAATTATGAAAGAATTCCTGATCAGTTATGAAAGAATGTCCTTTCTCCGGAATACCAGGATGGAAGCCACCCAGAACCCGAAAATGTGAATGATTAATATACCTGCCGATCTCATCAATGCAGCGGGATTTTCAACAGACCCGATGATCTGTTCATTGGCTGCATTCACCTTCACATCAAAAAATCCTTTCCAGGCGAGCATATGGGAAGTAAACAGATAAGGCTTAACGACATTGTATATGGGAAGGTTCAGAGAATTCAAAATGGTAAACAGAATGACAATACTCATGCAGGCAATGATGGGGCCGATGGAATTTTCAGCGAAAATGCTGAGGAAAAAGGCCAGTGAGGCAACGGTGATCATGGCTAATGCAGCGAAGCCAAAAGCGGCAAAATATCTCCAGAATGTATCCTCTTCCAGGATCTGGGTAACCACCTCACTTTTCATGATGATGAGATCGTCTGTTCCAAATATCAGCATGGAAACAAAAAGTGCCCAGATGGCCATCCATACAAGCAGCATCAATGTATAAATACATGATGCAAGGAACTTTGCAGTGATAATGCCATCGCGGCTAACGGGCTTGGTTACCAGTAATCGAAGGGTGCCCATGTTCGCTTCACCGGAAATCATATCACCTGCCACCAGGGCTATCAACAAAGGCACATGAATTAACAGTGTCTGCAGGATGATATATGCCAGCAGGTAACCGTTGAGTACTTTACCTTCAATATCAAAGCTGTCAGACAGCGCCTGCATTCCGAATTTTATATAACTTTCCCCATCCACATAAAATCCCATCTGGATTAGTCCAACAATTGCCGTAATAGCGGCAAAAGCGATAAAAGTTCTGGGTTTACGAAACACCTTGAATAATTCGATACTAACAAGGTTCCACATATTTCACAGGGTTTGTAAGTGAAAGGAAATATTCTTCAAGGGTATTTTTAGGTTTGATGGATAAAATATTGATTCCGGCCATCACCAGTTCCCTGGTGAATGCGGGAATATCATCCTTGCGTATCCTTATTACAGAAGCAACTTCATTTGCAGGCTGAAGAAAGGTAGACCACACAGAAGATTCAAGCCATTTTTGACAGCTATGCTGGTCTGGGGATACGATTTCCAGGGCAACGTTTTCCGGATCAAGTAAATCCTTCATTTCACCCTCAACCACTTTAGCTCCGCGGTCTATTATAATCATCCTGGTGGCAATCTGCTCCATTTCTCCCAGCAGGTGGGATGAAACAAGCAGGGTTTTGCCGAAATCCCTGCTCAGCGAAATGATCAGTTTCCGCATATCCGCTATTCCCTGGGGATCGAGTCCGTTCGTTGGTTCATCCAGTATGATAAGGGAAGGATCATGAACCAGGGCAACGGCAATGCCTAAACGCTGTTTCATCCCCTGTGAAAATGTTTTAACTTTTGAATCAGCTCGCCCGGAGAGGCCCACCTGGTCAAGCTTTTCCATAATGAGTTTTCGCACCGGCTTTATACCGCTGAGCCTTGCAAAAACGGAAAGGTTTTCTGCAGCCGTCAGATAACTGTATAGGTCTGGTCTTTCAATTACCGCCCCGGTGTTGTTCAATATTTCCCTGCGGTGAGTGACCAGGTTTTTACCCTGGATGAATATTTCACCCGAACCGGGGCGGATCAGGGTCAGTAACATCCTGATAGTGGTGGATTTACCCGCACCGTTCTGTCCAAGGAAACCGTATACATCTCCGCTGTTTACGGTAAAGGAAAGATCCTTAACTGCGTGAAAATCACCGAATTTTTTACTTAAATGCCGTACTTCTATAATGGGGGGCATGAATAATGTCGTTAAAGAAAGTTATAAACAAATTTAACGGCAAGAAGTTGTGTAAATCAGTTCATTGTGTTTTTGCCCGCAGTTTTTTTCCAAAAGGGGCTTGCAAATGCGGAATCTAAATGCTTATTTTGTTACATCATCCTTCGAATAGCCGTCGCACTTACCGCAATATCTCCGTAAAAGCTTACTGATCCAACGTCGCTGAATAACTTCTAAACCACAAAAATGAAGTCAGCGCTCTTTACAGCGGAAACGCTCCATTACAGCATTTACAGCGCACCCGGTACCGGAATCTGTTCCGCTATCGATCACCCTTCACTTTTGCAGTCAGGAATTAGTTCAGCCCATCCGAGAAAATCATCCCGTTAATTTATCGTCAGGAAAGCCTGGCATCAATATATACTGAAATAATTATTAGAGGTTGTGATTTCCTTAACGGGGCCTCTTTTCCTGGAGGCCCCCTTTTTAAAATGTGATGATTTGGGTAATGTGAGAATGTGGGAATGAATACAAGCTAATTGAACTTTAACCAATACTACTATCCGCTTGATGACCATGTCCAGGATTCCTGGTATTTCTTAACCTGACACAAAAAATGTAATTATGGAAACTTCATTCTTCACAGGTTTCGGTCATTTCTGCAGATTCATCATTGTAGCGGCCATCGTAGTAACCAGTATTAATGCAACACTCCGCGAAGCAGAGTATTTCACGATCAAATCACCCAATGAGCAAACACAAAAGCTGATTGATTTCAGGGGTGAAAGCACTAAAAACAAAAAAGTTGCCCTTAAATGGAAACTCAGCACACAGGGCAATTATTCTTACACCATTGAAAAAAGCCGTGATGGTGAAAACTTCTCTGAAGTGGAAACCAACAACATCAAGGCTGAAGAACAGGGAGAATTCACATGGGTGGATGCTTATCCTAAAATGGTAAACTGTTATCGCCTTAAACTTACCGACGAACAGGGTTCAACCACTTATTCGAAAGTACTGGTGATACAGGTTTTTAAAAGCGGGCAGGTCAGCCTTGTAGGCGCAACACCTGATTTGTCGGCCAATGACATCAATGTGGATGTTCAGATGAAAGAAGATGCTTTTGTAACACTGAACATTACAGATAAGGATGGCAAAATCGTCATGCAACAAAAAGAAAGGGCCAAAGAAGGCATGAACCAGTTCACCATTAAAGGTTCAAGTGCCATGCACCCCGGTAGTTATTTTCTCAAAGTTGTCGTGAATGGCACTGATTGCCTGCTCGTACAACTGATCAAGTCGTAACCAAAACTGACTTTCTCTCTACGGCATCCCTCACCAACAGGCGGGGGATGCCTTATCTATTAGGTACAAAGACGCGGAGGGAGAAGAGACGCAGAGGAAATAAAGACTCTATTTACCTACATCCAGGTATTCCCTGAGGTTCCTGACATAGTCTTCAAATGCCTTTATGCCTGTCTTCGTTATCCTGCATAAAGTCTGCGGGTAATTGTCCTTGAACTGTTTTGTAATATCAATATAACCAACCTCTTTCAGTTTTTGTAACTGGACACTGAGATTGCCGGCGGTAGCATTTGTTTTTTCCTTCAGGAAAGTGAACTCCGCCTCTTTTACACTGACCAGCAGTGATACCACGGCCAGCCTTAATTGGGAATGCAAAATGGGGTCCAGATCTTTGAATTCACTCATGATTACTGATGCTTATCCGCTTCATTGGTTGTTCTTCCAAATCTTTTCTGCGCAATATGCCCCGGTATGAGGTATCCAAGTGCTACGCAGGCTGCATGAACGAGCAGTATATTTTTTCCCAGATCCTTGTAAAAAATAAAGATGATAATTGCTCCGGCCCAATTGACAAAGGCACCTGCCTTGAGCAGGTTGTACCTGAATGCCGAAGCATGGATATACATCCAGAATCCGTATAACAGTAATAAGTATCCGAAATTTAATCCGCTGGAATTTACACCTGTTACAGTGTTGCCAAAAACCATAATCAGCAGGCTGATGAAAAATGCCGCGCCCATCCGGTTAACGAGTTCATTGGTATACGTTTTAACCCTGGAAGCCGATTTATTGAAAAGCCTTTTTATGAACATGGAATACAAAACAAAAATCACACTGCCAACCCCAAAAATATTCCATATAATATACTTGTTTGGCGCATCAATCACAATCATGACATAGTTGATAATACTTGCCAGGAAAAGCATCCAGCCCCAGATAATCCAGCCCAGTCCGCTGTCTTTTTCTTCCTCCTTAGCCCTTCCGATCATTTGCTCAATGATCTTCATACTGTCAGAACCGGATAATTGATTTTTTTCCATTTCAGCTATTTGCTTGTTTAAATTTCATTTTAAGGATATAGCCAGGAATGATCCATGCTGATATAACGGCCACTGAAACCAGCAATGAATGATAATGGAAATTGATAAAGGTGCAAACAATGGCCAGTACCCAGCAGATAATCCCTCCATAAATCAAAGGCCTGAACTTCAGAATGATTCCGGATAAGAAGGTGGGAACACCATAAAATAGCAATACAAATGGATAATTATATAAATAAAATTCCGGGATCCTGCCAATGATTAAACTGCCCAGGAGCATCAGGACAACAAATGTTATCCATACATAGCTTATAAGGTCGTCAGTATATGTTCTGACTACCCGGCTTCTGCCTTCTTTCCGCAAATAAATGAACATATAAATAACAGCAATCCAGGTAGTCATCCAGATCAATTGCGGCTTTTCATAATGCAAAATATTATCCAGCACAAAAAATCCCAGGCTGCAGAAAAGAATCACCCAGCCCCACAGAAGGTATAATTTTCCATTTTCACTAATGTGGTTCTTGGCCTTCAGGATCATGCTCTGGATGACTTCCAGGCTTTCTTCACCTGTTAACGGGGAATCATTCATACTATTTATATTGACTTTATCATTTAACCTGGGAAAGAAAATATTTCACCTGGCCTGATCCCCAATGCGGGTCAATGGAAGATTTTGGCTTATTGGCTTCAAAAAGTTTCAGGGATTCTTCAAATAAAGTCTTTGCCTCCGTTTTACTTCCTCCAAATTGCTCCGGAGTATAAAACTTATCCTGGCCTTCCAGCATATATACCCTGGGATTTTTCGGATCCAGCGATTTTGCTTTTGAAAGTGCTTCCGCAGCCATCGGGCCATAAGTCTGGTATCTTGTCATAGGATCAGCCATCATACGCAATGTAGCAATCATTTTTTTGACACAGTAAATCTCCGAGTTTTCCTTTTCAATGGCTTCTGCCTTGATGATCATAGCTTCTGCCTTGTCGGCGATCTGATCCGTCTGGGTGGTATTGCCAGAACCTGGAGCTCCGTTATTGAGCATATAACCCATCATTACATTACTGACGGCAGCATAATAATAGGGAAGCCACTGGGTTTTTTCAGCTTCTGCAATTCTTTCAAAACTGTTCCCCAGTTCCTGCCAGTCCGCAGACGAACGGGCTGTATCCATGGCCGAAACTTTTACTTCCATGGCCGAAACATACTTTGCACTTTGCGCATTTACCTGTAGTGCTGCAATTAAAACAATACGATACGTACAATAACTCTTTTCATGATGATCTGATTTATAAATTATTGTTGTTGTTTCTTCTTTAGTTTCTGGTATTCCTGCTCAACGGAACTTTCCTTATGAAACAGGAATGCATCTGCATAATTAATGGCAAGGCCTAATCCCCAGCCAAGGGTAGGCCAGATTGGCCATGGAATACCATCATAACTGCCACCACCCCTTGATTGCCCAGAGTATCCAGAGGAAACTGTTCACAGCGAGGTAAGTAAACAGGTGCCTGCGGAAAGATGCCCGCTTCCTGGCAATTGCCCAGAGTTCTTCGTCGCGTGGCTCTTTTTGTGATTGAAAATCCGTGTTCATATATTTTCGTTTATAGGTTGCTGTTAATGACGTCATCCGACCTGTCGATCCCAAAACTTATAAATGCCCCGATGAAAACAAATATTTTCGATGGCGGGACAACGGCCTGTTTCCTGTACCCGTTATAGGAATACTGGTAATTATATACCTGGTTAAAACCAAAAACATTACTGACAGAGAGCACATATATGGCAAACACTTTGGCGTCCTGCTTACCCACACTGGGCAGGAAATTCACACTTACGCTAACATTATGATAATCGGGCGACATCCCCCTGTCTGAGAATTTATATTCACCCTGGTTTCCTGTTGGAGAAATAAAATAATAAGGCCGGCCGCTGTTGTAATTGTAAGCTGCATTGAACTGTGTTTTCCATTGGGTCACAAAACGCTTCAGCACTACTGAAGCAGTATGCATAGATGCAAAACTGGGTTGTATGGCAGAAGGATAATTCAGGAAATCACGTTTTGTATCAAGGAATGAATAGGAGAGCCAGTAATCAAAATTCTTTATGGTTTTTTTATCCCTCCAGAAAAACTCGAAACCCTTTGCGTCTCCATATCCCTGGTTATTGTAAGCGATTTGCTGGCCGTTAACAAAATCTGTTTTATACAGATTGTCATACTTTTTATAAAACACTTCTGCCCGCAGGGTGGTCTGACTACTCACACGCTGGTATTGGGCGATATAATGTGTCGCTTTTGAATAACCAGGCGGCACAGGTGCCGGAAGGTACTGCCGTTCAGGATTCTGGTAAAACTGGCCATATGCAATGGAAGCCTGTCCTTCACCTCCCAGTTTATATGCCAGGGAAACCCTTGGTGCAAAATTGCTTTCCCCAAGCACAGAAGCGTACTCATACCGGCCTCCGATCTTGGCTGCAAGGTCATTGGTGATATAGATATCTGTTTCAGCAAACAGTGCATTGATATGCTGTGTTACATCCTGCCTGTATAGCTGGTTGTTGTAGTCAATGTACTTTACCTCGTCATCCAGGTTATTGTATTCCCCGCCAAAACGAACAGCGGTAAGTCCCTTAAGCCTTCTTTCAATAACCATTTTGCCATTGAAATAGTTGCTTTTGTTTTCCTGGTTAAAATTTTTGAATTCCAACCCTGATAACTGAACCTCATTTTTGTCAATGTCATACAATCCACCGGTGATATTATCCTGGTTAAAGGAGAAGGACAGCCCGGTAAAGAATTTCCATTTTCCAAAACTTTCACGGTATGAAAGGTTATGGTAATAGTTGGTATTTTTTATGGCGAATCCATCAAGGTACCCAAGCGTATCGATGCTTGGTGTATAGAATTTCAGGTTATTGGTACTGAATAATCCATAATATTTGATCATTCCTGTTTTCGATGTTTTGATACGAAAGTTGGCATCGGCATTATGGTATACCGGAACGTTTTCATACTCCTGTTGCTGTTTGATCAGTTTGAAGGCAAGTGAGAGATCAGTATATCCGTAATTGCCGCCAAAAGAATATCGCTTCTTTTTGTCGAGGTGTTGGTACCCGGCGCTTGCACCAATAATGGTGAGACTTACATTGGCTGAAGTCTGTTCAGGCAGGTCTATGGATTCCAGGATCAGTGCGGATGATAATGCCTGTCCGTATAGTGCTGAATATCCGCCTGTGCTGAAAACGGTACCTTTAAAAATGAAGGGAGAAAATCTGCCGCGCGTTGCCACATTGGGAACAGAACTGTAGAAAAAATTATTGACCAGGCTGCCATCAATAAATGTTTTTGTTTCCGTTGATGTACCTCCACGAACAAAAAGGCCTTCCTTTTCGCCTACCTGTTGTGCGCCGGGAAGTGTTTTCAATGCGCCGGTGATATCGCCATTTCCGCTGGCCGTGGTAACAATATCTATGGGGTTAAGCACGGTTGCCTTCTTTCTGTCACTGGCTTCAAATGTACCTGCAGTGATAACAACAGCATTCATTTCATTGACCGATTCTTTGAGCATTATATCCAGGGTAAGGCCCGATTCCGTGATCGTGTATTGCTGGGCAAAGGACAGGTAGCCCACCAGTTCTGCGAGCAATACGATGCTTCCTTTTTCACTGGTTGAAAAACTGAAATGGCCGGCAGAGTCGCTGGTTGCACCATCATAACTATTCCGGATGCTTATACTAACTCCCTGGAGAGATTTTTTCTTTGTACTGCTGACCTTGCCTGAAATTTTTACCTGGGCCCCGGCCGAAACAGAACAAATCAGGTAAACAATTAAAAGCAGGAACCTGGACATACTGGCTAATTTTATACAAATATAAAGTAGTTTATAATATAAACCAAATTATAGGTAAAAAAACCGGGAAACCCGGTTTTATGGTTATTCGATTAGCAGGATGGCCTGATCAGCGGTAAGCGATCTAGAGTTTTATGATCTTATCCATCACCTTATCAGTGGCGCCGGAAACTTCCAGTATATAGATCCCTTTTTTAAGTTGAGATAAATTATTGAGGACCACCCTGTTCACACCTCTTTGTAATGACTGCTCTACAGTCTTTACTAATCGTCCCTGTTCATCAACCAGCCTGATCGTTACAGATTGCGGTCCTTTTGTTTCCAGTTTGAATTCAACCTGGCTGTCGAAAGGATTTGGCCAGGGCTTAAGCGTTATACCGATGGCATTACTGAAACTTATCTTCGCCACATTGCTGTATAATCTTTTTCCATCGGGCATTACTGACCGGATACGGTAATAATAGGTTACACCTGGAGATGTTGTTGCATCTGTATAGTTATAGCTGATTTCCGCTCTATCGCTTGATGGTTGTATCCTGCCAATGACTTCAAAATTTTCAGGATTGCCTGTTGACCGCATGACTTCATAACTGATCACATCGAGATTATTCCTTGCCTTAAATTTCAGTTGTCCTTCTCCTCCTGTATTAAAAGCAGACAATTCCACCAGTTCATTAGGCAGAATGGTAAGCGGGAAATAGCAACTGGCCAGGTCTGCAATAGAATAACCGGTGGTAATCGGCGCAAACCCGGGAATCAATGTGGCTGCCCCGGGCGCAGATGACCTATATAACTCGTTTGTATAGGGAGACACCTGGATTCCAGAGAATCGCCTGGTGGCAAAATACATCGAACCGGTAGGACCAAACGCAATACCATTCATTACTGTACTGTCCAGGGTATTATAATCAGCGATAAGAGCTCATCGGGATAACTCCTGCACCGGCAACTGCGGGTATATCCGCAGCATTAACCCTGAATAAACGGGCATCTTTATACCTGCCAGTCGTACCCGATCCACTAACCCTCCCAAAAGATACGGTAGCAAAATACATATTACCTGCATTATCAAATGCAATATCACCGTTAAAGAGATCCCATTTTGTCATACCGAATGCTACCGGCAAATATCCAAGCAATTCAACTGTTGAACAACCTGGTGTTGGAACTGCTCCACAGGTGGTAAAACGAATGAGCGGATTAAAGGTGGCGGCAGCACCCGCCGTATCACGGCCTACACCTATGGCATAACCTCTTCCTGAAGGGGCAATGGCCATTTTTACCATATGATGAAAATCTACAATGGCAGGCGTGGTTCCGATCCTGGTTATGGTATTCGTAACTGTATTGATGGTAAGGATATCCTTTGGCCTGCTGCTTGACATCTGTGTCATCACATAAAACCTGTTGGTAATGATATCCACCGCCAGTGCAGCAGATCCGTATATGGTTGTCCCACTCACTGTTTTGGCGATCATGAACGTGGTTCCTCCCATCAGCGGACCAATTGCCCCGGTCGCATAATTGATCGACCTGATCTCTGAAGGTGAGGCAACACCGGACCCAATAGAATCATTAAATATTCCATACATGACAGTTACCGGATGAACAATCCGGAAGCTGTGCCCGGATCATTGCTGGTGAAGCTATCATGAAAATACACAGCATGGTGATTTTCAAAGCGCTCAAATATTGGTTACAGGGTTTCATACTTGTTGAATTATGGTACTTACTTTTTAATAATGGTGGTTGATTTTTTGAGCCCGTTATACTCCAGCACCAGGCGATAGCTGCCTGAAGCAAAAGCACTGATATCAATTTTTATCTCCTGGCTTCCCCTTGACAATTTTATATTCTTCATTGCCACCCTGCTGCCGTTCATGTCATAGATAATATATCTCGCTGCCTGTTCTTCCGTTACTGAAAGGCTTACAAAAACTTCTGCAGAAGCAGGATTAGGATAGACCCTGAAGACCGGTATATTTTTATCAGCAGGGATGAATGCTGTTGATGAATACTTCACTGACCCGTCAATATCTATAATCTTTATCCTGTAATAGCTGTCTTTCTGCGTTGAAACAGTATGCTTATAATGAATACGTCTGCAGTTCAGCGGCATTCCTGGCATTCACGCTACCTATGGATATGAAATCCCTGCCATTGATACTGTACTCCACTTCATAACGTGATACATTGTTTTCACCTGTTACCTTCCATGTTAACTCGTTATCCTGGTTTAGCTTCCTGGCTTCAAGTGAAATATTTGTCACTGGCAATGGGATCATCGGGCCCATTTCCCTTTCCCAGAGGCCACGTCCAAAAGTTGAGAGCCTGATCATCCTGGGTGCTGGTGTGAAAAGTATATCAGAAGCAATTACGCCATCAGGAAATCCATCATTATATGCGGTCCAGGGAACTGCATAAGATGCACCAAGCGGACCTGTTGGAATATTACCAGCATAGAATACCCCCAGGTCATTGCCTACATACAATGTGTTGGGATTATCCGGGTCAAAGGCAAGTGTATTATGGGGTACATCGGGAAGGCCTCCTCCTATATCACACCAGCTCGTTCCGCCATTGGTAGAAATAAATACGTGTGAGCTTCCAAATCCTGAAAGCACTACGGCTAACCTGTTTGAATTTGTTGGATCAACGGCTATCTCGCTGTAATACCTGTCAGGCAGCGTCCCGGTGATTTCTGTAAAGGATGTGGCACCATTAATGGTTTTCCAGAGTTTACTCCGGATACCACCCGCCGGAACCGTGGAAGCATAAACGATCTGGTCACTCAGCGGAGCAACTGCAATGGTTAATATGGGATTATTGGCGCCTGCCAGCACAGCGCCACCATTGGCATTGCTGATCGTGGGTGCTCCTGCATTGATATTGGTTGATTTCTTTACCCTCACTGTTCCGCCATAAAAGACATTCGGGTTTGACGGGGCAATGACATACGGACCGTTGAAACAGGTTGGTTCTGCAGGATTTGTGCCACTGCCATTAGTGATTAATGTACCACCATAAGTACTGGACCGGTTTGTAGTCCTGCGTACCCTCAGATAATAGGATTCCATGAACCCGATATTATCATTGGATGGATTGATGGCGGCATGAAATCCATCGCCGAGGCTGGGGATTCTCCTGCAACCCGGTGAACCAAAATACACGAATGCTTCATTATCCTGCAGGCCAAGGATCATATAATCCCTGTCTGTTGCCGATATAGCTGCATTACCATAAATCTGTGAAGTATTCAATCCGCCATTCAGGGTATTAAAATTTGAACCCCCATTGGTGGTACGGAATAAACCTCCATCAGTACAGATAAAGAAAGTATTTCCGGTTGGATCATGAGGTGAGCAGACAATGGCATGGACATCCGCGTGGACATATCCGGTACCGGAACCTTCAGTTAGGGTTCCAATAGTTGTATTATTTACATTCCAGTTGCTCCAGGTTCCGGTTTGCGTGATATTTGTTCCGCCGTCAGTTGAGCGGAAGAAATTTAATTCTCCCCATAAAACGAGTTCAGTATTGTTTCTGCCTACGCCTACATCATGTGCATACCATCCCTGTCCGCCAATGACAGTTGTACTTCCATTTCTTAATGTCCAGGTGGTACCGCCGTTGGTACTGCGGTAAAGACCTTCCGGATCAGTTTGTATAAGTGGATGGTTGCCAATACTGGCATACACATAGTTTGGATCGGCCGGGGTAACAGCAATTTCAATCTTGCCACTTATGGTAGCAGGTAAACCACCTGCCAGTTTGGTGAACGTTGGCGTAGCGGCATTGGCATTGGTGGATTTGTAAATCCCGGCACCCGTGCTGCCCATATTACCAACGCCTGCATATAATACATCAGGATTTCCCGGCTGAAATGCCAGGCTGTTGGCGAGCACTACATTATGAATGAGGGTCCAGCTTGTTCCACCGTTTGTTGTCCGGTAAATACCATCGGTGGTAGCGGCAAAAACAGTATTTGTATTGGTTGGATGTATTAACAGGTCTGAAACTCCTTTCAGGTTTGAGGCTGCAAAATCAAGCACCTTTGTCCAGGTTGTGCCGCCATTTGTTGATTTCAATATTCCAATGCCGTAAGAACCCCTGAAAAGCCTTTCCGGACCGCCATGTCCTACAGTACCTGTGGCAGGTGGACTAATCGTGTATACTTCACCGGTACCTATATACAACTCATTGCCGTTAGTGGGATTAATAGCAATGGATCCCACGCCTAATACCGGAAAACCTGTGGGTATATTCACCCAGTTTATTCCATTGGCTGCGCCGGTACCTCCATTAGTAGTTTTCCACAAACCTCCCGAAGCACTTCCCACATACATGATATTTGCATTGGTGGGATGGATGGCTACACTTAAGATCCTTCCGGAAAAATTCAACGGGGCAAGTTCACTCCAGGGAGCCGTGGCGGGCAGGTCCATATCCAGTGCTTCGGACCTTGCATTTATTGACATTGCCTGGGCCATGGTGTAGCCCCTGCTAAATGTTGATGCATTGATAGTTGGGTTGGGATAACTGCGCATAGCAGTCCATAAATCAAATGCCTGCAGGACCTCTCCGGTATCAGCATCCTTATCGATTTCTTCTTCTTCGCCTTTGATTCCGTTTTTACATGAGAATACAACTGCGATCAACACTACAATTGCCAACAGGTTACGTATGGGTCTTCCAATAAATAAGAATTGGTTCAACTTCATCCAGGGATTTTTTAATAGGGATAGGATTAATGTCAAATGAATTTTTATACCTCAATACAATTACCCCCTTGTTATCAAGGAGTTACTGTACCGATGTAGTATAAACGAAACATTGCCTTCTAAATTGTTGGTACTTTTACTCAGCCCGACAAAGTAATTTCACGAAAGTCCCTGACCTGCAGTTACTAATACATAAAAAGCCGGTACACGTTTAATGTACCGGCTTTTCGACGAAAGGTTAATTTAGTTCGATTACTTTTTGTACTGTCCCATCAGGCCTTTGGCCATTTCAGTCATCTTCTTCATACCATCATCAGGAAGGGCTCCTTTTTTGAATTCTGCCAGTAATTCAGGCATCTTGTTTTCCATTTCAAGGAGGAAATGTTCTTCAAATTCCTTTATCCTGTTAACTGGTACTTCTGTCAGAAGTCCCTGGGTTCCAAGGAAAATAATGGCTACCTGCTTTTCCACCGGAACAGGCTGATACTGACCCTGTTTGAGGATTTCCACGTTACGTGCACCTTTGTCAAGTACATTCTTTGTAGCTGCATCGAGGTCACCACCGAATTTGGAGAAGGCTTCCATTTCACGGTAAAGTGCCTGGTCAAGTTTCAGTGTACCGGCAACTTTTTTCATCGACTTGATCTGAGCGTTACCACCCACACGGCTAACCGAAATACCTACGTTGATCGCCGGGCGTATACCTGCATTGAACAGGTTGGATTCCAGGAATATCTGTCCGTCAGTAATGGAGATTACGTTGGTCGGAATATATGCAGATACGTCACCTGCCTGTGTTTCAATAATAGGAAGTGCCGTCAGGGATCCACCGCCTTTGGCAAGGTGCCTGATGGATTCCGGAAGGTCATTCATGTTACGGGCCACATCATCATTTCCGATGATCTTCGCTGCCCTTTCAAGCAAACGGCTATGCAGGTAGAATACGTCACCGGGATATGCCTCACGTCCTGGCGGTCGGCGTAGCAGCAGGGATACTTCCCGGTAAGCCACGGCCTGTTTGGACAGATCATCATATATGATCAGTGCTGCATTACCTGTATCACGAAGGAATTCACCGATCGATGCGCCGGCAAACGGAGCATAGAACTGCAGTGGTGCCGGATCAGAAGCGGAAGCCGCCACAATGGTAGTGTAAGCCATTGCGCCTTTGTCTTCCAGGATTTTCATCACACCGGCAATGGTGGATGCTTTCTGGCCGATGGCAACATATATACAGAAAACAGGTTTCCCTGCGTCATAGAATTCTTTCTGGTTGATAATGGTATCTACTGCAATGGCTGTTTTACCCGTCTGGCGGTCGCCAATGATCAGTTCACGCTGACCACGTCCGATCGGGATCATGGCATCGATGGCCTTGATACCTGTTTGCAGGGGTTCCTTAACCGGTTCACGGAAGATTACACCGGGGGCTTTACGCTCCAGGGGCATTTCATATAATTCACCGGTAATCGGTCCTTTACCATCAATCGGGTCACCCAGGGTATTGATAACGCGACCTACCAGTCCGCGGCCAACCTTAATAGAGGCGATCCTGCCTGTACGACGCACTTTGGATCCTTCCTTAATTTCACTGCTCTCGCCCATTAACACAGCACCCACATTATCCTCTTCAAGGTTCAGGGCGATGGCACGTACGCCATTTTCAAATTCCACGAGTTCACCTGAACCTACATTGTTCAGGCCATAGATACGGGCGATACCGTCACCTGCCTGTAGAACAGTACCAACCTCTTCCAGTTCGGCAGAGGTATTGAAGTTGGATAACTGCTGACGCAGTATCGCTGAAATTTCATCCGGCTTTATATTTACCATAAGGGGTATTTTTTGAAATTTTTATTATCTGAGTTTCTGAACATACATATTCTCGATGAACTGTTTCTTGATCACCGCCAGGTCGTGACGGATGGAAGCATCGTACAGAATATCATCGGCCTGCAAAACAAATCCTCCGATAACTGACTCATCAACTAATGATTTTATTTCCAGTTTGGAGTCTTTCCATCGGGGAAGGCCCTGCATTTTATCCTTGATATATAACAGGATTTCCTCTCCCACCGGAATGGCCGTAGTTACTTCAATGATCTGGATACGATGATGGGCCCTGTATTGTGCATCAAAGGATGCCAGGATTTCCGGTAAAGCGATCATTCTGCCTTTGCGGAAAACGAGCTTAAAAAAGGAGCTTGTAAGCTTCGAAATTTTATCATTAAAAATGGCTTCGAATATGCTGATCTTTTTATCTTCGTTGATGACCGGAGACCTGAACACCATCAGCATCTCTTCATTCTTCACTCCCCGTATGGTTTCAATATCATTTTTTACAACTTCGAGCTGGCTGGTTTCCAGCGCAAGATCGAAAAGTGCTTTAGCGTAACGCTGGGCAACTTTGGGTTGACGCATGTTCTAGTATTCTGTATTAATTATGTGAATTCCTTGCGGCAATAAGATCATCTGCCAGTTTATGGATATATGAATCCTGCTCGACTTTTGAAGCCAGTTCACGACGGATCACTTTTTCTGCCACTTCGATCACCATATTGCCGATCTGGTTCTTCACATCTGTCAGTGCCGCCATTTTCTGGTTCTGGATGGCATTATTCGCATCCACGATGATCTTATTGGCTTCAAACTTCGCCTGTTCTTTGGCTTCATTGATAATTTTATCCTTGATCTCTTTGGCTTCCTTCAGGATCTGTGCTCTTTCTTCACGGGTCTGTGCCATGATCGCTTCATTCTCGTTTTTCAACTGAGCCATTTCAGTCTTGATACGCTCTGCAGTTGCCAGCGAATCAGCAATGGTCTTTTCCCTTTCATTCAGGCCGTTAATAATGGCAGGCCAGGCAAATTTTTTCAAAATGAAAAATGCGATCAGGAATGCAATCAGTGTCCAGAAGAGCAAACCAAACGCGGGAGTCAGTAAATCCATGGTAATAAATTAAATGTGCAAATATGCAAATACGAAAATGTGCAAATGTTTATTTCTCCAGTCTCCAGTCTCACAGTCTCAACCCTCAACTCTCAACCCTCAACCCTCAACTAAATTACCGCCCCTCGGCCCTGTGCGTTGGGGCAGTAATTATTTTCTGCTTACACGAACATCGCGAGGATACCTGCGATAACAGCAAACAGTGCAACACCCTCTACGAAGGCTGCAGTAAGAATCATGTTGGCACGGATGTCGTTCATGGCTTCCGGCTGGCGGGCGATAGCTTCTACCGCGCCTTTACCAATCTGACCGATACCGATACCTGCTCCGATGGCAGCGAGACCGGCACCAATAGCTCCACCGGCATTAGCCCAGGGAGTTGTGCTCAACAGTACATTCAGTAAATCCATACTTGCGTGTTTATATTGATGATAAATAAAAACTTAATGATGTGCCTTCTCTGCATGACCCTCTTCATGATGGTCTCCCTCAACAGCCTGTGAAATAAATACCGCCGTCAGCATCGTGAATATGAAAGCCTGTATAAAAGCCACCAATACTTCGATGAGGTAAATAAATACGGCAAAAGCAATGGACACCGGTGTAAAACCCACTCCCACCCCCTTGCTGATACCGGCAAATATAAAAATCAGGGATACCAGGCATATAATGATAACGTGTCCTGCCATCATATTGGCAAAAAGACGAATCATGAGGGCAAACGGCTTGGTGATGATCTGCAACACTTCCACAGGCACCATGATGCCTTTTACAAAACCCGGAACCGGCGGATTGAAAATATGTGACCAGTAATGCTTATTACTGCTTATCGTGATTACTACAAAAGAAACAAATGCCAGCACCAGGGTGAATGCTATATTTCCTGTTACGTTAGCCGCTGCCGGAATGAGTCCGAAAATGTTATTGACCAGGATAAAGAAAAATACAGTCAGCAGGTAAGGAAGATATTTATCGGCCTTGGCACCAAGGTTTGGTATTGCCACTTCGTCCCTGACAAACGTGATCACCGGTTCGATGGCATTTTGCATGCCCGTTGGCGCTTTTGCAGCCCCTTTATACTTCCCGGCCACACTTACCATGATCCAGATCAGCACGGCCAGCGCCAGCATCATCTGCACTACATTCCTTGTCAGTGAAATATCATATACGGTTACATTGGGATCAACCGGAACAATTTTCTCGCCCACCATCTTATACCCGTCAACCTCATGTTCCCCATGGTGAAATGCGGAGGACATGAAAACGGATAATCCTTTCTGGGGAGAGTATAAAATGACAGGGAGGGGCAGGGTTACATGATGTTCTTTACCATCAGCCCCGTGATATTCAAAAAAATGGAATTCGTGGGCATCCAGGATATGGCTGAAGATTACTTTATTGGCATCAAACCCTTCTTTTTTCTCCTCTTTTACGCCCTCTGCGGACTCCTTTCCGGCGGCATTTTCATGCCCTTCATGCTGCGCCGAAACATTACCGGAAATACTGAGAAAAAAAACACTGAAAACCGCTACCACAAAGTATTTGAAGCTGGGAAAGGTCATGGTGATCCTGAAATTTGGCGCAAAGATAGGGAAAGTAATGTGGAAATGTGCAAATGTGCAGATGTGAAAATGAAGGATTATTGATTTAAAAAACACTCCTTTTTGCCGGCTTTTTTCAGTTTAAATGGGCTTTTTGCTTACCCCCATTTGCACATTTTCGCATTTTCACATCTGCACATTATTAAACTGCATCTGGTACAATGATGCGTAGAATCCGTCGCGGGCGAGCAATTGATCATGGCTGCCGATTTCACGGATCTGGCCCTTGTCAAGCACCATAATCAGGTCTGCCTTCCGGATGGTGGAAAGCCGGTGCGCAATGATGATATTCGTCCGGCCACTGATGAGTTTATCGATAGCCGACTGTATCAACTGCTCAGATTCAGTATCTACCGAAGAAGTGGCTTCATCCAAAATAAGGATTGAAGGATTGAACAATAAGGCCCGGATAAAAGATAAAAGCTGCCGCTGACCCAATGAAAGTGTATTTCCCCTTTCCATTACATTATAATCATACCCACCGGGCAATTGCATGATGAAATCATGAATCCCGATCAGTTTTGCAGCTTCTGTTACCTGTTCACGGCTCACCTCATCATTCCGGAGGGTAACATTTTCATAAATTGACCCGGAAAACAGGAATACATCCTGCAATACCACGCCGATCTGTTTTCTTAATGCATCCAGTGAATAATCATCAATATTCACCCCGTCAATAAGGATTTCACCCTTCTGGATGGTATACAAACGGTTGATCAGGCTGATAATCGAGGTTTTACCACTGCCCGTATGCCCAACAATCGCCAGCGTCTGACCGGGCCGGATATGGAAATCGATATCTTTTAATACCGGCTGTTCTTCATTATAACCGAAATACACATGGCTGAACCGGACGTCACCTTTGATTTTTTCCGGGGCATAGGTCCCTTTATCCACAGTAAAGTCTTCATTGTCCAGCACTTTGAATACCCTTTCACTCGCCACCATACCCATCTGGAGTACATTGAATTTATCAGCGATTACCCTTAGCGGACGAAAAAGCAGGTTTAACATCAAAATAAAGGAAATGATCTGACCGGAAATTCGGGCTGATTCTTCCAGTTCAAGGTGCAGGACCTGGTAACCGGCATACCATACCAACAGTCCCATAGACGTGGCCAGCACAATCTCCACTAACGGGAAAAATACGGAATAAGCAAAAATGGCATTGATATTGGCATTTCGATGCTCCCGGTTGATCCTCCTGAATTTGTTGAACTCCTTATCTTCTGCGGCAAAAGCCTGGACAATCTGCATGCCCGTGATATGTTCCTGGACAAAAGCATTCAATGCAGATACTGCATTACGGACACGAATAAACGATTTATTGACACTTTCCTTGAAATAATAGGTTGCCACGATAAGAAAAGGGAATGGCACGAGGCAGACAAGCGTAAGCTGCCAGTTGGTGTAAAACATGGCGATCAGTATGGCGACGATCGACAGGAAATCCGCGATAATGGGAATTAGCCCTTCGGAAAAAATATCATTGATCGATTCTATGTCATTGATCGTTCTTGTTGTGAGCGTGCCGATGGGTGTTTTGTCGAATTGCGCCAGGTTAAGCTTCAGCACCTTGCCATACACTTTTATACGGAGGTCTTTGACTACAGTTTGCCCGAGCCATGCGGTGAGGAAGGTGAAATAAAACCGAAGCACTGTTTCTATCAACAGGATAAGTACCTGTATGGCCGTAATCATGATGAGTACATTGATCAGCCCCTGCTGGATCACCTGGTTGATGGTATATTGAATAAGAAGCGGCCTGACGGGAGCAAGAACGGCAAGGATAATGGCCAGTGCAACAGAAATGAAGAATCTTCTCTTATATGGAGCGGCGAAACTGAAAACCCTGCGCAACAACCTGAAATCAAATATTTTTTTGCCTTCCATTAAAACAAAATTACGGATTGCGGATTACGGATTACGGATTCTTTGCTAATAATAACTTACACCTGATTAAATAACCTGACAATGGAAAATCCGTAATCCGCAATCCGCAATCCGTAATCAGTTCTCCATCGCCCTGTTATAGGCTTTAATAAATAACGCACCAAGGTTTTTATGCGGGGGAATATAATTATCAAACCGTTCCTTTGCTTCTCCGGAAGTGAACTGACCAGAAAGATCTTTCCAGGTATTGATCCAGTCAATATTATGACCCGACCTCAGGTCATCATTGATATGCCTGAGTATGGGTTCATTCACTGTTCTGGTGCCCACTTCCTTGGAAGAAATGATATGGGCATCAGGGCATGTTTTCAACACATCATCAAGGTTATGGTAACCGCCGCAGGAACCCAGTATAACAATCCGGGCCGACTTTGGCAATTGCCTGATCGTATATTTTACATGGTAACTATGCCCGCGGTGTATCACAATAGTTGGTTCCATTTTTTTGGATTCAAGAAATTCAATAAGGTGCTCCTGCGCTTTCGCATCCGGGTCGTTTCCTCTTGAATTATCCAGTGGCAGGTTTGCATAAATCAGGATCGGCTTCCCTTTCGCTGATTTGATTTCGACCCATTCTTTTGTCTTGACTATCTTCCAGTCTGCACTGCCATTAAACATGGACATGAAGTTTGCATAGGAGTCCTGCCCGTCTTTGTCACCATAAAAAAATACCAGCTGCACTACTTTTCCTTCCTTATCTGCAAGGCTTTTGTAATCAAGGGTATATACCGGAGGTATGCCCAGTTTCTGGGAAATATTAATGGTGCTGTCTTTGGATGAATTAAATATCGTCTGCAGTATGTCATAGATCACCGTACTCCGCTTATCACCTGATTTACGGCTGTTTGCCAGGCTGCTGGCTACTTCCCTGTCGATCAATTTTTTGACAGATGGGGTATTTATGCTTCCATATGAGTCCGCTACATCTACCGCCTCTTCCAGGCCGGGCGATTTATCGAGTCCCCTGGCAAAGGCGATCATGAGCCGTTGGGCATTACTGTCTGGCATGGAAGCAAGGAAGGGATCAAGTTTATTATACCCTGCAGCCATTTTGATGAACTTCTTGAACCTGTCGAACTGCACGCTCATCAGCAGGGTATCACCTGAAGGTGTTTTCATCCTTTCCATCATTCGGTTATATACACCTTTATAACTGGAGGTGTAAATGACTTCCTCACCCAGCACAATCAAATAATATAGTTCCTGTGGCGAAAGTGGCTCAAGGATTTTAAACCTGACAGGATCAGGTGAATCATGGAGTGCATTGATCTGGTTGATAAATATTTCCTGCGCTTTCCGCTGGAGCATCCTCGTGAGTTCTGAATTTGCGATGGGGGTATCCAGCTGCCTGAGCCTTTCAGCATAACTGACCTGTGTTTTTACCAGTAAACGGTAATACTGGAGGCTGTCGCCCATCATGGTACTGATGGATGCGATGGTCTGATTACCACTCATAACTTCATCCAGGAATGGATAATATAACCTTCCGCTTTTACTCGAGGCCATCTGTGTAATTGCCTTGACCAGCGGGTCATTGCTGCTGCGGATCAGCTGACCGACCCTGGTGCGACCGGCAGCGGCATAATCATAAAACTGGTTGGGATCCGAATATGCGGTAAGCCTGATCAGGCTGTCGGCAAAATCAACATCGGCATAATTTTCCAGTTGAGGAAGAATTTTGTCTGGGTGGATCGCACAATACTTCCTGAAAAGGATGATCCGGGAAATTTTATATCCCGGGTTATCATAGTAAATGCTGTTTGGACCATTGACCAGCAGGTCGCCTGTTTCATATGGATACCGGTCTACTATTGGCGCGATGCTCTGACCCTGGATATCGGCATCCATCATTTCCAGGAATTCGGTGTATAGTGGGATGGCTTTTTCAGGCGGGAATGATCTCCTGTTCCATCCGTTAAAATACCCCTTCAGCATATGGTTCACGCCGGTAAGGTATTTAACCTTAAGACGATGGTCCAGTTTCGCATTATTTTCAATGGAATCCTGCAACAGGTTTACCTGGCGGATCAGCAGGTCGGTGATCAGCAGGTTAATATCTTCATCCCCTACGACCGTGACCATATTGTCCTTTTTACCGTCTGCTTCCAGGATATTTACCTGGAGCTTATCGATATCTTCATGCAGTTTCACCCTGCGTATGTCTATTTTCAGCCTTCCTGTGTCAGGGACTGCATAGGAGACGGAGGCTTGCACGATAAATAAACAAAAGAGTAAAATTTTCCCCACTTATATTGATGTAATAACTGCAAATTTAGGTTAATATGCCGATGAAGGAATATATGAGATTAACGTAATTGGCTAATTTAACCGTATGTGCGTTAACAATTTCATAATCCTGCCCCCATACTTGGCCACACCTCAAAAGTTACTTTTGCGTAAACTTAACGTTAATGGATAGTAAGGGGAAAACGATTTTAATTGCTGATGATGAGCCTGATATTTTAGAAATCATCAGTTATAACCTCAGAAATGAAGGTTATGAAACGATTACTGCCAAAGACGGAAATGAAGCCCTCCAAAAAGCCTCCGTTCATAAACCAGACCTGATCATCCTGGATGTGATGATGCCCAACAAAAACGGGATGGAGGTCTGTAAACAACTCCGCTCCCAGCCCGCCTTCCAGAATACCCTGATCATATTCCTGACCGCATTAAGTGATGAACTGTCGCAGGTAAAGGGACTAGAATTCGGAGCCGACGATTATCTCAGCAAACCCGTAAGCCCCAAAGTCCTGGTATCAAAAGTAAACTCGCTATTCCGCAGGTTGTCCAAGCCGGAAGCCAATAAGATTTTAAAACTGGATGACCTGGTCATTGACCCGGTGCAGTTTGTAGTGGAATATAAAGGCCAGCAAATCATACTTGCCAAGAAGGAATTCGAACTGCTATACCTGCTGGCTTCCAAACCCGGACGTGTTTTTCTCCGCAATGAGATCCTCAGCCAGATATGGGGCATTGACGTTATCGTCGGTGACAGGACCATTGACGTCCATATCCGGAAGATCCGCCAGAAACTGGGGGTGGATTGTATTACCACGGTTAAGGGGGTTGGGTATAAGTTTGAACTATAAGATTACGGATTGCGGATTGCGGATTACGGATTTGTGCATTTTCCAATAACTGGCATTTTAGGAATTATTTCTTTCAATCCGCAATCCGCAATCCGTAATCCGTAATTTCGTGTCATGTTTGATACGAAAAACATAACCCCTCAGCAAATAGCGGCTTTCAATGCATTTACCATTGCCTTAATTGGCGGACTGGCCAATCTCATATTCATCCGGATCTGGTGGGTCCCCCTGGTTACCTTTGCCATTCTTTTCATTATCGCATACCTGCTCACTCACTTTGTTATACAACGATTCATTTACCGGAAAATAAAACTGATCTACAAATTCATTTACCAGACCAAGGCTACTAAAAGGGAAGAGTTTTATTACAAGACTATTCTGCCGCAAAAAAGCATGGAAGAGGTAAGTGAAGATGTTGAAAAATGGGCGGAACAAAGAAAGGAAGAGATCGAAATGCTGAAACAGAATGAAGCTTACCGGAAAGAGTTCCTGCAGAATCTATCGCACGAATTTAAAACCCCTGTATTTGCGATCCAGGGATATGTGGATACCCTGCTGGATGGTGCACTTGAAAAACAGGAAGTGAACAGGAAATTCCTGGAAAATGCGTCCAGAAACGTGGACAGGCTGGTAAACCTTATCGACGACCTGGATGAAATTTCCAGGCTTGAAAGCGGGGAAATGGTAATGCAAAAGTCGAATTTCGTAGTCCAGGACCTGATCCGCGAAGTGTTTGAATCCCTGTCCATCAAGGCATCAAAAAACAATACCCGGTGTATCATTAAAAAAGGCTGTGAATCCCCCATTACAGTGTTTGCGGATAAGGAAAAAACAAGACAGGTACTGATCAACCTGGTGCACAATGCCATCAAATACGGCAAAGAAAATGGCACCATTGAAGCAAGCGTTTATAATACTGACGGTAAAAACATACTGGTGGAAATCAGTGATGATGGAATCGGCATTGCAGAAGAACACCTTCCCCGGATCTTTGAAAGATTCTACCGGACTGACTATGGCCGCAGCCGTAATATTGGCGGCACCGGACTGGGCCTCGCCATTTGCAAACATATTGTGGAAGCTGATGGCCACAGCATTCATGTGAGAAGCAAAGTGGATATAGGAACCACGTTTGGGTTTACGCTGGCCAAAGCAAATTGAACAGCATAGACATGGTCTCAATCCTGTAAAGTATTACCCACCCGGATTTTCCACAACCTGTTTTTGCAATCTGTACTTACGGTTAAAATAAAACATTGAGTAGGCAGTACCAAGGGCCCCGATGGCGGCAAAAATTATGACCCCGCGGGAATAGAAATCAGCCCAGGGGATCTGTATGGTCATTGCTTCTTTGGAAAGCATTATAGAAACACTGCCCAGGTATCCGAATGCATCTGTGATATAAATCAGGAATCCTACATTCCCTGAAATGCGGAAAGTGGCAATCATCCTGTCAAAAAATATGGCATTGAAAGGTATATAGGCCATGTATAGTCCAAGTCCGACTGCCTGCATCCACCATGAACCCGGCATTTGACCTGCAAAGAATAATGCGGAAGAAATCCCGGCCAGCAAAAAACCCGAAATGATCAGCAGGTGGATGACGCGGAATGCATAAATATTTTTCCTGATTAACACCAATGATCCCATCATCAGCAGCAGCCAGAAAGATATCCACGTTTCTGATCTTGCAAATACAGTGTAATCGTTTGCATAACCAAGTTCGGTCCAGATATTGGCCATGAAATTATCCCTTAGATCACGTATGATGGTCAGAAAAGTATAGACGATGCACAATACAATAATCCCTGCTGAAAATTCCCTGATGATCTTCCTGCGGTCATCAGCATTCATACTTTTCCTTTCAACACGGTTCTCAATATCCTTTGCGTCAGGTGCGGGTACTCGTTCCATCAGGTAAATAAGAATCACCAGGGGAATTGCGAAAAGTAAACCTGTAGTAAATGGCATCCATTCCTGGCTTATTCCGTATTCAGTCATCAGCCATTTACCAACCGATCTGGTAAACCCGCCGGCAAAAATAAAACTGACCGCCAAAACAGATCCGATAAAGTCAGTAGAGTTGCGTCCTTCAGCATAACTGAACACTATGCCCCACATAAAACCAAGCAGGAATCCATTGACCATAAAACATAAGACACCTGCCCAATCAGGCAATATGGCAAACAGGAATAATGACAGCCAGGCTCCTGACATGATCATCGCTGTGGCTTTCCACCTGCCGGTTCGCTTTAGCGAGGAAATAAATCGAATACCGGCAAATTTGCTCAGCATGTATCCAATGACCTGGCTGATGATAAGCAGTGTCTGGTAAGAAAGTCCGAGCATTTCCTTATCCCCGAAAGAGGCAACAGTAAAGGGCTTTCGAAAGGCAAAAATGCATGAATACATGCAGAAAATCAGTACAGAGATATACAGGGTAAGGCTTCCTTTTCGTATGGAGTTTGATATCATCAGGAATTATCTGAACTATTGCATATTAAACCGGATTTCCGGATACAACATAAAACATAATCCGGTTTGACTGACATTACATGCATAACAATTAGTTATTTTCAATGTAGTTTTTTTCAAGATAGGTATAAAACCTTTGTCCTGCTTATGAGCAAGATTTTATGTTTTATTGTACTTGCCCTGTATTCAAAAATTGCCTTCGCTCAGCAGGATACATTATTAAATGCATACTCCCTTGATCCCGTAATTATAACTGCGATGAGAAGCAAAGGAAGCGTGTATAATTCCGCAGGTTCAGTAAGTTTTATCCTGAAGAAGGAAATTAGGGAAACTAATAGCAGGTCGGTCCCGGAAATGATCATGGGGCTTACCGGGATCTGGATGCAGAAAACATCACATGCCGGAGGAAGCCCTTTCATACGCGGATTAACCGGGAACCAGGTATTGCAGATGGTAGATGGCATCCGGCTTAATAATTCAACTTTCCGGTACGGGCCAAACCAGTATTTAAGCACTATCGATCCTTACTCCGTTGAACAGGCAGAAGTGGTACGAAGCGCTTACAGCACACTGTATGGCTCTGATGCCGTAGGTGGCGTCATCAATATCCTGACCAGGGATCCGGCGTTTTCTGATAAGCCAGTCTTCCATGGCAGTTTCACCGGCAAATGGATGAGCCGGGATATGGAGAAAACGGCAAGTGCTTTGTTGGGATATAAGTCAAAGCATATCACGGGGGAAGTAATTACCACGATAAGCGACTTTGGAAATATATATGCGGCTGAAGGCAGGGAGCAGGTCCCCAGCTCCTACAAACAGCAGTCATTTCATTCAAAATGGAAATATGCACCATCGGAAAATCATATTATAGGTTTTTGTTTTCAGCAATTGTCGCAAAACGATGTTGACCTGTACGACCAGGTAGCACAACGCGGATACAGCATCAGCAAAATCGATCCCCAGAAAAGACAGCTGGTGTACCTGCGCTGGGAATATATCATAAAAAATCAATGGTCCGATAAGCTTTCGATAACTGCATCCAGGCAGGTAAGTACAGAAGAGAGGATCAGGCAAAAGAATTTATCCGAACAGGTTTCTCAAGAATTTGACCATGTGGTCACGATTGGTGTACAGGCTGAAACAGAAAAGAGGATCAAAGAAGGATGGAGGCTATTCACCGGGATGGATCTTTACATGGATGATGTTAAGAGCAGTGCTTATGATATGAACAACACCAATGGATTGGTCATTTCCAAAAGAGGTTTGTATGCAGATGGTTCATCAATGAATTCCCTTTCCTTTTATCATCAGCAGCAATGGGAGAAAGGTAAATGGATGCTGGTGGGCGGTTTAAGGGCAAACCTCTACGCCATTAATATTCCAGATCCCAAATTCGGTGATGTTAAGCTTTCGCCATTCGCACTCGCAGGTAATGCCAGCATGCAGTATGCATTATCCGAAAAATGGAATGTCGCCGGAACATTAAGCTCTTCATACCGCGCACCCAATATTAATGACCTGAGCAGTTTTGGAAAATTTGATTTTGGCACGGAAGTACCACCATCTTCTTTATCTCCGGAAAAATCATTGAATAAGGAAATCAGCATTCGTCACCTGGACAATAATATAATTATCAGTATCACGGGTTTTCATAACAGGTTATATGACCTGATCGACAGGATCAGATCAACATATGAAGGTGATTCAATGATCAATGGCGACCAGGTGTACCAGAAATCAAACAGGGGCGAGGGAGTTATTTACGGTGCGGAGGCAGAAGGCACCATTTGGTTTTATAAGAAGATTAAAGCCGGGGCAAATTTCACGTATACCTATGGCCAGAACATAACCTTTAATGAACCATTAAGGAGGATCCCACCGGTATTTGGAAAAATCAATGTTGCGTATTATCCACGGAAGGATTTTTTGCTGGGGGCCGACTGGAATTTTGCTGGATCACAAAACCGGTTATCCGGCGGAGATAAATCTGATCACCGTATCAATCCTGATGGAACTCCCGGATGGGGAATCATTTCCCTCCGGTTGGGATGGCAGTTCCGGTTCTTCTCTTTTAACGGTGGCATGGAAAATATTCTTGACCAGTCATACCGCATTCATGGTTCGGGAATTGATGGATACGGGCGCTATTTTTGGTTAAAGTGCAGTATTTCATCCTGGTAATGCTTCTCCTACAGGCTGCCTTCGTCATCCCCATACAAAGGTTTTTGAGAAAAAATTAATATACAAATACCCTGAATTTTGCTAATTTTAATAGAAACTTAATAATAAGTTAACATTGGGGCGTGAAAAACCACCCCAGGAATGGGGTGGACGTTACTACTCTTTGCTTAAGGAACTATAGAAAATTGTTATATACCGAAGGGGATCGCAGAACAATAAAGTTAGAAAATGTGCATTTTATACTGATAAAGTACAGATTACGAAATCATTAAATTGATCCAGGTACCTGATGAAGAGTGTTTTTTACATATTATTCCTGTCGGTTTCCCAGCTCTTAATGGCGGCTAATGGCTTTTCCCAAAAAAAAGTTGATCATGTACTCATTGATTGTTTTGGAGAAGTCATGCACTACCAGTTTCCCACTCCTATAAATATTGATATCAATCATCCCTCCACGGAAAAAGAGATCTCGGAATACTGCCGGAATATTCCTGATTCAACCTTTTCAGGCCTGGTATCACAGCTAAAGATATTCAGGGACAAATTGAAGATCGACGACTGGCTTTATTACCAGTTGGTCAGGAGGGCGGCCGAACAGATCGCCCCCAAGGCAAATGATTATACCTTATATACCATTTACAAATGGCACTTGCTTTCCTTATCCGGGTATGATGCCATACTTACTTTTGCTGACGGAAAAATTCTGTTTTATGTGCTTTCCACAGAGAATATTTATAATATCCCGATCAGGAAAGAAGGAGATAAAACTTATGTATGCCTGAATTATCATGATTATGGAAAAATAGATTTTAAGCAGCAGCAGTTCAGGAAACTCGACGTAAACATACCTGGTTCAATGCATTCATTTTCTTACCAGGTCAATTCCATTCCGGAACTGAAAAAGGATTATGGAGAGAAAGTATTGAATTTCACATACAACAAGACTGAGTATACTTTCAAGGTAAAACTCAATCCTGCCATTACTACATATTTCAGGAATTATCCTTCCACCGATTATGAAAAGCACTTCAACATACCCTTAAGCCGGGAAACATATTCATCCCTGATACCATCTCTGAAAAAATACATTAAGGGTCTTTCTCCAAAGGATGGCGTGGATTTCCTGATGCATTTTACCAGGTATTCATTCCTGTTCAGGCCTGATACGGAAAAGTTTGGGATGGAAAAGATATATAGTCCTGAAATGACATTGCTTAATGAGTCAAGCGATTGTGAAGACAGGGTTTCATTATTCTATTACCTGGTCAAAGAAATGTATGACCTGCCGATGATCATAGTTGTTTATCCTAAGCATGTAAGTGTAGCAGTGCATTTTGACAAATCATTCGGAGAAACGATAGAGTATAAGGGAAGAAAATTTACTATTTGCGAACCCACACCCCAGGAAGAAGATCTCAGGATCGGGCAACCCATTCCTGCATTATCACATACTTCCTACCAGATAGCTTTTGCCTACGAACCTCAATCCCGGAAAATTAAAAACTGATCGCTATTTTTCTCTGCCTGCTGCTTCTAACCTGTTCAAATGCTGATTCAGCAACCGGGGCATTTCATAGTACAGGAATTCACCGTTTTCTATGAAATAGACATACGGGCATCCTGTTTCCTGCCTTGAGAAATAGAAAACCTTGAATGCATCACCGCCCAATGGAATAATAATCTTGCCTTCTGAAAGACAATTTTTTAGGTCCGCTTAGCTTCTCGGATTTTCCCCTGAATGTTTCACGAAGTGAAGCCATAAACATCGTGTCACTCGTTTGCAGGCTTTTAAAGAATCTTGTATACCGGGTGGAATCTTCAAATGGCTTCCTGAAAAATAATATATCAGCACTCATGACCTTTTCCGGAACAGGACTTAAATGCTGTATGCTATCGGGTGCATTCTGAATATGCAATGAATCTGTTTTGTCCTTTTCTTTATTGAGGTTATTACAGGCAAAAATAAAAAAAGCCAGCAGACAGATTCCTGTGAATAAGCGTATGATCATATCTTATAAATATAAAAAAAACAGCCGCAATGCGCGGCTGTTCCTGTTTAAATTCGATCGAGTATTAATATGCATTTGTCTGGGGCGTAAAACTTACCCAGCCTGTTGTCCAGTTCGTTGTTCCAAAGGCACCACGGAAAGCTACCTGTGTAAAGAATATATCCATTCCGGCAAAATCAGCACCGGTGAGTGCTGGTGAGCCGGCCTTGGGCAAATAATTCGGGTTATCCCAGTTGAACGGAGCTTCCAAACCAATTTCATCGGCATTGGCATATGTTGTTGTGCCCAGGGCTTCAACTTTTGTTTTTACATCAGCCGCACTGATTACACCTCCGGCAGTAGCATCAACCCTGTAAGGACTGGTCAAAGCATGAACCAGGTTATTCCTGAATACAGATGTGTCCGTGTTGAATGCACTTGCGGTGGATGCGCTCTCCATCGAAAAGCCACCATCAGGGAATCCCATCATGATAGAATTCCTGACTTCAAACCTTACTGCCCTTCTCCACCTGTTTGCATAGTTCAGGTTTGCCTGCGTATTTGGATCTCCGTTAGGTCCGATCCAGGTTATATTTGAAAGCACAGGACGTGTATAAGGAAACGCTGAGGTACCTGTACCATCATTATCTGCTTCAACACCATTCCCCGCATCGGTATCTGCGATTTCAGGCCTTCTCTGCACAACGGCATATTGTATTTTACCAGTGTACCCGAAATCAAAATCAAGATCATCATCGGATGTGGCATAAGCTACCAGGTTTTTCAGATTCACATTACCTCCGAATAATTCGAAAGCATCATCATTACCATAAGACACCTGGATGAATTCCAGTGTGGTGCCAACACCAACACCGCCAAGGGTAAGACCATTGATCTCAGAGCCTGGTTCAGCGGCGATACCGGCAAATTCGATCCTGCAATAACGCATGATCCCGGAATTGTCATTAATCACAGTTCCGCCATAACGACGGTCAACACCACCCTCGATCAGCGGGGCAGGCGAAGTTGGCCTGTTGGTAGGGGCATTACCCAAAATGATGATGCCACCCCAGTCGCCCCTGGACCTTTCTCCTGACGGTTTACCGGATGTGAAAACAATCGGGCTGGCTGGTGTTCCCTGTGCATCAATCTTTGCTCCCCGTTCAATAATAAGGGCGCCTTTTTGCGAAACATCACTTTTTATAATAGTGCCTGCTGAAATCTTGAGTGTGGTTCCTGATGTGAAATAAACATACCCCCTCAATGTATATGTTCCGGGTGCTAAAGTGATATCCCGCTCATATGAACCGACAAGTACTTTAGTAGAGTTGGGATCATCAGGATTAGTTGTACTTCCACCTGAGCTGGAATCTTCTGTCAAATCAACTTTAATGCATGATGAAATAAACACCAGGATCATCATTGCAGACAATAACTGCTTTGCTGTTTTCATTTTATTTATATTCTTTTTCATTATCATTTCGAATTAAGGTCAAAGTTGTAAGTGAATCCCAGGGTTAATGTTGTTCCCGGCCTGTAGGCATAATTTATCCTGTCACCACCGTCAAAATCATAGGATGCGCCATTGGTCGGGTTATCATAGAAAGCATACTGGTTATTCAGCAGATCGGCAATGGTGAACTTGAGTTCCCCCTTCCCTTCCCATAATCTTTTAGAGATCATCAGATCAACAAGGTTCCTTGGGCTCTCATATATATCGTAAAAACCAGCACCTCCGGGATCACCCACAAGTGAAAGCCTTGGACCAATCCGGTTGTATAATGCAGTCATGTTCCACGACTTATTTGAATATTGGAAACCTGCATTAATAAGGTAAGGCGACTGACCATATAATGGCCTGTCTACTTCAGTCTTTACATTTGTATTACTTTGCGATACTATGGTTACCTCTGATTTGAGGAAAGTGGCATTTCCCACAAAAATCAGCTTGCTGAGTTTTTCACTGATGAAGTCCATGCTTTTCCTGATTTCAAACTCAACGCCATACAATAATGCTTTATCAGCATTGGCATAATTGAATAACCAACGGTCTCCGTTACTGCCCGGGTCCATCCTGATTTCTATAGGATCATCAAATTGCTTTGCCATAACACCTAATGAAATAATTTCACCCGATTTCGGATAGTATTCATACCTCAGGTCAGCATTGAGGATAGATGTTCTTTTAAGCGTTGTTTCTCCTGCAATACCCCAGATCTGTTCATAATCGAAGAACTGGAATGGGGCGATTTCACGGAATTCCGGACGAGCGACCGTTTTTGATCCTGCAAGCCTGATCTGGTTTTTGGGATTTATAGCATAAGTAAGATTAACTGAAGGGAGGAAATCCCATTTTTCAGTATTGACAACAACCTGCTTCAGTGAGAGGTCAGTTGATTCCAGGAATTGCTCGAAAAACTCTGCCCTGAGACCCCAGATAACCCTGAATTTCCCAAACTTATTGTCGAACATGACAAACCTGAATTCAATGCTGAAATACCGAAATACTGATCAGTGTTTTGTGTTTGCTCATCCAGGAAAAGTCCATTACTATTGATATTACTCTTTAAGAAAGCCTCATCATAAGGTATACTGACAGGTCTGTTTCTGATGAGGCTGGTTCATACCTGAAAATCCTGGCTCCAAAATCCCTGAATCTTACTAATGTACCGCCACCGAATTTCAGTGTCTGTCTTTCATCATTCATGTTAAAGGGTATGGCCAAAGAACCATTTGCCCCCATATTATAATCCTTCAATTTTGAATAAAAACGGCGGGTATCATCATCATCCAGTTCAAAATCACCGTTTGGATCCGAAAAACTTCGCACGTACTGGGCAGTTCTGAAATCAGGTTGTGATTTATAGTTGTGTGAAAAGCTGCCATTCCATTTCAGCCTGATACCTGATGAGGATAATGCATGATCACCTTCCAGTTGTCCGGAATATAATGAACGCTGGTTCAGGAAAGAAGACCTTAGTGAAACATCCTGGAGCCGGCCAGTGTTTGCCAATGACCTGTTGTAATAATTATCATCATACAACTGGTTAAAAAGATTCTTGAATGAGATCTTATGTTTGCCTTTCACGTAAGTGAAATTGGCCAGGATGCCTGTGTTTACAGAAAACCTGTTCTGAATTTCCGAACCCTCAAAGATGGGTGTTCTGACCTGCTCATACCTTCCTCTTTCTACGTCATCATAGATGATCTGGCTTTGCCTGTGATACAGGGAAACGATGGTACCGAAAGTAGCGCCATTCTTATAATCCTTTTTACCGGAATAGGTAATGTTCAACGTTGTAATAGGTATCGCCTGGTGCACAGTTTCTGAATACACATCGTCTTTAAAACTTTTGGTGGACTCGATCTTCTGGTCGTCAGTCTGTGCCCTGTAACCTGATACACTGGGCAGACCATCAGGCAAACTCCTGCTGCCATCATCAACACCCAGCCAGTCTAGCGAATTGCGTTTGTTCGAAGTAAAGTCCTGGAAAGTTGACTGCGTATTATAGCCCAATGAAAACCCGACTGACAACTGGTTCCTGGAAGGAATATCTTTTGTATTCACCTGCACAAGACCTCCTGCAAACTCACCAGGCAGGTCAGGTGTAGCTGTTTTATTAATAATGATATTATCGATCATGGTCGCAGGGATCATGTCGAATGAAAATGCCTTTTTATCAGGCTCTGAACTGGGCATTGGTGCGTCATTCAGCAAAGCCTGGTTATACCTGTCGCTCAATCCCCTTACGATAACATATTTATTATCCTGGATGGAAGCGCCTGAAACCCGCTTAAGCACTTCACCCGTATTCTTGTCGGGTGTTTGCCTGATGAAGTCAGCCGCAAGTACGCTCGATACGGCTGAATTATTCCTTTGAAAATTCAACAGGGCAACCGTATTCTCCTGCCTCTTGGTTGATGTACCCCTGACCACTACGCCTTCCAGCGCTTTAAAAGCCTGCTCCAGGACAATATCAATATTGTTATCAATACCAGCACTTGCTTCTATGTCTGAAATTGTCTTGGTTGTATAAGAAATGGCAGAAATTTCAAGTTGATATTTTACACCTGGTTCAAGGTTCACGCTGAATCTTCCTTCAACATTGGTTGAAATGGTTTTATTAAGCGGTTTAATGAGGATAGAAGCGCCTGATATAGGTTCATTCCGCTGGTTGGTAACCTTTCCCGTAAGGGTTATATTCTGAGCCTTTAGATATACCGGCAGGAGGAAAGCCAGTAATAAGAGTAGTCGTCGCAATTGCATCTTCAAATATTGTAGTGCAAAAGTGACCTTGCAAAGTTATTGGCCTGTTAATGGAATGTTATCAGGAGGTTAAGTGAATATTACCGGAATGTTAAGGGAATATGTCCTTAATGTTAAGCGGCTATAGATCTCCGTTAAAATGTGAACTGCAGCCGGCAGGTGAAGATATCATCATCAACATCACTTGTATATAAAGGATAGGAAGTGTATTCATTCTTTACACGATCGTACCAAAAGATGATTTTAAAGTTCTCTGACATATAATATATGTATCCGAAACCCAGTGTGCCATACTTTATATCGGCCTGGTTAAAACTGTTGCTGTTCCCAATTTCCTTCCCTGCAACATCGGTATTCGGATCATACCAGTCATATTTTACCACTAACTGGTGTTTTTCATTGACTATATTCTGAAGGAATGTGACGAATCCACCCGAGAAAGGCCTGATATACATCGGCAGGTTCTTTCCGTTATTGTCTGTTGGTTGGGATCCTGGTGTTTCAGAAGTATACTGGTACGCCGTTTGTGTACCCTGCCAATATTCTCCCCTAAGTTCTGTGGCCCCCCATCCGGTCAAATATTTTAACTGCAGGTTGGCACCATAATATTTCCGCGGCAGTTTATCATTTATGCGGGTAGTAATGGAATCTGCGATGAAATCTTTTTTACCAGCCTTGTCCCCTATTCGATAAGTGACATTGGTAATTTGGGCGATCCCACCATAAAGTATGCTTACACCTCCACTTGCCAGTAAATTACCGGTAATTTTGGTCGGCTTCCAAACAATCTGGCCGATAAAATCTTTATAACTGTCATAATCACCGGATGCTGTTAATCCCTGGCCATTAAAAACCCCTGCATCGATCCGGAAATTACTGGCGAAGTTTTTTTTCTTTTTAATTTCAGCACTCGTCATAAACCCCAGGTCCCGTTCCGTTTTCATTAGTATCTGTGACATCCTTCCCCGCTCAGGTGCTTCCCTTACGCCGGAAGAATAATTGACTTCAAAACCAAATGGCCTGGCAAACATACCTGTGGTAAAAGCAAACAACTCGAGTTTGTTCTCCCAGACCCTTCCCCAGAAATCACGGATGAATACGCCGCGTTCCGTACCATCAAACTGGAAAACAAACTGTAGTTGGTTACGATGAAGTTTGTCGGTCCGTGCATAATCAAACCTGATCCTGCCCCTCCTTAATCATAAAACGGTTATCGGAATTCGGGGAAAAATCACCGCCACTATAGTTTTTTGCGCCTTTGGCAGAAGCCACCTGGTATTGTGGTTGCATATAGCCGGAAATCCTAATATGATCGAAGCGCGCCAGCATATCCCTGTTACTCCTTCCCAGTTCCTTGGTAGTGTCAAGCATGTCCATCAGGAATTGTGAACTTGCAGTATATCGGTGAAACAAACAGTACGATTAGAATTAAACCCTTATAAATCAATTCATTCTGCTTTTCAGGTGATCTTTTGCGGCGTAAAGGTATCATTCCGGCGCAAACCAATGTTAAGAAATTATTATCTGTCCCTTACCAAAATTTCACCCCCCGCATTAAAACTATTTTTGCCGAAATTTTGACGGGATGGCATTCAATACCTTTTTAAAGATATTTCTTCCTAAAGACCGGATATTCTACAGCCTTTTTGAAGATTCCAGTCAGCGGGTACTGCTGATGTCCAAAGTTTTAAAGCAGATGGTCAATGAAAACAACCCCGCGGAAAGATCGTCCATCATGACAAGGATTGAAGACCTGGAACACCAGAACGACGAAGCCACCCACAGGATTTTTACTGAACTCAGCCGCAATTTTATCACTCCCTTTGATCGTGAGGATATTCACTACCTGGCAACAGCGCTCGATGATGTTGCTGACCACATTTATGCAGCCGGAAAGAAAATCAACTTTTACCATATTGACACCAATGATCATGGCATCCGGAAATTTGCTGACCTCATAGAACAAAGCGCAGAGCAGGTGCAGCATGCCGTATTGGAACTGCGGAATATGAAAAACCTGAGGCTGATCACGGAAGCCATCGTTAAGATCAACAGCATTGAAAACCAGGCGGATGACCTTTTTGATACCAATGTGGAAAGGCTTTTTGCGGAAGAAGAAGACGCAAAGAAGGTTTTTAAAATGAGGGAAATCTACCAGGTGATGGAAGATGCCACAGATAAATGCGAAGATGCCGGTAATGTAATTGAATCAATCATCATCAAATACGCTTAGAATAATTATGACCCTACTCATAGTTATTATCGCGCTGGCACTGATTTTTGATTATATCAATGGATTCCATGATGCAGCAAACTCAATAGCCACTATCGTATCCACTAAAGTATTGACACCTTTCCAGGCCGTTATATGGGCCGCTTTTTTTAATGTGGTGGCCTACTTTATTTTTACAGATCATAATGTTGCCAATACCATTGCAAAAACTGTTCATGCTGAAGTGATAACCCTGCCGGTGATCCTGGCCGGATTAATTGCTGCCATTTTCTGGAACCTCCTCACCTGGTGGTTTGGGATTCCTTCTTCATCTTCACATACTTTAATCGGAGGCTTTGCAGGTGCGGCCATTGCGCATGCGGGATTTGACAGTATTGAAGTGGAAAAAATCACCAAGACCCTGATGTTTATTTTTATTGCCCCAATGATGGGTATGGTCATCGCAGCATTTATATCCATCGTAACGATTATCCAGAATATCTGGATTAAGCTGCTGATTATTGCAGTTACCCTGTTCCTTACCGTTACCTTCATCCCTTTCAATGATATCATTAAATGGGGATTGATTCTTTCCACACTGATTTTCTGTATTTCCTATCTCATCAATCATTTCCAGAATCCGCCAAGTGCATACAGGACCGGAAACATGTATAAAAGACTTCAATTATTGTCTTCCGCAGCATTCAGTATCGGACATGGTGGCAATGATGCACAAAAAGTAATGGGTATCATTTCCGCTGCGCTTGTAGCCAATGGGAATATTGCCAGTCTTTCAGATATGCCCAACTGGGTTCCCATTGCCTGCTATACAGCAATAGGTGTAGGCACCATGAGTGGCGGATGGAGGATCGTAAAAACAATGGGAACACGGATCACAAAAGTTACCCCGCTGGAAGGCGTCAGTGCAGAAACTGCCGGTGCCATTACCCTGTTCATGACAGAAAAAATGGGTATCCCGGTAAGTACCACACATACCATCACAGGTTCTATTATTGGTGTGGGTGCCACAAAACGATTATCTGCCGTACGGTGGGGCGTAACCGTTAACCTGCTCTGGGCATGGATCCTGACTATTCCGGTCAGCGCAATTGTGGCCGCCATTATTTTTTACATCTTCAAAATATTCATGTAGTGAACCGGTATTTGCATTGCATGCCCATATATTTAACTACGGATTTTTTGATATCCTCATGCAATAGCCCGGAATAAGATGAAACAACCGGGTCCACGTTATCCGCAAATATGTTGGGCTGATGTGTTACCACCCCCCGGAGGCAAATATTGTAATTCCGGATTCAGTTAAAAAATGAGCCCTATTTTCGCAGGATAATTAACACCATGAAAGGAATTATCCTGGCAGGAGGATCCGGAACAAGACTATACCCCATTACCTATGCCATCAGCAAACAGATCATGCCGGTGTATGATAAACCGATGATTTACTATCCCTTATCCACCCTCATGCTGGCCGGGATCAGGGAAATTCTCATCATATCAACGCCCCATGACCTTCCCAATTTTAAAAAACTCTTCGGTGACGGTTCCCAGTTCGGACTGGAATTTACGTATGCTGAACAACCCCTGCCCAACGGACTGGCACAGGCCTTTGTGATCGGTGAAAAATTTATCGGCGGGGATTCAGTTGCCCTCGTCCTCGGGGATAATATATTTTATGGATACGGACTCGGGGAACAGTTGTCACAAAATGCAAACCCCGATGGAGGCATCGTTTATGCATACCAGGTGAGTGATCCCGAAAGATATGGCGTCGTGGAATTTGACAGCCATAACAAGGTGATCAGCATTGAAGAAAAACCGGCAAAGCCAAAAAGCCATTTTGCGGTACCCGGACTCTATTTCTATGACAATGACGTGGTCAGGATTGCGAAGGAATTAAAACCTTCACCGCGAGGTGAATATGAAATTACCGACGTTAATAAGGCCTACCTGGCAAAGGGCAAATTAAATGTTTCTATCATGGACCGCGGAACGGCATGGCTGGATACGGGAACCTTTGATTCGCTGATGCAGGCCTCTCAGTTTGTGCAGGTTATTGAACAGCGGCAGGGTATCAAGATTGCCTGTATCGAAGAAATTGCCTATAAGAAAGGATTTATCAATAAAGAACAACTCATCCGCATTGCGGAACCCTTAATGAAAAGCGGATATGGGGAATATCTGATGAAAGTTGTATCTTAATCCGGAATGGAAAATACCCAGCTATGAAGAAAATCCTGGTTACCGGCGGTTGTGGTTACATTGGCTCACACACTATTGTTGACCTTATTGAAAACGGGTTTGATGTTGTATCAGTCGACAATAATTCCCGTTCCAATACAAGGCTCCTGGAAGGCATTGAAAAAATCACCGGAAAAAAAGTCAAGAACTACAAAGTTGACCTCTGCAATTTCGATGATACGCATGCCATCTTTGCTGAGAATGAAGATATCATTGGCGTTATTCATTTCGCTGCGTATAAAGCAGTGGGGGAATCTGTGCAGAAACCCCTCATGTATTTTGACAATAATATCAGTTCACTGATCAACCTGCTCAAATGCATCGAAGAGTATAAAACGCCTTATTTCGTCTTTTCTTCTTCCTGCACCGTTTATGGTAATCCCGACCAAATCCCGGTTACGGAAGAAACACCCCAGAAGCCGGCAGAATCGCCGTATGGCGTTACCAAACAAATGGGGGAACAGATCATTACGGAATATGCCAAAAAAGCAACCACCAATTCCGTACTTGCTCAGGTATTTTAACCCGGCAGGCGCCCACCCCACCACACTGATGGGGGAATATAATATTGACAAGGCCCCAGAACCTGACCCCGGTGATCACGCAAACCGCCATTGGTAAAATTCCCCAGATGCAGGTATTCGGAAACGATTATCCCACCCGCGATGGCAGTTGCCTGCGTGATTTTGTGCATGTCTGCGACCTCGCCCATGCACATACCCTTGCATTGAAATATATGATCGATAATAAACAGCCGACCAATTGCGAGGTTTTTAACCTGGGTACCGGTGAAGGCATTACCGTGCTGGAAGCTATAAAGGCTTTTGAAAAAGTAGCCGGCATTGCGCTGAATTATATGATCGGTCCCAGGCGCGAAGGTGATGTGATTGCCATTTATTCCAATAAGGATAAAGCCGAACGGGAACTTGGATGGATACCCAAATATTCGCTGGATGATATCATGAAAACAGCATGGCTGTGGGAACAGAAACTCAAGACCGATGAGAAATTCTATACCGGCAAGAACTTTCAGCTGAACTGATCCCCTAACCGAAGATCCTGCCACTTGGCAGGATCTTCGGTTAAGGGGATTGCGGATTGCGGATTACGGATTGCGGATTGAATTTTATAAAATGACTCATTGTAACATACAATGCTGAATCCTAATTGTCCGATTTCCTGAATCACTGTTAATAACTCAATCCGTAATCCGCAATCCGTAATCCGCTAATTGTTTACTTTTGCGACCATGCTGAAAGATATACAGGTCACCGGCCAGAAAGATACCCGCAGCGGTTTCGGAGATGGCATCCATGAAATAGCCAGGGAAAATCCAAATGTTGTTGCACTTACAGCCGACCTGGCGGGCTCACTTAAATTAAATGCTTTCATAAAAGATTTTCCTGAAAGATTCGTCCAGGTAGGAATAGCAGAAGCCAATATGATGGGCATTGCTGCCGGACTGGCTACGGCAGGGAAAATTCCTTATACTACCACGTTTGCCAATTTTTCAACAGGCCGTGTGTACGACCAGATCAGGCAATCCATTGCCTACTCAGAGAAGAATGTTAAGATATGCGCATCACATGCGGGGTTAACCCTTGGTGAGGATGGCGCCACACACCAGATACTGGAAGATATCGGGCTGATGAAAATGCTCCCGGGAATGACTGTTATCGTGCCATGCGATTACCAGCAAACCAAGGCCGCCACTAAAGCCATTGCTGATTATAAAGGACCTGTGTACCTCCGTTTTGGCCGTCCCGTCTGGCCCATTTTCACATCCCCGGATGAACCCTTTATAATTGGGAAAGCCCAGCAGTTTGCAGAAGGAAAGGATGTGAGCATTTTTGCCTGCGGGCATATGGTCTGGAAGGCCATTGAGGCCGGGAGGATCCTGGAAGAAAAAGGTATCACTGTAGACCTGATTAATATACATACCATCAAACCGCTGGATACAGAAGCCGTGATTCGCAGCATACGCAAAACCGGTTGTGCAGTGACCGTGGAAGAACATAATATCATTGGCGGACTGGGCGATTCCATATCACAGGCTGCTGCTTCGCAGTTTCCTGTTCCCATAGAACTCATTGGCACAAAAGACACTTTCGGAGAAAGCGGAAAACCAGCTGAACTCCTCGTAAAATATGGGCTGGATACTCCGCATATCGTTGCAGCGGCGGAAAAAGCCATGGGCAGGAAAAAGTCCTCATAATTCCTTATTTCAATCTCATTAATCGGAAAATAAAATCCGGAACAATCAATGTCAGTTACCCAGGATGATAAGGAACTGCTCCACCTTTTCCGGGACTTGAAAACCAGGGAGCAGGCGTATACATCGATTGTTAAGAAATACCAGGAAAAACTATATTGGCATATCCGGAGGCTTGTGGTTGATCATGACGACGCAAATGATGTAATGCAGAATGTTTTCATCAAGGTCTGGAAGGGACTGGAAAACTTCAGGGAAGACGCCCAGTTATATACCTGGCTTTACAGGATAGCCAGTAATGAATCCATCACCTTCCTGGAACAACAGAAAAGAAGGGCATCCGTTTCATTTGATGATGTTTCCGGGGGATTGTCAGACAAACTGGCAGCTGATAAGGATTTTGATCCCAATAAACTGGAGTGGAAGCTGCAACTGGCTATACAGCAACTTCCTGAAAAGCAAAGAATTGTATTTAACCTGAGGTATTATGATGAGATGCCTTATGAAGAAATGAGCAAAGTGCTGGAAACCAGTGAAGGTGCCCTTAAAGCCAGTTATCATCATGCCGTTAAAAAAATTGAAGATTATATACTGAATCGTTAAACCCGGGATACCAGAAAAGGTCTAATTATTGTCATGCCAAGCAATCAGCACATATTAAATGAATTAAGCACTATCAGCCAGACCGTTGCTAACATCCCGGATGTGCCCGTTTTTACCGTACCTGAAAACTATTTTGCACAATTCCCTGAAAAACTGATGTCTAAAATCCGGGAAGACGTCCAATATGAAACAAGCCTTATATCGCCTCTTTTGGGCGGGCTTGAAAAGAAAACACCGTTTAGCGTGCCTGAAGGATATTTTTCAACCCTTGAAGAACAGTTGAAGAACTCCGCCTTACCTGAAAAAATAGCCAAACCTGCCCCGGTGATCAATATGTTCAGGAGGAGGCAGGTATGGAAATTATCTGTCGCAGCTATGATTGCCGGTATTATCGGTATCAGTGCCTGGTTCTTTTACCAGCAGGAAAATTCTTCCATACCCACTTTACAGGTAAATGTTAATGCCGAATTACCCGGAGTAAGTGAAGAAGAAATTAACGATTTTCTCTTATCCGTTCCCGAAATGCCATTTTCAGAGACCCTTCAGGTAGCCGGGCTAGACAATTTCAATGTGGAAGACATGTTGAAAGATGTACAAGAAACTGAACTTCAGGATTATGTGAGAGAGATGCCTGATCTGTCACCTGAAAAGTTGAATTAAAAGTTTTACCCATGAAAAAGATTTTTTTTATACTGCTCCTCGCGCTGCCTATTCTGGGTTTTACCCAGGATATTACCCAGCGTGACAATAAACTTCAAAGTCTCGAAATAGCATACCTGACAAAGGAACTCAACCTGAGCCCCGAAGAAGCCCAGAAATTCTGGCCGGTATACAATAAGTATTCAGCAGAAATGAAGCAAACGATTCGCAGTAAAGAAAATGATCCTGATGTGCTTGACAGGCAACAAAAGCTGCTTGATATCCGCAAAAAGTACAGGTCGGAGTTTTTGAAAGTTTTACCTCCTGACCGGGTCAACCAGGTTTTTACCTCGGAAGTCAAATTCAGGGAAATGGTCAGAAAAGAGCTCCAGGAGAGACAGGCCCAGAAAAGATTTAAAAAAGGCTGAGTCGGTTTATTTCCGGAATATTTTTAAAAGAGAAGTTTGTTATTATTAAATAATCATTACTTTTAACTCGGTGTTTTTCATAGGTTAGCAACGGCTGGCTCTGTCTAGAGCTGGCCTTTTTTATTGACTTTCAATAATTTCAGACAGCCGCCTCACATCTTTTTCTTCATCCACCAGTGTTATCACTGATAGTTTCAATTCTTCCGTTATATAGCGGATCGCACTTTCCGCGGCAATACCTCTTCCGATGACCACACAGGTAAGCGTAATGTCTTTATGCATTTTTACCAGTTGCCTGCTATAATTGTTCAACTCAAATTCGCCATCTGTTATTAGCAGGATATGATTGATCCCGGGTTTAACCATATTTTTTAATGACATTTCATAGGCCTCATACAATCCTCCGTTAATATTTGTGGCAGTTGCTTTAGACCGGATCCTGGCAATCAGGTTAATGAGTGTATCCGGCCCTGAATAAGAAGTTGTATTGTACAAAAGATCAACAGTATTGCCGAAACTGATAAGGCTTAAACGATCTTTTTTGTTAAGTAATTTTAATAATTCTTCCGTGGATTTTTTCAACAAAACCATTTTGTTTTCCTGGCCCATACTGTTACTTACATCCAGCAGGAAGGTGATATTCGAAGCTTTTCGCACAGTGCTGTCACCAGGCTTCTGAAATACATTTTTTTCCTGCCCTTGCAGATTTGACATGCATGACATCAAAATTACACCAGTGAGCAAAAAGCATCCTGCCAGGTAATGTTCAGTTTTCAATCTTTAAAAAAGGCGTTTTAATATCGTGGTAAAAAAGGAATGTCCATCCCTGCTCAGCGCCTTCCTTCCACCACTTTTGCCGGAGCTCCATGGCTTTTTTACCATCATAATCATATTTTGCCACGAAACGGCTTTTCATCTGGTGAAGCTGTGGTGCTTCATCTCCTCCAAAGAAAATAATTTCCGCCCCCTCCGTAATCCAGAACACCTGGTGGAATGGGCTGTGCCCGCCGCTCCATGCATAACGGATATAGTCATCAATTACTCCATCGCCATCAAGTAAAACGAGTTTGTCCATATGGTGGAATACCTCGAGCTCTTTGGGTATAAACGAAGGAAGCCCTTTTTCAAATGCATATTTTAATTCCTTTTTCTGAACATAATAATGTGCGTTTGGAAAACTGATATGGTACTGGTGCAATATGCTGTTCTCAAGTCCGGCCCCGCCTGCATGGTCCTTATGCAGGTGTGTCATCAATACTTTAGTAACATCCATGGGATTAATATCCGCATTGACCAGGTTCTGGTGGATTTGCAGGTTACCATCGGGGGTTGAAAAACCAAGCCCGGTATCCAGCACGAGGATATCCTTTTCCGTTATTACCGCAAATGGCTGAATCTCCACCAGCAGGCTGCCTGCCGGGCGGTTACTCATATCATCTTTTTTGGCATGAAAAGGAATAAATCGTTTTGTTTGGTCAATGCTGAAACTGCCTTCAGAAAGAGGGATGATCTTCATTAGGCAAAGTTAACGGATTAGGGATTGCGGATTGACGGATTACGGATTGCGGATTACGCCTTCGGCGATTGTCGAATTGACGAATTGGCGGATGGGCGAATTAAAGTATTGGGGGCAGTATTCAAAATACAAATGTTGAAAAACAACAATTCATTTTCTCATTTTCACTTCCACATTTCCCACACTTTCAAATTACCAATTAGATGACGAAATCATCGTAATACCATCTGACGATCAGCGTCTAACCGGATGAGGATAAAAAGCAGCATGGTAAAAGTAATCAGCGCCGTACCACCGTAACTAAGAAACGGCAATGGTATGCCGATGACAGGAACAAGGCCTACCGTCATTCCGATATTAATGGCGACATGGAATAATAAAACAGCAGCAACACCATAAGCATAACACCTGCTGAAAGTACTACGTTGTCGCTCTGCCAGGAAAATGATCCGGAATAAAAGGGTGAGGTAGAGTATTAACAATATCGAACTGCCTACAAATCCGAAACCTTCACCAATGGTACAGAAAATGAAATCCGTTCTTTGTTCAGGAACAAAATCATAACGGGTCTGGGTTCCTTTCAGTAATCCCTTGCCCATAAATCCGCCTGAACCAATGGCGATCTTGCTTTGCTTAACATTATATGAACTGGCTTTTTTCTTTTCTTCCACCCTTCTTATATCTTCTTCCGTCATGGTCTTTGGATCAATTGGGAAATCCCTTCCCACCGTTGCATATATCCGCTGTACCTGGTATGGCTTCAATACATTATTGAAGAAAAACGGAACGGCAAACCTTTGTATGCCCACACATATAAACCAGATGGCTACTATGCCTATCAGTATTCCCCTGTCACGCCGTATCTGCCTCCTCATAAAATATATGGCTATAACAGCAATTGCAGTGAGTATTATGGCAAGTACATTCGGATCAAGCAATAATGTCGCTATAACGAGTACAGCCAGTGAAAATCCCACAATGAGAACGGCACTGGGCAGGCCCTCCCGGTACATGACCAGGAAGAAAGAAAAATATACAAGGGCAAGTCCCGTTTCACTTTGCAATATGGTGATGATGGCAGGCACCACCACCAATGCCGTAGCAATCAGTTGTGAACGCAGTTTGGTAAAATCAGTGTCGATGCGTGACAGGTATTTAGCAAGTGCAAGGTTTACAAACACCTTGCACAATTCCGCAGGCTGTAATTGAAAGTTGGCAAACCTGATGATGGAGTTAGTCCCTTTCACTTCCGTATGAAAAGGAAATACCAGCAACAGCAGTAATATCCCGATAAAATAAAAAAGATTCGCAGTTGCAGTGAAAAATTTACTGTCGGTCAGCAAAATGAAAATAGCCAGTACAAAACTGATCACCAGGTAAAGTGATTGCCTGCTGTAATCTGTCCTCAAAGACAGGAAACCCTGCACAACATCTTCATTATGGTATGTGGCCGCGAAAATGCTCATGATGCCAATTGCCGAAAGCAGCATATACAGCAGCACGGTGAACCAGTCGACCCCTTTTGATATTTCAGGATTATTATTCAAAACAGGTATTCTTTATTTACTGTGATCCATCCATACGGGTTCAGCATCCATTCCCTGTCTTTCCGCAATAAGGCAGCCACGGCCCGCACACTGTCAGGCTTTCCCGGAACCGGAACAGAATCTTTTAATGGCTTTGGAGGAGCGATTCTTTTCTTCTCAATATTTATATCAAACTTTGGCGCATCAGGTGCGGCAGGCAGTGCATTGTGCAATACCGAACTGTCGCCCATTTCCAGCGCAATCCTTACCCGCCTGATCGAATCCAGCCTCATCCGTTTCTGCTTAACTACAGGAAGAATGATCTCATGTGCGGCAATCCTTTCAAAATCCTTCATCCGCTCCGTTGTCAGGGTGTCATTCAGGTATTTTTCCATGATCATTGATGCAATCGGGCCTGCCCATGTGGCACCAAATCCGGCGTTCTCAACAATAACGGCAACGGCTATACGAGGATTTTCACGTGGGAGCAAAGCAGACAAACCATGAATGATCCTGCAGCTTTTCCCTTTTCCCGTTAATGATCCCATAGTTTTCCGCCGTACCGGTTTTTCCGGCCACAGAAATCCCTTCGATCCTGGCAACCCTTCCTGTTCCATTATCTACCACATCCTGCATACCCAATTGTACGGTTTCATATATGTTGTCCGGAATATGGGTTACTTCATGTTTTACCCGGAAGGGTTTCAATATCGTGTCGCCTTCGCCTATGCCATCAATACTGTCTACAAAATGCGGTGTATAATAAAATCCTTTGTTGGCAATGATGCACATCATGTTGGCCATCTGCAATGGCGTTGCCTGTAATTCACCCTGGCCGATTCCGAGGAATACATTGGTACAGGAATTCCATGAATTACGGTAGAGCCTGTTATAGAAACCGGTATCCACAACAAGGCCATCGTCTTCACTGGGGATATCCAATCCTAACCGTACACCTAATCCAAATGAATTCATGTACTGTTTCCATTTTGCATATCCCTCATCAACATTTTTATATGCCGGATTGTCGACAGCCAGCCGGTATACATTCGAAAAATACGAGTTGCAGGAATGCGCAATGGCAAGGCGAAGGTTGGTAGCATGGCCGGCCCATTTTTCTGTGCAATTGATTGGCCTTCTGCAACCATAGTAAGCGCCGTTACAGGCAATACCATAACTCGGCGTGATCACACCTTCATCCAGGGCAATCAAAGCCTGGGTTGGTTTAATGGTTGATCCCGGCGGATACTGTCCTTTAATAGCACGGTTAAACAGTGGCCTCGCAGTATCACTGAGCAGCCAGGAGAAATTCCTTTTTCTTTCAGAACCTGTTAACAGGTTGGGGTCATAGGTTGGGCCGCTGGCCATGGCTATAATACCCCCGGTTCCGGGTTCAATAGCCACCACAGCTCCCAGTTTATTCGCCATCAGCTTTTCAGCCAGCACCTGTACTTCAATATCCATATATGTCCTTAGGCTACGGCCTGCAATAGCGGCGGTATCAAAAGATCCGTTTTCATAAGATCCTACAAGCCTGTTCTTATTATCCTTCAAGCGGTATTGCACACCCCTTTGCCCCATGAGTATGTTTTCATAAAACCTTTCCAGTCCGGTCAGGCCCATATAATCACCAATCTGGTAGTAATACTTGGTGCGTTTGAGAATATTGGAATCCACTTCGCCGATATATCCCAGTACATGTTCCGCAACCTTATAAGGATAGGACCGTATAGGCCTGTCCTGCAGGTAAAATCCCGGCTCAAAGCGGTAAATATTTTCCTGGAGTTTTACGAATTTTTCAATGGGGAGCGATGCCTCAAACACAGAGGGTCGGTACCTGCCGTTCCTGATAATCGCGGTAACCAGTCTTTGCCGGAATTCGGCGGTATCTATGCCCAATACACTGCAAAGCCCGGCAGTATCAACACCCTTAAGCTGGGTGGGAAGGATCATCAGGTCATGGGTTACGGTATTTTCGAGGATGGGCCTGTTTTTACGGTCAAAAATCAGCCCGCGATCAGGGAAAATCACTTTTCGATCTACGGCATTGTCCATAGCCTGGATCTGGTATTGCGGGGAAAGCATCTGCAAAATGAACAGCCGGATGATGAGAACGACAAAAACCGCCAGGACTATCAGGCGTATAACGGTTTGACGGGATTGGTTAAAAACGGGCATTTTGCTGGTGCAAATTAAGAAAGCATTGCGGCTTTGTAAAAGGGTTTATACGCAAAAGGGAATTTCAGGCCACATTTGTCCGGTATCTGGATTTCCTTATGAATAATATTTCAGTTATGAGGATCAATAACAGGCTGATTCCCGTGGTTGCGAATACTTTACCCAGGAAGAAAAAGAAATTTCCAAATTCAAGCCATTCCAGGAAAACCAGGTAGGTGTGGTGAAGGACAGTGAGAATAAGCACGTAAACGGTATACGGCATCAGGCCCATACTGGTCATGGATGGTTCAGCATAGCTGATCTCATAAGCCTCCTTGGGCATCAGCAATCCTATTATAAAGGGACGCACATATGCGATCAGGGTGCAGGCCGCAGCATGGAGGCCCGGTGTCTTGGTAAAAAAATCAAGCGTCAGGCCAAACAGAAAACCAAGGAGGGACAAACCACCCCTGGAAATTTTAAAAGGCAGCCAGAGGATAAACAGGAAATACAGGTATGGTGTGATGAACCTGTGCAGCGGCGGAATTTTGTCGAGCACAAATACCTGGAACAGGATGAAAATGGAGAAACGGATAATATTTTTCAACAGGTTGCTCATCAGTCTTTCTTCACTTTTAACAGCAGGGAATCCATTTCTGATTTCTGAAGGTTCTTCACTACAAAGGCATGCTGTATGGAATAGAAATTGGTGGCCGTCCTCACTTTCAGGTAATACGCGCTGGTAGCTTTTTCTTCGGCTACTTCTTCCACGAATCCTACAACCTGTCCGGCAGGAAAAATATCTGAATATGGGCTGGTCACCACAGTATCGCCCTTGCTGATCTTAATGGTCCTGGGTATCTTGGTCAGGGTTACAAAACGTGGATCCTTACCATCCCAGATCACTTCTCCGAATCCACTGCCCTTTTTAAGCAGGGCCACCACACTGTTTTTGCGGTGCAGCAAACTCATTACAACCGACATATTCGGGCTTACATTGATCACTTTACCGATAATGCCTTCCGGTCCTACCACCGCCATATTTATATCAACACCCTGGTTATAACCACGGTGCAGGGTAAGATAATTATTCTGCGCATCAACAGAATTGCCGATCACTTTTGCGGGGAGGAAAAGAAATTTACGGTATTGCTCGATGGAATCTACACGGACGGTATCTGTAATCAGTTGCAGGGAACTGTCGGGAGCGCTGAAGTCCACTTTCAGCATATTCAATAACCTGGCATTCTGCTCACGCAGTTTCTCATTTTCTTTTTTAAGGCTGAAATAAGTCTGGATACCGTTATACCTGAGGAAAACTTTACCGGTGGCTTCATTGGCAACATTCATATATGCCGCTTCATGGAACTTATTGTAACGGAACAGCATGGTAAGTGCCACCGCCTGCAGCAACAGGAAGAAAAACAGGTTACTGAACCGGGCGATGAATAAAAAAATGTTACGCATTACGTTATCTCATCACAAAAGGATACCGCGAGTAATTTTTAAGCGCTATACCCGTGCCTCTTACCACACTTTTCAGCGGATCATCAGCAACGTGCACAGGCAGTTTGATTTTCTGGCTCAGGCGCTTATCAAGGCCCCTGAGTAATGCACCACCCCCGGTAAGGTAAAGTCCGCGGCGGTAAATGTCAGCGGCAAGTTCAGGAGGCGTCGTTTCCAGTGCTTTCAGGATCGCTTCTTCAATTTTGAAGATGGATTTATCCAGCGCTTCAGCAATTTCCTGGAAAGAAACCATGATCTGCTTGGGAATACCCGTCACCAGGTCACGTCCATTCACAGGAATATCATCAGGGGGGTTCTCCAGGTCTTTCATGGCTGCCCCGATTTGTATTTTTATCTGTTCGGCCGTCCGTTCACCGATCAGCAGGCTGTGATAACGCCTTAATGCTTCCATGATATCAGCGGTAAATTCGTCACCGGCAATACGGATGGACTGATCGCAAACAATACCTGCCAGGGCAATTACGGTAATACCCGTTGTTCCCCCGCCGATATCTATGATCATATTTCCCACCGGTTCTTCCACATCAATGCCAATACCCAGCGCGGCAGCCATCGGTTCATGAAGGAGGTATACTTCCTTGGCTCCGGCCTGTTCAGCACTGTCGCGCACAGCCCTTTTTTCCACTTCCGTGATACTGGAAGGGATACAAATCATCATCCTCCAGCTGGGAGGGAAAAGCGGCTTCTTGGGATAGATCATCTTGATCATCTCCCTGATCATGAGCTCGGCGGCGTTGAAATCGGCAATCACACCATCTTTCAAAGGGCGAACTGTCCTGATGCTTTCGTGCGTTTTCTCATGCATCATCAGCGCCTTTTTTCCAACGGCCAGTACGTTCTTAGGATTATTGCGGTCTAAAGCAACTATCGAAGGTTCGTTAACAACTATCTCGTCGTTGTGGATGATAAGCGTATTGGCGGTTCCAAGATCAATGGCAATATCTTGAGTAAACCAGTTAAAAAGTCCCATTGTTCAGGCGATATTGGTTTTTCGTTAATGGAGGCAAAATTGAAGAAATAATCCGAATAAACAACGGGAGATATTCTGTTTTATTGGATTAAGCCCCAAATGTTTATGGTTGAGGGTTGGGGGTTGAGGGTTGAGAGTGATTTATTATCCTGCGGATATTCACGTAAACTCATACCCAATATCCTTTCTGTGATACATGCCGGTGAAATAAATGAACTCCATGATCTTGTTGGCACGATGCACCGCTTTAACAATATTTTCACCGTAAGCGGTAACCGTAAGCACTCTTCCCCCGTCTGTAACCAGTTTCCCGTCGAGTACCCGGGTCCCGGAATGAAATACGAGCACATCATCCTCATTCAATATTTCCAGCCCTTCTATTTCAAATCCCCTTTCATAAGGCCCGGGGTACCCTGCACTTACTGCCATAACTGTTGCGGCAGCACGATCATCTATATCGAGCTGTATATCGTTTAACCGTTGCTGTGATACAGCGAGGAAAGTTTCGACCAGGTCAGATTTCATCCTGGGGATTACCACTTCAGTTTCGGGATCACCCATCCGGCAGTTATATTCAATCACAAAGGGTTCATTCCCGACACTGATGAGCCCAAAAAAGATAAATCCCTTGTACTCCAGGTTCTCTTCCCGGAGCCCTTTTACCGTGGGTTCAATGATTCTTTGCCTCACTTTTTCCATGAATTCAGCAGTAGCGAAAGGAACGGGGCTTACGGCGCCCATCCCCCCGGTATTCAGTCCATGATCCCCCTCACCAATCCTTTTATAATCTTTCGCCTCAGGAAGTAAAACGTAATTTTTCCCGTCGGTCAGCACAAACACACTCAGCTCTATGCCCTGCAGGAATTCTTCTACCACTACCTTCTCCCCGGCTTCACCAAATTTGGAATGCTGTAACATCAGCTCAAATTCCGCCATGGCTTCCACGTGGTTATTGCAGATAATCACGCCTTTTCCCCCGGCCAGGCCATCGGCTTTAAGTACGATGGGTATAGTATGATCCCTGAGGTAACTTACCCCCTCTTCGTAATTACCTGAATCAAATTCACGGTAACTGGCTGTGGGTATATTATGGCGAAGCATGAATGCCTTGGCAAATGCCTTACTGCCTTCCAGCCTGGCAGCTTCCTTTGAAGGTCCGATCAGGGCTATATTCCGGAGTGCGGCATCAGATTGAAAATAATCATATATGCCATTCACCAGTGGTTCTTCAGGACCTACAATCACCATATCAATATGTTCACGCAGGCAGAAAGACTGTATGGCAAGAAAATCATTGATGGCTATATCAACATTTACTCCGCAGGTGGCTGTTCCCGCGTTTCCGGGAGCTATAAATAATTTCTCGCAGTTTTTGCTCTGGCTGATTTTCCAGGCGATAGCGTGTTCACGCCCGCCCGCGCCCAGGAGCAGGATCTTAATAGGATTCATTCTGTTGGTTATTGAGATATCCGGGTGTTTTCAAACGGGTATGGATAACAAGGATTTATAATTACCGGGCAAATATATAAAATAAGTGCAATGGTACTTTACCACGCTATCATGATGGAGAGCAATGTATATCCATATTCTTATCAGCCATTTTTTACATCCTTTACATCAGGGCCGGAGGGTATGTGAATATTTCATTATTTTCAGCCGGGATACCCCGATCACTGAATTAAACAGTTACTGCATGAATCTTGCACCAGCGTCTGAGAAACACCCGAAAGGTTTGTATGTCCTCTTTGCTACTGAAATGTGGGAACGATTCAATTACTATGGTATGAGGGCCATACTGGTATATTTCATGACCCAGGCCCTGATGTTCAGCAAACCCTTTGCATCCATCATGTATGGCGGTTATACCAGCCTTGTATACCTGACTCCATTGGTAGGCGGCTATTTTGCCGATCGGTACTGGGGTAACAGGAAATCGATCATGTTTGGCGGAATGGTGATGGCACTGGCTGAAATCATACTGTTTTTTTGCTCCTATTATTACAAGACTTTACCGGAAGTATCTTCATTTCTATTTTATCTCGGACTCGGACTGATGATCGCCGGAAATGGATTTTTTAAACCAAATATTTCCTCGATGGTTGGACACCTGTACAAAGCGGGTGATAAAAGAACTGATTCAGCTTATACCATTTTCTATATGGGGATCAATGTGGGTGGAATGGTGGGACCATTCATTTGCGGTCTTGTTGGAAACACAGGAGATCCCGATGATTTCAAGTGGGCATTCCTTGCCGGAGCCATCGGTATGCTCATCAGTGTTTTTACCATGTACAAGCTGAAAGACAAATACCTCGTTTCACATGATGGCAATCCCATCGGTGTGGTGCCCGAACATATGGACAACTCAACTTCCTTTCTTCGGAAGCCTTTGTCTATTGGAGGGATTGGTGTGATTGTATTGCTTTGTGCCAGTGCCATGGGCCTTCTTTATGTGCATGCAAGGCAGATATTTGATATTACCTGGCTGCTGCTTGTTTCGCTGGCACTGTTGCTGTATGTAATTTTTTCTGACAAATCACTGACCAAACTGGAAATAAAGCGCATCATCGCCATCTTTGTCGTTTCCTTCTTTGTCGTTTTCTTCTGGAGTGCGTATGAACAGGCAGGCGCATCGCTTTCCTTTTTTGCAGCAGAGCAAACCAACCTTCATATTGACCTGCTTAATTATAATGTACCACCATCCTGGTTTCAGTCGGTACCCTCGGCCTTTGTGGTAATATTCGCTCCCATATTTGCCTGGTTGTGGTTATGGCTCGGGAAAAGAAACGCAGAACCTACTTCACCAATGAAAATGGCCATCGGCCTTTTCCTTCTTTCCGTGGGATATGCATGGATCGCGCTCGGCGTTAAAGATCTTCAGCCTAATATTAAAGTAAGTATGATCTGGCTCACCGGGATGTATGCGCTGCATGTCTGGGGGGAACTCTGCCTTTCGCCAATCGGACTATCGCTAGTCAATAAAATGGCACCGATGCGATTTGCGTCATTGCTGATGGCGGTATGGTTCATGGCCAATGCGGCAGCCAATGTGCTGGCGGGTAAACTTAGTGCACTATATCCTCCGGGCCAGCCAGAATTCATAAAGGCAGCAGAGGCCGGAATAGATCTGCCTGCCATACTTACCGGGAAAATAACACCATCTGCTGCACAGATTGCAACATTGAATGAACTGAAAGTTCCATACGAATTCAGTTCTTTCCTTGGCTTTACGATTAACAACCTCTATGATTTCTTTATGTTGTTTGTTGTCATGTCAGGCGTGGCTGCTATCCTCCTGTTCCTGCTTACCTGGTGGTTGAAAAAACTTATGACTGCTGAAAAATGAAGATGATCATTAAAAATTACCGGATGATGATCCGGGGATTTTTTTATTATCTTTCCCCCTACCAAAACGACTGACATGTCAGAAAAAAAATTTCAGCCTTTCGTTTCCGCGGAAACGAACATGAAGGAGTTCACCATTAAAGCCGTACTCGTTGGATCGGCATTCGGCATCATCTTTGGCGCTGCCACCGTTTACCTGGCGCTGAAAGCGGGATTAACCGTATCAGCCTCCATCCCCATCGCCGTTATGGCTATCGCCCTCAGTAAATTATTCTTACGGACAACCATACTCGAAAATAATATCATCCAGACAACCGGTTCTGCGGGTGAGAGTATTGCCGCCGGTGTGGTATTCACACTGCCTGGTTTTCTCTTCCTGAGCGAAAGCAAGGACGCTGATTATTTTAATTACCTGACCATTCTCACCCTTGCCATATTCGGTGGTATCCTGGGCACTTTAATGATGATCCCTCTTCGAAGGGCGCTCATTGTTAAAGAACACGAGACCCTTCCCTACCCTGAAGGAACGGCCTGTGCATCGGTTCTGAAGGCCGGTGAAAAAGGCGGGGACTTTGCCAGGACCGCCTTCCTGGGTGTTGGCGTTGCTGCTTTATATGCCTTCCTCCAGAAGATCATTCACTTTGTTGCTGAAACACCGGAATATATGACCCGGCAGGCAAATAAATACTTCCCATCCGCCAAAGTCAGCGGGGAAATAACACCGGAGTATCTTGGTGTGGGATATATCATCGGTCCCAAAATCGCAGGCGTACTGGTTGCCGGCAGTGTGCTCACGTGGTTTGTATTTAATCCCCTGCTGGCATCACTGGTCCCGTCTGATGTTATTGCAGCACAATTGAATAAACTGGGTTATCTGAAAGACATCAACAGTGCAGGCGGACCGGGAAGCTGGGATCCCGTTACGCATACATTCGGTGATTATGCCACGGCTATTTACCGTGCTTATGTGCGTCAGATTGGCGCAGGCGCAGTAGCAGCAGGAGGTTTTATTACGCTGTTCAAAACAATCCCTACCATCATATCATCTTTCAAAGGAAGCGTGAGTTCTTTAAAAGGCGGAACTGAAACCACCGTTATCGCACGCACCGAAAGGGACCTCAGTGTAAAGATTGTAGGATTCGGAAGCATTGGTTTAGTTCTACTGATGACCATCCTTCCGCAGGTACCCGGCGATACCGTTATAAGCAAACTCTTACTTGGTGTACTGGTAGTGATCTTCGGAGCATTTTTTGTCACTGTATCATCCCGTATTGTAGGTTTGATCGGCTCTTCCAATAACCCCATTTCCGGAATGACCATCGCTACCATCATGGGCACCTGCCTGGTGTTTATTGCAGTGGGCTGGACAGGAAAAGTCTATGAACCAATGGCCCTTGTAGTAGGCGGAATGATCTGTATCGCTGCCGCCAATGCGGGTGCAACTTCACAGGATCTTAAAACCGGCTACCTGGTAGGCGCTACCCCAAAATACCAGCAAATAGCTTTGTTCATTGGTGCTATTGTGTCATCACTGGCTATTGGATTTACTGTAAAAATCCTGGATACACCAACCGCCGAACAGGTTGCACAGGGCATTAACCATGCCATTGGAACAGACCGGTACTCTGCCCCACAGGCTACCCTGATGGCCACGTTAATCAAGGGTATCCTGTCTTTTAATCTCGACTGGCAGTTTGTGATCGTGGGTGTATTTATAGCCCTGGTTATGGAACTTTGCGGTATCAAGGCACTGAGTTTTGCCATTGGCATTTACCTCCCATTATCAACCACACTTCCCATATTCGTCGGTGGAGCGATTCGTGGTATTGTTGATGCCAGGCTTAAAAAAAGAGGGTCGGCCGATATTGAAGAAGAAGAGGACCTCAGGAAAGGAAATCTTTTTGCCACCGGACTTGTTGCGGGAGGTGCACTGATGGGTGTTATTGTAGCGATACTTTCCGTTAATGAATCGATCAATGCAGGATTGAAAAAAATAAGCCTTGAACATGGTTTGACTGAATCGATGGGCCTGGGAGGATATTATCTCCTGGGGGCAGTAACCTTCGGGGCCATGGCATTCCTGTTGTACCGGGTGGCAATGAGTAAAAAATAAAACTCCAGGTTTCACAAATTTAAAAAAGGCTGTCTCAATAATATGAGGCGGCCTTTTTCTATGGGCAGGATAATTATCCCGCCCTTTTTTATCTCAGATAAAATCAAGATAAGAAAATTTCTTTCCGAGGATTTTTTCATCATCTGCACCCAGCCATTTATGCAATATGGTGGCATATACATTTTTGAAATCAATGGCATATTTCAGATCACCATCCTGGAGGTTCTGGAGGTCAGGCATTTCATTGATCAGTCCTTTCTGTTTTAATCCGCCGCTGATCAGGAACATGTTATTGGCTGTACCATGGTCCGTTCCTCCGCTGGCATTCTGTGAAACCCTTCTGCCGAATTCAGAAAAAGTAAATATCAGCACATCTTCCATCCGGTGATTTGCCGTAAGGTCTTTTGTGAAGGATTGCAATGCTTCATTCAGTTCGGTGAACAACCTTTTCTGTTGCGCATCCTGGTTGATATGGGTATCAAAACTGCCCAGTGAAACATAGTAAACTTTTGTATTGATTTCACTGAAGATAAGTCCGGCAATGGTTTTCAGGCTTTGCCCAAGCTGTGATGAAGGATATTGCTGTGTAGATGGGTGCAACTTGCTCTGCTGGAAAATATAGTCGGCCGATGAAATGGTATCCGCCATCGTCTTATACAGGTAATCTGCCTGGCTGTTTCCTGTATGTCCATGATCCTTTGACAGTTCCCGGAAATATTTTTCCTGGCTGCTGCCATAGAGGTTGCGTGGATTTCTGAATGCAAGTCCTTTTTCCATTTCACCTTTTAAGGCCAGGCTAAGCACATCATCCACTTCAAGCGCCTGTGTTGGCTTATCACATCCTGCGCACTGCGCATCGAGATAACGACCTATCCATCCCGTATTTACGATTTCATTGCTCTGGCTGCCGCTCTGCCATATATCCATACTCCTGAAGTGCGACCTGTCGGGGTTGGGATATCCCACACTGTTAAGAATCGCCAGTTGCCCGGCATCATGCAGTGAACGAAAATGACTGAGCGCAGGATGCAGCCCTGCTTCATCCGTGATGTTCAGTGCCTGCTCTTTCTTAATGCCCAGCCTTGGCCGTTGCCTGTAATATGTATCATTACGGTAAGGTATAACCGTATTTAATCCGTCATTGCCGCCTGATAACTGGATCACCACCGCTACCTTGTTTCCTGAAGGCACCATCGAAGGTTTTTCGAAAGCCTTCAAAAATTTAGGAACAAATAATGTACCGGTGGCGAGGCTGCCTATCTGAATGAAATTTCTTCTTTTAATCAGCATAAATTAATTTTTACATCAACTGGTAATCAGGTGTGCTCATCAGGTTAATGGTCACTGTACGTATATATGATTCCCGGTCCCCTGCATCAGCATATTTATTCAACAGTTCCATATCCGCTTTTCCACCCTGCAGCAGGCTGGCGGTTATTGAAACGGCCAGGTCATTGCGGGGAACATTCTTAAATGCCGATGTGTATGCAGGCCAGTCGATATTTACATTTATACGTCCGCGTTGCATAGCCTTTGTTGCGCCTGCCTGTCCCATCATCGTATCGTCATCATCCTTTGGTTTTGCAGAAATGTCCTGGTCGTCATGCAGCAGTCTTGGCAGCCGGAGCCTGTACATCAGTGAAGAACTGTCGATCCAGCTTCTTCCTCCCGGCCATCCGGCAACATTCGGCGGATTGAAAAGCATTTGCCCAAGCAGTCGCTGGTATAATAACTGAACTTCCTCCTGTTCAAAATCCATTGGAAGTATTCTGCGGATGCCCACCAGCAGTTCAACCGGGGATTTTATTTTCACCCCGGTATTCTCCATGTTATAGAACCAGGGCGACTGGAATATGCCGGACATCAGTTTTTTAATGTCATAGCCCGACTGGTAAAAATCCTTACTGAGTTTGGCTATGATGTCAGCATCCGGTTGGTCGTTGACAAAAAACCTGTATACTTTTTCCGTGATAAATTTTGCCGTTTGTTTGTTTTCAAGCAGCATGGCAATCACATCATCACCGTTAAAGTTTCCTGATTTACCAAAAATGGTTTTGCTGCCCGTATCATGGAACTGCCTGCGAAAAACAAATTCGCCGGCCAGGTTAAATCCCCATCCGGTGAATGCGCGGGCAGCTTCCTTAATATCCTTTTCCGTATAATTTCCCCGGCCCAGTGTAAAGAGTTCCATTACTTCACGGGCAAAATTTTCATTGGGGCTTTGTTTCCGGTTCTGCTGGTTATTCAGGAACGAAAGCATGGCGGCACTCTTTGATACTTCAGTGAGCATTTGGCCGAAATTGCCCAAGTGCATTTCTCCGGAGAACATCCAGCAGGTTTTGCTGGAAAAAAATATTGATTTCGCGGTTGGCAAAATGTCCATGCCAGAAGAATGCCATTTTTTCCCTGAGCTGAGCATCGGAATGCACCATTTCATCGAGCCAGCGGATGTTTAGATTTTTAATGGCATCCCGGCTTTCTTTCCTGATCTGTTGCTTTTGCTCTTTGGTGAGTTCCTGGATCTTGCCTTCGTTTATAATGCCTTTCCATAAACCGTCGAGTGTATTGGTGGAAACTTTTATAAATTCAGGGGACTTTGAAGAGGCTTTTATTATGGAGGTATAGAGATTTGCGGAAGAAAGTTTGCTGATGTTTGGAAGATCCTCCGCCCGGGGGCCGAAACCGGCCCGCCACATTAAATGAATATTTTTCGACTGCTGTTGTATATCCATGCCAGGTTTTGCTGTTTGACTTCCAGCTCAACGCATAGTTTAAAAGGCTATTTCACATGCTGTAAAAATTAACATTCAAAAATGTAATTTAGCCTATGCAGGTAAGAGCCCTGAAATATGCAACTCCCTTAATTTTCTTTGCCGGGGCATTTTTTTCCTTTACTTCAACCGGGTGGATCATATTCCTGCCATTATTATACGCATGGGGTTTTATTCCCTTATTTGAACTGCTGGTAAAACCTGATGATAAGAACCTTGACCAGGCTGAAGAAGAAATGGCCAGGAGGGATTTTATATATGATGTATGGTTGTATGTGGTGGTTATTTTCCAGTATGCCGCCCTGTATCTTTTTCTACAGTCAATGGTCGAACCCGGACTGATGTGGTGGGAGGCTGCAGGAAGGATCTTTGTGATGGGGCTTCTTTGCGGAACCTTTGGAATAAATGTTGCCCATGAACTGGGTCACAGGAAAAAACCATTTGAACAGTTCCTCGCAAAAATGCTGCTGCTTACGTCCTTGTATATGCATTTTTTCATTGAACATAATAAAGGCCATCACAAGCATGTATCAACCCCTGAAGATCCTTCAAGCGCACGTTATGGTGAATCATTATATGCATTTTATGTAAGGAGTGTGGTGTTATCTTATTTGTCGGCCTGGAGAATTGCCAACAGGGAACAGGATAAAAAAGGATTGCCAGCCATTCATTACAGGAATGAAATGCTTCAGTTTCAACTGATTCAACTGGCATTCCTGTTGCTCATCATTTACTTTTTCGGATTAATGGCCTGCTTCTTTTTTATGGCTGCAGCAGTGATAGGATTTCTTCAACTGGAAACAGTAAATTATATAGAACATTATGGCCTGTCGAGGTTGAAAGCTGGAAGAAGGTAAATATGAAAGGCCGATGCCTCAGCACAGTTGGAATAGTAACCATGTACTAGGGCGGCTTATGTTATTTGAACTTTCCCGGCACAGCGACCATCATTATATGGCCAATCGTAAGTACCAGGTACTCAGGCATCACGAAAATGCGCCACAAATGCCAACCGGATATCCTGGAATGATGATATTGTCTTTATTACCTCTGGCATGGTTTTATGTTATGAATAAAAGGGTCAGGGAAAAACAATAAAAATCCCTTTCCGCTGTTTTCATCATTACGCCTATAGATTAGAAACTCTACCCAACCAATATCCTGGAAAATGAAGCATTGCCTCTTAATGGCTGCCTTACTGGTATCCTTCACCGTTACACGCGCCCAGATCAATATAAGGCCCTACGCTGCAGTAGGTTATGGACTTGAGAATCAAATAGGTTTTCGCGGAATGACACTGCAGGGAGAACTTGCCTTTGGTTTTACGGATCATATCGAGGGCATTATTCACATGAATTATTTTTTCAGCAACAATGTGCCAAAGTGGGATAAATCCATGAATGAAGGCGCCTATTATCACCAGGTGACTTCGGCCATAAAAGCCCTTTACCATACCCGGGAAGACGGAAATGGCCTTTTATTAAGTGGTGGCCTTGCCTTCAGGAGCGGCAAAACCAATCACTTCCTTACCGGCGACCTGCATGACGGGGTATTTACCAATAACCGGTACATCACCGATGTGCTTCGGGGAAAAGGTCTTGTTGCGGGCATCGGATATGGTTTCAACATTACTTCATCACTTAATGCCAGGGTCGAAATAAACCATTATGCCTTCACCGCTTTAAACGATATGCAGACCCTTACACTGAAGATCGGTTTCTGATCTTTCCAAATGGCCTGTACTAGCCCTATCTTTGCCGGAAATTTCGGAAGATGTTGCAGATCAATTATATCCGCCAGAACAGGGACCTGGTATTGAAAAAACTGGAAGTAAAGAATTTCGGAGAACCTCAGCTGATCGATGCCCTGATCAGCCTGGACGAACAGAAAAGAAAAATCCAGACAGAACAGGAAGAAAAACTTGCCCGCAGGAATGCCGCATCAAAAGAAATTGGCATACTGATGGGAAAAGGCCTTAAAGAAGAGGCCGAACAAAAGAAAGCCGAAGTGTCGGCCCTGAAATCAGCTATTGAAAGCCTTGACCAGCAATTAAGCTCGGCGGAAAGCGGGATGCTGGACATGCTTGTGCGGGTACCGAACCTGCCTTCTGAATTGGTTCCGGCGGGAAAAACACCGGAAGATAATGTAGTAGTCAGGGAGGGAGGGCAAAAGCCGGGATTACCTGCCACCGCATTACCACACTGGGAACTTATCAAAAAATATGACCTGGTGGATTTTGAAACCGGTGTAAAACTTACCGGCAGCGGATTTCCATTATATAAAGGCAAAGGCGCAAAACTGCAGCGGGCGCTGATCCAGTACTTCCTCGATTACAACACGGAAGCCGGGTATACAGAGTATTTACCTCCGCTGATGGTAAATGAAGCTACTGCATGGGGCACTGGACAATTGCCCGATAAGGAAGGGCAGATGTATTATATGCCTGCTGATAATTTTTATATGATTCCCACCGCAGAAGTGCCTGTTACCAATATTTACCGGGATGAGATTGTAAAGGAAACTGATCTTCCCATAAAAATGACCGCCTACACACCTTGTTTCCGGCGTGAGGCAGGCAGTTTTGGCAAGGACGTAAGGGGCTTGAACCGGGTACACCAGTTTGATAAAATAGAAATCGTTCAGCTGGTGCATCCTGATCTCAGCTACCAGGTACTGGACGAAATGGTAAGCCATGTCGAAAAGCTTGTGCAGAGCCTTGGGCTTCCTTACCGCATTCTTCGTTTATGCGGCGGCGATATGAGCTTTGCTTCAGCGCTCACCTATGATTTTGAAGTATTCAGCGCGGCACAGGAAAGATGGCTTGAAGTGAGTTCCGTTTCAAACTTTGAATCGTTCCAGACCAACCGGATGAAAATCCGGTATAAAGACGGCAATGGGAAAACACAACTGGCGCATTCATTAAATGGCAGTTCCCTGGCACTACCAAGGATACTGGCTGCATACTGGAAAATTACCAGGAGACAGATCATATACGGATACCTGGTGTGTTGCAGGATTATTTCAAAGAAAAAGAAATCAGATGATGAACTTTGCGGATGACCTGCAGGCAAGGTGGTGGAAACTGGAAGAAAAACTGATGGAACGATTCGGCAAAAAACCGGATATGGAAACCATTCTTTTCCTGATAGGAATGCAGGAATTCGGGGACCTTCGCAGCAAGTTCACAAAAGAACAAAAACAGGACCTGATGCATATTGCGGTATGCTCCATTTTATCCAATAGCGGTTTCTATGAACTGGAAGGCGTAGACGAAGACGGATGGCCGCATTTCAGGCAGCTAAAGCACATTCCGCCTATGTCGCTCAAGGAACAGGAAGATTTTATGAAAGATCATATACTCCTGTACTTCCAGAATAATGAAGTGATATGACGAACATCCATGGCAAACATTCAAGTAACTGATCCTGATGAAATATTTTTTATCACTAATGCTGTTTTTTCTTTCAGTGTCCTGCTTAGCACAACAGGAAATAAAGCTGAAGAAAAAAGACAGGAAAAAAGACGTCCTTCTCCTTACCGATAGCGGATCAATTGTATTAAGGTTATCTGATTCCACCCCGCTTCACAGGGATAATTTCCTGAAACTGGTGAAACAGGGTTTTTATGACAGCGTATTGTTTCACAGGGTTATCCAGAATTTCATGATCCAGGCAGGTGACCCTTCCAGCAAACATGCCAAAAAAGGATGATCATCTTGGGGAAGGCGGACCATCATACAGGATACCGGCAGAATTCAGGGTCAGCTTGTTTCATAAAAGGGGGGTACTGGCGGCAGCCCGGCAGAGAGATGAAGAGAATCCAAAAAAAGAAAGCAGTGGCAGCCAGTTTTATATTGTTCAGGGAAGAAAATTCACATCAGTCGGACTCGACTCGGTTGAAACCTTCAGGCTTAAAGGCAGGAAAATACCACCGGATCACAGGAAAGTATATGAAACCATCGGGGGTTCGCCACACCTGGACCAGGGATATACAGTTTTTGGGGAGGCGATTTCAGGAATGGATATAGTGGATAAAATTGCCGCAACAAAGACATCCGGCATTGATGAAGGACACAGGCCTTTGCAGGATATTCATATTATCAAAGCATCCCTGGTGAAAAGAAAAAAAAATTAATACTGTAATAAAGCTCCGTAGGATAATAATTTTCAAAGAACAACAGGATTTTCTTCATATTTGCTACTCTAAAAGCTTGAACATGAATTTTCCCGACAATCTCCGTTATACAAAAGATCACGAATGGGTTTTACTGGAAGGAAATATTGCCACCATCGGCATTACCGATTTCGCGCAAAGTGAACTGGGCGATATCGTTTATGTGGATATTGAAACTATCGGAAAGGAAATTCCTGCCGAATCTGTTTTCGGAACTGTGGAAGCAGTTAAAACAGTAAGTGACCTGTTCCTTCCACTGACGGGTACCATTACCGAAAAAAATACAGAACTTGACGCGCATCCTGAACTCGTTAACCAGGATCCTTATGGCAGTGGCTGGATGATTAAAATGACCGTTACAGATCCTGAAGACATCAGCACATTACTGGATTCAACCGCATACCAGGCCCTCGTATCATTAATTATGGTAAGGTTCATCAGAAAATTCATGGATACACAATGGCCAGGCCTGTTGTGGACCCTGATGATATTTATTTTACTGACGATTGGATCCGGTTCTTTTGAGAAAGCGTCATTTTTAATTGCCGGCTTACCCAATTTTGATAAAATTGTACATGCAATACTCTTTGGCATTCTTGTTTTTCTCTGGTGGCGGTATTTAACACATAGAACAAAACGAATAAGCAGCTTTTATCTATTAACCATATTGTTTATTTCTGCCTCTGCTTATGGAATTGGGATGGAGTTCTACCAGGAACACTTTACGTCGAGGGAATTTGAATTGGCTGATATTTATGCAGACATCACAGGAGCTGGTGTTTCTGCCCTCATTTGCAGCTATATAAAAAATAAGCCCCTATGGAAATAGGGGCCGCAACCAAAACTAACTGCTTATGAGAAAATTGACTGTTAGACTATTTTATGTGTTCTATATACTAAGACACAAACCAGGTGCCAAGGTTTAACAATCCGGTGTTAAGAGATTGATAAAGAACCTTACTGAAATCTAACGGAATACACAATTAAAAATTGTGCTGTCCGTTTGCCCTGCTTATTAAAGAACTACATATATAAGACGCCGGTTGGCCTAAAAGGTTGTTGCCCGATTTCATAAAGAATTGTAAAAACCCCTTCAATACTTTCTGGTTTTTTTCGTTATTGGATAATAAATCAATCCATTGTGAAAAACCTATACCTATCCCTACTCTGCATTTGCCTGGTTACCAGCGCCAGATCCCAGTTTAAATTTGGCGTCCAGGGAGGAATTAATGTTTCCAAAATGCAGTATTCAATGCAAATGATTTCCCGCACAGATAATTACCGCTTAGGTCCCACTGCCGGCATCATGCTGGGATTTGACCTGGGAGAATCCAAGCTAAGTATCCTGCAGGAATTCAGTTATTCAACCAAAGGATTTCTGTATAGTGGATTGCTTGACCTGTCACAAACAGCTATTCCTGTTAATGGAAACGTCTATATTAACTACCTGGAAATGCCACTGAATATGTTGTATTACTCAGGTTTAGGAAGAGGACATTTCTTCTTCGGCGGCGGTCCATATGTCGCAATCGGACTAAATGGCAGATCAAAAGTCATATATAATGAGAAAGAAGTGGAAGAACTGGATATAGCTTTTGGATCTGAACCCGGAACTATCAAAAAAACAGATTATGGTGTGCAGGGCTTAATTGGGTATAAACTGGGATATGGGTCTTATCTTAAACTGTTTTATTCCCATGGCCTGGCCAATTTATCAAATACTCCTGGGGAAACCATCAGCAACAGGAATTTTGGGGTTTCATTCGGGTACTTCTTCGGTTCAGGCAGAAAATAAAAAGCTGCTCCCATTTGGAGGGAACAGCTTCAAATATTTGTTATTTGGTTTAGTTGAATACGCCTTTTATCATATCAGCCAATCCTCCACCGCTACCTGCAGACTGACGCGCTCCACCGGAAACCTTTGCTATAATGTCCTGGAGGTCTGTATCACCATCGCCATCAACGTCCCCTCCTGCACCCTGGAACTTCTGCAAAAGATCCTGGAAATTGATACCGGATGTTTGTCCGCCAGTCAGTGATTGCATCACACTGTTAATATCAATACTGGAATCATTTGGGTCTGCCACCCTTCCGGTGAATTGTTGCAACACCTGGGGAATAAGATTACCGCTTACCTGTGCTGCCTGTGCAGGATTCACCTGGAACTGGCTGGTAAGTTGCCCGGTAAAAGACTGCACAATGTTTTGTACGAGTGGATTGTCGAGAATACTGCCACCGCCTGATCCATTGATTACTGAAAAGTTTCATCACCTGGCTCAATCCGCCTCCGGCAAGTGCTCCCTGTAATCCTTTCATGATAGAATTTCCTGCTTCACTTAATACCTGGTTGTTTTGTTCATTGGGAATAGCGGGGTTGCGTACCACTGTTTCTTCCCCCTGTTGTTTGATAAGATCAAGTAATTGTTCAAGCATGGGTGTTTTTTTTAGCTTATTAAGTTAGTGGATTTTTAAAATCCAGGATATTTTGTTTAGGTTATTAGTTCTGTTGGGCCAGTTTTTCTGCATTTTCTGCAAACTGCAGGGCATCGATCAATTCACCGATACCACCATTCAAGCACTTCATCAAGATTATATAATGTCATTCCGATACGATGGTCTGTAACCCTTCCCTGTGGAAAATTATAGGTCCTGATTTTGGCAGAGCGGTCGCCTGTACTCACAAGGCTCTTGCGGTGCCTGGAAATCTCATCTTCCTGCTTCCGAACCTGTTCTTCATATAATTTGGTGCGAAGCATCTGCATGGCTTTTTCACGATTGGCCAGCTGCGTCCTTTCCGTCTGGCACATCACTACAACACCTGTAGGAAGGTGTGTCAGAATTACTTTAGTTTCCACCTTGTTTACATTCTGGCCACCGGCACCGCCGCTTCTCGCCGTTTCCATTTTTACCTCACTGTCTTTTACTTCAACATCCACTTCTTCCGCTTCAGGCATTACGGCAACGGTGGCAGCACTTGTATGCACACGCCCGCTTCCCTCTGTATCAGGAACCCGTTGTACCCTGTGTACACCACTTTCAAACTTCAGTGTTCCATAAACATCATTGCCCACTACTTCTACCTGGACTTCCTTATATCCTCCAACGGTACCTTCGCTTTCACTGAGTATGGAGGTTTTCCAACCTTTCTTTTCACAGTATCGCAGGTACATGCGAAGGAGGTCGCCGGCAAAAAGTGAAGCTTCATCACCACCGGTTCCGGCGCGGATTTCAAGAATGGCATTCTTGTCATCCTGGGGATCTTTTGGAATCAGCAGGTTCCTGATATATTTTTCGATTTCCTCTTTCCTGGCTTCAAGTCCGGCTGCCTCCGCCTTTGCCAGGTCACGCAGTTCCACATCATCCCCCATCAGCGCTTCGCGGTTGAATTCCATGTCGCCCAGCAATTGTTTATACTGTTCATACGCTTTCACGATGGTTTCCAGGGTCCTGTATTCCTTGCTTAATTGGGTAAATTTCCGGTTATCACTGACAATGGCAGGATTCGTGAGCGCAACGCCCAGGTCTTCAAACCTGGCCCTGATCGCTTCCAGTTTATCTATCATACTTTTGCTAAAGGCATTTTGTAAAGAGCGCAAAGTTACAAAAACAGATCATGGCATACCGGAAACTTAAAGGCGATCATCTATTTGACGGGCAACGACTATGGAAGGATAACCGGGTGCTGGTAACCGACGATAAAGGAAAAAAGATCGATATTATTGCCACAGAAGATGCCGGGGATGATGTTTTGTACCAACCGGGACTAATTACCCCAGGCTTTGTAAATGCACACTGCCACCTTGAATTATCCCACCTGAAAAATGCCGTTACCCCACACACCAGTCTTGTCCCGTTCCTCCTTGACGTTGTGAATAAGAGGGAATTCCCGGAAGAAAAAATTCACGCTGCCATCCTGGAGGCAATGCGGGAAATGGAAGAAGACGGGATCATCGCCGTTGGAGATATCTGCAATACTGACCATACTGCAGCCTATAAAACATCCGGACCGATACAATGGAGGAATTTTATTGAAGTGCTGAGTTTTACGGATGCAAAAGCTCCGGAAAGAATTGCCCATTATCTATCCATACTCAGGAATTTTGAAAAGGCGGGAGCAGGTCCGTCAAGCCTTTGCTCCACATGCCCCATACAGCATCAGCGTGGACAGTTTCAAAATGATCAATGAGGCCACAAGTGGACAAACAATTTCCATTCACAACCAGGAAACCGCCGCAGAGAATGAGCTTTACCGTACCGGACAGGGCAGGTTCCTGGAATTGTTCGCCAATTTTGGGTTTAATGGTTCACCCTTTCCCGTTACCGGTGCCAGCAGTATTCGCCATTACCTGCCCTTTTTTGACAAACAACAGAAAATCTTACTGGTCCACAACACATTTATGCCGGAAGAGGATATCGAATGGGCCAATGAATATGCAAAGCAAAAAGGGCTTAACCTGGTCTATTGTTTCTGTGTCAATGCCAACCTGTATATTGAAAACCGGCTTCCCAATATTGACAAATTCATGCAAATGGGCTGTCATATTGTATTGGGGACCGACAGCTACAGCAGTAACTGGCAACTTAAAGTGACTGAAGAAATCCTCACCATTCATAAAAACTTTCCAGGTATTCCATTTGAAACAATCCTTACAATGGGCAACCCTGAACGGAACTGATGCGCTTGACCTGGAAAGCAGGTGGATCTCCGGTTCAGATCTCATACAACGCATGAAGAATGGGAAGTGAGCGAAGGGTTCCGAAATCCGGCTGGTGAAAAGCATAAAATGACAGGTAGGCATCCAGCAACTGGTGACGCTGCTCCCTCGACAGGAAAAAGGATTTCAGGTCGTCCGGGTGCTGGGCTTTCAGCAATGATGAACTGATTTCGCTGAGATTGCCCTCCAGGAAATTTGTATGTATGGGTTTACCTTCAACAAATCCTCCCTCCTGCAGATCGAGCACTGAATTTTCTTCACTATAATCGTCCTGTATGCGGAACCCGAAAAAATGCGCCAGGTGAAGGGTAAAATAAAGCGGAAAATTGGCAGTTACCTGTGGATTTGATTCATCAAGATGGATGAATGCATCTTCAATAAATTCATATAAAACAGGGTTCGTTTCAGGCTGCTTCAGGCATTTCTGCAGGAGTTCAACCATGAACAGGGCCACGGTATTTTTATGGACGTTTTTGTAAATGTCTGTATATATCCTTGAAAGCCTGAATTCCCTGATGCGGTGAAGATTGCTCCTGTCGCTGTGATACACCACCAGGTCAAGCAAAGTGGCAGGCTGGAACATGCTTGCCCGGTAAGGATTTTTCAGCGTGGCAGACCTTACCCCATTCACCAGGTAAGATTGTATACCCAGCATTTCCGTGAAAATGGTTACGATAAGGCTTGTTTCACCGTATTTCACGCCCCGCAATACCATTCCTTTCGTCTTCTGAAGCATAAGTCATTTTATGAAGAATATTTTCGCCGCCGCCTTTTCCCTGTTCTGCTCATCAGTAGCAAGTACAATATACACCCCGCTGGCTACTGTATTGCCTTTATAATCGCGGCCATTCCAGGTTGCCATTCCGCCCTGCGCCCTTACCTGGTATACCAGCCTTCCGTCCATTTCCGTGATCTTTACCTGTGCATTTGAGGCGAGCCCCCTGATGGCAATGGTTCCCTGGAAACCGGGCGGAACCGGATTCGGGTATACCAGAACGTTAGAATGCGTTTCCGTGCCTTCAGTGGCTGTACCCATGAAGGAACAGATTCCGCTGGCCGTGCTGATAAAAACTTCCCCTGTACCTGGATTTATGGCGATGGCGCTGATTTCATTATCCAGCAGCGGGCTGTTTACTAACGTAAACCTGTAAACGATTTTTTCTCCGTCTTCGCTGATCAGCCACAGCCCGTTCTTTGTGCCCACCCATTTACGGTTTGCACCATCCACGGCAATGGCATGAACCTCCTCTCCCTGGAAAAGATACCCGGCAAAATTATCCTGCTGAACAACCGGCAGTACCGCCTCACAGGTATTATTAATCGCGTCCTGCGTGCATTGTATGATACCGATGCCGTTGTCTGTTCCAATCCACATGAATCCATTCTTATCCTTTACCGCACAGAATACATTGCTGGATGGAAGGTTGCCGTTTCCCTTTCCCTTGCGGAAATACCTCCACCTGTCGTCACCAGTATTTTCAATACTGTTTCCGGAATTAAAAAGGAAAAGGCCATTTTCCTTGGGTGAAATGATCCATTTCTGGTCATAATCATCAATGGTAATGCCGGCCACTGCATTTTCCAGGTGAAAAAAAGGAATGCTGAACCGCTGCCACTGACCATCTGATTTTTTGACCACTACATTCTGCGGTGCGCCATAGTTTGATATCCACAGATTATTCTGCAGGTCTGTCGCCAGTCCGCTTACGCGGTAAGAACCCGGATCGCCAATGGCTGGCTGAAGCGGTGAATTCTGCTTATATACCTGCAACTGTTCGTCGCTCGTTATCTCAAGCAATCCGCCCCCGAAGGAACCCGCAAAAACGCTACCCGAAGAAGGCCCTGAACCGAGCGTTATAAAATCCAGCAGGGAATCTATTTTCGGGTATACGTATAAGTTATATCCCGTCCATTGTTCACCGGAAAACCGGTAAATGCCGTTTGGGTTAAAGGTATAATTCCATGCTTCGGTTACCCTTCCTGCGGTGGCCCACAGGCTGCCATGTAAAAATTTCATTTCACCGGAAGAAACATTGATCGGGCTGTTCGGGAAAATCCTTTCACCGTCTGTGCCCGTAGTTTTTGTGAGCCCGTTATCCTGGTCAGCGATCCAGCAATCGTCACCAAGGATCAGCGCCTGCCTTGGTCGCGACAGTGTAGGTGGCTGGAAAATTTTTACGGGGATCCCTGAATTATTTAACCTCACCACCCTTCCCTTTGCTGATGCAATTTCAGACACCAGTAATCCCTGTTCAATGGAATCCGCCTGGAGGATATCAGCACCCGTGGAATATAAAAAATTAAAATTGCCGGCAATGCCGGCGAAAAGGCTGTCATTCCGGTTTACAATTACCCTGCCGACAGCCGATAAAACCTGCTCACAGGGACCCGGGCTTAAACCCTTATTGACAGACAGTGTCCAGCTTCGGTAATCCGCCAGGTTGGCCGACATGGAGGCCGTTTTCAAACCCTCCTCCGTGGCTGCATAAATCAGGCCTCCTGCAATGGTGACCGCATAGGTTTTCACATCAGAGCCGCCATTCCCGATACGCCAGGTATCCTCCACTTCATTCTTTACCATATTCAGCACTATAATCCCAAGGCCGGTACTGAGATATGCTTTATTGTTGTTAAGGTAGATTCGGTTAATGGTCTTGTCGCCGGGTGCTGTACTGATTTTTATATCGGGAAGGTTGGTCACCCTGTCATCTTTCCAGGTATCTATATTTCCGTTATTATAGGCAATGACAGTATTGCCGGAAACGGGATCATATTCCATCGTCCTGACCCCCACATCGCTTAATCCGTTCATTTTGGATTTCCTGAAAAAGGAACCATCATCCGTTTCATAGGTAAATACAGCATAGGGAGTGGCGCATATAATCTTACCGGTAGCCGAAGAAACATTTATGGCATTGTTCCAGGGCATATGTTCCCTCCATTGGCCTATTGGCGGAGGGCCCTGTCCAAATGAAAAACCAAATACAGGCAACAGAAAGAGTAAACAGTACCTCCTGATCATGATTCAAAATTAGCTTTTAAGGGTAGATAATAGTAGGCGCCGTCAATTCCTTCAAGCATAAAATGTTGTTTCTTTGCAGCCATGTGGAAAAAACTAGGCGAATGGATCATTCGTAACAGGCTTTACCTGCTGATCTTCCTCTTTTCGGTAACAGGTGTAATGGGCTGGTTTGCCAGCAAGGTTCAGCTGAGTTATGATTTCGCCAGGGCGATCCCTGTGGATAATCCCAAATACAAGGAATACCTGTCGTTTAAGGAAAAGTTCGGGGAAGATGGTAACCTTATGACGATAGGTTTTATTAATGATAGCCTGTTTACCCTGTCTACCTTTAATGACCTTATCCGGCTGCATACCGACCTGAAGCAGACCGAAGGTGTGGAAGATGTGATCAGTATTGTTTCTGCGATCAACCTCCTGAAAAATGATTCCACTGAAAAACTTGTGCCCACACCCATATTTCCTGCCAGTATCAATTCCCAGCAGGAACTCGACAGCCTGAAAAATGTTTTTCTTTCCCTTCCCTTCTATCGCGGACTTATGTATAATCATAAGACGAATGCCTGGCTGGTAGGCGTGAGGGTAAATAAAAATGTGCTCAACTCCAAAATGAGGGATAAGGTAGTGCCCATTATTGCCGGGAAGGCCCTGGCCTTTGGAAAAGCACATAATATAGACATTCATTTAAGCGGATTACCCCTGATCCGCAGTAACCTGGCCATGAGGATCGCCAATGAAATGAAATATTTCCTGTTGGGATCGCTCCTATTGTCGGCCATCATTCTTACCCTGTTTTTCCGTTCCCTGAGCACTACCATACTATCCCTCATGGTGGTGATTATCGGGGTAATCTTCAGCTTTGGCACCATGCACCTATTTGGTTTTAAGATCTCCATACTTAATGCGCTGATACCACCATTGATAGTCGTGATCGGTGTGCCCAACTGTATTTATTTCCTGAATAAATACCACACTTCTTATATCAAGGAAAACAATAAGCAAACCGCCCTGGTGGAAATGGTTAGCCGAATGGGTATTGTAACCTTATTCTGCAATATTACCGCAGCCATTGGCTTCGCTGTATTCGCCCTTACCAAAAGCGCCATCCTTAAAGAATTCGGTATTGTAGCAGGGATCAATATCATGGCCATATTCTTCATTTCCTTTATCCTTCTTCCTGCCGCCCTGAGTTATCTTCCGGCACCGAAGGAAAAGCACCTCGACTACCTCGATAACAGGCACCTGGTCAATATACTGGATCGATTAGAGCTATGGGTTTTCAATCACAAGAAAGTAGTATATGGCATCACCATCGCCCTTGTCATATTTTCAGTTACAGGCATTATGAAACTGAAATCCCAGGGATTTATCGTAGATGACCTCCCCAAGACTGATGTCATTTACCGTGACCTTAAATTTTTTGAAACGCATTTTGAAGGCATCATGCCCCTTGAAATACTGGTGGATACAAAGAAAAAGAACGGGTTTGCCGGGGCAAGGGCACTGGCCATTTTTGATAAGGTGGATTCCTTCAGCAGGGAAATTGCTGATCACCCGCAAATGGCAAGGCCGATTTCACTGGCAGAAGGTTTGAAATTTGCCAAACAGGGATTTTATGAAGGGGATTCCAATAATTATGTAATGCCCAACAGTTTCGATGGTGCCTTTGTAGCAGATTACCTGCGCGCTAAAAAAGATACTTCTGCCAATAAAGGAACTTTCCAGCGACTGATGTCAGCATTTATGGACAGCAACCGCCAGGTCACCAGGATCAGCGTAAACATGGCTGATATTGGCAGCAAGAGGCTTCCTGAACTGCTCGACAGCCTGCGTACCAGGGCTGATCACTATTTTGATTCCTCCGCGTATAATGTCAAATTTACCGGTACCAGTGTGACTTTTCTTGAAGGCAGCAGGTTCATTATCAATGGCCTGAGAGACAGCATATTATGGGCCTTCCTGTTTATTGCACTCTGCATGCTTTACCTGTTCAGGTCTTTCAGGATCCTGTTTTGTTCACTTATACCCAATATTATACCATTGCTCCTGACGGCAGGTGTTATGGGTTGGGTGGGTATTGCTTTAAAGCCTTCCACCGTGCTTATTTTCAGTGTCGCCCTGGGCATTGCCATCGATGTAACCATACGTTTCCTGGTAAACTATAAACAGGAACTGCCGATGCACAACGGGGATGTAAAGGAAACCGTTATGCAGACTTTACGGCATACGGGGATCAGTATTATCTATACCTCTCTCGTTTTGATCGCCGGTTTTGTCATTTTCGTTTTCAGCGGGTTTGGAGGCACAAAGGCATTGGGCTGGCTCACTTCACTGACCTTGCTGGCAGCCACTTTGACCAACCTTGTATTACTCCCCGTTTTATTATTAACAACCACCCGCAATAAATCATAGCTACAGGCTATTAATGCAGCAATAATTGTTATTGTTTTGTCTAAAATAGGTTCACGTTTAACAGTATCTTGCGCCTCCATATTTTTAATACCAAAAATTGTAACATGAGAAAACTAGTGCTTTTGGTGTTAGGGCTTGTTCTGCTTGCAGGACAGCTTCTGGCACAAACACGGCAGGTGAGTGGCCGTGTTACAGATGCAACAGGGAATCCGGTTCCCAATGCCTCTGTAACTGTCAAAGGTACCAACCAGGGTACTACGACTAATGCTGACGGTACTTTTACATTAACCGTACCTACAAATGCCAGGCTGGTTATATCAGCTGTAGGCCTTGCGGTTCAGGATGTGGCTGTTTCAGGCCGCACAGATTTCAACTTTACCTTATCGCAGGAAGACCGTTCCATGCAGGAAGTGGTGGTGGTGGGTTATGGTACCGCACGTCGTAAAGACATTACCGGTAACATTGCCAGTGTAAAGGGAAATGCCATCAAGAACCTTCCGGTACAGAGTTTTGACCAGGCATTGTCTGGCCAGATGGCCGGTGTGAGCGTTACCATGCCCAATGGCGTGCTGAACAATCCCCCGGTTATCCGTGTCCGCGGTGTAAACTCAATAAGCCTGAGTTCATTCCCGCTGGTGGTTGTAGATGGTGTTCCTGTATTCACCGGTAATGCCGGTGGAACAGCTTCCAATAATATCCTGGGTGATATCAACCCGGCAGATATTGAGAGTGTGGAAGTATTGAAGGATGCAGCCGCAGCAGCCATTTATGGTTCACGTGCTTCTGCTGGTGTACTGCTGATCACTACCAGGAAAGGACGCCAGGGCCGCGCCCGCGTTAACTATGATGGTTGGGTTGGGATGCACAAAAGCCTTTAACCTGGTCGAGGTTTTGAATGCCACAGAGTATACGACGATTAAAAATGAAGGCCTCACAAATGCCGGAACTCCTCCGGTTGCTGCCCCGGGAACGCCTGCAAGGGGATTCTTTACGCAGAATGATGCCAATGGAAACCTGATCGATACCCGCTGGTATGATGTGGTTTATCGTGAAGGAATCTCACAGAACCATTCCGTGAACGTTTCAGGCGCAAATGACAAAACCAGTTATTACTTCTCTGCTGGTTATACCAACCAGGAAGGTATGCTGGTAGGAAATGATTTCAGGCGTATGACAGGCAGGCTCAATGTTGACCATAAAGTGTCTAACTGGTTGCAGATCGGTGGTTCCATGAACTATACCAATTCTATAAATGCAGCGCCAAATACCGGTTCACTTCCGGGACAGGCATTCAGTATTGCCGGTCTGGGCCGTTTACCCATTGTACTTGCTCCCAACGTTGCACCATTGAATGCCGATGGAACGTATAATATCAATACTACTGCCAATACCATCGGACAGGGAAATAACAGGACAGCATTGTCTTTTTATAACCCGCAGTATATAATCGATAATAACAAATTCACTTCTGAGAATGACAGGATACTGGGAAATGCTTTTGCCCAGATCAATTTCACCAAATGGCTGAATTTCCGTACCGTTTATGGTATCGACAACCTGAATGTTACGAATAAGGAATTCAGGGCTGCCCAACACGGTGATGGTGTTCAGTTTGCCGGTGCTGCTCAGAACACACAGCAGACATACCGTCGCTGGAACTGGCAGAACCTCCTGACCTTCGACAAAGCTTTCAACAAACATAATGTGAATGTGCTGGTTGGTAACGAACAGCAGTATTCAAGCAGTGAAGGCTGGGGTGCAGACAGAAGGGGCCAGACCGATCCTTTCTATGATGAGTACCAGGGAGGTTTCAGCACAATTGTTCCTTCCGGTAACTTTTTTGGAGAGAATTACCTGGTGTCATTCCTCGGAAGGTTGAACTATAACTACGGCGGCAAATATTATGTTTCATTAAACGCACGTCGTGACGGATATTCAGCTTTTGCACCTGAAAACAAATACGGAAACTTCTATGGAGGTTCTGCAGGTTGGGTAATTTCTGAAGAAAACTTTTTCAGGAACAGCAGCCTCAGTAAATCCATTAACAGTTTCAGGCTGAAAGCAAGTTATGGCCTGGTGGGTAATAACCAGGGTATTAATGACTATGCTTTTTACAGCTTCTTCTCTTCAGGTCTTTACGGTACCCAGGCCAGCCTTTTCTACAGCCAGGCCGGTAACCGCAACCTGAAATGGGAAACATCCACAAAACTGGATCTCGGATTTGACATGAGTTTGTTTAGCAACAGGGTCAATGTTGAATTTGCATATTTCCAAAACGATATCGACAACCTGATCCTGAATAACCCTCAGTCTCCATCTGCAGGTATCCCGGGTAATGCCATCCTTACCAATATCGGCCGCATGGTGAATACCGGTATTGAACTTACCCTTAACACAACGCCTATACGCACTGCTGATTTCACCTGGACATCAAACTTCAATATCACCACATTGAACAATGAAGTGAAGGAACTGGCTGAAGGTAATGCTGATATCTTTGTTACAGACTTCCGGTCTTGAACAACCAAGCATTATCCGTGTGGGAGAATCTATAGGAAGTTTTTATGCAGTAAAAACAGCAGGTGTAAATCCAACGAACGGACAAAGGATTTTCACTTACAAAGATGGCCGCCAGGTTCAGTATAACCATGCTGCAGCTCAAAGGTGGACATTCCTTGACGGAACAGCAGCTCCCCGTGGTGCTGACCAGGCTTCTGACGGACAGATCATCGGACCGGCACTTCCAAAGTATACTGGTGGATGGGACAACACCGTTCGTTACAAAGGATTTGACTTTAACCTCCTGTTATTCTTCTCCGGTGGCAATTATGTTTATAATGGTACCAAGGCCGGCCTGAGGGATATGCGTAACTGGAATAATGCCAAAGAAGCAATGACCCGCTGGCAGAAATCCGGTGATGTAACCGATATTCCACGTATCGTATTTGGTGACAACGTTTCAAATGGCTCTGCCATCGTTAGCTCACAAAACGTGGAAAAAGGTGATTTCATCAAAGGAAGAAATATTGCCCTTGGATATTCATTACCTAAAACAATGACGGACCGTCTGGGTATAAATTCAATCAGGTTTTATGGTGCTGTGCAGAATGCTTTCACCATCACCAGTTATACCGGATTTGATCCTGAGACCTCTACAAATGGTAACTCAAACGGCAGCCCGAGTGTTGACCGTAACTCAGTGCCACAGGCCAGGACAATCCTGTTTGGTTTGAATGTTGGATTCTAATTTTAAAAAAAGAAACATGAAACTTAAGATAATATCAATTTTATTCATCGGGGCGTTATTCGCAGCCTGTCAGAAAGATAGGCTGGATCCGATTCCACAGACTTCATTGTCTGATGCCGTCGCTTTTAATACGCCGGAAAGGGCATTACAACAGGTAAATGGCCTTTACTCCAGCTTAAAAGCCGGACAATTCTATGCCGGTCGTTATATGGTTTACCAGGATGTACGCGGTGAAGAATTCATTAACCTGACCAACAACGGTGTAACAGCTTTCCTGACCTGGAACTTTACCGTTACTCCTACGGCCAATGAAGTTCAGAATTTCTGGGCTGCCGCATATGCCTGTATTAACAGGGCAAATGTGGTTATTGACGGACTTGCCACTTCACCCATTGCCGATAACCTGCGTAAAAACTATATCGCAGAAGCAAAAGTGGTTCGTGCCATTGCTTATTATTCGCTCCTGCAATTGTATGCAAGGCCATATACAGATGGTAATGGCAGCAAACCAGGTGTGCCTTTGCGCTTAACAGGTCTTACATCAAGCGGTAATAATAACCTCGCAAGGTCTACAGTTGCCGATGTGTATACCCAGATCATCAAGGACCTGAATGAGGCTGAAGTTGATCTGCCGCTGAACTATACCGGATCAACTGCGGCAGAACTGAACACTACCCGTGCCCACAGGAATACAGCGGTTGCCTTGAAGACCAGGGTTTACCTGTCCATGGGTCAGTATGCCAATGTTATCACGGAAGGAAATAAGATTGTTCCTGCAACAGCTCCTTTCCAGGCAGCAACAGGTGTGGCTAACAGGCTTAATCCAAGTATTTCCACCACGTTCACTACGTATACTTCACCTGAAAGCATTTTATCCATGCCATTTACCGGCCTGGATGTTCCGGGTACACAGAACAGTTTGAACAGTTACTATAATCCCGGACCAAACGGAAATGGTGACTATGCACTGAACACTACCGGAAATGGTATTGCTGCAAATACAAACTGGGGTGCCACTGATGCCCGCCGCGCATTCAATATTGCATCAGGCGGACAAACCTACCTGCGTAAATGGCCAAAGAATGCCGGTAGTGATCCGGACTGGGCGCCGGTTATCCGTTATGCTGAAGTAATGTTAAACGTTGCTGAAGCTGAAGCCCGCCAGGCAACCGGGGTTAGTGCAAGGGGACTGGCATTGGTGAATGCTGTTCGCCAGCGTTCTGATGCAACTGTAACACTTGCGCCTGCCACCAAGGATGACCTGATCAATGCCATCCTCCTGGAAAGGCGGATTGAATTGCTGGGTGAAGGTTTCCGTACAACTGACGTAACACGCACCGGAGCAAATTTCGCAGCCAAGGGTTCTATTAATGCTTATGGCCCAAGTTCTAACCTCTATATCTGGCCCATCTCAAATGCTGAGCTGGTAACCAATAAAGAAATGGTTCAGAACGAAGGATATTAATCATACTATTTCTTCTATAGAAAAAGGCTGCTTCCACCAGGAGCAGCCTTTTTCTATTAAAAAGAAAACTAGTACCCGCTTATTATTTTCTACGGGCATCAACATCATTCATTTATCTCAACCTTATCGTAAATTGAATAAATAATGTTTGATATGAAATACTGGATGATCATTACTGCATTGATGACAACATTTGCCGGCTCCGCCCAACAAACCATTAATGTGGATGATCCGAACAACAGGAGCCTGGTTAACCTTGGCGGTATAAACGGTGAACCGGTTACCATGATTAAGTATATGCGCATTGTTGAGGGATCTATATTTATCCCAGCAGATTTTACCAGTTCAACCATTCTGATTAAAAATAATAAAAAACCTATCAACAGTGTAAAAGCAAGGATCAACGTTGTTGACCACACATTGCATTACCTCGATGATAAGGGAAACGAATTTTTCACACGATTACCCGTTGAAGAAATATTTTTCAAAGATCCTGTGACGGGCGAACCGCATATTTTCACACAAACGCCTGAGTCCTGCACTAACTAATAAAGCAGGCTGGTTTGAAGTGCTGGAAAAGGGCAATGTTATCCTGTACAGGGAGATCATTAAAACGGTAACTGAAAACAAGCCTTATGGCTCAGCAACCACGGAACAAAAAGTAACCACTTCATATAAATACCTGATGCATGTCGGGACAGTGTGCAGGCAGGTGAATAAAATCAATGATTTTATTACGGAATTAAAAAAATTAAATCCTGGCATTGAACCTGTCGTTGCGGGACAAAAATATTCCGATAAAAAAGTCGAAGACTGGATATCGGTGGCAAGAAAATATAATACCTCCGGTAATATCAACACCTGGCTCATCAACAGATAGAATTACTTCTTTAACAGAAACATTCCTTTTTAACAGCTGATATTAATTCAGTAATTCTGCAAGTTTTCTCTGTAATGCGGGACCCCGGAGGTTGGTTGCAACAACTATTCCCTGTGGGTCAACCAGCACATTATAAGGAATCCCTTCAATCCTGTACAAGGGTACAACAGCACTCTCCCAATACTTCAGGTCACTTATCTGTTTCCAGGTAAGCTGGTCATCCTGTATTGCCTGCAACCAGGGTTGTTTAGCACGATCCAGTGAAACGCCTAATACTGTAAAATTTTTGTCCTTATATTGATTGTACGCTTTTACAATATTTGGATTTTCCTGGCGACATGGGGCGCACCAGCTTGCCCAGAAATCAATTAGCACATATTTTCCACGGAAAGAACTAAGGCTGGTAATCTTTCCTTCCGTATCAGGAAGTCTTATTTCAGGTGCAGGTTTACCGTTCAGGTCGGATAGCTGTTTTTTCTGCAGATTCTGCATGTAATCAAAATACTCTTTCACAATTTTCTGCACCATCGCATGTGATATAAACCTTTTTGACATGCTGGTCATTACCGGTTCAAAACGTGCCGGCTCCAGCTGGGAGCGGAGTAAAGGGCCAACTATATACAGGGCAATTGCCGGACTTGCAGTAGTATCGGCATATTTTAGCAGGTAATCCTCTGTTTGCGTAACATACGAACGAAATGCAGCATCCCTGGCATTAACAACACTGTCTGTTTCCTGCTTGTTTTTGGAGTCCAGTATGCCCTGGCGCATGGTATCAATAATCTCCAGGCGGTCATTGAAATTCTTCAATACTGATTTGAAGGAATTACTGGAATTTGAATTTGTCGTGTACTCGCCAAAATTTTTCCAGTCGGCAGAAACCTGTATTTCATTCCTGTCATTGACAAGCAAAACAAATACGCCATCTTTCTCAAAACGCAGCCGGTAAATACCTTCATATTCTGTGGGCATTCCCTTCATGCTGAATTCAGCCTTGCCTGCCTGTAAAACGGCAGTATCGAGGGTGCGCGGCGTTACCGCATCAAGTTCAATGGCATCCAGGTATACTGTCTGCTTTTCCGGGTTATTGGTAATTACACCTTTCACTTTCAGGTTATCATCAGCTTCATTTTTACATGAGGCGAGTACTATGAACAATAAGGGTATGATATATTTTTTCATGATCAGGATTGATTTAATTTTTTCAACAGGATCTCTGTCGTTAACCTGGGATCGGCTTTTCCTGCGGATATTTTTTTTACTTCCCCCACAAATAGGCCAATCAGGCCCTTTTTGCCTTTTCTGAACTCACTCACTTTATCAGGCATTTTATTCAATACTTCATCAGCCCAGGTTTCCAGGTCGCACACTATCCGAAACCTGTATAATATTCAATTCTTCCGCCAATAATGAAGGATCCCTGGTATTGTCTTTTATTAAAAGGGGAAGCAGTTTTGTTGCCGCCATGGAAAAATTCAATTTTCCGTCATCAATCATATCTATCATGTTCTTCCACTGCGCGGGTGTTATCTGAATACTGCCAATATCAAGGCCATAATCGTTACAATATGATTTTACAGGCCCTATGAAAAAGTTTGATACTGCCTTATAATTCATGCAGGTTTCCGTAACCGATAAATAATATTTCAGCAGTTCCGGCTCCTCCGCAAGTATCCTTGCATCATATTCCGGCAGATGAAAATCTGACATTAAAACCTGCACCCATTCTTCAGGCAGTCGCGGTATTTCATTCCGGTATTTTTCAAGATCGGCTTCTGTAATAACAAACGGCGCCAGGTCAGGATCCGGGAAATACCGGTAATCATCTGCATCTTCTTTGGTGCGGATGGAAAATGTGGTATCATCATCGGCATTGAAACTGCGCGTTTCCTGCAAGACCTTCTGCCCGCTGTCCAGTAATGACGTCAATCTTTCCGTTTCAATTTCAATGGCCTTTTTCACATTCCTGATCGAGTTCAGGTTCTTCACTTCCACTTTTGTTCCCAGTGTCTTTTCTCCCCATGGCCTCAATGAAATATTGGCATCGCACCGCATGCTTCCTTCCTCCATGTTTCCATCACAAACCCCTATCCACCTGACTAATTTCCTGAGTTCTGTAAGAAAAGCAAATGCTTCTTCTCCACTTCGCATATCCGGCTCCGATACGATCTCTACCAGGGCAACCCCCGCCCTGTTATAATCGATACAGGTAAATGACGGATCTATGTCATGAATACTTTTCCCGGCATCTTCTTCAAGATGAATACGAGTCAGTCTTATATTTTTCCGTTCTCCCTTAACGATAACAGGCACATAACCTCCTATGCAGATTGGTGTAGTATGCTGTGAAATCTGGTATCCCTTTGGAAGATCAGGATAGAAATAATTTTTACGGGCAAAATAATTAGTCCTTTCAATCTCGGAATTACAGACAATACCCATTTTAACAGCATGGGAAATGGCTTTTTCATTCATCATCGGTAAAGTTCCCGGATGCCCAAGCGTTATGGGACTTACATGGGTATTCGGTGCAGCGCCGAAGGTTGTGGCATCACCGGAAAATAATTTGCTTTCAGTCAGGAGTTGTGCATGTACTTCAAGCCCTATAATCACTTCGTATTTCTGCTGTTCCCTGTTCATTTATTTCTTGAACCGCAAAACTATCGAAAAATAAACAACCCCCGCTGTGGCAGGGGCTGATTGGAAAACTTTTACTTTTTTATTAGCAGGAAGTGATGGGATTCTTAGATTGTTACAGTTCCGCTTTTTTTAATTTTACCGGAACCTTCACCTGTATGGCTACCGGTGCTCCGTTTCTTTTAAGGCTTACAGCATACTGATTTTTTTCCCTAACTGCCTGTAATGCCTCCCTGGCATCGTCTGTATCCTTTACCTGCCTGCCATCGATATGCGTGATAATATCATTTTCCTGAACGCCGGCATTTGCGGCCAGTGATCCTTCATCCACATCCAGCACTTTTACGCCGGATGAATCCTCTGTATCCTGTATCCTGATGCCGAACATAGGCCTGCGGTTTTCATAGCGGAAAAACTGGCCGTCACGCTCCCCGCGAAGCATGTCTTCATTAAATTCCCTTTCCCAGTACGGTGTCCTTGGCGCTACCCTGGGAATGGCATATGCTCTCGGGGTCCCGTACACCTTTGGTGAAGGGGTGCGGAAACTGAATACCTGGGCTTCACTGGTTTCAGTAAGTTTGACTTTAATCTTTTTTTCTTTCTTCTGACCAACAGGCAGGTAGGTGATTTCCACTTCATCCCCTGGTTTCTTTTCTTTTACCATGGAAGCCAGGCTTTCAGGATCCGTAACCGCTTTTCCATTGAACCTGGTAATGATATCACCATCTTTCAATCCTGCTTTAGCAGCTGCGCTGCCCGAAATGACTTCAGAAACCTTAATGCCTTTATCCACTTTTTCCATGCTTACACCAAGCTGGGCACGTGGCTTTGAAGCCATTACCGCCTTCATATCAGGTGATCCGTCAAAATTGAAATCAAATTCAAAATTTTCCGAACCCGGTCCCGGGTAAGTCCTGATCTTCATCCTTTCCAGTTCACGCATGCGGGGGGCCATACTGCGATGTAATTCCCTTTCCATTTTGGCCATGTCTTCATGCATTCTTTCCATATCACGCTCCATGGTACCGCCCAGTTTTTCCAGCTCCTTATGCCTGATGATAATGTCATCACCCTTATACTCCGCTATTGGCCTGCCATTAACCGTAATTTTGTCACCATCAATCACGATGGTCATTTTCTCACTTCCTTCCTTTTTGTTCTTAATAGTAATCTCTTCTTTCTTTTCCCTGGGCCTGGTAGGCGATTGTTGCGCAGATACTGATCCAATGATCAGAAAACACATAAGGCCTGCAAAAATTTTCCGGTTCATACCTGGTTATTTATTTGTACGAAATGTTTAGTAGATCAAATCTAAGGAAAAATTTGATATACGAAAGTCTTCGCAAATGTTAAAAAAAAGCAGAAATGGGGAAAGGAAGTATTTGGGGATAAGCGGGAAATGAAGGTAATGTGGTAATGATTATTTTCACACACATTTTCATATTTGCACATTACTTCAAGAGTTTTCTTACACTTTCAATAACCTGCTGAAGTTGACTCGCGTCCTGCCCTCCGGCAGTAGCCAGGTTTTTTTGCCCGCCCCCGCCGCCCTTGATCAGTGGCGCCACAATTTCCTTGATGATTTTTCCGGCATCCAGGTTCCTGGCGGCCACAACTGTATCCGCAATCCCAATGGCGACATAAGGCTTTGCCTCCAATATTGGCGCCGATTACAGCCACATAATCATGGAGGTTGTTTTTCAGGTCAAAACAGAGTTTTTTAAGGGCATCGGGATTGCTGACATTTACAATATCCCCTACAAAAGTTACTCCGTCAATGATTTCGTCTTTATGCATCAATTCATTGCGTATCCCCACCAGCATGCGGTTTTCAAGGTGCTCAACTTTCTTTTCCAGGTCAGCTTTTTCCTGGATAAGTTTCTCTATTGCTTTTACAGGATCAGCTGCCTTAAGAATGGTGCCCAGTTCCTTTACCTTTTCCAGCTGGCTGGTAAAAAAATTAAATGACCTGGGTCCTGTCAGCGCTTCAATCCTCCTGACGCCAGCCGCTACGGCAGACTCAGACTGGATATTAAATAAACCGATCATTCCGGTATGCATAACATGGGTGCCACCGCATAGTTCCACAGAAAAGTTCGGATCAATAACAACCACCCTTACATTGTCTCCGTATTTCTCCCCAAACAATGCCATCGCGCCCAATTCAAGCGCTTCATCTTTCTTCATGATCCTGGTCACAACAGGAATGTTCTCCCTGATTTTTTCATTGACCATATACTCGACGTTCCGTGATTTCACTATCTGTCATCCTGGCAAAATGGGAAAAATCAAAACGCAGGTGTTCACTGTTTACCAGGGAACCTTTCTGCGCCACATGTTTCCCAAGTACTTTGCGCAAAGCTGCATGCAGCAAATGCGTGGCAGTATGGTTATACATGATGTAAATCCGCTTCTCGCTGTCAATCACAGCTTCTGCCTGTTGTGAAATATCAGCCGGGAAGCCGGCTGGTAAAATGTAGGATGAGTTCATTCTCTTTTTTGGTATCCGTTACATTCACTGATTCACCATCAAATAACAGGACCCCGGTATCTCCTACCTGGCCACCACTTTCCGCATAAAAAGGCGTTGAGGCCAAAACCAGCTGGTATTGCTCTTTTCCTTTTGAAACTACTTTACGGTAGCGGGTAACCAGGGTCTTTACTTTATGATACTCATATCCAACAAATCCTTCTTCAGGCACACTATGAACAATGATCCAGTCTCCCGTATCAAGAGTGGTAGCTGCCCGGCTCCGGTTTTTCTGTTGCAGCATTTCCTTTTCAAAGCCAGCCTCATCTACCTTCAGCCCCTGTTCCTGTGCAATTAACCTGGTAAGGTCAACCGGGAAACCATAGGTGTCAAATAATTCAAAGGCGGCGAAACCATTGATGATACCCGAGTCCCTCGAAGCAGCACAGATTTCATCCATCTTTTTCAGGCCTTTACCAAGTGTATGGAGGAATGATTCTTCTTCTTCCTTAACCACTTTGCTCACAAAATCCATCTGTTGATGCAATTCCGGGAAAACCAGTCTTAAACTGTTTGCCGAGTTGTGGCATTAGCTGATAAAGAAGGGGTGATTTATAATTGAGATAAGTGTAATAATATCTGACTGCCCTCCGAGAATACGCCTGATCACATAACCGGCACCGGTATTGGAGGGTAGCTGTCCATCGGCAATGGTAAACCCGATAGCCCGGATATGATCTGCGATGACCCGGAAGGCGACATCCTTTTTGTCGTCTGATCCTTCATATTTATTGCCCGTGATCTTTTCTGTTTCTGTGATGGTTCCGGTGAAAAGGTCAGTATCGTAATTGGATTGCTTTCCCTGTAATACCCGGACAAGCCTTTCCAGTCCCATACCGGTATCCACATGTGTGGAAGCCAGCGGCTCAAGGCTGCCGTCTTTGAGCCGGTTATACTGGATAAATACATTATTCCAGATCTCAATCACCTGCGGATGGTCCTTATTAACCAGCTGTATGCCCGGTATTGCAGCCCTTTCTTCTTCAGTCCGGCAATCCACATGGATCTCACTGCAGGGACCGCAGGGTCCGGTATCACCCATCTCCCAGAAATTATCTTTTTTATTGCCGAAAACGATATGGTCATCAGGCAATAACTTTTTCCATTTGGCCAGGGCTATCTTGGATGCCGGGAGGTTTTCCTTTTCATCACCTTCAAATACGGTTGCGTAGAGCCTGTCTTTCGGAATACCGTAAATATCTGTCAGCAGTTCCCAGCTCCAGTCAATGGCTTCCTTTTTGAAATAATCACCGAAACTCCAGTTTCCAAGCATTTCAAACATGGTATGGTGGTAGGTATCCACCCCCACTTCTTCCAGGTCATTATGTTTACCGCTTACCCTCAGACACTTTTGCGTATCTGCGACTGCGTTTATAAGGAGGAACCTTATTGCCAAGGAAATAATCCTTGAACTGGTTCATTCCGGCATTGGTAAATAATAATGTGGGATCATTTTTGACAACAATTGGCGCGGAAGGAACAATATGGTGCCCTTTGGAAGCAAAAAAATCAAGGAATTTCTGTCTGATATCAGCCGAAGTCATGTGGTATATTCGTTTTTATTTGGGCTATTTTTTGCGGGGCAATAAGTTATATTTGCCTGCTTTACGCAATAATGGCCACAAAAGTACATTATTTGGGCAACTGAATCCGGATGGACATTCAACCTTGAGGCAGGGAAAAAGCGCCAGGTAGTATGTATGAAAAAAGTAAAGTATTATTATAATACCAATACCCTCCGGTATGAAAAACTGGTGGTCCCATTGCGGGTAAAATTACTCCGTATCATGGGTTTTATGGCTGCAGCCATTGTTACAGCCCTGATCATTGTTGCTTTCGCTTTCCGTTTCCTGGATTCTCCCAAAGAAAAATTATTGCGGCTACAGTATGAAAGGTCGCAGCAGGACCTGAATGCCATCAACGCCAGGATCAGGGCAATTGACCAGCAAATGAAACAGCTTGAAAAAAGGGATAATGATGTTTACCGTACCATTTTTGAAGCTTCAACCGGTGGCAGACAGTGCCCGGCAGAAACAGATAGAAATGGAAAATGAGATCAGGCTGGTATCTTCCATGGATGAAAATGAACTTGCCTACTCTCTTGCTGCCACACTTAATTCGATTTCCGGAAGAATGAAATTCCAGGAAAAGTCTTATGCCGATATTGAAAAAATGATCAGGAATAAAGAAAAACTTCTTGCTTCCACACCTGCCATTCAACCTGTAAGTAATAAAGACCTTAACCAGGGTGGCTTCCGGTTTCGGCAACCGGATTGATCCTGTTTATAAAACTGTAAAGTTTCATGCCGGACTCGATTTTGCCTCACCGCAGGGAACACCGATATATGCCACAGCGGATGGCAGGGTAACTACTGCAGGCAATCGGGGCAATGGTTATGGAAACTATGTTGAGATTAACCATGGATATAGATATGAAACATTATACGGCCATATGGTAAGGGTGAAAGTCAGGGTCGGGCAAATGGTTAAACGCGGTGAAGTGATCGGCTGGGTGGGAAGTACCGGAAAATCTACCGGACCACACCTTCATTATGAAGTTCATAAAAATGGCAGACCCATCGATCCCATTTATTTCTTCTATAATGATCTTACACCGGAACAATACCAGCAGATCCTTAAACTCGCTGCATCAAGCAATCAAAGCTTCGATTGCAATGAAAGTGAGATGTGCAAATGCCATATTGAAGAATAAATACCAAGATTGATATCATTAATTACAACATTCCTTTTTGCACATTTGCATATCTGCACATTTGCACATTATTAACCCCTTCTGTGTATAATTTCCTGCACACAGTTTGCTGTATAGGCATAAATTGCATTGATGCCGGAACAAATGGATTTATTTTCTAGTGTAGCGGAACAGGAAAGCAATCCTGTCCAGAAAGCTTCAGCAATGTTGTTGGAGCGAAAACTGAAGCCCCCTGCAGTGATCATGCAAAACCAGGGACCTGATATTGTGGCACCGAGGATGAGGGAAAACGTTCCTGAACAGGCCGTCAAAGAAATTTCCGACATTACACCAATGCCAGTGGTGGACGGGATTTCCAAACCCATTGCCATCATCGCGGTTAAACCCCTTGAAGAAGAAAGACCTAAAACAACAAGGGGAAGAAAATCCATAAAGGAAATGAGTATGGAAGCAGATCTGCCTGAAGTGCCGGAAGATGAAAAATTATTCAGCAAACAGTATTATGGAATTGGTGAAGTAGCCACTATGTTCCACGTAAATGCTTCATTATTGCGTTACTGGGAAACCGAATTCGATGTACTCAAGCCAAAAAAGAATGGTAAGGGCGACAGGTTTTTCAGGCCTGAGGACATTAAAAACCTGCAGATCATTCATCACCTTTTAAGGCAAAAAAAATTCACCATCCAGGGAGCCAAAGATTACCTGAAAAACAACAGGCAATCCAAAGAAAAATTTGAGATGGTGAAGCAATTGCAGCAGCTTAAAGCGTTCCTCCTTGAAATGAAGGCTGGTCTGTAACGATCCTTATCTCGCGTTCCGCACCTTTTATTTCAATACCTGACTTTTCCATCAGTTTCATTACCTGGATGTTTATATCCTGCTTCAGCAGGTTGAATTCATGTATCCCGATGGATATGGACAGATATTCAAATGTTATTACATAGGACTCGGCGGATATGTCACTAAGCAAAACGGAACTCTCCGTAATATATCGATGCTGCAAAATCCCCCTGAGGTCAGAAAGAAATTTTTCAATCGTTACGGCATTGGTCCTCAGGTCAAGTTCCAGTTTCAATTCACCTTTTCTGTGCGTCCTGAGGCTGAGATTATCCACAATACTGTCTACCATTTGTTTGTTCGGAACCGTAACATATGTTTTTTCCGTTGTCCTGATCCTGGTGCTTCTTAGTCCGATCCTTTCCACCACACCAGTAATATTATTCACTTTCAGGAGGTCGCCGGTAGTGAAAGGTTTATCAAAAAATATGATGAAAGACGCTATAAGGTTCTCGATACTTTCCCTTGCCGCCAAAGCAATGGCAGCACCCACTATACTTAATCCTGCAAGTATCTTGGATATATCCTGGTTAAACACAAACTTAAGCATCGTCAAAATGCCGATGATGATGAGTAAAACCTTGAGAAAGTCCTTGAAAAATACGATCAGCTGGTTGTCTTCCAGCCCTTCTGTTGTATCTGCCCTTTTTCCCATTACCAGGGTGATATAATCTATGACCCTGCAGCAACATGGAAAAAAATGAAAGTATGATGATCGCTTCGGCAATTTCAGTTACCAGTATCCTGGTATCTGTTTTATAGAAACTATACAGAAATAATTGGGGAAACTTCAGGTTTTGCAGCGTGATAAATGATATGAGGAGGAACAGGAATATTTCAGCGGGCCCAAGGATCAGTTCAATGAAAGCCTTCCTTTCAATCAACCTTCCCATCCTGTTCATCATCCAGAAAAACGCCGATGACACATATGTCCCTACATATTTTTTCAGCAGGTAAGCAACCAGGATAATACTTCCAACAATGGCATATTGCCTGATGGTATTATCGAGCACAACCCTGTCCCAGAATTGATCCATGCCACAAAGTTAACTGTAATCAGATAATTTAAAGAATGGCAGGAATTGGGATGACAGGAATGATCAGTACCTGTAAAGGGAAATACCGTCCTCCCTCAGAATATAAATTCCCAATGGCATAATCTCCATATGCTTAGCCTGCTGAATATATTGGGGTAATTCAGTTTCTTTCAATTCAAGCGTCCCCATAGTATAACTCATGAGTTTATTTCCTACTGTTCCTACGATGGTATTGCCAAGCACCTGGATATTCTGCCAGTTGATCAAGGCGATCTTTGTTTTTAATGACCCATAATAATCAAATACAAACATTCCGTTGACGGGATCATACAGATAAACAAATCCATTCTGGTCAAAAATCTCCAAAGGAATGGGGGCAACTCCTAAAGCTATTCTCAAATCTGATGTTTCTGTTAGCACCCTGCCGTCTTCACCAATCTTCTTCAGGATGCTCTGCTGTTCATCAAAGACCCAGATATTATTATCATAAGAAGGGGCTATCGCCCTAACCTGGAGTATATGTTGCGACCTGAGGTCAATTATGTTTACGGCATCAAGCAGCCTGTCGAGCACTACAATGGTCCGGTAATCCTTAAAGAACAATAAGGTTTTAAGGGGATTGACCGCATTGATGGCGTAGAGTTTACCATGCTTTTTCACATCATTATATACGCCCATTGAATCCCCTTTTACATTCAGTTTTTTCAACTGGTTTTCAGTGGTGATAAGGTACAGGTTACCAAGGTTATCAACGGCGAAAGAAGAAAAGCTTCCGGCAGTTTTCCTGACAAGGGCAAAAGAACTATCCTGCCCCCATCCAAAAATGGGCAGAAAAAATAATATGATTAAGATAGTTTTCAAGATTGGAAGTATTTTAATTCCAGCTGATCTCCGTCAAATACGGCATAACTGTTATAACGTATCCAGTCGCCCAGGTTAATATACCGGCTATTATCATTTAACATAAAATCTATGGGAAGATGCCTGTGTCCGAAGATAAAATAATCAAAATGCCTGGTTTTCAGTTGTTCCCGGCAGTAAACAATGAGCCACTCTTTATCTTCCCCAAGGAATTTATCATCGCTGCCTCCGGTAATGGACCTGCTTCCTTTACTGGAATAATGCGCAAGGCCCATGCCGATAAACGGGGGAATGATCCCAAAAAGGAATTTGCAGGCAGGATTGCGGAATATTTTCTTCAGCAATTTGTATCCCTGGTCTCCGGGTCCAAGTCCATCGCCATGCCCGATAAGGAATTTCCTTCCATTGTATTCAAAGGTTTGCGGTGAATGGTATACCGGGATATTCAGCTCCTGTTCAAAATATCCGTTCATCCACATATCATGGTTACCCACAAAGAAATGTATGGGAATGCCGGAATCTGTTATTTCTGCAAGCTTGCCCAGTATCCTTACAAATCCTTTGGGTACAACTTTTTTATATTCAAACCAGAAGTCGAAAAGGTCGCCAACGATAAATATTACGGCGGCATCCTGTTTGGCAATGTCCAGGAAACGAATCACGGCCTTTTCCCTGACGAGGCTGGTTGAATGATCCGGCACACCCAGATGGAAATCGGAAAGAAAATAGATTTTTTTACCCGGGGAGATCTGCATGCGATGTTTATAACCCTGTAAATTTATTGATCTGCCAGTAAACAATAGACTTCTTTTGGTCCATGAACACCAACCACCAGGGTTTTTTCAATATCTGCGGTACGGCTGGGTCCTGTGGCAAAAGTGATCAGTGAAGGAATATGGATGCCATATTTTTCTTTCAGGAACTGCATGGCATCGTCAACATCAAACACTACCTGGGAAGACTCTGCGATGCATACATGCACAGGCGCATAAACTGATGCTGTCCTGCCTTCAGGCTGGGCAGAACTCATTACGATTGTCCCGGTGCGGGCAATAAGCACTTCGCAGGTGGTTAAGGCAACATCACAAAGGGCCAGGCTTTTTTCGGTAAAATGGCTAAACCCGTTTTTCTGCAGCAGGTATTTCAGGCCTTCTTCAGCACAATAGATTTCCTTCCATTGCTGTTGCCGGATAATAGCCTCAAGTTGTTTGACCAGTTCAATATGATCCAGGAAGAAGGCGAACTTTCCCAACAGCCTGGTAAATTCTTCAGCAAACATGACAGATAGATCATCTGTTGCCGGGTGATATACCGTACTGTTACCCTCTGCCCTGGAAAAAGGTAAAGGCACTGGAGTTTCCAGTGCCTTTCTTATTTTTTTCAATATATTCTCCTTTGAAGAAGAGTTACTCATTATACATTTACTTTTTCACTACCTGTTTCGGTAGTTGTATTTGTCAGTTCCCCGAGATTGGCAGGGGTTACAGGAGGTGTTTCTTCCAGGAAAACCTTTTTCTCTTCATAAGGCCTTTTCCCGATGATATTTTCAACATCCTGCTGGTGCAATACTTCCTTTTCAAGCAATGCATGGGCAAGATCTTCCACTTCCTTCCTTTTTTCCCTCAGTAATTTTTTCGTACGCTCATAAGCCTGGTCAACGAGGATCCTTACTTCATTGTCAATCAGCTTACCTGTTTCCTCACTATATGGTTTGGTAAAAGTATTCTCCTGTTGCGGATCATAAAAACTGATATTACCCACTTTTTCGTTCATGCCATAAACAGTAACCATGGCATAGGAGATTTTTGTGACCTGCTGCAGGTCATTTTGGGCACCGGTAGAAATTTTACCGAAGAAAATCTCTTCGCTGGCCCTGCCTCCCAGTGTCATGCACATCTGGTCCATCAGCTGGTCCGTATTATACAGGTATTGTTCTTTAGGTGTGTATTGCGCATAACCCAGTGCAGCCACACCGCGGGGTACGATGGTAACCTTTAAGTAATGGATATGCATGTTCCAGGAACCATCCGCAAACGGCATGACCTGCTTCGTGATAAGCGATAATCTTTTTCTCTTCAGGAGAAATGATTTTGTTTTTCTTTTCCAATCCGCCAATGACACGGTCAATGGCATCCTGGAAATCATCCATTTCCACTTCTGCCTTTCCCTTACGGGCAGCGATCAGTGCGGCTTCATTACAAACGTTGGCAATATCTGCACCGGCAAATCCCGGTGTCAGTTCAGCAAGTTTATAAATATTGAGGTTGTTTGATTTCTTGATGGGCATCAGGTGAACATGGAAGATGGCTTCACGTCCCTTCAGGTCGGGCTTATCAATGCTGATCTGCCTGTCGAACCTGCCCGGGCGCAACAATGCGCTGTCAAGTACATCCGGCCTGTTGGTTGCTGCCAGGATAATGATACCGCTGTCGCCGCCAAATCCATCCATTTCCACCAGCAACTGGTTAAGGGTATTTTCCCTTTCATCGTTGCTCATCATCATATTCTTACCCCTTGCACGACCGATGGCATCAATTTCATCGATGAAAATGATACAGGGTGCTTTTTCCCTGGCCTGTTTAAAGAGGTCACGTACACGGCTGGCGCCTACACCCACAAAAAGTTCAACAAAGTCTGAACCCGACATGGAAAAGAAAGGCACCTGGGCTTCACCTGCCATGGCTTTCGCGAGCAGTGTTTTACCGGTACCGGGAGGGCCAACCAGCAGTGCACCTTTTGGAATTTTACCGCCCAGTGCGGTATATTTTTTAGGATTTTTCAGGAAATCAACAATTTCCATCACTTCCTGTTTGGCTTCATCCAGTCCGGCAACATCATGGAAGGTGATATTCACCTTGGTTCCCTTATCAAACAGCTGTGCTTTTGATTTTCCAATATTAAAGATCCCGCCGGGTCCGCCGCCGCTTCCGGGTCCGCCAACCTTGCGCATCATCAGCACAAACAGGAGGGCAAACATCAGTAGCGGGAAAAGAAGGTTAATAAACGGACCAAACCATTCCGGATCACTGACCGGAGAAACGGGTACAGGCTTAACTTCGGGATGTGTCTTGAAATACTCATCCAGGTTTTCCTGGTAATCTTCCACTTTGGAATAAGTGAACTGAAAATGGGGCGCATCCTTGGAATTATAGACATAGGTCCATTTATCGCCGAGGAGCTCTTTATAGTAAGATTTATCCAGGCTTTCCTTCTTGATAAAAACCCTGACGATGTTTTTATTCATCACCGGCTCCACTTTTTCCACGTCATTACTGGCCAGCATTTCCTGCCTGAACTTCAATTCAGTAATATCGCGCGCATCGGGAGTTACACCCTTCATCACCTGGTAACCAATCAGAAAAATCGCTACTAATGGCATAAATCCAGTAAATGCTGAATTTAGGCCCCTTTCGGAATGGACCTTTGTCTTCACCATTTTCCAAACTCTTCCTGGGATCTTTTTTATATTCTTCTTGTGACATATTATCGAAAACTCAGTTTAATTGAATTATTTATTGACTAAAAAGCTATGTTATTTTCTTTTTTTAGGACGTTTTTCCGCCATCTCTTCATCATATTCCAGCATAACCCCGTCATTCCACATTTCCTCCAACCGGTAAAATTTCCGGGTTTCCTTCTGGAATATATGTACCACTACATTAACGTAGTCCACCAGCACCCATTGCAGGGCCTGGTACCCCTCATGACGGTAGGGCAATTCACCGCACTCCTTTTTCACCATATCTTCAACAGAATCTGCAATGGCCTTCACCTGGACATTTGCATTCGCATCACAGATAATAAAAAAATCTGCCACTGCTTCAGGTATCTTCCTCATATCGAGGGAAACAATATTTTCTCCTTTTTTATCCTGGATTGCTTTAATAATAACCTTCAAGATCTTACTGCTCTTCGATAACCGGCTTGTTTTTTTCTCCCGGTCAGCTAAAACTTGTACTTCTGCCAAATGAAATAATTTTAGTTATTGATGCGAAAGCGCTGGATGGAGTTGAATAAAATTTATTTATATGATTCCCTTTATCTTGCCCAAAAATAATGATTAATTCTTTACCTCAGGGCGATGGACAACATTGGTGATCATTTTATAGAAATACCTACCGTTGATAGTACCAACATTTATGCCATGCAACATGTTCATGCCCGAATGTCAAAACACGGTACGGCATACTTTGCACATGAACAAACCAAAGGAAAAGGACAAAGGGGCAAGGCATGGGATAGCCGGAAGGCCGAAAATATCATCTTATCTGTTGTTTATGAGCCCCTTTCACTGAACCCCTCCTCGGCTTTTCTCCTTAGTTCTGCGGTGGCGCTTGCCTGTTACAGGTTTTGTAAAGTTTATACAGGAGATGAAATGCGAATTAAATGGCCAAATGACCTCTATTGGCGTGACAGAAAGGCAGGCGGAATTCTGATAGAAAACCTGATCCGGGGCAATCTTTGGGAATTTGCCATTGCCGGAATTGGGATCAACATTAACCAGGTCAGCTTTTCCCCGAATCTTCCCAACCCGGTATCCTTCCGCCAGATTACCGGAAAGGATTTCCCGGTGGTACCTCTTGCCAAAGAACTTTGCCAATATCTCCAGGACAGCTGGATTACCATGCTCCAGGATCCGGGACAAATCATTGCCGACTATAATGAAGCTTTATACAAGCGCGGGGAAAAGGTAAAACTCAAACAGGATAACAGGACTTTTGAAGCAAGAATAGACGCTGTTAATAAAAATGGGCAACTTGAAGTATTCTCGGCCTGTCCTGAAACATTTAGTTTTGGTGAAGTAAACTGGGTTTTATGACCATATTTCGATATGGCTTTCTTCCGCTTTCCTGGCCTCTATTTCAAACCGGTTTTGATAATATCCTTTCCTGAGGCTTTCAGCAAGGTAGAGGAAAATAAACCTGAAGTACCCATACCGACGGAATTGCTCCACATGCTTTAATTCATGTTTTACCCAGCGTTCATTACTGAGAAAATGTTCCCTGCACGTCCTGTGCAGGTAAATGGTATTGCCCAGTGTTATAGCTACCGCATGAGTACCCAGTTTTTTGGCGGCCAGCCAGGCCATCCATGAATTTTCCCTGATGTGGATACGGCTATTATTCATACGCATATTATCCTGATGAATTGCATGTTTTTTGTGTTGCACGCACCAGGATAATTGGATTCCCTTTAACACATTTGATGATTAAGTATTATTGCCTGAAGGGCCCTGTAAAGTCATTTTAATTTGGCCTCTTCGAATTTCCGAATAATTTCTTCCGCATGCTGCTTCACTTTTGGCTTCCGGATAATGGCCTGGATCTTACCCTTTTCATTAATCACAAAAGTATTCCTGATAATCCCCATATACTTTCTGCCATACATGTTCTTCTCACCCCAGACGCCGTATTTGTTGATGATCTTCATATCGGAATCTGCAATCAGGGTAAATGGCAATGAATACTTTGCCTTGAATTTCAGGTGTTTTGCTCCTGCATCCGGGCTAACACCTACCACTTCAAATCCATTTTGTTTTAACAATGCATAATTATCCCTCAGGTTACAGGCCTGTTCAGTGCAGGTTGGCGTATCATCTTCCGGGTAAAAGTAGAGGACTAATTTTTTCCCTTTGAAGCTGGCCAGCGATATTTTATTTCCATCCTGGTCTTTTCCCGAAAATGCCGGAGCCTTGATTCCTTCTGACAGCATAAGTATTTTTTATCTCCTGAAACTATATACCTGTAATGTTTTATTACCTGCTTCATCTACAACAGAGATCTTTAATTCATGTTCTCCCTTCGGGCATTTTTCATCAAATTTATAGGTGAAAGTATTGCCTCTTTGAACGAACCTGAGCCATTTCCCATCAAGCTCAGCCCGAAAATCCTTAACCTGGTCATAATTATCCCTGATATAAATAGTGATCTTTCCTGCCTTTGATAAATCTGACCCGGAAACCATCCCGGAAATAACAGGAGGCTGGTTGTCGGCAATAAGTTGAAACATACCGAACTCCCTGAATTTTGCAGAATACATGCCCATTTCCCAATCCGCTTTCCTCACGCTCACATCATCACGGGTTATTTTCTTAATCAGAAGCCTGTCCCTGAACTGGTAGGGAATAGTTTTATCAGGCCTTAGCCTGATAGTGATATAGTCGTGTAATGGCGTAAGGTAAGTATGGATGGAATGGACAGGTGAAAAGGTCAGTGGCTGACCTCCGGCCATTACGGTATTCTTGAAATATATGGAGTCATACAACACCCTCTCAGGAAGATAAACCTGCAGGTCGGGAGATTCAAATACATTTAATTCACCCGGCCTCATCAGTATCCCGTTATTTGAAGGCTTCGATACCGGGCTGTTGCTGCGCTGAAGGGAAAGCCTGATATTGGATGTATTTCCATATGAATCTTTTATTTCCAGCCGGTATTGATGTTTTGCCGTATCCTCCAGGTGGATGAATGAACTCTGGGCTGAATAAGGATAAATATCAAGCTTATCTCCCGGTAGTGGAAAAAGGTGTTGTAGATAGGCGCCTCCGGATAGCCTGGTCTTATAATCAATATGTGCATTCAGGTAACGGGTCTGGTCATAGCCAACACCATTTATCCGGAAACCGGCAATTGCGGCCTGATCATCGAAAAGTGTGGCCATAAATATGCCATTATTGTTGGGAACACCGGTCATCCGGTCGGTCGACTGCACAGCAATAATGATTTTATCAAAATTCAGTCTTGCCGGTGAAGCAACATATCCCTGGGATGTTTTCTTAACGGGTACAATTATAGGAACCTGTTCATAACTGCTGATATCCCGGTTATACAAGGCAATTTTAAAGACGTCCGGGGGAACATTGTCCGGAATATTAAAACCAAATAATAGAGGATTTACACATTTATCTGTTGCCGTTTCACGTATTTCAAAATGCACATGTGGCCCCTGCGATCCCCCGGTATTCCCGCTATAACCGATGAAATCTCCCTTTTTCACAGGAAACAATGAGGGGGGGATATTTAGGTCCGCAGCCCAGCTCTCAGTATGGTATTGTTGATTTCTTACATATTCCTCAAGGTCCGGCATAAACTCATTCATATGGGCATACAGCGTAGATAGCCCGTTTGGATGCGCAATGTAAATGGCGTTTCCAAATCCACCTGCCTCAATCTTAACCCTGGAAACATAGCCTTCTGCAGCGGCATATATCGGGAGGTTCTCTTTCCGAAGCGTAAACAGGTCCAGACCCATATGAAAATGGTTAGGACGCATTTCGCCGAAATTTGCGTTCAGCTTTGGAGCGATCGCCAGCGGATAGCGGAAATACCCCTTAGGGTAATTCAGCGGGGCAGGCTTTTGAGCATTGACGGAAAGAATCAGGATAAAATTAACGAATGTGGTTAAAAGACATTTTATCATTTAATGTAACTTCAAGGTGCAAATCTAATTCCATAACGTCATTAAAAATCTACATTATGAGTGTCAATTCAAAACACATAGCCACATTCCTGTTAGGAGCTGCTGCCGGTTATGCTGCATTCAAATACGCCAATATGTCTGAAGAAGAAAAAGAAAAAATGATGAACGATATCAAGGCAAAAGCCAATGACCTGAAAAAAGAAGCTGAAGGCATGGCCGAAAAAGCAAAGGAATATTTTGAGGAATTAAAGACTAAAGGCGGTTCTGCACTGAAAGAACAGATGGGAGATGTGGATGGTGTGATCAATGATCTATTTGGCAAAACCCCTTCTGCAAAATAATTAACATAAAATGAAACAAATAGCCCGGTAAAATCTGATTTGTGGTACAACATTTGGCTAGGTATTGTTGTCTATTAATCAAACGGGGTCATGAAAAATATTTTACAAAAAATCGCCATTACCTGGATAGCCGTAATGGGTATAATGGGAATTTATAAAGAAAGGCAATCAAGGATTGAACAAAAGGAAAAAAGTGCCCCTCAGCAGACTGAAATCATGCTTGATGAATTTGAAATAGCATCATTCCACAATAACTGATAATAAAAAAATTCTCAGGGATAGGACTTGCAAGTGGTATTGGATTTAATCCCGCCTATGGCGGGATTTTTTATAGCTGGATGTCAACACGCAGTAAAGCATATCGCCCAACCAGTTGAAAAGCTGAATTTGCACTGGAAAATGCCATAACCGTTTTTTCCCTGATGGTAGTGCCATTTAGGAGGTTATTTCCGGTCAATGAAAGTTTAACTACCTGGCTTACTTTATAATGTATAAAAAAGTCAAGCCCACTGAACTTGTTGTTTGCTGATAAAACATAATAATTCCAGATTAATGCCGCAAAGGCCTTTTTGCCATTGGAAAATTTCAATTTCTCATTGAATATAAACTGCCTGTTGGAATTAGGCTCCTCCTGTTCCCACCTGCCTTCAGACCAGCCAATCCTTACCTTTGATTCCAGGTTAAACGGCACAGAAAAGCCGGTTGTCCATCGACCCTCAAGGGAAAAATTGCCACGGAAAGAAAATCCCGCCTCCCTATTAACTGCGTAGGTAGTTCCAAATCCTGAGAAGGAAAAGGAAGAACCAAATTTCGATTTCAGCGACCTGATGAATTTTTCCCCGGTAACCAAAGCCAGGAATCCTGAATTTCGATCAAAAGGTGCATAGTTCGATATCGTATAAGAAGGGTTCGTTATTACACTATTATTATACTGGTGGTTCCCGATGGCATAGGAAACATTAATACTCCACTGTTGATTCTTATAAAGATTGGAAGAGCGGTAGGAAGCCATCCATTTATGGGATTGGCTTGTTCCGGAAAAATCAGCGCCGTTTAACACATTGGCATTTCCTGAAATAAGCCAGGCAGGATGTATAAAATGATACTTGTTGAAATCATTTATATAAGAATATTTGAATTGTAATGACCTGAGGAGGGTAATGGAATGGACATAGGTCAATTCTGTTCTCCCTTCAGGGAATTGATGTTGCTGATCTCCCTTTTTCAGGAATGCAAATCCCGCCAGTAAACGTATACTGAAGAAACCCTTTTTGCCTGCTTTTCTACCAATATTCATGAAGTAATTTGCCTGGTCAAGTCCTGTCAGTAGTTGTTGTTTGCCTGTACTGGCAGTAACCCACGGATCATGACGGTTAACAAATCGATTTTCAGCATAAAAATCCGAACGCTGTCGAATCAATCGAATTCCTGATTGAAGTTGCCCTACTTTGAAATGCCCATTTATGCTGGCATTAAATTCTCCCATAAAGTGTTTTCCTTCCAGGTCCTGTGTTGCAACAGAATAGCTTGAATCAATGCCGAAAAGACCGGTAAACCTTGACGATTCATTAATGAGCTCTTGATGTAAGTTTTCCCGGTGCAATATCAGGCTGGAAGAAAATACTTTTTTACCTGGAAGCAAAAGGCTTTCCTCCCATTTGAAATAAAAAAATTTATCATGGTCCTTCAGGCTTTCTGTTAAAGTATCCACCAATGAACCGGAAGACAAATTCCTGTATCCATTTTCCTGGCTTCCCATTCCAAGATCAAGGTCGATATGTGTAATATGATTTATTAAGGCATCCCTGTGAAAAGAAAAACTGACAAGTTTGTCGTCCGCAGTAAAATTCTCTTTCATATTATTTTTTGTTGCCCAGTTGTCAGTGTCATTGATATAGGTATTGTTTTCTGCATATGCACTGCGGTAAAGGTTTAGCCGGTCTGCCCCTATAATCATTTTCATTTTCACATGATCCCCCAGGGACCACGAACCCATGACCGAAGCAGCCGCATCGTGGTTATCCTGCTTGTAACGGTCACTGATTTCAGGTGGAATGATGGCTGCGCCTGAAAGAATATTGTATTTACTCCCGCCTTTGGACTGATATTCCTCAGCGCTCCCTTCTTTTGAATAATAGTAACGTACATTCCCGGAAGGGTCCTCTGCGATATTATTCGCATTAAAAAAAGACAGCATTTTAAATGGTTTGCCGACATATACAAGGCTGCCTTCAGCCAGGAATCTTTTTTCAACCGATAATCCTGTCGTTATCCCTCCATTTAGCCTGTTACGAATACCAGGAACCATTTTAAGATTAATTCCAATTTTATCACTTTGCGTCACCTGCCTCATTAAGCGGTTGTCTTGGTAGTTGTCGATGACCTGAACCTTATCTATCAGGCCAGCATTCAAGTTCCGGGTGATCATTCGATAACCTTTATCGGCAAGGTCGTCACCTTCAATCAGTACCTTATCCACGACCTTTCCATTAAAACTGATCTTTCCGTTGGCATCAACGGAAAATCCATTGATATTCTTAAGAAGGTCTTCCAGTTTCCTTGTCTCAATATTCCTGAAACTGCCGGCATTGAACTCTATCGTGTCAGACCTAATCACTACAGGCGGTTCACGTTTTATAACAACCTCTTTTAGCTCCACATTTCTCGGGTACATGGTAATATGAATCACACTATCACTTTTTACATCCGGTGAATTATTGATAAGTTTTTGAACATTTATATAGCTGATGTGCCTGAGTTCCAGTAAATATTGCCCCGCCAGCAATTTATCCAGGTTAATCTTGAAAGAACCATCAGATTTTGTAAGTATGTACCTCATTACCTGACCTGAATCGACTTTCCTGAGGATGACAGTTGTTCCTGAAAGTGGCTGTTTGTGCTCATTCGTTATATGGCCTTTAATAAAAAAGTCTTGAGTAAACGAAGCATAATCAGATAACATAAAAAAACTGATAAAAGCTAGAAAACGCATACTCAATCAGGAATTTTTTCCCATGCGAAGAATTCATATTTGGATTCCGACTGACAACTGATACAATCACCGGATCCTGAAGTGCGTGCATTTCCCTGGAGTTTCTTCATCAACTCTTTCATTTTACGAATATGCTCTGCCATGGTATAGGTAATATTTGCAGGAATATAAATGCGGGTATCAGCTCTCGTGATCCTGGTTAGTCTTATCAGCATATTTTCCCGGTCGTCTTTGAGATCAACTATCAATCCCGGAAGGCCGCCCATTTTCCATGGCCCGAAAGGAACGGGTATATCCGGACTGAACCAGGCTTCATAATTTCTTCCCCGGAAGGAACAATTCGCTTTGATGCATGAAAGTGAATCGATGGTTTTAGTGTCATTGCTGATCTGCCATTCCATTGGATAAAGGGAATCAATAATGTAAATGGGCTTCCCATCGAAGCCATGATCAATGACCACCATACTACCCCTTGACTGATCCGTAAAAACTACCAGGTTGGTATCAGGTTCAAACCGTTGATCATATTCATTGGAAACTTTACTTTTTTCGGCTGCCATCATGTAAAACCTTGACAGATTATTTTGGATAAACAGGTATCCCTTGTGCAACCTGTCCTTTCTTCCCCTGTCATAGGCATCATTGAATCTTACCTGGTATTCAATCATAAGGTTTGCTCCCGTTTGACTATTTACAGAATTCATGATGACCAGGAATGTTAACAGGCATTGCAAAGATTTCATGCAAAAAATTTTTCGGTGATCTGTCTTATTATTTACAATTATTGAAGCGCTTTCCTTGCTTCATCAAGGCAATTCCTGGCAATTGAGACGGCTTCCTTGCAGGTTGCTGCAGTGCCCTTACAGGTTACCTTTGCCTCAAATATGGGAGTAGAAAATGTGGCTTCCACTGAAATAGAACATTCCCCCAATGCTGATCCGGACATTTTAATTTCCGTCTTTACCTGATCCTTCTTACCCTCGCTCTTCACATCGGCAGCGAACACCGAAACGGTACTTACCAGCAGCACTGCTGCCATAATCATTCTCTTCATGGTCTTGATTTTTAAAAGATGAATTAATGTTGATCATTCAGATCACCGAAAAATTTTACAGGCCCTGTTATGTAAAGCTACTGCCACCGAAAAGGGAAGAAATTGGTGTTTTCCACCTGAAAAATGTTGTTTTACTGCCGAAAAGAGTGATCATCAGGCATCAAAACAAGAATTAGCGGTTTTTACAGATTCCTTACATTCTAACCAATTTTCCTATTACCTTTGCCCCCCGGGAAAACCCGGTTATGGGTTTATGCCCAGCATTCATTTACAAAAAGCCCCAAGCGTAAAATGCCCCAGGATAAATCCATCAAAACAGTTCTGATTATTGGTTCAGGACCCATTATTATCGGACAGGCCTGCGAATTTGATTATTCAGGTTCCCAGGCTGCCAGAAGTCTGCAGGGAAGAAGGTGTAAAAGTGATATTGATCAACAGCAATCCTGCAACCATCATGACTGATCCGATGATGGCCGACAGGGTTTATCTGTTCCCGCTGACCGTTGAAAGCATTGAACAGATCCTCGAAGAAAATAATATTGATGCGGTACTTGCCCACCATGGGCGGACAAACAGCCCTTAACCTGGCCAAAGAAGCAGATGAACTGGGTGTCTGGGAAAAATATAATGTGAGGTTGATTGGTGTGGATATCAAAGCCATTGAAAAAGCCGAGGACCGGGAAAAATTCCGGCAATGGATGATTCAAATGGATATTCCGGTTGCCCCGGCCAAAACCGCCAACTCTTTCCTGGAAGGAAAAGAATTTGCACAGGAAATCGGTTTCCCGCTTGTTATCCGGCCATCTTTTACACTGGGCGGAACCGGAGGCGGATTTGTACATAGTAAAGACGCAGCTGGATGAAGCATTAAACCGCGGATTATCATGCTTCACCCATTCATGAAGTGCTGGTGGAAAAAGCCGTACTCGGATGGAAAGAATTTGAACTTGAACTACTGCGGGATGCAAATGATAATGTGGCCATCATTTGTACCGTGGAAAATTTCGATCCCATGGGTATTCATACCGGCGATTCCATCACCGTTGCGCCGGCCATGACACTGAGTGATACTGCATTTCAGCTGATGCGGAATACGGCCATAAGTATGATGCGTGACCTCGGAAATTTTGCCGGTGGTTGTAATGTACAGTTTGCGCTCAATCCCGGAAACAGAAGAAATCATTGCCATCGAAATCAATCCAAGGGTAAGCCGTTCTTCTGCACTTGCTTCAAAAGCTACGGGATATCCCATTGCCAAAATCGCCGCCAAACTGGCACTTGGATTTACCCTGGATGAACTGAAAAACCAGATCACCAAAACCACTTCAGCATATTTTGAACCGGCACTGGATTATGTGATTGTAAAAGTGCCCCGCTGGAATTTCGATAAATTCAAAGGCGCCAATGATACCCTTGGCCTGCAGATGAAATCGGTTGGTGAAGTGATGGCCATTGGCCGGAGCTTTACCGAAGCCATTCAGAAAGCCTGCCAGAGCCTTGAAAATAATGCTGTCGGACTGGGCTATTATGGCAAAAGCCTGATGCATGCTGAAGAAATCATTGAATACCTGAAAATACCGAAGTGGGACAGGATATTCCGCATCAAAGATGCCCTGATGATGGGCATCAGTGTAAAAACCATTGTACAGGCGACGCTGATCGACCGCTGGTTTATTTATGAGATCCAGAAGATATGTAATCATAGAAAAAGAAATTGCCAAATACAAGATGGATACCCTGCCGGAAGAATTACTCCGGAGAGCCAAACATAATGGATTCAGCGATGAACAGATCTGCAAGATCATGCAGAATGGTAAGGAAGATGAGCTGTATGAAAAAAGAAAAGCAGCCGGCATCACCAGGGTATTTAAAATGGTGGATACCTGTTCCGCAGAATTTGAAGCAAAGACACCTTATTTCTACAGCAGTTTTGAAAATGGGGGAGTGAACGAAAGCAAGGTCAGTGATAAGAAAAAAATTATTGTCCTGGGTTCAGTGGTCCTAACAGGATCGGCCAGGGTATTGAATTTGACTATTGCTGTGTACATGGTCTGACTGGCCATCAAGGAATGCGGGTATGAATCCATCATGGTAAACTGCAATCCTGAAACCGTTTCCACGGATTTTGATATGGCCGATAAACTTATATTTCGAACCGGTATTCTGGGAACATCTTTGGGAAATCATTGAACATGAAAAACCCGAAGGGGTAATTGTGCAGCTCGGCGGACAAACAGCGCTTAAAGCTTTCAGAAAAACTTACACAAGAAAGGGCATTAGGATCATCGGCACCTTCTTACGACAATATGGATATTGCCGAAGACCGCGGACGTTTCAGCGATATGCTGAAAGATCTCGAATATCCCCTATCCGAATTATGGTACGGCACTCACTGTTGATGATGCCATTGAAGTGGCCAAAGAAGTGGGTTACCCGGTTCTTGTAAGGCCCTCATATGTATTGGGCGGACAAAGAATGCGGATCGTCATGAATGATGATGAACTGGAAAAAGCCGTGGTGAGCCTGCTCAAACATCTTCCGGATAATAAGATCCTGATCGATCATTTCCTCGACCGGTGCCAGGAAGCTGAAATCGATGCCATTTTTGACGGAGAGAATTTTCATGTCATGGGCGTGATGGAACATATTGAACCGGCAGGTATTCACAGCGGTGATAGTCAATGCGGTTCTGCCTGCCTTTAACCTGACACCGCTGGAAGTGACCACCATGGAATACTGCTGCTGAAAAAATTGCCAGGGCATTGAATATCCGCGGCTTGATCAATATCCAGTTTGCCATTAAAGATGGTAATGTTTTTGTGATTGAAGCCAACCCGCGTGCATCCAGAACAACTCCTTTTATTGCCAAAGCATACCAGATACCCTTATCTGAATATTGCTACCAAAATCATGATCGGGACACATAAACTCACTGATTTCACCTTTGAGAAAAAACTGAAAGGATTTGCCATCAAAGAACCTGTTTTCAGTTTTGATAAATTTCCCGGGGTAAGTAAGGAACTGGGGCCTGAAATGAAATCAACCGGCGAAGCCATCCGGTTTATCAAAGACCTGCGGGATCCCTACTTCAGGACACTGTACAAGGAGCGTAGTATGCACCTTAGTAAATGAGTTAATGCGGCAATGCGATGATGTGTTATTAACAACATAAAAACCTGTTATATGCAATCTAAAGCGACTTCTCCCGAAGACTATATCAGTGAAATGCCTGCTGAACGCCAGGCAGCATTCAAAAAACTACGGAACTCAATCAAAAAAAACCTACCTAAAGGTTTTAAGGAAGTTATGGGTTATGGCATGATAGGATATGTGGTACCGCACAGCATTTACCCCGATGGTTATCATTGTGACCCCAAAACACCCCTTCCATTTATGAATATCGCTTCACAAAAAAATTTCATAGCGGTATATCATATGGGACTTTATGCAAGCCCCGCATTATTGAAATGGTTTACTGAGGAATTTAACAAGAAAAAGTAAAAAAAAGCTTGATATGGGGAAAAGCTGTATCCGTTTCAAACATCCGGAAGATATTCCGTTTGACCTGATGGGAGAATTAAGTTCGAAGATCACCCCACAGGAATGGATAAACGCATATGAAAAAAAATTCAAGCGGTAACTATCAATTTTTCGCGGCTGACAGTTATTTATAAATAAAACGGGCCGGAGTAATTCTCCAGCCCGTTTTATTTATATAAAAATTATATTATTATGGCAACATTACCCTGTTAATTACATGAATCACGCCATTAGTGGCAGCTAATGTTAGCAGTTGATATGGCGGAAACAGGTTGTGCACTTCCGGTGATCTTAACCCCTGCAGGAGGTGTTGTAATGGTTATTGTTCCACCCTGTAAAGTGGTAGCAGTAGCATTATTAATCAGGTCAGAAGCGAAATACATTAGTGGTCAACACATGATATTTTACCACGGCATCCAGTGTTGCGAGAGGTACTGCATTAATATCAGTAATTCCTGCAGCAATAAATGCATCATTTGTTGGAGCAAATACAGTGAATTTACCCGGACCGGAAACGGCATTCACGAGATTTAACCTGGTCAGCGCCTGAACAAGGAAACTGAAATTTGGATTTCCCACAGCAATCGCAGCGATTGTCTGGGTTGGAGGAATAAGTACGTTGCTGATTACGTGTATGACACCGTTAGAGGCAAGGATATCTGCCTGTTTAACGCTGATGCCGTTTACAAAAACACCATTTGCATTACGGGATGCATAAATATTCAGGCCAAGAAGGCTTTTAACAGTATCGGATGCCGGGAACAGCGGCAGAACCTACGATCTGGCCTAATACATGATATTTTAAAATGCTGTCAAGCTTTGCTAAAGGAACGGCATTCACGTCGGTAATACCGGCAGCGGCAAAAGCTGCGTTATCCGGAGCAAATAACGGTAAGTGTGCCTGTAACTGAGTGCACCTGTTAAATTAGTGCGTACCAGGGCAGCATTAAGCGTTGAAAAATCTAGGAGTCTGTGCTACAATCTGTGCAATATTTGGCACCGGAGCCGGGTTACCGGCAGCGTTATCATCATTACAGGATGCAGTAAAAATGGACATAGCTGCAAAAGCTAATACAAGGAACCTCATCTTTTGGAAATTTTTCATAAATATTTATTTGTGTAGATACTTAACAAAAGTAATTACAGACGGTTTAAAAAATCCCCGGAATATTTTTTTTGAACCATAAATGTTGTTAAAGAAATCTTAAGAGGGGTTAAATCCACCGCATATAGGCCTTATAACCAGGGTTTTTCCCCTGCCGTTTCATGGTGTAAAAGCGGTTCCAGGTTGAATGTTACCATCGGATATTGCACCGGGACTGATGGATATGCACTTTTGGAGCACGAAACCGATACTGAAGATCCTTGTAAATTTTATTGCAGGAATACTGCTCTACCCTTTCCTCGATATTTATAAGGTACTTTCCTTTTCTTCAGTAATTCTGCTTTTCCTCTTTTATAAACAGTATTTCAATGGATACCTTCTATTCCGGTATCAACTTATTTATGGATCCCTTATACACCTGCTGCTTCTCTCTGCCGGTTACCTCAACATGTATATCCATGATATCAGGCAGAACCAGAAGTGGTTTGCAAAAGGCAATGCAATAAAGCAAATGATCATAAAGGTCACCGGTCCGGTAAAAAAGAAGAATGCATATTATCATTCAACCGCCAGTGTCCTGTATATTTCTGGCGACAACAGGTGGATATCTTCCGAGGGGTAATATGGCAGTACACTTTCCCGCAGAAATTGATTCCCCTTTCCACAATGCTTATTATTATGTATATGCAGAAATTCTGCCTATCCCTCCTTCGAAAAAAACTGCAACTTTCGATTACAGGTCTTTTATGGCGAGAAGGAATATTTACCACGGTTGTTATCCAACAGTGCAGCAATTACAGAAACTGCATCACTACGAAAAGTATATCGTTCTTCCAAAGATTCACGGATGAACTACGTAAAAAAATCCTGGGTATCATTGACCGGTATATTACCGCCCCGGGAGAAAATGGATTGGCAAAAGCTTTACTGATCGGGTACCGCGACAATCTTGACAGGGATATCATTACTGCATATACAAATACCGGAGTTATTCATGTAATCGCTATTTCCGGCTTGCACCTGGGACTCATTTATGCGCTGCTGGCATATTTATTAAAGTCTTTTCAAAAAAAGAATTATCTCAGCACCTACAGGTCCATATTCATAGCAGCATTTCTCTGGATTTTCTCAATACTATGCGGCGCTTCCCCGTCCGTATTAAGGAGTGCCCTGATGTTTACCTGCCTGCTGGCAGGTGAAGCACTGCACAAAGAAAACCATACCGCTAACGCTCTTGCCGCTTCTGCTTTCTTATTATTGTGTTTTGATCCCATGCTGTTATGGGATATCGGTTTCCAGCTAAGCTATGCAGCAGTAGGCAGCCTGCTTATCTATAACCGGTGGATCAGCAGGCTCTATTCTTCCGGCAATACTTTCCTTTCCTTTGCCTGGAACAGTGTTTCAACATCAATTTCCGCGCAAATACTGACTACCCCGCTGATACTTTATCATTTTCACCAGTTCCCGGTCCTGTTTGTACTGTCGAACCTGATCGCTGTGCCACTTGTCTGGCATTATCCTGATGCTGCTCATCCTTCTCTGCATTATTTCTCCCCTCCAGGTCATTGCCATTCCCCTGGCTAATGTAACGAGCTGGCTTTCCCTGGTCATGAATATCCAGATCCAACGGCTGAACAGGATTTCTTTTGGAGTGGTCAGCAATATCGATGCCAGCTTCATGGATACGATACTGTTTTATGTCCTGATAGCTTTTTTGTCCATCTGGCTGACATCGAAAAAATCATTTATGCTATTTGCCCTCCTATTCCTGATCCTCTTATGGATAATCCTTTCAAAATCGGGTTGTGGATAATATCGGTTTTACCGGACTATCAATAAAAGCTACCTTTGCGCTTCCTTTTTTCAACGCATCCTTGCCTTCATCGTAAATAACCCTTATGCAAAAAAAGATCAGGTCGGCCTTGATTTCCGTTTTTTATAAAGACGGACTTGAGCCAATTGTCAGGGAACTGGATGGTTCCGGAACACAGATTTACTCAACCGGTGGAACACAGAAATTCATAGAATCCCTGGGCATCTCCAGCATTCCCGTAGAAGACATAACATCCTATCCCAGTATCCTTGGTGGCAGGGTAAAGACGCTACATCCCAAAGTTTTCGGCGCCATACTCGGACGCAGGGATGTGGATCAGGACCTGGAAGAAATGAACCGGTATGGCATACCTGAGTTTGACCTGGTGATCGTGGACCTCTATCCTTTTGAAGAGACTGTAGCAACAACAACTGAAGAGAAACTGATCATTGAAAAAATTGACATCGGAGGTCCGTCAATGATCCGTGCAGCCGCAAAAAATTTCCGTGATCTGTTAGTGGTGGCTTCCAGGGACCAGTATGCGGAACTACTGGAATTGCTTAAGGCGCAGAACTGTGAAACCGGCATAGAGCAAAGAAAATCCTATGCTGCTAAAGCCTTTGAAATTGTGGCGCATTATGATGTTGCCATTGCAAAATATTTTAATCCTGCCAGGGATGCTTATTTCCAGGAATCCATTCCCTCTCCCAGGAGTATGCGCTATGGTGAAAACCCGCACCAGGATGCCGTCTTTTTTGGCAATAATAATACACTGTTCACACAAATCAGCGGCAAGGAACTATCTTATAATAACCTTGTGGATACTGAAGCTGCTTTGCAGCTGATCCGTGAATTTGAGGGCCAGGATTTTGTATTCGCAATTATCAAACACACCAATGTTTGCGGGATATCAAAAAGACCTGGGGTGTCAGAAGCATGGAAGGATGCCCTCGCCGGAGATCCGGAAAGCGCATTCGGAGGAGTATTAGTGACCAATGGCAGGATTGATAAAAAAACTGCAGAGGAGATCAGCGGGATATTCTTTGAAGTACTGATAAGCCCTGGTTTTGATGAGGATGCCCTGGAGATTTTGAAATCCAAAAAGAACAGGATACTGCTTCAGCACAATAACAATGTGCCTTATGGAAATTCCTACCGTTCCATGCTGAATGGTGTTCTAACACAGGTGCAGGACAAGGGGAATTATGAAAAATGGGAAGAAACCGGCGGGAGAAATACAACTGACGGGGAAAAGGATGACCTTGTATTTGCAAATCTTGTATGCAAACACCTCAAATCAAACGCCATTGCACTCGTAAAAGACAAACAGCTGATAGGAAAAGGATGCGGACAAACATCCAGGGTTGATGCCCTTCGGCAGGCATTGGAAAAAGCAAAACAATTCCAATTCAGCCTTAATGGCGCGGTAATGGCAAGCGATGCATTTTTCCCTTTCAGCGACTGCGTTCAAATGGGGCACGAAGCAGGTATTACAGCTTATATACAACCTGGCGGTTCTATAAGGGATAAAGACTCAATAGATTATTGCCGGCAGAACAACCTGGCCATGGTGATGACAGGCATGCGGCATTTCAGGCATTAGCATTATTCAGCGATTATGAAGGCAGTTCCGGTTAAACAATTCATTTTTGATATTTACGATACCGTAAAGCAATCCGTTCAACCGCTGCACCCACGGAACCAGTCAGAAAAAACAAGGGCATTGGTGGCGGTGGGACTGGTCAGTTTTTTCTGGGGAACCACCTGGCTGGCTTCCAAAAAAGGCGTTGAGCATATGCCCGGGTTACAACTGGCCGGTATACGCCAACTGATCGGTGGTGGATTTTATATCGTTTATTTTTTCATCAAAGGATACGGGTTCCCTAACCGGCAACAGTTCTTCCAGTTTATCTGGATGAGCATACTGATGTTTGTAATCAGCAATGGATTCAGCACATGGTCAGTTCAATATATTCCCAGCGGACTGGGTGCTGTTATCGGCGCCATTTCACCCATATGGATAGCCCTGTTTACCGTTATCCTGTTCCGTGAAGTAAAACTCAACCTGATTACCGTCGCAGGGCTCATACTTGGCTTCGGCGGAATACTGGTGATTTTCTCCGACTACCTGCATGCCCTGCTCAATTCATCTTTCGCATTCGGTATCATCCTGGGTATTATTGCAACCATGACCTGGGCCCTGGGAACACTGTATACTGTGCGGCATGCAAAAGACCTGAATGCATACTATAGCCTGGGCTGGCAGATGTTCCTGAGCGGAATTATACTAACCATTGTTTCCCGGGTTTCAGGCCAGTACGTCCCATTGCATAATGTGAATCCTATTGCATGGTATTCTATTGCTTACCTGGTAGTCATTGGCTCAATCATAACCTTTGCGGCATTCATTTATGCATTGAAAAGGCTCCCGGCTGCCCAGGCTTCGATCTATGCATATATCAATCCGATTGTTGCCGTGATAGTAGGAGCCATTCTGAATAATGAGAAACTAAATGTTGTTATTGCAGTTGGAACAATTGTAACCCTCCTGGGTGTGTTCCTGGTAAATACAGGGTTTAAAAGAGCAAAACCTAAAGCAGACTAAAGATCCCAGTATACCACTTCATCTAAAAAAATCTCATACGCTTTTTTCCAGCCATCAAATTCAGGTTCATCACTGAAGAAACTATTGTGCGAAATGATATTCATTTCACCTTCAGTTCTTTTTATGATTTCATGGAATGATTTCAGTTCCAGGTATGCCTGCGCAGGGGTATACTTCTGTTCATAGTGGCTGTTCGCATCCATCCAGCAGAATGGATGTACGGTTAAACCTGTGGATTCTTCTTTTTCAAGATCATACCATGGAAATGGCGTTGAAACGGATGCACGGAAGCCATTGATATCACCATAACCCATGGAATAATCATCGGTTATGCCTGCCGTTATAATCTTCCGGTATCCCCCAGGCAGTGCAAACTTTATATAATGAAACCTGCTGTTCGTTACATCCTTACCAATGATGTTTTTAAGGATACTTATTTCATTGTTCAGTAAACCATCCTGATCGCCGCTTTGCCATGAAGGATGTATCCCGACAGGATATCCCATGGAATGATAACTGATAAGGTCGGCCATGGCCTTATTACGCGGATCGATATTGGTATCATACCCCTTTGCCTCTTCAGCAAGAAGGAAGAAATAATGTGGCTTCAGGGAATATTTCAAATGAAGTGCATCGAGCCATTCATATATATCAAACGGGTCATTTCTTTTCCCGGTCAGGACATCGAGGCGTTTTGCACACTGCTTCCATTGGCCATGAAGAACAGATTTTGCAAATCCTGCAGCATTCCGGAGTAAGCCCTTGTGAAGGTATGACCAGGCCATATCAATGTCATATGTAGGAACGAAACAGAATGCCCGGCGCTGGTAAATAAGCTGCGGAAATTTCCGGAGGATAAGTCTTCGCAATTCCATTACCCAGCAATTGACCAGCGGAACCTGCAGAAAATCATTCCCGGAAGCCATGCTATTGCCATGTGCATACCTTCCGTATATATCCTTTTCATGAGGAAGATATTCCTCGTAACGGGTGATCAGGAAAAATGAAGCGGAAAAAATATCGAACGGAAGGTCGTTGCCGTTTGACAGGAAGAAAATCTTATTTCCCCTCCAGCCTTCTGTTTTTGTTTCCTGCACTTTTATACCTTTCTCTGAAAGAAGTCCATATGGGGAAATGTGAAATGAAGCTTCATTGAGATGGACTTCATTGTAGCAAAGGGACGGCCCGTCATAACGGGAAAATGAATTTTCATCGTAAGTTATGGTGATTTCAAACCCACACAGGTTCTCAAGTAAATACTTTGTGATGTATTCAAATCTTGGAGAAGGATGTTTAGAGTAGACCAGCATTAAGCAACAAAATAAGCAATTGCAGCTAAAGGTCAGGCCTTCCCCATTTCAGTTTTTTCTTTCCAGAGCTGGTTAAAAGTCTTATGGGGGAAATCAAGATCGCTCCTGTAGGTGGTCCAGCCCTTAAACATCCTGTTAATCAGCCAGTTCTTGATGCTTCGGTTGCCCATATTCATCATACTGCGGTGTAAAGATGCCTGGCGCCATACCTTCCATGCAACACGCTCAGCCAGGCTGCTGTTACCATTTGCCACTGATTCATATCGGTTTTCAAGAAGCAGTTCATGGAGGTTGATCTTAACCGCACATACTTCCGTACAGTTACCGCATAAGGAAGATGCATAACTGAGGTGTTTCCATTCTCCAATCTCCTTCAGGTGGGGTGTAATGACACTTCCAATGGGTCCGCTGTACGTGGTTCCATAACTATGCCCGCCAATGTTTTTATACACCGGGCATGCATTAAGGCAGGCGCCGCAGCGTATACAGTATAGGCTCTCCCTGGTTTTAGGCTGCATAAGGTTGGTGCGGCCGTTATCCAGGAGTATGATATACATTTCTTCCGGACCGTCAGTTTCTCCAGGTTTCCTTGGTCCGCTGATGATGGAATTATACACGGTTATTTTCTGACCGGTTCCGAAAGTAGCCAGCAATGGCCAGAATAACGCAAGGTCGTTAAGAGAAGGAATAACTTTCTCAATGCCCACAACCACGATATGTGTTTTCGGCCAGGCGCAACTGAGTCTTCCGTTTCCTTCATTTTCAGTAAGGGCGATTGAACCTGAATCTGCAATAATAAAATTGGCTCCTGTTACGCCAATCTCAGCATCAACATATTTCTGGCGCAATTTTTCACGCGCCACAAGGGTAAGTTGTTCGGGAGTGAGATTGATGTCAGTATGAAGTTTCTCCGCAAAAAGCTTTGCCACATCCTCCTTGCTTTTATGCATGGCCGGGGTAACAATATGATAGGGCGCTTCACCATCGAGTTGCTGAATATATTCTCCAAGGTCCGTTTCCACACTTTCAATACCATTCTTCTCCATGAATTCATTGAGGTGGATCTCTTCTGTGACCATGCTCTTGCTCTTTACCATGGTCCTGCAGTTCTTTTCCCTGCAGATTTTTAATATCGCCTGCTGAGCCTCTTCAGTATTTTCGGCCCAGATCAGTTTACCTCCATTCCTGGTAAAATTCTGTTCAAACTGTTCAAGGTATTTATCCAGCCGCTCCATTACCTTCCACTTTACATTCTTAGCCCTCTCCCTGGCCATATCAAGATCGCTGAACTGTGATTTCCCGGCAGGAACAACCGCATTATACTTACCAATATTGAAATTGATCTTTCGGCGATGATCCAGGTCTGCCGCCTTTAAGGTACTATCGGCTGTGAATGTGGCAAGATTGTCCTGCATGTAGTGTAATTATTTTTTCGGAACAGATTTCTTTTCTTCAAAATATTCAATGGCCAACTGGTCAAGTGTATTATAAAAGTCTTCCCCGAATTTCCTGATCAATGCCTCTTTCAGGAATTTATATACAGGCATCTTTAATTTCTTCCCGAGTATACAGGCCGGATTGCACATGGATTCCCTGGGCACATAATTAACCATCTCGAAGTCCTTTTTCTTGCTTGTTTTGGTTTTAATCGGATAGAGGTGGCATGAAATGGGTTTCTTCCAATCCGTAAGGCCATCATTATAGGCGTGTTCAAATGCACATTTTATGATACCTTTTTCATCCCTGAAACCATATGCGCAGATTCCTCCATTGATGGTTGGCGTTACCCATCCAAATTCCTGGTCATACCTGTACATTCCCGTTCTTTCAATTTCTTCTCTCCCTTCCGCAGTAAGGTAAGGTATAACCTTATTGAATGATTCCCGAACATTTTCCAGTTCTTCCACGGTCAGGGGAGCGCCTGCATCACCATCTTCGCAACATCCTCCCTTGCATTTATCAAGGTCGCACACAAACTGTTCTTCAACAATTTCATCACTGATCAGGATGTTGTCTATGGATATCATAAGGGCAAAATTAGGCTAATTAAGGATTACGGATTGCGGATTACGGATTACGGATTGGTGGAATAACATTTCCTCATTATCATTTTCACACTTTGCACATTTGCAAATTTGCAAATTAGCACATGATCAGCACATTTAAATGGAAGTGACCTTGTCACTTCCATTTAAAGGTGCTGATCATGTGCTTCAGGTCTTCCTGTAAAAAACGGTTTACCGGGGCAAGTGAATCAGCATTGGGTGCAGCGTCAAAATATAATGCGCCGCGGATAAAATGTTTTGAACTGTCTGTCAGAAAAAACTGGTTTGCCGTTGCAGCATTTCCGCCTACTTTAAAATAAACCCCGCTGATTCCGTTTGGCGTTGTGAAGGAAGAATCATCAATGGAACTGGCTTTTAATGAATGCTTGTACGTCATTTTAAAGGCTTCTTCCCTGAGCCCTTCAAATGTATTCCTTACCAGGGAGTCCTTATAGCCCTTTTCTGTCTTGACTTTATAAATTGAATTTCCCCCGATTGTTTTATAGCTCAGGTATATCCTTCCATTGAATTCAGGGAAATCAATATTGATCCAGTAGGGATTATCCGGGTTTTCGTCGAACAGCGAACTGTCTTTCCCGATTTTTCCATAAACAGGATAGTCAAAACTGTAGGGATAACCTGCCTGGTCAAAAGCCTGGTACTTTCTTTCCGGAAAATCAATTCGGTAATACTCCCTTGGCTTCGGGGTAAAATCACTGTTGCAGGAAAATGATAAAATACATAAAACTACTGCTATGCCAGGTCTCATCATGTTCATTTAATCAATCTGTGTGGGGTTGATGGTAACTTTCATTTTTTTAATCCTGTTCTTTTCCAGTTCAAGTATGGAAAAAAGAAAGTCGCCGATGGCCACTTCCTGGTTAACCTGGGGAATCTCGCCTGCCATTTCGAGTACAAGGCCTGCAAGCGTTTCGCTGTCGCCCCTCACTTCATCGAAAGTATCCAGCGGGATATTCATCGTTCTGCAGGCTTCAATGATCATGGTCTTGCCTTCGAAAACGAAATTCTTGTCGTCAATTTTATTATTCTGGCTGTCTTCATCATCAAATTCATCGCGGATATCCCCGATCACTTCTTCCATGATATCTTCCAGCGTTACAATACCTTCGGTTCCGCCAAATTCATCTACAACTACGGCAAAGTGTATGCGCTTTGCCTGGAATTCCCGCAACAGGTCTTCAATCAGTTTGTGCTCATGAACAAAATATGGCTGCCTCATCAGCGGGTGCCAGTTGAACCCGGCGTCCTCATTGAGATGGGGAATCAGGTCCTTGGTCTGGATAATGCCGATAACATTATCAAGGTTTTCTTTATACACAGGAAGCCTGGAATAAGATAATTCTTCCACCTTTCTCACGAGTTCATTAAACGTGGTGCCGGATTCAATGCCATGAACATCAAGGCGGCTTCTCATAACCTGCCTTACGGTGATGTTTCCGAATTTTATGATCCCCTTCAGCATATTCTTTTCTTCTTCCGAAGCATCATGGGATGTGGTTAAATCGATGGCCTGGTCAAGTTCTTCAAGGCTGTACGTGGATGATTTGCCCCCTCCCAGTGATTTTTCAATCCGGTCATTATAACCTACCATCCAGTTGCTGATACCTTTGCAGACAGAGTTCAGTGTGGATATAAGGAAAGAGGAATAATATGCGAACCGCAAATTGTTCTGGGCTGCCCATACTTTTGGAAGCACTTCTGCAAACAACACCAGTATCGAAGTGATAATGATGATTTTCAGCATTAATGCAAAAAAGAAATTGGAATCAACATTTGTCAGGTCATCTACCAGGAAATTGCTGAGAATTATAATGGCTATATTAACCAGGGTGTTTGTAATGGTAAGGGTGGCCAGCAGCGTCTTTGGTTCATCAAGAAGGTTTAGTATTCTTCTTGCGGAAGGGTGCTGTTTTGTTTTAAGGACATTGATATCCCGGTAAGAAAGGGAGAAATATGCAACCTCGGCACCTGATACAATAAATGAAATCACCAGAAGCAATAATAACAGCACCACCATTATGGTAATGGCAGTTTGAGGAATGGAACCCAGCAAAACCGGCTTAAAAAAAACCTGGAGCAAATGTCCCGCGGCGGTATCGTTCAAAAGTTTGGTTTTGGTTATCGATATTGTTCAAGTAATCAGAAAGGCAGGTCTGCACCTGCCTGCTGCAAAAATATGAATCAATATTGGTAATTCAGAATGGAAGGTCACCCGGGGTTTCGCTTATCGGTGGCACATCGTCCCTGTTAAGTCCGTCGGTGCCCCCTTCAGGGCCGCCATGACCATGTCCGCCATCCATACGTTTATCGAGCATGATAAGGTTATCTGCCACAACTTCCGTGGCAAATTTCCTGACGCCTTCTTTATCGTCCCAGCTCCTGGTACGCAGCCTTCCTTCAACATATATCAGGCTTCCCTTGTGAAGGTATTTCTGGGCCAGGTCGGCCAGCCCCCTCCACAGCACTACGGTATGCCATTCTGTTTGACTGATTAATTTTCCTGTCCTGTCCTTGTAGGTTTCTGGTGGTTGCCAGCGGAAATTTCGCAACCCCGATATTACCTTCCAGATACTGCACATCCGGATCTTTCCCGAGGTTTCCGATAAGCATCACCCTGTTAACTCCTCTCATATGTTTCTATTTATCTTTCCTAGAGCCTGCCTTTTGCTTATTTAAATTTACATTCTTTTCATGTAAATAGGAAAGTATAAATCGGGGCATGGCCAGGGTGGAAAGCTGGTTCCCGGATACAGGAATGAAATCGTCCATTCCTTTAGGCTTATGGTCAACCCTGATTTCTATAAATCTGCCACTCAGTTCCTGGTGTGTAAGTTGCTGTTTATAAACGGGAGACGTATATAATAAATGGTATGCATTTCCCTTCAGCATTTCTGTAAAAATGGGGGAAGAAAGCAGTTTTTTACCTGTAAAAAGCCTGTCGGATTCAAAAAGGTAAAATTCAAAAAGGTTTTGCCAGATATCCCGGCCCACCCTTTTCCTGCAATATATATTACCGTTATGGTGAAAAAGTATATAATGCAAGTACCGTTTCCGCTTTTCTGGCCTGGGTGCCTTAACCGGCAGGCGATCCACCCATCCATGCTTAAATGCTTCACAGTCAGCCTGCAATGGACATTGATCGCATAATGGCTGCCGGGGTTTGCAGACGATGGCGCCAAAATCCATAATGGCCTGGTTATATTCGGCCGGGTTGTCTTTAGCAAGCAGTTCATCTGCCAGATGCATAAACAGTTTGACCGTTGAAGGATCATTTACAGGGGAAGCAATTCCAAAAACCCGGCTGAGTACCCTTATAACATTTCCATCTACTACAGCATGAGGAAGGGAATATGCAAATGAAGCAATAGCCGAAGCGGTATAAGGCCCGACCCCCTTGAGGTCCAGGATATCTTTATACGTTTCGGGGAATTTCCCCATTCGTTCATAGGCAATAAAACGGGCGGAGGCAAGCAGGTTGCGGCAGCGGGTATAATATCCTAACCCTTCCCAAAGCTTAAAAACTTTATCATCAGAAGCGTCAGCAAGCTGCGTTATGGTGGGAAATGCCTCTATAAAACGGTGATAGTAATCCCTGCCCTGCTCAACCCTTGTTTGCTGCAGGATGATTTCGCTTAACCATATTTTATAGGGGTCCTTTTCTCCTTTCCAGGGCATTTGGCGGCTATTTACCGTGCGGTTCCAGTGAAGCAGTGAAATGGTAAAAAATGATGACATCCGTGGTTTTCAGGGAGATTTGAGCATGAAATTTACTGTTGAAATGTTAACAATACAATTTTTTCTATATGTTAAGCGTTCAATTAACAGCCATCCTGGTCTTTGTAATGGATTGATTTCATTAATTTTAGACCCTGAGGATTCAGTGTTTTAAAATCCATTGAATGCCACAGTGGGGCAAAAAATCAATTTAATATCCCATTTTTAAAAAAACCTCAGAAAATGAGAAAAGCCGATTTAATCAACAACATTTCCGAGAAAACGGGAATCCCTAAGGTAGACGTTCTTGTATCCCTTGAAACAATGTTCAAGGAAGTAAAAGAATCCCTTGCAAAGGGTGAAAACATTTACATCAGGGGATTTGGTAGTTTCATCACCAAGAAAAGGGCTGCCAAAATCGGCCGTAACATCAAGAAAAACACAGCCGTCCACATTCCCGCACACTTTATTCCTGCATTCAAACCAGCTAAAGAATTTGTCCAGGAAGTAAAAAAATTACAGCTCGACACACCAATTAAGGAAGATGGTGCCGAAGAAATGATGAATGTGCGTTAATTTTACGCACTAAATCATTTCCCGTGAGGCAACAGTGGATTGTTGCGATTGGCAGTATACTCCTGTTACTCGTACTTTTTTTCTTCGGAAGAACTAAGCCTTATCCCAAGGATGCCGCACCTGTGGCAGCCAGGGATACGGCTTTTTCTGTTTTGAATTTTGACAATATCCTCCTCCAGGCAAAGCAGAACCTTACCCCGGCCCAGCAGGCAAAGCTCAATGCCCTTGAGAATTCCATCTCCAGGGGGGATGTGAAAACCCAGAAAATCGCACTTTACAGCGAATTGGCGTCATTCTGGAAAGACTCTGCCAAAATTCGCGAACCATGGCTTTTCTATAACTGGCGAAAAGGCTAAATTGGAAAATAGCGAAAAAAACCTCAACTTTGCCGGCCAATCTTACCTGGAAGAGCTAAAAACAGTTACAGATCCTTCCTTGAAAAATTGGATGGCCAACCAGGCGCAAGGCTTATTTGACCAGGTTTTAGTGATTAATCCGGCCAATGATTCCGCGAAGATAGGATGGGGAAGTACATTTATTTTCGGTGCTTCAGGTTCCACATCACCGATGGAAGGTATCATGAAAATCAGGGAGGTGGCGCAACGTGACAGCAACAATATGTATGCACAGTTCATGCTGGGTTATGGCGGGATGATGACGGGACAGTTCGACAAAGCTGCGGAAAGACTGAAAAAGGTGGTGGAAAAGGAACCCGGAAACCAGGAAGCCATTTTCCTGCTGGGTGAAGCTTATGAGAGGCTGGGCGACAAAGCCAGCGCAATTAAATGGTATACAGAGGGAAAGAAAAGGGTATCCAACCCAGACCTGATCAAAGCCATAGATGAGAAGATAACATCATTGCAATAAATTATTAACATAGTAAAATTTTTCAAATGCCTTGTGGTAAGAAAAGAAAACGTCATAAAATAGCAACGCATAAGCGCAAAAAACGCCTTCGCAAAAACCGTCATAAGAAGAGGAACAAGTAATTTTCCTCTTTTCGCCCCTTTTTACGGGGCATTCATTATCAGCTGCACGATAGCTCACAACGGTTGTATATCCATAACTATCGGCAGACTGACATTTGTGTAGGTTTGAAAGTGTTTTGACGCTTGAATAAAGAATTAATTATAAATGCGGCACCGCAGGGCGTGGAAATTGCCCTGTTAGAGGATAAGAAGCTGGTGGAAATGCACAATGAAAAAGTGGATGCCAGCTTTGCGGTGGGAGACTTGTACCTGGGAAAAGTGAAAAAACTTATCCCCGGCCTCAATGCTGCATTTGTAGACGTGGGTTTTGAAAAAGACGCTTTTCTCCACTATACAGACCTTAGCCCTTACGCTAAGTCGCTCCTCAAATTCACCCAGTTAGCCATTAACGAGAAATCCCCGGAGGGCCTCGATTTTGCTAAATTTGAAGTGGAACCGGAAATCGTAAAAACAGGCAAGATCAATGAAGTACTCGGACAGCGACCGAATATACTGGTTCAGATCCTTAAAGAACCTATTGCTGCCAAAGGCCCCCGGCTAAGTTGTGAAATCTCTCTCCCCGGCCGTTTTGTTGTAGTCACACCATTCAATGATATTATTGCCGTTTCAAGGAAGATTCATTCATCTGAAGAAAGACGAAGGCTCCAGAAGATTGTTGAATCAATAAAGCCAAAGAACTTTGGAGTGATTGTAAGAACAGCAGCGGAAGGCAAGAATACTGCTGAACTTCATGAAGACCTCAATAACCTGGTAAACAACTGGGCCATTATCCAGAAAAACCTGAAAAGCGCTGTTGCTCCATATAAAGTGCTTGAGTGAGCAGACCAAAACGACCAGTATGCTGCGCGACCTGCTGAATGAGGATTTCAACAGGATTATCGTAAATGACAAAAGCATTTATAACGATACCCGGAACTACATTCAGAAAATTGCGCCTGATAAGCTCGACATTGTTTCCTACTATCACAACGGCGCACCCATATTTGACCATTTTGGGATTACCAAGCAGGTGAAGGCTGCCTTCGGGAAAACCGTTAACCTTCCCAGCGGTGCTTACCTGATCATTGAACATACTGAAGCGCTGCATGTCATTGACGTTAACAGCGGATATAAAAGTGTAGGCAACAACCAGGAAGAAAATGCACTGCAGACCAATCTTGAAGCCGCTGAAGAAATTGCCAGGCAATTAAGGTTAAGGGATATCGGAGGCATTATTGTAGTGGATTTTATTGACATGAAATATCCTGATAACAAGCGAAAGCTTGTTGAACTCATGGAAAACTTCATGCGGTCAGACCGTTCAAAACACGCCGTTCTTCCTATTTCAAAATTCGGCCTCATGCAGATTACGCGCCAGCGTATGAAGCCTGAGATGAATATCAACACGCAGGAAGTATGCCCTTCATGCCATGGCACAGGCAAAATTTCTTCTGCGCTTATCCTCGAGGATGAGATTGAAAAGAATATGAGCTACCTCACCATGCAGAAACACCGGGATCTCACCCTGGTGGTGCATCCAATCATGCATGCCTATCTTACAAAAGGACTGATCTCCATGCGCAGGAAATGGGGCTGGAAATATAAACTCAGCCTGAAGGTAAAATCGAACAACACCTTCCATCTTACGGAATTCCACTTCTACGACAGGAACGACGAAGAAATCAAGTTGATAATGTGCAAATGTGAAAATGTGCAAGATGTGCAAATGCAAAATGCAGTAACATGGTATGCATCTTTCTCATTTGCACTACCACATTACCGCATTATCGCAATAATCACATTAAAAAATAATCCCGCAGTATGCGGGATTATTTTTTACTCTTATTTTTTCTGAAGAATCAGTTTATAAGAACCAAAATCAGATCCTCCGTAAACAATCCTGATACTCATCGTAATCAGGCCTGTACAGGAGAAAGCGAATCCGCTTGAGCCTGCTCCGGTAGAAGCCAGTGATCCATAGTCACCCCATACCAGGCCGCTGGGTATTGTAGCGGCACCGGTTGCCGGATTAACCGTAATGGTCAGTGGGTTTACTACAGAACCATAGGCAGGATTAGGCCATACCTTGCTGATGTTAATCGTGTTGGCAACTGCACCATCCAGTACATCAACTTCGTCGCCGGGCGACCAGTCAACCCAGTCATCCTGAACTACAGTGTATTTACCGGCAATGGGTGCCAACAAACGGACATACCACAGTTGCAGACCATGCAAGTGCCATTCTGTATGCAGAAATACCGGAGAATGTTGTTGCGGTATTTGCATAGTCAAATGTCCTACCATCAGTTGTGGTAATCACATTATACAAAGTATACTGGTTACCTGGTTCGATCAACGTAGGCGCAATGGCAGTGGCAATTTCAGTACCTGTAACAGAGAGGCTGTACACCCCGTTATTGTCATTGGGAACTTCCTTGATTTTTTTCCATTTTGATTTGTCCTGGTTTGGTGTTCCAGGAGCAACATAAATGGTCAGTTTCTCCTGGTCGGCACCAAATTCCTTTACTTCAATTTCCGCCTTACTGCCCGACAGGTTACTGTAGTCGAGGATAAGGTTTGTTGTTTTCTCTAGTGTCACGTACGATCCTTTTCCGAGGGTATTAACATCCTGGGGTACATCTACCTTTTCGCAGGAGTTCAACAGTACCATCCCGGTCAGCAAGCATCAATACGGATGAAAGTATTTTTCTCATTTGTATTATTTTTTATTTTATGAAACCTGCAGGATTTGTATCCCAGAATACCTGCACATCCACATCTGATTTCTGAACGGCAAGTTTGTTCAGGTTTACATAATTTGAAGGATAGAACATTGACCTGGTATAAGTTACCTGGATTAGGATTCAGCATATACTGAAGGTTATCCGGCTTTCCGGTGCGCCTGTACAGGTTATATACTTCCATACCGTTACCCCAGAGGGCGAGGTAATATTCCTTGGCGATAACATTCAGTTTTTCATCATTGGTAGTGGCTGCATCGTATGCTGCCAGAACTTTTGTTACATAACCGTCGATCCTTGCCTGGGTCATCGCATATGTTGCAGGTACTGCGGTGGCAGCACCAATTGCTGCAGGGAATAACCTGACTTTTTCCATGCTCCTGCGAATACCATTTTCCAGCAGGGTCCTTGCATTACCATTAGTTCCGATGGTAAGGGCACATTCAGCTTTTACAAATTCGGTGAAAGCTGACTGCCAGATTGGTTCGATACCGGCACCATTACCACCACGGTTCAGGGATACAGAAGTTCCCTGGTTGGCATCAAATTCACCACCTGCAGGATAAATACCATATGTTGTACGGTACTGACCATCGGGTGGGATACCGCTTGCATCTCCCATATCACGTGTCCAGTAACCGGAAATGGTATAACAGAAAGGCATGCTGGCCGTATAATGCGGCGGTTTGGTCTGCACTGAGCAGGACATTGTATTCTCATCCCTTGCTGCATAGTTGATCCTCTGGCGGTAGAGATAATACCTGATACGCGGATCATTATTCAGATCACCTGTCCCTTTTTCCACAGCAAGGGCCCATGCAAAATGTGTCTGGATATAATCTGCAGCAGATCCTGTAGGCTGGTAGTTACCTGCATAATCAGGATGACGGCTGTCAGGATTAGATTGTTTGGTAGAATATTTGAAATCAAAATCCCTGGCAGTTGTGCTTACGGAAGCAACAACATCAGCATCAGCGATAAGTGCATTGATCTTGTCTTTTGCACTTGCATCAACGAGCCTGGTGGTACTATAGGCCTTTAATTTCAGCAGCTTTGCAGCAGTACGCCAGTTGGTCATACCGGCAGCGCCGGTTGTTCCAAAGAAAAGATCCGCAGTTCCGGGATAAGAACCCGGTGTGCCTTTACCCAGGTCAGCAATGGCATCATCCAGTAAGGCGATAGCAGCTGCATATACATCTTTACCGGCATCAATCTTTGGATTGGTATTATCCGTACCAAGGTTGGCCTCGGTATTGGGAATATCACCAAACATATCCACCAGGAGCATCATGGTATGTGCCTTCATGATCTTGGCCATGGCGGTGTTAACCCATTGTTTGTTGGTAGTAGCAATTGGAATAAGGGCATTCACATGTTTGAAAACACCTGTGTATGCTGTACTCCATACGCCATCAAAACTCTGGGCGGAATAACCGTTTTTATATGTCTGTGCGCCGAAATTGGTCTGACGCGTAACCGTTCTCCCAAAGCCGGAAGTCTGGCTGACAAAGCTGGCATAGCTCAGCTGCGCCTGGGTCAGATAAAGTGCAGGATCAGCTTTATCAGTACTGGGGGTATTTGGATTCACCAGCAACTCATCGAGCTTTTTGGTGCAGGACCCCAGCGTGATCAGCGCGATCGCAAAAATGATTAATTTATTTCTTTTCATATGTATACTCTTTATTAGATTAGAAAGTTACCCTTACACTCACACCATAACGCTTGGAGGTAGGTCCGGATAAATATTCCAGGCCACGAACATTGGATACACCCAGACTTGAAGTTTCAGGATCGAAATTCACGTACTCGGGGAAGTTCGGAGCATTATACCAAAGATTCTGTCCGCTGAAAGTAATGGACGCACCACCAAAAGGTGTTTTGGCAAACCATGCGACAGGGAACTGGTAAGACAATGAAGCTTCCCTTAACCTTACTACAGTGGCATCATAAACGATCAGATCCTGTACACCAAAGAAACCGGAAAGGTTATTGAAATATGCCTGGCTGGCAGAAATCTGGATATCGTTAGGTGTACCATCCTGTTTAACACCCGGAAGGATAACACCCTGGTAGCGATCGAAATCGGTATCCTTAGTCAAACCACGACCTGGCAATGTACCGTTGGTATAGGAAAGCATATCACCACCCTTGGTATAATCAACCTGTACACGAAGTGAAAGGCCTTTCCAGGTAAACTGGTTGATCAGCGCTGAAACGAAATCGGGGTTAGGATTACCGGTGATTCCGATCTGGCCTGAAGTGATATAGTTACCGCTGGCATCAACAATACGCTCACCGGTTGGCTTGGCAGAAACAGCAGTAGTTCCGCTATCCCTTAATGCGTAAGATGACTGGATTATACCAAGAGGATAACCATTGATGGCAAAAAGCCCTTCATTGCTGAAACCATCAACAACGATCTGCTTAACTTCTTCCGGCAGGTCATACACCTCGCTCCTGTTCCTTGTATAGTTCAGGGTGATTTCCCAGTTGAAATTACGTGTACGGATCGGCGTTACACCAAGCTGAATTTCCCAGCCCTGGTTACGCAAATTACCGGCATTGATAAATGTTGCAGTAAATCCTGTAGAAGGATCCAGGTCACGGCGAAGGATCTGGTCGCTGGATGTCCTGTTATAATAGGTAACATCGAAAGAGAAACGATTATTGAACATACGACCTTCTGTACCTACTTCAATCTCCTGCTGAAGCTCAGGTTTGAGGCCCGGATTTGGCAGCAGGTTACTGATACTGTTTGAGTTCAGGATCGTTCCCACCCTGTCAACAAATACGTTGGTGGAGATATTCAGGATAGGGCGTGTATTATACGGCGAACCAAAGTTTGCTGAAGTGGAATAACCGGCACGGAACTTCAGGAAGTTCAGTGTGGCATTTCCTTTCAGGCCTTCGAAAGCAGCCGTTGGAATGAATGATACGTTTGCAGAAGGATAGAAAAGCCCCCTGTTTTCTTGCTTCAAGATTTGATGACCATCCCTGGCGACCGCCAAGTGTTACATACATCCATTCACGGTAAGCTAATTCAGCCTGTGCAAATACACCGATGGAAAGGGTTTCAACTTTGAAATCAAGCCTGCTGCCGTCTTCGGAATTGTTATCGTGAACAATGAAGTTATCATGATCAAACAATCCGTATACCAACTGCTGGCGGCTACGCTGACCCTGCTGGGAATATTTCCTGTTTTGTGAATTCGCGCCGGCTGTTACACCAAGCCTGAAATCTTTGCCCATAGCGCTGTTATACTGGGCGATGATTGAATTATCCCAGATATTATTGATACCGGTAACGGTACGGTGCATACCCAGGGTATAATCAGTTCCGCCAACAACACCTCCTTTATTCTGGGAGAAATAGTTATAGTCGGAATAGTTATCATATCCAATACGATACATCAGGCTTAATTGCTTGGTGATATCATACTTCAGGGCCATATTACCGAAGATCCTGTTGATCTTCTGACCGGTAAACGAGTTATTTACGGTCCAGATCGGGTGCTGGATATCGTTACCCGGACGATAGTATACAGAAGATTTGTCAATGGGGTTTTCCCATGGCAATCCCTGGATATCTACAGAACGCGGGGTATAGAGCAGGTTACCAAATATGGAAGAAACGGTAGGGTTAGATCCAAAGCTGGTAGATGTTGGAGGAGATTTGAAATCAGTGGTGGCATAGTTAAATGTACCGGTGAACATGAAATTGTTCGCCAGTTTAACATTACCACCCATACCAAAGTTATTCTTGATCACCCTGTTACCCGGTGTGAAACCTTCATCATCAGTATAACCATAGTTGGCACTGAAACTTGAATTGTTACCCAGTGCAGTTGACATATTCACCGAAGTGGTCCGGATGACACCGGTGCGGAAAAATTTCTCCACGCTGTTAGCCGGCACGTTGGCGATTTTTGTTCCCTGCAATTCAGGGAAAGCACCTGCCAGTGCAGCACGGCTGTATGGGTGTAAAACTGAATCCGGAGGATTTACATATTCCTTACCCCAGTTGGAGAAGAATGCATAACCAAGGCTCTGGTCGAAACCGCCACCATATGAATTTTGGTATTCCGGAAGGTTTCCTGGTTCGTTCAGGAAGAGCGACTGGCTGACCGTAATCTCGGTTTTTTTATTGACCCTGCGGTTCGCACCGTTCTTGGTGGTAACCATGACCACACCATTACGTCCGAGTTCACCATACAATGTAGTTGCACTCAGTCCTTTCAGTACGCTGATGCTTTCCACATTGTTGGGATCAAGATCACCAAAACGACTGGAAGTAGTGTTTCCATAAACGAAGCCGGCCTGTGCATTGGTAGATGCATCAAAAGGCACACCATCCACAATAAAGAGAGGAGTACTTCCACCGGTAATGGTATTTACACCACGAATGATGATGTTGGTACCTGAACCTGACATACCGGAAGGAGGAAGAATGTTTACACCGGGGGCCTTACCGTTAAGCAAACGTACAACGTCGCTTTCAGGACGAAGCTCCAGTGCTTTTTTGTCGACCGTAGAAACGGCATAACCCAAGCGCCTTCTTTTCGCGGCGGATACCCTGGGCGGTTACTACAACCTCACTCAGGGCCTGGTTAGCGGCTTTCATTTGAATGCCTTGAAAATCGGTAGTATTCGCGACGATCTCACGGGTATCATACCCAACGGATGAGATGACGAGGATAGCACCGCGTCTAGCGGTCAACTTGAAATTACCGGTAGCATCGGTTGATGTTCCCACCTTGGTAGCTTTGTCCTGCACTGAGGCACCGGCTATCGGGGAACCGTTATCATCCGTCACTTTACCGGAGACTTCCACGGTTTGACCTACAGCAATATGCATCATGAACATCATGGCGCATAGCAGAGATGCAATTTTTCTCATGTTTGTAGTCAGTTTTAGTTTTTGAAGTGAGACGAAAATATGTTAACGAAATGTAAACGCCAAAAAAAGAGACAATTTTGCCACTCAACACGCTGCTTATCCGTTAATAAATACTGAAATACAGAATTCAGGATGATAAATACTATAAAACCGTTGGGAAAGGAAAAACAGTGCAGGTTTCCTTTGTTTTCCCATTTTCTACACTAATATGTAAACGACTGACAATAAACAGTTTAACAATTTCTCAGAAGAGTCAGATTAAAAGACATATTTTATTTGTTGATATATAATAAAATAGTTGATTTATTGAAAAAATAAAAGCCAACAATATTAAATTGTTGGCTAATTATTACGAAATATGCTAAATCGATAAATTTTTTACTAAATTTTTATATATTATAAATATTTTTAATTTCTATTCCTGTTTCCCAGGAAGATAAAAATATACTGCACCAGGGTTACAATGGATGCCAGAGCAGCCACCACATAGGTTGTTGCCGCCCATTTAAGGGCGTCTTTTGCTTTCGGATATTCACTGGCATTGGCCACACCCGTGGTATTTAGCCAGGCCAGCGCCCTCCTGCTGGCATCAAATTCAACAGGCAGGGTGATAATACTGAAAATGGTGGTCATCGCAAAGAGGATAATACCCACCAGCAGCAATGCCGGGAAAACCTTGATCAGCAATATACCGGCCAGCAATATCCACTGTACCGCCATCGAACTGAACTGTACGGCGGGCACAAGCTTGCTTCTCATGGTGAGCCATGGGTAAGCATTGGCATGCTGAACGGCATGTCCGCATTCATGGGAAGCCACGGCTGCGGCAGCTATACTCCTTCCGTTATACACCTCCTCACTCAGGTTCACTGTCCTGTTCAGCGGGTTATAATGATCCGTTAATGCGCCCGGTACTGAAGTGACTTTTACATCATATATACCACTCTCCCTGAGCATTTTCTCCGCCACCTCCCTTCCACTTAAACCGGAAGACAGCAGTACATTATTATATTGGGAGAACCTGCTCCTCAATATTCCGGAGACCAGCATGCTTAATCCTACAAAAATGAGCGAAACCAGATAAATCGATCCCATATTACTGTTTATTTAATAACTAACATATATACCTGCAAATTGATGTCCAGTCCCCAAAATGTAAATTTTTAGCGCCTTTTTGACAGCAGTCATTTAACTTGAAAGTTAAGGAAAGTCATTTTGTCAATCTATTGTAAATTCTACCCTGCCAATTATGCATTTTATTGATTATCAAACTATTTATAACATTTTACCCGGCATAGCCCGCTGTTTTGAAAGTTATTCACACCCTAAAAAATAATTTTGTTATCTGGCAGCAATTTGTAATTTAGTGCAAGAATTTAATGGGTTAGTAAGTATCAAGGGTCAACGCAAGTTGGCCCTTTTTACATTATCATATGTCAACAAATTCCAGGTATGGTTTTTTCCCGTTTAACTTTCTTTTTTTCAATCATCCTTCCATTCATTCTCTCTGTTACCTTTATAAAATGAGCAAAGTGAAATCTGCATTTTTTTGCAGCCAGTGCGGATACGAATCTGCAAAATGGTTAGGAAAATGTCCTGCATGTCAGCAATGGAATAGTTTTGTGGAAGAAATTATCCAGAAAGATGATAGCCGAAACAAAAAAAGCTGGAAGGAAGATCCGAGGTCAGCAGGAAGTAAAAGCATTTCCCTTGACGAAATTGAAAGCAGTGAGGAAAAAAGAATCATTACACCGGATCCTGAACTCAATCGTGTTTTGGGTGGCGGAATTGTTCCTGGTTCCATTGTACTGGTTGCCGGAGAACCGGGTATTGGAAAATCAACCTTGTTCCTGCAAAATGCCCTTCAGTTAAAAAATCTTATCACCCTCTATGTAAGCGGTGAAGAAAGTGAACAACAGATTAAAATGCGGGCCAACAGGCTTGGCATTCATCATCCTGATTTTTATCTTCTCACAGAAACTTCAACACAGGTCATTTTCCAGGAAATAAAAAAACTGAAACCACAGCTGGTCATTATTGATTCTATTCAGACTTTGCAATCACCGTATATAGAATCTTCACCGGGAAGTATTTCACAGATACGTGAATGCGCAGCCGAATGCCAGCGCTTTGCAAAAGAAACAAATACACCTGTTTTCATCATTGGACATATCACCAAAGACGGAACCATCGCCGGACCCAAATTACTGGAGCATATGGTGGATACAGTGCTGCAGTTTGAAGGAGACCAGCATTATGCATACCGCATCTTACGCACTACAAAGAACAGGTTCGGATCAACTTCCGAACTGGGCATTTATGAAATGACATCCGCCGGAATGACACCGGTAGTGAATCCGTCGGATATCCTCATCACACAAAAAGAAGATCAGCTCAGCGGTGTTTCCATTGCTGCTGCCATTGAAGGCCTTCGTCCATTACTTGTGGAAGTTCAGGCACTCGTTACACCATCCGTTTACGGTACACCGCAAAGAACAGTGAGCGGGTTTGATGCAAGGCGATTACAGTTATTGCTTGCCGTCCTGGAAAAGCGCGGCGGCTTTCATTTCGGTACCCGCGATGTGTTCATCAACATTGCAGGAGGATTAAAAATAGAAGATCCCGCACTGGACCTTGCCATGGTCTGCGCGCTGCTCAGTTCATTTGAAGATATTCCCGTTCCGCAAACCGTTGTATTCTGCGGCGAAGTTGGATTAAGCGGAGAAATCAGGGCCGTTAACCGCATTGAGCAAAGAATTGCAGAAGCGGAGAAACTTGGTTTTGAAAAAATCGTCATCAGTAAATACAGCCAGAAGTCCCTCGGCAGCCAGCGATTCAATATCGAGATCGTTACCGCCGGAAGAGTTGATGAAGTATATACTTTATTATTCCAGTGAGATGACAGGCATGCTGCAAAAAATAGCTTCTTCTTTCAGCCACATGTTCTATCCGCATGTATGCAGGGGTTGCGGAACTGATATTATAGATGCTCATCATTTGCTTTGCTTCCATTGCCTGGCAGCTTTGCCATTAACGCATTTTGCAGCACATGAATTCAATCCGGTGGAAAAAACTTTCTGGGGAAGGATCCAGGTTGCTTCAGCAATGAGCCTGCTGTATTTTACACCGGCTTCCCTGGTCCAGCATATTATTCACCAGCTGAAATATAATGGCCAGCAAAAACTGGCGCATTACATGGGCAACATGATAGGAAATGATATTTTACGTTCCGGAAGATTCAGCAATATTGACCACATCATTCCGTTACCATTGTACAAAACAAGGGAAAAGGAAAGAGGTTATAACCAGTCATTCCTTCTTGCATCAGGTATTGCGGAAATCATCAATGCAACCGTAATGGAAAAATCCATGATCAGGATACATGCATCATTAACCCAGACCCATAAATCAAGACCGGACAGATGGCAGAATGTTGACGGACTGTTCCGGCTGAATACCGGATATTTCCCGGAAGGGAAAAAAATTCTGCTTGTGGATGATGTGATCACTACAGGTGCAACCATCGATGCCTGCGGAACAGAAATTAACAAAATACCCGGCACTTCATTACATATTGCCACACTGGCATATGCATTGCAATGATGCAATGTTGTAATTTCAACTTTCCAATGAAAAATCTATTCATCACTATTTCAGGCCTCGCTTTTTTTTTCATCGCATCCTGCTCCAAGGATAATATTAACACGTCTCCCGATGCCAGGGTTAGTTTTTCAGCAGACACATTAAAATTTGACACCGTTTTTGTCACTGCCGGCTCCATAACACAATCACTGAAAATATATAATCCCAATAACGAGAAAATTAACATTTCCTCCATTTCCCTGGGAGGCGGTCAGCAATCTCCCTTTCAAATCAATGTTGATGGAACTCCGGGTCCGGTGGTAAATAATACCGAAATCGAAGCCAATGACAGCCTTTATGTTTTTGTTACCGTTAATGTTGATCCAAATGCGGATGCAGCACCTTTCCTGGTAAGTGATAGCATTCGAATTAACGTAAACGGAAGCAACAGGCTGGTTCAGCTCCAGGCTTACGGACAAAATGCACGTTACCTGGAATCTGTGGCCATAACTTCAAATACCACATGGGACAAAACACTGCCTTATGTAATACTTGGCGGAATCCAGGTGGATACCGGAATCACATTGACCATTAATGCAGGAACCAGGATATACCTGCATGCCGACGCACCTTTCATCATTGACGGAACACTCATTGCCAACGGTACCAAAAATGACAGCATAACTTTCCAGGGCGACAGGCTCGACAAAGAATACCGGGATCTTCCCGCCAGCTGGCCCGGAATGTTTTTCAGAAAACTGAGCAGCAATAACAGTCTTCGTTATGCCATCATAAAAAATGCCTACCAGGGTGTTGTAGCAGATCAGCCATCAGCCGTTTTCCCTAAACTGGCGCTGAGCGAATGTATTATCGAAAATATTTATGATGCCGGTATAACCGGTATTAACAGCAGCATCAGCGCAGTCAATTGCCTGGTTGCGAACAGCGGCCTGAACATCCTGCTCACCAATGGCGGTAATTATGACTTTACGCATTGTACAGTAGCCAGTTATACAAATCTTTATATCCAGCATAAAAAACCAGTTATTGTCATCTCCAACTGGGACAGTACCAACCAGTTGCAGACTTACGACATGCAGGTACGGTTAAGTAATAATATTTTCTGGGGCGATGGCGGCACCGTGGAAGATGAAGTGCTGGTCAGTAAAAAGGGAAACAATGTATTTTCCGTGTTAATGGAGTTCAATATTTATAAAGCCGTAACCGCACCCCCAAATACCACACTGGTGGGAAACCTCCTCAATACTCCCCCGTTATTTGACAGTATCAATGAATCTGCCCGGTATTTTGACTTCAGGATCAGTAAATACCCATCACCGGCAATAGATGCGGGCAAAAACCTGGGTATTCCCACCGACCTTGATGGCAAACCCCGGGATGCCAGTCCCGACATTGGCAGCTACGAAAAACAATGAAAGTCGTAACTTTACCGTCCGCCTAAACCTTTAGGCATTCCCGTTGTTTATTTAAAAAAATTTATATGATCAAGTTAATCACTGCATTGGTAGCTTTATGGATGGTTGCGGCCACTTCCATTTATGAATTTAAAGTGCCTTCACTGGATGGCAATACCATTGATTTTTCCAAATACAAAGGGAAAAATATCCTTATTGTAAATACAGCTTCCCAGTGCGGATACACCAAGCAATATGCCGACCTTGAAAAACTTTATGAAAAATATAAAGGCAACCTGGTGATCATTGGATTTCCCGCAAATAATTTCGGACAGCAGGAACCTGGCACCAATGCTGAAATAGCAGAATTCTGCAGCAAGAATTATGGTGTCACTTTCCCGATGGCAGAAAAGATTTCCGTTAAAGGCGAAGATATTCATCCGCTATTCAAATGGCTTACCAGCAAACAGGATAATGGCGTAATGGATGCTGAAATCAAATGGAATTTCACCAAATTCCTGATTGATAAAAATGGTAAACTTGTTGCAGTTTTCCCAAGTGCTGTCACTCCAATGAGCGAAGAGATCACTAAATACCTGAATTGATTTGAGGTTTGAAGATGTCATCGGCCAGGCTAATGTGAAAAAAAATCTCGTCAGCCTGGTGAAGGATAACAGGCTAAGCCACGCCCTCCTTTTTCTTTCCAAGGAAGGGGCCGGAGGACTATCCCTTGCACTGGCCTTATCACAGTATATCGTTTGTGAGAAGGTTTCCAATAATAATGGTCCCTCACTGTTTGGCGATCCTGAAACTGTTGTTGTTCCAGATGATGCCTGTGGCATATGCCCATCATGCCTGAAAGCCTCTTCGCTTGTACATCCTGATATACATTTTGCTTACCCTGTTGTGCCGAGAAAACCCGGCGACAAGCCCATCAGTACAGATTATATTGCCGAATGGAGGGAATTCACCAGGTTATATCCTTATGGTAACGCATACGACTGGCTGCAATTCATAGGTGCAGAAAATAAACAGGGGAATATCACGGCCACCGAATGCAATGACATCATCAGGAAACTTAACCTGAAAAGTTTTGAAAGTATCTACAAGATCCTCGTCATGTGGATGCCTGAATACCTGGGCAATGAAGGAAATAAACTATTAAAACTGATTGAGGAGCCGCCTGCAAATACATTATTTATCCTGGTAGCCCAGGATGAAAGCAAGGTATTGTCTACCATCATTTCAAGAACACAACAGGTAAGGATTCCGGCACTGGATATTGATGATATAACCCGGGCCCTCGTGAACCGTGCCGGTGCAAACCAGGATGCGGCACATAAAGCTGCTTCCGTTTCGGAAGGAAATTACCGTGAAGCATTGCAACTGTTGCAGCATGCTGAATCAGACTGGCAGGGAATGATCAGGGACTGGCTGAATGCAGCACTTCGTACCGGTCCTGCAGAACAGGTAAAATGGGTGAATGAGGTGAATACACTGGGAAGGGAAAAACAGAAACAACTGTTGCGGTATTTTAATCACCTGCTCGAACAAAGCATCAGGCTCAGGGTATTGGGAAGGGAACACCTGACAGGACCTGAAAATGAAACCGATTTTGCGGAACGGTTTAATAAAACCGCAACCCTGGCCCAGCAACAGGCGATCGTTGAAGAGCTTGATAAGGCGGTCTATTATATTGAACGCAATGCAAACGCGAAAATGCTTTTCCAGGCACTTACGATAAAAATATACCATATCATCAGGGATAATGCCATAACGCTTGTTACCTGACTCCCGGATCGCCTTTCAGCAAAAAGAGATAATAGGGCCAAAAAGCTTATTTTTGAAAACTTGCCCCGTCAGGAATCGCTTTAATGCCGCTTAACGGGCCTTTTTTTATACAACAATCATATATAATAATTATGGGCTGTAGCTCATGTGGAACGAATAGTAACGGAACACCTTCAGGTTGCAAAAGCAACGGGGGGTGCAGCAGCGGAGGTTGCAACAGGCTCAATGTGCACGACTGGCTGGCAAACCTGCCCTTTCATGATCCCGAAAGCTCCTGTAAAATCATAGAAGTTTCTTTTAACCAGGGCAGCCGGAAGGAATTCTTCCGCAATACTACCCTTCAGACATTCATAAAACAGGAAATGGTCACCGTGGAAGGCGTAAGCGGATTTGATGTAGGTGAAGTGAGCTGTACAGGTGAAATGGTGAGATTGCAGTTAAAGAAGAAGAAAATTGATGAAGCTTCTCCCGAAATCAAAAAGGTATTAAGAAGGGCCGGTGATATGGACATCCAGAAATGGAAAGAAAATAAATTACGAGAACCCCAGGCCCTGATCAGGGCCCGTGCCATTACGCGGCAACTGAATGTCCAGATGAAACTTTGCGAAGTTGAAATCCAGGCCGATGGAAGAAAGGCTACCTTCTTTTATACTGCTGATGACCGGGTAGATTTCAGGGAACTGATCAAAATTTTCGCCTCTGAATTTAAGGTAAAAGTTGAAATGAAACAGATCGGTGCACGCCAGGAATCCGCGAAAGTAGGCGGTATCGGTAGCTGTGGCCGTGAACTTTGCTGCAGTACATGGCTATCTGATTTTAAAAGTGTAACCACAACTATTGCACGATACCAGAACCTTAGCATTAACCAGACCAAACTCAGCGGCCAGTGCGGAAGACTAAAATGCTGCCTGAACTATGAACTGGATACCTACCTGGATGCATTACAGCATTTCCCGGATAATGCAGATATACTGGAAACACAAAAAGGCAATGCCGTCCTGGTGAAAAAAGATATTTTCAAAAACCTGATGTGGTATGTGCTGCCCGACAGTAACCGTCAATACCCTGTTGCCATTGAAGCAGTAAAAAGAATCAGGGAAATGAACATGAAAGGTATCAGGGTTGATGAACTGGAGACAACAGATGTAAATACTTCAGCTAAAAAAGAAATAGAACCGCATTTTGTTGATGTCGTTGGCCAGATCAGCCTGCGCACCCTGGAAAGAAACAGCCAGAAAAGAAAACAAAAAGAAAGGGACCAGCGGGAACCCCGTAATCAGCGGTGATAATAATAAAGACCAGCAGCGCCCTCAACGCGGGCAGCGCGACAACCGGGATCAAAGGCCTCCACGCGATCAGCGGGATCAGCGCGGCCCCACTAACCGGATCATCCGTCCTCCAAAGAAAAAAGAATAGATAGACTTCATATTCAAAATAAATCGCCCACGCTTTATCGTGGGCGATTTATTTTATTAACGTTTGCGGCAGATCCTTGCTGCCGTTTAATTGGTAATTTCAGGATGTGCCTAAGACAAGAATAAATATCCGGGGAATGCTGCTGATTTCTTTTGTAATCATACTGATGGCCTGGTGTTTAATGGCCCCATGGTTCCTGACATTTCGTATCAGTGATGATTCCGCCAGGCGTATATTTTCAAAACTTGGCCTTGCCATAAAAACTGATAATGTTGATGTGAATGGAAAAAACATCCATTATGTAATGGTAGGGAACGACAGCCTTCCAACACTGGCTTTTTTCCATGGTTCCCCGAGTGCATGGAATGCTTTCATTGATTATATGAAGGATCCGCTATTGCTTCAGCATTATCGCATCATCAGTATCGACAGGCCTGGTTTCGGGTACAGTAATTTTGGAGAAGCAATGTCACTTCGGGACCAGGCAAAACATATGCTTCCGGTATTCGACAGGATTAAAAATAATAAACCTGTTTTCCTGGCCGGACATTCCCTTGGTGGACCTTTACTTATCCAGCTTGCTGCTGATGCCCCGCAGGAATTTACCGGCATTATGCTGATCTCCGGGTCTGTTGATCCCGGTCTGGAACCCAGGGAAAGCTGGCGCCATATGATGGAAAAAATACCTTTCAGATATCTGCTTCCCGGATCCTTCAGGCCTAGCAATACTGAATTACTGTATTTCAAGGAAGATGTTGTTTCCCTTGCAAAAGAATTTACCAAAGTAAAATGTGCGGTATACCTGGTGCACGGTGAAAAGGATACCTGGGTTCCTCCGGGAAATGTTGCATATGCAGTCAACAAACTCATCCATGCATCAAAAATTGAAACGCTGATAATACCCGGAGGCACTCATTTTATTCCCTGGACGAAAAAGAAAGAAATCAGGGAGGAACTTCTCAAAATGGTCAAACAACCTCATTAAAATGTGCAAATACGAAAATGTGCAGATGTGCAGATGCAATTTGAAAATTGAAAATTTCTTACATTCCATTTGCACATTTTCGTATTTGCACATTTGCACATTATTCAAGTGCTTTATAAATTGCCTCGTGAATATTGCTCCGCACATTCATCCTCAGCAATTTGTTGCTGCCGTCAGGATTTACACGATTGGAAAGAAAGATAAATATGAGGTTATGCTTCGGATCAGCCCATGCCCCGATTCCGGTGAACCCGGTATGACCAAAAGTAAAAGGCGAAGCGCTCATGGTTGGATAAGGTTCTTTTCTTGTGTCATTATCCTTCTCCGGCTTGTCAAATCCCAGCCCCCGCCTGCTTAACGGTGACCCGTAACCGGTGAATCGCAATATGGTGGTATCCGAAATAAATCTCCTTCCGTTGATGACGCCTTTATTGAGCAGCATCTGCATGATTACTGCAATATCATATGCATTACTGAATAAACCCGCATGGCCCGCTACTCCGCCAAACATGGCTGCACCGGGGTCATGTACATCTCCGCGTATTAACTGGCGGCGAAAATATTGTTCATTTTCCGTAGGCGCTATCCTGGATAATGGAAACCGGGCCCTTGGATGAAAGCCTGTGGTAACAAGTGCCAGCGGATCATAAAACTGCCTCTTTACATATTCATCCAGTGTCATTCCACTGATTGCTTCAACGATAAGTCCGAGAAAAATAAAATCATTGTCGCTGTATATATACTGACCCGGTTTTTCAAGGGAACTTTTTAATATCCGGCTGTACATGGTATCACGCCAGTTGTATCGCATATACATGCTGTCTGCCACCCTCAGGGAATATTGTTCAGAGAGACTTTTTGAAAACCATCCACCAAAAGGTATTCCTGAAATAGTATCAATGGTTTCCCGGTAAAAAGGTATGTAAGATTTAAGCCTTGCCTGGTGAAGCAGGATTTCCCTTATCACCAGGTCCTGCTTATCAGAACCCCTTACCCATGGAAGATAGTCACCCAGGGTTTTATCCAGGTCGAGTTTCCCCTGGTCATAAAGCTTCATCACACTAAGCGTTGTAGCACATATCTTAGTTACAGATGCAAGGTCATAAATACTTTCTTCATTTACCTTTTCCGTACTGTCATATGTATAATATCCAAAGGACTTATAATAAGCGATCTTCCCGTCTTTCGCAACCAGGACCACGCATCCCGGTGTTGCATGCTGCCTGATGGCATCATTGGCAATGGAATCAATAACATTCAGGGAAGCCACATGAAAGCCGATGATTTTATCGGATACAGGCAGCAAATCGCCCTGTATTCCAGTGCCGGCGGGTAGTTCAGGGCAAACCGTTACAGGAAGCCTGCCCCTGGTTACAACCAGTCCATTGAGCATATCAGCAGCTGTTTCCTGGATGATTGATTCATCTTCATAACAGGCAATGATATTTCTCTCCTCGCAGAAATTCCTGATCACATATGGATTTCCGAATACAAAGAGTGAGCTGTGAATTTTTTTCTGAATGGCTTTAACGAGTTTAACGGCAGCATCGCTGACGCCAAAATTACCTGCAGGGAAACGCCTCATGGCATGCATCCCGATCACTACGGCGTCATACCTTGATTCAAGAAGGTAAACAAGTGAATTTATCCTGGCTGAATCCTGGCTGTAATCAAAATAAAAAACATCCGCGTTATAATCACTCCGCATGCGTTTTGCAAAAGCATTGTCTTTATTGATCCCCAGCCCCACATACGCTATCCGGTTCTGCTGCCCGGCAGGCAACGGGAATGCAGGTTTATCATCATATTTCACCAGTGTTATCGCTTCCTCCGCTACCCTCCTTCGGATAGCTGCCGACTCACGGTTAAGGTCATCCGCAATATGGGCGGTATCCACCGGTTGCCATTTTGCCACGCCAAACCTGTATTTGGCTTCCAGTACCTTCCGGACACGCTGGTTAAGGTCGTCCCAGCGAAGTCTTTTCTTTCGGATGGCACGCCTGGTTTTTTCAATGGTGCCCTTTATATCCTGCGGAAGGCAAAGCATATCATTGCCGGCAACCAGCGCTTCCGAGGAAATTTCACCTCCGGGGAAATATTTTGTGACCCCTTTCATTTCCAGTGCATCAGTAAATACCAATCCCTTAAATGAAAGCTCTTCTTTCAGCAGTTTGGTGATTGTATTATATGATAATGATGATGGCTTGTTGGCAGTATTATCAATGGCAGGAATGGAAAGATGGCCCACCATCACCGCATCCACACCGGCACTGATAAGCTTCCTGAAAGGATACAGTTCGAGGGAATCCATTTGTTCCCTTGTTTTGTTGATCAGGGGGAGGTCAAGATGGGAATCAACTGCAACATCACCATGCCCGGGAAAATGTTTTGCGCAGGTCATGATGCCTTCCGACTGCATACCCTTCATATACATAATGCCATATTCGGCAACGATGTTTTTATTTTCTCCGAATGACCTGTCATTAATAACCGGGTTCGCCGGGTTATTATTGACGTCCACAACAGGTGCGTAATTAGTATGAATTCCCATCCGCCTGCATTGCTTACCCACCCATTTGCCATAATCGAAGATGACCTGTGGATCCCTGACAGCCCCAAGCATCATCTGGCGCGGCAGTGGCTTTACACTGTCTACCCGCATTCCCAGGCCCGTTTCTGCATCAATGGAAATAATAATTGGTGTTTTAGCGATGCCCTGGAGGTGATTAACCATCATGCTTTGTTTAACAGGCCCTCCCTGGAATAAACAGATGCCCCCGATATTGAATTGGCGGATGGCGGCCTCCACTTCATTCTCGTAGTACGTAACTTTTCCTGTTTTACCGTCAATGGAAGATAGCCTCACAATGATCAGCTGTGCGATTTTTTCATTGTCGCTCAGTGTGTTAAAAACACTATCCACCCACTCTTTCTCAGGCAATTGCGTAGTTCTTTGGGCTTGTGTGGAAAAAAACAGAAAAGATGAGAAAATGACGATAATGATCTTGTGCATCAGGCTTGAAATTAATCGCTAATTTTAGGGCTTTTAAAATTAAGCGTTTTGACTGACATCGTCCACCTGTTACCGGATAATATCGCCAACCAGATTGCTGCGGGAGAAGTAATACAACGACCCGCTAGCGCGGTCAAGGAATTACTTGAAAATGCGGTGGATGCCGGTGCAACTGAAATTCGCTTAATCATCCAGGATGCCGGTAAGTCATTGGTGCAGGTGATCGATAATGGCAAGGGCATGTCTGAAACGGATGCAAGAATGAGTTTTGAACGTCATGCCACATCCAAAATCAGCAGGATTGATGATCTCTTCCATATCCGTACAATGGGTTTCCGGGGCGAAGCCCTCGCATCTATTGCAGCCGTTGCGCAGGTTGAACTGAAAACACGCCAGCAAGAAAACGAACTGGGCACTTATATTGAAATCGAAAACAGCATGGTAAAAGTGCAGGAGCCCTGCTCCTGCAATCCGGGTACAAGCATCTCCATGAAAAATCTATTTTTCAATGTGCCTGCAAGGAGAAATTTTTTAAAAAGCAATGCTGCCGAAACTCGTCATATTGTTGATGAATTCATCCATGTTGCCCTGGCTTTCCCGGAAATATTTTTTTCTTTCACCAGTAACGGGCAGCAGGTATTCCATCTTGAAAAAGGTTCGCTGAAACAAAGGATCGTTCAGTTGCTTGGCAACCAGTACAACGCAAAACTGGTAAGCGTCCAGGAAAAAACGGATTACCTGAACATTTCAGGTTTTGCCGGCAAGCCCGATGCTGCTAAAAAGACGAGGGGCGACCAGTATTTTTTTGTTAACAACCGGTATATCAGGAGTGCCTACCTGAATCATGCTGTCATGAACGCCTACCATGACCTTATCCCTGCAGATGCATACCCTCTCTATGTGCTGTTCATTGACCTTGATCCGGCCCAGCTGGATATCAATGTGCATCCCACAAAACAGGAAATCAAATTTGAAGATGAAAAGATAGTATACGCATTTGTGCAGTCAGCCGTTAAGCATGCCCTCGCACAATACAGCATAACACCGACACTGGATTTTGACCTGGATCCGCAATTTCAGCAGCTGGATGCCATCAGCAAACCATTCACGGAAGAAAAACAGCAATCAGCAGCATCTTCTTCCCTGTTCAGGACATTTTCACAGAAACACCAGGCACATGCCATTGAGCAAAGTGGCGGACTTCCCGACTGGAAAGAATTTCTTACTGAAAAAAGAAGCACTGAAGCGCAGTCTGTTGGCGATATACTTTCTGGCAATGACCAGCAATTCACCATTCCTGAAGCAAGGCAATCCCTGGAAATTCTTCCAGACAACAGGTTGCAGCAGATCCATAATGCCTTTATCCTGGCAGCTACCAACAGGGGCTTCCTGGTTATCAACCAGCAACTTGCCCACCAAAGAATTTTATACGAAAAGCTTAGTTCGGCAGCGCAGGGAAGTCCGATGGCAGCACAGAAAAGCCTTTTCCCCACAGTATTGGAACTGGCTCCCGCTGATGCTGCCTTACTGGAAGACCTTATCCCGGACCTTGCACACCTGGGTTATATGCTGGAACCTTTTGGCCATAACAGTTACCTGATCCAGGGTACACCTGCAGACATAGAAATTGGTAATGAAAAGCATTCCATCGAAAAACTCCTGGAGCAATTCAAGCATTTCAGTAATGAACTAAAATACTCCAAAAGGGAAAAACTGGTAAGATCGCTGGTATACCAGCAATCGATACCGATAGGTAAAACACTTAGTGAAAAGGAAATGGAAGCAATCGTTGAAGGACTTTTTGCCTGCAACTATCCAAATACCACGGCAGACGGCTCTCCCACATATATTGAATTCAGGAAGGAATACCTGATGAGTTTATTCAGGCAATAACTTAAAACGAAGCGATGGCAGAAGACGCAAATAATGAGACGCGTGGGAGGCGAAGATTAATTAAAGACGAAGGTGTAAGTGAAGACACCAGGATTTTTCTTAGTTAATAATTTTCAATGATATCATGCAGGAAGGCGGCAATACTTCTCCTGAGCCTTGCGGCAGACTGACGGTGATTGTTGATCAGTCACTGAAAATACCAGTATCCTGTTTTTCTTTGTGATAATGAATCCGCTGAGTGCGGCAACACCTGACAAGGTTCCGGTTTTGGCATATATCCTGGCGCTATCCTGCCTGTAAGTACTGCCCATCGTGCCCCTTCCCCCGGTCGGGAAAATAGTGGTGATCCTGTTCCAGCTGAATTCGTTTTTCATTTTCGTCAGTATCCAAATGAAATCATCGGGGGTAAATAAATTATACCTGCTGAGCCCGCTGCCATCCACCCACCTGGGCTTGTCAGGGAATCCCGCCAGCTGCGTTTCCAGCAACCTTTTCACGGTAGCTTCCGTATTCATTTCGCCAAGCAGCCTGTCGCCCGTCATCAGCAGCGTCTGTTCCGCAAAAAAATTATCACTGCGGTGCATCATTGGCTTTAACATGGAATCGAGATTACGGCTATACAACACCGTTAAGTCTTTCCGCCAGGCAAGCGGGAATTTCCCTTCCAGCGGAAAAATCTCTTTATGCAGGCTGTCTTTAACAAGTTCAAGTGCCGTGGCTAATGCCGTTGGTGATAAACGGAACTTCCACTTCTGCCTTTCGCTGGTAGCCTTCATGAATCACGAATGCATTCTGGTCGCGCTTTCTTTCAACAGCAAAATTTTTGTCGGCCGCCGCCTTCCCGAAACTCACTTCACCGTCCAGTTCAGGGTCTGAATAAATAAAAGTATCTACCGTATCCGATGCCGTCTGTGGATTTTCCTTTACAGTTTTCACCTGGTACCAGCGGATCACATTACCGTACACCGGGAATGCGCTGCGCTCAGGCATATAACTCTCGCTGTAATCGTCCCAGCTCCAGCCCGGCCCAAGGGGAAGCTCATTCCAGCCCAGCGGACTCATATAAATTTTCTTTGACGGAATTTTTGATCAATTCCGCCACTGGCTGATTCGGCATAATCCTTATGCAGGAAAGTGGGATCTGCAGACGGAACCAGGAAAAGTGCCGTATCATTTTCAGTATAATATATTCCGGCAATGCTGTCTCCCAGGTTTTTCATACCCGCATAGCAGGTAATGATCTTGGTATTGCTGGCCGGGATAAAATATTTTTTATCCTGGTACCGGAAAAGATATTTTCCCTGCAGGGGATCAAAAACAGAGATACCTGTATGTGCAGCGCTGAAGGCAGTATCGGATAAAATATTTTTCCTGGCAGACTGTGAAATCTGTTTTGAGGGTGAACAGGACAATGCAAAAAACATGATAAAAATCATACTTGTCATCAATCCTTCTTTATCACGCCGGTTCATAAGGTTCATTTGTTTAAAATTATTCTTTTCTTTGAAATACGTTTGTCCGGTACCATTTAGCTGACTATTTTCGGGCATGAACCGATGGTATCGCTTTCAGATCCTGAAGAAACTGCTGCTTCCTTTTCTCATGCTCGTTCTACTCACGTTTATTGGAACCGCAGGGTACATGATCCTGGAGCAATATACATTCCTGGAAGCAATATACATGACCGTGATTACCGTAGCTTCCATTGGATACGGCGAAGTAAAACCTTTGTCTGATAACGGCCGCATTTTTACCATTTTCCTGATCATTTTTAACCTTGGCATACTCACCTTATTCATCACCATGATCACCCGTTTTTTTGTGGACGGTGATTTTATCAGGCAATATAAATTATATAAAATGCATAATACCATCAAACACCTCCATAATCACGTGATCATTTGCGGATATGGACGAAATGGCCGGGAGGCGGCCCATGTATTGAACTCCAACAGGATTCCGTTTGTGGTGGTGGAAGAGAAGGAACTGGAAAATGAAAGCGAGTTTGACCTTATGCATTTTATGAAGGGAAATGCCACTAATGATGATACCCTGATGGAAGCCGGTCTTGATAAGGCAAAGGCCCTGATCATAACACTGCCGAGTGATGCGGATAACCTTTTTGTAGTGCTTACGGCAAAACAATACAATCCGAATATCAAGATCATCAGCAGGGCATCAAAGGACAGTTCGGTTTCCAAATTAAAAGTGGCCGGTGCAACGAATGTGATTATGCCCGACAAACTGGGCGGGGCGCATATGGCTACCATGGTCATGAACCCGGATGTAATGGAATTGATTTCGCTGATGTCATTGCGTAATAATGAAAGTTTCCGGGTACTTGAACTGGAAGTGAATAAACAGAGCTCACTGGGACAGACAGATATCTGGAAGAACACCGGTTGTACGGTCCTGGGCATTAAAAACCAGAAAGATTACCTGCTTAATCCGCCTCCCGGGCAGATTATTTTCAAAGGCGACAGGCTTATTGTTATGGGAAGTGATGAACAGATTGAAAAGGTGAGAAACCTGATTTAACGCTGTTAGCTTCTCTCCTGCGCCCTCAGCCATCGTTCGGGGATTTCATTACTGCTCGCCAGCATATAATCATTGTATGAACAGGCAATATAACTGTTGTTCGGAAGCTGCATCCACCATCTGCCGGTCTTTTTACTTTGCAGGAAGATGGTATCCACTTCGGAAAAACTGGTATGAAATTCAAAAAATGAATCTTTCTCATTCAACGCTGATTCCTGCTTACCCTTGTTCCTCCCGTCAATAAAATACCATACCATTTGTGCGATCTGCTTGGCAGTAAGAAGCTGTATATCGCTTTCCACCCGGTAACCATAAATGCCGAGCGTATTTAATGTATGGCTCATCCCTGCAAAACGCGTCAGGGTGCACATTTCTTCACCATTCAGGCCGTTGGGGGAAACAAAATTTGACATGGCCGCAGCATACTGCAGTGCGGAAATATCGATACTTACGAGCTGGGTATTCCGGAACACGGGTTCCATCTGTTCCATATGTTCCTTGACATGTCCCAGCCTGTAACAATCAAACCTGAGCTTATCCATCGTTTCCAGCATCTGGGGGTGTACCAGGTAGCTCTGGAAAGCAAGGTGATTGTAATGCCGGATCATATTTGGCTCTCCGGTCAGCATTTCCATCAGGAAATTATCATTGCGCAAGCGGACTTTCAATGGTAAGGTCGATCATCGCATCAATACAGGTGGCTTCAATGATCGTATTGCGGCTCCTGTACGCTTCATATTGTGCCAGTGTAAGATCGTGCGACCCTCCCAGTATTACCACTGTTTTACCCAATCCGATGAGTTCGCTGAGCACTGTTTTCAATGCCGCATAGGTATCGGCCATGGTGGCGCCGCTTTTCACATTTCCAACATCGGCAAGTACCACTTCCTTATGCCAGTAATACAGGCTGTAAAACTGTTGCCGTATGGCATTTGGACCGTTCGTATCAAACCGGCCGGCACTGGTCCCCCTTTCCTCACCACATCCGACCAATACAATATCTACCCCATCCAGGTCCGGAAACTCGTCTTCATATACCCGGATAAATTTCCCGATCTGCCCTTCTTTATATCCCAAATCATGTGATAGCTCAAATGGTTTGACGGGCTCAAGGAAATCAGTGATATTGAACAGGTAATCCATGGAAATGCATTTTGACAAAGCTACAAATATTAATGTGGTAATGTGGAAATGTGGGAGTGTCGGGAATGAATACAGCAAAAACGCCTTATTTAGTTTTACTTTTGGGGTATCATTTACTTTATTTTCCGACCGGCATGGATCAGATATTAGAACAGATAGAAAAGTTAAAAAGTGAAATAACATCCGCTAAAACGGATACCGCCGAAGCGCTGGAATCTTTCCGCACCCGTTTCCTCGGCACTAAAGGCCTGGTGAAAAGCCTGATGGGGGAAATGAAAAATGTTCCGGCCGAACAGAAAAAGGAATTCGGGCAGGTAATGAATGCTTTCAAGCAATTTGCCGAAGAGAAATATGAGTCCCTCAGGTCCTCTGTCACCAATGGTGAATTATCCGGCAAACCTGCACACAGACCTCAGCATGCCCGGCGATCCCCTGCCCACGGGCAGCAGGCACCCGGTAACGCTGATGCGTAACCGCATCGTGTCCATCTTCCAGCGGCTTGGCTTTGCCGTTGCTGAAGGTCCGGAAATTGAAGACGACTGGCATAATTTTACAGCACTGAATATATCTGAAAATCATCCTGCACGGGATATGCAGGATACTTTTTATCTTTCACAGAACCCCGACTGGCTATTACGCACGCATACCAGCAATGTACAGATCAGGGAAATGGAAAAACAGAAACTGCCCATCCGGATTATTTGTCCGGGCAGGGTATATCGAAATGAAACCATCAGTTCAAGGTCACACTGCTTTTTTCACCAGGTGGAAGGCCTTTATATCGATGAAAATGTATCTTTCGCCGACCTTAAGCAGACACTTTACTTTTTTGTGCAGGAAATGTTCGGGCAGGACGTCAAAATCAGGTTCAGGCCCAGTTATTTTCCTTTTACGGAACCCAGTGCGGAAATGGATATCAGCTGCCTGCTATGTAAAGGCAAAGGATGCTCCGTCTGCAAAAGAACCGGCTGGCTGGAAATACTGGGCTGCGGTATGGTGCATCCACATGTGCTTGAACATTGCGGAATCGACAGTACCAGAGTACACCGGTTTTGCATTTGGCATGGGCGTTGAACGACCTGCATTGCTCAAATACGGCATCAATGATATTCGCCTCTTCAGTGAAAATGATGTGAGGTTTTTACAGCAATTCACGGCAGCCACATGACCATCATCGTATGCGGAGCAGGTACCATGGGAAGCGGAATCGCCGAAAACGCCGCACGCTCCGGTTATACCACCATCCTATATGACCTGGATCAGAATGTGCTGGACAGGGCAAAGTCAAATATTGAAATAAGCCTAAGGGCGCAGTTGGATAAAAAAAGGATTACAGAAGACGTATTGCATGATATCCTTGAAAACCTGAAGTTCACCACGGACACCAGTACCTGCAAAGGGGATATTATCATTGAAGCCATTATTGAAAAGGCAGGCGCTAAAATTGATTTATTCCGGCGCATTGCTGCCATAAACGACTCAACGGCCATCTTTGCCTCAAATACTTCTTCACTTTCAATTTCTGAAATAGCGGAAGGTGTACCCCATCCTGAGCGGGTATGCGGGATGCATTTTTTTAACCCGGCACAGGTCATGAAACTTGTTGAGGTCGTGGAAGGGCAGATTACCGCTCCGTGGGTAACCGAAAAAATTACCGCCCTGGCAGCCTCGATGGGCAAGACACCCGGTAACCTGCAGGGATTCTCCCGGTTTCATTGTAAACCGGGTTGCCCGCCATTTTTACCTGGAGTCCCTGGAGTTACTTCGAGGAAGGAGTAGCCGAAGTTGAAACCATTGATTCCATTTTGGAAGCTATCAGGTTTTAAAATGGGCCCTTTCCGACTGATGGACCTTATTGGTAACGACATCAATCTGGCAGTTACCCAATCCCTGTATGAAGCTTGCGGAAAACCAGCCAGGTTCAGGCCTTCTGAGATTCAACAGGGAAAAGTGAAAAACGGGGAACTCGGCAGGAAAACCGGAAAAGGATATTATAACTATTAAATTCAGCATATGGTTTTTGTAACTGGTGGAACAGGGCTGCTTGGCGGTTACCTGCTCAGGGAACTGCTAAAAAAGGGCGAAAAGGTGAAAGCTCTTTACCGCAATCAGTATCCCCTTTTATTAAGCAGTGAAGAGATTGGTTCCATTGAGTGGGTAAAGGGGGATATCCATGATACGGAACTTCTCCGGGAGATATGCAGTGAAGCAGAAGAAGTTTACCACTGCGCAGGACTGGTTTCGTTTAATCCTTCACGTAAGCATGACCTGCTGCGTATAAATGTGCAGGGTACGGCCAATGTGGTGAATGCATGCCTCGCAGGCGGAGTGAGAAAACTTGTCCATGTAAGTTCCGTTTCAGCACTGGGCCGCAAAAGAAATAACGCCACTGTGACTGAAGAGTCCAAATGGTCGGAAGAAAATAACCTTTCCGGTTACGGCAGGAGCAAATATCTCGCAGAACTGGAAGTATGGAGGGGTATCAGTGAAGGATTGAATGCTGTTATTGTTAATCCTACCATCATCCTGGGTGTGGGTAACTGGGACGACAGCTCGGCGGCAACATTCAAGAATGCATATAAAGAATTCCCCTGGTATACGGAAGGCATCAGCGGATTTGTGGATGCCACTGACGTGGCCGTGAGTATGATAGAACTCATGAAATCAGGGATCAGTGAAGAAAGGTTTATTATTTCTGCGGAGAACCTGAGTTTCAGGGATGTTTTTACGATGATGGCCAAAAAATTTGGGAAAAACCCTCCAAAACGGAAGGTTAGTCCGGCTATTGCTTCCATTGTATGGCGATGGGAAAGAATAAAAAGCTTTTTTACAGGTGAAGACCCTCTTGCTGACAAAAGAAACCGCGGAAACTGCACAAATGAAAGTCTATTTTGATAGCAGTAAACTGAAAAAATTTCTTCCGGGATTCAGTTTCAGGCCTTTGGAGCAAAGTATTGCGGAATCCTGCAGTGAATATTTACTCCGGCTTAACAGATAGTGCACAATATTTGCAGGATACACCTGTTAAATAACAGCATAAATCCAATGATGAAAACTACCATTTTCCTGGCCGTCTTATTCCTGTTACCCATTCTCGCAGGGGCACAATCCTATTCCGTCAGCGGAACGGTAATTGATAACAAATCCCAGCAACCGCTCGGCGGTGCATCCGTATTTTGCCAAAACACGACTATTGGAACCCTTACCAACAGCAATGGCGAATTCCGTCTTACGGTTCCGGCCGGGGGTTATGATATTGTGGTCAGTTTTACCGGGTATGAAACACAAAGCACAAGGATAAGCCAGCAGGCCGATAACCTGCAGTCTCTCCGCTTTGTACTGAAAGAAAAAGACAAAAGCCTTGAAGAGGTATCCATAACAGTAACCAATGAGGTTAAAAACGGACTTGAAAAGTATGGCAGTTTTTTCAAAGAACAGTTTATCGGTCTCACCGAAAACAGCAAAGCCTGTGTCCATTGAAAATCCTGAAACATTAAAGTTCTTCTTCAGCAAGAAAGAAGAACAGCCTTAAAATAACGGCCAAAGAAGATATCATTATCAGTAATATGGCCCTTGGCTACAGGATCAGGTACCAGCTCGATTCATTTACGCATGAATATGGCTCAGGCATCACACAGTATACAGGTTATCCGCTTTTTGAAGAAATGCAGGGAACAGAAGAACAAAAGAATACCTGGACTTCCAATCGCGAAACTGCCTATTATGGTTCTCTGCTTCATTTCATGCGGGCTTACTACGACAGCACATTAGGCGACAGCGGTTTCAAACTTGAACTGGTGGATGAAAAGGGGGGGAAAAACAGGAAAGTCAATAACCCTTATGACAGTTCCATCGCCATTCAGGAAAATAATGAACTGGAATTTCATGCAGGCAGGAAAATGCGCATTGTTTATCCGCTCGAAAAACCCGAAGAACTTTACCTGCAGAAAAATAAATTATCTGCCAACACAACCATACAGGTATCACTGGTAGATTTCCTGGATACCATTGTCATTGAACAAAACGGATACTTTCTATGACCAGCGGGATTTACTTACGCAGGGTTACTGGAGCTGGGAAAAACTGGCAGACTTCCTGCCCTATAACTTTATTCCCCTGGAATAAAGTTATAGGGCAGGAGTTGTGGGTTGAGGAGTTGATGGGTTGAGGGTTGAGAGTAAAATTTTAATGTGGTATGCATTTACACATTTTCACTTCCACATTTCGCACATTACCACATTATCACATTTTCCTCAGTTTTTCCCATATTTCCGGAAGACGCTTTAAATCCATACCAGTTCACGTTTTTTGACAATGGCATCATCAGCCGGACTTCCAAAATAAATTTTTCCTCCCTGCAGGGTCCCTGCTACACCACTTTGGGCAAATACCACTGCATTTTCTCCGATCGTTAATGTTTTACTAACGCCTACCTGTCCCCATAGAACCACACCATCTTCAATCATCACCGCACCCGCTATACCTACCTGCGCGGCAAACAAACAATTCTTTCCAACAACAGTATCATGACCAATATGTATCATATTATCCATTTTCGTACCCCTTCCAATAATGGTATCATGGGTAACACCACGATCAATGGTACATCCTGCCCCAATTTCCACATCATCTTCAATCACCACCCTTCCGCAACTTTCCATCCTCCTATACCATACTTCCCGGCTTTTCCGGGTATTATAATAAAATGCATCAGATCCAACAACCGTTCCTGCCTGAATCACAACGTTGTTGCCAACCACACAATGATCCAAAATTATCACGCCGGGATAAATGGTACAATCCTTCACCCACCTGAACATGGTGACCAATAAATGCACCCGGATATATGATTGTTCCCCTGCCAATAGTTGCCGACTCACTGATCATTCCTGTTGCAGGTTCAAAGGGACGAAAATGACGGACGATCTTAAGATATGCATCGAATGGTTCGGGCACTACCAGCAAAGCCTTTCCTGCCGGGCATTCCACAACACTGTTAATAATGATGAACGTCGCAGGTGACCGCAAACATGTTTCATAATATTTCGGATGATCAACAAATACAATATCTCCTTCCTCCACTTTATGTATTTCATTAATGCCCGTTGCATTTGCTTCTGCATTGCCGATAAGTTCTGCATCCAGGAATTCTGCAAGCCATTTTACGGGTACGGGAGATGGAAACTTCATGTGCTTATATTTGATTGTTTACAAATGTACAATTGATGTGATCAGAAACATTATTCTGTAAATTGACTGCCGAAATGCACAAAAGGAGGAGGTAATTAACATCTTTATAAAAAATGTGAATAAAATTCTTTAAAAAAATTTTCCATATAGGGAAAATTCTTTTTAATATTGTGGAGGGAAATTTTTTTCCCGTACTTACTAACCCATCTATATAACAAAGCTCAGTGTAAACTGAGCTTTCTTATTTATGTACCACTTCAGGTTTTTCCTCCTTACTTTGTAAAAAATTCATCAGGTATGCTTAAATCAATGACTGGCTATGGCAGATCGGAACAATCGGTAGAAGATAAAATATTCCTGATTGAAATCCGGTCACTCAATGGAAAACAGTTCGAAGTGCTGCTGAAAATGCCACAGTTATTAAAGCCATATGAATTTGATATCCGTAATATTTTATCCTCTTCACTGATACGAGGCAGCATAGAATGCGGTATCACACTAAAGCAGAACGGAGCAGCAAGGCCGGTTACCATTAATACCGAACTGGCCAGGTCATACTATCAGCCGCTTGCTGAATTATCCAAACAATTAAACCTGGATCCTTCCCATATCCTCAGCACGCTGTTGAAACTGCCTGAAGTGATCACTCCGTCTACCGAGGCCCTTACCCCCACCGAATGGGAATCATTTAAAAAGATCTTGTATAAAGCCATCAGCAATATCAATAATCACCGTGAAGAAGAAGGAAAGGTATTGGAAGCGGACCTGAACCTGAGAATTGACAATATCATGCAATACCAGGAATCATTGAAAGAACTGGAACCGCTGAGAAAACAGCGTATCAGGGATAATATGAATAAACTGATGGAGGAACATGTTGGCAAAGACAATTTTGACACAAACCGGCTTGAACAGGAACTGGTATACTATATCGAAAAGATAGATGTCACAGAAGAACAGGTCAGGCTCAAAAACCATTGTGTTTATTTTAAGGACATTCTCCGGGAAAATGATGAAGCAAAAGGCAAAAAGCTTTCTTTCATACTCCAGGAAATAGGCCGGGAAATTAATACCACCGGAGCCAAGGCCTATGATTCGGCCATACAGAAATTCGTTGTTATGATGAAAGACGAACTGGAAAAGGCGAAAGAACAGGTACTGAATGTACTGTAGATTACCTTTGCAGAAACAAAACGGCAAATTTGAAATACCTGATCACCATTATTATAGCATCGATGTTCCTGGGTTCCTGCCTCCGGACAGACCTTTTTGAAAAAAATGTATCCCTCCCTTCCCGCCAATGGGAAAAATCTTTCAAGCCTACCATCACATTTAATATTACTGATACCGTTTCGGCTTACAATATCTTCCTGGTGTTGCGGCATACTGATGCCTATCATTTCAATAACCTCTGGGTGAAAATGAAAAGTACGGCACCCGGCGACTCAGTTTCGTCAAGTTCACAGTTTGACCTTCCCTTAGCCTCGCAAACCGGCTGGACCGGCACCGGCATGGATGACATCTTCGAACACCGCATTCTTTTATACAGAAGGCCTGTCAAATTCCGCATGCAGGGCAATTATTCCGTTACCCTGGAACAGGTAATGAGAGAAAACCCCCTGGAAGAAATCATGAATGTTGGCATCAGGCTTGAAAAAGTAAAGCAACAATGAAAATTGGGGCTTTCTATAGCAAGCATAAGCTCGCAATAGTAACCTGGGTTTATTGGTTTCTTCTTTTATATACCACGGCAGCGCTGGTATGGTGGTTTGTTGAGCTCCTCCAGCAGAACAATGAAATGTATTCCTTTAAGAAAGAACTGATTTCCTTACAGGACCCCAACTATCAGTCGAAGATCAATTTTATTGAATTAGAGAAGTCCAGGAATATCGCCCAATACCTGGGAGAAGGAATAACTTTTATGCTCATCATGCTGATCGGTGCGGTATTCGTGTACCGGGCAGTAAGGAAACAAATCCTGCTGAATGAACAGCAACAGAATTTCATGATGGCCATAACACATGAGCTTAAAACACCCATTGCCATCACAAGGCTGAACCTGGAAACCCTTCAGAAAAGAAGACTTGAACCATCACAACAGGAAAAAATATTTGCCAGCACCTTCCAGGAAACTGACCGCCTCAATGACCTTTGTAATAATATCCTCCTGGCGGCACAGATTGAATCAGGCAAATATTTCCATGAATGGGAAGATGTGAACATAAGTGAACTGGCAGTTTCATCCATTACCTTCCTGCAATTAAGGTTTCCCAAACGAACTCTTATCAGCAATATTGAACCGGGTATTTCCATTCAGGGCGACAGGCTGATGCTTCACCTGCTGTTCAATAACCTTATTGAAAATGCAATAAAATATTCACCTGCACAGTCGCCCGTAAACGTATCCCTTAAGCAGGTTCCGGCAATTACATTTTCCGTATCAGACCTGGGCGGCGGGATCCCCGCTAATGAGAAGAAAAAGATTTTCGAAAAGTTTTACCGGACGGGAAACGAGAATACCCGTAAAACAAAAGGCACCGGGCTTGGACTTTATTTATCCCGGAAAATTGCAGAAGATCATCGCGCTATAATATCAGTGAAGGATAATCATCCAACAGGAAGTACTTTTGTCATAGAATTCAACATGAAACAAAGATGACACAGGAAACAAAAAAAGGGACTATCCTTTTAGTGGAAGATGAGGAAAACCTGCAGGAAGCACTCAAACTGAACCTTGAGCTGGAAGGTTATGAAGTATCCTGCGCAGGAGATGGTCTGGAAGCCCTGAAAAAACTGGAAGGCGAATTTTTTGACCTCGTCATCATGGACGTGATGCTGCCTGAAGTAGATGGTATTACCGTTACCGAAACGTTAAGGCTGAAGCGCAATGATGTTCCCATACTGATTGTTAGTGCAAAAAGCAGCGGGGCAGACAGGGTGATGGGATTAAAAAAAGGGGCGGATGATTACCTGGTGAAACCATTTAACCTGGAGGAACTGTTCCTGCGGGTGCAGAAACTGATCGATAAGAATAAAAGGATTTCCCTTAAGTCAACGTTGGGAACCACTTATGAATTTGGCGGAAATTTCATTGATTTCAAAGCCCAGGAAGCCAGAAATTATAAAGGAGAAATTATTCCGCTTAGTAAAAAGGAAGTCATGCTGCTGAAACTCCTGGTTGAAAACAGGAATGAAGTGGTATCAAGGGAAAAAATACTCCAGTACGTTTGGGGTTACCAGGTTTTCCCTACCACAAGGACAATCGATAATTTTATCCTCAATTTCAGGAAATATTTTGAGGGAGATTCAAGGAACCCCCGATTCTTCCATTCTGCAAGGGGTGTGGGATATAAATTTTCAGAATAATATCATTTCATTATTCAACCTATAATCTTCTGAAGGCTATCAAGGTCTTCTATCATTTTCCTATCCATGATAAATGGCGTATAGATCGCCATTGCAGCATCATTTTTCAACAGGTTTATCTGTTCTATCATCGATTCGTCAACACCATTCTGCCGCAGGTTTTCCTGCCAGTTGCCGGTAACATCAGCATTAAATTTCTTCTTCATCCAGTCATCGATCACTTTATCCAGCAAACGGTAAAACTGATGATAATCACCCTGCTCGAAAGCAGACCTGATTTTCAATACGGGATCATCTTCTGCAATTACAGGAGGAACTGCATCCCCGGGCAGGTCAGGAAGGGCAACTTTTTCACTGGCCACTGATTCAGCTTTTTCATTCTGCTTCAGAATGAGATAAAGTCCGCCAAATACCGTGAGTAACCCTATTATGGAAATGACCCACTTCCATGCATTTCCCTGCGGCGCACTTACAGGTTTTTCCATAACAGTTAAGGCCACCGGTTTGGCTGGATCAACATGAATCCTGACAGAATCTGACCTTGCAGTGCTGTATTTTCCCGTCTCAGGATTAAAATAATACAAGGTTACAGCAGGGATCATTATATCGCCTTCCTTCCTTATTGATATGGGATATGTGAATATCTTTGAACCTGTAATCGGGCTCACGAACTTATTGAACTTCTCTTTTACGGAAAACTCAAAAGCTTCGATGGAATCCGGCCATTGAATCTCAGGTGGTGCCAGTACAGGAAAATTACCTTTACCGGAAACTTCCACTTCTATATTAACTACATCATCTTTCCTGATTACCCCGGCGGGGATCTTTGAATGTAATTTAAATTCCCCCACAGCCCCGTTGAAAGATGTTTCCCTGTTTTCAGGCAGGGGTTTAACTTCTATTGTAACAGGGTTACTTGAAAGTGTAACAGTTTCCCTTACCAGCCCTTCATGAACACTGTTATTATCGGCCAAAGAACGAAGTATTCCACTTAGGCCATAATCATCAGCCATGCTCTCTTCTTTTACAAAAGTCAGGTTATTCTCCACTTCTACCGGATCCAGTTCAAGCCTTCCTGATTGTAGCGGATAAAGCTGAACTTTTCTGAGGAGGTAAACATTGTATTCCTTCCCGTTATACATTTCCCTTCCGGCTTCTTCCCGCTCCGGATCTGCCATGTCATAAACACTGAAGCCATTAAATGATGGCCGGCGGGTTACCCTTGATTCTGATTTAAGCCTTGTATATAATTTATATGTAGCTACGAGTGGCTCTCCCTCGAAACAACTGTATTTACTAACATCCAGCCTGACAAAAATATTATTGCTGATTTTTTTCTCCAGGCTTTCACCCTTCTTCATGATAAACTCATTCATCAGGGATTTATCCTCTGACTTGCCTGAAAGGACTGAGGTTGAAACATCTACCCAGGCATTGTTGGACCGGTATGTTTTTCCATCAATTTTAACGGTGGCGGCAGGGAATCAATATATGACCCGCTTTTAACGGTTTTAGACAGATATGAAAAAGTAATATACTCTTTCAGCACTCCATTCTGGAGACTCCAGCCCGAAGCCTGCTCCGGCCCTTCCACTATGTTGAAACTTTTAAAAGCAGGCGGGATAAACTGGCTAACTTTATTGCTGTTTTCAATGGTAAACTGCACCTGGAGATAGTCCTGCAGGCTGATCTGCCTGCTGCTCAGCATCAGTGTGAACTTTACTTCATCTGCATATGAAATAAAGTGAAGGAAAAGACCGGCGAACAGTATGAATATTCTTTTAGCCACGTTGAATAAATCAGGAAGATGAAATTACGATGCCAGCAGGATTTGATTGATTCCATTCATCAAGAAAACCTTTAAATATCCCCTAATTGGGGACGTAGCAGAATTTCTTCCACACAGGCGTTGAGCGACAATCGTGAAGCCGCAAAGATCATATCGGCAATATCGGCGACCTCCATGATCCTTGATCTTTCAACAAATCCCTCCCATGCCGGTGTAAAAGTGGCACCGGGATGAACAGAAGTTACTTTAATGCCAAAGTTTTTCATTTCTTCCCTGAGGTTTTTACTGAATCCCTGGAGGGCGAACTTGCTGATGCTGTAGGAACCCCCTGCCGGATATGCCTGGAGGGCCGCCACTGAACAGATATTGAAAATATGGCCCGACTTAGCCGCCATCATAACCGGCAGCAACCTGCGCGTGAGGTGATAAGCTGAATACAGGTTTACTTCGATCATTGTTTCCAGGTTTCCCTCCGGTTCATTATACACGCTGCCGGGGACAAAGGACCCTGCATTATTCACCAAAATGTCGATCCGGTCCCATGCTTTAAGAATGGCATCAGAAAAAGATTCCACCTCTTCCTTACGTGACAGGTCTGCATTAAAGCTGGAAACAGTAATGCCATGCCTGGACATCATTTCCTTTTGCCAACTGCTATGCCTGTCCATATTCCTGGAACACAGGAAAAGATTAGCCCCGGATGATGCAAATTTTTCCGCAATGCCAAATCCAATACCCTGGCTGGCCCCTGTAATTACAACATTCATATTACCCCTGATTTAACCTTATTGATCTCCAAAGCTATAGTATGTTTGCATCGGATTATTTTAATCGTTTTCCGGCACATGAAATATCAGCACGTATTTTTTGACCTTGACCATACCCTATGGGATTTTGATACAAATTCCAGGGAAACCCTTTATGACCTATACCATGAACTTGAGCTGGAAGCCATTGGCATTCCTGCCTTCGATCATTTTCATTCGACCTACCACCATCATAACACCATTTTCTGGGACAGGTTCAGAAAAGGATACATTACCCGTGAAGAATTGAGGTGGAAAAGAATGTGGAGGACATTGCTTGATTACAAAGTCGCAAATGAACCTCTGGCCCGTACACTCAGTGAAAGATACCTTGAAATTCTGCCGACAAAAAAAAACCTTTTTCACGATACGCTGGAAATACTCGACTACCTAAAGGCAAAGGGCTATCCTATGCACCTGATAACCAATGGTTTTGAAAAAACCCAACACGCCAAAATAAATAATAGCGGCATACAGCATTATTTTACGCATATCATCACATCAGAAGCTGCAGGCATCATGAAACCCCATGCAGCCATTTTTGAATATGCCATAAGAACGGCACAAACCACTGCCGAACATTCCATCATGATTGGAGATACACTGGATGCCGATATTGAGGGGGGCAATAATGCAGGAATGGATACGGTATATTTCAATCCGGCTGTACCGCCAACAGGCAAAATCATTCCCACTTTTGTCATCAACAGCCTTCGTGAACTGAAAAAAATCCTGTAACGCTTATTTTAACCGGGCTATTACTGTAATGCCGCCCTGGACATTTTGTCCAAGTTTTACATCCACTTCTGTGCCGGGGGGAAGAAGTACATCAACACGGCTGCCAAATTTGATAAAACCCAATTCAGCCGTCTGGTTGATTTTCTGTCCGGCTTTCAGGTAATTCACAATTCGTTTCGCCAGTGCACCGGCAATCTGTTTCACCAGTATTTCCGCCTTTCCATGACGGATTACAACGCTGTGGCGTTCATTATCCGTTGAAGATTTCGGATCCCATGCTACAAGGAATTTACCATTATGGTGCTGGCTGTAAATCACTTCCCCGGATACCGGGGCCCTGTTAACATGTACGTTGGCAGGACTCATAAATATGGAGATCTGTAACCTTTTGTCTTTAAAATATTCCGGATCAACAGTTTCTTCAATAACAACAACCTTACCATCAGCGGGTGCAATGATCGAATTCTCTTCCCTTGTCATATTTCGTGAAGGAACCCTGAAAAAAGAAATAAGGAATAAAAAAAGGGCAGTAGTGGCAATAAATAATATCCAGGCAAGAACCGGATATTTATAACTGAGAAAAGTAAAATTGAGCATGCATAACACGAGGTAAATAATACCGCTCAGTGCAATCGTCTTATATCCTTCCCTGTGAATGATCATTCTCTTGTGTTGAAAGGCAAATGTATGAAAAACAAGGTGCAATAATCATGAACATTAAGACCAGGCATTTCTCAGGAACCTTAATGCATTATCCCGGAATATATTGCTGATATCTTCTTCATTGTATCCTCTGTTCAACAATATTCCCTGCAATTTTCCAAGGTCTGCAATGGTCTCAATATCAGACGGGCATTGCTCTTTTCCATATCCTCCGTCCAGGTCAGTTCCGATACATACATGCCTGGAATTTCCTGCCAGGTAACAGATGTGGTCAACGTGATCAATCAGTTTCTCAAGGTTGCATTGCATATTCTCCGGCGTGGATTGGTTTTTTACCCATCCGGGAACAATCATCCATGCATCCATGGCTGCACCAATAATTGCCCCCCTGTCGATAAGTTCCATGATCTGCTCATCGCTGTATTGCCGGTTATGATCAACGATGTTTCTGCAGTTATTGTGACTGGCCCAGATATGACCATTGAAGTGATCCATCGCCTGCCAGAAAGCATCATCGCATAAATGTGTTGCATCAAGGATAATATTCAGCCGCTCCATTTCCCTGAGCAGGGCAAGTCCTTCAGTTTCCATCTTTCCCGAGGAATTTGTCCCGTTGGCATAACGTCCCGGACCATAATGCGCCGGCCCTATTGCCCTCAGGCCGTAGTTATATGCTCTTTCCACATAACTGATATCAACCAGTGAATCGGCGCCCTCCAGGCTTAAAATATATCCAAGCGGCCTGATACCCGGGTCATCTTTATCCAGTGCCTTTAGATGATCTTCCAACTGTTTCAAATCAGTAACCTGGAGCATTTCACCGCAGTCTTCCATGGCCCTGTACCAGGAAAGCTGAGCCTGCGTCTGGGCCCAGGCCTGTTCAGCGGAAAACCATCCCGGAATGGAACTCCCGGGTTTTACCACCCTCGCAAGCTGGGTAGCTACAACAAGGCCTACATCCCCCGCCCTCAATGCCGGAAAAGAAACTGTGGCATTCCCCCGGTCGGGCTTATCATGCATCCCGCGTTCACGTTCATTGATAACCTCCACGGGTAACCGCAAATCACGGTTCCATTCCATCGCATTCATGGCAAGATCAAGATGAAGGTCAATAATCATGGCAGATACTATTCCTGTAAGGTGAAATTTTGTTTCAATGTCACCCTGACGGTTGTAAAATCAAAATATCAGGCCTCAGCGCTTCCTCGCCTCAACGATCCAGCTTTCTCCTGCCTTATGATTTTCGATAACCACCATATGGTCGTATAAGGCAACTGTTGGACAAACATGGTAGGGCATCACATAAAATACGTCGCCGGGTTTGTAATTATGTCCCGGACCGGCATCGGCAATACCATGTTCCTCACTTTGCGAAAGCAATTTTAGTTCCGGTGCATTGATAAACCAGGCCCTTTTATGCATTTCATTTTCTGCAGCAATGCTCTTGTGCCCGAGATCAGTGCAGATTTTTCCTTCTTCCGGTAGCGAGATCACCCTGGAAATTACCAATGCAGCTGGAAGAAATGGCTGTTCCGGGCAGATATCGGAATATCCTTTATCCCAGAAAACGAATGTACCCGGACTGCAATCATTTCCCTTTCGCTTTGCGTGTATCGGAAATGTGGGTGACCCTCCTGCAATGATTTCGGGCTCGGGGAATCCATCTTTAAGGATCTCATCTTTTAACCGTATGACATTTTCGAATGCGGCATTACAGGCAATGGTTCTTTTATTGATATCCGGGTCACGGAAATGACCATCATAAGCATGCAGTCCCCTGATCTTTATCCCTTTCATTGCTGCAGCCTGACGGTATAAATCCATTGCCATATCTACAGTTATCCCTGTACGATTCATGCCGAGATTCAGGTCAATAAAAACTTCTGCAATAATTCCCGCATCAGTGAAAGCCTTACTGATCCCTTCAAGCGCAAAGGGATGGTCTGCCAGGCAGGAATACCGGGTTTGCGGATATTTTTTAATGAGTTCAATGAGCCTTGATACTTTAGGACCAACAGGCTGGTATGCGAGCAGCACATCAATGGCATTTTCGCGTCCCAGGATATCGGCTTCGGCAATCGTGGCGCATTTGAATTTTGTAATGCCCGCACTGACCATCATCCTCATCACTTCCGGCGTTTTGTTGGTTTTCACATGCGGGCGCAGCCTTGATACATCGCCCACCATTTCCTTTGCCTTTTCTATATTATGTTTTACCCGCTCAGGATATACAACAAGCTGGGGCGAATCGAGTTCATCAATATTGTCTATAATATACCAATCCTTCATGATTATTGTTCTTCGTGTAATTCAAATAAGGCCTCCACTTCAACAGGCACCCCGTCTGGAAGGGATCCCATGCCCACTGCACTCCTTACGCCAACACCATTATCCGGGCCCCATATTTCAGCAAACAGTTCACTGCATCCGTTAATTACAACTGGATGCTTGTCGAAGTCAGGAACTGCATTCACCATGCCCAGCACCTTCACAACCCTTTTTACCTTATCGAGGCTCCCGATATGTTTTCGGATAGAAGACAGTATACTGAGTCCAACGAGTCTTGCAATTTTCTTTGCCTCTTCTGTATCCATATCACGGCCTACCTTACCCGAAATCCGGGTAAAATCCGGACGCATGGGCACATGGCCTGAAACATAGAGCTGCCGGCCTACAATGAGACATGGTTTATAAATGGCCTTGGGAACCGGTATCTCCGGTAATTCAACGCCCAGGCTGGCAAGGTTTTCTTCTGCGGTCATGTATTCTTTTTTTGATGATTTGCTTAAATGTTATTGATTACGGATTGCGGATTACGGATTACGGATTTAAAAAAATATTATTTCAACTGAATTTATTTTAACTAACTGAAATTTGCACTAATAAATTCGAATCCGTAATCCGCAATCCGCAATCCGTAATCTCATTCTTGACCTGTTCATCTGATTAATGCCCTTGGCATTAATCAGATGAACAGGTCAAGAATGAGCACCCCCGCCAATCCAACAACACCTACAATCGTTTCCATAATTGACCATGACCTGATAGTCTGTTTTATGCTCAGGTTAAAATACTCTTTGAACATCCAGAACCCTGAATCATTGACGTGTGAAAACATCAGGCTGCCTGCTCCAATAGCCAGTACCATCAGGTTGGGATCAACAGATGAAGTGGCAACTACAGGGGCAATTATTCCTGCCGTAGTTAATCCCGCAACGGTGGCGGAACCTATGCATATGCGGATAATGGAAGCAATCAGCCATCCTAAAACCAACGGGTGGATGGTCCAGGTTTTCAGCATATCGGCTATTTGGGCACTCACTCCGCTGTCTGTAAAAATCTGTTTCAGTGCCCCCGCACCTGCAACGATCAGCAATATAATGGCCACATCCTTTACTGCTTCCACATAAATCTGCATCACCTGGCTCATGGACCGCTTACTGTTTACCCCCAGGGTAAATGTGGCAAAACAAAGGGCAATCAACATCACAATGGACGGTTCGGAAATGAAGAGCATAAAATCCTTCATCCTGCCTTCCAGCGGTATAAGCATCGGGATAATGGTCGTAAAAGCCAGCAGGAAAACCGGCAGCAGGGATGCCGTGAAACTCAGTGCAGCGGAAGGGAGCAATGAATCATCAACAGCTTCCTTGCGAAAAGTCGCCAGTGGAACGGCATCAATATCTTTAATCGTTCGCGCAAATACCGGCCCTGCTAAAAGGATGGCGGGAATGGCAATGCCAATGCCATACAGGAGTGTTAGTCCCATATTGGCGGAAAACTGTCCTACGAGGGCAGTGGGCGAAGGATGCGGAGGAAGGAAACCGTGAGTAACCGAAAGAGCAGCCAGCATGGGCAGCCCTACAAAAACGGCCGGCATCTTCAGTTGGTAAGCCGCGGAAAATATAAGGGGTATCATGAGCACAAAACCCACATTATAAAACAGGGGTATGCCTACAATGAAGCCGGTTACCATCAGCGCCCACTGAATATTTTTGGCGCCAAATGCTTTCATCAGCACATTGGTGATCTTTTGTGAAGCACCGGATTCAGCTACCAGTTTCCCGAGCATCGCACCCAGGGCGATGACAATAACCAGGGATCCCAGTGTATCACCGATGCCTTTCTGCACTGACTGCGTAATTTTCGTGAGAGGAATCCCAAGCAACAACCCGGTAATAATGGAGACAACGAGAAATGCAAGGAAGGCATTAATCTTTCCCCAACTGATCAGCAAAACAAGGGCGATGATGCAAAGCAGTACAATAAATAAGGTCATGTGAAATGATTGGAAATCTTACATGAAAGCTACGGCATAAAGCCATACAAAAGGAATGGCCACCAGCAATGAATCGAAACGATCAAGGAATCCCCCGTGCCCCGGCATGAGCATCCCACTGTCCTTGACCCCTGCCATTCGCTTGATCTTACTTTCAAGCAGGTCACCGAATGTCCCGGCAATGGCAGCAATAGCTGATATTGCCAGGTAATCCTGCCATGATGATTTTATCACGAAGGCGGCATATAAAGTAACAACAGAAACACTCAATAAAATCCCGCCGATGGTGCCTTCCCATGTCTTTTTGGGAGAAATGGCGGATAGCGGGGTTTTTCCTATGAATGAGCCAACGATATACGCCATCGTATCGTTAATCCATATGGAAGCGATAATGATGAGCGGCACCAGGAAACCGGTATACCTTGCCGTGGTGATATTCAGTGGCTGCAGGAGGGCATTTTCTATTTCTCCCATCCAGGGCCTTCCACTGCGCAGATGAACCATAAGTGTGCAGCTTAAGGATATGTATAAAAGGCCGAGTGCAGATATCCTGACATTTTTCAGGTCCATGGCTTTGGAAAATAATATCTCGATCATCGGCAATACAAAAATGAGGATCAGTCCAAGCCAGAACCCGATTGCGGATATGGCTACATTGCCGATCATCCACTGGTCGGAAGCGGCAAATAAGATCATGCACATGCCTGCTATAATAACGCCATAGCGATGAAAAGGGGATATTTCACGGTAAGAAGGCTGAATTTTTGCCATCATCGACTGGTACTCCATCCAACAACCCCAATGTATAACCGAAAATAACAGGAGGAATAGCCAGTGACTGGTCATCAGACCAACCAGCATAACTGCCACAAAAACAATTGCCGACAGGGCACGGGTCTTGAAAACGGGCCAGTTGAATGCCATACATTTCTTTTTCTTTCTGCCGCTTCAACATGAAGCCGGCTGCATGTTATATCAAAACAGGTTCAGGTTATCCATTTTTCATCCAGGGCAATATCTTCGGCAGGTTTTTTTGCAAGTATGTCTCTTTCCGCAAATTTCCTGAAGATCCTGAAGAAGATCATTAATGCTGCCATGGCAATGATTCCCCACCAGACAGGAAAAGTATCATTCATCGCTTCTTCAACCGGTTTGCCTTTTCGGGAAAGATAAAACATCTCTGTCACCACAATGGCATTATTAAAGAAATGGGCAAAGATGGAAAGCCATATACTCTGGCTGTAGTAAAAAATCAGTCCCAGAATTACACCCAAAGCCACCCTGGGGAGGAATCCATAGTAGGAAAAATGGATAAGGCTGAAGACAATACTGGTAAACCCAATGGATATCCACGGGTTACGCGATAATTTCTGAAGGATGTTCTGCATTCCGCCACGGAAAAGTGTTTCTTCAAATATGGCCGGGGCCAGTGCCATGATAATCATGGAAATGATATACTCACCCCACCCCGTAATATGGGCAAGCACTTTAACCTGTTTTTCATATGTCTCTTCCAGTTTCCTGAAAGTAGCCTCCCATGAAGCGGGAACTGGAACCATTTTGTTAATTTCTGAAAGGGCACCAACCAGCGGAAGCGCAACCCCCATGATCAGGATTACCATGCCCAGTTGCCTTAATGAAAAATACATATTGAAACCCAGGAAGCGAAAAGGTTTCCTGCTGAGTATCATGGCGGCTAAGACGGCCGGGATAAAAAATATAAAGAATGTGCTGACCAGTTGCAGTATCCTGATGGCCCCGGCGAATTGTGGATCCATCATATCTTTTTCCATGGCGAAAATGCTCCTCCCTGTAAGCAGCACCCATACTCCACCGGATAACAAACTGCCAAAAAAGAGGCCCAATAATACTAAGCCCAGAAGATAAAAAAATCCGGACTGGTAAGACACCCCCGGCCTGGCATAAACATCATACATAAATGGTAACCGTTATTGTAAAATCAATGTTAGAGAACCCGGCTTCAAGTTGTAAATTTGCAGCCTCGATATGTTAAAGATAGGCAAGATAAAATTACCTGATTTCCCGCTATTGCTGGCGCCCATGGAAGACGTAAGCGACCCGCCTTTCCGTGCAGTCTGCAAGGATAACGGGGCCGACCTCATGTTCACTGAATTCATCAGCAGCGAAGGCCTGATCAGGGATGCCATCAAAAGCAGGCAGAAGCTCGACATATTTGACATTGAACGTCCCGTGGGTATACAGATTTTCGGAGGTGATGAAGAAGCCATGTCGATCAGCACAAGGATCGTGGAAACTGTTAACCCCGACCTGGTAGATATTAATTTCGGATGCCCCGTTAAAAAAGTAGTTACCAAAGGTGCAGGCGCTGCCGTACTGAAAGACCCTGACCTGATGATGAGATTAACCAGCGCCGTGGTTAAGGGAACAACCCTGCCCGTTACCGTTAAAACAAGGCTTGGGTGGGACCTTGACAGCATCAATATAGAAGAAGTGGCAGAGCGGCTCCAGGACGTTGGCATACAGGCCCTTTCCATTCATGGCCGCACAAGGTGCCAGCTGTATAAAGGGGAGGCCGACTGGTCATGGATTGCCAGGGTCAAAAATAATCCCAGGATAAACATACCCGTATTTGGCAACGGAGATATTGATTCACCTGAAAAAGCACTTGAATATAAGAACAGGTATGGAATCGACGGACTCATGATCGGAAGGGCTGCCATCGGTTATCCATGGATTTTTAATGAAATCAAACACTATTTTGCCACCGGTTCACACCTACCGCCCCCCACTATTGAACAAAGGGTTGAAGTGATCAGAAAACATCTATACGGCTCCGTTAGCTGGAAGGGACAGATTGTGGGGCTTAACGAAATGAAACGTCATTATGCGAATTACCTGAGGGGTTTACCCAACATAAAGGAATTCCGAAACAAACTGGTCATGCTGAAAACTGTGGAAGAGATCAATGAGGTGCTTGACCGGGTAATCGCAGTGTATACCGGGTACCAGTTTGAAAGAAGAACGATGGATATGGGATCGATGGCTTATTCCTGCGAATAATGTATAACAAAAGGGTACGAAGGAAGATCATTTTAAAGCAGCTTTAATCGTATCGCTGCCCGGTTCGATAGAAGGTCCGAAATAATGTGTCAGCATGCCTTCCTCATTAACGAGATACTTGGTAAAATTCCAGGAAGGTTTTTTTGAATTCCATCCGTTCTTTTCTTTATGTGTCAGCCATTGATAGATTTCCTGTTGCTTATTACCTTTCAAGACAGATCCTTTTTTGGCGAGCAGAAAACTGACACCGTAATTTTTCCTGCAAAACGCACCGATTTCAGCATCTGATCCTTTCTCCTGTTCCTTAAAATCATTTGCCGGAAAACCAATGATGACAAATCCGTTGCCTGATTGCTCATGCAACTTCTGTAAACCGTCATACTGTGCCGTATAACCGCAATCACTGGCTGTATTCACCAGCAGCAGTTTTTTTCCCTTAAAGGAAGACATGGGCATGGAAGTTCCGTCATTCAGCTCAATGGTGATATCATAGATTGATTCAGCCGGTTTCTGGTTGCTGCTGTTCTCCAGGATTTCAGCATTCTTTCCCAATAACCTTCCCACTGCAGTGATGACCGGGTAAATAGCCTTCATGACTTTTTGCCTCCCTGACATGTTCATTGTATCCATATTTATAATTGCAACGTAAAGGAAAAAAATGACGGCCGCTGAAAGAAGAAAGATGAACGTTTTTCTGATCATGATGTCGTTTAATTCACCTGAAAATCTTCCTTATCCACTTTACATTTCCTTTATACGGCGGATACCATAATGGAGCATCCATCCAGGTTGGTGTGTCCATCATTCCTTTTTCACGGGTAAATGTTTCGTACCCATGCCGGCCATGGGATTCCCCGATACCACTGGTGCCGACACCTCCAAACGGAAGATCAGGATTTCCGAGATGAACCAGTCCGTTATTAATGCATCCACCGCCAAATCGTATATTCTCTGAAAAAAATCTTGCGGTGGTTTTATTATTCGTATAAATGTATAGTGACAGGGGATAGGGATTCCGGTTTATCCACTCAAATACTTCACGGTTCTCCCGGTATGAAATAAGGGGTAATATGGGACCGAAGATCTCTTCCTTCATAACGCTGTCATCAGGATCCACCCCCTCCAGCAATGTGGGTGCGATATATCTCTCCCCCGCATCCGTTTCGCCTCCAAAAATGATATGCTCCTTATTTGCCAGGTATCCCCTGAGTACCTGGAACCTTTTATCGCTGATGATCCTTGCAAAATCAGGACTGATGCGGGGATTTTCCCCATACATCTTTACAATGGCGGCTTTCAGTTTCGCAATGAACCGGTCTTTAACGTCTTCATGCACCAGCAGGTAATCAGGCGCCACACAAGTTTGTCCCGCATTGATCAGTTTGCTCCAGGCCACTTTTTTGGCTGCAAAATCCAGGTTGGCATCCTTGTCAATGATACATGGCGATTTCCCTCCGAGTTCCAGTGTCACGGGGCTCAGGTGCGAAGAAGCCATTTCCATAATCTTCCGGCCAACAGGCACGGAGCCGGTAAAGAATATATGATCGAAGTGGTAGTTCATGATAAGTTCTTTCCCCACCTCCGCCCCGTCTCCTTCCAATACAGCGATATAAGACTCGTCGAAATATTCAGCAATCATTTCAGTAATAACCTTTGCGGTATTGGCCGAAACTTCCGAAGGTTTTAATATCATGGTATTTCCTCCTGCAATTGCCGTTATCAGTGGTCTCATCAGGAGAAGGAAAGGATAATTCCACGGACTGATAATCAGGGTAATCCCCAAAGGTTCGCGGTAGATCCAGCTTGTTGAAGGGAAAAACGGAAGCGGTGTATTGACTTTTTTAGGCCTCATCCAGGCCCTTAAATCTCCCAGTACATGACGCAATTCCGTCAACACGGGCCCAATTTCCGTTCCATATACCTCAAATTCAGATTTGCGGAAATCCTTGTACATCGCTTCCACAATTTTCATCTCGTATGCCTTCACCCCAACCCTGAGTTTTAACAGCTGCGCTTTACGGAAGGCATATGTCCTGGTATGTCCTGCAGCAAAAAAATCCTGCTGGGAACTATATATCCGCTTTATCCTGTTTGACAATGAAAGGTGGATACCCGCCTCATTTCTGTTTTCTGCTATGACTTCCATAAGCGTTAAAATATGAAGTGATCAGAATTGTTACCCATATAAATTATTACCTTCCGTTGTAACCCCAAAATTTTCTTTATTTCTGCCAGGCATCACTTGTTTAACAACAGAATGAATCAGGTGTTTACGGATGAATACTATATGAAATTAGCGCTAAAGGAGGCAGAAAAGGCATTTGAGGAAGAAGAAGTGCCCGTTGGTTCCATTATTGTGATGCACGAAAAGGTAATTTCCAGGGGGTATAATATGGTTGAAAAACTGAATGATCCCACGGCACATGCAGAAATTATTGCCCTGACATCTGCCTTTAATACCCTGGGGTCAAAATATTTACCGGATGCCACCCTGTATGTTACGGTTGAACCATGCCTGATGTGTACCGGTGCACTGTTCTGGAGCAAGATTGGAAGGGTGGTCTGGGGTGCGGCCGACGAAAAGAATGGCCATTCAAGGATAACGGGGTCACATTTCCCTTTTCACCCTAAAACAATTACTATGAAGGGTGTGCTGGAAAATGAATGCGCTGAGCTGATGAAAGCCTTCTTTCGAAAAAAACGCTAGGGATCATGATAGCTGCAAAAAAAGCCATTTGCAGAAACCCGAATACCGGGTCTGCCATTCAAATTGATCAGGATATCTATACGCTGTTTGAAAAAACGATCCGGAATGTGCTGAAAAAAAATCCTGCCCTGACCTTTGGGGAAATGATGGAGGCTGTACACCTGCAGTTTACCAAAGACAAAACTTCCTTTAAGAAATCTGTCGAATGGTATGGGGTGACGGTGAAAAATGACCTTCAATCCCGTGGCATGATTGTGGTATGGATGGAAAAGGGAAAAAAAAGACACAAGTGGGCGGATAAGGGTTGAGAGTTGAGGGTTGACAGTTGAGGGTTGACAGTTGTGGGTTGACAGTTGTGGGTTGACGTTGAGGTTGACACGGCTTTATGCAGGAGTTTGTAAACTTCGGCGCTTTTGTATTATTTATAGCGTCGTTGTACAGGGATGAGAAAATCACCTGCAGGTCTTTGTATCTCCTCATCGTCCATGCATTTATTTGAACATTTCCTTGCTACCTTTGGGAGAGGAATATTTCCTTTTATTTTTTTTATGAAATTTATATTTTAAAACACCTATAATAATTTTACACCATGACTTTTACACTTCCATCACTTCCTTATTCACATGACGCGCTGGAACCGCATATTGATACTACAACGATGCAGATTCACCATGGCAAACACCACCAGGCATATGTTGATAACCTGAATAAGGCCATTGCCGGAACGCCTAATGAAAATAAAAGCATTGAGGAACTTGTTGCCGTGGCAGGATCCATCTCTCCGGCTGTAAGAAATAATGGCGGCGGTCACTGGAACCATACATTCTTCTGGGAAAGCATGGCTCCTAATGCAGGAGGCGCACCCACAGGAGCACTGGCCGATGCCATCAATGCAGCCTTTGGTTCACTTGATGGATTAAAGGAAAAAATGAATAATGCAGGCATGACAAGATTCGGAAGCGGTTGGGCATGGCTGATAAAAGATGCAAGTGGCGCATTGTCCGTGATCAGTACCCCCAACCAGGATAACCCATTAATGGATATTGCAGAAGTGAAAGGAACACCGTTACTCGGTGTGGATGTTTGGGAGCATGCCTATTATCTGAAATACCAGAACCGCAGGGCTGAATACCTTGCCGCTTTCTGGAATGTGGTGAACTGGAATAAAGTAAGTGAACGCTTCGGAAAATAATTTATGGCAGGGGGTCGTACCCGCTGTCGCCCCAGGGGTGACATTTTCTAATCCGGTTGAATGAAAGAAAAAAACCTTTAACCGGACCATATTTTTTGAACGCCTGCAGGCTGTATTCTGAACAGGTAGGCGTAAACCTGCATTTAGGACCTAACCACGGTGAAATCACCAGTTGGTAGGTCCTTATCAGTAGTATGAAAGGAGCACTAAGTATTTTCTTCAGTAGATTCATTTGCTATCCTGCATAATTTTTCAATTACTGACTCCATTGCCTTCCTGATCACCTCATACTCCGGTAATTCCCTGCCTGTATACACGGTAAATACAATCATACTGTACTCCTTATCAACCAGGATCTGCTTAAGGCTGTTTTTGTGAATGCGCCATGTTTCCCTGGCCAGCCTCTTAATACGGTTACGGTCAACCGCTTTTTTAAAAAACTTACCCGATACACCAACCCCAAATTGCAAAGGTTCTTCCTGCCTGATTTTTTCCATTATATATGAGACCCTTAACGGGAACACATTCATATTGTTTCCCTGCCTGAACAGCAGGTCAATCTGCTTCCGGCTTTTTAATCGTTCATGGCGGGATAGTGTAAATTTTTTCAACGATGTAAAGGTATCAAACAAAAAGCCCACGCTAAAGCGTGGGCAATATCCTTGTAGATAAGAATTAACTTATTTTAGTCCTCTCTCATCTGAAACTGTCAGCTTATGACGGCCTTTACTGCGACGGCTGGCAAGAACTTTACGGCCATTGGCGGATTGCATGCGCTTGCGGAATCCGTGAACCGTTTTACGGCGTTTGCGATGAGGCTGGAATGTACGTTTCATAACTTTTATTTTTCACGCTGTTAGAAATAAACCCGGGAGAAGCCGGATCTTGTCTTGATTTCCGGGGATCACCATACCCCCTGGATTTCGTGAAAGGACGGCAAAGGTAAGGGAAAATGCGAAAATGTGCAAATGTGATAATGTGTTATTGGAAAAAAATTTAGGATTGGCCTATGTTCACATTTTCACTGGATATGCTTTTTACCGGAGAGCCGTAAAATGCCGCAGCATGGCGGTCAAAATCTTCGGTGGAATCAGTGGTATAAAAGCTCTTTTTCCCGTTTTTTGCCAGTTTACGATCCATTTCAGGATGCCTCGACAAATAATCAAAAAGGCTATCGGCCACAATTTCTCCCTGGCTTACAATTCTTACCTGATCTCCTGCAGCCTGCTGTATTTTCCCTGATAGCAGGGGATAATGCGTGCAGGCCAGCAGGATAGTATCTATCGAAGGTGATTGATGCAGTAATTCATGCACACATTTGCCGACAAAATAATCAGCGCCGGCAGACAAATGTTCATTATTCTCTATCAGGGGCACCCACATCGGGCAGGATTGCTGAAACACTTTCAGTCCGGGAAAAAATTTGCTGATTTCTATGGGATATGACTGGGATGTTACCGTACCCGGTGTAGCCAGGATGCCGATATTCCCGGTTTGTGAAAAAGTTCCAATCACTTCCGCAGTGGGTCTTATTACCCCTAATACACGGTTATCCGGATGGGAATGAGGCAGGTCATTTTGCTGGATCGTCCGGAGGGCTTTTGCAGAAGCTGTATTACAGGCCAGTATTACCAGGGGGCAGCCCTTCCTGAAAAACCATTGCACAGATTCCCAGGTATACCGGTATACCGTATCAAATGACCTTGTTCCATATGGCGCCCTTGCATTATCACCAAGATATGTGTAATCATATGCCGGCAGCCTGCCGACCAATGACTTTAATACCGTCAATCCACCATATCCGGAATCAAAAACACCAATAGAACCAAGCATAGATAATTTGCAAATTCGAAAATGTGAAAATGCGAAAATGAAAGATAATAATAAAAAAAGGTTGAAGCGATATCATCACTTTCAACCTTTCAAATATTCTTCATATAAATTATTTCTTGATTGGCGCAGCACCTGGTTTTGCCGGAGTTACGGCAGAAGGACCAAGTTTGGTTTTAACCAGCGGTAACAGATCATCTGCCGGAGGATACACCAATAATGCTTCCTTACGGAAAACATAGGTATAACCTGCTGTTTTTGCGACATCACTGATCAGTGCATTAGCCTTTTGTGCTACCGGTGATAGCAGTTCTTCATTCTTTGCCTGCATCTGCTGCTGGTACGTTTGCTCATAACCCTGCAGTTCGGTGAAAAGCTTGCGGAGGTTTTCACGCTTGGCAGCTTTTACGGCATTAGACATTTTCAAAGAGTCAGCTTTCAGAATGCTGTCCTGCCTGTTAAGCTCCTGGACAGTTTCAGCATAATTGATCTGGAGTGCGCTGTCATATTGTGCAAGATCACCCATTGCTTTCTTGTATTCAGGCATCAGCTGAACCACTTCATCAATACTCACATATGCTGTTTTCCCCTGTGCTGAAGCCTGGTTTGTTGCAAAAGCGGCCACAGCGATAAATCCCATTAAGACTAACTTTTTCATGTAGATTGCGGTTTTGTAATAATTGCTTTGTCTATTTAACTAGTAGTATTTACTTTTTTTTGCGTTGCGTATAAAACGGCTTTTAGCTTTATTTAACACCAATTTCCCTCAGTACATCATCACTCTTGTCCAGTTTTGGGTCGGCAAAGATAACAGTAATTCCTTCACTTTTATCTAAAATGAAATCATACTGCCGGGCTACGGCCAGTTTTTGAACAGCATTATACACTTTATCCTGTATGGGTTTGATCAGTTCCTGGCGTTTTTTAAAAAGGTCACCTTCAAAGCCAAAACGCTTTTTCTGGAGGTCGCGGAGTTCTTTTTCCTTGTTAAACAGCTCATCCTCCCTCTTTTTCCTTAAGGTCATCGCTCAGCATAACCTGTTCAGCCTCATAGTTCCTGTACATCTGGTCCAGTTCAGCCTGCCTGGCGTCAATTTCCCGCTGCCATTGTTCACTGAACTGGTCAAGCTTTTTCTGGGCATCCTTGTATTCCGGGATTTTATCCAGTATATATTTGGTGTCAATGACCGCATAACGCTGGGCCTGGCTGATTCCGGCAAATGCCAGGACACAAACAGCAAGAATGATAATCTTTTTCATGATGCAAATTTTTATGAATAACTATTTGACTATTCGGGTTCAAATCCAAGCATGAAGGTAAAGCGGGAAGCATCTTTCAATTTGCTGCCATTGGTAATCCTGTCAAGCCCCACACCATAATCAAATCCAAGCAAGCCAAACATCGGCAGGAAGAACCTCATACCTACACCAACAGAACGCCTCAGGCGGAAGGGATTATATTCCTTAAATGTATACCAGCCGTTGGCGGCTTCAAAGAATGCCAGGCCGAAAATGGTACTGCTCGGATTGGTGACCAGCGGATACCGGAGTTCCATGGTGTACTTATTGAAAATGGTAAAGAACCTGTTTGCCTGTTGCTGATCAGGATTGATATTAGGGTTTGAAGATTCGTACACGGGGTAACCTCGGTGGGCAATGATATCATAACCCAGTACACCGAAGTTATTGGTAAGACCCGCATCACCCACCTGGAACCTTTCAAACGGCGATATCGGCAATTCCGAATTGTATCTTCCGATGAAACCATATTTGACGGCTATCCGCATTACAAACTGTCGGCTCTTATCTGCACCTGATGGTTTTCCAATGGGCACATACCATTCACCGGTAAACCTCCATTTATGAAATTCCACCAATTTGAAAATATCTGCTTCATCGATGCCTTTGATAGATGACCATGGTGGTGTAAACTGTCCGCTAAGCAGGAAGTTGGAACCACTTCTGGGGAAAATAGGCTGATCTATGGATGATCGGTTAAGGGCTATCTTCAAACTTATATTAGTTGATTTTCCATTACTGAAACCCGGGAAAATCGGATAATTCCTGGCATTATAATTAATGAAGTTCAGTGAATATACCAGCGTGAAAGAAGTCATCCGGCCATTTCAACTGCTTACCCAGCGACAAGGGTAATACCGGTTGTTTTCAGGTAAGATGAATCTGAATATTTCCTGTCGAACTGGCCAGTCTGGGGATTGTATGCATTGGAAAATTTATTATTGAAAACACTGACGGTTAATGAATTTCTTTTCTTACCACCCAGCCATGGTTCAGTAAAGGAGAAATTTATTGAACGGATAATAACGTCCGTTCGATTGAAAGCGAAGGGAGAGTTTTTGTCCGTCGCCTGATGGAAACGGATCCCATGTTTCACCTTTGAAAATATTCTTAAGGGAAAAGTTATTGAAGGTAACACCCAGGGTACCGGTGAGACCGATACCACCACCCCAGCCTGCACTAAGTTCCAGCTGATCAGATGATTTTTCTTCAACGGTATAGTTGATATCCACGGTGCCGTCTTCCTGGTTAGGAACAGGCTGTAATCCGAGTTTTTCCTGGTTAAAATAGCCAAGGTTTACAATCTCACGCTGTGAACGGATAAGGTCAGACCTGCTGAATTTTTCACCCGGTACGGTACGGAGTTCACGCCGGATAACATACTCCTTTGTTTTATCATTACCGGCGATGTTTACATTTTTAATGGTGGCCTGCGGTCCTTCCCGAAGCCTTATCTCGTGGTCGATCGTATCATTATAAACGGCTGTTTCCACCGGTTCAATCTGGAAGAAAAGATATCCGTCATCCATGTACAATGAACTGATATCTCCGCCTTCCTGGCTTAATTCCCTACCGAGTTTTCTTGTTCAGTATATCAATATTATAGATATCGCCTTTTTTGATACCCAGCAACAAGGTCAATAATGAATCGGAATATTTCGTATTTCCTTTCCAGGTGATATTTCCAAAATAATATCTCGACCCTTCATCTATTTTCAGGTTAACATTGATGTTTCCCTTTTTATTAAAGACCAGGGTATCTGCAATGATCTGTCCGTCTCTTAATCCCTGCGAATTCATATAGGTAATGTACCTTTTCTTTGTCTTCCGCATACTTCTTTTCATTGAATTTGGCGTTGGCAAACATCTTGAAACGGAACCAGGGATCCAGGATAGTCGCGTGTTTTGGATGGTGAAAAGAATCCCCAGTTTTTGACATATTCCTTGAATGTCATTTTCTTAATTTCACCATACGGGCTTTTCACCGGGGCAGGGTACAGGGTGAACTTACTCATCTCTTTGGTGCCTTTCAATTGGCCTTTCAGCTTCTGTTCTGAAATGGTTTCCTGTCCGAAGAAATGAATTTCGTCAATCTTGACTTTTCTGCCTTTCTCGATATTGAAAATGAAAATTACTTTCCCTGTGGATTTCGGATCAGGTATTTCCTCAATGGTGGTCTTTACATTCATGAAGCCTTTCTCCACATAATACTTCTGGATATTTTCAAGTGAAGTAAGCTTCATATTATCTGTCACCACCCTGTTCTGGTAAACAGCCACCTTATCCTTCAATTCATCAGCTTCAGTTTTCTTCACCCCTTTAAAACGAAAATCCGAAAGCATGGGACGTTCTGTTGCCACCAGTTCAATCCAGATACTTCTTCCTTCAAGTTTTGTAATGAAGATGTTGATATTGGTGAACATATTCTGGGCCCACAACCTTGTGATGGCTTTGGCAAACTGATCGCCTCCCGGCAGGGTAATTTCTTCTCCCACCGCCAGTCCGGATACGGAAATAACAATGGCAGGATCAAAAACCCGGGCGCCGGTAACTTTTATATCCTGGATAATATATTTTTTGGGAATTTTTGCATCAAGTATGGCCATCAGTTCCGGGTCAACAGAAGGTTCGGGAATGCTATCCTGTGCATTTACAACAACTGAGTCTTTGTTAACCGGTATTGTGTCTTTTGCAATTACAGGAACAGAATCTTTAATGATAAGGGGTAATGTATCGTTGGCGGCAACCGGTAAACTATCTTTCACAGGAATGCTATCCGTCTGAGCAGCAGCGGTATTACATATGAAAAAAGCAATAAGCAAAAGGAAAAAAGTACCGTTTTGGCGCATCCCGATTCGTCAATTTTCTATTAGAGCGGCAAAATAACGGCTTTTATTTGAATGCTATGTTAAAACGCCTGTAATAAATGGCCTTTTGGGATAAAAGTCAGACTGATTCAGTTTTAATCTGACCCGTGGTTTTACCAAACCTCCGTTCCCGTTTCTGGAAGTCGAGAATGGCTTCATACAAATGCTCTTTCCGGAAATCAGGCCAGCGGGTGGAAGTGAAGTACAATTCAGCATAGGCGAGCTGGTACAGCAGGAAATTGCTGATCCGGTATTCCCCGCTAGTCCGGATCATCAGTTCGGGATCCGGAAATTCACTGGTGGTCAGGTATTGGCCAAGGATATCCTGGTTAATCAGTTCTGGTTGCAGTTTGCCGGCTTTTACATCCTCGGCAATATGCTTTACGGCATTAACAAGTTCCCAGCGTGAACTGTAGCTCAGGGCCATAACGAGGTTGAGGCCGGTATTATGGGAGGTCATTTCAAGGGCCTCGTGCAATTCTTTACTGGCATATTCCGGCAGCATGGCAAGGTCACCAATAACATGCAGGCGAATATTGTTTTTGTTGAGGATCGGCACTTCCTTTCGAATGGTTTCCACCAGAAGTTCCATAAGTCCGGTCACCTCGTGCATCGGACGGTCCCAGTTTTCTGTAGAAAATGCGTATAAAGTGAGGTATTCTATACCGAGTTCGGCACATCCTTCCACTATATTGCGAACACTTTCAACACCGTGAAAATGGCCATATAGGCGGTCATGCCCCTTTTCTTCGGCCCATCTCCCGTTGCCATCCATGATAATGGCAATATGGCGGGGAAGCCTTTTCATGTCAATCTGATCTTTCAATAACATGCAGTTTAACCTCTTCAAGGAAAATCTGTTGTAAATATATCAACATTTATAGCCAATTAAGATTGTTTTTACACAGGAAATGGAACGGGAAAAGGGCCAAAATTAATCCCGGTGTTTTGCGGTAGGGCATCTGTAAGATGTCAGGGCGAAGGAGAGGCTGAGTTCTGCAAAAATGTACTGGTCTTTCTGTGCACTGAAACCCCTTTGCCTGCCGGCTTCCCCGATAGGCGTGCCTGTTTCATAAGAACGGTCCTGCAACAGGAAAGCAACAGAAGGCTGGCCGTTTGACTGGGGAGGGAAGGCCGCTGCACCGGCATAGGTAGTGCTTACATCATCCAGGTAATCCGTGGTGGTGAAGCGGTAAGAAATTTCAAAGGCCACATTCAATGAAGGGCTGATATTGTATTTGATGCCCATGCCCAGTGGAAAACAAATACCGATATTACCATATTGCTGTCGCTCCGGGTATAGCCGGATCGCCCTGTCCTTCAGTTGCCAAAGGGCGGAGATAATGTTTCTGATCGCCCAGGTACGCATAGGGATCATAGTTAAATATTCCTGCTCCAATGGTAATGTAGGGAGTGAAAATGTAATCCGGGTTACCCGGTTCGAAACGGAAGAAATTGAAATCACCCTGCAGGGCAAGTTCCCAGATCGCTGTATTGAAACTCAGGTTCCGGCGCAGCTGATATTCATTTTTACTGTACTTATCAGAATACCCCAATCGGGCATAATGCGCCCCCAGCCTTATGCCTATATAATCGCCCACCTGTTTACGGTAAAACACTCCCACCGCCAGTTTTGGCCGGTTAAAGGAAGCTTTATTATTGAGGTCGCCAAAGTAATGGGCTGCACCCAGGCTTACGCCAATTTCACCTTCATAAACGGTAGCCTGGGGTTGAGCAAATACTATCGCCGCACAGTAACACCCTAGAAAAAACAGGAAAAGTTTCTTGCCCATGATTAAAAAACGAAAATAAGGGGTAATTAGTCTAAAGAAAACGCTAAAAGTCAAATAATTAGTTGACAGATCTGTGAGTCGACAGAAAAATTGCGGATTACGGATTCGGATTGCGGATTACATGAATAATTACTTGAATATTTTAAGCTTTATGCAATTCGTAATCCGTAATTCGCAATCCGTCAATCCCGCCCACTGTCAGACCTAATTCCTGGTATCAAACCCCCATGCCAGTTTTTTTCTTAATGTCTGCAGGAAATTATTCTCATTGAGCCTTACCAGGCTGATCGTGAAATTTTCTTTTTTTACTGCTACCTGGATATTCCTGTCAACAATCTCCCTCCGGGAATCCAGGGCACAGATGAACTGTTCCGTGCGGCCTTCCACTTCAAAAGAAATGACATTATTATCGGGTACCACAATGGGTCTTACATTAAGGTTATGGGGTGCAACCGGGGTAATCACAAAACTGCCTGATTCCGGAAATACCACAGGTCCGTTACAACTCAGGGAGTATCCTGTGGAACCTGTGGGCGTTGACACAATCAATCCGTCGGCCCAGTAAGTATTCAGGAATTCACCATTCAGGTAAGTATGTATCTTGATCATTGGTGACGTGTCCCGTTTGTGAATAGCGAATTCATTCAGTGCATACGGTGTTTCACCGAATAGCGGCATGTCCGAATCCATATGTATGAGGGTCCTTTTCTCGGCAACATAGGTGCGTTCCACCAGCGCCTTAACTGCAGATGGCAGATCTTCCTTACCCAGGCTGGCAAGGAATCCCAGCCTGCCGAAATTGATCCCCAGAACAGGGATGTTTTTATCCCTGATAAGGGTAACCGTATCCAGCAGTGTACCATCACCACCCAGGCTTATCATGCAGTCAATACTGTCGTCAAGGTCTGTTGATGACTTAAAGGTGGAATATGTTTCTGCACCCGGCAACATCATGGCTGACCTGGTGGAAATAGTCCTCATACAAAATAGCAGTGCATTTTTCCTCCAGCAATGCTGTGAGCAACACCTGGAGATCGGAGGCCTGAAGACTTATCGCCTCCGCGGCTGTATATGGCAATTTTCATGATGTAATGTTAAGGATGATGCGGGACCGGCTAAAATTCATTAAGGTGCAGATAGAACGCCCTTTCAGACAAAAGATTAGTGCTGTATTCCAGTTTAAATACAACGTCATAAATAGTTAATATATCGATACCGAATCCCCCTGAATAGAGAAACCGGTTTGTCAGCGTATTATTCTTTACATTGAATTTACTATATGCATACCCTATATCGCCGTATGTCTTTAAAAATATCTTGAAAGGAATCACACCATAGGTTCTTGATTTAAACCCGGTATGCCATTTAAGGTCGAACACCTGCTTGCGGAATGTACTTTTAAGCAGGCCCGATGCCACTCCATCAATCACATAATATTCCATCCCCCGCATATAGTTATCTCCGTACCCCATTAAAGGCAAATTATAATATGGCTGATCGAAGGGGAGTTTCAGGGTAAATTCTGCCTGCAACCCAAAATAAAATTTACTTGGCAATTCAAAATATTTTCCCCCTTTTACGTTGAATAACCACATGTCAATCGGACCGCCAAAGCCTCTCTTTAAAAAATTGAAATCCCATCGGAATCCCTTTAAAGGGTAGGGTATATAATCAACATTCAGGAACTGGTATTTATAAGCAAGTTCCGGGAAACTGGTTTCTGTTTTTCCATTCCCGAAGAATTTGGGATTGAGTTCTGCGATAGTATCCGAAACTGATTCAAAAGTATAATTCAGTTTTAAGTGAATGCCTTTCGGTAGAAGCCTTTACGGTATGAAAGTCCCCCGCCTACAACAAGTTTTGTGCGCACAAAATCCTCCTCATTCTTATAAAAAACCTGTTCATTCTTTACGGTGGAATAATTAATTTCCCTGTTCTTGCTGATATGAAAATTCTGCAGAATAACCCCATTTGAGGCTCTTGCCGAAATAAGGATTCTGATAGGTCAGGGCGATCTGTTTCGTGTATCCGTTAACGAGATAAAGGTTCAGTTTGTCATTACGGCCCGTGACGTTATTGCCAAGTAATTTCAGGCCGTAATTCACCCTTTCCAGGCTAACCTGATACTGGTTGATCCAGACGTTCCAGTTTCTGTCAACCGGCTTGAATAAAGGGAACGGGAACCAGTACCATCTTTCCTTTACATCTATAACAATGTCAATGGAATCATTGAACCAGTTTTTAAAATCAACCGTAGCATCTACAAAAAGGGAAGTATTGATCAGGTTTGTTCTGCCCTGTTTTATACTTTCAAGGATGAATGGCATGGGATACGCACTGTCCGGTGTAAGGTAAACCTCGCGAAAAACAATACGTTCTTTTGTTTTACGGTTCCCCGTAACAGTACATATTACGGATCGTAACCATGGAACTATCAAAAGCTTTTGTTACAGGAACAGGATTGCCTTTTTCCTGTCCGAATGGAAGGTAAAGAGTATAAGATCAAAAGGAAAGCGATCGTATTATTTTGCCACTGAATCTTCATAGAGTCCACAGCAAAAGTAATATTACCGTGCCAAAGCGGTAATTTAATTACATATTTAAATAATTCATTAGATGATTCAGGTTGCTTTGCAGCTCGTTACGGAATAATTCTTCGCCCAAATAGTAGCTTACCGTAAACTCATGGCGCTGAAAAGTGGCCACAATATCAGAAACTTCCTCCTTATTTATTCGAATGATCACAGTCATCAGGCTGCTGGAAGGGTCTGACCATGAGTTTAATTGGGTAATAATCGCATCATTTGACTCTACCAGGCGGTTGAAAAGTCCCGGAGAATAGTCCTTTTTTTCCATTTCCAGCACCAGCATGGACCCATACTCTTCTGATCCGGTTGATTTGGCCAGGTGCCTGAACAGGGTGTCTTTAGTGATCAGCCCTTCAAATTCCTGTTTTTCATTGGCCACAGGAACCACATCAAGCTGGAACAGGTATGAGAGTTTCACGGCCACAAGAAAGTAATCTGTTGATTTCACCGCAGATCCGACAAGGTTTTCCACAATGTCCATGAGCTTCACATCAGGATCTTCATCCAACAGATCATCTTCGGAAATCAGTCCGAGGTATCTTTCCCCTTCCACTACCGGCAAATGGTTCACATGCTTTTCCTGCATAATGCGCAAGGCTTCCTCCGCAGTATCCTGCAGTGTTAAGGGTAATATATCAGACGATATGATTTGTCCGCAAAACATGGCGATCCTGAATGGTTTGAATTGACAATAAGACGATTATTAGCGGCTAAGCGCTGCATACTGCAGGGAGAACTTAATGAACGGCAGCCGGCTCATTGAGTTTTTGCAGAAAGAGGTGCAAAATCCTGTTAAACTCATCGGGCACTTCCATCATGGGTGCATGACCGCATTTATCAATGAAATGCAGCTCACTGTTTGGTATGAGCCGGTTGAATTCCCGGCCAACAAATGGCGGGGTCACTGTATCATTGTTTCCCCAGACCAGTAAAGTTGGTTGTTTTATCTGGCTGATTTCCTCACCAAGGTTATTCCTGATGGCGCTTTTGGCAAGAGAGATGATCTTGATTGCCTTGATCCTGTTATTCACGATTTCAAATACTTCATCCACCAATTCCTTTGTGGCAATCTCCGGATCATAAAATGTGAGGCTGGTTTTATTTTTGATATACTCATAATCACCACGCTTGGGATAGGTGTCTCCCATACCACTTTCAAATAATCCCGAACTACCGGTAAGGATAAGCGACTTAATTCTTTCCGGGTGTTTAAGCACATGTAATAATGCCACATGGCCGCCAAGACTGTTACCCAGCAAATGTATGTTCCTGTAGTCCTTATGTTCAATGAATTTGTACAGGAATTTTTCCAGCCCGCCAACCGTGCTATGCAGAAGATCCAGTTCAAAAAGCGGCAGCATGGGTACAATTACCTTATTATGCTGGACAAAATAATCTATCAGGCCCTTGAAATTACTTAGTGCCCCGAACAACCCATGAAGCATTACGAGAGGTTCTCCCTCGCCTTCTTCAATGAATTTAAATTTTCCTTCTTGTCTGATCTGGTAACTCATCCTGATTTTCGCAATAATACCTGATATATGCTAAAATAATTTTTTCTGTTGAAATACTGAAGCAGCCCGATCAATAATACATGTAATTACTGCAGTTTCTTTACGATTTATTGATATTCTCCCCCACTTTACCGAAAAACTCCTGCATTTCCTTGAAAATATCTTTGAACCAGGGAATCAGGTTACCCAGCGCATTCATCGTCCATTCTCCCCAGGGTTCAATATAGGCATAAACCTTTGATTGCTGTTTAACGTCTGCTGATATGTGCATGACCTGGTCAAAATAAAACAATACCACGCTGAGGATGAGGGTATACATAACCGCATATAAAAGGAATCCCCCAAGTTTATTGATCCACCCGAGCATTACGAAATCAAGTGTTTTTTCAACAACGCCGGCAGCCATTTTTACCAGTCCGCTGACAAGCAGGAATACCAGTATAAAGGCAATAACAGGCCACCATGCCGAATGGCTTTCAAAAGAATCATTCAGGTATACGGCAACAATAGCGGATAATTTCAGGGCGGCAGCCAAACCAATAAAAAAAGCGGCAAATGAAAATGCCGCACCAACCATTCCGTTTTTGAATCCGTTGAGGGCAGCCATGGCCATAAAAAAAAGCCAGAGTAAATCAATCCACATACATCGCGGCAATTAGCATGAAATGGTCATTATTTTGAAAGGAGTTCCTTTACAACTGCAGAAATGGCTTTACCATCCGCTTTCCCGGCAAGTTGTTTTGATGCTATCCCCATCACCCTTCCGAGGTCAGCAGGAGAACTGGCACCCAGTTCACTGATGATCTTTCCAAGAATTTCACCCAGTTCTTCAGCATCCAGCTGTTTGGGCAGAAATTTTTCTATCACTTCAATTTCTTCCTCTTCCTTTTTTGCCAGGTCTTCCCTGTTCTGCTGACGAAAGATCTCCAGGGAATCTTTTCGCTGCTTTACCAGTTTCTGAAGCATCTTGATTTCATCTGCAGGGGTAATCTCTCCCCCGGAACCTTCCGAAGTTTTAGCAAGCAGGATAGCCGCCTTGATCGCCCTTAATGAACGCAGGGATTTTTCGTCCTTTGCAAGCATCGCCGTCTTGAGCTGTTCGTTGATCTTGGTTTCAAGTGACATAATGGAATATTATTGTGGGTTTTCCGAAGCCTTCATCTGCAACTGCTGGAATTTCTGCATAAAGGCTTTGGCAAATTTTTTCATATCACCGGAAAGTTCCTGTTGCCTTGTGGCCCTTTCAAAATTATCTGCCATAGTCATGATATTCTGATAAACAAAATCAGCCATTTCATCCATCATCATGTCTTTTGTCCAGAGGTCAATACGTAATGCAGCCTTTTCCTGTCCGTCCCAGAAAGACAGCATCATCGCCTTTGCCTTTTGAGCCTCTTCTGCAGTGCTTTGGGTGGCGCTCCAGGTGATCTGTTCCGGTATTTTATCAACATCGAGCGTAACGTCGATGGTTATAGTGGATTGGGTCATGAATTAATCTTTAAAGCGCAAAGGTAAGGGTTGTGTGCTATGAAACAGCTTCCATGAAGACATCATGCAATACCTTCGAACTTTTTTCCCAGGAAAAAAATGAAGCACGTTCAATACCGTTCTGTATAAGTTTATTCCGGTATGTTTCATCCTTATACATAGAGGCCCATTCCCCTTCCCCATCCTTCTGCATCACCGGGTTCAGCATAAAATGCAGCGCCGCCTGCAATTTCCGGAATGGCACTGTTATTTGATGCGATTACCGGCACTCCGCATTGCATCGCCTCAAGTACAGGCAATCCAAAGCCTTCCCAAAATGAAGGATACGCCAACGCATAAGCGGAGGCCATCAGCATTTTCAATTCTTCTTCCGGCAGGTAACCCGTTACAATAACGTCATCGCGGTATTTGTATGTTTCCAGCTGCTGCAGGAAGGCTTCATTTTTCCAGGCCATTCGCCCCGCCAGAACAAGCTTCATATTACTCTGGTGCCTTTTTTTAAACCATGAAAAACCCTTCAGCAGGGTCACCAGGTTTTTTCTTGGATGAATAGACCCTGCATATAAAAAAAACTCTTTCCCTCCGGTTATTCTCTCCCGGCATTTTTCTTTTTCCTCAAAACCAACCGGAAGAAAAGTTTCATCAGCGGCATTGTACACCACAGAAATTTTACTCCCTGCCTCAGGGTAATGCCTGATGATATCATCCCTGCTGAATTCAGAAACCGTAATAATCTTCCTGGCTGCTTTGATAAATTTTGGCGTATAGTATTTGTAATATTCAAGATACAGCCTGTTTATGCCCTGGGGGTAATGGAGAAAAGCAAGATCATGAATGGCCAGTACCTGTGGTATGGTGCTGTTCAGTGAACAAAAACCATCGGGAGAAAACAGGCAGTCGGCCTTCACTTTGCGGGCCATTTTTGGCAGTTCCCAATCATACCAGTATTTCCAGAGTAAGGGATGCCTGGCCTGCGGACCTCCGGAGAGGAAAGAAGTATTTCCGGAAGAAATAAAAGGCCTGGAAGCCTTGTTATCAAACAGAAAAATATATTCATCCCCCGCAAAATCACGCACCATCGGGGTAATCACACCCCTTGTGAAGCGCGCATACCCTTCAGCGTTGGTATATCCTGAAAACCTGGCGTTAATGGCAATCCTCATAATATCAATGGATTGCAAAACTAGGTGAAAATTCAGGCCTGTAGCGCGGTTTGTACTTTCACCCGATTATACCGTAAAAACCACATCGCCTATTGACATTACCTGAGTCAATGGTTAATTTTAACACCAAATCCAAGCCTTGAATCACCACTAAACTCCAATCCTATGAAGCAATTGTACACATTGATTTGTGCATTTATCGTCAGCATAACCATACCGCATAAATCTGCTGCCCAATGCGCTTGCGCAGGCGGAGACCCGGTAGATTCAGTGGTCCAGATACAGACCTTGTCGGGCATTCTCTCCTTCAATACACCCGTGATTTTTAATCAGTTTGATCCCTCCACCGGAGCATTAAACTGCTTAACCACACGCACAAGTGTTTTAACCGTGCTTGACATGGACCTGGTCAACAGGGATTCCACACAAAGGGTTACTTATGATATGGTGTATACCCGCGTAACCAGTTTAACCGGGCCCGGCATTAACGTTTCAGCCAGCCAGACCAGGAACTATGGTTCATATGACCTCGGACAGGCTGGCGTTGATGCAGACACCAATATTCATATCGGACCTGATACCCTGTTCAAATACAGGTTTTTGGTAAGGGCCACCACCAATGTGGTACCATACCTGGGTGGCGGTACGGTAGCATTCAACTATTTTAACAACGGATCGTACCTGATGACCAATGGAAATGACAACTACGGGCTTGACGTGGCTGCATACAGTGAAGTCAGCATCAGGCTTACCTATTATTTCTGTCCCAACGTGGTGCTTCCTTCCGGAATGCGAAATTTCCAGGTAAAAAGGAATAACCGCCAGGTACAGATCAGCTGGATTACAGAAAATGAAAAGACCGGAAATAAATATGCTGTTGAACTTAGCAATAACGGAAGGGATTTCATCGCCATCAGTAAGAAGGATGCAGCCGGCATTGGCATTAAGAATTATAATGCAGATTATGCAGCAAAAAGTTCCGACAATGGCCGTTTATACTTCCGGGTGAAGCAAACGGATGTGCAGGGCCGTGTAAGCTACAGCCAGGTTAAAACGGTTTCCTTTGACGAAAACGGGATGATCAATCCTTCCATTTTCCCTAACCCGGCAGTAAAAACAATGAATGTGCAGTTTGAAAGTCCGCAAACCGGCACTTTAGCCGTTGAGCTCATTAATACAACCGGACAGATCATGCAGCAAACCACGCTCAGGGCCATAAAAATGAATAATTTTCAATTTGACCTGAAACAAAAATATCCGCGGGGATCATATTGGCTAAGGGTCAGGAACCTTGGTACCGGTGAACAGTCGGTAAACCGGGTAGCCCTCCAATAAATTCACTGTACGGGGACTTTCCAATATCTGCTGCCTGAAGGCACGGTTTTGGAAAGTCCTTTGTATTTCCGGCCCCCGGTGAGCTACTATTAATAATTAACCTGTATTTTTGACCCATGGGTTCAATGGAATATAATACTTCAAGGAGTCACATGGTGATGAGGGAGTACGGAAGGCATATACAAAAAATGATCGATCATATCGTTACGATTGAAGATCCTGAGAGAAGGCAGGCAAATGTTTCTGCCGTTATCGAACTGATGGGTTTTCTCAATCCCCACCTCAAAAATGTAGAGGATTTCAGGCATAAATTATGGGATCACCTTTTCCTGATGTCTGATTTCAAGCTGGATGTTAAAAGTCCATATCCCATACCCACCAGGGAAAAGCTTTCTGCCCGGCCGAAGCCCCTGCCTTACCCTAAACGCTACCCGAAATATTCACATCTCGGTAAAAACCTGGAGATGGTGATCAATAAGGCACTGAAGGAAGATAACCCTGAAAAACGATCAGGCTTCTCCAATGCCATCGCCTATTATATGAAACTGGCCTATAGCAACTGGCATAAGGAAATGGTGCATGACGATGCCATCAGGAGTGAATTGAATGGCATTACCGACGGTCAGCTGGAATTTACCAATACGCCTTTTGTAAAGGTATTCCGCGAGCGTGAGCGTGATGACCGCTTCGCCAAACGTAAAGGCAGTTTTCAGCCCCGTGGCGGCGGCGGTAATGTCAGGAATAATAATAACCGCGACAACAAGAATCGCGGACCCCAGCAGAAATTCAATAAAAAAAGATTTAAATAACAATGTGCAAATGTGCAAATATGCAGATGTGAAAATGTAATTATTAATTCATTAATCACATTATCATTTGCACATCTGCACATTTGCACATTTCCACATTTCTTTATCATGTTTTCTTTCGAAGTAACGGGCGGAAAAAAATTACAGGGCGAGATCATCCCCCAGGGCGCAAAGAATGAGGCACTGCAGATTATAAGCGCCGTACTTCTTACCCCTGAAAGCATTGAAGTCAATAATATCCCGGACATTCTTGATGTTAACCTCCTGATCGAATTACTGGGCGATATCGGCGTAAAGATCAATCGTACATCCAGGCATAGCTGCATTTTTAAGGCCGATGAGATTGATATGGATTTTCTGCACAGCCAGACTTTCCGCCAGAAAAGCGGCAGGCTCCGTGGCTCTGTGATGATTGCCGGACCGCTGCTTGCGCGTTTCAGAAAAGCATATATTCCTAAACCCGGCGGCGACAAAATTGGCAGAAGAAGACTTGATACCCATATCATCGGTTTTGAAAAACTGGGAGTGAAATTTACCTATCATGCAGAGGACGGTTTTTTTCACCTGGAAGCCAAAGAACTCAAGGGCACCTACCTGCTGCTCGATGAACCATCGGTAACGGGTACTGCAAATATTATCCTTGCGGCTGTAATGGCAAAAGGCAGGACTACCATTTACAATGCAGCCTGTGAACCTTACCTGCAGCAGCTCTGCGCCATGCTCAACCGCATGGGTGCAAAAATCAGCGGCGTGGGATCGAACCTCCTCCAGATTGACGGGGTAGATTACCTGGGCGGCACCACGCATACGATGCTGCCTGATATGATCGAAGTGGGCTCATTTATAGGGCTTGCAGCCATGACACAGAGCGAGATCACCATAAAAAATGCAAGGGTCGAAATGCTGGGTGTTATTCCGGATAAATTCAGGCAGCTGGGCATACAGATGGAAATCAGGGGGGATGATATTTACATACCTCAACAGGATCTTTATGAGATCCAGACTTTCATTGACGGATCGGTGCTTACCATTTATGATGCGCCCTGGCCCGGATTTACGCCTGACCTGCTCAGCATTGTGCTGGTAACTGCGGTACAGGCAAGGGGAAGCGTCCTGATCCACCAGAAAATGTTTGAAAGCCGCCTTTTCTTTGTCGATAAACTGATTGATATGGGCGCCCGCATCATACTTTGTGACCCGCACAGGGCCGCCGTTATTGGTCTTGAACGGGAACAAAAACTCAGGGGAATTTCCATGAGCAGCCCTGATATCAGGGCCGGTGTAGCCCTGCTGATTGCAGCGCTGAGTGCGGAGGGCAAAAGCGTTATCCAGAATATTGAACAGATAGACCGCGGGTACCAGCAGATCGATGAAAGGCTACGGGCACTGGGCGCTGATATTGTAAGAATATAAATGCAGGGGCTTCGTTCTTTTATATCCCATAAACCGATTATCATGGCCAAGGCAATTCCTTTTCTGCACAGGCATGGTGCATCAAAAAGACTGGAAGCATCTAACCGATGGTGTTTTTGCCATTGTAGCCACACTGCTCGTACTTGAAATCCGCCTTCCGGAGCTGGAAAAAGGCATGGACAAATCCGAACTCATACACAGCCTGGAAAAAATCATTCCTTCTTTCATCGCTTTTGTATTCAGCTTCCTAAACATCATGATATTCTGGATGAACCATGATGCCATCAGTAACGTGACTATTTATTTCAACCGGTTTATCACCTACATGAATATTGTTTTCCTGCTATGCATCAGCCTGGTCCCCTTTACAAGCCGGCTGATCAGTGAATACCCTGATTCCTTAACGGCAATTACCCTGTATGGATCTGTACTGATGACCACTTCCCTGGTAGCTGCCATAATGTACAGGCATATTGCTTTCAGGAGTAATCTGATGAAGAAAGAAGTAAGCATGAAGGCCCGGAAAAAAGTCTGGGACCGGATTATCCTGGGACCCTTTCTTTTCCTCTTCGCCATGGTTGCAGGATATCTTCATGTATACATTCCTGTTATTATATATATCATGACGCCCATTGTTTTCTTATTTTTACCGGACCTGGACCTGAATGAAGTCAGTGATAAGGAAACTGCTTAATACATTATGAACAAAATTATCATCCTCACCGCACCTTCCGGGGCCGGGAAAACATCGATCACAAGGCACCTTCTCCGGAAATTCCCCGACAGGCTGCATTTTTCTGTTTCAGCAGCTACCCGGAAACCACGGGGTGCTGAAAAGGATGGGATCGACTATTATTTTATCACCGAAGTGGAATTCCAGCAAAAAATAGAGCAAAATGCCTTTATCGAATGGGAGATGGTATATGAAGGAAAGTATTACGGCACGCTCAAGGCTGAACTTCAGCGCATATGGGACATGCAAAAGGTTCCGGTGCTTGATATAGACGTAAAAGGAGCCATCCACGTACAGCGTCAGTTCCCAGGCTCCGTCATGTCCATATTCATCCAGCCACCTTCCGTGGATGAATTAAAACGGAGGCTTAAATCCCGCGGCACGGAAACTGAAGAATCACTCCAGGCCCGGATCGATAAAGCCTCCTATGAGCTCTCTTTCAGCCATTCCTTTAACCATGTGATTGTCAACCAGCTCCTTGAAGAAGCCTGCCAGAATGCTGAAAATCTAGTCAGGGCTTTCATTTCAGCGGATTAACTCAGTATATTTGACCCATGGAAGCCCTAATTCTAGCCTGTATCGGACTGTCACTGCTGCTTGCCGGTTTTTTCTCCGGCATCGAAGTGGCGTTCATCAGCGCGAATAAGATTTCCATCGAACTTAAGAAGAAACAAGGACTGAAAAGTGGCCGGATTCTCTCGGATTTCCTTGATTCCCCGGCCAAATTCATTGGCACTACCCTGATCGGGATAAACCTGGTGACGGTTACCTACAGCCTGCTCATCGGCGCCTTCTTTACTTCGTCATGGAACTGGGTGCAGGGTTTTTTCGTTAATGAAGCCACCCCTTATTTTATTTATATCAGGCTCGTTTTTGATACCCTGCTGGCAACCATCATCATCATGCTGGTTAAATTCTCCTTCCGTGCACTTTTCCGGGCAAAAAATGATACCCTGCTGGCTTTCTTTGCGCCACTCATCAATTTCTTCTATGGCATGCTGTATCCCATTGCCTCATTCTTTGTTTCGATTGCCGAATGGATCCTGAAATACCTGTTTAATGTAAGGCTGTATGATGAAAAAGAAGCCTTTTCAAGGGTAGACCTGGAACAATTCATTCAGCAAACCAGGGAACAGTCTGAAGAAAATCCCGAACTCAATACCGAACTTTTTGAAGCTGCTTTATCATTACCCAATATCAAAATCAGGCAATGCCTGGTACCGAGAAAAGAAGTGGAAGCTGTTGATATAGGCATTTCCATGGGTGCCCTCCAGAAAAAGTTCATAGATACCAAGCTGAGCAAGATGGTGGTGTATGAAAAGAATATTGACAATATCCTTGGGTATGTGCACCAGTTGGGCTTGTTCAGGAAAACAGAAGATATAAGGTCGATCATGCTTCCCATTCCGGCGGTTCCCGAAAGCATGAGTGCCATTGACCTGATCAACAAATTCACGAAGGAAAGAAAAAGCATTGCCTGGGTGGTCGACGAATTTGGCGGAACAGCCGGTATCATTACCATGGAAGACCTGCTGGAAGAAATTTTTGGCGAAATCCAGGACGAATATGATGTGGAGGAATTTGTGGAAAAACACATAGCCGATAAGGAGTATATTTTTTCCGGAAGGCTGGAGCTGGATTACCTTAACCAGAAATACAATTTAGAATTACCGGATAGCGATTCAGAAACGCTTTCCGGGTTTATTATTAACCAGCATGAAACCATTCCGAAAGAAAAAGAAAGGATCATCATTGATGATTTTGAATTTGAAATAATCAATGTGAGTGAAACCCGCATCGAAATGGTTAAAATGCGGATTCTTCAATAGGAATAGGTAATTTTGTTAATCAAAGATTTCAGGTGGCGGTAAGCGAATCAGGCAGAAAATCCTTCTTCAAGAAAATACGTGGGCAAGAGACCAGCGAAGACGAAATGAGCTTTATTGATCATCTCGAAGCGCTGAGGTGGCATGTTGTGCGATCCCTCCTCGTGATTATGGCATCAGCCATTGTTTTTTTCATATTTATCGACTGGATCTACGATAATGTGATCATGGGGCCTACCCACAACGATTTCATTTCTTACAGGCTGCTTTGTTCCTTAAGCCATTCCCTCAGGCTGGGCGATTCCCTATGCATGCCGCCAATGGAACTGAACCTGCAGATCAACACCGTTAGCGGAGCCTTCATGTCGAGCATCACCATAGCGTTTGTGGGTGGCATTATTGTAGCTTTCCCCTACGTATTATGGGAAGTCTGGCGCTTCGTTAAGCCCGCTTTAAAGCCCGGTGAACTGAAGTACACCCGCGGAGTCATCTTCTGGATATCATTTTTCTTCTTTTTCGGAGCTGCTTTCGGATATTTCCTCCTGGCGCCATTTACCTTTAATTTCCTGGCCAATTATACGATCGGTACAATGGGCACAATTATATACAGGCCTACATTGACCGATTACCTGGACAGCCTGATCGATATTACCCTGGGTGCCGGAATCGCTTTTGAGTTGCCGATGGCATCCTGGATCCTGTCTAAAATGGGATTGGTAACGCCGGCATTCCTGAAGACCTACCGCAAATATGCGTATGTGGTATTGCTGGTACTGGCTGCCATCATCACTCCTTCGCCCGACTGGGGAAGTCAGTTGATCGTAGTTATACCCCTTGTTTTACTGTACGAATTATCTATCATTATTTCTGCCAGGGTAAACAGGAACCAGGAGAAAAAATGGGAGGAATGGAGTTAACTACCGGGGGTTTAAATTGTGGAAATTATAACAGGCCCGGATATCAGAAATAAGTAAATTGAGGCTATCATTTCTGCCTTTTTAAAGTATATTATCGACCACTTCATCTATAATTTGCCGCTATGTATACTCACTCACCATTCAACCTGTTTCAGCCCATTGCCATCGGGTCTGACCATGCAGGCTTTGATTATAAGGAACAGATAAAACTTTACCTGGAGCAAAAAGGACTCCATGTAAGGGATTTCGGTACATACGGCAAGGAATCCGTTGATTACCCGGATTTTGCACACCCCGTGGCGGATAGCGTTGAAAAAGGGGAATGCAGTTTTGGTATCCTGCTTTGCGGTTCTGCCAATGGAGTAGCCATAACGGCCAATAAACACCAGGGAATACGCGCGGCAATTTGCTGGAACGCTCCCATTGCCGAGCTTGCCAGGAAGCACAATAATGCCAATATTATCTGTATCCCGGCACGTTATGTGAGCCTTGATTTGTCAGAAAATATGGTAGAAAGTTTTATTTCCACAGAATTTGAAGGCGGTCGCCATCAGAACAGGGTATCTAAAATAGCCAGCGTCTAGCACTGAAGTAAAACATGATGAAAAATCCGCAATGATTTTTTAACTTGCGCCCTCATCATATTTACATCATACATGAGAAAATTATTGCTTGTTCTTGTGCTTTTTTCTGCATCGTCTGTAATGGCACAGAAAAAAGCCAACCCTAAAAAATTTGCCGAAACCATAACGGCTGCAGACCTCCGGACACATCTTTACCTGGTTGCCTCAAAAGAAATGGAAGGCCGGGAAACTGCCACGGAAGGCCAGCGCAAAGCCGCGGCATACATAGAAACCCATTTTAAAACCCTGGGCCTTCTTCCCGCCAACAATGGCAACTACCAGATGCCTTTCCCTGTATACCGTGATTCGCTGATCAGCAGCCAGGTAATGGTTAACGGAAAGGAATTCAAACTTAATGAAGATTTCCAGCCCGTTGTACAGTTAAACAGGACCAGTTCACAGTATTTTTCAGAAGTTGTTTTCGCCGGACATGGCATCGTAGACTCTGCCTATGATGATTATGGCAGTATCGATGTAAAAGGTAAAGCTGTTTTGCTCCTGGATGGTGCACCATCTTCTTATAAGTCAACCAAAAGGGGCTTTATGGCACCCGGCGGACTCTATGGCAAATACCAGAATGCAGCAAAAAAAGGTGCAGCGGCTGTTATCATGGTTGGAGCCGGCTTCCCGCGTAAAGAAATCAGTGCATTGGGTAATATGTACAATGAACTCTATTCCGCAGAACAGTCACCCAGCATTTATACCATCTCACCCAAACTTGCAGAAGCCATTGCAGGAAAAGAATGGACCTCCATGGTAACCAGCGGTAAAACTGCCCAGGTACCGGCAAAAATCGTAAAAGCAAATACGCTTCTTGAAATCAGCAAGAAAGTACAGATGCTTGAAAGCACTAACGTGCTCGGCTACGTGGAAGGATCCGATAAAAAAGACGAATGGCTAATCATTACCGCGCACTATGATCACCTTGGTAAAAGAGGCGATCAAATTTATTATGGTGCTGATGATGACGGATCAGGTACCGTTGGCGTACTTGAGATTGCCGAAGCATTTGCCAAAGCAAAAGCCGCAGGGAACGGTCCGCGAAGGAACGTTCTGATCATGACTGTCAGCGGTGAAGAGAAAGGATTATGGGGATCTGAGTTTTACTCCGACAATCCTTCTGTTCCGCTGGATAAGGTTACTGCTGACCTGAATATCGATATGATCGGAAGGGTTGATACCGAAAGGAAAACTGCTGACACCCTGAACTATATTTATGTAGTGGGAGATGATAAACTCAGTACCGAACTCAAGCCATTAAGCGAGGATGCCAATAAGAAGTATGTTAAAATGACCCTTGATTATAAATTTAATGACCCTAATGATAAGGAACAGATTTATTTCAGGAGCGACCATTATAATTTCGCACGCAAAGGAGTACCGGTAATATTTTATTATGACGGAATGCTGAAAGCAGATTATCACAAACCAACGGATACGCCTGATAAAATCAATTATGACCTTATGACAAAAAGGGCCCGCCTGGTCTTCTATACAGCCTGGGAAATGGCCAACCGGAATGAAATGATGAAGAGGGACCTTGAATTGCCCGCCATGACGAGATAAAAAATTACTGTTCATAAAACGTTAAATCCCAATACTAAACAGGGGGCAGAATCAAATCTGCTCCCTTTTTTTATACGTTCCGTTAAACCCCGGACAACAGTGAACGTCTATCATTACGTACCTGAATAAAAAACTTTAATACCTGAATTATGAAAATGAAACAATTTATCACCAACGGGGTCTTCACCCTTTCCCTGGTTTTCGCCTTAACTATTTTTAACAGTGCCACTGCACAATCTGTAAAATCTGCCCAGGCCACGAGAATGGATTATGCATATCATCCAAATAATTATTCAAAAAATTATCCTGGCAGGAGTATTGACAGGCGCGAAAATAAATGGGATCGCAGGGAAAATAAATTTGACCGCAGGGAAGATGTAAAAGACAGAAAAGAAAACAGGCGCGACTGTAAGGAAGATGTTCGGGATCGCAGGGAAGATGTTCGCGATGCGAAACATAATGGCGGCCGCAGGGACAGGATAGAAGACAAAAGGGACGCCCGCGAAGATGTACGCGACCGCAGGGAAGATGTGAAAGACAGGAAAGAAGATATGCGTGACCGTAAGGAAGACAAATGGGATCGTCGTGAAAACAAATATGACCGGAGACATTAATCTTTATACGCCCGCTACCCTTTAGTTTACGATGAATAAAAAAACCGTCTCGCATCTGCGGGACGGTTTTTTATTTATTAGTTGAAGGAATTTATAATGATTACCAACCCAGCAGGTACGCAAAGATCAATGGCGCAACAATCGTGGCATCACTTTCAACAATATATTTCGGGGTATTGATATCCAGTTTGCCCCAGGTGATTTTTTCATTGGGCACAGCACCTGAATAAGATCCGTATGATGTGGTGGAATCACTGATCTGGCAGAAATAACTCCAGAAAGGAACATCATGCCATTCCAGGTCCTGGTACATCATCGGAACAACACAGATCGGGAAATCACCGGCAATACCACCACCGATCTGGAAAAATCCAACACCTTTTCCGCCGCAGTTATTCCTGTACCATTCGCTCAGCCAAACCATATATTCAATACCACTTTTCATGGTACTGGCTTTCATTTCATTCTTTGATGACATAGGAAGCAAAAATATTTCCCATGGTACTGTCTTCCCATCCCGGAACAACGATCGGAAGATTCTTTTCTGCAGCTGCCATCATCCAGCTGTTTTTCGGATCAATTTCATAATCATCCTTCATCACACCACTGATTCAGCAGTTTGTACATGTATTCATGCGGAAAATATCTTTCTCCCTTAGCATCAGCATCTTTCCATATTTTGACGATATGTATGCTGAATCTTCCTGAATGCTTCTTCTTCAGGAATACAGGTATCGGTTACACGGTTTAATCCATTTTCAAGCAATTCCCATTCATCCTGCGGAGTCAGGTCGCGGTAATTCGGAATACGTTTGTAATGACTATGAGCCACCAGGTTCATGATATCTTCTTCCAGGTTGGCACCGGTACAGGAAATGATATCACTTTATCCTGCCGGATCATTTCTGCCAGGGAAACGCCCAGTTCAGCCGTACTCATCGCACCTGCCAGCGTAATCATCATTTTTCCACCTTCCAGCAGATGTGTTTCATATCCCTTTGCAGCATCAACAAGCGCAGCTGCATTAAAATGCCTGTAATGATGCTGGATAAACTGTGAAACCGGTCCTTTAGTCATGGTCTTTATTTAAGTGGACAAAAATATACTAAAATCCATCATTCGATTACGGATTGCGGATTCGGCGATTATGCGCAATTGGCGGATTGGCGCATTGAATCGAATTGGCGGATAAGAGTTACCATTTAAGACCAGGAATAATGAATAAATCGAAACAAGCTTTGTTTCAACTACTCATTTCCCCATTTTCACTTCCACATTTCCCACACTATCCACATTCCCACATTTTTTTCAATCACTCAGCCATGGCAGCAGGGACTGTGATAAAAAAATTCCCCTGCCAGAAATGACAGGGGGTAAACCATCACGACATGCTATATAACTAACCTACTTTTTGCTTCTTTACCAGTTTCAGGTTTCCGGAAGCATCCGATTCAATGATGTGATACTTACTTATCTTTTGTAAAACTGAACAGGTAATAGGTCCGCGATTCCTTGGAAACCTCCATGGCGGCTATTTCGCCTTCCAGGAGATCATATTTTTTCTGTAAAGACTTCAGTGCATTTAAAGGAACTGCTTCTGTTTTAATGAATCTTGTTGTACTGTAAATATTTCCCGCCATCATCAAAATACACGGATAGCCTTTGCATGTCACTATTAAAACTGGCAACAAAATAGTCCCCATTTTTATCCCATCTGACATACTCGGCATTGGGAAATTCCTTCTTGAAACTTTCCAGGACGGTTTCAGTGACTTTTACATTTGAGTCTCCGGGATCAGGTATTGCATAACTGCTGGAGAATCCCAGTATTGCAGTAACAAACAGGGTGATCAGAATCTTTTTCATACCAATAGTTTTGAGGTGAGGTGAATAAAAACTTGATGAATCAAATCTAATATTGACTCATCTGGATCACAACACAATTGGTATCAGTTTGCCTTAAGAAATCCCTGCTGTGATGAACGGCGAAAAAAAACGATTTCACGGATTTTCGCATCCTCCCCTGTAATTCAATGCAGGCAAGGGTTTCAGGGATATATTAAAAATTGTTTAAAATGCATGTGCAGAACCGTTCATCACAGCATCAGGATAAGCGGTACCGGCATCAGTTGTAAATTGCATCATGAACTACCTTGCCCATGCATATCTTTCTTTCCGTGATCCCGCAATCCTGGCGGGAAACATGATCAGTGATTATGTAAAGGGCAATAAAAAGTTCAATTACCCTGAAAGGGTCCAGAAAGGCATGATGCTTCACCGGCTCATCGATCAGTTCACAGACGACCATCCCATAAATCGTGAATTACGCCAGATATTCAAACCACATTACGGTCTGTATAGCAGCCCGATTGTAGATGTTATACTGGATTATTTCGTAGCCACAGATTCCAGCCTGTTCAGTGCCGAAACATTAATGGAATTCAGCCAGGATGTGTATGAAATGCTCGATCCCTTTGAATCCATATTCCCTGAAAAATTCGGAAGGATGTTCCCCTATATGAAATCACAAAACTGGCTATATCATTACCAGTTCCATGAAGGAATCCGGAATAGTTTAGGCGGACTCGCCCGCAGGGCAAGGTATATGGAGGAAACAGATACGGCATTCCGTCTCTATATCGAACATATGGAATACATACAAGCGGCATACAACAGTTTTTTCCCGGAACTCAAAGAAATGGCTCTTGCTGCCTTTACAGACGACAGATCAGGCATAACCATCGTGGATGCGCCGGTGAGATCTGCCGGACAGGAAACTTTTTAAATCTGCTAATGCTGGCTTCTTCCAGTGTGGCCCGATCATCCGGATGCGCTATGTCGATCAGGGCCCTGGCCCTCTGGCGAAGGTTCTTGCCATATAGATATGCCACTCCAAATTCAGTGACAATATAATGTGCATGTGCCCGGGTGGTAACAACGCCTGCACCTTCCTTGAGAAATGGTACAATCCTGGGCACTCCCTTTCGAAGTCCTGGAAGTAATCGCAATGATCGGCTTGCCACCTTCAGATATGGCTGCACCACGCATAAAGTCCATTTGTCCGCCTACTCCTGAAAACTGGTAAGTACCAATGGAATCTGCGCAAACCTGGCCGGTCAGGTCAACTTCAACCGCGCTGTTAATGGCACAGACTTTCGGGTTACGGCGGATCACGTGGGGATCATTTACATAATCAATATCCAGGAAGGCAAATGCCGGATTATCATTCACATAATCATACAGTCTTTTAGTACCCAGGGCAAAACCCGTTACCGCTTTGTTCGGATGGATATGTTTGTACTTATTATTAATGACATCCTTCTCAAAAAGATCAATGATCCCGTCTGAACACATTTCCGTATGAACACCCAGGTCCTTATGATTTCCAAGGGCCTTCAGTACCGCATCGGGTATGGCACCAATACCCATCTGCAGGGTACTCCTGTCTTCAATGAGATCGGCCACAAATTTCCCGATCTTCATTTCAGCCTCACCCGCCTTTTCTCCAAAATTGGCTTCCTGCAGCGGTTCCTCGCAATATACCATGGAATGAAAACGGGATGCATGGATAAGTCCGTCGCCATGAGTACGCGGTACATTGGGATTCACCTGGGCAATCACGATTTTTGCGGTATTCACCGCACTGCGGGCCACATCCACCGAAACACCAAGGGAAGTATATCCATGTTTATCAGGAGCAGATACATGCACAATGGCCACATCAATGGGAAGTATATTGCGCTTGAAAAGTTCAGGGATCTCACTCAGGAAAACAGGGATATAGTCGGCCCTGCCCTCATTTACCGCCTGCCTGATGGATGCCGATACGAACATGGAGTTCATCCTGAATGAACCCTCATATTGAGGTTTACAGATCTCCAGGTCACCATACACACTGATCGAGACCAGTTCCACGTTTTTGAGCCTGCCGGCTTCCTTGGCCAGTTCAGAAATCATATAAACAGGCGTCTGGGCACTGCCGTGTAAAAACACGCGGTCGCCCGACTTAATCACTGATAATGCCTCCTGGGCCGTCGAATACTTAATTACTGGTCTCATGGGGAAATGCTTGTTGCGCAAAAATAGGGATGATGGAGAACCGAAAGCATGACCAAAGTTATTTTTAATAAAATCCTGCGTCAGCCTAAATTTGCATAAATTCTGTAGGCATGAAAGCTAAGATGCTCATTTTTCTCATTTTGTCCTTTACTTCAATGGTTACCCTCGCACAGAATAATATTCCTCCGGTAGATAAATCACCGCTGGATATGAGTTATTACCCTGCCAATTACCCGATCCTGAAGATCCAGGATAAAATAACAGAGCCGCTCCATATGCGGGTGATTTTCAGCAGGCCGCAGAAAAACGGCCGGGATGTTTTTGGCGGATTGGTGGAATACGGCCAGATATGGCGGCTGGGAGCCAATGAAGCGGTGGAAATAGAATTCTTCCGGGATGTCAAAATTGGTACAAATAAAGTCAAAAAAGGACGCTATACCCTTTATGCCATTCCGAATGAACAAAAATGGACCATGATCATCAATAAAGACACAGATACATGGGGTGCCTTCAAATACGACCAGAAAAAGGATGTTTTACGGTATGATATCAAGCCAGAGAAACAACCCGAACCCGTGGAATCATACTGCATGTATTTTGAAAAGGCCGGTGCCGGTGCAAACCTGGTCATTACCTGGGATAATGTCAGGGCATCCCTGCCTATAGGATTTTGAACAATTAAAAAATTATGTGCGGAATTTCAGGTATCATTTCACCGAACGCTGAAAAAGTTTCCGCCAGAACGCTGAAACAAATGAACGATGCCCTCCGGCATCGGGGGCCTGACGGAGAAGGTTATTATGAAGACCATTCAGGACCCCATCATACCGGGCTCGCCCACAGAAGACTTTCCATCATTGATCTTACTGACGCCTCTTCCCAGCCGTTTCGTTACCTCGACCGATATGTACTGGTGTATAATGGCGAAATATATAACTATAAGGAGCTCAGGCAATCTCTTATCAGCAAAGGCTATCATTTTAATTCATCCGGCGATACCGAAGTAGTGGCCGCTGCTTATGCCTGTTACGGGGAAAACTGCATGGACATGTTTGATGGCATGTTCGCATTTGCGATATGGGATGAACAGGAAAAACTATTATTCTGCGCAAGGGACAGGTTTGGTGAAAAACCCTTTCATTATTATTATGATCACGCAACACAGGAATTTTATTTTGCTTCAGAAATAAAAGCATTACTGGCTGCAGGAATCAGCAGGGAAGTCAATCATCAGTTGCTCTATGATTTTATCACCATCGGCTACACAAAAAATGTTTCCCATCCTGCACATACTTTTTACAAACATGTACTCCAGCTTCCGCCATCACATTATCTCAGGTTCATACCCTCGAAAAATGAACTGGAGACAGGCAGGTACTGGGACCTGGATAAGGAATCAGTCATCGAAATGTATGAGGAGCAGGCCATTGAAAAATTTCATGAACTGCTCCAAACCTCCATTAACCAGCGGCTACGCAGCGATGTTGCCATAGGTACAAGCCTTAGTGGCGGACTTGACAGCTCTTCCATTATCGCACTTGCATCAGGATCAAAAGATTCCCGGTATACACATAAGGCGTTTTCAGCCATTTTCCCAGGCTTTGAAAAAGATGAAAGCACACTGATCCGCAAAATGGCCGGACAATTTTCACTGGACCTGTTTACGGTTACGCCTTCGGCGGATGACCTTGCTGCAAGGATGAAAGAACTTGTTTATCACCAGGATGAACCCTTTGGATCGGCTTCCGTTTTTGCACAGTATGAAGTGTACAGAATGGCTAAAAAAGAAGGCGTGAAAGTTTTACTTGACGGGCAGGGAGCCGATGAAACCCTCGCAGGTTACAAAAAATATTCCCACTGGTACCTGCAGGAAAAAATTCAGGCAGAGGGATGGAAAACCACTTCCGAAGAGGCAGCGATACTCAGGAATAACCAGTTTTTAACGGACTGGGGATGGAGGAACAGGTTGGCCGCAATGATGCCGGCCCTGGCAGCAGCACAGTTAAAAAATAAAGCTATCCAGATACGTGCGAACAATCCGTTCATCGACCATGATTATGCAAAAGCAAATGCAGATCAGGATTCCATTCACAAACCTGTTGTGGAAAAACTAAATGATATACAGTATTTCGATACCATGGTCATGGGGCTTGATGACCTGCTTAGGTATGCCGACAGGAATTCCATGGCACATGGAAGGGAAGTGCGTTTGCCATTTCTATCGCACCAGTTAGTACAATTTATATTTTCACTTCCTGCATCCTTGCGCATCAGGGATGGATATACCAAATGGATATTGCGAAAATCCATGGATGATAAACTACCGGCTGAAATCTGCTGGCAGAAAGGCAAAACCGGCTTTGAACCACCTCAGCGGGAATGGCTGCAATACCCGCCTGTAAAGCAAAATATCCGCGACGCAAGAAAGAAACTCATCGAAGAAAGGATCTGCCATGAATCATTGCTAGATAGTCCGCTGCAACCTGCCGCGGCCCATGAAGAAAACAATTTCGACTGGCGCTGCTGGATCGCATCAGCCTTTATTTCATAAAGGCTGATGCAATCCAGCAGATTATCGGATTTGCGGATTGGCTAATTGGCGGATTAAGAATTTCGGATTGATTCAATTATCTTGCATGCCATCGGTAAAAAATCAATAATTATAAATCAATTCGCGAATTCGTCAATTCGCAAATCCGCCAATTTTATAAAATGAAAGACGCAACAAAGTATATCCACGCCGGCGCTCATCCTGATCCATCCACCGGCGCTATCATGACCCCCATCTACCAGACTTCAACTTATGTGCAGGAAGCACCCGGTGTGAACAAGGGATTTGAATATGCCAGGTCACAGAACCCCACCAGGCAGGCGCTTGAAGAAGCGCTGGCCATTATTGAAAACGGAAAATTCGGACTGGCCTTCAGTTCTGGCGTGGCAGCAACCGATGCTGTAATAAAACTACTTGAACCGGGTGATGAAGTGATCTGCGGCAATGATATGTATGGAGGAACATACCGGCTGTTTACAAAAATCTTTGCCAAATTCGGCATCAAATTCCATTATGTAAATCAGCATGATATCAGTTACCTGCGCACGCTGATCAATCCATCCACCAAACTTATCTGGCTTGAAACCCCAACCAATCCGCTCATGAATATCGTGGATATTGAAGCCATCGCTGCACTGGCGAAAGAGCACAATATCCTCACCTGCGTGGATAATACTTTCGCATCCCCATACCTTCAGAATCCGCTTGATCTTGGTGCCGATATTGTGATGCATTCCGTCACCAAATACCTGGGCGGACATAGCGACGTCATCCAGGGCGCCCTGGTGATGAATAGTAAAGACCTCCGTGAAAAACTGTATTTCATCCAGAAAAGCTGTGGCGCCGTGCCTGGTCCGATGGATTGTTTCCTGGTGCTTCGTGGCATCAAAACCTTGCACGTCAGAATGCAGCGCCATTGCGAGAACGGAAGAATTATCGCGCATTATTTAAGGAATCATCCAAAGGTGGGCAAGGTATACTGGCCTGGTTTCGAAGATCATCCCAACCATGATATTGCAAAAAAGCAAATGCGCGATTTTGGCGGCATGATCAGCTTTGAACTGAAAGATGACAGCGTGGAAACAGCCCGCAAGGTATTATCCTCCACACATCTTTTTTCACTGGCCGAAAGTCTTGGTGGTGTTGAGTCATTGATCAATCACCCTGCCTCAATGACACATGCATCCATACCGCGTGATGAAAGGATTAAGAACGGACTCAGCGATTCCCTTATTCGGTTGAGCGTGGGCATTGAAGATGCAGATGACCTGGTGGAAGATTTGAAAAAAGCAATAGGCTAGTATACTTATATCATAACACCGGCCCTGCAGTCCAATTTTTGCAAGGCCGGTGTATTTTTAAAATTATATAAATCCGTTCAGCTCTTTACATCTTCACCTCACTTACCTGCGCTACGGGAATTATATTGGTGAAGTTCGGGATATCACTCATGAATACAGGCATATGCGGAACAAATGATGACTGAAAATCATCGACCGAATCAAATAACAGATGGCCCATGGCAAGATATTCCGGTGCTGAACCTGGCGTTCCTCCTGCCAGGCCCTGTTCTACAGAAATGCTTTTCAATGCGTCTCCTGCGTGCGACCTGACCATTGGTATATGTTTGTTTAAGTAATAATCCATGTCAAAGGATTTTCCTTCTCCGTTTGGGTAAAAAACGCTGACTTTTATCATCCTGGTTATTTTAATAAGTGAATCGTTGCCCTTTGCTACTACATTTTCTCATTTGCACTTCCACATTTCTCACACTTTCCAATTATCACATTCTCTTCGCCCCCGGCCCTTTTATAAACCTTCCCGGTGTGGCTCCCGTATGCACCCCGCTTTTCAATACCTGGACTCCATTGACAAAGACATGGATCATGCCGGTAGAATACTGGTGTGGTTTATCATAAGTTGCCAGATCCTTTACTGTGGCAGGATCAAAAACAAGAATATCAGCATAATTGCCTGCCTTCAATTCCCCGCGTTTATTCAATTTCAGGTTTACCGCAGGAAGCCTGGACAGTTTATAAATGGCCTGCTGTAATGTGAGCAGTTTTTCTTCCCGTACATATTTTCCGATTACCCTCGAAAAAGTACCGTAAGCACGCGGATGCGCATTGGACTTTAAAAAAACTCCTTCCGTGGTATAAGACCCTTCATCAGAACCGAAACTTACCCAGGGAAGTTTGACCTGTTTGCGCACATTATCCTCGTTCATTAAAAAATATGCTACGCCCACCCTTGTACTGTCATGGATAATAAGATCCATCGCCGTTTCTTCGGGTGAGGTTCCCCGTAAGCGGGCAACTTCTGCAAGTGTTTTACCGGTATATTTTTTCAGGGAATCCTGTTTAAAACCCAGCAGCAAAACACCCTTTGCACCACCAGCGCCAAAATATAAATTCTCCCAGTCCGATGCATCGGTATTCATCGCCTTTTTCATATTTGCCCTTATAGCAGGATCCATCAGCCGTTGCCGGAGCTTATCAAAACCACCATCCTGCAGTGAAGGAGGAAATGCAGCAGTCATACCTGTTGCTCCGGCCTCATACGTATACATATCCGCGCTGATATCAATTCCGGAAGCCCTCGCATTCTCCACCTGTTTGATCACGCTATCCATTTTCCACCAGTTGGATTTCCCGCCTGCCTTCAGGTGATATATCTCGGCATGCACCTTTGCCTCACGGGCGATCCTGATCAGTTCATCCACGGCCTCATTCAGCCGGTTTCCCTCGCTTCGCATATGTGAAATATAGGACCCGCCATATTTACCGGCTTCCGTGCACAATGCAATAAGTTCTTCCGTGGTGGCAAAGAATGCAGGAGGATATATCAGCGAAGATCCAACACCCATGGCACCTTCTTCCATGGCATGGCGAACCAGCAGTTTCATACTGTCCAATTCAGCTGGCGAAGGCTGCCGGTTATCTTCCCCAATAACATAATCCCTTACTGTGGTGGCGCCTACGAATGATGCGATATTGGTGGATATTCCCCTTTTCTCCAATCCGCTCATATACTCCCCAAGCGTATTCCAGTATACATCAAACCTGATATCAGTTTGTCCATCCTTCACCTGCTTTTTCATCCTGGCATTTAATGGCCCCATACTATAACCTTCACCCATTACCTCCAGCGTTACACCCTGCCGTATGTCTGATTGTGAGCGCCCGTCCTGGATAAGTGACTCAGTGGCCCAGCTCAGCATATTGATAAACCCGGGCGCCACCGCCATTCCGCCTGCATCAATAACTTCCTTTGCATCTGCATTCTCCAATTGCCCGATGGCTGCAATGGTATCTCCACTGATGGCAATTGACCCATTAAAAGGATCCCCGCCGTTACCATCATAAATCATGGCATTATTGATGATCACATCATAATGAACTTTTTTACCGCAGGAAAACAGGGATGAAAGGGCAACTACTACTGATAGTAAAATAAGCCCGGAAACTATGAATGGTTGTCTGGAAAACATAATGAGTTAAAGGTTGGTCTATGAATATAACTTTTTTTGCAGACAGTTAAACCTGATCTTTGGGCAAGATTTAAGTTATGGGGAAAAAACCGGATCCGGAAAATTCTGTCAGCATCAATAAATTCATCAGCGATACCGGCTACTGCTCCCGTCGGGAAGCCGACAAGCTCATTACTGCTGGCCGGGTCCAGTTGAATAACAGGAATGCCAGGCCGGGCGACCGCGTTCAGCCAAAGGATACTGTTGTGGTCGACGGCAGTATCATGAAGGCGCCGAAAAAAGAAAAACTGGTCTACCTCGCATTAAATAAGCCCGTTGGCATTACCACCACAACTGAACAGCATGTGCGCGGAAATATTATCGATTTTGTAAATTATCCCAAAAGGATATTCCCGATCGGAAGGCTGGATAAAGATTCCGAAGGACTGATCTTCCTTACCAATGACGGGGATATTGTCAACAAGATCCTCCGGGCCGGGAATAAACACGAGAAGGAATATATTGTACGGGTGAACAAGCCGATCGACAACACATTCATCAGGCAGATGTCGGGCGGACTAACGATCATGAATGAACGAACCTTGCCCTGCAAGGTTTCCCTTACTGGCAGGCAGACTTTCCGGATCATCCTGACACAGGGACTGAACAGGCAGATCAGGAGGATGTGCGAATCACTCGGATATAATGTCACCAGCCTGCAGCGGGTAAGGATCATGAATATAAAGCTCGACAAACTTGCCACTGGCAAATGGAGATACCTCAGTGAGCCGGAAATTAATATATTACTGGATTCCGTTAAAGAATCCGCTGCAGATGAAATTTCCATTCCCAAAACCCCGGTGAAAAGCAACATGAAAAATGAAGAAATTCCGGAACTGAAAAAGGAAAAATTAACTGTTCAGAAAGCCAGGAAAGCGACTCCTAAAGATCCTGACAGCAGAAAGAAACCTAAAAAAAGCAGTTATAAGGAATACCGGAAAAACAAAAGATAAGCCTGCCAGATAATTATCGATCCTGGCATTATTGAATTTTAAACTGCTTTCCCGGGAGGGATTTACATATTGCTTTATTGAATATTTTTGTGATTTAAAATCATCATTTGCCGGTTTCTGTTTACCTGGTCACTCCACCTTTCACACAGCTGAATACGCCTTACCCGGCCACCGCATACCTGAAAGGTTTTCTCAATACAAAAGGATATTACATCCTACCAGTCAGATCTTGGCATTGAAGTGACCCTGGCAATCTTTTCAAAACAGGGACTCATCAATATATTTTCAGCAATCCCATCCGGCAGTCAGCTAAGTGACAATGCAAGACGAATCACGGCACTGAAGGAGCATTATATCCGCACCATTGACAGGGTAATGCTATTCCTGCAAGGCAAAAATCCAACCCTTGCACACCTCATCGCCGCCAGGGATTTCCTGCCGGAAGCAGGCAGGTTTCAGCAGCTCGATGACCTTGCCTGGGCTTTTGGAAGCATGGGAGTGCAGGACAAGGCCAAACATATTGCCACAATGTACCTTGAGGACCTGTCCGACCTCTTACAGGAATGTATAGACGAACATTTTGGTTTCAGCCGTTATGCAGAAAAACTGGGCAGGTCGGCCAACAGCTTCGATGGCTTATATGAAGCCCTTCAGCAGCCGTTTACTTATGTTGATGAATTGCTGGTAAAAATTTTGGACCAGCGCATTTCTGAAGTTCAGCCAAAACTGGTAGCATTATCCGTCCCCTTTCCGGGAAACCTTTATGCGGCGCTTCGATGCGGTCAGTATATCAGGGAACATCACCCCCATATAAAGATTGCCATGGGCGGCGGTTTTCCCAATACTGAACTTCGTTCGGTTGCAGACCCCCGTGTATTTGAATTTCTGGATTTTATCACCCTTGATGATGGCGAGGCGCCAGTTGAAGCATTGCTTCAGTATATTGATGGAACAAGAACGGTTGGTGAATTAAAAAGAACATTCCTTCTCCAAAACAAAAAAATCGTCTATATCAATTCGCCGGCCTGCAGCTGATTATAAACAGTCGCAACTGGGCACCCCTGATTACAGTGACCTTTTTCTCGACAGGTATATTTCGGCCATCGAGATCATCAATCCCATGCACAGGCTATGGAGCGATGGCAGGTGGAATAAACTTACCATGGCCCATGGTTGTTATTGGGGCAAATGCACATTCTGCGATATATCACTTGATTATATCAGGCTTTATGAACCTCTTACGGCAGCTTTATTGTGCGACAGGATGGAAGAACTCATTGCACAAACAGGAGAAAACGGATTCCACTTCGTAGATGAAGCCGCACCCCCGGCATTAATGAGGGAACTGGCGCTTGAGATCATCCGAAGGAAACTGGTGGTGAGCTGGTGGACAAATATCCGGTTTGAAAAAAGCTTTACCCGCGACCTCTGCATACTGCTGAAAGCTTCAGGTTGTATCGGGGTTTCCGGCGGACTTGAAGTTGCTTCAGACCGTTTGCTTGAACTTATTCAAAAAGGCATTACTGTTTCACAGGTGGCAAGGGTAAACAAACATTTCACGCAGGCAGGGATTATGGTACATGCCTACCTGATGTATGGTTTCCCGACACAGACCGACCAGGAAACCATAGATTCACTGGAAATGGTGAGGCAGATGTTTGCAGCGGGAATATTGCAATCCGCCTTCTGGCATGAGTTCACCATGACTGCCCATAGCCCGGTAGGACTTGAACCGGAAAAATTCAGGGTCAAAAAACAAACAACTTTACATGGTTCTTTCGCCAATAATGACATCGAACATTTTGATCCGGGAGGAGCCAATCACCCGCAATATGCCTATGGATTAAAGAAGTCCCTGTTGAATTTCATGCATGGCAGTTGCCTTGATTATCCACTGCAGAAATGGTTTGACTTCAAAGTGCCCAAAACTACTGTTGCGCCGGATTATATTGTAAAGTCTCTCGAAGAAGTGGAATATACTGCTGCAAAACCCATCATCCAAAATCATCTGGACAGGCGTTCCTCCAACCATTGAATATGTCACAAAGTCAAAAAAAGGGAATTCATGGGAGATGGCTGAATTGAGTTTTCAGACAATAAAAGAAAATCTAAAAATCAGGGTAGGCAGGGAGCAGGGGCAATGGCTGGCACGTATTTTGGAAAAAACTTCTGTAGATCAAACTAAAAATCTGACGCTCCAGCAGGTAAAGGAAGACTATGAAAAAGAAGGCCTGGAAGATTTTGAATTGTTCTGGGATAATAAACCGGTGAATACCCTTTACAAAGCAGGATTGCTGATACTTTAATGGCTAATCTCAATCCGCTAATTCGCAAATCCGTAAATCCGTTAATCCGCCAATTTTTTGCCGGTTACAACCGGCAAAAAAACAAGGGCTGTCAAAAGTTACTCTTCCCCTTTGTACTGTTGTGACCCAACATGATACTGTGATCCGGGATTTTAACTCTTTTTCAGCCCCTTTTAAAACAGGAATCAAAACTTACCCAACTCTACCCCATTACTTGATGGTAATGTGTTTGGAAGGCATCACTTTTTTAGCTTCTTCCTTTTTAGGCAGTATAACTTTCAGTTCTCCGCCTTCGTACACGGCTTCGATTTTATCTGCTAATACTGCTTCAGGTAAAGTAAAACTGCGGGTAAAAGAGGAATAATTGTACTCGCTCCTTGTGACGCGTTCGTTTTTTTCTTCCTTCTTTTCTTCCTTTTCAGAACTTATGGTAAGCATGTTTCCTTCAACATCAATATTAAAGTCTTTTTTCTCCAGGCCTGGTGCAGCAACACAGATTTTATAAGTATCCTTATCTTCTGTAATATTAACTGCAGGCATGGTCATGGTTTTTCCCCATAATCCACCCGTACCAACCATTTCATTCCATGGTTTGAAGAAATCTTCGAATACGTTCGGGAAAAAATCATTTTTCCTGGTTAAAGCTTTCGTTGTCATATGCACCTCCATTATTTTAGAAATTCATGAATATTAATGGATTCTTTCTCACCAGACTATAGGTTTTTTTAATATTTAACCGTTTAGTCTTTGTAATGATTGCATTGGAGTAGGTTTTACCTGTATTAATTTGTGTTCCAAGTTACCCATATATAAAGTCAAAAAAAATGATCAAAATCAGTTTTTATGATTTTATTTATACACTTTCATTGTATTACTCTATATTATCTTTCCCATTCAAAAAAGGGCATTTTCCGGTCTTTGCAAGCGATACTTGCACAAATTTTGAATTATCTTTCCATACAAAAAAGGGCATTTCCCCGGTTAGGTATAATATAATTATACATCAACATTCATGCCCAAATTAAATAATTAAAATGAAAAAAACAGTCAAAAAAACAGTTTCCGAACTAAGCGAATTAAGCACAAAGGAACTCGTGCAAAGAGCAAAATCTTTTGCCAAAAAATTTGCCGTTACGAATGGGAAGAATTTCAGACTCAAAGATTTTGATCCGGAAGAAAGCGGGAATATAGGACCGGAGGATAAGCCTTTTGCAAAGCAAACACTTCAACTTGGAATTGACGCACTGGCTAAAATGCAGGATGTACTTTATGCACAGGATAAATGGTCTTTGCTGCTGGTATTCCAGGCAATGGATGCGGCAGGCAAAGACGGCGCTATCAAGCATGTGATGTCTGGTGTAAATCCCCAGGGGTGCCAGGTCAGTTCATTTAAAGCACCATCCTCTGAAGACCTGGACCATGATTTTTTATGGCGCTGCCAGAAACAACTTCCGGAACGCGGACGCATTGGAATCTTTAACCGTTCGTACTACGAGGAAGTACTGGTGGTAAGGGTGCACGAAGAGTTCCTGCACAAGCAGAAACTGCCCGCGGAATTATTTACGAAAAATATCTGGGAAGAAAGAATGGAGGACATCAGGAACTTTGAGCACTACCTTAACCGTAACGGCACGAAGGTTTGTAAATTTTTCCTGAATGTTTCCAGAAAGGAACAGAAGAAAAGGTTTCTTGAACGTATAGAAAACCCTGACAAGAACTGGAAATTCTCTGCGGCAGATGCCAAAGAAAGAAAGTACTGGGATGAATACATGCATGCTTATGAACAACTGATCAAAAAAACCGCCACAAAGGAATCACCATGGTATGTTGTTCCGGCCGACAATAAATCTTTCAGCAGGATTGTAGTGGCTTCCGCAATCATCAATTCGCTGGATTCAATGGACCTGAAATATCCAAAAGTGGGACCGGAAAAACTTGCTGAACTGCAAAGCATCAAAAAAGAACTGCTTGCAGAAAAGTAAATGGGTCACACGGATTGCGTAATAACTTAAAATTAATCAGGATGAAATAACCAGGAAAGATTTACTGAAGATGATTTTTCGCTTACTGAAAGCGGTTTGTTTTATAAACTCCTGGTAAAGGTTGGGCTGGATAGTTCCAAACCGTTATATCTTGCCAAGAGAAGCATAATAATAGCTGTAATCACCTGGGTGCCGTTGACTGATTCTTTCAGCAATGCAGGGATTAATGATCAATGATAAGCTGGCAATCCCCTTTTTATATGATGTGACGACTCATTTGAGACTTTTAGTGGTTATTCCTTTGCTGGTATTTGCTGAAAAATTCGTTGATGCCAGGCTCAATGAATTCATTGACCAGTTTTTCATTGCAGGTATTATCAAGGAATCAGACAAGCCCCTCTATATGCAGATCAGGGCCCGTGGTAAAAAAATGATTGAAAGCCTTTGGGCAGACATTATCATGCTGGTTATAATTATTGGCAATATTACGGTCAGGGGGATGACTATGCTTGATTCTGATTTTACTTTATGGATACAATCTGCCGACGGGAAAGATTCAGGGGCATCATGGGCCGGCAGGTATTTTCTATTAATTTGTATGCCCATTGTGCAATTCATACTGTTACGCTGGTTATGGCGATGGGTAATCTGGTTTTACTTTTTCCTTAAAATTTCAAAGTTGCCGCTCCGGCTCCGGCCATCGCATGCTGATGAAGCAGGAGGGATTGGATTCCTTGGAACTCCGCCAGGCCCATTTCTTACTGTATCCTTTGCTATTTCCATCCTATTTTCAGCCTCCATCCTGGAGCAGGTAGTATTCCTGAATCATAAATTGCCTGAATATTATATCACTATGGGTGCCTTTATTAGTATTTTCCATGATCCTTAATATTTTACCATTGGTGGTATTCATGAAACCACTCATTAACTGCAGGCGAAAGGCCATATTTGATTATAGCGCATTAATCCATCAGCACCATCAGCACTTTGATGATAAATGGTTCCATTCAAATGAACCAGGCTCACTTCTTGGGAAACCCGGATCCTTCCTCAACAGCCGATATTAATTCAGTATTCCAAACAGTAAAATCCATGAAAACAATGCCATTTGATATCAAGACCATGGCATCAACCATATTGATTTCTGCCCTTCCCATGTTACCGTTATTTGTACTTCAATATAGTGTCACGGAAATCATTCAAAAGGTTTTGAAACTGCTTATATGACTGCCCTTTAGAAAAACCTATATTGCCTTACTATGAGCAATAAATTTCTGCTGTATGGCGCCAATGGGTATACCGGTCAGTTAATCACAAAAATGGTACATGACTATGGCTTAACGCCCATTCTTGCAGGTCGCAGGAAAGAAGTCCTTGAGCCCATGGCTGCAGCTTTGAATACCAGTCTACCGGGTAGCTGACCTCGAAGACAATGCGGCCCTTGATGCAGCATTGAACGATGTTTCCCTTGTGCTGCATGCGGCAGGCCCGTTTAAGCGCACCGCAAAACCAATGATTGAAGCCTGCATAAGAAATAAAAAACATTATATAGACATCACCGGGGAAATTGAAGTGTATGAAATGGCAAAGAAATATGATGATGCTGCAAAAAAGGCCGGCATCATGATCATGCCTGGCGTTGGCTTTGATGTGGTTCCGACCGACTGCATTGCACTCTTCCTGAAAAATAAACTTCCGGATGCAACTGAATTAAAACTGGCATTCGCTTCATTGGGAGGAAGGCTAAGTCATGGCACCGCCACCACCATGGCGGAAGGAATGGGCAGGAAAAGTGCGGCCCGTAAAGATGGCAAAATTGTTCCGGTACCACTGGGACATAAAGGCATGATGGTGGATTTCGGCGTTAAGGAAATATTCGTCATGAGCATTCCATGGGGAGATATTTCCACTGCATATACTACAACCGGCATACCAAATATCGAGACGTATACAGGAGTATCTCCGAAAACATATAAACTGCTGAAATACCAGTCCCTTTTTAACTGGCTGCTCCGTACTTCGTTTATGCGCAACCGTGAACTTGAAAAAAATCAACAGCCGCCCTGCCGGTCCTTCGGATGAACAGCGTGCAAAATCAAAAGCTGTAGTTTGGGGAGAAGTTAAAAACAGCAAAGGCGAAACAGCCAGGGCAAGGCTTATTGGACCGGATGGCTATACCTTAACGGCACATGCATCACTGATCATTGCGAAAAAAATCCTGGAAGGAAATTTCAAAACAGGCTACCAGACTCCCGCCGGATGTTATGGCGCTGACCTGATCCTGGAAGTTCCCAATGTGACGCGCGAGGCCTTGTGATGATTACATCAATACTTCCTTATCTCCTTTAATGGTGAGCCATTCCGTATTCAGCAAAGTATCAGCCAGGGCCAATGTCTTAGGCAATTCGTACTTATAAAAAAACTTCATGGTTTCGATCTTGCTTTCATAGAAATCAAGGCCGGATTTTGCCTGACCGCTTCCTGATATAACTTCTTGTGCCATTATGCCCTGTTTCAGCCACTGCCAGGCAACCGTTACAATGCCTGAAAATTCCATAAAGAGGTTGGCGTCTGCCAGGTATTTTTCGATCTCTCCCTTTTTTGCAAATTGTACCAGGTGTGAAAGGACATGCTTCAATCTTTCCACGGCATCAATAAATTTTCCTGCATAATCACGAAGTTCATTCATACCATTTGCCTTTGATGCAGTCCCCAGCATCTCAGTAATAAGCATATGAAATGCCTTTCCCTGGTGAAGCTGTATTTTTCTTCCCAGCAGGTCCATCGACTGAATTCCGGTTGTGCCTTCATAGATCGACATAATCCGTATGTCACGATAGTATTGCTGCACGTCAAAATCCATGGTGAACCCATATCCGCCTAAAACCTGGACAGCATTGCTGACTGAAACAATGCCATATTCAGAAGGATATGTTTTAACGATCGGCGTAAGTATTTCAAGCATCAGGTATGCCTTCTCCTTGTCCTCTCCCTGCATTACCTTTTCGAGATCATACCATTTAAGGCACTCCACAACAAGGGATATTGCTCCTTCCACAAATGCTTTCTGCAGCATCAGCATTCTGCGAACATCAGCATGGTTGATGATAATGGTTTGTTCCCTGGACAGGTCCTTATCGGCAATATGCCTTCCCTGGGGCCTTTCATTTGCATAGTTCAGCGCATAATAATATGCAGCGGAAGCAACACCTGCTGCCGTTTGTCCAACCGCTATACGGGCCGAATTCATCATCTGGAACATATACGACAATCCTTTATTGGCTTCTCCCACAAGAAATCCCCTGGTGGGTTTTCCTTCGCCAAAAATGAGATGGGTGGTGGCATACCCACGTTGTCCCATTTTCTGAAAATCTGCTGCGCAGATAACGTTATTGTCTACCAGCAGGCCTTCTTCTCCGGGCAAATATTTTGGAACGATAAAGAGTGAAATCCCCTTGGTTCCGGCAGGTGCGCCTTTTATCCTGGCCAGCGTGAGGTGAACGAAATTTTCACAGGCCTCGTGCTCACCACCGGAAATAAATATTTTTTGCCCGGTGATTTCATAACTGCCGTCTGCTGCCGGGATTGCAGAAGTGGTGATGTCTGATAAAGAACTTCCGGCCTGTGGTTCGGTAAGTGCCATTGTGCCCTGCCATTTACCTTCGAACATTTTTGGTTTATAAATGTCCTTTAACTCCTTGCTGGCAAATAAGGTAATCAGCTCAAGTGCACCGGTCGATAATCCGATATATCCCTGGGCGCTACTGTTGGCTGCTTCAAATATGAGATGGGCGATGGAAAATATCGTGTAAGGAAGCTGCATGCCTCCGTCTTCAAGTTCTGAGATAGCAGTGAACCATCCTGCCTCTGCCATTACTTTAAAAATTTTCTTCAACTGCGGATGTGAATGTATCCTGCCATCTTTATGAACTACCGGATTGGTATCCATATCCTTGAAATAAGGAAACATTTCCTTATCGGCTATATCCCTGGCGGATTGCAATAAAAATTCGATCTCTTCCTGTCCGCCGATATGTTCAAATCGCTTATACTTCAGCAGGTCCTGGATGGAATGCACTTCGTATAAAAGGAAATTAAGATTCTCTATGCTGATGTATTTCTTTGTCATTTATTGTTTTTTATTTGGATCACTTGAAATAGACTGGAGACTAGAGACTAGAAACTAAGAGAATCCTTAGATCTCCAGTCTCTAGTCTCTAGTCTTGCATCATACTATCTGTTTACAAAATCCTTCTGAATAAATCTCGGGTTCGGATAGGTATAAAATCCTTCCCCTGTTTTCTGTCCCAGTTTTCCTGCATCAACATAGGTCTTCAGTAATGCAGCGAACTTTTTACTTTTTGGATCTGGTAATGCATTTGTAACATGCCATGCCGTATCTAACCCTATGGCATCAAGAATTCCAAATGGACCGGAAGGCATTTTAAAATTCCCCATCCAGCTCCGGTCAACGTCTTCCACACTCGCAACATCATAGGTCACTAATGCACCTGCTGCACCTATCAATGCCATCAGCATGGCATTAAAAATGTACCCGGGTGATTCCTTTTTTACAAATACCGGTGTTTGTTTAAGTTTTTTACCCAACTCCATCAGAAGATCTGCCACCCATGGTTCTGTTCCGGCATGCGGCATGATATCCACCACATTGGCCTGGAACACATCATGAAAATGGAAAGCACAAAAGCGCCCCGGCCTTCCTGTTTCCGCCGCAAACATGGAGGGCAACAGGTAAGAGGTATTTGTGGTGAAGACAGCATGGGGCGGACAAAGACCTGCGAACTTTGACCAGACCTCTTTCTTTACACTTAATTCCTCCAGCACCGACTCACTGACAAAATCACAATTCCTTGCGGCTTCTTCCGCATCAAGGGTAAATGAAATTAAATTCTTTGCCATCTCTGCCTGCGAAACTGATATGATTTGCCTTTCGGTCAGCTGTGCAAGTATCGAATCCTGGATTCTTATCGCACTGGCAAATGCTTTTTCATGTATATCATATATCACCGTTTCAAATCCGCTTAAGGCTGATTGCAAACCAATCCTCAGTCCTAAAGTGCCGCTGCCCAGGATCAATACTTTTTTAATGTCTTTTAATGCAAGCTCCATATGAGAAAGGTATGTATAAGCGAGTTAGTTATCCTCTATTGTAAGGCTAATCAGTAAAAATTGCTGATCCGTTTAAAACGTTTGGCCTTTTTGCGTATTTTCAGCGCAAGCCCTTACCACCTGTATCAATCCTGCGAATCTCTCATCACTGGTAAATCCTTTTTTATACCTGGCATAAATCTGTTGTACGATGACAGCAATTTTAAATGTACCGAAAACATAGTAGAACAGCATGTCGGGCAAATCAATTTTTCGTGCAGCTGAATATTCCTGCACTACCTCCTCCCTGCTAAGATTACCCGGAAGCCAGGTGAGGTTGAATGGCTTTAATGCAGGATGGTCAGATGGTTCTGCCCAGTATGCCAGGGATGTGCCCAGATCCATCAGCGGGCTCCCGACTGTTGCCATTTCCCAATCCAATACAGCGATGATATGCTGCAGATTACCAGGATCAAGGACAAGGTTATCGTATTTGTAATCATTATGAATAAATGCAGGATCACCATCGGCCGGAATGTTTTCCTTCATCCATTCTGCTGTACTGTTCATATCTTCCACTAGATCAGTTTCTGCATTATAGTATCTTTTTATCCAGCCCTCCACCTGCCTGGAAATATATCCTTCAGGTTTTCCTAAATGGATTAGCCCGGTTGAATATAAATCTATACTATGAAGAGCTGGCCAGGTTGTCTAACCGCCGATATAGAAATGGCGCGCATGGTTTCAGGAGTCAGATCAATGCCCTTTGGTGGTTTGTTACGCAATATGATTCCCCTTACCCTTTCCATCAGGTAAAATGGTGTACCGATAACGCTTTCATCTTCACAATAAATTATCGGTGAGGGTATAGGTTTATATACCGGCTTGAGGGCCGACAATACCCTGAATTCCCGGCCCATATCATGGGCAGATTTTATATTGGCACCACGTGGTGGTTTGCGCAAAACATACTCTTTTTCACCATAGATGACTAAAAAAGTGAGATTGGAATAACCACCAGGAAATTGAAAAATCTTTAATTCACCTGTTTCCCCGGGCAGATGTTTTACGAGATATGCACGAAGCTTTTCAGGGTCAGGCGATTCGCCTTCCCTGACATCACCCGCTTTATCTATGTGATCAGAATATGATTCCAACTTTATCAGCTTGATTGCCTGTATTCTTTCAGTATTGACCTTGCGAGCGCCGATTTATGCACTTCATCAGGTCCATCATAGATCCTGGCGCCACGCTCATGGCGATACCAGAAAGACAACACCGTATCATCTGTAATACCCAATGCCCCGTGTGCCTGGATCGACCTGTCCAGCACCTTCATTAAAACGTCAGCAACAAAAAATTTAATGGTAGAGATTTCATTCCTTGCCGCTTTAGCTCCTTCCTTATCCATTTTATAGGCGGCATGCAGCACCATATACCTGGCCGCATTGATCTCGGCCCTGCTTTCTGCGATCCAGTGCTGGATGATCTGTTTATCAGCCAGTTTTTGTCCGTCACCCATATCCCTTTCCACTGCCCGACTGCACATCAGTGAAAAAGCCCTTTCACAAATCCCGATCCATCGCATGCAGTGATGAATGCGGCCGGGCCCAAGCCTTTCCTGGGCAAGTGCAAATCCGCTTCCGGCCTTACCAATAAGGTTCGCTGCCGGAACCATGCAATTGATATATTCAATTTCAGCATGGCTGAGGTATCCGCCACCTGATTCCCCCATGATGGAAATATTCCTTACCAGGTGGAATCCGGGTGTATCCGTTGGAACCAGCAACATACTTGCCCTTTCATAAACAGGGGCCCCGGGTTCTGTAACCGCCATTACAATGGCAAATGCAGCACCATCGGCTGCAGTGGTAAACCATTTATGGCCATTGATGACATAATGATCACCCTCACGAATAGCCGTAGTTCCCATATTCACCGGGTTGGAACCCGCAAATTCAGGTTCTGTCATGGAAAAACAGCTCCTGATCTCACCCTTCATCAGCGGCTCCAGGTATCTTTCTTTCAGGCCGGGAGAGGCATACTTATGCATCAGTTCTATATTCCCGATATCAGGGGCCTGGCAATTAAAAACATAATGTCCGAAAGGGGTGGTGGCCATTATTTCACTGACCTGGGCGAATTCCATCATCGACAAACCCATGCCGCCTTCCTTTTCGGATAAGTAAGGAGCCCAAAGTCCCAGGGATTTTGCTTTTAGTCTTTTATTATTAAGTATTTCTTCAGCCTGTTGAAATGGCAATTGCAATAAGGCAATTTCAAGGGGGTATAAGTTCCTGTTCAACGAAGGACCTGAATTGTGGCAGTATTTCTTTCAGGCGGTCTGTAGCAAATAAATCAATCATAAAATGATATAATGACAGTTTTAATAACACCTGTCCATTTCCAAATTTGCATTACCACATTTTCACATCTGCAAATTTGCAAATTTAAATGCTGTATCCCCCGTCTGCCGTATACACAGCACCGGTGCAAAATGAAGAAGCATCAGAAGCAAGGAACAGGGCCAGTCCGGCAATATCCTCCGGCTCTGCTATGCCAGGCAGGGCCTGTTTGGACAGGACATGTTTTACTAATCTTCTCATTGCTGGTGAGCGCTTCACTGAATTTGGTTTTAATCAGCCCCGGGCAGATCACATTGGCCCTTATCCCGTCTGCGCCCCATTCCTTTGCCAAAACCCTGGTCATGGCTATCAGGGTGGCTTTGCTGATGCTGTAAAGTCCAAGCCCAAGGCCCGGGCTGAGCCCTTCGATACTGCTGATATTAATGATCGACCCACCCCCATGTTGTTTCATAATGGGATATGCGAGTTTACATAGTTCCAGCGGGCCCTTCACATTCACGTCCATGATCTTTTCATACACTTTACTATCGGTTTCAATAATAGGACCATAGGCAGGGTTAATGGCAGCATTATTGACCAGTATATCAATGGAGCCGAATTGCCTTACCGTTTCTTCGGAAAGGTTCCGGACCTGGTCCAGCATCTCCCATATGGGCCACTATTCCTATAGCATCTATACCCATATGGTGCAAGTTCCCGGGTGGTTTCATCCACAGCATCCTGTTTCCTGCTGGAAATAACTACCCTGGCACCCTGTTGTCCAAGGGCAATGGCAATGGCTTTACCTATGCCCTTACTGGACCCCGTTATAATGGCAACCTTAGCATCAAGCCTGAATTTCTGACCGATCTGCATAGTGATTAAATATACCCCTAATGTAAGTAATACTGGTACAGAAAGTAATTCCATCCTGCCAATTTTTTCAATACAGGAACAATTAAAATCAATCATAAATATGATATCTCTCATTGTTACCTGATCCACAAGAATTTAATTTGTCAGGCAATTGAAGATCATAAAAATTGTAGTATCTTATTTCAAGGAATATTGACAGAGTATAAATATCCATTTTATATTTCACTATCTTCCTGCCTTGATTAATGATATAGTTATATTTCAAAATTTATGATCCAGGTAAATACAAAAAAGATTATATGAAAAATACAATACTCCTAATAGTTGCTTTTCTTGGAGTTCAGTCCCTCGGAAATCTATTATACGGACAGGAAATTAATCTTGACAGCAGCTGGAAACATGCCCACAAAAATATAATCAGGTATAATTTATCTTCTGCCCTGTTATTTGGTGCAGACAAAACATTTATCCTGGGATATGAACGGGTTTTGAGCCCCCACCGGAGTATTTCCATAAACGCAGGAACTATTGCCTTGCCAAAACTTATTGGAAATAGATACGGATAGTTTTTCCTTGAAAAAAGGTGGTACCAATAATGGGATCAACTGCCTCCATTGATTATCGTTTTTACCTTTCAAAAGAAAATAAACACCTGGCGCCACATGGCGTATTATATCGGGCCATGGTATTCCTATAATTCATTCACCAGGGAAAATAGCTGGGATCTTTTAACCAGTAGCGGCAGCCAAAAAACTTCGACATCAGAAACAAAGATGAATATCCATTCCTTCGGCTTTGAAATGGGTTACCAGTTTATTCTTTGGAAACGCCTTGCACTTGATTTTGTCATGATCGGGCCGGGTTTTGGTTTTTATGACATAAAAGCAAAATTTGACTCCAATCTTACTGAAGCTGAAAAAGAACAGCTGCAGGCAGGCGCTTAATTAGATGTTCTTACACAAAAATTTCCGGGCATGGATATCGTATTTGAAGATCAGGAACTGGACGCAAACGGCAGGTTGAATGTTACAAGCCTTGGGTTCAGGTATGTCATTCATATTGGATTCAATTTCTAGGGACAGAACATTTTTAAAACAACAACCTCATTAATACCTAATATTCGGAATGCACTTCCAGAGGTATTATCATGATTCTTCTTATATCCATACAGTAATTCCAAACCGGTAGTGAAGTATTTATTTATTGCCAGCACGGCATTGGCTGATACATATTTGCTGTTCTTGAAAATCTGGTTGGTGGTTACTGGTTTTTCCTGGTGAAGGTAACTGAACACATAAGTGGATGACCACCTCCTTTTGAATACAAAACTGTACGATACATACCCGCCATAATATAACAGTGTTTCAAGAGTATTTGCATCCTTGGGAAAAGCTTCATATCCGAGTCCACCAAAATCATTAACAGAACCCTGGGTCCCATCACCGATAATACCAAAAACATTAAATATCCTTTTCTTCAACCCAAGCGGATGAAAGGATTTATCGCCGATTTTAATACTTAATGAACTGGTGAATCCCCATGCAGGCAAAGTCTTTTTAAAACTGTATTCCTTATCGGTATATAAAATTGACTTATATATAAAGGAGTTCGTCCAGGTTCCATTTCGCAAAACAAGTTTAGGCTTGAAAACAAATTCCGGTATTGCGGCCTTTATGGCATTTGCACTGTCCAACGGGGTATAATCATTTTTGGGTTCTTCCAGCGCAAACAGTATGCTCCACTTTTTTGAAATTATCCTTCGCCACCTGACCTGTGCCACCCTGGAGGCAGGCATTGAATTCGGGCCTTCCAGGTCAAGGGTGTTGGGCGATGAAGCAACATCTCCAAAATTGGTCCATGTTTGCCCGATAAGAAATTCACCATAGGTCAGATAAGCATGACGAAGCCGGAAGAATGTATTAGCACCTGTTGCGCTGGACAAAAAATCACCTTCAATTAAAGCAGTTGTATTTGTGCCTGCCTTGGGAAATTTAAAACTGAATCCAAGCCTGCTTTGATTCGCAGAAAAATGAAACCGGTTAAAGTTAACATCGGTCAGTTTTTCGGTTGGTATGGCAGATGTGACAAACAGGTCGTTATCAAAAAAGTTGTTGTAATCGAAATAGAAAGCAGGCTGGATAAATCCTGAAATTTTACCTTCTGCATATTCTGTAACAAAAGTTGGCTTACTTGAAGGCTGGTAACTGGTATCGAGATTACTATTCCGCTTTAATGAATCAAATTCAGTCTGGCTGAAGGAGAAGGAAGAATAAAGGTTGGAGAAAGTGTTTAATGATATGGAAGAGTTTTAATATGATGTAGTGATAACGAGTTTAGTAGCGACGGACAGGAGAACACAACTTAGTGTACAGGGGTGGAGGGGTGGATAGTGGTTCAGTAAATCTGACTGCTTTAGTATGGATTCTCGGCAGGGTGTATTGACTGGAACGAAGGAAGATAAAAACTATGCTTGCAGGATAAGTTTCAATCGTCTTAAGTTCATTGAGCAGCTATACACCAAGGAAGTTGACGAATCTTTTGATATGAAAACGTGTTGGAATGGTGAACCCTTAATACAAGTCGCGATGAAGTAGTTAGCAAATTGGATCTGGAAAAAATCCAGAAGGAAAATAAAGCCCTGAAGGTAATTTTGAATGGCCCTCGCTTGTGGACTGTTGACAAAGTAGAGGTTAACGCAGGAGTGATTCGCGACTTTGGAAACCTGGAAGCCCGCTGGGTAATGTGGTTTCCAATACCAAAGGGTTTCAATCAAGGTGCATATGGCTACCAGCCAATGGAAGTGATACGCGATACCCGCATGCACATTAATGCAGGCTCTCCTGCTTTTCTGATGGACGATCCTGATGGAAATTCGTATGTGATGAAATCGTCTGATCGAATTATTCATCCCGACTCAAAAATTTTCAGACCTGAAAGACCTGGGCTCAAAACTCAAGTTGCCTTCAGGATGGAAGTTTCGCTATGTGATTTTAGAAAAAGAACTTTCTTTTTATCCAGATAATGGCAAGGGTTGGATCGTGCAGGATGACATGACAATACGCAAACAGGTGACCATTGACAGAAGAATAAAACAATAATTACAATTCCCCTGATTTGTCGAATCATCACTCAAAATAATTCATTTATTCGGCCATTTTACATATCAATGCTTATTAATATCAACCTGGATGCTGAACTGTATCCTGTTTGCACGGCCATCTGCATTATTTATATTCTTTCTTCCGCCGTGTAAATATTCAATTCCTGCAAAAGCACTTTTATGAAATTGCCAGATCACATTTGCGGCACCATAAAAAGTTGACTGTACATCACTTCCTGGTTGTTCACTGGTATTATCTTCTGAGCCGTAATTAAATAACAGCAGGGAAGAAACCGTTGGGCTCCAGAAATGCCGGATACCTGCAGTAAAACCAATACCGGGAATGGCTTTTAAATTGTCATCTGCATCAGGTGCCGCATACTTTCCGGCGCGGTAACGCGATGTGCCCCTTCCTGCAATAACCTGGTAGCTAAAATAGTCCTTCTTAAGAAAATTCAGTTGGCCGGAAAGATTTACTCCATAAGTAAAAGTATTCTCCGTTGATCCGGTAGTTGGCCTGAACTTTACCATTCCAGTAAAGCCTGAAATCTGAACATGTCCCCATTGATGTGAATAACGGTATCGCGCCGTAAAGTCTGGAAGGTATGTTTCCATTTTACCGGGTTCTGCAGGCGCCTGCACATCAATCAAAGGCTCCTCCAAAGCAACGGCAAAATATCCATTCTTGCCAAGCGGATGTTTATAACGTAATATGGCATGCCTTACAAAGGCATATGCTGCCGGCTTTTCAAAATCCAGTGTCGGGGGAATGATGCTTTCATCCATAAAGTTCGACCATGTTTGTCCGGCAAGAAGCCTGCCGCCAATCTCCACATAAGCATGCCTTAATCGAAAAGCACCGCTTGTTCCATAAAAATCCCCTTCCACGTAAGTACGAAGGTCAGTCTTTCCTGCAGGCACTTTAAAGTCCAGGAACAACCTTGTTTCATTCGCTTGCAGGTGCGTGTTTGTGCCCTTTGAACCATCTGTGGGTATTTTTGAAACATCAAAAAAACTTGGAGAATTAATGGGATTGAAATCATGGATCATGTCAAATTTCACATACCCTCCTACAGTAATCCTTGCTTCTGTTTTTGGAATCTTCCACCATCCTGCAGGAACATTATCTTCAGTTTGCTGTGCTGAAAGATGCAAACAAAAACCGAACATCAGAAAGAATAAAAAAGAACTTTTCATGCTGCTGATTATTTAGCTGAAATATCATCGATGGTTAATGTCCTGTCGTATAAAGGTTGCGTCGGACGGTTATTATTCTTCAGCCTGGATGAAAAAGCAGCAATCTGTTCCTTGCTCATGGTTACAGGGTCATGCAAAACCAGCCATTGTACATTTTCTGTACAAGGTGGTGTGGTCAATGAACCTATATAGTGGTAAGCATACAAATTCTTTGGAACATAAAGCGCTATATCAATACTAACACTATCGTGAGTCAGTTTTTCACCCACTGCATTAGGCAAATATTTTACCAGCTGTTCAATATTTTTATTGCCTTTCCCTTCCTGAACAAGCACCCCTACTACGGCCAGGCTTTTATCATCACCCTGGTGTACAAAATGAATTTCCATCGGTGCATGCTTACCATTTATGGTATGTTCACTGGGCGTATGAAAATGAAACTGCTTAAGGTGGTATATTTTCCCGGCGTAAGTAATGGAACTTCCTTCCTGTGGCGTGATTTGTATGGTATGACCGTTATTGATCAGCTCCTCCACATGTTCATTATGCGCAATATTCAGTTTGGTTGTTTTATATTCCATTTTCCAGTCCGGAGATCCCTTACCGGCATTGGTAAGCAGGTTAATGGGTGATTGTGTTTTACCGGAACCACAGGCTGCATACACCGGGGTAAGCGCTGCCCATCCCGCAGGACCGCCTTCTGCTGAATATGACCAATGCACCGGCCTGACAGATTCAGTCTTTGGTTCAGCTACTGCAATAGTATCTTTGGTTTCGGGTACAGTTTCCTCTTTTGAAGCCTGGTTCTGGCAGGAAAATAACAATAACAAGGTTATGGCAGGGATAATGCCTGGTAAATTCTTCATGCAGTTATTTTGGTGTTAATAATAGTATACAATAAAAATAAATAATTAATCCAGTTTAAACTTTATTTTACCCTGGTAAAACCAACTTCATAATTTACTTTTTCCACTGCCTGGAAATATACGCCTGACAATCGGTCTTCCTTGTCTAAAAACTCCAGTGTATATAAAGACCCGGGATAATTTACATCCTGCAACTCCACTGTGACGATTATTTTCCCTGCATTATTTTGCCATCCGGCACGGCCAACATGAATGGGATTGGGATTAAAATAGGCTGCATCAATCTTTCCGTCAGCGGATGGATTTTTCAATTCAATAATGTATCCTCCGTCTGTCCGCTGCCATCGGCCGGCAAGTTTATTTATTATGACTTCCAGGTTCTCCGGACTGACCGGAACAGGAGATGCATCCTGAACTATTGCTGGAGGGATCTCTTCACCTGATGCATCTTTGTTTATTGTACAGCAGATATATTGTGACCAATGCTGCAAGGGATATCAGCAATACTATCCAGTGTCCGGTTCTTCTTTTTTTCTGCAGGAACAACAGATGAATTTCCCAGGTTTTTATTTTTCAGATTAGCTTTCATGTAAATTAATATTTATCATCGCTTAGTTTACTGATTAACCCTAATAGGCAGTCCCATTAATAACATGAATCAGTATAAAAACCAGTCTCAACTGCTTATTGTCAATATGGTATTTCTGTAATAGAAAAACGGTCACCATATAGTAGTGACCGTCAAATGAAGTTAATGATTATTTACTTCCTGAATTTTCCTGCATCTTCTGCAGCACTTCATCCACATTGAAGGATGCTGCTTTCTGCCTGGGAGGATAACTCTTGAAAGATTCTATGAAAGTGGCGACTCCGGCTTGCGCAGGCACAAGCAGGTATGCATGGTCCAGCATCCAGTCATAATAAGTGTTGGAAGTAATCGGGGCATACTCATATGGATCAGTCCTGAGGTTAAGGATCAATGGCAAACGAAGCGGGGTGAAAGGTTCTGCCCAGACCTGCAGGGTGCCCTTTGCCCTTTGCTCCATAAAGATGAATTTCCAGTTATCATACCTGAGCGCGGTTAATTGTGCATCATCATTAAAATAATAGAAACCTTCACGAGGACTTTTCGTTACCTGCCCGGTAAGCAGCGGGAGCATATTATAACCATCAAGGTGAACTTTAAATGTTTTACCCGCAGCAGTATATCCGGATAACAGCTTTTCCTTTACATCCGGCACACCGGCTGCCGCCAATAATGTAGGCATCCAGTCGAGATGTGATATCAGGTCATTGGAAACTGTTCCTGCTTTTATTTTTCCGGGCCAGCGTACCATGGCAGGAACACGATAAGCACCTTCCCAGTTGGTATTTTTTTCACTGCGGAATGGTGTTGTACCTGCATCAGGCCAGCTGTTGCGGTGCGGACCATTATCAGTGCTGTACATTACAATGGTATTTTCTGCAATGCCCAGTTTATCAATCATGGCCAATACGGTTCCTACATTTTTATCATGGTCGATCATGGCATCATGATATTCGCTCTGCCAGCGGCCGGATTGCATTTCGCTTCCGGGCTTAACATGTGTGCGGAAATGCATATGGGTGAAGTTTACCCAAAGGAATACAGGCTTACCTGCTTTAACCTGTTTTTCCAGGTATGCAGCGCTCATATTAGCCACTTCATCGTCAATTAATTCCATGCGCTTTTTAGTCAGCGGCCCTGTATTCTCAATTTTTTGTGTTCCGTCAGCATTGGCCCAGGTATGCAATACTCCTCGTGGGCCAAATTTCTGCCTGAATCCCGGGAAATCTTTTTCTGAGGGATAATCCCTGTATTCGGGTTCTTCTTCAGCATTCAAATGGTACAGGTTACCATAAAACTCATCAAAGCCATGCATGGTAGGTAATTGTTCATCACGATCCCCCAGGTGGTTTTTCCCAAACTGGCCGGTGGCATATCCCTGCCCTTTTAATAATTCAGCAATGGTGGGATCTTCCTTTTGTAAACCTATCGGAGCACCTGGCATTCCTACTTTGGTTAACCCGGTACGCAAACCGCACTGACCCGTGATAAAAGATGCGCGGCCGGCAGTACAGCTTTGTTCGGCATAATAATCTGTGAACATCACTCCTTCTTTTGCCACCCTGTCAATATTGGGAGTTTTGTAACCCATGACCCCGTGTGAGTAAGCGCTGATATTGGACTGCCCTATATCATCGCCCCAGATAATTATAATATTGGGTTTGCCTGCAGGGGCTGTTGCTGCAGCTGGTTTTTTTTGTGCCTGGCCAAATAAAGGAATGGCGAGGAATAGCAACATGCCTGCCCTTGCAAATAGCGACGTTAATTTTGACATAACTAATGAATTTAGGAATATGTGTTTATAGGTTTCCTGAAAAATGGAAGTAAACCGACTTCCAAAGAGAAAGGTATCAATTTAAACGCCAAACCAGGGAGTTGAAGATTTGCAGCGTGTATTTTTCTTGATTCAATTTATATACCGCTGGCAGGCAGGAAAGGAAAAAATTTTGCAGTAAAGGGAATTCAAAAAATTACCGCGATTAGAATGTTTCAGCAGCCCCAAAATATATTCCACTTGATTTTTTACCGAATCCAAAATCAATCTGCAGATTGGTCCTGGATTTTTTATCTACCATCATCCTTAAACCGAACCCATAACCTGGAGCGAAATATGAAAAAAGCTTTTCACTATTTGCAGGATTAGAGGTACTGGTTACATTGGCAAAAAGCACACCTCCCCATATCCCCCCGCAAGGTGAAATAGGAAACCGGTATTCAGTTTCACCATACACCATATCGGTACCGCGATATCGTCCCTGTGTATAGCCTCTTCCCGCGCGTCCCCGCTGATCATAGCCCAAGGCCGGGAGGATAAGATAGGGAAGTCTTCCGTCTTCACTAAAACTACCCATCATCCAGAATGCAAGGAGGTGGCGCGGGTTCCTCTTGGAAAAGCCATGGTAACTCCTCCATTCTACACTTAGAAGATTGGCAGTATGCCTGTTTCCCAGGAATTCAGGGTTAATGCGCCAGTTAAAATTCGCATAATAACCCTTGTATGGATTAACCAGGTTATCACGTTTATCTATTGCGGCATTAAAACTCAATCCCGATATGACATATTCCTGGATATTGAAATCGTACTTACGTGAATAAAGGTAATGGCTTGTATACAATGGACTGACAACAGTATCCAGTTTTTCATCAATGATATGGTTGATCACGTCGAGATGATACCCAAATCCAATATAAATGGATTTCTTAACCATCCATGAAATGGTCTGGTGAAAGCGTAAATGATTAAACTTCATGGGCTGAGCCAGCGAATCATCCGTAGATTCCCAGCCATTCATGGCAAACTGGTAGTCGAGCGCCCCGCCTTCAGGAGAATTGGTACCCAAACCATAGGTAGTCTGGGAGAAAATTAAAAACCGCCAGTCGCCACTCAGGAATATCTTGTCATTCTTTAAATAAATATTGTTCTTCACCTGGAGCATGAACTGGTTCTTAGTGGTATAGGTAGCACTTCCATTAATGCTGGAATAAAGACTGTTTTCACTCTTTCCGCGAAATGCATACTGGCCTGCCACACCAAAGGCAAAGCCTGTTGCCGGATTAGAACTGATCACAGGAACCAGTAAAAGGGAACCGGATTTATCTTCTTTTTGCTTTGTTTTTCCACGCCATTTTCGGATAACATCCGGCAGATCCCTTGGTTCACATACCTGTAAAGAATCACTGTCTTGTGGTAAAGAAGTGGAGTCCTGTGAGAAAGAAGTAAAATGATTGATGAAGAATGCAAAAAAAAATACTGCAGGAATTACTAATCCCCTAATATTCCTGATCGTATACCCGAAAAAAATAGCAGGTTTCGATAGCATAAAATATAAGCCGCTGCAATGAACTCTTATTCATTACAGCGGCCATTATTATTATCGTTTTTTATCAAAGCAAATCGCACCACCTAATCCAAACTGGAAAATATGGGCATAATCAGCAACCGCATAGGTTCCCCATCCCGGATAATACCAGTAATCGTAACCAAAAGAAGAGATCATGGACTGAACATATGCGTGTAATTTGAATGAAACAGCAGATGATGTCATTATCTTAACACCAAGTTTAGCATCCCATGCAAATGATGCACCTGTACCTTCAGAGGGTCCCTCTGCCCAGCCTACACCCAGGGCACCGCCAAAATATGGAACCACTTTTTGATCAGTAGTCTGGGCCAGGTATTTGTTACCGCCCAGCAAAATGAAATTCAGGGCAGCATCTTATCATTATTCTTGTTGATCTGTTCCCCAAGCGGAGTATATAGAGGGGTCTTTGTATCCATCCTCAGGTACTTCAATTCAATGGAATGGTTGCGTTGCATAAAGTATTCCAGGCCGGCACCCCATTCAAATCCACCCTGTATATCAGTGTAATAATTATCGAGCTTGACCCTGTCCGGGAAAGTATATCCGCCATAAAGGTCAAAAGATATTGTTCCCTGGCTTTGTGCATTCACCATATTAAAAGCGAACAGTAGAAATACAGTTGATATAAATTTCATAAAGATTAGTTTAAAAATTTATTGGAAGCGTTTTTTTATTGTTTGGAAGCGTCTTTCAATTTTGTTTTATCTATTTCATCAATAAAAGGAATACTCTCCTGGATCATCAGCCTGATATTATTTTCCAGGTAATCTTCCAGTTGGAAAAATTTGGAAGCCTGTACACCACCGATTATTTTAGTCATATTGCCAAAATATTTCTTCTGTAACTTAGTTGAAGAATCCACGGATTTCAGTTTTCTTCCCATCAGGTCACTTGCTTTTTTATCATCCAGAGTCGCATAATTATTGGCATATTCCTCAATCAGGGCAATACGCTCCCGGCCGATGGCTTTCCTTTCATTTTCATATTTGTCATATTCAGCCCAGAATGCAGCTTTTTGGGATTCCGGTATGGTCATATAGGCCTGTATCAGTTCCTTTTTACTTTTTCCATAGGCTGACTGGATCAGGTCGATGTCTTCCTTATTTGATTGTGCAAATGAACCAAACGAGGCAAATAAGAAAAAAGCATACATCAAAACGGTCTTTTTCATGTTTTCTGTTTTAAAGTTTAATCTAACGATTTCATTTTTTTAGCCCCCGATAAGGGACTAATTGCATTTACCGGGCAAATATATTTCAGATCAATAATAATAAAGACAATAAGGCTCAAATATATTGGGCTCAGCAAATTCCAGCCATGATTTTAAGTTATAAAACTACATGATTTATATCATGTTTCATGACCGTGGCTTATCTAATTGGTTTACTACACCGGATACGGGCGTTGGAGCCGGAATCTTATTGGGTTCATTGGCATGTGCTTTTTCCCAGGCCCTCACTTTTGCTTTTGCCGCATCAAACAAGCGTTCATAATTACCTTTTAGTAATTTTTGCTTTGCTTCAGGTGTCAGTTTTGCCAGTAAAGGAGCATACATATCCATGATTTTAAGGTAGACTCTGCTGATCAGCAGGGGCCACTTCATCTGTTCCCATGAGAAACCGATCAGGAAATTTATTGATCATGGCAGCTGTTCTTTCTATGGCTTCAGGAGATGAAGTAATATATTTTGCCACTTCGGTCCAGGAAAGGTCAATATTAACATGGCTGACTTCCGGATTAGACAATGCCTTCTCCAAGCATGCCAACCTGGTCCGTCACCGGCCTGCACGATCCTGCCCAGTCCGCAATGTGCCCAGATAATGGATGTTTTTGGATGGCGTTTGAATAAAGCGCTTAATTGCATCAAATCCCAGTTATCCTGCCCGTCCTTTCGGGAATGGCATATCTATATCATTATGTAAAATGACCAGCAGTCCTGTTTCAGCACAAAAGTCCAGGATGCGGTCGAGTGCAGGATTTGTTAAAGAAGCGACAGGTCCGGCAACCTTGGAGGAAACAAATTCCTTATGAATGGAAAATTCACCAATGCCTGTAAAAACACCAGGGAATGTTTTCAGCACACGCTTTTAATATGATCGGCAGCATACATATCGGCCGGATTAAACCCGGTGATCATGGGGTCGAAGCGGGCCTGGTTTTCCTTGGAAAGCGATTTAAATGCCATGGCAATAAGTGCATCTGTGAATGAATAATAGTAAAGCGGATCGTCGCTGGCCAGGTAATAAGTGGGGGCGAAATTACCGGTATTTCCATAGAACCACATTTGCTGCAATGGTATGCCAAACAATGCCACCCTGTCCCACCCTGGTGCCCATATTTTCCAGGCATTTATTGATATCAATTCCTTCCTGTACATAATTGGTAAGGTGAAAATGGGAATCATGCATTTCATAATTAACAACGGGTGCCGGGGTGCCGAGTGGGAGCAGACTTTTTCTTTTGAGCTAATAATTGGTCTGACAGGGAAACAATCAAAAGGATTAGCGCAAATGGCAACAATGATTTTTTCATAACCAATTTTTTATCTTACAGTATAATGTCTGTACCCAGTGTGATGGTTGTGCCTGTCTGTCCTGCGGTATACAACCCAAATGTTCCTCCTGCTGATGATTTATATACACGCATTACCTGGGCGTTCAGTCTCCAGCTGCGGCTATTGATCGGATATAAGTTGATACCGCCGCCAAATTCGTATGGATGTCTTTTAAACTCATCCCAGAAATATGAATTTATGCCATACATCACGAGCCGTTTAGGAATAACCATATGGGATACCTGAAGACTGTATCCATAATCTTTAATCTCCGACAGGGGAACCGGCCCATCCGCATGGAAATTCGATAATCTTCTTGCATACATTTCAAGCTGAACGCTAAAGCCCCTGTACTTCACCCCCGCATCTACGGCAATCATATTATAATCAGCCTGATCAACGGTAACACCATCTGCAAGGGCGCCGGTTTCAAAGAACAGAAGTCCGTCCGTCATTCTCACCTGGGTATTATCCGGTGAAGGTGTTCCGGTATTGTTGAAACGGTCTTCCCGACTGCTGACAATGGATGTTCCGAACCGTGTGGCTGCTTTCTTGTGGTACTCAAAATCGCCTACGCCACCCCTTGGCCCAAATTCACCAGTTGTGGGCATCCAAACCAGGGCAATGCTTTTGGAAAACTCACGCGTTTCTTTTGATGCCTGTATGCCCAGGGTACTGAGGTTGTTACCCAGCATGAGTGTATACCTGAGCTTTGGAACGATCTCTCCTGAAACAAAAAATCCCTGTGTGAAATCCGCCCCTCAAAGATTCCTCACCCATGGTACGGTCGGTGGATGAATAAAAAGGAAACGGCCCCTGCATCGAACGGACAGAAAGGTTAGGGGCAACACCGATGCCCACCCTGAAATGTTTGTTGAACCTGTATTGAAGGTTACCATATACAAGGGTCTGTTGTGTTGGCATGATGGTCCAGACAGTTGCCAGGTAAGTTAATTTAGGCGTACCGACAAATCCCGAAAACCATATCATTGCCCGGTGAAAATAGAAATCATTGCGGCCATTGAATTCTCTGGGCCGACCAAGGTGATCATACCAGGTTGTTGATCCGGGCAATTGATTTAAATACCTGGCCATGATATAAAAACTCAGGTTCAGGCTTCCGTATTTCGTACGAACCAGGTCAAATCCCTTTCCGGGAGTAAATTCACCTGAAGCAACATTTGTATATGTGCTGTCAACTTCGGTGCCTCTTTTGAAAGCACTGGAAATAATTTAGTGCCTGCCTGGAGGAATCAGCTCCGGGAACCTGGACCTGCGCAGTAATGGATAACGACGAAAGCACAAACAGAGGGATGAGCGAAAATTTTGCCTTCAGCATCGGTAATTTTTTTGAGGTTAATAGTAAAATGTTGGTGCATTTACTGCTCACCAACATTTTAGTTATCACTTACACGAGTCAGAACATTACTATGGCTTAGGCTTGATCTGGTATGGATTTACACCTAGCGCTTCAACTATGTGCCTGATGGTATAAATAGCCTTGATACTGTTACCGGCGGGAGATAATGGCGGAGAAATAACCGCTATTCCAAATTTACCAGGTACAACAGCAATGATACCACCTCCCACTCCTGATTTTGCCGGAATCCCGGTAGCAAATAGCCATTGGCCCGAATCGTCATATAAACCTGCAGTAGCCATTACCGGTAGTGTGTATTTTACGGTTTCGGAGGAAACCACTTTCTTTTTCGTTACTGGGTTTACGCCGCCATTCGCCAGCGTTGCTGCCATGACGGCAAGGTCTTTGGCATTTACACTGATTGCGCATTGCTTGGTATAAATGTCCGTTGCCTGCACCGGGTCAAAATACATCCTGCCATAAGCTTAAAGCAGGTGAGCAATGGCCTGGTTCCGCAGGTTATCGCCGGCTTCACTGATATATACAGGCATATCAAGGTAAAGCTCCCTGCCGGCAAATTCACTGTGTGTAGCCAGTATATTCTTCCATTTTGCTGCAGAATCAGCTCCGCTTACCAGGCTGGAAGATGCTATGGCGCCCGGATTTACCAGTGGATTGATTTCTTTTCCTTTTTGCAATTCAACAGCAACAATGGAATTGAATCGCATACCCGTGGCGTCAACACCTATCTTGTCCATTACTGCTCTCGGGCCCTGTTCTTCAATTACACGGGCCATAGTGAATACTTTGGAAATGGACTGAATGGAAACGGCTGATTGCAGATCGCCCTTTGTATAAATCTTTCCGTCAGTGGTCACTATGGCTATACCATAAATATTAGGATCAACTTTCGCCAGTTCTTTGATATAATCCGCATTCTTGCCTTCTTTGATATCCTTGAATTTGGCATATGCTTCATCCAGCACTTTTTGAAGATTTTCGGGAATCAGGGCGGGATCAACTGCCACTGCAGGAGCCGGAGTTGCCTTTTTCTTTTGGGCAAAGGATGGGATGGATATTAAAGAAATGATTAAAAAAGCCATCAACCATGAAGGCCATTATCCAGATTTCTGATTTTCATGTTTAAAAATTTTACACTTATTTATTATGAACCGTTCAGCCAGACTTATCTATTTTTGTCTTTATAAAACATATGGGAGAAATTGTACTTGAATGAAAATTGAAGTTTCATTATATCTGATGTAAAATCATCCCTGAAATTTGTCCGTTTGCCATATTGTAAGTTCTGCACCCATCATGAACCTGTCCACCGGGGTATACATCAGGTTCACAATGGCATAATCCCCTTTTTTAAAAGCATCATCGTGCAGAGGCATCAGCATTGTCAATTGTCAATGGATGAATAACCGATGGAAGTGCTGAATTTGCTGTTCCAGTTATGATCAATGAAGGCAACAATACCGGTCACCGGCAATGCCACACCCAGTATAGGTTGCGTGGGATTACCCGGATTATTCTTGATGCCAATATCCGTTGTGGCATCGTTCATATAGTTCTCGACGCCTTCACCATACAAAAACTGTCCGCGGAAAACAGTACTCTTGCCCAGTTTTAGATTTGTACTCAGGTTAAGGCCCCATCCAAGTGCATCACCACTCAGGTCATAGTTAGGATTATTATTCTGGTCTTCCCATTCAATCTTCCGTAGTATACCGGCCAGTTCCAACATAACCCCACTTCCTGCCATACCTGAATTCAGCAGAAAAATCAGGTAGTTTGAAACGGGGTTTTACATTCTGCAATTCGATACGATCAGTATATACTCCCTGGTCGGCACTGGCACCCGGACGTTCCAGTGCAAAAGTCAGCCTCGTATCGCCCTGGATGGGCATATACCTGATCTGTACGTTCCTGAAGAATACCATGCCGGAGGGACCCCAGTATTCAACGGTATTAGGGAAAACATCAATATCCATGAACGGGCTCCAGTACTGGCCAACACCAAATTTACCCAGTTCACCATAAGCATGCCGTAAACGAATGGTGGTTTGGCCGGCATCCACACCGGTTCCAAACATTTCAAACTCAAAATGTGTCTTTAATTCACCTAACGGAGTATTGTGTATATCCTTTCACACCAAACCTGGTCTGTCTTACACTGAAGTAGGCATTACCATCTGTGCCATACTGGTCTTTGAATGCAGGCAATTTTGTTGGCCTCACCACATCAAACCAGTCGGGGTGAATCTGGTTAAAATTGTACCCGATATCCGTCATGACAAAACCATAAATCTCCAGGCTTTTTTCTTTCTTTGGGTCTTCCTGGGCCAGAGCCGGGAAAGTGACGCACAAAAGAATCAGTATAAGCAAATATTTTGTTTTCATGTTTATCATTTAATTTCAGTTATTTATAAGACCTGAAAAATTTATCTGTTAAGTTTAATGATTTATGATGCAAATTATTGATGATTGTGAAAGTTACACTTTTAATAATTTTCAAATGAGCGGTTTATAGGAAAGGTAACTCCGGAAATAAATTTACAGAATTTATTTAACTGCATAGTAGAATCATTTTAAACCAGGCTGCTCATTTGGAATTTATAGTATTTGCAAATTTACTGACAAGGCACATATGAAGAAAAACCTCCTGGTTGTTGTATTATTTTTTTTCACTGCTGACTGTTTAATAGCGCAGGTAAAAAAGGATACAATATTCTTCAATAATGGCACCATCGTGGTAGGTAAACTCAAAAAGATCAAGGTTGGTGTGGTTACTTTTGACCCTGACGATGCAAATGATATCACTGTCCAGTTAAGGAAATTAAAAGCCATCAATGCACAACGGGAAATATACAGGGTGGAATCAACACAAAAGGAAGTACTTTTTGGTTTGCTTTTGCCAGATTCTGTACCTGGTAATACCAGGATTGAAGGTTCGCTGGGACATAAAAGCATCCCACTGATAGAGATCATAAACTTATATCCATTCTCTGACAGGTTTATACAAAGATTTGCCGGCAATATCGGGCTGGGATACAATTATACCCGGTCAAGCGGGTATGGACGACTGAATTTTGACGGCGCACTCAATTATTATTCAAAAAAACAGGAGATCAGCCTTAGCGCATCCACTGTGTATTCTATTACTGACTCCATGGTCACACGTGACAGGGAAGATGTATCCTTAAAAGATAATTACTATTTCAGTCCAACCTCATTTGCCACCGGCTTCCTCGTGTACCAGCGAAATCTTGAACTGGGCATCAACAGGAGGTACCAGGAAGGTATTGGAATAGGGAATAAATTCATTACCCGGAAAGTCGCCTATGCCTGGGCGCGGACAGGCCTGGTATTCAACCAGGAAAAAAGTACGGAAGAGGAAACCACCGGAACCCTGACGGAATATTACGCACAGCTCCAGTTCAATTTATTCAAATTCACCAAACCGGAAATTAAATTTGATATAACGCAAACCTTTTATGCGGGTATTACAGAAAAGGGAAGGATCCGCAGTGACGGCACAATCAACCTATCATGGGAGATAATTAAGGACCTTCGGCTCACCTTCGAGTTTTATGACAACTACGACAGCAAGCCGCCTGTTTCCTCAAGTTCCAATTTTGACTACGGTATTGTATTTGGCATTTCCTTTGTATTCTATTAATAGCACGATGGAAATACATTCATGGAACAAATAACCTGAATACCAGGTAAGATAAAATCAAACCGATAAAAGAGATCAGGATACCACTCATTCTTCTTTTTTTGAGAAAAAAGATCATCATCATCCCGGTAAATGAAACCAGCACCATAAGTATGGCAGAAATATCAATAATGAGTGACCATGTTTTACCGGAGTCCCTTCCTTTGTGCAAGATCATTGATCACGCCAACAAAACCGGCATAAGGATTCCGTGATATCATATTCCCCGCTTTGCCGTTCAATGAATACATCGGCAGAATACCCCGGCCCGCTGAAAGCCACCGTGCATTGGGTTTCATCAATAATGAAATCGGATAATGCGCCCGTTGACATTATGTTGTGCCCGAAGATATTCCACCAATTTCAGTTTTTCCACCTTCAGTGTGTCCTGATTGTTTACCCAGGAAGCATCCAGCTTTACCATTGATGGAATTACTTCTTTGCTGGTCAGCAAACCATTCCGTGTGGTTAAGGGTGAGGCCGGTAACAGCAAAGAAAAAAAGGATGGCAAAGCTGATCATCGACAAATACAGGTGAAGCCAGCGTGACCAGGCCGGCAAGCTTTTACTCCAAAAACCATTACCCGGTTTTTTCTCTTTTACTATTTCCATTGATGCATTATTTAATTAGCGACGGCTTTGTGGTATTGAAGTGAGGCTGATGATACTTCGGTATTACCTGCAATGCTTGACGGATCTGCTCCTTATTCCTGCAATCGATTTCTTTTTTCATTAACTGGTAGGTTCCATGCTCCCTGGCAGCTTCAATATACACCGTATATTTTCCCGGCGGAACGGGATTTCCGTTGTCGTCCCTCATGTCCCATTTGATTGTGTATTTACCGGGAGGCCGCGTTGCACTGCTGATGGATTCAACATCCTTTCCTGAATTGGTAATGTTAAGGTAGTTTGATTTGTACCATACTTTAAGATCAGGGAGCCATCTTGGTTTATTAAACCAGAGAGCGAGGTTTCGGACTGTATTCTTCTTTGCATCTTCCACCCATATGGCCACAAATGGCCGGCGAAACCTTCCTTCAAACTGGGCAAGCTCCATATTGACCAGGAGTTCATAATCACCCTGGACTGCCCGCTCACCCTGATTCCGGCGAACATCTTCCATTTCCAAATCACTCCATCCATCACTGGTAAACCTTTCCCCGTTTTTGGTAATAATCAGGAATTCTGTACCGGGTATGGAAGCAGCAAGCTTCCTGCTTTCTTCGATTTCCAGTACATTAAATGCAGTTGCCATACGCACCTGCATTTGTGGCAACCGGTGAAATAACCGTAGCGCTGATGACCTGATCTGCAGGTATGCCTGTCCGTGGGTCCACAATATGCGAATACCATTTCCCATCAACGGAAAAACCACGGCGGTAATTTCCACTGGTGGCAATAGCCCTGTCCTTTATTTGTAATCACTGCCAGCGGGGCGTCATTTTCCGCATCAGCTTTAGGGTTGCTGATCCTGATCCTCTCATCCAGGTCTCCTGAAATGACCATATCGCCCCCGATATTTACCATCACGCCATGAATTCCATGAAGCGCGGAAATTTTTTCTGATACTTTACTGATTATATAACTTTTTACAAAACTGTTCAGCATGAGGGGGGAAGCGCTTAATCGTGTTGCGGTTTTGGATTTAACATCCAGCGCCCAGTGTTGCTGTTTTACCTGTTGTAAAGCAAGGTCAATATCCTGCTGCGCAGGCATCCTGTTTTCACCTGGATGCATATTTCCATATTCTGGAGATGGCTTCAGCAGAGGCATCCAACGCTCCGCTGGTTTTCTTTCTCCAATGATCAAAAAGACTTAGTACGTCAAAAAGTTCAACAGAAACCGCCAGCGGCTGGCCATGGGTTTTGTTCCACCTGCTGAATTCACTTGCACTGTCATACGCACTAAGGATTTTGGCCAGCCGGTCAATTTCCAAAAGTGCAGCCATTTCCGCCGAATCAGCCAAAGCTTCAGATTCTGCGGAAACCTTTAACTCAAAAGAAGTTCCCAGCACATTTTCAAAATGTGAAACATATAGCTTTGCAACCGGGGCAGGACGGATAAAGGATAGTATAAAAACGGGGGTAATGATCAGGAAGAATACGGTTAAATATCTGCTTTTCATCTCAGGATAGCGATTGATTACTATTCATTGGATGCCGTCTGGGAATTATTCCTGCGGAATAATTTGGTTGAGGGTTGAGGGTTGAGGGTTGAGGGTTGAATTAACCCTCAACACTCAACGCTCAACGCTCAACTAAAAGTTTACTTTAATTGAAAAACCGCTTCCGTCACGTCCCTGCTATTCCCGCCAGTCATTACCCTGAATTCGCCAGGCTCAAGTAAGGCATTTCCCTGTGCATCATAAAATGACAGTTCTTTTGCCCCGATACTGAAATTCACCACCCTTGATTCACCTGGCTTCAGTGTAATTCGCTGGAATGCCTTTAATTCCTTTACCGGTCTCACAAGAGAAGCGGTGACATCCCTGATATATAACTGCACCACTTCAACACCCTCCACAGCTCCGGAGTTTGTAACCGTTACGGATACCCCAAGTTTATCGCCTTTCCCCATCGTTGTCTTATCCAGCTTCATTCCACTGTAATTAAATGTGGTATAGCTGAGCCCGAATCCAAACGGGAAAAGGGGTTCATTGGGAATATCACGATAGCGTGACTTCCAGCCCGGATCCGTACCCGGAGGAATCGGCCTGCCTGTGTTGAAATGATTATAATAAACAGGTATTTGTCCAACTGCATATGGAAAACTCATTACTGTTTTGCCGGATGGATTGTATTTTCCGGTAACCACATCTGCCACTGCATTGCCGGTTTCAGTACCCAATATCCAGCATTGAAGAATGGAGCCTGCATAAGGAAGGATATTGGTCAGCACCAGTGGCCTTCCGCTGGAAACCAAAGCCACAACAGGCTTTCCGGTTTGCTTCAGCGCCTGCAACAATTGCACCTGCGCATCAGGGATAACAGGGTAGGCCAGTGACCTGTCTTCACCCGCCATCTTGCCACTGATGCCAATATTGACTAACACCACGTCTGCATTCATCGCAATTTTTATGGCATCGGCCATTAGCGTCTCAGATCCCGTTCCATCAGTATTATACCCGGAAACATAATTCAGTTCCACATCACTTCCCAATGCAGCCTTCAGTCCATCATGAATGGTAACCGCGTCATTGGGAGTACCCTGCGCCACCCAGAAATCAAACATATCTTCCCTGCTTTTTGCAAATGCGCCAACAAGGGCAACTTTCTTTACATTCTTTAATGGCAAAATATTGCCTTCGTTCTTTAACAACACTATGGAACCCCTTGCAGCCTCTCTTGCCTGCTGGCGGTGGGCTTCAGTAAGCAGGGTTGCTGATTCCCTGGCAGGATCACTGAATTTATACGGATCATCAAATAAACCCAGTTTGAATTTATACCAGAGTATCTTATAAATCGCATCATCCAGCTGCTTCATAGTGATCTTGCCTTCTTTCACTAATGCCGGCACATTGGCTACCATCGCACTGGTTTCCATATCCATGGCACTACCGGCCTGCAATGCCTTAAGGGCCACATCCTTTTTGTCTGTTGCGTATCCATGATCGATCATCTCACCAAAAGAATTCCAGTCACTTACCACAAAACCTTTGAAACCCCACTTATTCTTTAATACATCATTTACCAGATATTTATTTCCGCTGGCAGGCACGCCCTCGAAAATATTGAATGAATTCATCACAGTGGCCGCACCGGCATCCACTGCTGCCTTATAAGGCGGGAGATATTTATTCCAGAGCATGAACCTTGAAACATCTACTGTATTGTATTCCCTTCCTGATTCACTGGCACCATAGGCGGCATAGTGTTTTACACAGGCCATGATATGTGCATTATCAGAAAGATTTCCCTGTATGCCACGAACCCTTGCCGCTGAAACCAATCCGGCAAGGAATGGATCTTCCCCGGCACCTTCCATGACACGGCCCCATCTCGGATCGTTACTGACATCGCACATAGGTGCAAAAGTCCAGTGAATACCTGCGGAAGCTGCTTCCTTTGCCGCTACAGATGAATTCTTTTCAACCTGTGCAAGGTCCCATGAACAGGCTTCCGCCAGCGGTATGGGAAAAATGGTTTTATATCCGTGTATTACATCATATGCAAACAGGATAGGTATGCCAAGCCTGCTTTCCTTTACGGCAATTTCCTGCATGGCCCTGGTTTCCTTCGCGCCTACAATATTCAGGAATGATCCCACCTTACCCTGGCGGGCAAGAGCCATCTTCTCCTTCTGTCCCTGGTCGCTGGTAGCCGGACCGGTAAAAAAACCACCATTCAGCTGGTTGAGCTGACCGGCTTTCTCATCTACGGTCATGCGACCGAGTAAGTCTTTAACCCGGTTATCAATGGGTTGCTTTGGATCTTTATATACTGGCGACTGTGCCGGTGCCTGGAGCAGAATAAACAGTAAAAACAGGCAGGAGAGAATATGGCGCATACGTATGATTTTAATGGTTGGCCCGCGAAACTAATCGATGAAATAGTGGAAATAAATGATCCTGACAATCAAAGCATATGACGGCTGTCAGTCAACCGTGCATGATCCCTGCCAGCACAATCAGTCCATAAGCCCGTAAAAACCGGTCCTGATATACGTCGAGATCAAAGAGTAGGTAATCGTAATCCATACCAATACACTAAAGACAGAAATGGCAAATGCCCTGGCAAGCTGTACTTTTACCCGGCCTGCCCATAAAATGATAATAGGCAAAGCTGCGGTAAATAATCTCAAAAAGGAAAAACAGACCCAACAATAAAAGATCCAGTTTGCTATTTGTCACCAGGTAGGCAAGTGGTGCCATAACCAAAGAATACACCAGCATGGTGAAAGCCACAAAGTACAAATTGGCGACAAGATGTTCAATATAATTATACCTGCCTTTACGGTAGAAAAGCCAGAACAGGAAAGCGATAAATGGTGTGGCCAGCATGTTTATGACATTGGAATATTTTCCTGTCACTTTGTTAACATTGCGGACCCTGTTAGAGGCTTTTTCATATGCAGCCTTCTCACCAGGACTAATGGCACTTCCTGACCTTTTTTCAAATGCCTGGCTCCTGCTGTTTACTTCTGAATAAAGAAAACTCGTTGCCAGTACCAGTACGGCCGCAACCAGCAGAAAAAAATTGAGTGGCTTAAAATAGTGAGTGCGCCTGCCTTCCACATACTCCCTGGCAACAATACCCGGCCTGGAGATGAGTTCTTTCAGCAGCGAGAAGATACCCTTGTCAGCATGTGTAAAATAATGAATGGCATCATGTGAAAGGTCATGAAAACTTAGCCTGTGCGTTGATAATTTTTGCCCGCAACCAGGGCAAAAAACAAAACCAGGCTGTTGAAGTTTTCCGCAATTTAAACAGGAGGTATCTGACATATATTATTGTATTTCTAAAATAGGACATTTCCCGGAACAGGTAATAAGCAAAATGAAAACGGTGCACCGGGTTACCATAATGAAGAACGGCCTGCAGAATTACCGAAAACTGTTGGGATATTTGCTATATGCAGAAACAGCCTTCGTTGAAGGAATTTTTTGACCGGAAAGTGGAACAGTACAGCCGGAAATCCTTTATTCCTGAAGATCCCATCAGCATACCCCATATGTTTTCCATGCAGCAGGATATAGAAATTGCTGCCTTTTTTGCGGCTATTTTTGCATGGGGCAACCGGACAACCATTATCAATAAGTCAGGTGAACTCATGAAGTTGATGGAGATGCGGCCTCATGATTTTTGCCTGAATGCTTCTCCTGCTGAATTAAAAAAACTGAAAGATTTCAAACACCGCACCTTCACATCAGATGACCTGTATTATTTCATTCATTTTTTCAGGCATCACTATAGCCATCATTACTCACTTGGAAGATGCTTTTTTAAGGGGGATGAATGAGGATGATAAAAATATTGAACATGGGCTGAATGCATTCCGTGCAGTATTTCCTTTCATTTGAACATCTTAAACGAACGGAGAAGCACATTGCTTCACCGAGGCAGCATTCAGCATGCAAGCGTATCAATATGTTTCTCAGGTGGATGGTAAGAGAAGATGAAGTGGATTTTGGCATATGGAAAAATATCAGTCCGTCCCGGCTTGTTTGTCCGCTTGACCTCCACGTCTCCCGCGTTGCCAAAAAGTTCGGGCTCATCACCAGGCCGCAGGCCGACTGGCCATCGGCGATTGAACTAACGGAGAACCTTAAGCGAATGGACCCTGACGATCCGGTTAAGTATGACTTTGCGTTATTCGGACTGGGTGTAATGGAAAAGTTCTGAATTTGCACATTTCCACATTTGCACTTTTTCGTATTAACTTCACTTATTGGCCATGACCAAAATTGATAAAATTTCCCTGCCTGATTTTCCTCTTTTACTTGCGCCAATGGAAGACGTAAGTGATCCTCCATTCCGTGCCATCTGCAAGGAAAATGGTGCCGACCTGATGTATACCGAATTCATTTCCAGCGAAGGCCTGATCAGGAATGCCATGAAATGCAGGAAAAAACTGGACATATTTGAGGCGGAAAGACCTGTTGGCATACAGATTTTCGGGGGCGATGAAGAAAGCCTATCGCTTGCCTCGGGAATTGTTGAAACTACAAATCCCGACCTTCTCGATATAAATTTCGGGTGCCCTGTGAAAAATGTGGCTGCACGCGGCGCAGGTGCCGGCGTTTTGAAAGATATCAAACTGATGGTCAGGTTAACCGAAGCCTGCGTAAACGCCACCAGGCTTCCAGTCACGGTGAAAACCAGGCTTGGCTGGGACGACCAGAGCCTCAATATTGAAGAAGTAGCAGAACGATTGCAGGATACGGGTATTAAAGCGCTGACCATACACGGGCGGACGAGGTGCCAGATGTATAAGGGTGAAGCCGACTGGCGGCTGATTGCAAAAGTGAAAAACAATCCAAGGATCATCATTCCCATATTTGGCAACGGAGACATCAACAGTGCCGTGAAAGCACTTGAATATAAAAACCGTTATGGGGTGGATGGCATAATGATCGGAAGGGCCGCCATCAGCCATCCCTGGATATTCAGGGAAATAAAGCATTACATGCAAACAGGCTCAATGCCGGCTCCGCCATCGGTTTCCGAACGCATACAAACCTGCCGCACCCATTTACTGAAATCCATTGAATGGAAGGGAGAGAAAAAAGCCATCTTCAATATGCGGGGAAAATACGGCGGATACCTGCGTGGACTTCCCGGTATTAAAGAATTCCTTAAAAAATTAATGACACTCAATGAAGTTGAACCGATCTTGGAATGGTTTGATGAAACGGAACGTCATTACTTTGGTTTTGAAATAACCGAGCTGCCGGTTGAACTGATCAATTATCACGAGAAATGCCCGGTGTAAATGTGCAAATGTGCAAATATGCAAATGTGCAAATTTGAAATCCCATTTTGGCAGTGATGGCTCCCATTTTCACATTTTCATTTGCACATTTTCGTATTTGCATATTTTCAAATTCTGAAAAATCCAAATTCCCTTAAGGGAATTTGGATTTTTCATCGTGTCGCGGCTCGCAGCTTTTTCAACTTCCGTTCCCATCAGTATCTTTTTCACGGGAGCTTCCATTTTTTTACCACTAATGGTATATGGCACTTCCGGTATGGCGAAGATTTCATCCGGAACATGCCGCGGACTAAACTGGTTGCGCAGCTGTGCCTTAATTTTCCTTTTGATATCATCATTCAATTCATGACCCTCCTTCATTACCACAAATAAAGGCATGAAGTATTGACCGCCTTCTTTCTCGATGCATACTACAATACTGTCGGCCACTTCGGGTACCTGGTCCACAGCACTATACACTTCACTGGTCCCTATCCTTACACCGTCGCGGTTCAGGGTGGCATCGGATCTTCCAAATATGATCACTGAATTCCGGGAAGTGATCTCTATCCAGTCGCCATGACGCCAGACTCCCGGGTAATGCTCAAAATAACTGCTATGATAGCGCTCATTATTTTTATCGCCCCAGAAAAACACCGGCATACTGGGCATAGGCTCCAGTATCACCATTTCGCCAAGCGAATCTCTCAGGGGTTTTCCATTTTCATCAAAGGCTTCAAGGTAACAACCGAGCAGGCGGCACTGTATCTCACCGGGGTATACCGGCAATAAAGGGCATCCGCCCACAAAACCACTGCAGATATCCGTTCCCCCGCTGAAAGAAATAAGCCATACGTCCGCCTTAACCTGCTTATATATCCATTCAAAGGCTTCCGGGGGCAGCGGAGATCCTGTGGATCCGATAGTACGTAAAGCAGGCAGTGTCATTATCACGGAAATGCATACCCGATTTCATGCAGGCAATAAAGAATGCGGCCCCTCCGCCAAAATGCTCCACCTTATGTACAGCGGCAAATTCCCAAAGCCTGCTGAGATCGGGATATCCTGCTGATCCGTCATAGATCATCATAGTTGCTCCGGCAAGCATGGACGCAAGGGAAAAATTCCACATCATCCAGCCCGTGGTGGAATACCAGAAAAACTTTTCACCCGGTCTTACATCCCAATGGAGGAGCAATACCTTGAGGTGCTCCAGCAGGTTTCCGCCAACACTATGTGTTATCGCCTTAGGCTTGCCCGTGGTTCCGGAAGAATACAGTACCCAGAGCGGATGTTCAAAAGGAAGCGGTTCAAAATGGATCCGGTCTTCATTCCGCTTCATTATATCATTCCAGTTAACCGTATTTTCCATCAAAGCCCCGGGCTCAGTATACGAATAAAACACGACCTGTTCCAGCCCTTTAAGCGATTTTCGCAATTCCTCCCATGCACTTTTTTTCGTATATACTTTACCGTTATAACTATAGCCGTCCGTCACAAAAAGCACTTTTGGATCAACCTGCAGAAAGCGGTCGATGATGGACGGATTTCCAAAATCGGGGGAGCAACTGCTCCATATTGCGCCAATGGATTGTGCAGCCAGGAAGGCTGTCACGGTTTCCGGGATATTGGGCATTACGGATACCACACGATCGCCTTTCACCACACCGGCAGATTTCATCCATCCGGCAAGCTTTGCAACTGCACTGCCCAGGTCCTTCCAGGAGATTTCTGTTGATTTCCCATCTTCTGCCTGGAAGATAATGGCAGGATGCCGGTCATTTGCATTGCGGAATATATGCTCGGCGTAATTGAGGGTGGAACCCTCAAACCACCTGGTACCGATCATGCCGGAAGCAGGTTTCTGCATCACCCGGCGAAAGCTATCATGGCTCATCACACCGGCATATGTCCAGAAAGACTCCCAGAAATCAGCAGGATTTTCTACACTCCACTTCCAGAGGGAATCATAGTCCGGGAATTCGAGTCCCTTGTTTTGTTTCAGCCATTGCATATAATCCCAAAGGCGCGAACCTTTCCTGAATGCATCTGTCGGGGACCACAATGGCCGGATATCTTTTTTCATGTATCAGCGAATGAGTAAATTTAAATAATGTCTTCCGCTTCCTCCGATATTATCAATTCTATTAATAGTGACTGGGCGCTTCAGCTCAATACATCCCTTACAGAAGAAGAACTGATTCAGGCATTTGCCGTTCACCTGAACGATATGATCGTGAATGATTTTGCACAACTGATCACAGCGCTGTACAGGATTGATGTAAGTGAACAGAAGATCAGGCAGACCTTAAAGGAAAATCCCAGGGCAGATGCGGGAAGGATCATAGCACACCTCATCGTGGAGCGGCAAAAGCAGAAAATAAAAACCCGCGAACGCTACCGTTCGCGGGATAATGATATTGATGAAGATGAAAAGTGGTAACCGTCAACAGTCAACCCACAACCGTCAACCAGATCACATGCTCTCTTCCCAGATGTTGAAATCACCTGTTCCGTTAGCCTTGATCAGTTTATAATGATTATGCAGCGCACCTGTTAATGTGGCTTTCTTATACGGCAGGTTATATTCTTTTGCGTATTCTTCCAGTTTCTGCGTGATCTCCGGGTAATATACATGGTTCACATTGGGAAACAGGTGGTGAACAACGTGAAAATTGAAGCAGCCCATGAAAAACCTGGTGAACCAGTTATCATTGGTTACATCACTGGTGGTTTTCAGCATGTGCATGAACCAGTTTTCAGGCAGCATATTTTTTTCATCCGGCAAAGGAAACTCAGACTGTGTATTGGCATGTGGGGGCAGCAGCACCATCAGGGAAAACAGGCTGGCCGTCAGTACCATGAGACAGAATCCAAGGATGGCCTGCGTCCAGCTGATATCCAATACCAGCTTTGGTAAAAAGATCATATAGAAAAAGAAAAAAGCCTTGAAAACAAAAAGCTTTACATATTCCACCGGCGGGATATGGATAAGCTTCCTGACAATCTTTTTCCTGTTGAAAAAATCCTTGAAATCCCTTACGATCAGCCAGTTGAAAAGAAACAACGGGTAAAGGAAGGGTATATACAAATGCTGGTACTTGTGCATTTTGGAAAATTCCCCGTTAGGGTATACGCGCAGCATTTTGCTTTGTTCAAAATCAGTATCCCATCCGTTTACATTGGGATAATTGTGGTGGAAGCGTACATGCCTTAATCTCCAGATGAAACTGTTGGCGCCCATCAGGTCAAAGAGGTGCACATAGGCGTCATTCATCCTGCGGCTTTCAAAGATGGTACCGTGAACGGCATCATGAATGAGGTTGGCAAAAATTATTACCAGCATCAGGCCGAGCCCGAAGTAGCAGGCATAGTATACAAATGGCGTTTCCTTACCCCATACCATAGCCGAAATCCATAGTCCCAGGTACATCAGGGGGAATAATACCGCCTTGACATTGATCTCCCATTTTCTCTTTGGCTCCAGATCTTTCACTATTTCCTTCACATCAGCCCTTAATTGCTGAAACACTTCTTCATTGGTCCCCTTGGAGAAATGGGGTTTCTTCGCTTTGTCCGTACTTTGATTCATCTTTTCCGCTTTTACAGTTAGCCGTTTTCCAGGGATATCCGGATGCAAAAATAGCGATTCCGGGTTGAAAATGCCTGCCATTTATCAATATCAGGCCTATTACAGCTCATTTTCCCTTGCGGCAAGCAAGTAGATCAGGACTGCTGTTCCATCCATAGTGGGCTCATTGGTGGAATAATCCCCGTAATCATCGTGATAAACAGCCAGAATGCTTTGAAATGCAGCATATTCATCAGGGTCAGCCAGGGTGATGCCTATAAGATTGTTAAAAATGCTGCCATACACAGGTCCGTCAACCAGGCCGCCATCAATGGGGAAGTTTTTGAGGTGGGTAAACGCTGAATGAGGATCAACCGGTGTGTCACCCCAGGACGGAAGGCCATAAACCATGCTGGTACCCCATGGATTAACGCCAAATAGCCAGTCGAAACAAGCCTGTTCCAGGTCGGCAAATCGCCTGTCTCCCGAAATTTTCCTGTACCAATAACACTGAATCGCCAGTGAGGCCGTCAGGTTATTGCTGCACCAGATGAAGGGCACACCCCGGTAAAAAGCATTTCCCCGGGCTTTCTTCATGACTTTCTCAATGCCGGTCCTGTAGTACTGTACCATCGAATCACGTACGTCTGTTCTCATTTGCCTGGCCAGTTCATAATGCCCTGCATTGATAAATGGATACCACTGGTAATGCCTGGCCGTATCCATACCCAGCCATGGTGTCTGCTTTTCCATTCGTGCATACAGGAATCCCTTGGACTGATAATTAGCTTTCAGGGCGGAGTCTGTTTCTGAAAACGCAGCGGTCGACAACATCAGTTCCATGTCATCAACCCAGTTGTCTTCCTCATAAAAATACGGTGCACGGTTAGGGGCTGTCTGGCAAACTCCCGGTTTCGTATAAGCGAAGTTCATGGCGGTCCTGGCCTTTTTTTTCAGGATACCTGCATAAAAAGGTTCATACTGCTTCATGACCTGGTAACCAAGGGAAAATGCGGTACTGAATTTGGCAGCCGTGGAAGAGGTGCCCGTTGTACGATTTTGGTATTTACCAAGGCCCTGGGGTTCGCCACTGCAAAAGTATACCGGGCGTTCGTAGCCTTTGCCATAATTAGAATCCAGCGCAGGCAGGCGCATGGATATATGGTCGCGGTCATCAGCCAGCTGGTTAAACATCCAGTCCTCCCTGGGATGCATTTTCAATAGCCAGTCCAGCCCCCATTTCGCCTCATCTACGATGTCAGCATAACCATTTTTCCCCTGCAAACCATTAGCCAGGCAGGAATCGCCGAATACCCCGGGGAAATCCCGGAAAGCTGCCAGCAGGTAATACGTAGCATTGGCAGATGTGGCGGAATATTGCAGGTAATCTGATGCATCGTGCCATCCCCCGCTTACATTAATATGTGTACTGTCGGGCATCGGTCCGTACATCGTATATCCGTCGCGTGTATGACAGGAATCTTTTAAGAAAAGGGTTGAATCCGCTTCGCTGCTGCCGCATATAACGCAAACAGAAATCTGCCGAGCCCTTATACCTGTCTGCCTTAATCTCAAAAACCGGGGATATGGCATTCCCCGCCTTTATAGAATATCTGCCCGGTTTTTTAAACGCAGAAAAATTAAGCCGGTATGTTTGCTGAAAGGGTCCATATGCCCCAAACGGTTTTCCGGAAGGACCTTTCCAAACTTTTCCTCCGGCAGAATCCAGCAATTCAAATTCGCTGAAAGTTTCATTATCCTTACTGCAGAAGACAGCAATCTTTATCGAACCCGGCTTGTATCCCAGCCAGTTGATCCTTATCCAGGATGCAGCCGGGTCAGGAACACGGAGTGATCCGAATAATGCGATCAGGATTATATAAAAAACTATTTTCATCATTCGTAATATCAGTTGATTTACCAGGAGGTTTGCACAATAGAAGGGTAACTTCGATTAGTTCCGTTAAATTGCGGCTCCCCCATATTAAATTGAATGTAATCTTATGAAACTTGTTTCATATTTAAAGAACGGACACGACCAATTATCCATCCTGGTGGATGGTTTTTTATACGACCTGGATTCCCTGCATCCCGATATGCCCAATAGCATGAGCATGTTCCTGAGTTTTTGGGAAGATGCCTATCCGGCGGCGCTGGGGGGTGAAGAAGCTATAAAAGCAGGGAGGATCAGTAATATCAGGGCCACTCCCCTGGAAAAAGTGCAGTTGCTTGCACCGGTTCCCTCCCCCACCAGTTGCAGGGATGGTTATGCTTTCCGCCAGCATGTGGAGTCTGCACGACGAAACCGTGGCGCAGCAATGATCCCTGAATTCGACCAATACCCGATTTTTTATTTTACCAACCATCACAGCATCGGCGGTCCGGGAGAAGTGGTTTGCATGCCGGATCACTTTGAAAAACTGGACTTTGAGCTGGAAGTGGCCATCGTCATTTGCAAACAGGGACGGAATATCAGGGCGGAAGAGGCGGATGAATATATCGGTGGATTGATGATCATGAACGATTTATCGGCAAGACGGCTGCAGATGGAGGAAATGCTCCTCAACCTGGGACCTGCCAAAGGGAAGGATTTTGCCACCACCCTGGGACCCTGGCTGGTTACCCTCGATGAACTTGCAAGTTTTGAAATACCCGCAAAAACCGGGCATACCGGCAAGAACTGGGACCTTAAAATGACCTGCCGGGTTAATGATATCCAGGTGAGTGAGGGTAATGTGGGAGCGATGGACTGGACCTTTGCCGAAATCATTGAACGTGCATCCTATGGCGTAAACCTATACCCGGGTGATGTTATCGGGAGCGGAACGGTGGGCACAGGATGTTTCCTGGAACTTAATGGAACTGGAAAACTGAATAACCCGGATTACCAGGAACAGTGGCTGAAGGAAGGTGATAAAGTTGAACTCGAGATCGAAGCCCTGGGAATCCTTGAAAATATCATTGTCAGGGATGAAGATGATTTTTCCATATTGAGCCGGAAGAAATAAGCATTCTTTATTCCGCTACTGTTGCTGGAATTTTATCTCCATTATCTGCATTTTTTACAATTCCACTCCGCCTGACATGGTATAACCGCAGAAATTGCAAGTACTCCTGAACTTAAATAACAATTACTCATTTACTGCAAATAATCCCGACTCTTACGCGGACATCAATTATCCATTCCACTGTACTGGTCCTAGTTTCATACCCGGATCAAAACAGTAATAATGGAAACAGCCATATTAAATAAAAAATCATCTGCCCCGGCTTTTGAGCCCCTCCAGGAAAATCAGTTCATTCAAAAACTGGGTAATTCCTTTTCAAGGCATCCTGACCAAATAAACAATATGCTGCATGCAGATGCAGAAATCATCTGTCTTGATGAGGCGAATAAGACATACCTCGTTGGTAAGATCGATGGTATTCATGAAGAAATCAATTGCGGACTTTATACCGATCCTTTCATGATCGGATGGATGTCTGTTACTGCCACCTTGAGCGATCTGGCAGCTGTGGGTGCCACACCCACAGGTTTGTTGCTCTTGCTGCAGCTAACATCGCGTATTACTGAAACATACCTGCAGCACATAACACTCGGTATTGAAACGGCCTGCAGAAAGTATGGTACGTTTATACTTGGCGGTGATACCAATATTTCCACCCACCTGTCGATTGCAATATCAGCTATAGGAAGCATTAACGGCCACAAACCCATGATGAGAACAGGATGCCGTACCGGTGATGTATTATACACTACCGGTAAACCGGGGGCAGGAACCCAATATGCTTATGATGTGATCTTCAGAAACCAAACCAATACTGATTTTCAGCCATCTGCCAGGCTGTGGGAATGTCTCATTATAAGGGACTATGCATCTGCCTGTATCGATTCAAGTGATGGTTTTATTCCTGCATTAGCTAACCTTTCAGAAATAAATAATGTTGGCTTCAGCATTGAGCGGCCAATGCATGAACTGATTTGTGAAAAAGCTTACCGAACCAGCGAAAAGGCAGGAATCCCTCCCTGGCTGATGTTATCAGGACCCCATGGAGATTATGAACTTTTATTTACAGTGCCTGCCGAAAAAAATGAAGAATTCTTACAGACCTGTTTTAAAAACCATTGGCAACCGGAATATGTGGGAACAACTACAGACACTCTGTATCTCCAGCTGCAACATCATCACAAATCAATCTGTTTTTCTCCTGCTAAAGTAGCAAACCTCTTTGCAGAGAACCAGGGAAATATTCCTGCTTATTTCAAGGCACTATTGAAACTACATTATTCACTCACCGAAAAAACTCTTTCAAATGTTACAAACCATGGTTGACCTGAAAAGTATCCAGATCATGCAAAGGAAGCAGGATCTCCGGTCACGGATCCGCTCATTCTACGAGATCACAAGCAACGAAAACCACACTTATTTCAGGGTCGTCGTTTCTCCAATGGACCGTGAAGTACTTGTCATTGACCCGGCAAGCGGAGAAGCCAGGTTCATGCTCATGTTTGCTTCCAATAATTACCTCGGACTTTCGAACCATCCTTACGTAAAAGAAAAAGTGATGCGATCTATTAACGAGTTTGGATGTGGTGTAGGGGGGCCTCCATTGCTCAATGGATATAATACGCTGATCCGCGAAGCGGAAGAAAGACTCGCAGCCTGGAAAAAACAGGAAGATGCCGTGATATTCTCATCAGGATTCGCGACGAACCTGGGAATCATAGGAGCGATTACCCGTTCCCGTGATCTCATACTTTTCGATGAACTCAGTCATGCATCTTTTTATGACGGAGTAAGGTATTCAAATGCTCATGCCATTCCTTTTGAACACAATAATATGGAAGCACTGGAAGACCTTCTTGCTGCCCACCAGCCTAAACCCGGCAGTACCGTGTTCGTTGGTGCAGAAGGGGTGTATTCCATGGACGGCGACAAAGCACCCCTCGACAGGCTTTCGAGGCTCTGCAAAAAACATAATGCCATTTCCATCATTGATGATGCGCATGGTAGCGGCGTACTTGGGAAAAATGGGGCTGGTACCGCAGACTTCCTCCATTGCACCGAAAATATCGATATCCATATGGGAACTTTCAGCAAGGCCTTTGCCGTTTCCGGCGGTTTCGTTGCCGGAAGTAAAGAAATGATGAACTACCTGCGGTATTATTCCCGTCCGTACTTTTTTTCCGCATCCTTTCCCCCCTCCACGGCAGCGGCAGTGATCGCCTGCCTTGACGTGATGGAAAATGAACCCTGGTTGCAGGAACGTCTACTCGACAATGTGGCCTATGCCGTTTCAAAGCTCCGGCGATTCGGGCTTTACGCACCCGCTGAGGGAGGATTCCTGACCCTGAACCTGCCTGAAAATATGAATGTCAGGAAAGCCGCATTAATGTTCCATGAAAAGGGCATATTCCTCAATGCCATTGAATATCCTGCAGTGGAAGTCAACAAACAAAGATTCAGGATCAGCTTTATGTCTTCACATATTAAAGATGACATTGACAGGCTGGCAGACACAGTAGAAGAAATCTGGAATTCCAAACAAGCTTATACTTTCCTATGATCTGGTATTCACATATAAATGAAGACAGCAGCATAGAAAGAGAACTATTATCACAGGGTGATTATAAAACTGTTGCCTGCGTATGCGGGTCTGGCGAGCGCTTTATTGCCTTGCTGGATCATCCGGCAAAAGACTTCTATGCCATCGATATTAATCCTGAGGCATTGATGCTGCTGGAACTGAAACTGAAGGCCCTGGAAAACCTGTCTATTATGGAATACCTCGCTTTCACAGGTCATTCAGAAATATCACCAATAGAAAGGCTTGAAATGTATGATAATATTTCAGGTAGCCTTAACAGTGAAAGCAAGCGCTATTGGGATACTAAAAGGAGGGCTATATCAAAAGGAATCCTGAATGCAGGGCATTTTGAATCTTATCTCTCCTCCCTCCGCCCCATACTAAAACTCTTCCTTGGAAATGGCTTCAACAGGGTATTCCAAACAGGTAAATCAGTATCTGATGATTTCCCTTCCATACGCTGGAAATTACTGAATATCCTTTTCTCCAAAAGATGGGTTTACTCAATTACGGGAAACCGGGATCCTTCATTCATTGGAAGTAACGCCAGGAATGAAAAGATCGGCAAAGGGCTGAATGCAATTCTGGAACATGGTGAAGCAAGAGATGCGTATGTATTCCATCTCATTTTCAATGGCAGCCTAAAATTTATGCCACACCACGCCCTACCCGCTTCACTGCAACCCGAAGTTCTTTCTATCATCAGGGAAAGACTCAGGACCGGCGATATGCGAATACATTTTATAAACAAGGATTACCGGGAAGCAGTAACAGCGTTAGGATTGAACCGCATGGACAATGTATTTCATTCTCTTTCCGACATCATTGGATTTGAAAATGAGCATTACCTGAAAAGCCTCCTTGATAAAATATTATCCGGAGAAGAAAATATGGCTGTCGCAAGGAGTTTCCTGGTAAACAATATTGATACAACTTTCTTTGAAAGGGCAGATATCTCTTCTTGCAGATGGAAAGATTATTCCGAAGCAGAATCAACACATATGTACCAGGTACTTGCCATTAAAAGCTAAATCATGGGTTATAAACAATTGCATATCGAACCATACAGGCAAGCGCTGGATCAGCAATTGCTTGATCTTGAAAAAAAAGCCATGCAGGGAACCATGATCAAACTGGAAATGATGAGAAACAGCTTCCTTAGCAGGTCTGTGGTATTCAATGATTATGCCGCCTTTACCGGGTTTAATGATAACGGCGATCTGGTTGCCGGGGGTATTGGGGCTAATGTTCCCTGGGAATCAATGGAGAAATTTTTAATGCAGGCTTTGGTTTTGATGTGCGTGTAGCCCCTGCTGGAGAAACAATGGCGCTGGCAGACAATTAGCCGAATACATATCCGCCCATTTCTTTAAACCCAATGGCCTGAGAAAAAATTTTATAACACTGAAAGCTTCCAATATCCCGGTAATTAAGTTGTCTGCACGTGCAGTAAAAAATATTTCGCTTGTTGATTTTACTTACCTGACGATTCCCACCACCATAACAACAGGCTTGAAAAAACAACAAAATGGACCACAACAATTTAATGTGAAACTACTGGGTAAAAATAATTCAGTTGATCAGCACATCTCGGAATTTAAAAACGGACTCTGCGTTTGGCACACACATGATCTTTACCGGCTAAAAATCCGGAAAATCCATCCACTCATTCAATTTGGAAGCTGGTTTCTCGAAAACATCAAAAAAATAAGGGTGCCACATGAAGGAGAGATAGTTTCCTTTGCCTGCCTGTACAATAATAATACGGAAAACATTCACCTGATTGATGAAGTACTAACATTTCTTAAATCAATCAAGGTCAACACTCTTGTTGTTTGCTGTAAAAAAAATGACCTGATGTGGAAAGCACTGAAACCATTCGCAATACATTCAATGCCCTCTTATATACTGGCTGATTTTCCGATTCATCATGATGATACAGTAACCATTGATGTAAGATGCTTATAATTATTTATCATGCCTGGTCAATTCATACATAGGTATAGTCTGCAGATCATTATAGTGATCCTTCTATTAACTGCGTATTCCGTTGCCAATTTTTCAAAACTGGAAACAGATACGGGTTTTAAAGGATTTTTCCCTGCGAATGAACCTGAACTATATACCTACGAAATTCTTAAAGAACGAACAGGGACATCCGAAAATCACCTGGTGATTGCCATCAGGGCTACTCCAACTGCTTTTAACCGGCAATTTCAACTTTCCCTTCAAACTTTTCAGCAAAAATTAGATTCTATTCCTAATATAGAATCTGTTCAATCACTGCTAACCCTGAAACGCTACCGCCAGGCATTCCCTGGAATTATAGAAGAGATCCCTTACCTGCACATAGCAGAACAAAATAAATGGAAGGGAGACAGCATTATGATTTACCGCGACTTCGCGCTGACACAACAATTCATTTCCAGGAATGCACGCGTTATCAAGATCCATCTTCTCATTAATGAGCATATTTCCTTACCAGCCATGGATTCACTGACAAGGGAAATAGACCACGCAGCGCTGAACTTCAGGAATTACAGAAATCCACATGTTGGGAAGAAAATATATGGAATCCGAATACCGGAATATTGTAAACAAAGAATTAAAAACTTCCATTTTCCTAAGTATCAGCTTAGTTATGCTTATTCTTTTCCTTATTTACAGGAACATCTGGGGAATGCTGGTGCCATTGATATGCATGATCATTTCACTGGTTCTTTTATATGGCTACCTGGCGGTTACAGGAAGACCCCTGACGATCATGTCGAACCTATTTCCGACTATTATCCTTATCGTCGGCATTTCTGATGTTATACATATCAGCAGCAAATATGCAATGGAATATGCCTCGGGGCTTAACAACATTTCAGCAGTTTCCAACACCCTCAGGGAGATTGGCCTTACCACATTTATTAATACAATCACAACTGCCATTGGTTTCCTTTCTCTACTTTCCATGGGGATGCCGGCAATGAGCGAATTTGGGATGGATGCAGCAGTGGGACTCCTTATTGCATGGCTGGTTTCCGTTCTGTTATTACCGGCCATGATATCAAGGTTTAACCTGCATGCAGCTTTTAACAGGCCTTTATTTTCTCCATCATGGAATAAATTTTTTCAGCGAATCATTTCGATTACACTTCTCAGGCCAGGAAGAACATTGGCCATATTCATTGTCATTGCGGCGATTTCCTCAGTCGGATTATTCTTTATCAACACCAATAATTATGTACTCACCAGTCTGCCGGAAAAGAACCGCCTGGCTGATGATTATGCATTTTTCAATAAAGAACTTGGCGGGGGCCGGTCTTTTGAATTAATGATCAGGGCCATAAAACCCCATAGTCTTGGTGAACCTGAGGCGCTTAAACAAATTGCCGGACTTGAACAGTACCTGGAACAAGTGGTCGGGGTAAAAGAAATCATTTCCCCAACTCTCCTTTTCAGTTATGCACACAGGATATTAAGTAATCAACTTAAATGGAATACCCCTGTGACCCAAAATGATATTGAGGAGGCAAAATACTTTATCAGCAATCACCATAACAGCCTTAAAAATGGCATCATTGACAGCAGTTATATGATTGGACGACTCAGTGGGAGAATTGGAGACATCGGAAGAAATAATTTGGAAAATATTTATGAAAGACTGTATCAATGGACAGATAAACATATTGACGAAAATCTGATGACTGTGCAGGTTACAGGTATTGATTATATCACAGATTTAGGACATAAACTCCGGGTAGAGAATCTCGCATTTAGTTTTACACTTGAGATCATGGTAGTTTCCTTCATTATCGGGATCATTTACCGGTCGGGTATATTGGTTTTTATAACCTTTCTTGCCAATTTCATACCGGTGATATTTACCGGCGCTATAATGGCTATTGGTAACATTGAACTCAGGGGAACAACCACAATGATTTTCGCCATCGGGTACGTAATTGCCGTAGATGATACTTTACACTTTGTCAACCGATTTGAACTTGAAAGGAAAAAAGGCCTTCCCGTAAAAGACGCATTAATGCTAACCATCAGCCATACCGGAAGGGCGATGGTAATGACTTCCCTTATCCTTCTTGGCGGATTTCTTATACTCATGCATTCTTCTTTTGGAGATGTTTTCATGCATGGCTTCCTGATCAGCCTGATCATTCTTTCTGCCATGATCACCGAATTTACCCTTACACCCGCACTAATCCTGCTCCTTTACAATAACAAAATTTCAAAGAAAAAAAACACTTCAATGATAACTTCTAAAACATCCTGATCATGAAAGCAAAACCATTATTTATTTCCCTGGGAATATTCAGCATTTATGCCTTTAGCCTGCTGGCTTTTGCAGTTTGGCAAATAGGTCCTATACCAATATTAGCCTGGTTCACAGCAGGAGTGATTAGTTATAGCCTGACTGAATATATCGTACACCGGTACATTTTTCATATTGTTGCACATTCTCGCAAAAAGCCGGAAATTTCAATATTCCATTCATGGAAACCATCATGAAGATCCGGGAGCAGAAACCAAAGTAATGATGAGGCCTGGTTATGCAATCATAGCGTTATTCATCATCACCCTGCTTTTTTATTTTCCTTTAGGGATAAACAGCCTCGCCTTTATCCCCGGATTTATTTCCGGATATGGTTTTTACCTGTTCATACATTTTGCATACCACGAATACAGGCCGCCTAAAAATTTTCTCAGGGCTCTCTGGAAACATCATTACCTGCATCACCATTTTTGCGATTCAAAAAACTATGGTGTCTCATCGCCATTATGGGATATCATTTTTGGAACGCGAATAACCTCAAGGCATACCTCAGAAAAACATGTATATGAATACCACCATCATCATTAATCCTTATTGTCACCAGGGACTGGGCTGGAAAAGGTGGTTATCCATCCGGACGGAGGTCCGGAAAAAATTCCCTGGCGCCAACCAGGTGGTTTTGGACACCGGTATGGATATTTCCGGATATTTAAATCCATTATTGAATACCGGAAATGACCATTATATCATTTCTGCAGGTGGTGACGGCAGCATACATAAGTTGGTAAATGAAATTCAGATTAACCTGCAGGATATCAGGCCATATATAACTCTTGGGGCAATTGGACTGGGATCAAGCAATGACTTTATTAAACCGGTAAGGCAGAAAATCGGCGGGATCCCCGTACGGATCGGATTTCTCCACACCGTACTTCATGACCTGGGAACAGTAAACTATATTGATGAAAGAGGAAATCAATGCAAAAAATATTTCATCATTAATGCCAGCCTTGGTGTAACAGCCTATGGTAACCAAAAATTTAATTCACCGGGAAAATTGTTGGGATTCCTCAAGCGCAATGCTGTTCCGATGGCCATTTTATATACTGCATTCTCTACATTATTGAAGTACCGGAACTTTTATTGTGCAATCAGGGTGAATGATGAAATACTGAATGCGCAGGTAACAAATATCAATATCCTGAAACTTCCCTATGTGTCCGGACAATTCAGGTATGATCAGGAAATTAAGCCTGATGACGGAAAACTATCTGTCAATATTTCCCATGGAATGAACTTTCATGAAATGATAAAAGCGCTTTATCAACTGGGTAATGGCAATCTCACTGCCGGTGCCAGAAACTTCCAGGCATTTTGTTCTGAATTAGACCTTACACCTGCACATCCAGTAATTATGGAATGTGATGGTGAAACCTTTCTGGCTCGTGAAATTAATATTCATGTAAATCCAAAAGCAATTCGTGTATCAAAAAACTGAATTATATGAACCACTCCACCACCACTTCAAACCAATATTCCGGGTTCGATTCTACCGGCCCAGATCAGCAACTTGTTTCAAATGCCCAACCCTCCACTCATAAGGCCCGGCAATAAAAACAAGCTTTCCCAGCGCCTATCTTGTTCAGATGCGCCCCTACCTGTTATTTATTTCCGGGGCAGGTGGTGCAGTGGGAATGGCTTTGGTATCCCATCCATCTGCAGGAATTATTGATTATATCTTTGCATTCTTTCCCTTTTTTTTCGGTTATGGATTTGGTCAGGCGCTGACCGATTGTTTCCAGACGGATACGGATAAACTATCCGCTCCATATCGTCCTTTATCAAAGGGCATTCTAACGATCCGGCAGGTAAAGTATACATCCCTGGCCGGGCTTGGCCTTTCAGCTATTATCTACATTTATTTTAATCCTTTTACCATACCTGTATGCCTCCTCATCATTTTCGGCTTATCAACTTACTCTTATGTAAAAAGAAGGTATACCCTCATTGCACCATTTTATAATGCATGGGTGGTTGGACTGCTTCCTTTACTGGGGTACCTCGTGATAAGTAAGGACGATGCGATAAAAACAGTCCCTTTTGAATTATGGATGGTGTGCGGATTATCATTTTTTTCCTACGCTAATTTTGTACTGGTAGGTTACCTGAAAGATATTTCAGCCGACAGGGAAACCGGATACCGGACTTTCCCGGTCATATTTGGCTGGCAAAAAACTATACTGATGGCATTTGGAATTTCTGTTTGCACCCTGGCCATATTCTGGTGGACCGGCCCAAATCAGTTCTATGCCATTTTCGCCGGCCTTATTGCCAGTATTATAATTATACATGGACTGTTTTCAGCACTAACGCTCCGTATTAAAAATGAAGAAACCGCCCTGTTCTCCATATTATCCACTATCAGGAGTTATGTCATTTTCATGTGGGCCATAATCCTGGAACATCATGAAGACATGATTACCTGGGCTATTATTTATTACCTGGCATTTGAATACGTTTTATATCACCGGCCTTCAAAATACCAGGTATGAGAATATATTAATTCAAATATTTAAAATGCTTCCCTGCAAATTGGCAATTAATTTTAAATTGCATGTATGCAGATCCTTTTAAAAGACCTTACGGTACCCCAGTGCCAGAACTGGTTACAGCATGCCATCGCGCCAAGGCCGATTTGCTTTGCCTCTACTTTGGATGAAAAGGGGCAGGTTAACTTAAGCCCGTTCAGTTTCTTTAACCTGTTTTCTTCAAATCCTCCCGTGGTTGTGTTTTCCCCTTCCAGAAGGGTGAGGGATAATACCAATAAGCATACACTTGAAAATGTACTGCAGGTACCCGAAGTCGTTATTAATATCGTGGATTATGACATGGTGGAACAGGCCTCGCTGTCGAGCTGCGAGTATCCCAAAGGAGTAAATGAATTTATAAAGGCAGGCTTCACCATGATACCCTCCGACTTGGTTAAACCGCCCAGGGTTAAGGAAAGCAAGGTGCAGATGGAATGTAAGGTGCTGGAGGTAAAACCGCTGGGCACAGAAGGTGGTGCCGGTAACCTCGTGATCTGTGAAGTGATCCTTATGCATATAGACGATGGTATTCTGAATGAAGACAAAACGATGATTGACCAGCGGAAACTTCATCATGTGGCCAGGCTGGGCGGCCACTGGTATTGCAAGGTTGACGAATCCAACCTGTTTATTGTTGAAAAACCCAATACCCAACTGGGCATAGGAATGGATGCACTGCCTGATGCCATCCGGAACAGCAGGATATTGACGGGAAACCAGCTTGCCAAACTGGCCAATGTACATGAATTGCCTTTATTTAATCCTGCCTATTATGATAAGGACCTGAAAAATATCATCCAGTATTTCTCCAATAATCCTGATGATATGGAAGCGGAACTTCACCGCTATGCAGGTGAACTGCTTGATGACGGCAAGGTCCAGGAAGCATGGCAGGTGCTGTTGGTTGGCGGTTGACAGTTGGCGGTTGCGATTCAACAGACAGAGACTTTAGACTGAATTCTGGAGTTTACCCTGCGTCTTTGTATTCCCTGCGTCTTTGCATCCCCTGCGTACTTTGTAGAATAAGTTTTTGTAAAATCTGCAACTACCGTCGTTCCATTTTGCACAAACGCAATTATTGCAACCGGCCAACTATTGCCTTCCCCCGTTTATTAATTTCTGCCAAATGGGCCATTCTGCCTGCGATGATCAATTATGAACCGGGCTACAGCCAATGTAGTTTCGATCCATAAAACAAATGATCATGAAAAATATTCTACAACGCGTATCTCCTGGTTGCATTTGTCAGCATGCTTTACCCTTACAGGTTGCTTCAAAAATTTCTATACGGTGAAACACAGATACCGGTTACGAGAACCTGGAAACCACAATGAGCGAATCGGAGAAAAGGATTATTGTGCATTATACGGATGATATCGTTGCATTTTCGTCCGCGGTAATAGATGCTGAAAAAATCACCGGAAAAATCACCCCCTATATTCCAGCAAAGCCAACCTATGCCGAACCCGAAGACGAGCAACAGGTTACAGCCATACAAATCATAAGCACCGTAAAACACTTTTCAGTGAGGTCCATGTATATGCCAATATCCCCAGGCCCGACGGGATTCGATAATGGCAAGATAACAAAGGACGCAGATGGTCAAATACAACACTTATAAACCGGCAAAAGGTGCCTTCCATCGGAAGTCATGTATTGGGTGGTGTATTAACTACGCTAGCAACCGTGACTATTATTGCATCGGCAGTTATGACCGCTGCCTTTGCGACGTGGGAATAAATATTCAATAATAATCTACAAAATCAATCATCATGAACCAGACTTATCGCTACGCAATGCTCATTTCCATTTTAGTATTGTAAAACCGATACGGTATCGACACTTTAAAATCAACAAACTTCCTTTATGAAAAAGTCAATCCCACTCATGTGATCATTTATGTCTTTCAGGCAGTTATCGCAACAGATAGTACATCAAAAATGCGATTCAGCCCTGCTCTTTCCTGAAAAATGACGAACATGGACCGAGCACTTATTTGGAGGTATAGGCATATGCGAGATTTAGCTCAAGCAAAACCAATCCTGGCCAATAATGCTGGTTATTCGATTCCGGCTATAGCGGTGCTGCTCCATTAATAATGGTGAGCAAAGACCAAAACAGTGCGTAGTTCTCCGCATGACGCATACATTATGAGCAATCACCCATGGGAGGAAATACGATGGGACATGGTAATGGTAGCGGCACTTTAGCTTTAAGCATAATTACCCTGGTCAGTACAGGTACTTCCATTGGATTACTCTCAGCGGGCAATAAAATGGCAAAGCCGAAATGCTGCTCCGGACCAAATCCAACAATGAACCGCCGGGCCATGAAATGACCATGGGCTTGCAATATCATAAAAAGGCCAGGCAGCAGCGGATAATCGGAGTAGAGTTTGCATCGTTTCAGGAAATAATAAAAAAATTATCCTGCATGCTGCAGGTAATACCGTTGAACTAATTGATACGGAAAATGAGAATACCCAGATTCTGCCACGGCATTGCCCCATTGCCCGATAGGCCGGAATATAGCAACCTGAGCCAGGTTATGAAAATCATTCCTACAAAATGAAAGTTCAAAAAGGAGCTAATGAACCAGGTTCATTTGTATACCGGGGCATGTTGCCCGGCAATACTCCTGCGTGTCACTGTTCAAAAAAATGAGGTAGTACAAATAGCGACCTATAAACATGCAAAAACAGCCACTGATAGAATCATATTGCAAGCTTGCTGTTACCAGTCCTGGCCACTTATACCATTTTCATGGTGATGGTGGGAGTAGCTTATATGGGGCATTAAGTCCGGATATTAACATATTATATAAATCTTAAAAATACAATCATGAAAAAAATTATCCTCCTCCTGTCACTCTGGATAGGATTCTCCGGTTGTTTTAAAAAGTACTTCAGTGTCAAATCCGTTTCAATAATAACGGATGAGGATTGGAACAAAATTACAGAGCCTGGTAAAACCCTGATCATTATACCCAGAAAAAAACCTTGAACTGGTGGACTTGAAAATAAACAGTGATATCATTGAAGCTACCGCCTTGCCGCATTACCCGATAAAGCCCGGATACACAAATCCCGATCCGTCACGTAAAAAACATCCTTACAAGTTGAGGGATAAAGCTTACCTCATGGAGCAGGTACATATCTATTCCAAGGCTGAATTACCAGAAAACAGTATCAGGGTTAGTTTACAAAAAGATGACGTGGCAAAACTTTCCAGTTATAAACCTACAAAAACTGCCACTATTATAAATCATACGGCCAGTGTACTCCTGGTTAGTGCAGCGATTTTCGCCATTGGTGTAGGGATTTCGGCGGCTTCCGAATATATCACCATGGTAAAAGGATCACGACATACTGAAACGCGTACCCTGTGGAGACTTAATCCAGTTTCATTTGCTACATTTTATCATATTTCAACTAGAATCATGCTTTACCGATTTTTTACAAATTATTCTTCCTGATTTTTCTTTCCATCACGACAACGCCCAGCCATACCTGGACCTCGGACAAATTGTTTACAGCGCCAGTCCGGGTGGCGATCCAAAAACCTTCAACCATTTACGTGCACAGGTGAATATTCCGCTGGTGCTGAAAGACAGCAGCATCTTCCTCATCAATCCCATCTGGGAAGAAAGGTGGATCCAGGATAAATGATCAGTCTGAACAGCTGCATCTTCGTGGCTTTATCACATGGTTCACCTATAGCAGGAACCTGTCGGATAAATGGGCAGCAATGGTAGCATTTATCCCACGCTGGAACGGTGAAGCCAGTATTCAGTTCAAAGAAGGATTCCAGGCCGGAGGAGCAGGACTGATGACATACAAAAAAAGGCCCGGTCTCCAGTTTAAATTCGGGATCTACTATAACCGGGAATTCTGGGGTAATTTTTTTATACCGTTCCTGGGGCTCGACTGGACCATCAATAATAAACAGCGGCTATTTGGCGTTTTGCCGGGCTATCTCACTTATGAATACCGCATCAGCAAAAGAATTCCTGGGGTGGAAATTTCCGCACATTTACGAATTCCTAAATGCTTGGGGAATTATTATTCCCTTCCGCCCATTTCAGATTTTATTCGCATCGATGATAATCAGCTGGGAGTTTATACTGATTTTTATCTCTCCCCTAAGTTTGTCCTGAATGCGGAAGCCGGATACAGCATCCTGCGTAAAGTACGTACCGGTTATGGTAACACTTCCAAAGACGAATATATCGTCATGTCCGAAAACAGCGCACCGTACGTTAGGATTGCCCTGCAGTACAGGATACGCCTGGACAAATGAATTCATTATTCCCCTGAAATACCTGTTTTCATTCCCCTGCCATTCCATGTAGATTTTTGCAGTTCCTGCAATAAGCACATTCAATAAGGAAAATAATATCAGTTTTTGCAAACTGGATTATTGCTTCGATGGCTATTTATGAAATACTGCAAATTCAAAGTATTCTGCTGTGCTTTTCAATTATCGATCAGTCAATTGTGATGATAGATTTGAATCGCAATTCATTTATCACAAAAAAAAACACTGTTATGAAAAAGCAAATGTTCTTACTTGTCCTTGCCTCTTCAATTTGGCATACTACATTGTTTGCTCAAAAAGCCCGCTTTGGAATCCAGGCAGGGCCAACATTTTCAAATATAGTGGTCAAAGCAGTGGGGGGTGAACAGGAAACATCGGATATGAAAATCGGGTTTACTGCAGGATTTATGCTTGACAAGCCCATTTCGGACCATTTTATTTTTCAGCCAGCGCTTAACTTTGTTCAGAAAGGGTCAAGTGTAAATGAGTCTGATTACAAATCGTCCGCTACCTTGAATTATATTGAATTGCCATTGAACTTCCTGTATCGACAGGATCCATCAAAAGGCTTTTTTGCAGGTATTGGACCTTCAATTGGTGTTGGCATTTATGGTGAGTGGAAAGATGATTATGAAAAAGAAAGTATTCATTTCGGAAATGATGAAATGGAAGATGACTTTATGCGGATGGACTTTGGCGGAAACCTGCTTGCCGGATATTTGTTCGCAAACGGCTTGCAAATCACTGCCAATTTCAATAAATCCTTATCGAACCTGGTAATCGGGGAATACGCCAGTGATTTTAAAATAAAAAATAATTACTTCAGTCTCAGGGTTGGATACTTCTTTAATACTAAAAAATAAAAGTCGGCCAGCGGAACCTGCATCTTACTGATGCGGGTTCTCTCTTTCGTCTTTCGGTCAATTCCAGTACCTTTACACCTTTGTACAAAATATGAGTCAATTTTTCTGAACAGGAACTGGTAAGGCGTGAAAAACTAAAAGAATTACAGTCATTGGGCATCGACCCCTATCCGGCAGCATTATACCCGGTAAATACCCATGCCGCATATATTAAAGAACACTATAAAGGTGAAGAAAATAAAGCCGATTTCGCCAGTGTCTGCCTGGCTGGCCGTGTGATGAGCATTCGTGATATGGGCAAGGCCAGTTTCGCTGTGTTGCAGGACAGTACCGGGAAAATCCAGGTATATATAAGGCGCGATGATATTTGTCCGGGTGAGGATAAAACACTTTATGACAAAGTCTGGAAACATCTTTCCGATATTGGCGATATCGTTGGTGTTAAAGGATATGTATTTACCACCAAAACAGGCGAAACTTCGATACATGTACAGGAACTCGTGATGCTGACCAAAGCATTGAAGCCATTGCCCGTGGTCAAAGAAAAAGAAGGTGAAACTTTTGATGCGGTGACTGATCCCGAGTTCCGTTACCGACAGCGCTACGCAGACCTCATTGTCAATCCCCACGTAAAGGAAACTTTTCTTAAGCGCACAAAGATGGTGAATGCCATCCGTGATTTCCTGAACGAACATGGTGCCATTGAAGTAGATACTCCCGTTTTGCAAAGCATACCCGGCGGTGCTGCCGCAAGGCCTTTTACCACGCATCATAATGCACTGGATATTCCCATGTACCTGCGCATCGCCAATGAACTTTACCTGAAAAGGCTGATCGTTGGGGGGTTCGACTGGGTGTATGAATTCTCCCGCAATTTCAGGAATGAAGGAATGGACCGGACGCATAACCCGGAGTTTACCGTACTGGAATTTTATGTGGCGTATAAAGACTATTTATGGATGATGGAAACCACCGAGCAATTACTCGAGCGTGCAGCCATTGCCGTGAATGGCCATTCCATGGCCGAAGTGGATGGTAAACAAATTGACTTTAAAGCTCCCTATAAGCGCATCACCATGTATGATGCCATTAAAGAACATACCGGGTATGATATCAGTGAAATGGATGAAGAAGGAATTCGGGAGGTATGTAAAACACTGCATATTCACGGTTGACAACAGTATGGGCAAGGGAAAACTGATCGATGAACTGTTTTCTGAAAAATGTGAACATCATTATGTTCAGCCGACATTCATTACAGACTACCCGGTGGAAATGAGTCCGCTGACCAAGAAACATCGCAGTAAGGCGGGACTTGTGGAGCGTTTTGAACTGATCGCCAATGGCAAGGAAATCGCCAATGCCTATACGGAATTAAATGATCCTGTCGACCAGCGCGAACGTTTTGAAGAACAGGTTAAACTGATGGAAAGAGGGGATGATGAAGCCATGTTTATCGATTATGATTTCCTCCGTGCCCTTGAATATGGCATGCCGCCCTACTTCAGGGATCGGATTTGGCATTGACCGTATTTGTATGATGCTGACCAATTCTCCATCGATCCAGGATGTATTGTTGTTCCCGATGATGAGGCCTGAAGCTTAATGGCATTCAACAATATCTGCATGGCTGAATTCGCTCTTGAAAGCCCTTTGTTCTTCATCTCCGCACGCCTCCCGTGATGCTGCAACTGCACCACTGTTATATTTAGCAGTACAAGTCAGACATTGGGTACTGTAACCATCCTTTCTGCATGACAAAGCAAAAAATATTATAAAGCAAATAGCGAAAACAATACTAATATTTCTGCTGGTGAATTGTTTTTGAATACGCATAAAAATAGGTTATAAGTGAATAAAATCGTTCCAAAGAAATTCAGGATCAAATTATATTTTCAAATATTGCTTAGTCTTAAACGGCTTATTTCTTTTTTCCACAACCGCAGATATTATACGAAAGCCCTAATTGAAAACCTTTCATATGGTATGCCGGAATATCGTTTCCATTATAATCCTGCTTTTTATTCAACCGCGACAAACGATGGTCGTACATTAATTGTAAACCCAACCTGGACCGCTTGTTGCCAGCCGGTATTTCATACTTAATGCCAGCCAGGATATCCAGCCCGAATCTTTGAGAGTCTTTTGTGATACTTTGTTTCTCCCCTGATCCATTACTGCCTTCATTTTTTACACTGGCCGACAAAAGGTAATTTATCTCGGGCCCCGCTACAAAACTCAAACGCTTGCCTGCCCTGTATTGCGCCAATACAGGCACACCTATATAGTTATAAGAATACTTATCTTCATATTCCGTGCCACCACCGCCCGGGGCTGAATAGTCCAGTTTTTCACTGGCATTTTTTTGCGTATATCTTAAAGAGGGTGCAATAGCCCAATGCTTATTAAATGGAAGAGCCGTGCCTACGCCTATTTGCATTCCAACACCAGGTTCATGCTCGCCATATCCACCGCCATAATCTTCATTGCTACTTTTGAAATTTAGCGTGGGCCCCAGGGTAATGCTCAAAGCAAACAATTCTCCCGGAATGGGTGGTGGTATTGCTGAAGGCGAAATAGCATTCGCTTTGTCCAATGAATCGTAAAACTCATTATTACGAATCCTCTTCGCAATCCCCTCTTCTGAACAATATTCATTGCAATTTTCAACTTCTTTTGCATAAAATAAGTTACACCAGCTAGTGCAGCACCCTTCCAGCAAAATAAATAAACCCAGGGTCATAACAGTAGTAATCAACCTGCGACAACTATTGAATCGATTTCTGAATACCTTTTTCATAAAAATCAGCATTAATAAAGTAAACCTATTGTGCAAGCCAATATTTCAATTCATTCAAAAGATGGAAATTTCATTCATCCTTTAGGATGATACCGGTTCGTGGTATTAATGCAACAGGTCATTTTCCATAACAAACCGGACCAATGATGCAGTATTCTTGACATCGCATTTGTTGAGAATATTGCTGCGATGTGTTTTTACAGTGGGAAGGCTGATAAATAGCTGACTGGCAATTTCATAATTGCTATGGCCTTTTACAATACAGGTAAGGATTTCTTTTTCCCTTTGTGTTAAATCCTCGCGAACTGCCTTTATTCGTTTTGCTTCAGCCGTCTGATTAAAGCGGATGCCTTTCAGCAGGATATCTGAAATCTCTTTATTTATAAAGACTTCTCCGTCTTCAGCAAACTCAAGAGCTTTGAGCAATTCATCAGCCCCGGCATTTTTCAATACATATCCATCTGCACCGGATTGCAGCATTTTGTGCACTGAAGCATAGTCATTCACCATACTTACGGCAATTACCTTGATATCAGAGTTTATGGCTTTTATTCTTTCTGTTGCGTCAATACCATTCATGCCTGGCATATTGATATCGGTAATAACCATATCCACATAATTATTTTTTATGAAATCCAAAATTGAATTTCCATTTCCTCCGTAACCGGCAATTTCATAGCGCGGGTTCTGTGCAAATATGAGAAGGAGTCCATCAATGAATAATTGGTGGTCATCTGCTACGAATATTTTTTTCCTTTTCAACTTACTCAGTTTTGATAACTCCAAAGTGATTTGTCAAACCTATGATTGTATCACAACCACAGGTTCATACTTAAGTATGATAATATGGAACACTAATAACAACTTCAGCAGCTCTGTTGACTTCAGCATTCCATTCTATTTTGCCATTTAGCAATGCCACCCTCGTATTAATATTCTCAATTCCATAACCTCCTGTATTTATTATCGGGTCAAACCCTTTTCCATCGTCAGCATAATGCAACAATATTGCACCGGATGTTCTTTCTATTGTGAGTTGAATGGAGCCGGCATTGGCATGCTTCATGGTATTATTGATAAGCTCCTGGGTAATTCTGTACAGGCCGGCTTCAATATCAGGATGCAGGCGTTTTTCCATATTCTTCTGCGTCAATGATATATTGATAATATGCAAATGACTCAATTTATTTACCAGGTCCTCAACAGCTACCAGGTATCCATACTCATTCAGGGTTTTCGGACTCAGGTTAATTAACAGGTAACGTACATCTTCCACCGATTCATCAATAGTAGCTATTGTTTTATCAAAAATTACCTGCGCCTGTGCATTGCCGGGTGAAAGGTACTTTTTAAGAGATGTAATAAAATATTTTAAAGCTGAAAGCCTGACCCCCAGATCATCATGCAGTTCTGCAGCAATGCTTTTCTTTTCCTTTTCCTGTGTTGCCACTATCAATCTCAATTGCTCGTGTTGTCTTCTTTTAAACTGCCTGACCCTGCTTTCCACGATGTATAGAATAACCGACCCGGCCAGCAATGCACTGAGAATAAAAAACCACCATGTTTCCCAGAATGGAGGCTCAATAATTAAAGTCATTTCCACCGGCATATTATTCCATTTGCCAGTTTCGTTCGTTGCGTTCAGCAGCAGAGTATAATTACCTGGCGGCACATTAGTGAAGTTTGCGAAACCTCGGTTATCACCATATATCCAGCCATCATTAAAACCTTCCAGTTTATATTTATATCTGGCTGGAATTTCAGGGCTCACTTTTAAAGCAGAAAATTCTATAGAAAAGAAATTTTGCCTGTATGACAATTTTACTGGCAAGTCTTTTTCTGAATAAGGAATCTCTTTGTCAAATATTCTGAATCCACTTATTAAAATTTTAGCCTCATCGGAAGCAATAATATAATGCCCCGGATTAACAGCGAGAATTCTATTGTCAGCAGCATAATAAAATGTTCCATCGTCACCTATGGCCAGATTGCTGATATGGTCATTATTTACCTGCTGCATCAGTTCATTAACATGAAGGATGCCTTTTGTCTTTACGTCAATTATATCAATGCCGTTTGCTGTTGAAATCCATAAGTTCCCGGTGCTGTCAAAAGCCAGTGAATTGATATTATCACCTGATAGTCCGTCGCTTCTCTGGTAGTTTTGAAATTGATTCTGTTGCCTGTCAAAATAATATACGCCCCCACCATAAGTGCCCAGCCAGAGGTTTCGGGATTTGTCGCTGATAATGGCTGTAATGGTGTTAAATTCAGCAGCAGGTTTCTTTCCTGAAATTACAAATGATTCAAATTTCCTCGTTTTGAGATCCAATTTTGAAAATCCATGTCCTCCGTTCATACCAAGCCAAAGTTCATCTGCTCCATCATACCAGCCACAAATAAGGAAATTAGAAGTCAATCCATTTTTATCTACATAATGCATTATGATCCTGCCCTTATCATCCATTTCATATAATCCACCATCCCATGTTCCTACCCAATAATGCTTTTTTTTATCCTCAATAACAAAATATGGATTGCTCTCCAATAATGTTCTTGAAACAACCCTTAAAGAGCTGAATTCAAACAGCAGGATTTCATTTTTCCTGGATATCCACAACAAGGAATCACCAGCATTGTATAAAACCTTTGCAGATCCGCCCTCGAAACTTTCAATGGGAAATAGATTTTGTTGATCGAGATCAAATCGGAATAATTTTTCCCTGATTTCAAGCCATAGTGAATTCCTATGTTTTACAAAGGAGTATATAGTATTCTTAAACCCAGACTTATCCCTTCCCAACATAAAAAACTTTAAAAGATTAGCATCATGCCTTATGACATATATTCCTTCCGCTGTGCTTAACCATTTATTGTTATTATGATCATTATATATTAGATGTGCAACTCCGGAAAAATTAATACCTGAACTGAAGTCTGGACCGGGAAGCTTTTCAACTTTCTGCTGTTGCCAGTTATAAAGTAAGGCAGGCACCAGTTCAAAACTAAAAAGTGGATTACCTTCACCATCCACAGAAAAATTGCTGATGGCATGAGGAAATGAAATATGAACTGATGAATCAAAAGTGAACTTGTTCACGAACCTGTATAACAGTTCACTTTCTTTGTCATATAACCATAAATAATCAGGTCCAATGGCAAATAATGCTTTTTTATCCTTTAACTGAAAAACAGGCCATTGAAAAGGATTATTGAGCGGATTGTAAAATGTTTCTGTTTTGATATCAAAAAAAACTAATTCCAAATCAGTATACATCCAAAGACCCTTGTTCATTCTGTCAAAACTTACATTGAACATGCCTGTTTCGCTCGGAACCGAACCTTTCTCATTTAGAATATTTATGAACCCGGTAATGCTGTCGTTTACAGGATTAATTCGCCACAATCCCTTGGAAGTGGCCCAAATATTCCCCTTCTCATCTATTGAAAGACCATAAATGGCATTCAATAGGTTCTCATTGATCAATGGATGATTAAAGAAATAATTTTTAAAAGTTCCCTTCTTTTTCTGGTACCTGCAAACCCCCTGCTGAGTGGCTACCCAGATATCTCCATCATTGCCTTCCAATACTGAATTACATGTATTATTACTGATACTTGTTGAGTCATTCTTGTTATGTTGGAAAATTCTGAAGTTACTGCCATCAAAACGGTTAAGGCCATCAATAGTGGCTATCCAGTAAAATCCCTGGCTGTCCTGAATGATATTTTTGACCCTGTTGGAAGAAAGTCCATTTTTATCAGTCAGATGTATAAAATGCGGACTAGATGTTTGGGCTAAAACATTGCCAGGTTGCAGTAAAACCGTAATCAAAAAGTTAATACCGGCAGAGAATATTTTCTGGTGAGAAATTCGCATTTACTTATTGGATTGGCAAGATATAAGTTAATGGAAACCATGATAAAACCAATGCAAAAGGTTTACGCTTAAAATGCTGGAGGTTGCAAGATAATTAAAGACTAATACCAGCTCACCTTTTCACATTACTAAGTAAAAACAAATACACTGCCCCGGTTCATATCAGCGATCGCCATTGCATTCTCCATCAATAAATTCCTACAACATTCTCTGTTTTCAATCCCGATAATTCAACGCCGGTTCGCGGTCGCCCAGCAAAGCCTTGTATTGATAGGCTCCTTTTTTCACAACGAATTCTTTTTTCGCAGCATCGACCAGTGCGGGATTATGAAGCAGTTCAATCCCCATATTAGCCAGTGCTTTAGCGGCAACGATCATCCCCTTAACGCCAATTTCAGTGCCACCGCAGGCAACGGCCTGCCAGCTGTGCGCAGGCGTACCGGGAACCCAGGTAGCAGTAGAGAAACCCAACAGTGGGAACATTATAACTCACATCCCCAACGTCCGTTGAACCGGGACTCGTAATCTCCACCTTCAAAGGTTTTGTAGTACCCACTTCTGAAATATCAGGATACGAATAAGTAAAGGTCGATTGTATTTTCTTGCCAAAGGCAATTTCCTCGGGCGACAGACTAACGGTGCCGGCTAATTGCAAATTTTTCTGCATCACTGAATTAAGCGTATCAATCAGCAATAAATCATGGGTTCCGCCAATCACTTCATATTTCATGGTAGTTTCGGTTCCTATGGCAGCTCCTTCAGCAGCCTTCACTACCCGGTCAAAAATGCTCACTACATCCGTTTTGTTAGGATTCCGCACATAGTAATAAACTTCTGCGAAGTCAGGCACCACATTGGGCGCTTTTCCTCCGCTGGTAATCACATAGTGTATCCGGGTAGCAGGGGGAATGTGCTCGCGCATCATATTCACCATGGCGTCCATAGCCTCCACTCCATCCAGTGCCGACCTGCCCTTTTCCGGGGCACCTGCAGCATGTGATGACAATCCGTAAAACCTGAATTTGGCTGATTTATTGGCCAGCGCACTGGTCATAGTAACGCGGTTGGCATTGCCCGGATGCCAGTGCAGCATCACATCCACATTTTTAAATAATCCCGCCCTGGTCATATATACTTTCCCGGAGCCGCCTTCTTCCGCCGGACATCCGTAAACAATGATCGTACCCTTCCATCCATTGGCCTGGACCTGGTTCTTCAACGCGATCCCGGCTGCCACAGATGCTGTCCCGAACAAGTGATGACCGCAGGCATGACCGGCTTCCTTACCGGCAGCAACCTTTCTTTCAGGAACAGCTTCCTGCATGATACCGGGTAAAGCATCATATTCTGCAAGTATGCCGATCACCGGTGAACCACTCCCATAGGTTGCCATGAACGAAGTAGGAATGCCGGCAACACCGGATTGCACGGTAAACCCGTTATTCTTCAGTTCCTGCTGCAGTAAAGCCGTACTTTTCTCTTCCTTATAACCAACTTCCGCATAATCCCAGATCTGCAATGCTATTTTTTTATACTCATCATATTTCCCCTGTATCTCAGCAGCAGCGGCCGCTTTATTCTTATCAAATGGATTAACAACAGGTTTTTTCTGGGCAAAAAGCAGGGTCGGGAATAAGAGGACAAAGAATATTTTTTTCATAAACAATTGATAAGTTCCCAATTTACATAAAAAATAGACGGCTCAGCAGGATAACGGATTGCTGCATTAATAATAGCTAAAATAAAAGGAGAACCTGATGATCAGTTCTCCTTTTATACATGTTGCCGTTCATTTATGAATCTGCTGCCCGTAATCTCATATTCCACCAATTGCCAAAAATATTACTTGGCTTTGGGAATGGTCAGATTTGTTGAGGACAGATAATACATCACTTTTTTTAATAGCCCATTCTGAATATCATCAAGCACTACGGTAAACTCAATACCCACATTCTTACCTTTAAGGTCAGGAATTTCAGCATATGGAAGGAAAAGTTCCAGGTTTTTAGTTCCCCCTTTATTAAAAATTGCTTTAGAGTTTGGCGTCATGGTTCCTTTCACATAAGTAGCCACATATCCGCCCCAGTTATACTTATCATTATTATCCGGAATGTAATACCCGCTTTCATCATACAGCCTTGCTACAAAATATAATGGGCAAACCTTGGAATTCGATTTGATCTCAAAAACCGGGTAAATGGAAAGACCATTTTTCGTTGGGTTATTAACTACGTTAACTGCGGAAATACTGGAAACATCCACACGGGGCACTTCCTTATCCGAAACTGCCTTGTCTTTTGGATAAAGTGCAGCGATCAGCGACTTGTCGCCGGCGGATAACTCATCATTCCTCGGCACTACAAAACCATCGGTGGTTTGCCATGCTGCAACAGGATACTGCATGATTGACTTTGGATCATAAGTTGTGCCGTTAGTATAGAATATATCACTTACCTCAAAGACCTGAGCGTCTACCTTGTCTTTGTCCCATCCCTGGGTTTTCTTGTAATATGCATATACATCCTCCGACTTATTCCATTTGATGCCGCCGGGAAAGCTTTGCTCATGTAATAACCCTAACGCATGACCGAATTCATGCATTGTAGTCCCGCGCATTCCTTTATTGTTCAGCTGGAGATTTGGTTTTTCCAAAAGTGCAGACAGCCATGCATTCCATTGGTCATCAGTCATCTTTGAAAAGTCGACCCCGCCTTTCTTCGCTTCAGATACATAATAACTAAAATCAACAAAATCAGCAGTATCCAGGTTTAGCGTTTGCTCCGTCTGGGGGAACAGGTTGCATTGTGTTCCCAACGGGGAATTATGCCCTTCTCCATTACCCAGCTTGACCCGGATGTTTGTCGCCGCCGTATTATCAGGCACAAAATTGAATTTGATATTGGCATACTGTTCCCATTCCTTTGCATACTGCATAACGAGGTCACGCAAACGCTGGCTGCCACCAGGCATAAACTTCACCACGATTGTGGATTGGTTATCCCACAAATAATAGTTGTCTGCCACACCCCTTGAAGCTGATGTGTCAATCCCTTTTGTCAGGTAATTTGCTGTAGTGACACCGCATTTTACAGGTTCTTTAATATTTTTTGGCAGTTTCTGTGCCATCAGCAGGCTACAGGATAAAAGTGTTAAAAACACCAGCATTGACTTTTTCATGTTGTCTAAGGTTTATATAAAAAAATAATTTCCATTTCCCTTATCGCCAGTCTCCATACAGCACAAAGCCTCCCCAGTAATACGGATGCACATACAGTGGATTACCGCTTAATTTAACCTGTGCCATTTTCAGCGCGTCCACCTTATCCATCGTCTCCAGGTTTTTGTAAAATTCCGTCATCAGCATACCCGTAGCTTCGTCATTCACCTTCCACAATGAAGCCACCACGGTTTTGAATTTCTTTCTCAAAAATGAATTTGCAGGAGATACATACCAGTCTTTCGAGATCTCCAATGGCTTGGCAGTTTCACAGGCCGACAAAGTAACCAGTTCGGAAAATCCCTTTTTAATAGACATACTGTCCACCTCTGAAATGGTCAGCCTTCCGTCATCACGGGCATCCATGGTAAATGTCAGGTAACTCTGCATTGGATCAGTGTAGTTCAATGTGCCGTGAGTGGCAAAATGAATGTATTTGTTTTTCATCAGAGACTGCTTAGCCTGTTCTTCTGTTGCGGCACTTTCAATAAAAATGGATCTTTGATCCTGATACTTTCTGGATATCCAGGACTTCCTTTTTAGCGTATTCAAGAGATTTATCAGGATTCCCGAAAGCGGCCATATCAGAAAGATTTCTGTCGGCCGCACCACCACCTCTGAAAAGGTCCATTTTATTGGTATAGAAAACGCTGAAATGCTCAATTACAAAATCAAACCCACCATCCGGCTTTGCTTTACCCAGGCACTGGAATGGAATATTGCTGAGCTTTCCCGGAAGGAACGATGCACAATTTATTCTTCCCCTTCAGATAAGGCTGGATATCACCGATCAATATCTTATATAATTTCTCGGAAACCTGCCTGAATGGTTGCAGCTGAATTCTTCTTTTTATCTGCAAACTCTGCCCTGACTTTCAAACTTCCTGTATTGGAAGAAGAATCAGGCAAACTTAGCGCGCTGATGAACTGGTTAATCAGTATATTAATATCTTCCTCCAACGGCGAGGTCAGGATCTCCAACGCCTCATTGGTCACGATAAACATGATCAGCTGGTTATCATTTACGATATAGGATACCACGGCCACATCCTCAGGAAGTTCCCCCTTATAATCAGAAAAACTCTCAGGGTTTACCCTGCCGGAAAAATATTTGTTTATGTCAGGGTATTTCTTTCTTAACTCAGTGATAAAATTCTGGTAACCCTCTTCCAGAATGCGTTTCCTTTCTATTAATACCTGTTTTTTCTCTTCTGTTTTCGCTTTACTTATACTCTCATCCAGTGCCCTTGATTCCTGCTTTATTTCATTTGCATGGCTCAGCTCAGCTTTAAGTGCAGGATCAGCAACCTCCACTTCACTGCCATACTTGGCATTCACAGCAGCAAGGGAATTGCGGAGGGAATACTCAGCTACATTCTTTTTATCCCCAATAACAGCAAATGATGCAATGATTTTGCTATACAGATCCACTTTCCTCGAATCAGACTTGAAAATGATCCTGGCTTTTTCATCGCCATAAATATTCTCCGTATTTTTTTCTATAATATCTACTGCAATCCTGAAATTCGCAATGGCGCTGTCATACCTTTTCTGGGTGTAATACAATAAACCTAATTCATAAAACGGTTCCCAGCTTTTTGAAGCCATCCCCGTTTGTACTCCAATGTCCCGGGCTTCACTGATACTCTTTATTGCACCGGCCATATTATTTCCCAATGCATCTATCTTTCCCAGGTACACAAGGGCATCAATCAGGTCTTCCTTAGATCCACTTCGCTTGCTGTATTCATATGCCTGTTTAAAATAAGTACCGGATTTCTCCACTATTCCCTGGTCGAAATACAATTTTCCCAATACATTGGCCATCCTGGTACCAATACGTATATAGCTATTTTTTATCGCATCAGGGTAATATTGCAACAACAATTTTTCTGACTCTGCGAAACGTTTCTGAAAATAGAAACATTCTGCAAGGTTGCTCCTGTTGATGATGAATGATTCTGTGACAAGGCCCGGTTGAAAAAACTGTTCTGCTTTCCTGAAATATTCAATGGCTTTGTCATAGTCCGACTGACTATAATATACGACACCTATATTATTTAACGTAGCGATACGGTTTTCAGAGGTTCCCTCTGAAACATATATACTGTCGCTCATAAACAGGTACCTGATCGCCTCTTTGTAATTGCCCATACCCTTATATAATAAGCCCCTTGAATTATAGGCATTCGCCACCCTGATATTATTCCCTGAATTCCTGAACTGCTCGGCAGACCTTGTATTGGCAACAAGGCCTCTTTCAAATTCTGCCTTTTCAGCATAAAGAAAGGATAGTGATTGAAGGGCGGAACCAAAAGCCAGCGGATTATGAATGCTTTCTGCCAGACTTGCTGCCTTTAACAGCCATAATTCCGATTCATCAAAGCGGCCCTGCGTCAACAGCACATCTGCCCTGGACATCATATTCCATATCAGGTCATTCTTGCTGGTACTGTCATAAATTAAAAGCGATTGCTGGTAATAGTATAAAGCAGAGTCAAGATCGGATTTCCAAAAACTCCTGTTGGCACGAAGGTCATACAGATTTGCTATCCTTTGCGGTGAATTGATTTCTTTCAATAATGACTTTGCTTTGTTATAATATGCATCTCCCGCCTTAAAATCAGATTTCCCATTGGCCAGGTATGTCATCATTCTCAAAGCCTTGAATTGCATGGCCAGGTTTTTTGTACTGTCAGAAGACTTTTCACAACGCTGGAAGTAATACATGGATTTTCCCTTATCAATTTCCATCCACGCAGATCCCAGGTTATACAAGGCATTGGCCGAAACCTTACTGCTTACTCCAAGTGCCTGCTCATAGAACGATATCGCTTTTTTGTAATTTTCATCATTATGATATACCAGCCCAACATTATTATAATTATCCGCCAGGTTCAGAGAATCCTGCAGGTCTGCATAAATTTTCCTAGAAGAGTCATAAGCATCAAGTGCTTTATTTTTAAATCCATTAATCTGGTAAAGGGATCCCAGTTGATCATAAGAAAAGGCTACTCCGGCAGGATTAATGTTTTTCCGTAACCTTATCGCACGTTGGTGATAGGTTATGGCCGAATCTATCTGCCCGGTCTGCCAAAAGCAATTTCCCATCATCGATATGGAATAACCCGCATGATCGTTTTTGTTTTCTGCAGAAAGTATCCTGTAAGCAGTATCCAGTGTGGCTACAGCCTTTCTGTAATCCGACAGATCATAATATATTGCTCCCTTTTCATTCATGATGATCGCCTGGTTGCCTGTATCCCTGATATCCGCATATATGGCCGATGACCTGGAATAATATTGCAAGGCATCTTCATTTTTCCCCTGCTCCCTGGAGACCTTACCCAGGTATGAATAAATTTCAGCGCTGTTTACGGTGGATTCATAAGTATTGATGGTGTCATTGATTGACGCAGCTACGGAGTAATTCACCACTGCTTCCTTATAATCACCAGACAGGTAATGAAGGTATCCCTGGTAATTAAATATCCTCTGCCGATAAAAATAATAATCCACCTCACCCAGCGCCTTACGGTATGATGGTAATAATCCCTCCATATTTTTCAGCGTGGCGATTCCTTTGTCTTTTTCCGCAAGGTTAAACTGGGCCAGTGATTTTTTCAGGCCGGACCGCATTTCTACCTTACGGTTTTTCGCCATGACAGCATAACGCCTGGCACTGTCACATTCCGTTACTGCCAGTGCATATTTTCTGCGATCTGACATCACCTGTGCATGGGCAAGGTAAAGTTCAGCCTTGCCTGAAGTGTCATTAACCTCATTTCCCAGGAACAGGCAAAAATCAAACAATGCATCAGATTCCTTTATCCTGCCCAATGTATTCAGTTGTGTAATGCTGTCGGCGTATGTGGTGATGAATTTTACTGAAAGGATTGATGATCTGTATTTTGGTAATGCAGCTGCAAAAGCCTTTGGATTCTTATAGATTCCATACAGGCCGTTGTGTATTTCAGCCGGACTATAGGCACTGTTAGTTAATACCCAGGACAGGAATGCCTGGTTAAAGGGTAGATCCTGTCCCATATATCCACCGGGAAATGTTCTGATGAACAGAAAAAAATCTTCTATATCTTTTATTGTTGCCGTTTTACATAGCTCAAAAGGTATTTTACCCTTGTAACGTCCTTCACCTGTAAGCGGTTCCTTTAAGCTCGCAGATAATCCGCTACTCCCTTTGTAAGCCTCATATGTTTTACGGAGATCATCCAGCATTAAAGCTTTTATTGAATCATCCGTTTTTGAGGTTCGCTGATTTAGCAGATCTGTCAGATAATAGAAAAAATTTCTGTCTTTATCCTTCAGATAAATCCCAAGGCATGCAAACTCATTGAAAATACTATATGGCCGGACCGGAAAATTCAGTTTTACGCTTGCCAGGTCATTGATCCAGATTGAATCTATTGATTTTCCTTTCCTGGTCAGGTTTATAGAACATTCCGATGAATCCTCATAAACGCGTGTAATAATACCGTATCCAATATTACCCTGCGGCCTTGACATGGTGCCATTCTCAGCAAACTGCTGAATGCTGAAATAATTCACTGCTAACCCCTTTGTCATACCCATTCTACTGCCTCCTGCTATAACCGCATGATGGGTATCTCCATGAAGTGATACGGAAAGTACAGGCAGATGAACTTCCATGGCTTCAGTATCATTCTTCTGCTGGGAAAATCCAGGCATACTTATCAGGGACATTATTAATAATGAAAAAAAATATCTTAAGAAACCCATTGTCAGATTCAATTTCAGCATTTCATTTTATTGTATAACCAGCACTCACCACCCCGGTTTTGTCTATCTCCACCTTGCTCATATCCCGCTTCTTCTTCCCCTTACCATCATCCTCCTCAAACATGTCAGTAAACACTTTTTCGATGGATTGCATATTGGCCCTTTCCTTATTTTTCGATAGTCTCTGGATCATCGGGCGCAGGTCAATTGGCTGGTCCGACAGGAAAAACCTGAACACCTCTTTACCCCTTGGCATTTCCGGAGTTACGTACAATAACGGCGTCATATACTCGCTTCCGGCCCTCAACTGACAATCTGCCGGCGGCCTTTCATCATATGGAACCAGGACCTTGATATTGCCGTCAGGCATGATGTCGATCAGGTTAAAAAAAACAGTTCGATTTCCATTATTAATTATTTGAAGGCTGAATTCATCCTCATTATTAAAATATAATTCTCCCGTAGCGGTATCCACAGATTTGCTTTGCGGAACCACTTTTGCCGTTATTCCCTGCGACAAACTGCCTCCATCCGGAATATTCCGGATATAACTGATACGTATACCTGCCTGTATACTTTTAATGATTTCTTTCCAGTCCTGGTCTGAAATATTCTTTTTAGCCGGTAAAATGATCCGGGTCCTCTCCTGGTCCAGCTTATCCACCAGCGTAAGCGTATCCTGTATGCCCCCGGCAATATCGATCATGAAATCTGCCGGGTGACCAACACTCAGGTAAGAATAAGGAGAGATAAAATTTTTCAGTTGCTTTTCCAGTGCGGTTGTCCGTGTTGCATTGCCACCATGCTTGTTTAGGTAAATCGTCGCAGAATAATCACCCGCCTGTACTTCATTCATATGCAATTGGTAGCCCTGCTTTTTATCCAGGGATTTCCTGGCCACCCCGATACTCTGCAGTGCTTCCACTCTCGCGATATAACCGACTGCCAGTGCATCTTTACTGCCTAATGCGGTTATCGTAAAGGTTGAACCAATGGTTAAGTCGTTCAGATAACCACGGTCAAAATAAAAACTGCTGTCATTGATCCAGTTGGGGTTTCCAATGGCAATAATGTCGCCAGCCTTAGTGAAATTTCCACTGAATATCTCACGCCGGCCATCACCTTCCAGTATGGGTACCTGGGTTGGATGATCGGCCTGTATTCTCGATTTGATCTTTTCGAAAAACAAGTAATAATCATCACCAGGGCTCAGTTCTGAACAAGTCCTGGCAAAAGCATAGGATAGCGATCCAATATTTTCGCCTTTTTCATCTTTTGTCTGTTTGTTCAACTGGTGTGGTCCGGAAGCACTGATCACCACCATATTATCCAATGCAACATCCTTATCCGAAAATCCCTGCGCATATTCACCAGTTGCGAGGCGTAACAATGTGGATGGTGTATATTCAGAACTTTTGAATGGCTTATCGGATCCACGGGCGATCTGGAAATTCTCTGTTCGTGTAGCTGAACCGGAATGGCAGGCATCGATCATCACGAGCAGGCTTCCAGCCTTACCCACCTGTTTGCTGATTAGGGATAATTTCTGCCCGAGTTCATCGTCGCGAAGATGATTTTGCCCGGTATCGCCGGTTGGATTGTACATCCCTGCGGCATTATAAGTTACCAGGGCTTCATCATAGCCGTCATCTTCATCAGGCATACCATTGTTGTCCATGATTTGCTGGCCATGGCCGCAGAAATAAAATACTATATGATCACCCGCTCCGGAAGTTGAAGCAAGTTTATCCAAAGCATTCAGTATAGCGGCCTTGGTGGCCTGTTCGTTTTTGAGGGTGTCAATATGATCGGTTGTGAATCCAAACTTGCCGAGGCCGGCCCGGATATAAACGAGGTCTTCGACCGAACTGATGTGTTTCCAGGTACGGCCATCACGGTAATCCCCTATCGCCACCACCAGGGCCCTCTTGGTCTGTCCGGCAAGGGGATGAACATGTAATAAGGATGCCAGGCAAATCAAAAATAAACCCCAGCCTGAAGAAAATCTTATCATTGGTTATATTATTGGGCAAAACGATGGCTGGTAGTTCAATGGAATTGGAATGGATATTCAGCTTATGGCCGCAGGCTTAGTGAATCGGAAAGTTAGGGTCGATGGAATTCAAAAGGATAAGAATCGTCAAAGAAAGGAATAGTATAATTTAATAATAATGATTGAAATCACACAATTCCATAAAAAATATTCATGTATCAATTCTTTTAGGGTTTCTGTAACAGGCAGTTATAAGATTATTGATACCAGTGTTTCATGAGCAAAATTGCCTTTCATTCACTAAATTTATCGACACAACCAAACCGACATGCGTAAACAAGTGTTCTTCCTGTTCATTTCCTTATTCATAATCCTGACGTTTTCCATTGCCCAGAACCGACCCTCCACTGGAAAGGAAAGGCTGGCGGCTTTTGAAAAGCAAAAAGCGATGGCCGCCAAATCACCATACAGAAACCTGGTATGGCGTAATATCGGCCCGGATATCATTTCCGGCCGTGTCAGTGAAGTCCAGGGCGTTTCCGGAAATAAAAACATCATCTGGGCCTCTTTTGCCACCGGGGGTTTCTGGAAAACGGAGGATGGCGGCAATTCCTGGAATTCACTTTTTGATAAGGACGCCACACTAAGCATCGGCTCATTCCACGCGGCGCCATCAAACCAGAATATTATTTACCTGGGCACAGGTGAGGCCAATATATTTCGCGCATCCCTCCCAGGCACCGGTGTTTACAAAACTATGGACGGAGGAAAAACCTGGAAACACGTTGGACTGGAAAATGCCGGAACAATCTCCCGTGTAATCGTACATCCCACCAATGCCGATATAGCCTATGTTGCATCCACCGGAAACGAGTGGAGCTATGCCGGGGATAAAGGCCTGTTCATGACTTCCGATGGCGGTAAATCATGGAAACGCATCATCAAAGACAGCAAATCAGGGGTGATCGACCTGGTCATGGACCCGACTGACCCCAATATTTTATATGCCTCGGAATGGAACCGCACACGACTTCGCTGGAGTGACCCCACCCCACAGGATGGCGACTTCATCTGGAAAAGCACGGATGGCGGAAAATCCTGGAAAAAACTTACTAACGGCCTTCCACAAACGCAGTTTACCGGACGTGTGGGCATAGCCCTTGCCCGTTCAAATCCAAAAGTGCTCTATGCGTATGTAGATAACCATAATTCCAAGCGGGAACCCAAACCAGGAGAACTGGATCCATACGGAAGGCCTATCCAGGTAATTCCCTATGGAGTGCAGGTTTACCGCAGCAATGATGCCGGGGAAACTTTTACGAAAGTGAGTACGGAAGACGATAAACTGGAAAGGTTTGCCGGAACATACGGCTGGGTATTCGGACAGATCAGGGTTGATACAAAAAATGAAGACCTCGTATATATCATGGGTGTGCCCATTGCAAAAAGTACCGACGGCGGCAAGACCTTTAACGTCATGCGCGGAGAAAAAGGAAGCGACCGCATGCATGGCGACCATCATGCTTTATGGATAGATCCCAATGACCCGGGTTATCTCATCAATGGAAATGATGGCGGCGTAATTGTTAGCACAGATACCGGCAGGCACTGGAAAAACTTCTTTAAGGTTATTCCTACCACACAGTTTTATAATATCACCTACGACATGAAACAGCCATATAATGTTATTGGCTCGGTACAGGACGAAGGCAGTTTCATGGCTTCCGTGAAAAATACTTTTGGCAAAAAAGATACCACCATACAGGGATGGCGCACTGCGCCCGGAGGCGAAGGAACCATTCATGCGGTGGATCCAAAAGATCCTGACCTGGTGTATTCCTGTTCCTTCTATGGACGATTGATGCGCAGCAGGGTGTATAAGGATTCCATAAAAAGTGAAAACATCTTCCCGGCAAAAAAAGACGACGAGGATATTCACCGCGGGGAATGGCTCGCCTATACATTGCTTTCCCCACATGATAATAAAACGATCTACCATGGATTCCAGTATCTCTTTAAAAGCAGTGACCAGGGAAATTCATGGAAAAGAATAAGCCCCGACCTTACGTATAATAATAAAGAACATATGGGTAAAACGCCCTATGCCATCAACCACCAGGCGATTGTTGCCATCGACGAATCACCGCTGGAACAGGGCGTGCTTTATGTGGGTACGGACGACGGCAGGGTATGGTGCTCCATGAATGACGGAAGCGCATGGTTTGAGATTAACAAAGGTCTTCCGAAAGGCGTTCACGTTTCCAGGATAGTGGCTTCCAAATGGGAGAAAAACACGGTATATATTACCATGAGCGATCGTCGCGAGGATAACATCAAACCTTATATCTATCGCAGTACTGATTATGGTAAAACATGGACCCTGATGGTAACCGACCTTCCCCCGGCTCCCGTAAACGTGATCCGTGAAGACCCTGTCAACAAGAATATTTTGTATTGCGGAACGGATATGGGCGTTTATGTAAGCCGCGATAATGGACGCAGCTGGCAGTCGATCCAGGCAAACCTTCCGGCCTCTGTTTCAGTACAGGACCTGTTTATTCATCCGCGTGACCTGAATATGGTCATTGCCACATATGGCCGGGGCGTTTGGGTGCTTGATGATCTTAGCCGGTTGAGATAAGAATTGCGAATTGCGGATTACGGATTGCGGATTACGGATTCCTGGGTAATATCAGGATCTGTAATCCGCAATCTGTTTTAAGAAGACATTACCATTTTAATTCTTCGTAATCGTAAACTCAACCCTCCGGTTCATTTGCCTTCCTTCATCGGTTTCATTGGTGTCAACAGGCTTTGTTTCGCCATAACCTTTTGAAACGATCCGGGATTCAGCGATTCCCTGGGAAATAATATAGGTCCTTACAGAAGCGGCCCTGTTATGACTTAGTTTGATGTTATACTCATCCGATCCCCTGGCATCGGTATGTGCACTCATTTCAATTTCTATAGCAGGGTTTTCCTTTAGCAACTTAACAACCCTGTCGAGCTCAACAAATGATTCCGGCCTCAGGTCATACTTGTCGAAATCAAAGAATACATTATTCAGCCTTACCACCTGTCCAATTTCAATAGGTACAAGGTAGAGGTCTTTGTGTATCTCTTTGTAACCGGCCTTGATCAATGAATCAAGTTGCAGGTTTTCTGATATGGCGAAAAAATGATCGGCTGTCGCGCGTATACTGTAGTTCTTGTCGTAAGGAAGCACAATTTTGAAAGCACCATCAATCTCGCTTGATACACCGGTCCCCGCTTCCTCACCATCCGGTAGTGTTTCATAGATTAATGAAGCGCTTAATGGTTCCTTTGTTTTTGCATTATATACATTACCACTTACCAGCACCACAGGATCCGGCATTTCTTTCTCCAGCAACTTGACCCTTACAATATCGCTTTCGCCGTAAGACTTTAAGCTCGACGACATATAAGCATATTCACCGCCTGCATCGAGCGTGAAAAACGCATCCCAGTCTTCTGTATTAATCGGACTTCCGAGGTTTACAGGGTCACTCCATTTGAGCCATGTTTTATCAAGGCGCTTTGTCATCCATATATCGTTATCTCCGAGTCCGCCAGGGCGGTTGCTGCTGAAATATAATGTAACACCATCAGCCGCAAGGAATGGCGTCATCTCATCATAACCTGGAAGATTTATTTTCTTGCCAATACTTTTCGGTTCGGTCCAGGTACCATCGGGTTCCAGGAAGGAAACATAAATATCATTCAGGTAACTGTTTTTTTCAGGTGTCATATAGAATAACAGTGTTTTACCATCATTCGATATGGTAGCGCCGGAAACGCCGCCCCTGTCATACTTGTAATAATTCTTCACCATCAGCATATCGGGCTCACTCCACTGGCCATTTTTCTTCAACGTGCTTATACTCACGCCTTTGCCGAGGTAAGCTCCTTCCTTAAACGCACCACGTATCAGCAAACGGTTATTATCAGGCGAAATGGCAAAAACAGTATTATAGTGTATGGTATTAAGTGGATACTCCATGTGAACAGCCTCGCTCCATCTTCCCAGGCTATCCTTTTCTGAAAACCAGATATCCTGCGAATTCGGAACTGATTTATACTTTGTATTTGCCGGATGGTTCTCGCAGATAAAGAACAGGGTTTTACCATCCGGAGAAATAGTAGGGCGCAGCTCGGGAAGATTGCTGTTGATATTTATGCCGAGATTTTCAATCTTGATGATCGTAGTAGACTTGATAACCAGCTCTTCCTGTGGCTTTAATTGGCCGGAAGTGTCAATCGCCATCTGGGCACTGACTGTAAAACAGGCTGCAATAAGAAATAAAAAAAGTAAATGTCTTTTCAATGGTCGGGATTTAGTCCCCTAATAACGCAAAATCCGACCTGTTAATATGCATGAATGAGTGGGAGAATCGTAAAGGTCTGTGTTTGAAGACTATAGCTATCGCGGTACATTTAGGACTGAAATTTCCATGCAGGCCTGGTTTTCAATACTTTCCGGTAAATGATACAGGATTCCCTGTGGGCCCCGGGCAAATATCCCGTGCTCAGTAAGAATTCATTTACGATCTCACCCCCTGTGAACCGAAACTGCTTTTTAAAAATTTTCACCCATTCCTCTTTTGTGGCAGGATGATGATGATCAAGCCATTGCTTAAATGTCCCAAATTCCTTCTGCAGCCGCAGGATGGTTTTTGCATTTTCTATGGCGGCATTCACTTTCAGCCTGTTGCGGATGACTCCCGGATCATTCAACAACCTGTGCTATATCCTTTTCGTTGTACCCGGCAACCTTCTTCACATCAAAATTGTGGTATGCCTTGCGGAAGCTTTCCTGCTTTTTCAGTATGGTGGTCCAGCTCAGGCCTGCCTGGTTAATTTCAAGTATCAGCCGGCAGAACAATTCATTATCATCATGAATCGGGAATCCATATTGTTCATCATGATACAACTGGTGAAGGATTTTTTCCTCGGGCTTCATCACGTTGATGGCATCACAGTAAGTCCAAACTTTTACTTCGGGCATAGTTCTTCTTTACAGCAAAAATATATTTATATATCGGTATCCAGTTCCTGCTGGAGCAATAATGCAGCAATGGCATTGGCCAGTAAAAACTTTTCATCTTCCGGTATATCATTGAAGTATACTACGCCATTATCAATCAGCGAAACTGCCGCATAGGTTTCCCCGGCCCTGTTCTTTATTTCAAATCCAACAGATCCTGCAAGAGGGATATTCACCACTTTCCCGTTTTTACCTACCAGTTTATAGATAGGCTGGATAGTATAGTATTCGTTCCTGCTCCTGGCCAGTAAGCCTACATATTTGCGGGGATTTCTCTGCGCGGCATTATTATCAATGATCATTTCCCAGGGATAATCGTTTGCCGATGGGATGATCCTCACTGCATAAGTATTGGAACCGGCATCACCGATTTTCAGGATATCACCTGCGATATTGACGATACTGTTAGGATTATTCCCGATCGTGAGATCCCTGTAACGAACTTTGGAAAATGCCGTGACCTCTGATTTGTTTCCCTGCTGGTCAACCAGGCTGAACCGCACTGTTTGTTTTCTCTTTACATATTCTACATTCAGCCTGTCGACCCAGTCAATATTAATAGGCATGGCAAATCCGAAACTGCTTCCCTTTGTCCATGACCTGTTAACAGATTCAGTCTGGTATTCTCCAAATTCAAGTTTCTGCCTGTTCAGAAAACCCTGCCTGCCTTTTACTGTGTATTCTTCTCTTTTTCCCCAGCCATTGTCATCTACTGCAACCTTAGCGGTAGAACATGCCATCAGCATTATTGCACTGAAGAGGATAAATGAAATGTATTGCATATGAATTAATTTATGCATCAAATTTCATACACAATAAAGCCTTATACAATCGCACATACATGTGAAACTGGAGAAAAAAAACTGCTGTATCGGAGGAATGATGTGATCAGATATGTGATAGACTTGCACACCGGTAACTAAAAGAATTTCAAATGGATAAGGGCATGAATAACCTGACATAAAAAAAGGACGGCCTTGCCGTCCTGAAATCCACCTCCTGTCAAAACTTACTTTGTTCAATCTTTCGTGTAAATCCTTTCGTGTAAAATCGTTCGTGTGTTTGAAAATTCCTGGTTCTTTTTTTGCTTCCCGATAAACTCCATTCTATTTATCGAAGCCGTTCTGTTATTTATTTCTTCTCCTAAAGATGATGATATTTATAATACCGGAAAATCACATAAACATGTGAAAATAAATCCTCACAGTCCAATTAAAAATCTTTTTACAAGTGGTTGCGATGGCAAGATTTCTCCTTTCGCATGCTGGGAAACCTGGCTTTCTGCATTTACATACTTAATCACCTGCGATACCCGGTGCGCCTCTTTTCCCTCAATAATACCATTGAATTTCCTGTTTATTATGAGTGGGGCCGCCTTCATCGGGTATTCACGAATTCCCCTTAAGTTGAAAACCGTATCCCATAGAACCTGGTTAGCACCGGTCTGTAAAATCTCTTTTGAAACCGTGAGCTTTAACTCGGCCTTAAGGCCATTATAAATATGGGAGCTATAGTCGAGGTCCTGGTATACCTCGAATTCTACCATACACGGATCAGTCGGTTCCTCTTTATCGGGTTGTTGATCCTTTTTGCAGCTGCCCGTCAAAAAAGATAAAAAAACAATACATAAGACTAGCGGTCTCATAAAAATGATTGTGAGCCCAAATCTGGATAAAAAAAACCATACCCACAATCACATAAATATGTGTAAAAAAAAATGGCAGCCGAAACTGCCATTAAACTTAAAATCAAACATCAACCCTGTATATGTAAACAATCCGCGATTATACCAGCCTGTCTTTAAATGCCTTGGCGACCGCCTCACTTTTACTGTTTACATGAAGCTTTTCATAAATCTTCTTGATATGGCTGCGCACCGTATCAATGGCAATGAACATTTTTGAAGCGATCATTTTATAACTATATCCCTCCACCAGTAAATGCAGCACTTCTTTTTCCCGGTCACTCAGGTTATAATCCCCGCTTTTGGGATCATTTACCTGCGAAAACATTTTCAGCACCTGTGTGGCAATACTTGCCGTCATTGGGGCCCCGCCACTGGCTGCTTCGGCGATATACTCAAGCAGCTTTGCCGGAGGGGTTTTTTTCAGGATATATCCGTTCGCACCATTCCTGATGGCCTCAAACACGTTCTTATTATCATCGAAAACCGTAAGCATAAGCACCTTTACATCCAGATTCACAGACCGGATAATCTTCAATCCCTCGAGGCCATTGGTGCCGGGCATATCAATATCCAGCAGGATTACGTCAGGGTTCCATGCTTCCACTTCGTCCCTTACATGATCACAATTCTTATAGGATGCCAGCACACAAAACCCTTCACTGCCATCGATCAGCATCGTTAACCCCTCGCGCAACTGAGGATTGTCTTCATACAACACTACTTTAATCATCGTAAGGCATTTTACATAAAGTTACTGTCCGTGTGCTTTTTACCAATCACATAAATATGTGCTTTTCCATCAAAAACCCCTGCCGCCTGTCAATACTCCATAGAATCTGGGAAAGAAACGCCTGGTGAATGCTCCCACCCAGATACTGATCATAAGTACCAGCAGGGGAACAAAGAGGTATGTGATCAGCCGGTAATTAGGCAGGAAATCGAGATTCATCAATGACCACTTCATTAAATAAGGCAATAAGGGTACGTGCATCCCGAATATAAAAAAGGAAAAACCGCTGGCATGGTGGAACCAGTTTTGCTTCATGAACCAACGGATAACCCTGTCGGCCCCAAACCACATCGCCATGATTCCTGCAATTACTGATAATTGGTGAAGGGTCAGCAAGGCTGCCCAGGTAGACCTGACGGGTTGCAGCTCAAAAGCCATAAAGGTCTTGATCACAGACAATCCTATAAATACGATCAGCGTTATCCCCAGGCTAAACCATTGCGGTTCTTCTTCAATGGAAATATTACGTTTCACCAGCCATACACCCATGGAAAAGAAAAACAAACCGCGCCCGTCTATAAGCGGGAATATCATCGCGCTATAAAACAATAAAAAAGTAAGTGGCAGCCAGATATATGGAACCTTTATAACAAGCCATTTAATGAATGGATAAAGCAGGTTATAAATAAATAGCGAAAGTATAAACCATAACTGGTAGGAAATCGGACTGAATACCCACCGTGACAGGATACCCTTCCAGCCTATTTCTGTATATGGACGGTTATCACCCAACTGGTCAATCCCTGACTGGTAAACCACATTGGCCGTATAAGGAAACTGCTGCAACAGGAATGTGAGCAATAATCCGCCCGCACTCCATAATAAATAAGGAATAACGAGTGACCTGAAGCGGTTTTTTACCTGGAGCCTGTAAGGACGATGATCATACAATGCATACAGGTATCCTGATATAAGAAACAACAAAGGTATCCGGAATCGAAGCAGGCCATTGGAAATGAAGTATTCAAAAAAAGCCGTAAAAGTCATTGGCTCACTGACCGTGCTGTATGGCGCCAGGTATGTTTCACGAAGGTTATACCCGTGAACATATGCCAGCAGGGCTATACAGACAAACGTGAAAAACCTGAATTTCTGGCTGAGTGTTCTTGTCATTACCATTAATTGAGTGGAACGGTTAACATAACTGTTGTTCCGGCATTCTCTCCTGATTGTATGTGTATCGTTCCCCTCATGGCAGCTGCCCTCTTTTGCATATTCCCCAAACCGTTTCCGCTGTCTGCGGTTTTCACATTAAAACCAATTCCATTATCCTTTACTGTTAGGACCAGCTTTTTATGGTCGATCAGTATACTCACTTCTGCCTGGCTGCATTTTGAATACTTTGCGGAATTATTAACTGCTTCCTTAAATACCAGGAACAAGTCCCTGCGCGCCTCCATATCGATCTGGGCATCATTCACATCTTCATCCGCCCTGAAATCAATGTCAATATCCTTTGCTTCAAAAACATTGGTAGCGAATTCACGCATCCTGGCAACTACTTTTTGCATACTGTCATTGGAAGGCTTTATGGCCCATACGATATCATCCATTGCTTCCATCATCCGCTGGCTATTGTCACTGATCTTATTAATGTATTCGCTGGTTTTAATAGCATCCGTGTTGAGCTTTGCCTTGGCCATGGAGCTTAAGATATTAATGGTACTTAATGTACTGCCCATATCATCATGAAGGTCACGCGCCACACGGTTTCGTATACGCTCAACCGCCAGGAGCCGCTTGATCCGAAGCCGGTGCATGCCATAGATGACCATGGCGATAATGGTTAAGAGGGTCGACAGGAACCAGGCGGTGCGCCAAAAAGGCGGGCGAACATAAATCTTCAGTTCCGTTATATTTTTTGACTCAATACCATCCACATTCTGGGCCTTTACGCGAAATACATAATGGCCCGGCGCCAGTCCTGAATATATGATACTAAGATCTTCTGCCTGTAGCCATTCTTTATTCAATCCCTTCATCTGGTAGTAATACTTGTACTTGTTGCGGTTTTTAAAATCAAGGCAGGCGAACGTAATGGTAAAATCATTCTGCTCCGGATTAAGCACAATTTCGTTCAGGGTCTGAAGCGAATCCAGCAACTGGTAAGAATCACCCAGGAAAAAATCTGTAATGGTAACATCTGGTGTTGGCCGGTTTGTTTTGAATGCATCAGGATGAAACAACAAAGCGACATTAACTCCGGCAAACATTACAAACTTGTCACTGCAGAGGTAGTCAGCGCTTTTTGCAATATCAGCCAGAAGAATACCGTCATTCTTTCCGTAAGTAGTGAACAAATTGCGATTATAATCATAACGGCATAAACCATTATCTGTGATCAGCCATAAATAACCTTCGGCGTCCATGCGCATCTTTCGAATGGAATTGGAAGGGAGTCCATCCTTAAGGCTGATGGTTCTGATCTTTTTGGTTCTTTTGTTGATGATTGTCAATGCTTCTGTTGCTGCAACGATCAGGTCATCGGTCAACTGTTCAATATCCCTGCAGGTTGAACTGAATAATCGTCCGTTTCCTGTATCACTGCTATAGTGCTGCTCTACCTTTCCGGTAGATTCATTAAAAGCAAATACGCCTTTATCCTGTGTTCCAAGCCAGATCCACCCTTCCCGATCCACCAGCATCTTATAAATAATTGCTCCCTCACCCAGGTCAACCATCACCCTGAACCCCCTGCCGTCAAATTTTATCAGCCTTCCACTCTGTGTTCCAAAAAGAATATCACCATTTTTCGACTCGGTAATATACCGTATGGTCGCCTGGTTAAATTCCGGCGGCCACAAATATTCTGTTTTCTTTGAAGCCGTATCATAGATCATTACCTGTCCCCGCTGGCAACCGAGGAATACTTTTCCAGTAGTGGAATGCTGGTACATAGCCCAGACCTGGTGGTACGCTGTCCATTTTTTGGCATCACCTGAATCTGCAGGGTTATATAAGGGTGATTTATACCGCTGGATTTTATTGTTCATTGTGATCACCCCCGCTCCCCAGGTCGAGAACCAGTAGTCCCCGTTACGCAATTCGAGTATGTCGGTAATATTATACTGGCCTGGTACATATGAAAGAAATATATTCATGACATCATTGTGCCACGGTGGAGCATAATAAAGCCCCTGGTCAGTTGCTGCCCAGATCACCCCGTCCCTGTCTTCATACAGTTGATTTACATATTCATACCCGATGCCGTAATTATCGGTCAGTTGTTGCCGGTACAGGGTGAATCGCTCCTGGCCCTTGTCCCTTATGTATAAATTAGCCAGTCCGTAGATCATGAGCGAACCCGCCCTGGTTTCAAAAAAATAACTGAGCTCCGCATATGAAGTGTTTACACCGGAGAGTCCCGCAGTATCCGCTAATGCTTTACCTGTTGAATCAAAACAGAAAAATTTTTGTCCGGATGACCAGTTAAAAACCCAATGCCTTCTATGTTTATCGATATAGAACTGTGAAGCCGAACGCTGAACTTCCACATTATTCAGCAGGGGTAACCCAGCAGGGTTATTCAGTTTGCTCCACATCTGCCGGGATGATTCATCGTACACACATATCCCCGAATCACAGATAATCCAGTATTGCTTTTTGAGGGTGTCATGGTGGACGTTGATCAGTGTTTTCCATCCTGTAGGAATATTATTGAGCTCGGTATTCTCATTAAACTCCCTTTTCTCAGGGTCATACTTTAAAATCTTTCCGTAACGAAATACATTCAGGTAAGTCTGGTTATACCCATCCTGCCATAATTTAAATTCAGCCCTTGCCGGCAGTGGCTGGGAAGTGCTGAGCGGGATTTTATGATACCTGAATTTGGCAGGATCAAATATGCCGAACTCTTTTATCGAATACGCAGCGATCCACATTTTGCCACTATCGGCAGGAAGTATCCTGCTGATCGCCACAGCGGGCATTGGGTCAGGGCTGGTTCCAAAAGGATCGAACGTAATAAACTTACTGCCATCAAATCTTTGCAAGCCATTGCTGTTTCCAATCCATATAAATCCTTTTACATCCTGGAAAATGCTTTGCACGGCATTTGAACGAAGTCCCATTCCGTCATCCGTAGTGATGCGGTTGAAGGCATAATTGAATACCTGCGCCGATGGCCTCAACGCTAAACACAAAATAAACAGGCAAATAATGATATACCTCATGCGGGGTTTTACGATGGCAAAAATAGTTAACGGATTGATGATAATGCGCGGCCATCTTAAAACCACATATTTATGTGGGCGTTCATCCCTCCATCCATAAAATATTCTGCAGAAAACTTATCTTGACCAATTATTAACCATCCGAAGTCATGAAAAAAATCACACTCTCCTTATACCTGATCCTCCTGCTCTTATCTTCTTCTGCCCAGCAATATACTCCTGCCATGGAAAACCTCCAGGCCCGCAGGCAGTTCCAGGATTCCAGGTACGGGATGTTCATTCACTGGGGACTATCAAGCGTTCTTGCAGATGGCGAATGGGTCATGAATAACCGGAATATTAAAGTCGAAGACTATACCCGTTTATTACGATCCTTCAACCCGGTTGACTTTGACGCGGAGAAATGGGTTTCGACCGCAAAAAACGCCGGAATGAAATACATCGTTTTTATTACCCGGCACCATGATGGATTCTCCAACTGGGATACCAAACAATCCGACTGGAAGATTACGAATACTCCTTACGGTAAGGACGTATTAAAGCTGTTGTCTGCAGAATGCAAAAAACAGGGCATAAAGCTGGGATTATATTATTCAACGCTCGACTGGTACCGAAATGATTATCCCTATGAAACCGGAAGAACGGGCAAAGGAACCGGTCGCACCCAAAAAAGTGATTATGCTTCCTACCTGTCTTTTATGAAAAAACAGCTTACCGAGCTTCTTACCAATTACGGTGAAATCATGTCGATCTGGTTTGATGGCCACTGGGACCAGACCAATCCTGAAGGAGATGCAGACAGGAGCTCGCGGATCGACTGGAAATATAATGAGATTTATAAACTCATACATTCCCTTCAGCCCCAGTGCATGATCGGTAATAACCACCACCTTGATCCTATCCCGGGGGAGGATTTCCAGATGTTTGAACGCGACCTTCCCGGAGAAAACAAATCAGGTTTAAGCTTCCAGCAGGCTTCCTCATTACCACTGGAAACATGCGAAACCATTAACGGATCATGGGGTTATAATATCACCGACAGGAATTATAAAACAGTTACCCAGGTGATCCAGCTTGTAGTAAGCGCTGCCGGCAGGAATGCCAATTTATTACTCAATGTAGGGCCAATGCCTAATGGTGAAATACAGGCAGAATTCAGGGATACACTGGACGCCGCCGGGAAATGGCTGCAGAAAAACGGGCAAACCATTTATGGTACCAGGGGCGGCCCGATTAAGCCACAACCATGGGGTGTAACTACACAAAGCCTGAATAATATTTATATCCACATTATGTATCCCTATGAAACAAATAATATATTCCTGCCGGTCAAGACAAAACCAAAACAGGTAAAAATCTATGGAACTGATACCGAAGTGAAATATATTATGACGAAGGATGGACTATCCATATCCGGGCAGGGATTAAATATCAGCGGGCCGGATACCATAATTTGGGTGCAACAGTAAACATACCGGTATACTGAACTTTGCCCCTGGTTTATTGTTAGCCGCAATAACAAGCATTCTATACTTTGTTTATGAAATTCGTGTATCTCATTTTTTCCCTGCTGATTATTTTAGGTGCCAACTATTGTAACCTGGGTACTGAAAATGAAAGTTTCAATATCAAGGATCTGGATGAAAACATGATTGATATCCGCGTTTATCATGAAAACCTTGGCGGTGACCTTAAAAAAGGAGATATTGACGGGGCTAAATGGTTACTAACCGGGATGGACAGCATACTCCTGATCGTTTCAGATAAATTTACCACACACCGCAAACTGGATAAGCCCTTCAATTATTTTTACGAGAAAAATCTCAAGGCGCCGATAAACAATTTAAAGTCGGCCCTGGATAAAAATGATCTTCCCAAAGCAAGAGCCGCATATATCCTGCTCACAGATAACTGTAACGATTGCCATATTAATCACGACATCGACAAGGAAGTACAGAACTGGATGAAGTAATTTCTCAGTTCCCCATTGCTTTCGCCTAATATTGATCTTGCTATATTTGTTTCAGCATCCTCACCATGAAGAAATTCATCATCAGCCTTATTTACCTGTGGCGAATTATTTACCCTGCCGCATTCAGTGTGGTCCTGCTCGCCCTTGCAGGATATGCCCTGATCTCCAATGACCAGGGCCGGGACTTCTTCGTTGGCGTGGCATTCTACGGCGTCTCCATTGCCTACATAATAAAAACAAGCATTACCCTGTTCATCTGGTGCCTCCTGATCTGGTATACCAACCGGGTGGTGTTAGAAGTAAAAGAAATTGATGTCCCTGACAATGATTTTACCCGCAAGGTAATCCGGTGGCTGCCAAGGTTACTTGCCCTGGTTCCGCTGTTGATAGTGACCGTTGCCCTGGTAAAAGGGGCAAGTATTATCCATGTATATAAATGGGATACGCTCATTGTGTACACTGGGGTTACCATTACCATTGGCATTTTATTGGTAATATTTTTTATCAAAAGGCCTGAGATTGCCAGGAAAATGGGCATTGATTTCAAAGAAAATGCCCAACGCTATTTACCATCCGGTACCAGTATTCGGGAACTGATGAAATCAAACGCTACCAGGATTGCGGTTTGGCTGATCATCGGCATCAACAGTTTATTATTCATTCTCTTTTTATTGCCCGTCAATATAGGGTTTGCAAGGCTTTTACAGCCCGCCACTGTGCTATTCTGCGGATTTATTTTTTTCACCGTCCTCGCTGCCTTCCTGATCATCAAATTCAATATCCGGCAATCTCCTGCTTTTTTTATTTTACTACTTGTCATCGTATTATTCAGTACTATTAATGATAATAGCAGCATCCGAATAATTTCTTCACCCGGCAGGGTTGATCAGCGTGAAAATATCGAAACAAATTTTCAACACTGGATCAGCCGGCGTATTAACAGACTCCGGGATTCATCAGTTTCGGGATTTTCCGACTCTGTGTACCCGATTATCATTGTTGCTGCTGAAGGTGGAGGGATTCGGGGAGCAAGCTGGACTGCACAGGTCCTGAAAAAACTTAACGACCTTAACCCGGCATTTATAGATCATGTCTATGCTATCAGCGGAGTTTCAGGCGGAGGGGTAGGTTCTGTTTTCTATACATCCTACCTGCATGACCGGTTGAAAAACGAACCAATCATCACAGGTAATAATAATCATTTTGAAAATGCAGTAAGTGCGGATTTCCTGAGCGACCTTACAGCGGCATTTATTTTCTCCGATAACCTGCAGCGGATGATACCCTTTCCCATTGACCCGCTAAGCAGGAACAGCAAACTGGAAGATAGCTGGGGTGTAGCTTACAGAAGAAACCTGCAAAGCGAAACAATGGATAATTCATTCCTCGATACCTGGTATAAGGATACCCTTAATACATACCGAATACCCAACCTGCTGATCAACGGGGTATTGTCCGAAACAGGTCAGAAGGCCATCACCTCCAACCTGACCCTGCATTCCGGATCGGTAAATGTTTTCAATGATGATGTGGATGTGTTGAAAGTGCTGGGGTCAGACATACCCACAAAAACCGCCGCTTCACTTTGCGCCAGGTTTCCCGTAATCACTTCAGGAGCATTACTTAAAGAAAATGGGGAAAGGGCAGTGGGACATATCATCGACGGCGGGTATAAGGAGAATTCAGGAATTGAAACGGCATGGTCACTGATACTCGGACTTAACCCCTTCATCCGCGCGGCAGAAAAGAAGCTGAATTATACATGCAGGTTCCCGGTCTATCTCTTATTTATACAGAACAGCACTGATGCAAAAAGTATTTCAGATTCAGTGCAGGCGGCCAAAATTGTCCCTGACCTTAGCACCATCCTTCCCGGGTTTCTGAATGCCTGGGACAGAAGAACGATCCTTTACAAAAACATTACTTCAAAACTTTTCAGTGATACGCTTTTGAATGGGCGGTACAAATATTTTGATATCAGGATCAATAATAAAAAAGGCCTTCTCCCGCTGGGATGGTCGCTCAGCGATTCTGCAAGAAGAAATATCAGTGAGCAGGTTAATGCCATAAAAGCTGATATCCCGATACTTAAAGATCTTAATTAGAAGTCTTAAATCAGCTATGCCCGGTTTGGAAATTTTAAATGATCTGCTGGTTGCCTGGGAAATTCCTGTAGAGCTTTAATCCTATAAAGATGATGAACGAAAATATTGATAAATAAAAAATGATCTTTCCGTTTTTCCTGTCTTTTTCACTGTATACATATACCCGTTCACCGTTAGGAAGCTTCTTGGTATAAAAAGCCAGTATCCAGCCAATGATAATCCCCAGGAAACCGCCTAAAAAAGCGCTGAGGTATCCTAAAATGATCCAGGCCGGGTTAATGTTTTCAGATTTTGATAATTCGACTATCCTGTTTTCCATTATAGAAGATTCCACATCTTCTGTTATTTCTATTCCCCTTTCATGCAGGATATTTTTAGCCAGTTCATAATCAAAACTTCCCCATTCATCAGGCTTCTGTATTATTTCAGCCAGTTCCTTATCCGAGAACTGAAATAAATAATAATCCCTGTCCACAGACCCCAGCCGTGATTCATAATAATCCTGTAAAGCCTCCCGTGCTTTCAGGAAATCTGCCTGGCGGATGACCAGGTTGATATCCGGATCTGTTTTATTGAAGGCAAAACTCACATCGAAGTATGGCTTATCCTGCACTACATGGTATTCTATGCCCGCCCCCTTCAGGATTTCTCCAACCTCAATGGCCTGCTCACTGGAATGAAATTTCTGGAAAGCTTCAAAGCCGTCCTGCCTGCTATTAACCACATTTTCCATGAATAGTAAGGTACAACAACTTATTTATTTATTATATTCAGCATATCGGATATTCCTTACTGTTAATAATCATAGTATATGTCTAAAGCCACTAAAAAAAAGTCAAATAAAACCGGCCGGACAAATACTGTTCCGCCATCTAAAAAGGACAAGAAAAAAACTGCCGGCAAGTCATCTAAAAACGATAACAAAAAGCCTGAAGAAAAAATATCTGAAAAGACAGCTACTTCCAAAGCCAGGAAAATTAACCCGGATTTTGCGGAAAAAACCTCCCTGGATACTGCTTATCTTATCAATGGTTCTGATGCTGCAGTAACACTGGAAATAATCCTGGGTGCACCCGGACAAACAGGAACCACCGACATCCTCCTGGATGGTGTTAATATTATTACAGGAGAGAAAGGATCCTTGCCGGAGTTTGCACTGGGTACCAATAAAAAATTACATGGCAAAACAATGCGTATTACCACAGTAATTTCCGATACCGCAAAAGACACAAACTACCTTGAATCAATCATCAGGATACGAGGCGGCATCAGGTTCGCAGAATATATCCTGTATAAAACTGTGGAAAAAGAGGGAGGTTCTGCCATATTCACATCAAACATTGAATTTTTTAAAATCTGATTATGTCCTTGAAAAATATTATGATCATTGCCATGTTATTCCTGGCGGTCATATCCAGGTCACAATCCATTGATACCACAAAGATCAGGCTCGACCTTTTACGGGCTCCCAGTTCACCGGGAGCCAACCTGCTTGGATTCTCTGTTAGTGACATTGAAAAGCCAAGTGACGTTTCTGACTTTATGCTTACGCTGCAATCAGCGACTAACAGCAATTCAATCTTTCCCTCCAATTATGCAGTAGACCTTGCACCTTTCTGGATTTTTCGTTCAAAGGGTCTTACCACCGACAAATTCAATACCAGGAATTTTGCTGATGTATTCAGGCAAACCTTTGTCATCTCCACCGCTATAAGAAATGCGGATTCTTCCTCCCGCGATTTTGATGAAGATAACCTGTACCACTCCATCGGCACAAAGTTTTCCATAAAAAGAGGTAAACTGAGTAATAAAGCTATCTCCATCCTTGAATCCATTCACGAACTTCAGGCAGAAATTGCCAGCGGTTTAAATCTATCACTCTCACAACAACTGGATGCCGATAGTATTTATCAAAGGCTGAAAAGGGAAAGGCAGGCAAAGCTTGAAGAAAAAAGGGACCCTGACCACCCGGATGTTCTTGCTATATCTGAAAAAATGGAAAGGAGACTGGAAAAATTAAAAACCGGTATTGTTTCCTCCTATTCTGAAGAACTGGAGAGGCTTCAAAAAGCAGCGGCATCATTTAAAGTGGAACGCTTTGGGTTCTTTATTGACTTTGCTGGTGGATTAAGTCTTGAATATATTAACCGTACGTTCAACAATTCCCGGGTTTATAATGCCGGTGCCTGGCTCACTTTCGGCGCCAATTACCAGAATGGCTGGAGCCTGATGGGGATTACCCGCTTCCTTGAAAATCCGAAAAAAGTATTTGCAGATGACCTTGGCGTATTGAAAAATGAGGATGTTTCAACATTTGACGCAGGGGCAAGAATTATCTATAATCCTCCGGCAGGCAGGTTCAGTATAAGTACAGAGGCTATCTACCGGAGCGTGCTGACAAAAAACACCATTGACCCTTCATGGAGATGGGTATTGAATGCTGAATATGATTTAGGTAATAATCAGCGGCTGACTTTCTTTTTCGGGCGTGCATTTAATGGCGCAACCGCAAAAGATGGAAATGTTATTGCCGCGCTGAACTTCCTGAAAGGCCTGGGCAATCATCGTTAATTTTTACCAATAAATTTATCCAGGATAATAAACAGGTCGGCCCGGTTTTTTTGGAGCAGCACTGCATTTCTTCGAATTTCTTCTGCATCCTGGATATACCTTCCCTTTTCTTCCAGTTCGTAGCCATCATTATGGATAAAGTCTTCAAGCAGCCCGGGATTCATTTCAATGTGAAACTGGAAACTTAGTATGTTACTCCCAACCAGGTAAGCCTGGTTACGGCATGCTTCTGTAGAAGCAATTAATATTGCTGAATCAGGAAGGTCGAAAGTGTCGCCATGCCAGTGCAGCACATGATAAGGATTTTCCATGTGTTTAAAAAGATCATTTTTCAGTGCACTTGCTGTAAAATGTACTGGAAATATACCTATCTCCTTTTCATCATTTGGATAAACGCGTTCACTCAATGCATTCGCAATGAGTTGCGCACCCAGGCAAATGCCAATACATTTTTTGCCCGTTTTGATGGTCTGAAGAATAAATTCCTTCTCATCTGGCAGCCAGGGGTATTTCTCTTCTTCATCAACATTCATAGCACCGCCCATGACCAGTAACACGTCAAAATCTCCCTGGTCCGGAAACGTACTCCCGGATTTGTATAACAAAGTATAACTGAGTGTATGCCCGTTAATGTCGGCCCATTCCTTAATCGTTCCGGGCTTTTCATATGAGGCATGTTGAAAACAGTGTATACGCATATAAAAAAGTGATCTGGTTTTTTATTCTGTAAAATATATCCACAACATAGGCAGGTAAAACATTATTAACAAGCCGCTGATGGCTATAAGTACAGAAGCAAGAATCATCCTGGGCCAAAAATAGCGCATTTTTATACGCTTAAGCACGTCATAACAAAACCAGAAATTGTATATAGCTGATAATGTTGTCTGCCATAGAAAAACCTTTAGTCCAAGTATATTTATGCGCATTATAGCCCCCAGAAATAAATCACTTATAAATAACATCATAAAATATGTTCCTGTACCAAATAAGCTTACCGCAAATAGTTCAATGAAATTAAACCTTGGCCTGGCCAGGACAAAATATACAAGTATGGAAGAAACGATAATAATGGGAATCATAAAAATACTTAGATGATTACGCAATAAAACATTTGACCGTTCTGCTACATTCAGTCCTTCAACTACTTCCTTTTCCATCTGATAATGGAAATTATTGATAACACTGTTATGTACCAGCATATACAAACCCAGCCAGATCAAAAAATAACTCACAGGCTTCTGATATTGCTTCCTTTTCCCTTCTATATAATTAAAAGATGATGCGCCAGGCCTGACTAAAAAATTCCATGTAGTAAAGGGGAACCCGCTTTCAAGATGAGTAAAAAAATGAAGCACTTCCTCAAGCAGAACTTTTGCTGTCAGCCTTTTTACAGTAGCGTTTTGTCCGCAATTTGGACAAAATCTCCCTTAAAATGATGGCCGCATTGCAAACATGTAACCAACATAAAAAATGCTTTATGACTTCAAATAATAATCGGTTTTCAAGAACTATTTCAACTCAGCCAGCAGGTTTTGCAGGTCTAGTGCTTTAGTAAACATATTCAGGCTTCCGTCAGCGTTCTGGGGCCATTCTTCTTTTGGGCGGTCCCAGTAAAGTTCCACTCCATTCTGGTCCGGATCATCGAGATACAATGCTTCTGATACACCATGATCTGCATATCCCGTAAAAGGATATCCGGCTTTAACAAGGCGGTCATAAATTATAGCAAGCTCTTTACGGGTTGGATAAAGAATAGCGGTATGAAATAATCCGGCTGACTTTACGGGTGCAGGTGGCATACCCTGGCTGTACCATGTATTAAGCCCGATATGATGATGATAACCGCCGGCAGAAATAAAGATCGCCTGGTCGCCATATCTTGCCGTGATCTCAAATCCAAGCAGGCCACAATAAAAACTGACAGATCTTTGCAGGTCGGATACTTTCAGGTGTACATGGCCAATTTTTGTGGCAGCAGGAATTTGATACTTATCCATCACCAAATATATTACCTTATGTTGATTAGTTATTGTCTGGAAAAACCAGGACCGAAGAATACCTCACCTGTTGAAAATAAAGAAAAACAGCTGGTAAACGAAGAATCCAATGGTGCCGAGAGAAAAACAGATTTACCAGGGGATATCCTGTAAACGGAAATAACGCCCTTTGAAAATAATAAGATGAACCAGGCGACATAGACCAACATCAGTATCCAAAGAATAACCCTCAAGATGGTATCGCTGTTCATGGCAAGCTCATACTGATTTTGGTTAATAATTTTTACTGCCCCAAGGAAACTGGTAATAATATCATGCAGACCGGTTGCATGTATATGTTATTTGGCATTATATGAAATGCTTTGAATCCTGAAATTACCATAACAAAATTCGCCCTCAGGATAAGTATACACCGTATCAGCGGAACTTGCGAGCCGGTAACCGTTGATGTCCTGGTATTCACGCAGTGGGGTGGACCAGGGCAATTTTTTCATACTGCCATCTTCCTGCAGCGCATAACGGTCTTCTGAAACGAAATTCACCAGCTGTCCTTCATTATTAAAAAAAAGAATGGCCGCAATGCTTATGCCATTTACAGTGAATGTTGCTTCAATGGAATTTTCCTTTTCTGTTCCCCATGTAATCCTCTCATCAATCAGTGTTGCAGGAGCCATACAGCACATATCATTGAAGAAGGTTACTGTCTCAGCAATACCCATTTCCCTGCCGGACTGGTATTGCACCCTGAACAATGAAAATATCCTTATATCCATAAAAGCGACGCCATTCATATACCGGTGATACCCTGAAACAGGAAGGTGATTCATGGTAGCTTTCATAAAAAACAGTCGGGCAGGTATATGCATGAAATTATACTGCTCTGAAACAAAAGGCATCCAGGCAGATTGTGCATTCTTTCGTATTTGACCGCGGAATTCAATAAAAAAATGATTCACTTTCGGCTTACCGATAGATCCGCTATAGATAATATATTTTTTCACAGGTTCTGGTAAATGTTCTACATCTGCCAGGGTAAGCGTAGTTAATGAAGCTTCATTCTTTAACCTATCCGCGACATCCTGACGGTAATTATTTTTTAACCTGGATGACTCCAAATGCCATCAGGCAAATGTATATGCTGAAGCATTTCCGGAAAATAATTAAGAGTATGGATTTTGCTGATTTATATCAGGAAAGGATGGATGACCATATAAAACAATATTATCCCTTGGCCACTAAGTAAAACTTAGCAAGTATCGGGTTTTATACAGGATATCCATACTTTACTTTTGTATTGTTATGACAAACTACGAGAGAATAGAAAAAGCCATTATTTACCTGAAGGAACACTTCAGGGACCAACCCGATCTGGAAGAAGTTGCCGGCCAGGTGTACCTGAGTTCATTCCACTTTCAGCGCTTGTTCCGGGAATGGGCTGGTGTGAGCCCCAAGAAATTTCTTCAGTTCTTAAGTGTGGAATATGCCAAAGGGCTGCTGAAACAAAACCTTACATTAACAGATGTGAGTTATGAAACCGGCTTATCCGGCACAGGCAGGCTGCATGATCTGTTCATAGGAATAGAAGGAATGACGCCAGGTGAATTTAAGAACGGGGGGGAAGCCCTGCAGTTATATTACAGTTTCGCCGAGACCCCGTTCGGAGATATCATCATTGCTTCAACAGGCAAGGGCATCTGCTATCTTGCCTTTGTTAAGGAACAGGAAGAAGGCATTGCAGGATTAACATCAGCTTTTCCCAAGGCTGCCATCGCACAAAAAACTGATATCTTGCAACAGGATGCACTACGTTTCTTTACAGGGGACTGGAATGACCTGAGAAAAGTAAAACTGCACTTAAAGGGCACCACATTCCAGGTGAAAGTCTGGCAAACCCTCCTGCACATTCCTTTCGGGAATATTTCCACGTACTCAGGAATCGCAAAACACATTGAACATCCAGGTGCGTCAAGAGCTGTAGGAACTGCTATCGGGAGCAATCCTGTGGCATTCCTAATCCCCTGTCACCGGGTTATCAAATCAACCGGAATCATTGGCGATTATCACTGGGGAACAGCAAGGAAGACAGCTATCCTGGGCTGGGAAGCGGCAAAAATCTCTGTGCATTAAAAAAGCCTGGCAGTTTCGCCGTTCTCATGAAGCCGAATGTACAGGCATGAAGTGGAAGCTGTTCTAAAGTGAGGTTATCCAACAAAATGCCAGCATACACCGGCCAGGTCAATAATATTCAATTCTCTTCCATAAGGCTGATTAATTATCCGGCCGATTTTAACCGGAAATTTTTCGGCAAGCTTTTTTTCCAGCACTGATGCCTGGAATTCATCAATATTATCCACCCTTACACTAAGCATCAGGTTCTCCGCGAACGCCTTGTTATTGAAATTCTGCAAAATGAACCTGCAGCCATTGCTTTCAAAGCCCGCATAATCACCCGCATCCCATGCTAAATTAAATCCCAGTTCAAGGAATAGTTTCTTTGATCCTTCAAAATCAGGACCGGATGGCACAAAAGGCTCGAGAGATAAAAAATTCATATCATTAAAATTTATTGTATACCGTTATATTTCGATTTGAAAAGAAATTCCTCAACATCCTTCCGGCTATTGAAATTCAATTCCAGAATCTCCCTCACAGCATCCTTCTTATTTACAGCATTCGAATAATAAGACTTGCTTATGACATATCCCATAAAGTAGCCAAGATCGGCATTGTCCGACTGGCTGCCATTATAAAGCCAGTCTTTTGAATCATTTCCGGACATTTCACTTTGAAACTTCTTCCACAACTCTTTTTCATTGGCTGTGCCATATATCATATATGGCGATGATAATTTTTTCCCGGTCACCAATTCAGCTATAAAATCCGCACTCCCCTCTTTAATGCATCGTGCCAGCAACATCTGGGTTGACGTATTTCTTTGCTGCACATGGACAGTTTCATGTGCTACCATGAAAACAACATCTCCCTGTTCCCTGAAAACCTTCTGCAGCCATGTACTTAACTCTGATGCATCAACACTGGTATCTGCAGCGGTAATTTCTGCGCCAATCAGCACCCGCCCTCCCCCGGTTGTTCCGCCTGAATTTAAACAACCAATGGTAAAGTAAACTTCCGGTTGTTTAAATGAAGGATACAGACTTCGAAAATTATTCATTACTTCTTCAATCTCCTGCCTGTAGCCTTCTATTTTAATAGTCCTTGGCCTGACGGTAGACCAGAACCTGGGAAAGCGCTGGATATTCTTTAAATGCCTTGTCGGCAGAATGCTGCCGCAACGCCATAAAACTTTTTAAACCCGGCGTTGCCTTGTCCATATAAAGGGTCTGGATAATCTGCTTTTGCAGGGTTGTATCATTCACCTTATTCACACTATCATATGCCTGCCAGAACCGATCGATATCTGATGTATATATGCGGGTGTCAGATGCTGTCTGCCCGAAAATGGGAGGACAGGCAAATAGAGAAATTATTATCCATTTCTGCTTTATACTGCTCATAATATATCTCCCATAAATGATATCCCGGTCAATTATGAAACCAAAAAGAATCGCTGGAAAGTGCTTAGCCAACATTTACAGTGTCTTCCTGAATTTAGGCGGAGTCCTTTTCTTTGAGGCCTGCTCATAGGCATATGCCATACCCAGTAATTCACCCTCCTTATAGGCACCTGAAATAAAGGATAGCCCAACCGGAAGATCATGTACATGGCCCATCGGCACTGTAATATGCGGATATCCGGCCATCGCTGCGGGAGGAGAAAAATAAAATCCTACATCATAATCCCCGTTTAATAAATCGATGCAGTTGGCCAGGCCCATACTTGTGGAGCAAATGGCATCCAGTTTATTTTCTGCCATCATTTCGTCAATAATCTTCCTTGAACTGGTTGATTTCTTCAGTGCTTCTGTATATGCCTTATCCTTCAAGTCGCCTTTTGCCTCGCACATTTCCAGGATTTCCTGCTTGAAATAAGGCATGGCCCTGCTTTCATTCTTTTTATTAAATGCAATAACATCTGCCAATGTTTTCACTTTAGCATTTGCTGTGGACAAATACTTATTTACCCCATCCTTGAATTCATATTTGAGAACTTCGTATTCAGCATCATTCAGCGGCCTGATGAGACTGACCAGTTCAACTTCGATAATTTCAGCGCCCTGCTTTTTCATCAATTCAATTGCCTGCTGGTATAATCCCACCACTGCTTCATTTCCTTTCAGGAATTTTTTCTCTATACCAATCCTTTTTCCCCTTAATGCATCCGGATTTAAGAAACCCGTATAATCCTTTTGCGCTTTATCCGCACTTTTACCGGTAACGGGATCAGTACTATCAACCCCGGTTAATGCCCCCAGCAAAATAGCTGCATCCTTTACTGTCCGTGTCATTGGCCCTGCAGTATCCTGGGTGGAAGAAATGGGGATGATGCCTGAACGGCTCCATAATCCCACGGTAGGCTTTACACCCACCACCCCGCAAAAAGAAGCAGGTGCTGTGACAGATCCATCGGTTTCCGTACCAATGGCAATGGCACACAAATTGGCGGCTACGGCGGCCCCGGATCCTGAACTTGACCCGCATGGATTACGGTCAAGCATACACGGATTTTTAGTCTGCCCGCCCCTGCTGCTCCACCCGGAACTTGAGCGGTTAGACCTGAAATTGGCCCACTCGCTGAGGTTGGTCTTCCCAAGGATCACGGCTCCCGCTTCCCTTAGTTTCTGTACGATGTATGCATCATTTGTCGCAATGTTTCCTTCCAAAGCCAGGGCGCCGGCTGTTGTCATCATCTTATCGGCGGTATTGATATTGTCCTTTATCAATACGGGAATCCCATGCAACGGTCCGCGAAATTTTCCTGCCCTCCTTTCTGCATCCATGGCATCTGCAAGGGCCACCGCATCCGGGTTAATTTCGATGACTGAATTGATGGCCGGGCCACTCTTATCGATGGATTCTATACGCTGCAAATACATTTCCGTGATCGTCCGGGAACTCAGTTCGCCCTTTGTCATCTTCTGTTGCAGTTCATCGATGGTGACTTCATTTAACGGGAACTCATCCTTGAATTCCCCGGTAGGGTAAACTTCAGGCTTTTTCTCCTCCTGCCTGTCAGGCTCCTTGCATGCTGATGCAATTACAGTAACCGACAAACCTGCCAATGACCCATTCCTGAGAAATTTTCTCCTGTCCATTAATGTATGATTACTTGTTGATGAATTTTATTATCTGTCCGATAACCAAGGCAGAGCCTATAAAAACAGGTCAGTATACAACTGTGCACCCGGCACTACAGAATAATGAGACAGGTCCGTGACCCCTTCTGCTGCCAGTACCTGTTCATCTATAAAGAAGTTTCCCGTGCACAGGTCGGAAGGTTTGCTGAGTACATAATAAGCTGCATCAGCAAGGATTTCCGGTGTACGGCTCATCCGCATCAGGGCTTCGCCGCCAAGCAGGTTCTGCACCGCTGCAGTGGCAATGGTGGTCCGGGGCCATAATGTATTGGCAGCTATTTTATATTGTTTCAGTTCGGCCGACAATCCATAAGCAATCATGCTCATATTATACTTGCTCATGGTATAGGCCACATGACCTGCGAACCATTTTATATCCATATTGATGGGCGGAGAAAGATTCAGGATATGTGGATTGGTTCCTTTTTTCAGGTAAGGAATACATGCCCGGCTGACAAAAAAAGTACCCCTCACATTTATATCATGCATCAAATCATATCTCTTGGGTTCTGTCATTTCTGTAGGCGTTAAAGAAATAGCAGATGCATTATTCACGAGTATATCAATACCGCCAAAGGTCTCAATGGTCTTCGACACGGCAGCAGCAATCTGATCATCTATACGGATATCGCAGGCTACAGGCAATGCATTTCCTCCTGCTTCAACGATTTCCTTTGCCACGGAAAAGATCGTTCCGCCCAGTTTGGGATTCTCTTCCACAGATTTTGCCGCTACAACTATATTAGCACCCTCCGCTGCCAGTTTTAATGCTATGGCCCTGCCTATACCCCTGCTCGCGCCGGTAATAAATACGGTCTTGTTTTTAAAACTCATAAAAATTGATGGTTATACCCCTGCCGTCAATAGTACGGAAGAGTAAATATTGGGAATAATTTTCGTCATGAATATACACTATCTGGGGGAAAAGAAATTCCAATCACTTAAACACAGATCATGAATAAATCAAAAGGCAAATGATTTCAAAGGGAAGACAGCCATTTTTATAAACAGAAATATCAATAAGGAGATTTTTCTGACAATTCCAGTTTTCTGAAGTAAGAGAACATACTGGACAACACTTCATCAAACAGGATTTCTTCAATTAACAAGGCGGCATCTTCCCGGTAAATGGCCTTTTTAAATGAAGGCTTCCGGCTCAGTCCTGGTTGGGATATTACTAAAATTACGGTCCCGAAACCAATTTCTGAATCTTCTAAATCATACAGCGAAAATTCATTATTATAATATGCCCCAATCGTCCTGATGCCCCTGGTTTCACCTGAATAATCAGGAACATAAATTTCATCACTTGAATTTACCGCACCACCGGGAGATTTCAAATCAGTAAGTGTGCCATAGGTTTGCTTAACTATTTTCTTTGGAAAGGAATTATCTGATTTAATATCTGCAACATAATCAGCGCGGGTTCCATCAATATGTTTCACATAGATAATATTCCTGTCCTGGTTTAAACTATTGAGATGTTGAACAAATTTATCTATGGTAAGAAACTCAGAAAACCCCGAGAATTTTCTCACGGCAACTTTTAATACGGGATAATTTGTTCCCTCTTGTGCTGTAACATTTCCATTGCCAATGAAAATGAAGAAGAATAGGATATTGGTAAAAACGGGTGTTTGGTATTTTCTCATGGCCGGCAGATTGTATATAAAATTTACACTGAAAATTTGATTTTTCAATGGCCTGAAACAGCCTTTAACAATTTTTTGAACGATTGTTGAACTTTGTGCTGGTGATATTACGGAATAGTGAACTATACCAATACACTATACTATATTCGGATTTCCCATGAACTTTAAATCCGCAATCCGCCAATCCGTCAATCGCAATCCGCCAATTGGTTCAGGTGCGTATCAGATTAATCCCGCGAATGCGGGATTAATCTGATACGCACCTGAACCCTACCGTCCCGTTTCTTTCAAAACCCTGCGACACCCTTAAGAGCATTTGACGGTAATGCAGTTCCCTGGGTCCTCCCTGCACATACCACCAACTGGAAGAAGGCTTGAAATAGCTCCCCCCCTTCAGTATGATATATGTATAACTGCCATTGATATACTCATCATGCGTAAGTTGCCATACTGAGCCCACCAGGTCATACAGCCCGTTGGGATTAACTCCTGCGGCATATTTCCCGACAGGATAAAGCCTGCCATTGCCAAGGTTACACACCGCAGAGTCAATCCCTTCAATGGATGTTACGGTAAGTGTTTCCGTAATCTTTTCCTCCTTTCGGGTAACCGGCACCACTTGCTTCCATGGCCATTCATTAAGTGTTGCTGTCTGCGCGGCATACTGCCACTCGATCTCCGTTGGCAATCGCTTTCCTGCCCATCTTGCATAGGCTTCTGCATCCTCAAGGCTAACATAAATAACAGGGTATTTCTCCTGGCCCTTTGGTATACGCCCTTTAATCCAGTGCCTGAGAAAATTCGCTGTGTCTTTTGGCTTATACCGCGTTGCTTTCAGGAACTGATCGAATTCAGCATTGGTAACGGGGTATTTATCCATATAATAAGATTCCAATATGAACAACTTTCCGGTATCCTGTAATGGATATGGAATAAATGCATCCCCGTTAGTGGGCGAAAACCTGAAAGCACCTTCAGGTATCTTAACCATACCCCGTGGTACCGTTGAATGAAGTTTCGTTTTAGTGGTCACAGAAATTCTCCTTGCCACACCTGGTACAATGTTCAATATGGCTTCATCTGTCAGCCTTCCATCCTGCATCAACTGGATCACGATATCACCTTCAAACCTTCCAAATAACCTATTGACTGAAAGGAAATGCCGGCCTGCCGGTAACTTAATACTCTCTTTTTCGTAGGAAGGCGTTCCGGCCCAGATCCTGATTTCACTGCCTTTAGCCGCATCCACAAGTAATTCGTCGCCACTCAGGCTGGCCCTGATCAGCATTGGCAGTTTTGCAATGCAGTCTACCTCACCTTCATTATTGCTTCCCAGCCATGAAGCATTGAATGCATCTGTCCTCACTTCAATACCCCATCCCTTTTCCATTTTCACGGGTTCCAGTAAACGATGATGCCAGAGATCAATAAAATGAAATCCCTGCTCGGGTTTTACACTAAACAATATTCCCTGGTAACCAGCCGGACGAATACTGTACACCGTATATAGTGTTTTCTGCTCCGTCTCCCACTGGTTCACCCATATACTGTCTGCGGTGGTATTGATCAGCGGTGTATATATTCCGCCGGTGAAATTATCCGTGTTCTCCCTTAAAATCCTGCTTGTCCGGCCAAGCCATTTGTATTGTTCGGTTACCCATGAAGGTTGTCCCGGGGCAAATATGTTCAATTCAGTACCATAACCATTAAAAAATGATG
>CAWGLH010000010.1:0-129409 GCA_963823365.1 uncultured Sphingobacteriales bacterium
CAGCGTGGAAAAATAATTTTATTCGTACTGATGGCTGTGGTTGGGGTAACGTTTTGGTTCTTATCAGGTGGCGCCCCTGCAGCGTTAAGCCGCGATACCGAGAATCATTTAGAATCATTAGTAAAATCAAGTTCGGTTATCCCTTCAGGTGAGGCAAGATTTGGTGCATTAGTGAAGGCTGCCTTTGCACCCATTTCGGAAGGGTCAGGGCAACTTAATGCGGTTCAAAGAAACGTGCTGCGATTGGCGATGGGTATCGCTCCTGGTGATGAGAAACTGGCAAAATTTGTTGGGTTGAATCGGACTACGAGTTGATTCGACAGGCCTCAAAATTGATGGAGGGCACTACTTTACGCGGGAGGGCTGACTGGCCCCGGCATTTCTGTGTTAGTGCCGCACTTGCGGTGCTGGAGAATCCACTCGTTCGTGACGCGGGAGGATTAATGAAGACAACTGGATGCTCTTACAGGAGGAAGTGGATTTTCATTCCGTGATTTTGCCGCTGACCGTGCCGGTGTGCGTTTTGCCAATGGAGCCACAAACTCCGAAGAAGATGCCAGGGCGATGCAGGATCTGCTGAAGGGTTAATTTATCGTGACTAATATCTTGCCACCTATTGATGACCTGCCTGAAAATCTGACCAGAACAATTGCGCAATGAATATGGATCTGTGGGAAGCAAACTCTACCGTCAGAAGATCAGTGAAATCGAAAGCAGGCTGGATAGTTGTGTTGCACTTTCGCCCCTGGTTTCCCGTCATAAGCAATAATTAACGGGATGAGATAGACGTATTTAATAAATTGTTCTTGCATGAAGTCAATATATGAAAATATGCCGTCACTCGTTCTGTTCCTACAAGCCGGTTGACCGCTCCATCTGTTCTGTATATCTTGTACCCATCACCTTGATTTGTGTGGAAGCCGCCTCAATCTCCTGAAGTTCATCAGCTGTCGAGCTGAATGGAAACTGCACCAATGTTTTCTTTCAATCGGTGAAGTTTGGTAGTCCCCGGAATGGGTACAATCCATGGTTTTTGTGCCAGTACCCATGCTAAAGCAATTTGTGCAGGCGTTGCATTTTTGCTTTCTGCCACTTTGCCAATCAAATCAACCAATGCCTGGTTAGATTTGCGTGCCTCTTCAGTATATCGGGGAAGAGTATTTCTGATATCACCTTCTGCAAACCTTGTATTTTCATCAATTTTGCCCGCCAGGAAGCCTTTGCCCAGCGGACTATACGCTACCAGCCCGATGCCAAGTTCTTCAATTGCAGGAATGATCTCTTTCTCATGTTGTCTTGTCCAGAGCGAATATTCGCTTTGCAAGGCTGTAACTTGTTGCACTGCATTTGCCCGGCGAATAGTATTTGCGCCTGCTTCTGAAAGACCGAAGTGTTTTACCTTACCTTCCTTTATCAGATCTTTCACAGCACCTGCCACATCTTCAATGGGAACATCCGGGTCAACGCGATGTTGATAAAATAAATCGAGGACATCTACCTTAAGTCTTTTCAAAGAAGCTTCAGCAACTTTTTTAATATGTTCAGGGCGACTATTAAGTCCGGCTGGTTTACCATCCAGGAATTTAAAACCAAACTTTGTTGCGATTACCACCTGCCCCTTGAATGGTTCCAATGCTTCACCTACCAGTTCTTCATTAGTGTACGGGCCATATACTTCTGCAGTATCAAAAAAAGTGATACCTGATTCAACTGCTGAACGGATAAGGGCAATCATTTCTTTCTTGTCTGCAGCAGGGCCATAGCCAAAACTCATTCCCATGCAACCCAGGCCAATGGCTGAGACTTCAAGGTTGCTGTTGCCAAGGTTACGTTTTTGTATAGTATTCATAATTACTTTTTTTAAGTATCCTGACTAAAGAAGCAAAACTAAGAGCAGGAGCGTAGGAAAATAGCACGAATGAAACAATGTTTTACGAAATTCAAATATTCCTGAATTTTAACGGACTCAGCTGGCTATGCTTTTTAAAGAAGTTGTTGAAATGAGTGACTTCATTGAATCCAAGGGAGTATGCAATTTCGGAAACGGACCATGCACTATGCTTCAATAATATTTTTGCCTCCTGCAAAATGCGATCGGCAATGATCTGGGATGTTGTTTTATCTGTAGTATCTTTTACCGCCCTGTTCAGGTGGTTTACGTGTACATTTAGCTGCTTTGCAAAATCTGATGCTGAACGAAGGTTCACGGCCTGGTGGTTTTCATCAATTGGGAACTGGCGTTCTAATAATTCCAAAAACATTGTGGAGATTCTTTGGGAAGCATGTATCGGCTGCTTGTCAAACTTTGCGGATGGCTGCATCTTCAATGCAAAATGTATCAGTTCAAAGACAATCGTCCGCAAGACATCATATTTATGGATGTAATCAGAATTGATTTCTTCAAACATGCGCTTAAACATGATGGTTACCTGGTCCACCTGTTCATCTGTCAATTCAAAAATATGGGTACCCCCGGGCTGGAACACACTATACTGGTTCAGGTTTCCGTACTGGTGGAAAAAATGCTGGTTGAATATGCAAAATACTCCGCTCCGGATAGTATCCAGGTGTTCCCATTTATAAGGAATATGCGGATTTGAAAATGATAAAGCCTGTTTTTTTACTTCAACAACCTGGTCGGCGTAATGCACCTCGCTATTGCCGATCACCAGCATGATCTTAAAATAGTCGCGTCTTTTATAAGGTACAGGCTGTGCCTTATCTCCTACAAATGGTTCCAGTTTAAATACATTGAAATGCCCGATCTCGTTACGTATATTATCAGGCATCCAGTCGAATTTCCGCTTGTAAAATTCTTCTATTGTTTCAACTTTACCCATCTCCCATAAATTTACGGATTTCATAGCTGCTGTTAAATTTTAACATATTTATTACCGAAAGCGTAGATCAGGCTTACATTCCAAAGTAAATCCCTGCTACCAGTTATATTCGATTTGATTTTTTTGTTGATGATCGATGATATAAAAAGCGGGAAATTTTTCTTTGAAACAGCGAAAGAAGATGTAATAAAAAAGCCGTCCTCGGCATCCAGTTTCAAGTAGTAGAATTGAGGGTTGATGCTTACGAAAAACTGTTTCGATAGTTTGATTTTTGAAAAGTTGACATTGAGGGTAAGAAAATTTGTATTTTTTATTGTACCCGGATCAAGGCCATGCGAATAGAGGTAATATATTCCAATGCTGACATCTTTTGTAAGAAGATATCTTGGAAAAAGTTCTCCCGCTAAATAGCGCCTTGAAACTGTTGCTTCAACTGAATCTCCATTTATAGGCAAAATAGAGGTTATGAAATTCAGTCCGAGGTGTGTACCGGCTGTCAGCTTAAACTTACTGGTATTTGCCAATTTATACCTGGTCCAAAAAAGAAAGTACCAGGGTTTGCCCTTCAATGAGAAAGCGAATTCTGGTTCAAAACTAAGTTTATTTTTTCCTGCCGATATATTGAATATGGCCGCGGGCTTGCCCAATGAAAAACTGGGCACAAAGGAAATGCCGTTATTGGTTACACTCACCGCACCGGAAAGAAGAACTGATCCTTTTTGTGCTGTCCGCATTCTGTGAAAAGGCAGAATGTGTTAGCATTAAAAGAGTAAGAACAAATAATCCAGTATTCTTTGGTTTGGTCATTATTGGGTGCTAATTCTAATTGCAAAGGAATATAACCCTGGAAGACTATACTAATGAAGTTCAAAGGGATAATTACGATTTTCAAACAATTTGCTCATTCGCTTCGCCAGGCCCACCGGTTGCGGCATCCTGCCCGGCGGCCAGTACCAGGCATTGGACTTTTATGGGGATTTTGTATTTTTTACCCTGCTTAACTGACTGCCGGCAGGCAGGGACTGCTCTATTTACATGCCTGGGGTTTATGTTAAAGCAAATATCATAACCAATGAATGATATTCCGCTTATGATAGGTATTTTATTTATCGCAACCACTTTGCTTACAGTCTGGTTATTTTATATCTCGTCTGGTAAAAACAGGACACTGCTGTTTATTTTGTTAGCCTATATGCTGGTCCAGGGAATTGCAGGCATATCGGGTTTTTACCAGGTAACGCAAACATCTCCTCCACGATTTATACTGCTGATAGGCCCGGGGTTAATATTTACCATAATACTTTTTATTACTGGTAAAGGGAGAAGATTTGTCGATGGTCTTGATATCAGGAAACTAACAATACTTCATTCAGTGAGGGTGCCGGTAGAAATAACCCTGTACTTCGTTTATGCAGCTGGTCTTATTCCTGTTCATATGACATTTGAAGGATGGAACTACGATATAATTTCGGGCATTACTGCTCCAATCATATTCTACCTGGTGTTTACCCTGCGAAAGTTAAGTTATACAGCTTTGCTGGTATGGAATGTTGTGTGTTTAGGCCTTCTTTTCAATATAATGGCGATTGCCGTCCTTACAGCCCGTACACCATTTCAAAAATTTTCATTTGAGCAACCCAATATTGGCGTTACTTATTTTCCTTATGTTTGGCTGCCGGGGGTGGTTGTGCCAATTGTATTAATTTCTCATTTAGCAGCCATCAGGCAATTAATTAAACATCTGAAAATAAATACGACGAAGGGTTATCAGCAAAAATGAAAAATTTCTTTTCAATTTTTAGCCGCCTTCTGCTATGTGACCGACTATCAGATAATCAGGTAAGAAAAAAATAGCGAGTATGCGAAAATTAAAACTTCAGGTACAAATGTCCGTAGACGGGTACATTGCAGGAACTAACGGGGAGCTTGACTGGATGGAGTGGAATTGGGACGATAAATTAAAGCAGTATGTCACTGATTTAACGGAGCCTGTAGACTGCATAATCCTCGGGCGAAAGCTGGCCGAAGGTTTCATTCCTTATTGGACCGCTGTAGCTTCAGATCCTGATGATCCCCAATTTACAGCAGGCAGGAAATTTACAGACACCTATAAAGTTGTTTTCACTAAAACACTGGACAATTCACCATGGAATAATACAGGTCTGGCAAAAGGTGGACTGGCAGAAGAAATCACAGGGCTAAAAGAGCAGAATGGCAAGGATATCATCGTTTACGGCGGTTCAAGTTTTGTATCGGAGCTGATAAGGTATGGATTGATTGATGAGTATCATTTATTCATTAACCCAACAGCCATTGGAAACGGAATGACAATTTTCAGGGCACTGGACAGTAAACTTAATTTGAGATTAGTAAAGGCTACTTCTTTTGACTGCGGTATAGTTGTCCTTCATTATGAACCGAAACGCAATTAATTATTGTTTAACTGCATTTTAAAAAGTATGTTGCATATAATATGAAGCTTGAAAAGTCCCTCTATCTCAAGAGTTATATCTACTTTATCATTTTTTTTCTGTTCATGCTTTGGGGCTTTTGGTTTACCTATTTCACAAAAATTTTGGACCAGGAAAATTACCGGATGCACCTTCATGGCGCAGCTTTAATTTTATGGTGCCTTATGCTGGTTATTCAACCTTACCTGATCAGTTCAAAGCGTGTCAGCATTCATAGAAAGGTCGGTAAATTCTCTTACCTGCTGGTGCCATTACTGTTGTTTTCAACGATTGACCTGCTTAAATTCAGATTACCTGATAAGGCAGCATTAAGCAATTCGGATAATTTTTCCATAGCCCTTGTGCTCAATGCCCTGGTGGCATTTTTGATTTTGTACGGGTTGGCTATTTACCATAAGGGGAAAGGAACAATTCATGCCAGGTACATGCTTTGCACGGCTTTCCCGATGTTTACACCCATTACCGATCGCATCATTGGTATTCATTTTCCTTCCCTGCTCAGCTATCTTCCGACGATGGATGGCAATCCGATTGCCCCGGTGTATGGCTTTGCCCTTGCGGATATTATGCTAATAGCATTAAGTATCTGGGACTGGCGTTCTCATAGGCGCTGGAATGTTTTCCCTGTTGCCCTTCTCATTTTAATAGGATATCATTTTTCAGTGCTAAACTTTTATAAGTATCCATTCTGGGTTAAATTCTGTGCATGGTTCGCGTCTATTTGAATATGATAGGGAATCTTTTATCAACTGTCCAGCCAAAAGAAGAACTACTATGAATATAATTTTACTGATTGCTGCTGCTTGTTTTATTTCTGTTACTACCCCTGGAGGCGCAGGAGAAGTTAACAGAAAGCCAGAAAACCGTACAGAATTCTGTCATTAAATTATTTGATGCTTTATCAAATCGTGATTCCATCAGTTTAAAAACATACTGTACTGATGACATATTGTTATTCGAGAATGGAGCGGTCTGGAACCTGGATACGCTTATAAGGAAGGCAATAAGACTGAATCAGTCAGCAGATTTTAAAAGGGTTAATACTATCGGATTTATACATACAAATGTTGAAAAGGATATTGCCTGGACAACTTATAATAACCAGGCTGAAATTTCTCAAAATGGAAATCACAGGACTATACAGTGGATGGAAACGGTTATTTTAGTTAAGGAAGGAAGCATTTGGAAAATAAAAGTCCTTCACTCAACGCTAATTAAACGCAATTAGTTCCCAGGGAAGCCAGTTTTATTGATTTGCCAGATTAGTCATTCTCATTCAGTCTTCATCCATTTCCATTAATAGATTGGCAATTAAGGCTGTCCACCCGGTCTGGTGAGACGCACCAAGACCCTTGCCCGTGTCTCCATGAAAAAATTCATAAAACAGGTGATGGTCTTTGAAATGATTTTCTTCCCAATCCGGATGCTGGTTCCCATGATACTGAAATTTTCCGGTTTCATTCTTTTCAAAAATCTTTAAAAGTCTCTTGGTAAGTTCATTGGCAATTTGTTTCAGGTTCAGTTTATTGCCTGAACCGACGGGAAATTCAAATGTGTACGTATCGCCATAATATTCATAATATTTCCTGAGGGATGTAATGATCAGGTAATTTAATGGCAGCCAGATAGGTCCGCGCCAGTTGGAATTACCACCAAACATAGTGCTGGAGCTTTCTCCGGGTTCATAGTTGAATGCTGTAATTGTTGCCCTGGTATCCAAATTCATAGGGATTATCCTTATGGGTTCTTGACAGGGAGCGGATGCCATAAGTCAGATAAAAATTCAGCCTCATCTAAAAGTCTTTTCAAAAGGCTTTCCAGCCGGTCTCCGATCATGATGGCAAATAAATATTTGCCATCCTTATTCTTTTTTTCAATATCGGAAATGATCCGGGTTAGATCAGGCCTGGTGAGCCTGATCACCTCTAACCGTGTATTAAATTGCCGGCAGGTGTTCAAATACATTGCCGTGCATGATTTCAACAGCCAGTAAGGGAATGATGCCTACGAGGGAGCGGATCTTTAAACGCTGGCTTGTGCCATTTTCAAATTGAATGGCATCATAATAAAATGCATCCTTTTCATCCCATAGTGAAATATCCTTCTTTCCTATATGATGCATGGCCCAGCCGATATTCAGAAAGTGCCGGAAAAACTTGGCGGCTGATTCTTCATATGCCTTATTATGCTTGGCTAATTCCAGGGACATATGCAACATATTGAGTGCATACATGGCCATCCAGCTGGTGGCATCTGCCTGCTGAAGTTTTTTAATGCCTGGCGGCATATAATTTCTGTCAAAGACGCCAATATTATCCAGTCCAAGGAAGCCGCCTTCAAAAATGTCTGTTCCGTTGGCATCTTTTTGATTGACCCACCAGGTGAAATTCATAAGCAATTTCTGAAAGGACTCTTTCCAGGAAATCCCAGTCCGAAATGCCGGTTTTTTTCTTATCTGCCTCATACACATACCAGACACTCCAGGCATGTACGGGAGGATTTACATCACTGAAATTCCATTCATAAGCCGGAATTTGTCCGTTGGGATGCATATAATATTCCCGTAAGCACCACTAGTAGTTGTTGTTTGGCAAAATCCGGATCAATATGAACAAAAGTAGCCGCATGAAAAGCAAGGTCCCAGGCTGCAAACCAGGGATATTCCCATTTATCGGGCATGGAAATGATGTTCCGGCAGGTGAGGTGCTGCCAGTCGTAATTTCGTTTATGGTTGCGGGCAGGTGGTGTTTCATCGGGTTCACCAAACAACCATTTGAATACATCGAGGTAATAGAATTGTTTGGTCCAAAGCAATCCGCTGACTGAACTGCGCAATAATGATTTATGTTCAGCGGACAAATTTTTTGGTGTCAGCTGATCATAATATTGATCAGTGTCTGACTGGCGCTTTATAAAAATTTCATCAAAATCTGTCCATGGGTCTTCTATTTTGTTTTTGCTGAACCTTACTTTAAAAGTTTTTGATGCTCCCGGCTGGATCTTTGCCTTTAGCCATATTGCTGCCTTGGTTCCCTGTTTTTAAGGGTTAACTGAACTCTCATTATTGATAATATAGTTGTTGATACCATCTTTTACAAATGCAGAATCATTCGGCCTGTTATACATCCGCTGGTTATTGGTTTCATTATCACAGAATAGTTGCTCACCCTCCTGGTGATAGAGAAAAAAACTGCCATTGCGGGAAGAACTTGTTTGCACGCAATCTGGGGAAACCGAAAAAATTTCAGGCCTGGTGAACCGGGGATTATGTTTCCAGAAATTGCGGAACCAAAGATGCGGGAGTACATGAATTGTGGCAGCTTCAGGCCCCCGGTTATACACCGTTACTTTCATCAGGATATCGTTGAAGATCAGCTTTTGCGTATTCGATATAACAATCGAAATAGCGGTTATCCCTGAAAATTCCTGTATCGAGCAATTCATATTCCGGGCTTAAGCGGTCTTTCCTGTTTTGCTTTACCAGGTCCATATAAGGAAATGCTTCCTGCGGGTATTTGTACAGGAATTTGCAATAAGAATGGGTGGGTGATGAATCAAGATGAAAATAAAGTTCTTTCACATCTTCTCCATGGTTGCCTTCTCCATTGGTTAGTCCAAAGAGCCGTTCTTTTAGAATGGAATCTTTTCCATTCCAGAAGGCGGGGGCCAGGCATAATACCTGGTCGCGATCACAAAAACCGGCTATGCCTTCTTCGCCCCAGCGATAGGCATAGCTCCGGGCAAGATCATGGTTAACGTAGTTCCAGGCATTTCCATCGGGACTATAATCTTCCCTGACCGTACCCCATTGCCGTTCAGACAAATAGGGACCCCACTTTTTCCAGTTTTTGTTATTGTTGGAGCGGGAAAGCCGTTCTTTTTCCAAATCACCCATCTGGATATATGCTTAAAATATATAATATATAATAAATGCCAGGCACTTGTCCATAAATATATTGATATACTTTATTTATAACATATATTATTAAATTACAATACAATATAAATTTGCTATAAATAACAAATAAACATGGGCTCCCATCAATCAGGCCTGGGCATAAAAGCGATCAGGATTGAAAACATCCAGCCAATTTTGAAAGTAAAGGATATGGCAATCAGCAAAGCATTCTATGTTGACATACTCGGCTTTACAGAAGCAGAATGGGGAGATAATGTTTTTACGAGCGTTAACCGTGACAATTCAGGCATTTATTTATGCAGAGGGGGGCAGGGAAACCCTGGCACATGGATTTGGATTGGCTTAGACGGGGATATTTTTACATTGTACAATGACCTCAAAACCAAAAAAGTTAAAATCACCCTTCCTCCTACCAATTACTCCTGGGCTTTCGAAATGCACATCGAGGATCCGGACGGACACATATTGAGATTAGCTACGGAACCTAAAAAGAATGAACCCTTTATGGATGAAATGGGCTTTTGAGATAAAAAGCATTACCATATACTTAATGCCTTATTAGGTAAACTTCATATATTCATCACGGTTTATGCTAATGGCGCAATTCCTTCGAATTCCTAACCTTTTAGGGTAACCGAAGGCATATATCAGTATTGTATGTTTTAAAATATTTATTTACCAAAACTCCAAAGCAATGAGCAGGTTTTCTTTATGTACCACGGCCCTTTTTACCAGCATTGTTATTTTTGGCAGCTGCAGCTATTCGGGCAATTCAAATGCGAAAGCAGAAATGGAAACAAAGGCAGCAGGCGACACAGCAAATTACTTTAACCTGCGGCCAAAAGTTGAGAAAGACTACGGCTATTCGCATGCTGTACAAATCGGTGATGACCTGAAAATATCCGGGGCTGTCAGCATGGATGATTCGGGAAACCTCGTTGCTCCGGGTGACATGGACCAGCAAATGCGAAATTGTTACAGTGACCTCGAAAAGATTTTAAAACATTACGGCTATACTTTTGATGATGTGGTAGTGGAGAATGTATTTACTACAAGCATGGCTGATTTTATTAAGGTTTCAGGATATCGCAGCTCCATTTATAAAAAACAATTCCCTACCGGTACATGGCTCGAAGTAAAAGGCCTGGCTTTGCCCGGCCAGTTGATTGAGATAGATATGGAAGCCCATAAAAGTAAATAATACCCGGATGAGAGAATGTTCGGTAATGTAAAGTCAAATTAAAATAATGTATCATGGAATCAATGGCATCCCCTTTCGGCAGGAGGAAATTTATCAGAAAATCCGCGACGGTCACTGCCGGTATCCTTGGATTAACCGGGTTTAACCAGTCCTTACTGGCGAATGAATTTCCTGCGGATGAGAGCCTGTTTGTAATCGGGCCAATGGAAGGATATTCTCCACAGATCGGCACCCTTGTTTCCATGTTAAACTACAACCGGTCTACAATTATTAATGCAGTAAAATCGCTGACGATGGAGCAGCTTGATTACCTGCATGATCCGAATGCAAATACCATCGGGGCGCTGGTCATGCACCTGGGTGCTGTAGACAAATTTTACCAGGTCAATACATTCGAAGGAAGGCAGGAGCTAAATACTGACGAAAAAAAGATCTGGAATGCAGCAATGAACCTGGGTGATGAGGGGCGGAAAAATATAAAAGGGAAGGATGCAAAATACTACCTGGATGCCATACAGGAAGTAAGGCAGAAGACCCTGGAGGAATTTAAAAAGAAAGACGATAAATGGCTGCTTGCTGTAGACCCCGAGTGGTCAAAAAAGCAGCCGCTGAATACATATTGGAAATGGTTCCATGTTTGTGAACACGAGTCTAATCACAGGGGTCAGATAACATGGATAAAAAGCAGGCTTCCGGGAGCTAAACCGGGGAATGATTAATCTTTGTTGCATTTGGCAAACGATGTGAAATGTTACGGAAGATCCTTCTCTTATGCGGTATATTTTCATCGCTGCTCTATGTTGCGATGAATATTTATTTTCCGCCATTGTTCGAAGGATATAGTTATGCTTCTCAGACGGTCAGTGAATTATCTGCTGTTGGCGCCCCGACAAGGGCAGCATGGCTGCCATTGGGGATTTTATATACAGTGCTTTTTATCGCCTTCGGTTTCGGGGTAAAGATGTCGGCTAATCAAAATCGTAAACTATCTATAGCAGGAAGCCTGGTTATCATTTATGGGATTATCGGAATTGCATGGCCTTTTGCGCCAATGCATCTTCGTGGTGCTGAGTTTACACTTACTGATGCAATGCATATTGCATTGGGTAGTGTTACCGTTCTGCTCATGCTGTTGATAATGTTTTTCGGTGCATTGGCTTTTGGAAACCGGTTCCGCTTATATACTATCGCGAGCATCCTGGTGTATTTGATTTTTGGCATATTAACCGGTATAGCCAGTCCAAGGATAGCGGAAAATCTTCCCACACCATGGTTGGGAGTATGGGAGCGAATTATCATAGGCGATTTTTTATTATGGGTTATTGTGTTGGCCATAATACTATGCAATAATACCAGAATGATGATATCCAGACAAGAATGATAACATTGATTGCCATAATTTTATTCCTGATTTTTCTTTTTATTTCCTCCATTCATTTTTATTGGGGGATGGGTGGACGTTGGGGAGCAAAGGCTGTTTTCCCGGCGAGGGACGAAAATCATCCAGCTAAAAATCCGGGACCAATTCCTACTTTTATAGTTGCGACAGGTTTATTGGGTTTTGGATTATTTTATTTAATTAAATGCGGGCTTATTCCCATTGATTTACCTGGCTGGCTTGATAAGTATGGACTTTGGATTATTGCATGCATATTTATTTTACGGGCCATTGGGGAGTTCAGATACCTGGGGTTTTTCAAAAAAATCAAACAAACCGAATTTGGGAAAAATGATTCAAGATATTATTCACCCCTATGCCTGGTCATTGGTTTATTGACATTAATTATTGAACTGTATAGTTAAGTATATTATTTGTTACATTTAGCAAAGTAGGAGGATCTTGAAAAGATGATTAATGCGGCCACGAATACCTATGGGACATTTAATATTATAGTTAATAGTATCAAACAAATATCATGGAAAGAAGACATTTTTTACAGACACTGACCTTGGGTGCAGCAGGCTTATATGCCGGTGATTTATTTGCCAGTGAGTTTAAAAAGAAAAAACCATTAGGGGTCCAGCTCTATTCCATTCGCGACGCCCTTTCAAAAGACCTTGAAGCTGCATTGGCACGCCTTTCCGCTCTTGGGTATAAAAATCTTGAGGTTTTTGGGTACAACGGTACATTTTTTGGGAAATCAGCCACAGAGTTTAAGTCGATACTGGACAAAAACGGGCTAAGCGTAATTAGTTCACATCATACTTCCGGTATAATGATGAAGGGGAAAGGAACCTTGTCGGATGGCTGGGACAAGGCCATCGAAGATTGTCATGCAATCGGCGCAAAATATATGGTTTGTGCTTTCCTGTTTCCAAATGAACGTACTCCCGAGCATTATAAATCTTTACCTGCCCTGTTGGAAAAATCGGGACAGGCAACAAAGTCTGCCGGAATCCAGTTCGCATACCACAACCATGATTTTGAATTTGAGAAACTGGGAGATACGCTGGCATTTGATTATCTATTAAACAATACATCGGCCGACCTGGTGAAAGCGGAACTGGATTTATACTGGATCAACAGGGCAGGTTTTGATCCCGTTACATATTTTGAAAAGTATCCCGGTCGTTTCCCATTATGGCATGTGAAAGATATGGAGGCAGGGACAAAAGATATAACTGAAGTGGGTAACGGTACGATAAATTTTGACAGAATTTTTGCTGCAAGAAAAAAAGCCGGCCTTCAATATTGGTTTGTTGAACAGGATGTTACTAAGGGAGAGATTTTTAACAGCCTTACCATTAGCCGGGATTACGTCACCAAGAAAAAGTATTAGCCTCTATTCTTAATGCGTATGAAATTGATATTCCTTTATCTTTTCCTTTTAAGCTCGTTATTTGTCAGTGCACAGGAGGATGAGATTGATAAATTCATTTTGAAGCAGGTCAGTGATCAGAAGATTACAGGACTTTCCATTGGCATAATAAAGAATGGGAGTATTTTAAAAACCAGGGGGTATGGATTTGCCAACCTGGAGCATAAGGTTCCTGCAACAGAGAATACAGTATACAAGCTGGCTTCTGTCAGTAAGCAGATTATTGCAACCGCAATAATGAAACTGGTGCAGGAGAAGAAGTTAAGATTGACAGATACGGTTACTAAGTTCTTCAAAGGGGCACCGGTTACCTGGGAAAAAATTACCATCCGCCATTTATTGAATCATACATCTGGGTTACAAAGAGAGTCACCTGCTTTTAATCCCATGGTCATACAGCCAGACTCGGTTCTTATCAAGGCATCCTATAGTGACACGCTTGTATTCGCGACCGGATCAAAGTGGCAATATTGTAACCTTGGATATTTTATGCTGGCTGATATCATCAGGCAGGTCAGCGGAAAGCCATTCATTAAGTATATGAAGGAGGAGATGTTTGAGAAAAATGGACTTTTACATACACAGGTAACATCAACAGCAGTTATAGTACCCGGTAGGGCGGGAGGTTATGTGCTATATGGCCGCGATTCCCTAAAAAATGCAGAGGAATATATTGCACTCAGGCCCAGCGGTGCTTTTATGTCAACAGTGATGGATATGATGAAATGGGAAATGCTTATCCAGGGCAATAAAATCCTGACGAAGGAAAACTGGAATATCATGTGGAGTGATGTGGTTACAACAAATGCGGCAAATCCGAAATCAGAGTCTTATGGATACGGTTGGATATAAGGCTATATATGGTGACCGTGAACTTGTTTACCATGGTGGGTCATTGCCGGGATTCCGGACCACTTATTACAGGTTCCCGTCTGAACGAACAGCCATTATTATATTAAGCAATTCGAATCACGCTAATGTATCGGTTATTGCGAAGGGTGTGGCGGATATTGTAAATAAATAATAGTTTCATATTGCGATATTATCCCCGAATTCAATTTCATTTCCCTTCAGATGTTTCTGAAGCAGGAAACGCTGCATTACAAATCCAGGACGAGGGCAAATACGCTAAATGAGTTTCCTATGCGTATTAGCATACACTTAAGTGAAGTGATTTTTGAGGATAATGAAGTTTTTAAGGGCAGCCAATCATTCATTTAAATCAATGCCGTGAGACTGCTCTTTTTACTTTTACTTGTTCAGGCAACAGCTTATCCGCAGTATTCAACCAAGAAAGCCATTATTGACGGGAAAGGTAGTCCTGTTGTATTGCTGGCCGGCGGAAGGTGGGACATGCAATCATTTTCCCAACCTGCAGCTGCATTGAGCAGTAATCACCTTGTTATCCGGATGGAGCACTTTAATGTTCAGTATGCAAAGGAAGGGCTTACGTTACCGGTTGGTTATTCTGTTCAAAAGGAAAGTGAAGCAATTGGCAAAACACTGGATTCTTTAGGTATTAAGGAGCCCGTGGTCCTTATCGGGTGGTCATATGGGGCATTAATGGCACTTGACTTTGCTTTGCATCATCCAGAACGCATTGTAAAATTAGTACTGTACGAGCCACCGGCTTTTTGGGTGGCAAAGGCGAAAGGTGAATCACCGCCAGGCATGCAGCAGATGATAAATCTCTCAAAATCTTTTACCCCTGATGCAGTGATAACCGAAAATCAACTGGCTCAATTCAGATGTATCCTGGATAGTTGTGATACAGCCGACATAAAACTTCATCCGCAGTGGCCGGTTTGGGTAAAGCAAAAAGATAGGCTAAGGGGGTTGTCCGTTGGGGCAAACTTCTCCGATTCATTGAATCGGCTGAATGCGTTTCAGAAACCAGTTTTGATTCTTACCGGGAAGGGCACGGTTGCTTTCCACAGAAGGATCAACCAACTGCTGGCTGCTGAATTTCCTGTTTCAATAAGTAAAGAAATTGCAGGTGGTCATTCTGCTCCCCAGGAAGCCGTTAGTGAATTTATTCAGGCTATAATAGAGTTCATAAAATAACTGCGAATACTTAATATTTGTATATTTCATAATTACCAAATGCTGTAATGAGGACAATTCAACATCACCCTTACTCAAGAAGACAATTCCTTGGCGCTTTCGCCGCGGCTATTCCATTGTTATCATTTGGTAAGATAGAACCTGAAATTATTTTATTCAATGGAAATATTTTCACCGTTAACCCTAAAGAACCAACTGCACAGGCATTAGCCATTGCCGGATGGAAGGTTAATGGCAGTTGGGAGCAATGCCGACATCCTTAAAATTGGCAACTGGCCGAACAAAGAAAATTGATCTGGGTCATAAAACTGTTCTGCCCGGATTTATAGATGCACATACACATCCTGCTTTTTCCGGCATCAAACATTTAAAAATGGTGGATTGCGATTTACGTTCCATCAAAGAAATTAAAGAAGCTATCAGTCAAAAGAGCTGCCATTACACCAAAAGGCAAATGGGTGGAGGGTTTTAAATATGATGATACAAAAACAAGTGAAGGCCGGAAAATAAATATTGTCGGACCTCGATGATGCAGCTCCTGAACATCCTGTCAGAATAAGACATCGTGGCGGACATACGTATTATTGCAATTCGCTCGCTTTTAAAATGGCACAGATCAATGAATCAACACCCAATCCACCAGGGTGGGGAATTTGAAAAAACATCTGATGGAAAATTTACAGGCTGTGTAAAAGAAGCGGCTGCTGATGTTTTTGATAAAATTATTCCCGATGTAGATACCCGTGAGTGAAAGGCAGGAAGGAGTAAAACTGATTTCAAAGATGATGGCAAAAACGGGCATTACTTCTGCTACCGATGCCGGTGGAAACCCGGAGTCTTTGCAGGCTTATGAAGATGCGTATGAAGCCGGTGACTTAGCATCACGCATTTACTGTATGATTCGTTATACACATATTGATAAAATGATTGCTGCCGGAGTAAGAACGGGTATGGGAAATGACTGGGTAAAGATTGGCGGCAATGAAAATGACCTGTGATGGTTCTATTTCAGAACGCACGGCAAGATTATCACAACCTTATACAGGCCGCCCAAATGATTATGGCATTATGTGATGGATGATGAACAACTGTATCCTGTATGCAAAAAAAGCATATGATGCAGGTTGGCAAATTGGTATTCATGCCAATGGCGATGTAGGCATAGACCTAACACTGAAATTATTTGAACGGCTGTCATAAAGAAAAACCAAGAAAGACCCGAGGTTCAGAATTGAACATTGTACGATGATCAATGATAACCTTATTCAACGGATGAAAGCATTGGGTGTTATCCCCACTCCTTTCTCTACCTATGTTTATTATCATGGTGAAAAAATGAAAGCCTACGGTGAAGAGCGTTTGAAAAACATGTTTGCATTAAGAAGTTTTATTGATGCTGGTATTCGTCCCACACAGGCATCGGATTATCCACCCGGTCCGTTTGAGCCAATGATGGCTTTACAATCAAGTGTTACCAGAACGGATATGAAAGGAAATGTCTGGGGAGCCAATCAAAAAGTAACTGTGGAGGAAGCCATTAAAATTGGAACCATCAACGGCGCTTATGCATCTTTTGAAGAAAACAATAAAGGTTCTCTGGAAGCCGGAAAACTTGCAGACCTTGTAGTGTTGGGAAGGAATCCATTTAAGGAAGACCCTTCTACATTAATTACTATTCCCATTGAGCGGACAATGACAGGAGGTAAATGGGTATATGAAAGTTGAGCATATTCCGGTGTTGCAAAATGGTTTAAAAACCCAAATAATTTCATCACCCCTAAACAGTAAACAATGCCAGTATCAGATTCAGCTACATTGCACCATACCTGTATATTAGTAAAAGACCTTGATAAGGCTGCCGGAAACCTGGCAAAGACACTCGGTGTTACATGGAACATCTGGACAATTGCTCCAGAGAATTGTTTCGTAAATGGTGAGCCTGCTTCTTTTTCTTTCCGGGTTGCACTTGCACAGGTAGGTGGTGCAAACTTTGAATTGTTATCACCCCATTCGGGTTCCAGCATTTATGATGAGTACCTGAAAACGAAAGGTGAAGGATATCATCACACCTGCTTTGCCTATGCTGACCTGGAAAGCATGCATGCCGCCATGGAAGAATTGAAAAGCCAGGGATATAAAATGGTTCAGAACGGGCTACGGATGGTGCATTTGAATTCTGCTATTTTGAATTAACTGATCCCGGGGTAGTGACTTGAATTGCTTTATATAAAAGAATTGCCTCCTCCTGAAAAGACGATATGACTTCAGAGATTGAAATAAGCACTGAAAGGGACAAGCTCGATATTCATTTTATCCATGAGTTTGTTACTCATTCATATTGGGGGAAAGGCCGCACCATTGAAACAATGAAAACCTGTATTGACAATTCATTGAACTTTGGCGTTTATTTGAAAAACAAGCAAATTGGGTTTGGACGGTTAGTGACGGACTATGGGCAGTTTGCATACATCATGGACATATTTATTGATCCGGATTACAGAGGGAAAGGGTACTCAAAACAATTGATGAAATACATTATGGATTTGAAAGAGTTGAGTAGTGTAAAAATCTGGAGATTGGCAACCAGTGATGCACATGGATTATATGAGCAATTTGGATATAAACATTTGGCGAAACCGGAAAATATGATGGAACTTTTAAAATAGTTTATTGCCAGTATTCAGGAGCTGGGATCATGAAATGATCAAATCAATCAAAAATGAGGATAAGGCATTTGTTGTTCCTCTTATTGAGGAATTTCTTTACCGTTAAAATGGATCATATTCCTACGACAGATTGAAAACCCTTTAGGTTATTTATACAATAGGAAGAGTCCGGTGTCAAATGGCGTCCAGAGACAGTATTTCAGTCCGGTGTTTTTTAAGCCGTTATTGACCCAGGTATTGCAGGTGTGGAACATGCTATAACTTCCATGGGCCTCATAGAAGGCATCCGTTTCCCCATAATTTGCGTTGGTCTTGATATTTATGAAATGACCGTTCGCATCTTGTTGAAAACTGGAAGTAATATAGCCGACCAGTTTCCGGTACTGACTTTCACTGACGTTGATTTTCCTGCATGAATCGCCAACCCTTACCCTGTCATGATAGGTAGCATGGATGGCTGTTGTGCTGAGACCCGTTGCGGCCTTAAAGGCCACGCTTGCTTTCAGGTCGGCCCAGGTCGGTGTTTCAAGGTAGAATCCTTTGTCGCCCCAGCCCATGGCAAGAAATTGTTGTGTGCTGTCACGGGACCGGGTATCCGAATATTTGATTTCTTTTGTCCAGTCCATTATATGATTTTTTGCAGGCACCACAATGTCAGTATGAACGCCATTAGTCATTAAATAGACGGTTAAATCATTATCCCCGGCTTTTTCGCCATCAAGGTGAATCCTGGCAAGGGCCCATGCAAAAACCAGGTACAAAAGGATAAAACCAATAAAACACGCAATTGACCAGGCCAGGATGCGGAAAGTTTTTTTTATATAAGTATAAAATTGCTTCATTATTTTTAGGTGGATCTTTTGTTTTCACAAAGGGGCTAAAAAAAATACACCTGAAATCACATCCCCACATACCATGACCAGCCTGAGTCCCCTGTATCCACAAATTCGTCCGTAACAACAATTTTCTGTAAATATTTCATGCTCTTATATCCTATTTGTTTCTCCACTCTTAGCCGGACTGGCGCACCATGGGGAACTGGCAGGTTTTTACCATTCATGCCATAAGCAAGGATCGTTTGAGGGTGGAATGCATCGAGCATATCAATACTGTCCACAAAACCATCGTAAGCGTGAAAATTCACATAACGTGCGGTTGGAAGGATTCCTGCGTGTTGGAGTACCCGGCTGAGCGCTACCCCGTTCCATTCTGCTATAGCCGTCCAGCCTTCTTCACAGGTATGCCTCGTGATTTGTGTACGGGAAGGAAAACTTTGAAGTTCCGCGAGGGAGTATGATTTTGGCCGGGCAACCCGTCCTTCTACTGACAATCCCCAGTTGGCAAATGCATTCTTATGAAGCTTTTCCCAGTCTTCGCTATAATATTTCCATCCTGAATCGCCCGGATTCGTGGTTCCTGTTGCGGGAAATGAAGAGATGTCACTGTGCTGGTATTCTTTTGCCATCGACTGTCCGGGCAACAGGGTCCGGTGTGCCAGGTAGGTAAGGTTGTCTCCCATGCGCAGGATATTGCCATAGGTTGGCGGAATTTTTTTAGAACATCCGGGCAGGATGAGTCCGCCAAGGGCTGAGAGTCCGGTGATAATCACATCACGCCTGGTTATGATTGTTTTCTTTCTCATATTATTTCCCGATAGTCATTGAGCGAATTTGTTGTTTAAAGCCTGATTTAATCACCATTATAAGATGAATGACCAGGAAAAGTACGAGTGCAAAGGATGCAAAGAAATGAATGGTCCGGGCTGATTGCGCACCAAAGAATATTTTCAGGAGGAAAGGATATGCTGCAGTAATTGCGGGTGACATGGTCATACCTGTAAGGGCGACAACCGGAAACAGGAAAAATATGACCACCAGGTAAGTGGTTTTTTGGAGGATGCCGTATTGCGGTCCGCCAGTTGCAGCAGGAATCTTCATCCGCAGATGGTTAATGAAATCCATCCGGAACATACTTGCGGTAAATTCTTTTGCACCCGGCCATAAGTTTTTTCGGATATGACCGCTGAATATCCCTGTTAGCAAATAAATTACTCCGGGCAGTACAAGAAACCATGCTGCCAGGAAATGCAGACTACGCCCCCATCCATTCTGGTTAAAAATATCATAAGTACGACTGGCACTCACAGGAGAACCTGCATTTTCAAAAAAAGGTGTTGTTTTATCCCATCCACCATGCTGATAGTTACGGCTGACGGGTAATTCGAACAATGCCGGGGTAAGATCGTTTCCCACCTCTCCCCAGTATAGTCTTGGGTGGCACATGAGGATCACAAATCCGCTAAAGGCAAGCGCAAAGAAGCTTAATGTTATTATCCAGTGTGATGCTTTGACCCATCTCCTGTGCCGGTTATTCTGAGGGATTGATGTTGGGTTGGAGGCCATAAATAGGGATCAGTTAGTTTGGCGGTGTGTAATAAATATACATTTTTTATTATGCTTTGTCGGAGTTTTTGATGTTGGCTTGTTGCGGTGGGCAACAAATATTTTAACCTGGGAGATGTCAGCTGAATCGATTACATTCAAATTGCCGGCAAGGATAGAATGCATTTGAAAAGACATTTTCCGTAAGCCGGAATAAACAGGTGAAATTTAATTTTACATTTTAACAAATGCCAATGCGTAGGTATAAAAATATTATTTGGTTAGTTTTTCTTCTTGGAGATAGTACAGACATCTATTCTCAAAAAAGTATCAGCAACAGTGTTGCTTCGATATTTAATAGTTCCGAAAATATTGCAGGCAAGCCTCAATATCTTTCCAGCCCATATACTACTGCCGGAGATAAATTATATATGGTTGGCTTTCAGGATGGAAGTTTCCCTGATCTGGGATGGCATGTAAAGGGTGAAATGGGTGGAATATGGAGCCATCCGATAAAATTAGTGGATGGTTTTGAAGCAAGAGTAACTATTAATGATTCTACGGTAAGCCTGGATAAAGCTGATGCATTTGTAAATTATCCTTTTGGCAATAAACATATTTACCATTCCCTGCCAAATGGAGTATCACTGGAGAGATTTCAGTTTGTGCCTGATGGTAAAAAAGCTGTGCATATTGGGTACGCTTTTAAAAACAAAACTGATAAAAGAATAAGGATAAGCCTTGAAATGAAAGTGATATCTAATCTGAGGCCAGTTTGGCTGGGAGAGCGTACTGGTATGGTAGATGGTAAAGACAATTCAGTTTTCAATGCCAAAAACAATTATTGGACAGCAAAAGACAACCTGAACCCATGGTATGTAGTATTTGGTTCTACAATTGCAGGTAATCCATTAAATACAAATGAAATAAAACCCGGCAAGCCAAATGTTTCGGTTACCATTACTGAATATGGTTTTGAAATTTCCCCAGGGGCAGTTTTTTATTTTCCATTTGTCATTGCGGGATCATCAGTAAGTGAAGAGGAGGCGGTCAGGGCATTTAAGGAAGTAAGTGAAAATGTCTAATGCGTTTATCTCGGCGAAGAAGGAAAGATTGCTTAAAGTCGGGCAGAAATCAAACGTCACGCTCAGCGATAATCAGCTGGAAACCGCTTACAGGTGGCTGAAGTATAATAATGACTGGTTGATCATTGATGTTGATGGTATAGGAAGGGGAGTTTGTGCCGGCTTACCCGATTATCCCTGGTGGTTTGGGGGTGATATGGTGTATACATTAAAAGGTCTGATCGCGACAGGTCAGAAAGAGCTGGTATATAGTACTATTGAGCTGATCTATAATATCTCGGAGAAAACAAATGGAAATGGGAGGATAGTGCACGAAGTGTCAACCAACGGGGCTGTTTTTAATCCCGGTAATGTAAACGAAACTCCTCAGTTTGTTTCATTGATATGGGATGTATTCTGTTGGACTGGTGACCGGAAATTCCTGGATAAATATTTCCCGGCGATTGAAAAAGGATTGCATTGGCTTACCAGTGAAAACGATAAGGATGGCAATTTTCTACCCGATGGTTTTGGGATGATGGAAATTCACGGACTTAATTCTGAAATGATTGATGTAGCCGTTTATTCCCAGAAAGCCTTTTCTGATGCTGCTCAAATGGCAAATATTTTAGGTAAAAAAGAACTGGCGGCAACCTATAATAAAAAGGCAGAGATTATTAAGACAAAGATCAATAAGGATTTCTGGGTACAGGAGTCTGGTTCATATGCCGATTTCATTGGAACGAAGGAACAGGCATTAATCCTGATTCAGGATGCCATTATACGGGCAGATACATTAAAGAAACCATGGTCCGTTACTGAACTGCAAAATTTAAAGGCAGCAACTGAAAAGTATCCTTCTGGCGTGAAGAGAGGTTTTGTGATGCATCATAACTGGGTCGTTAATACGCCTATGGAAACAGGTATAGCGGATAGTGAAAAAGCAATTATTGCATTGAAAACGGCAAGGAAATTCACGAACTCCTTTGGCATGTTTGTGACCGGAATAGACAGGAACGAATCAACCGGCCTCGATGATGGATCATATGCGGCAAAAACGGATGAAAATACTTTTACCTATACTGGGACAGTGATGACATTGCCCACCGGGGTACAGGCGGTTGGGGAGAACAACTATGGAAGGCCTGATGATGCATATGCTTTATTAAAAAAAATGCTTACAACTTTCAGTTACGCATTGCCAGGGTCAATCTACGAAGTGTCTCCCGACTACGGGATGATGACCCAGGCCTGGAATCTCTATGCATTCGGCGTACCAATCGTCAGGCAGTTATTTGGTATCAACCCACAGGCATATAAAAAATCAATTATCATTTCTCCCCTTCTTCCTTCAGCATTAAAAGTTGGGGAAATTGAACATGTAGAGATTGGAAATAATGAGATTTCATTGAGTTTTTCCCAACAGGAAGCATTGGATAAATTTAAAATCTATCAAAAAACAAAAGGCTGGAAAATTATTTTTTCCCAGCCAAAAGGAAAGTATAAAAAATGGATGTTAAATGGCAAAATGGTTACACCGGAAATAGCAGGAGGTGCTGAGCAAATTATCATTTTGGACAAAACAAATAATTTGGAATTGATAAAATGAGATATTCTATCCTGGTTTCTCATTGCAGGTGTTGTTTCTGTTGCTAATTTTAAGGCCGGTAAACTTTCCGGTAAGCGTTACCGTATTGGGCAATAACGTGGAGATTGTTTAAAAAGGTATATCTTGTTTATAGCCCTGCAACAGCGTCAACCCTCAACCCCCAATAATGACATCCCCAACTCTGCTAAAGCCCACATTGGGCTCAGAAAGAATTAATTCATTAGACATCATTCGCGGAATTTCACTTTTCGGGATATTACTCATGAATATCACCGGGTTCGGATTGTACAAGGCCTATTTTGATCCAACAAATAATGGCGGATCAACTGGCTGGAATCTTAATGTCTGGTGGATGAATATATTATTTTTTGAAGGCACCATGAGGGGAATGTTTTCCATGTTATTTGGTGCAGGTGTTTTATTATTCACCAGCCGGACGACAGACACGCTCCAGGGCATTTCGGTTACGGATGTTTTTTTCCGTCGTTTATTATGGCTATTGCTTTTTGGAATGATCCACGCCTATTTATTGTTATGGACCGGCGAGATACTGTATTGTTATGCGATAGTGGGCATGTTTGTTTTTAGTTTCAGGCACCTTAGCCCTAAAAAGCTCATCATTTGGGCAATTGTCCTGTTGTTGATGGCTGATTCATTATCTGTCAAAGACTATTACCAGTTAAAAAATTTATCAGCATCCGCTGCTTCTGCAAATATTAAAAAAGGCAAAGGCATTACCCTGAATAAAGAAGAATCACAATCAATTGCTAAATGGGAGGAAAAGGTTGGCGAAGAAAAGGTTACTCCTGAAAAACTAAAGGGAGAAATGGACGCATTGAGTAAGGGATATGCAAGCATTGTGATGCATAAGGCCCCCGAGAACCAGTTTGCAGAAACGATTTTTCTCTATAGGTATAATTTCCTCGATGTACTTGCCATGATGATGCTGGGAATTGCATTTCTTAAGAACGGGATATTGAAGGCGGCAAAATCCAACAGGTATTACCTGGTGATGGGATTAATCGGCTATAGCATCGGGATAACAACCAATTATTTTGAAGGCAGTCAAATTATCGGTAACAATTTTGAAATCCTTGCTTTTTATAAATCGTTTATAACTTATAATCTTGGCAGGGTAGCCACTACCATGGGCCACATAGCAGTTATCATGCTTTTTATAAAGTCCGGCTGGCTGAAGTTTTTGCAAAAATCACTGGCAGCCGTAGGTCAAATGGCTTTTACCAATTACATCATGCATTCCATTATATGCAATATTATTTTCCTTGGGTATGGATTCGCCATGTTTGGAAAGTTTCAACGATATGAACTCTATTATGTCGTTATCAGTATCTGGATATTTCAATTAATCTTAAGCCCTCTCTGGCTTTCTTATTTCAGGTTCGGTCCGCTGGAGTGGGCCTGGCGTTCATTAACCTATTGGAAGGTGCAACCCTTTAAAAAGCAATAATGCAGCACTTGCTGTTAATGATAAATCCAATATGAAGCCTGGCGCATTCAACTAATTGATTATATATTATCTCATGATATATTTTCAGATCTGATCTAATAATATTATATTAGTAATGATACCAGATCAATTGATTTGGCAGATTATTATAGGTTCTTCATTTTTGATCCGGTTAACTCCCTGCACAGTCTGCGAAAGCAAGCTGGTAATTCTCCGTACACATCTGTAATGTGACTTTGGGGCTCGTCTTTTATTTTAATAACCATATAAAAAACAATTGTATGAAAATTAGAAAAGAGGATATACCGGTTACAATGGAATCTCCCGGTACTGTTATGAGGGGGCTGGCAGGATATGGAGGAATGACTGTTGCTTTTAATGAAATCCCTGCGGGAACTGATTTTGCCCCGGTATTGGCAGGATTAAAGAACAATAGTTGCCAGTGTCCGCATTGGGGCTATATAGTGGAGGGGGAACTAATGTTAAAGTATGACGACGGCACTGAAGAAAATTTAGTAACCGGAGATGTTTTCTACATGCCGCCGGGGCACACTGCCATAGTAAAAAAAGACCTCAAATTGATTGACTTCAGCCCTGAAAAGGAGTTGAAAATTGTAATGGATCATATCGCCAAAAAAATCGCCGAGCTGAGTTAATAGATTTATTCATAATTGTTATCGGTTTTCCAATTAGGTTCATTTTGTAAAAGCCTAATAAAATTGTATGGCTAAATATGAAGCAAAAACGAAAGCGAATTTAAATAGTGTTTTGGCTTTTATTAATGCAGTACCTGATCAGCAAAGGCGGATTGCTGCACATGCTGTGATGGAAATTATGAAAGTTGAAATCAGGGTTTGAGCCTAAAATGTGGGGGCTGAGTATTATTGGATTTGGAAGCCATCACTATAAGTATGAAAGTGGTCATGAAGGTGATGAGCCACTTATAGGGTTTTCACCACGAAAGGCCGAACTTGTTCTGTATTTAGCATCTGCCTTTGAAAACCGGGAAGAGTTGCTCAGTGAATTAGGGAAGTACAAGACAGGGAAAGTATGTATTTATATAAAAAAGCTGGAGGATATAAATCTTGAAGTTTTAGAAAAGATGATTATTAATTCTCTAAAGGTCATTACCAATGGTTGTTAATTCCCTTAAGGCCGTTACCGCAGGAATTAATTAAGATTATTTGCCAATCGAATTTTATCAACTTAATGAGGTTTGCGGTATACGTTGAAAGTAACAGTAAAATGGACATAGAAAAAATACAGGCTATTTGCAGGTTGTTGCCCCGGGTCACCGAGGATATTAAATGGGGAAATGACCTTGTATTCTCCATAGGGGGCAAAATGTTCTGTGTAATCGGCCTGGATCATATCCCCGTAAGGGCTTCATTTAAAGTTTCGGATGAGGAATTTGAAGAAATGTGCATCCGACCGGGCTTTAAGCCTGCGCCTTATGTGGCAAAATACCATTGGGTGATGATTGAGGATATTGGCAGGATGAAAACAACTGAGTGGAATCATTATTTGCAACAATCCTATACCTTAGTGAAGGAGAAGCTTTCAAAAAAGATAAGACTGAAATTTGGACTGGATTAGGCTTATTAACTGTGGCTCTTTATTTTTTCAATTCCGGTATCACCGAAATCTTCGGTGCAAATCTTTATAGTTAAAACAAATCATAGTGAACCCATTATTAAAAAATATCCTCGCTGTCCTGGCCGGTGTCATACTTGGTAGTGTAGTAAATATGGGACTCATCATGATCAGCAGTTCAATTATTCCGCCTCCCGAAGGGGCGGATGTTACTACCATGGAAGGATTAAAGAAATCCATGCATTTATTTCAACCCAGGCATTTTGTTTTTCCTTTCCTGGCCCATGGACTAGGCACCTTAACCGGTGCATTTGTTGCTGCCAAAATTGCCGCAAATAATAAAATGCAACTGGCCATGATCATAGGCGTTGTTTTTTTGGCGGGAGGAATTACCAATATATTTATGCTTCCTTCTCCTTTATGGTTTAGTATTGTTGATTTAGCGGTCGCCTATATCCCAATGGCCTATTTGGGGGGGAAATTAGCCATGATGAAGAACTGAAATCAGGCACCAATCAATTTTTTATTTTAAGAAATCTATATGAAGAATGCAGTTATTTTATTGTTCTGTGTATTGGCTTCGCAATTTTCAATGGGCCAAAATGTGCAGGGATTATACCGGATGGCTGATTCGTTATATAATGCAAAGGACTATAGAGGTGCTGCAAGGGCCTATAATGCCGGGATTAAAATACAGGGTGTTTTCCTGGATGTGAACAGGTATTTATCAGCATCTTCGTCCTGGGCACTGGCAAATGAGCATGATAGCGCCTTTCTTTTGCTTGATAGAATATCCCAGTCAGAAAAACTTGTTGCGAGTGATGTCAGGAATCTTGAGAGCACAAAAGACCTTTCTGCATTGCATACAGATAAACGCTGGAAAGTAATCACGGCAAGCTTTAAAAAACAGGCGGAAGCCAATACATACCAGCAGAATGAATTTGTTTATGGAAGAAAGGATGGAATGGCTTTAATGATGACGCAATTAAAGCCGAAAGTAAAATCAAATGGCAAAGCGATCATCAGGGTATTGGCCGGTAGCTGGTTCTCATCTTTTACCTGGGTGGAAAGAAGTGTTTACTATACCAGGAAATACCTCGACAGAGGGTACACCGTATTCATGGTAGTTTTAGGATCCCAGCCCAGGTATGCTATTCCGGACCAGGTTGCAGATTTGAAAAGGGCGGTCAGGTATATCCGGTACAATTCCGGGCAATTAGGTATTGACCCCGAACGGATCGGTATAGAAGGCGGATCAGCAGCCGGGCATCTCTCACTGACTATTGCAACAGCAGATGAAAAAATAAATAATAATGCCACTGACCCTATCGATAAAGTTTCCTCCCGCGTTCAGGCCGTGGCTGCATTATTTCCACCTACTGATTTTTTTAACTGGGGCGCGAGTGGACTGGCAATGATTAATGTAAGGGAGGCCCTGCTGCAGAACCGGGTTTACGGCGCATTTGATTTTACAGCCTGGAATAATTCAACCTCTACCTATGATCGTATCACTGATACCAGTGCCAGGAATAAAATTGGGAAGGAGATTTCTCCCATATATGCAGTTTCATCTGATGACCCGCCGGTGTTTATTATTCACGGAGATTCGGACAGGACGGTTCCATTACAGCAATCAGAAATATTTGTTGCCAGGCTAAAAGAAGCCGGCGTCCGGAATAATTTCATTATTAAGAAAGGAGGAAGGCATAATGAAGATGACATGTCACCTGAAACATTACAATTTGCAGATTGGTTTGATAAGTATTTGAAATAAATTATTATGTGGAACACAAATACCATATGGTTTGAAATTACCATTGTGACTTTATTTTTTTTGTTAGGAAATATTTTATTCGGGCACTTTGAAGAGCGAAGCCCAAAATGGAGGAAAATAGTCAAATACCTTGTTACGCTGGCTGTAATATTGCTGTTATCGTTTTACTTCGGCAGAACAGTCGCTTTAACTATCCTGGGTTTAGCAGTAATCCCGGTAATATATATACATGGCGTATTGTTGCCCAGGAAGGGCATAAACGGCTGGACAGGTGAGCCCAAATCGAGATATTATGATTTCCGGGGCTGGGACAAAAATATTTTCAAGGAGCCAGGACAATAAGTAAATACTGAAGCCATCATCTATAAATTTATAGATTCAAATCAATAACATTCTTTTGTAAAGCCTGGCAGGGTCTAAAAGGGTATGGAAGCCGATATAAAATTGATCCAATGATAAAAATCATTCTCCCTGTATTATTGATCATGCTACTTTCCTGTAATCATTCTCGATCTGTTACATCAAGGATAAAAAATAGTGCTGATTTAGCCATCGCTTACAATATAGCCGTTAAGGATACTGCCGGAAAAAGTAATTATGAGGTATTTACAATGAATACCGACGGTTCAAATGCAAAAAACATTACAAATAATAAGGATGTAGCATGGACCTATGCTGCCAATGGAAAGGATCTGTATTTCGTGAGCGACCGCGATACATGCTACCGTTGTTACTTTCTGTATAAAACTGATGTGAATGGAAGTAACGCCAGAAAAGTAAGCGATTTGCAACTTGAAGACAGCTGGATGGATACCAGGAATGATGGTAAGGAAATAATAGTGTCGGGCAGAAAAGGCAGGGATACCAGGTTTCAATTATTCATCATTAATACTGAATCCGGTTCATACCGGCAGCTGACGAATGATACAGCCGCTCATCACAGGGATCCTGCATTTTCACCTGATGGCAGCCAGATTGCCTTTGTGTACAAAAAGAATAAAAGGGACAGGAACCTGGTTGATGAGATTTTTATAATGAATGCCGACTTATCTGGTTTGCGGCAACTGACTACCTATCCTAAAGACAGCCTGGGTAAGAATGTAAATGGGTATAAGGCAGGGGCAACGCGCTGGCACCCGACAGAAAACTTCATATCGTATATTTCCATGCAGGAAGGAAAGCATAAGATTTACGCTGTTACGCCAGACGGGAAGAAGCAGTGGAAACTTATGAACAGTTTTTATTCAGAAGGCTGGCACGACTGGAGCCCAGACGGCCAATGGCTGGCTTTTGATATGGCAAATGAAACGGAAAGCCAGTACCATATTATGTTAATGAACTGGAAAACAAAGGAAGTAAAACAGCTAACAGATACTACCCATAAATACCAGCAGTCACCGGTGTTTGTGTTTAAGTGACATTCATGATATGCGAAAAGAAACATCATTAAGGCTTATAAAAACAGTTCACACTATCATCTGGATATTCTTCAATGTTGTTATTTTTTATATGCTGTATGCAGTTATCACAAATAAACTTGATATATGGCTGTGGATAGGGTTTGGCCTTGTTGCATTGGAGGGACTGACCTTACTGGTATTTAAGTTCTTTTGCCCATTAACCCTGATGGCCAGAAGGTATTCAACGTCCCAAACTGACAATTTCGATATATATCTTCCTAACTGGCTGGCTAAACATACAAAGCGCATATATACATCGATTGTCGGAATCATACTGGTGATAACAATAATCCGGTTATTGCAATGAGAATTAAACCATGCCTTACATGAGTAAAGTAATTGCCTTAAAATAAACCGTTTTAGTATATTAATAAGCGTATTGATAAACCGATAGATAATATTATCATTAAATGCAAAAAAACTTATTTAACCAGGTTTTTGGCAGGATTACAAGGATCGGTTCTGCACCTGTTGATGAGGATGAGTTGAAATTGCAAAAATCAATTCTTGTAATCTCTTCCATTCCTTTTATTTTTTCAGGAATTGCCTGGGGGATTATGTATGTTTATTTTGGCGAAGTTTTGGCCGCACTTATTCCCCTGTTATACTCTCTTTTTTCAATAGCCAGCCTTCTATATTTTTCAAAGAGCCGCAAATTCGGGATATACAGGTTTAGTCAGCTCCTGCTTATTTTATTACTGCCATTTGCATTGATGATTTCACTGGGAGGGTTTATCAATGGCAGTGTGGTGATTATTTGGAGTTTAATTTCGCCATTGGGAGCCTTGCTCTTTGATAAGCAGAAAAATGCACTAAAATGGTTGCTGGCTTTTGTAGTGCTTGTGATGATAAGTGTCATTTTACAACCATGGATAAGGGCCAGTAACAGCCTTACCGAAACCCAGGTTAATTTATTTTTTGTCATTAACCTGGCCGCAGTGGGGTGTATTATTTTCCTGATGGTATATTATTTTGTGGGTAAGAAAAATTTCTTCCAGGCGCAGTCAGAAGCATTGTTACTAAATATTTTGCCAAAGGAAATTGCCGATGAGTTAAAGGCTAATGGAAGTGCTGAACCAAGGCAATTTGAACAGGTGACGGTAATGTTTACTGATTTTAAAAACTTTTCAAAAATCGCGGAAAAACTCAGTCCGGCTGAACTGGTGGCAGAAATTGATACTGTTTTTAAAGCCTTTGACCGGATCATCGGCAAATACAAAATTGAAAAGATCAAAACTATCGGCGATGCCTATATGTGTGCGGGAGGTTTGCCCGTTCCCAATACATCACATCCGTTTGATGTGGTACATGCCGCGATGGAAATTCAGCAATTCATCGAGCGAAATATTCAGGAATGCAGGGAGCAGGGCAAAGAGCCATTTGAAATAAGGATCGGCATACATACCGGCCCTGTGGTTGCCGGTATAGTCGGCGAGAAAAAATTCGCCTATGATATATGGGGCGATACGGTGAATACAGCTTCCAGGATGGAGTCATCCGGTGTAGCCGGGAAGATTAATATCAGCGGAACTACCTATGAGTTGATAAAGGGTAAATTCACTTGTGTTTACCGGGGTAAAATACAGGCAAAGAATAAAGGTGAGATAGATATGTATTTTGTGGAAACGGATAACTAGATTTATTTACCCCTGAAAAAACATTATATATGAAAAGACGACTGCTGTTAGTTTTTATGGCCTTTCCCTGTATTCAAATGTTCGCGCAACAGCAACATACCGTTGGCAACCTTAAGATCACCATTCTCAGCACCATGATGACCCAGCAATCAGGTACAGGAGAATGGGGGTTCTCAGCATTAGTGGAAGCCGATTCAATAAAAATTTTATTTGATGCAGGCGGGAGGGAAACTACGGTCCTGAATAATGCCAGGGAAATGAAGATCGATTTATCCGTTGTCCCGACCCTCATTCTTAGCCATAACCATGATGACCATACCGCAGGCTGGCTGCCATTGCGAAGATCCATGAGCAGTATTAATCAGCAGGCATTATCGGTTACCCATGTTGCACCGGGTTTTTTTGACACACGTATCACGAAGGAAGGGAAAGAGGAACATGATCGCCAGGCAGATTCGGTTTTATATGTTCAGACTAAAGGGAAAATTATCGAGCATAAGGGCTTTACGGAAATATTCCCCGGTATATACCTGACGGGCAATGTTCCCCGTGCTTATCCTGAAAAGAATTATGGTGCCGGCCTGAAAAAGGATAATGCCACAGGAAAAACCATCGAAGACAATATTCCGGAAGACATGTCGCTGGTGGTCCGCACCAGGGATGGCCTGGTATTATTATCAGGCTGCGGCCATTCAGGTATTATCAATACGATAAAGCATGTGCGTGACAATCTTCAGCAGGAGCCCGTCTATGCTGCCATTGGTGGTTTCCATCTTTTTGCAAATGCTGATGATCAGCTTAAATGGACTTCATCAGAATTAAAGAAGGCGGGTATCCGTTATTTTATGGGTGCACATTGCACCGGGATTGAACCGGTTTACCAGATACGCGAATGGGCGGGTTTGAAAAGAGGGGAATGCGTTGTTGGCTCTGTTGGGGCAAGTTTCCAGGTTGGTAAGGGGTTTCAGTCGGGCCCGCTCACAAAATAAGCTAACTTCATTCTTAACTATTATGGTATGAAAAAATACATTTTACTTTTTATGACAATAATGGGTACTTATACGCAAACACTAATGCACAGGATGATCCTTACCTGTGGCTGGAAGAAGTTGATGGTGCAAAAGCGCTCGAATTTGTAAACAAGGAGAATAAGATCAGTTTCGATAAGCTCAGCAATACAAAATATTACCAGCCGATTTATGACAAGAGCCTCGAGATATATAATTCTGCTGACAGGATCGTATATCCAACGATTTATGGAAATTATATTTATAATTTCTGGCAGGATAAGGAACATGTACGGGGAATCTGGAGAAGGTCTTCAAAACAAAGCTATGAAAGCGGAAATCCTGCCTGGGAGATTCTTCTTGACCTGGATAAAATGGCGGAGAAGGATAATGTTAAATGGGTGTATAAAGGCGCTTCCGGATTGTATCCTGATTATAATTTGTTCCTGGTAAGCCTTTCAAAAGGTGGCGGTGATGCCGTGATCACCAGGGAATTTGATGTCACAAAAAAAGCTTTTGTTGACAATGGATTTTTTATTGATGAATCAAAGGGAGGTGCAAGTTATATTGATCAAAATACATTGATCGTTTCTTCAGATTTTGGCGCCAATACCATGACGTCTTCCGGGTATCCACGGCAGAACAAGATTTGGAAAAGGGGAACAGCATTGAAAGATGCCAGGCTCATACATGAAGGGAAGGTTACAGATGTAGGTTCATGGGGAGGGGTCATGAGGGATGGTGAGGTGAGCTATACGTACATTACACGTGCCATTACATTTTATTCATACAATACTTACGTATGGGTGAATAATACCCTGGTAAAACTGGATATACCTGATGACGGACAGGTTTCCGGCATATTGAATAATCAGCTATTGCTCGGGTTGAAATCTGACTGGGTAACCGGCGGTAAAACATTCAAACAGGGTTCTTTGGTAAGCCTGAATTTTACTTCATTATTAAAAGGGCAGAAGGAAATTCAATTGATATTGCAGCCGGATGAGTTCTCCAGTATAACAGATGTTTCGACAACCAAAAACAAACTGTTGTTGAATGTACTCAGCAATGTTAAAAGTGAATTATATATATATTCTTTCAGCAACGGGAAATGGGATAAGCAAAAAGTTGGTGCACCTGATTTTGGAAATATCGGTGTAAATGCCACCGATGAATTTTCGGATCAGTATTATTTCAGTTTTACCAATTTTCTTACTCCCTCTACATTGTATAAAGCTGATGCAGGGAACAATTCCATTAAGACATTCAAATCTCTCCCGGCTTACTTTGACGGGAGCAGGTATACCGTAAGTCAGTATAAGGTAAAGTCGAAGGACGGTGCCATGATTCCCATATTTTGTGGTATCATCAAAGTCAGGTAAGAATGATGGGAAAAATCCAACCCTGCTTTACGCCTATGGCGGATTTGAATCACCATCACTTCCCAATTATTCAGGTGTTACCGGAAATGCATGGCTGGAGAATGGCGGAGTGTATGTTTTGGCGAATATTCGCGGCGGTGGCGAGTTTGGTCCGGAATGGCACCAGGCAGGGTTGAAAGAGAAGCGACAAAATATTTATGATGATTTTCATGCCGTGGCCGAAGACCTGATTACTAAAAAGATTACATCCAGCAGGAACCTGGGCATAATGGGTGGAAGTAATGGTGGCCTGCTGGTAGGTGTGGCCTTCACCCAGCGTCCCGAATTATACAATGCTGTAGTATGTGCTGTTCCATTGCTTGATATGAAGCGGTATAATAAACTTCTGGCGGGGGCAAGCTGGATGGGTGAGTATGGTGATCCTGATAAGCCTGAAGAATGGGAATACATTAAGAAATATTCTCCCTATCATAATCTAAAAAAAGGCGTTAAGTACCCTGAAGTATTTTTCACCACATCAACTCGTGATGACAGGGTTCATCCCGGACATGCCAGGAAGATGGTGGCAAAGATGATGGATATGGGATATACTGTTTATTATTATGAAAATACGGAAGGCGGACATGCAGGATCTTCAACCAATGAGCAAAGGGCGAAATCAGCGGCCCTTCAATATTCATATTTGTTGATGAAGCTGAAAGATTGATGAAATCAATAAACAAACACCAGGGGTAATAGTTATGGATGATAAGGAAGCAGGAAGATACTGGAATGATAATGCAGAAGCGTGGACGGAACTAACCAGGGCGGGTTTTGATGTGTACCGCGACCACCTGAATACACCGGCATTCTTTGATATTTTGCCAGATATTAAAGGGTTATCCGGGATTGATATTGGTTGTGGGGAGGGACATAATACCCGTCTATTGAGTAAAAGAGGTGCGAGGATTAAAGCAATAGATATTTCTGAAGTATTTATAGACAGGGCAAGGGAGATTCAGCCAGATGATCATAGCATTGAATATTCCGTAGCCAGTGCTACAGAACTCCCGTTTGAAAATGACCAGTTTGATTTTGCCACTTCATTCATGTGCTTAATGGATTTTCCTGAAACGGAAAAGGCATTGGAAGAAGCATACAGGGTATTAAAGCCGGGTGGCTTTTTACAGTTTTCCATTACCCACCCCTGTTTTAATACACCGCGCCGGAAGAACCTGAGAAACTTTTTTGGTAAAACTTATGCCATTGAAGTAGGTGAATATTTTAATGATCATGACGGCAGGATTGAAGAATGGATATTTGGTTCGGCTCCCCTGCACCTGAAGAAAAGGTTCAAGAAATTCAAAATACCGTTGTTTAATAAAACGCTTTCGCAGTGGATGAATGCCATTATCAAAACAGGCTTTACCATTGAACAGGTTAATGAGCCCTTCCCTGACAATGAAACCGTGAAAAAATATCCTTATTTGCAGGATGCACAGGTAGTAGCCTATTTTCTGCATATCCGGTGCAGGAAGGTAAACCCTGTAAAATAAGCCGCATAATCACTCTTCACCAGGCATGAAACATAACACTATAAAAGTAACCGGGTATTTCCTGTTGGTAATACTGATGTTTTTTATCTACAGGATTTTCTGGCCAGTAAGCTATAACGTTCCAAAGTTGCAAAAACAGGCTGGCACTCAATATTGGGATTTATCTACGGGCTCCAGGATAGGGTATAATTTTGTAGAAGGAAAAGGCCAGAGAAAAGAATATCCCATTATTTACCTTCATGGCGGACCGGGTGGTTGCATCTCTGCTGAAGTTATCAGTGCCCTTTCTCCATTATCTGAGGATGGTTTTAATGTTTATTTCTATGATCAGGTCGGTAGCGGTCAATCCGCCAGGTTAAAGAATATCTCAGAATACACGGTTGACAGGCATAAAATGGATTTGTTGGAAATAGTTAATCGTATCGGTGCTGAAAAAGTAATTCTTATCGGGCAATCATGGGGCGCCATTTTAGCAACTTTATTTACAGCTGAAAACCCCGGGAAAGTGGCAAAAATAGTGCTTACCAGTCCGGGCCCCATTTATCCAATACGCAATGAATTAAAAGATGCCAGTCCTCCGGATAGCCTTCATTTAAGGGCGCCATATTATACCAACCAGCAGGGGAATGTTAAGGCAAATAACCTGAGGACAAGGGCTATGGCGTTTTGGGCGCGCAATTTTAATTTGAAACTTGCAACAGATAAGGAAGCGGATGATTTTTCCACTTACCTCAATGCAGAAGTAAATAAATCTGCGCTATGTGATACAGGGATAGAATTAAAAAGTACAGCTGGAAGCGGGTTTTATGCCCGGATAATGACATATAAAAGCCTGACACAAATTCCTGATCCCCGGCAAAAGATACGAGAGATTAATATGCCTGCATTGGTAATGAAAGGGCAATGCGACAACCAGCACTGGGGGTTTACGAATGAATACCTGGAGTTAATTGAAAATTGTCAGTTTGGTTTTATACCTGGTGCAGGTCATTTTATCACTGTTGAGCAGCCTGGGATCTATATAAATACTATAAGGGAATTTTTGAAACAGTGAAAGATAATGAATGTGATTCCAGTATTATTTCGATTCATGCGCATAGAAAAACATAAATAGTGTTAATAATACCCCTGCAATAAAAAGGCCGAAATCCTCCCTCACAGATAAGTGTACAGCGGCAGAGAAGCCTATGACCGACCAGAGTAAGGGAATGACGGCGGTATACCATGGAATTCTTTTTGATGAAAACATCAACATACCTAAAGTAAATATCGTAGTAGGGCAGGGAACTCCAAAGGTTGGTGTTCCAGGATAAATGCGACCTCCTGCAAAGGAAAGTAAGGGATATATGACTAATGCATAAGCTACAAGAATAAACCAGTCATACCTGGTGCCCTGGTAGTAAATTTTAGCGCTAAATTTTGTTTTAACACTCCATGGTAAAGGAAGAGCATACCCTGGAGGATAAATGCAATTCCAAATATATAGGCAACATTATTGATTGCTGAAAAGAACAAAATGTGGTAGGAAAAACCCATCCAGAGCCACAGGAATGATAGTATGGCGAATACTAACCGGCTTGATTGCCTGGATTTTTTAACAAGATTAAACACTGCAAATAGGGCCAGTAAAAAGAGTATTATTTGCCCAGGCCAAAAAGCCCGGTTATAATTTTCAAAAACATTGAAGAATTCAGTTATGGTAAATGGTAACTTCATTTGTCAGCGCGGTTGCCCTAAATTAGGGCAGTTACTAAAATAGATCAATGACATTTATCATTTTTAATGAAGTTTGAAATGAGCCGAAAATTAATCCTGTATATTGCTATGAGCCTTGACGGGTATATTGCTAAAGCAGATGGTAATATCGATTTTTTATCTGTAGTTGAAAAAGCCGGAGAAGATTATGGATTTGCGGATTTTTTGCAGGGTATTGATACCATTATCTGGGGACGAAAAACATTTGATAAGGTACTTTCTTTTGGCATTGGGATTCCCCATAAAGACAAGAATGTATATGTAATTTCCAGGAGCAGGACAGGAAATCATGAACATGCAGTGTATCATCCTGATGCCGTTCAGCTCATCAGGGAATTAAAGGAGCAGGAAGGGAAAGACATTTACTGCGATGGTGGTGGTGAAATCGTTTTTGAACTCCTGAAACATAACCTGATTGACCGCTTAATTGTTTCAGTGATTCCCCACCTTCTGGGCGATGGCGTAAAGCTGTTCAGGGATGGCCGGCCTGAACTGGGATTGATTCTTAAGCGCAGTATTTCTTATCCCTCCGGGCTGGTACAATTATGGTATGATAAGATAGATGAAGCGACCCGGTAGTGTAAAATCATGCAGGTATGGGCCAATTATTACCCCGACATCTCTTTTGTATTATCAGTATAATGTTGCTGACTTTTCCAGGTTGCAGGCAATCCGGGAATGCTCCCGGCCAGGAAGCTATCAATGCAATCAAATTAAAGAAAGGTGATATAGTACTTTGTGGTCCGGCAGATAAGCAATTCGGCACAGTCAGATTTCAAAACTCCTGCAGTGAAAAAGTGAAGAGTGACTTTGACCTTGCCATAGCATTATTGCATTCTTTTGAGTATGATGAAGCGGAAAAGGTTTTTGCAAAAATAATTGATGAAGAGCCCGGATGTCCGATGGCTTACTGGGGAGTTGCCATGAGTAATTATCACCAGGTATGGCCATCTCCACCTACGCAGGAAGAAATTGAGAAAGGAGGTAAAGCCATTTTGATTGCGCAATCTTTAGTGCAGGCACCTGGAAGGGAGAAAGACTATATAGATGCCATGGCCCTGTTTTATAAGGACTGGAGCTTGCCTGACCATCGCACCCACAGCCGCATTTTTGCTGAAGCGATGGGGAAGGTATATGAAAACTATCCTGGCGACAGGGAAGCTGCAATATTTTATGCTTTGTCACTCGACGGATCTGCCGATCCTTCGGATAAATCTTATGCAAACCAGCGAAAAGCCGGTAAAATCCTGGAAGCATTGTATCCTGATGAACCTGGTCACCCGGGAATAGTACATTATATTATTCATAGTTATGACTATCCGGAATTAGCCTTACTGGCATTACCTGCTGCAAGGAAATATGCTTCCATTGCTCCGGCGTCGGCCCATGCGCAGCATATGCCTTCACATGTCTTTACCCGTCTCGGACTTTGGGATGAGTGTATTCAATCCAATCTTGTATCCATAGACGCTGCGAAGTGCTATGCCGAGGGTGCAGGAATAAATGGACATTGGGACGAGGAACTTCATGGCATGGATTACCTGGTTTATGCGTACCTCCAAAAAGGTCAGAATAAACTTGCAAAACAGCAATATGATTACCTTATAAACATGAAGGATGTATACCCTGTGAACTTCAAAGTGGCCTATGCTTTTGCCTCTATCCCTTCCCGTTATCTCCTCGAAAATAAAATGTGGAGTGAAGCGGCAGGTTTGCAAATTCATCCATCGGATTTTCCCTGGCAGAATTTTCCCTGGCAGGAAGCCATCTATCACTTTACCCGGTTATTGGGATCTGTCCATACGGGGAATACAGATCAGGCCAGGTCTGAATTACAAATATTAAACAGTTTGCATGAAAAACTACTCAGCCTTAAGGATGATTACAAGGCAAACCAGGTAATGATCCAGGTAAAGACCGGCGAAGCCTGGATTTTATTTATGGAAGGGAGAATGGAAGATGGTTTGGCATTAATGAAACTGGCTGCTGAGATGGAGGATAAGACGGAAAAGAGCCCGGTAACTCCGGGTGAAGTTTTACCGGCGAATGAATTATTGGCAGATATGCTGATGTTAATGAGCCGGCCGGCTGAAGCCCTGGAATATTATGAAGCTGCGTTAAAAACCCATCCCAATCGTTTTAATGGATTGTATGGTGCAGGATTAGCCAGCGAAAAATCGGGAAATCCCGGAAAGGCAAAATTATTCTACGGGCAGTTAGATTTCCCAGTCAGATTCCATAGATACAGAAAGGCCTGAAATTGAAAAGGCCCGGTTGTTTATTGGAGTAGAAACACTGAATAGTAGCCATTTTAATTTGGGAAAATACTGCCTGCCTGGCATTTCCGACCAGGCTCCCTCCGTTGAAAAAAAATCTAAAAATAATTTTGCGCAACCGAATAATTGCATATATATTTGCAACCAGACGGTAGCATATTAATCTATATCAAATGAGACGTGACGTTTTCCAGGCCATTGCCGACCCTACCAGGCGCGCTATTTTAAGTCTTATTGCCCTTCAGGCAATGACCCCAAACGCCCTGGCGGAACATTTCGATTCGAGCAGGCAGGCTGTATCCAAGCATATCAGGATCCTGACAGAATGCAAACTGGTGAAACAGGAGCAGCACGGAAGGGAAATTTATTATCATCTTAATCCGGAGAAGATCAAAGAGGTGGATGACTGGGTGGAACCATTCCGAAAAATGTGGGATGATAAATTTGACAAACTCGACAAATTATTAGTTGATTTAAAAAATAAAAAAGATGGCAACGATTAACAAAACGCTGGTCAATAAGGATCTGGCAAACAAAAGAATTACCGTTGAAAGAGAGTTTGAAGCACCCGTTGAACAGGTATGGAAGGCCTGGACAGAAAGCGAGTTACTGGATCAGTGGTGGGCGCCAAAACCATGGAAGGCAAAAACAAAAACCATGGATTTCAGGCCAGGTGGATGCTGGCTTTATTCCATGGTAGGACCCGATAACTCAGAACAATTCTGCCGGGTGGATTTTCAGTCCATCGATATTAATAAAGGCTTCCACGCAAAGGATTCATTTTGTGATGCAAATGGGGAAATGAGTACAGACCTTCCGAATATGACCTGGAAGAATACTTTTTCCAAAACCGAATCAGGAACAAAAGTGATAGTCGAAATTTCTTTCTCCAGTGAAGCTGATATCAGGACCATTATTGAAATGGGCTTCGAGGCCGGATTTACTGCAGCCTTAGGCAACCTTGATGAATTGTTAGACAAATAAATTTTGCAAAAGAAAAACAAATGGCTGCAGGGATATCTTTATGGTATTCCCTGCAGCCATCGTTTATATATATGAGAACTTGCTGAAAGGCCTCAATCCGTAGCAGGTTAATAATTTAATGGATTATCTTGTCAGCCTTAATTGAAGTTTTTAAATCGTAGAACAGGATTCTTTATAGATTAGCTGTTCAAACTACATCAAATGCAACAAAATACCCGGTTTGCGAGAATATTGGCAATGGCCTTTGGCCTGGGCGCGCCATTAATCCCGGGCTTAGTATCACTTCCATTCTGGACGGGTCTTCTTTATTTTGCTGGAAGTGGTATACTTGGACTTATCTGGCCACAAAAATCCTGGCAATGGGGACTCTGGATGACCGGCCCTATAATTATACTGGCATTGATCAGTGTAGCTTTTGTTGGCGGGGTGGATATTTTTATAAAGCAGGACCTCCCTAAGCTGTTACTGATTTTAATTTCCGCATGTGCCGGAGGTATAATATTACCATTTTTACGAAACCTGCTCTTCAAAAAAAAGCAGGTTCATTAGTATAAATAAACAGTGAGTATGATAAGGACCTTAAGAACTGATTCATCCAATACAGATTTTCAGCAACTGGTTACCATGCTTGACGCTGACCTGAAAGTCAGGGATGGTGCTGATCATGACTTTTACAATCAGTTCAATACAATCACGCATATAAGGAATGCAATTGTTGCCTATAAGGATGATATACCCGCAGCATGCGGAGCTTTTAAGGAATTTTCCGCGGATACAGTGGAGATAAAAAGAATGTATGTAAAACCTGAGTATCGCGGGCAGGGGATTGCCAGTATTATCCTGGATGAACTTGAAAAATGGGCGGACGAACTACAGTATAAAACCTGCGTCCTGGAAACAGGGAAGAAACAACCTGAAGCGATCAGGCTGTATGAAAAATCCGGATATGCAAGAATTCACAATTATGGGCAATATGCAAATGTGGAGAACAGTGTTTGTATGCGAAAGGATATTCAGCATCAGTTGCAATAGTAAATTACTTATTAACACTTAAAGCCTATACCATGCCAAAGTATGTCATCGAAAGGGAAATCCCGGGAGCCGGAAAACTTTCCAGGGAACAGCTTAAAGCCATTTCTCAAACATCCTGCGGGGTATTGGGGAAAATGGGTACTCAAATTCAATGGGTTCATAGCTATGTTACGGGCGACAAGATCTATTGCATTTATATCGCACCCAATGAAGAAATGGTAAGAGAGCATGCAAGGCAGGGTGGTTTTCCCGCAAATTCTGTTGCAGCGGTTGCAGAAATTATTGATCCCACTACAGCAGAGTAATTACGGTATGCGAGGGCCTCTTATTCAAGGTGAAATTGCCGGTTGCCGGCATGAATAGGCATACTTTTTAATTCCCCGACATAGGTTAATTTGTATTTAAGCAAGCAAGATGACACCATCCGAGTATTCATGGTATAGGGAAGTAATGGAGAACAATTATCGGATTCCTGACCTGACTGATGACCAGGTTGACAAAGTCCTTCAATATGAAAAAGAAAAGGCACATTTCCCTTCTGATCAATTCTTTTCTTTATGGGAGGAAGCTGAGTATGAAAGATATGTTTTTAAACCTTTTTTGACAGATGAACAATGGAAGGTATATAATACCCGGGTCGAACAAAACATCCAATTTAATGAGAAAAGCTTTATTGACCGTGATGGTGACATCCTAACTGAAATAAAACATCAAGAGGAACGGCTCAGGTTTTATAAGGAGCAGTTTGTTCCCGGCATATTCATGGATCCTTGCATTTCAATAAATATCATTTCACTAAAGGAACAAATCAAAATCAATTATTTAAAGGATGAGTATAATCGATATTTGAACAATAATAAAATGAAAATACTGATTAATCATTTCCGGTATTACCGAGGACTGCAACCTAATCAGCTAAAACTATCTCTTATCATTCATAAGATTTCATGTTTATGGCCCGACTATAAATCTTTTGAAACGCACATGGATGAGCCTACAAAAACAATTGCTGGTTTTATTAAAGAAATGATCAAGATCTATCCTGGTCAGTTTTTCCCGTTATTGGATAAGCAGTATAAGCTTTTGCATGAATATTCAAGGAGTACAGCCGGTACTGTTATAGATGAGATTCCCGGCTGGCATACTTCAGGTGGGGCACATTCCCCAATAAAGGAAAATGAAACCATGATCATGAATTTTCTCCTGTATGATAAAGTGAAGTATGTTATTGCTTAATCAGTGCCATCAGGTAAAATGATTAATTCAGCAAGAAACGGGTTTCCACAGATTTCAAAGCTTTCTAGTTTTACAACTAAATAGAAAAACAGAAAGCATGAAAACGTTTATTCTCATTCATGGTTCATGGCACAGTGCATGGAACTGGCACAGGGTTTTGCCGATATTAAAAGCCAGGGGTCATAAGGTCATCGCCCTTGATTTGCCAGGCATGGGGCGGGATAAGACCCCCATCAGCAAGGTCAGGATGGAGACAACCGTTCAGTATATCTGCGATATTATTGACCGCGTTGAAGGAAAGGTCATCCTCGTTGGCCATAGCAAGAATGGCATCATGATTTCGCAGGTGGCTGAATACAGGCCGCAGAAAATTGAGAAACTGGTTTACCTGGCAGCTTATCTGGTTCCCAACGGGAAAACGCAACGGGAATATTCTATCCTGGATACGGAGGGACTACTTAAGCCATATGTGGTACCTGATGAACAAAAGGAATCAAGTATTTTACGGCAGGAAATCTATAAGGAGGGATTATACCACGACTGCGACGATTACATTACCCAGCTTGCCAATCTCTTATTAAGTGCCGAACCAATTGAATCCGGGATTGTTCCATTGGTATTGACCGAAGGGAATTTCGGAAGTGTTCCAAGGTATTATATTGAATGCACGGAAGACAGGGCCGTGACGCCATTCATCCAAAGAAAGATGTACACCGAAACCCCTTGTAAAAGGGTATATAGCATGGAAACCAGCCATTCGCCATTTTTCAGCAGGCCGGAAGAACTTTCTGATATATTTTGTGAAATTGCAGGTCTTGACTGATCAGATTAATAAAGAGAAGATGAAATTGTTTGAAATAGCTGCGGATAAAAATATAAACCTTCTTCCAGAAGGTGGAACAGTTAATTATTTCGGGAAAATTATGAACCAGCAGGAGGCAGATCATTACCTGCAGACTTTATTATCTGGGATTGAATGGAAGAATGATGAAGCGGTCATTTTTGGAAGGCATATAATTACAAAAAGAAAGGTTGCCTGGTATGGAGACAGGGAGTTCAGCTATACTTATTCGAATATTACCAAAGAGGCACAGGTCTGGACTAAGGAATTGCTGGAATTGAAAAGAATTGCTGAAGGGTTATCCGGTGAGCATTATAATTCATGCCTGTTAAACCTGTACCATAATGGTGAAGAGGGTATGGCGTATCATAGTGACGGTGAAAAGGATTTGAAAAAGAACGGAGCTATTGCATCTTTAAGTTTTGGTGCTGAAAGAAAATTCTCTTTTAAACATAAGAAAACAAAAGAGACCGTTTCGTTAATACTAGAGCATGGAAGTTTGCTGGTAATGAAGGGCGAAACACAGTCGAACTGGTTGCACCGCCTTCCCCCCACCAAATTAGTGCAGAAGCCAAGGGTGAACCTAACCTTCAGGACAATCGTCGGGTATTAATCTAACATATATATGAAGTCGGAAGTAAGGCAGAATCTTATTACGTATGGTATATTCATGGTCATTGCTATAGCAGGATTATTTTATGGGAATTCAATAAAGACGGATTATTCATTTTTAAGGGTATGGGATTGGAGCAGTGTTTTTGTCCTTTTTATAGGAGTTCCATTTTTATTTTTCCAACAGCAGGCAAGGCTTCCTGATTTCTGGCAAAAAGATATCTCCCATAAGAAAAGGTTTTTCATTCCCCTGTTGATTGGTATCGGTTTTGGATTACTGGATGTTTTGGTGGTAAAAGTGATGATGCATCCGGAGCCATATACAGAACTTCCACCTTTTTTACAGCCCTTCCCCTATTCCCTCTTTTTATATTTTTCGGGAGCACTTGAAATTGAAGTTTTTTACCGGTTGATTCCATTGACCCTTATTTTATTATTAGGCAGCTGGTATAAAAAGGGTAAATATTATTCAGGCTATTTTCTGGGCAGGAGCAGTCCTGACAGCCCTCCGGGAACCCCTGGAGCAACTTCCTGACGGCAATGCCGCCCTGATCATTTATTCGCTGGTTACGGGATTTGCCATGAACTTTTTACAGGCGATATGGTATAAAAAATCAGGATTTTTAGCATCGATTACCCTTCGTCTCGGGCATTATTTAATATGGCATATCTTGTTAGGCATATATGTTGAGGTTTTTGAACTTATAAAATAATGGCTCATGAAATCAACTGCATCATTTCAAACCATTGATGAGTATATCGCCCTTTGGCCGGCTGATGTGCAGGCCAAACTCCAAAGCCTTCGGGCAACCATACAAAAGGCTGCTCCCAAAGCAGAAGAAACCATCAGTTACCAGATGCCCACGTATACTTTATTTGGGAACCTGGTTCACTTTGCAGCGTATAAAAATCATATTGGTTTTTACCCGGTACCCTCGGGTATGAAGGCCTTTGAAAAAGAATTATCGAAATATAAATCCGGAAAAGGTTCCGCACAATTCCCGATTGATCAGCCGCTTCCTTTGGCGCTGGTGACTAAAATCGTGAAATTCAGGGTAAAGGAAAATCTCGAGAAAGCTGAGGCGAAGAAAATGAAAAAGGTAAAATGAGTTTTAGAGACGTATCACGTATGGACAGAAATTATATAGAAGACAGGTTATTCGATAAGACAGATTTTACTGTGGAAACCTTCCCCGGCGGTGACTATGAAAACTGCCAGTTTTCGCACTGTAATTTTTCAAATGCCGACTTGTCGGGCATACATTTTATAGAATGTAAATTCACCAGTTGTAACCTTGGCAGGGCAAAACTGGCAAAAACAACTTTTCGTGATGTAATGTTCAGCGATTCAAAGTTGCTTGGCCTTCATTTTGAGGATTGCAATGAATTTATGCTGTCAATGGAATTCGACCACTGCATCCTTGATTATTCATCCTTTGACGGATTAAAGCTTCAGCATATAAAATTCAGTAATTGCCATTTGCATGAATCCGGATTTTCAGAAACGGATCTTATCGGGAGCCGTCTTTAGTAATTGCGATTTGCAGGGTGCCAGGTTTGAACAATGTAACCTTGAAAAAGCTGATTTCAGCACTTCGTATAATTATTCCATCGATCCGGAAAGCAATCGACTTAGAAATGCAAGGTTTTCATTGAATGGCGTTTCAGGTTTACTGGATAAATACGGCATCATCGTAGAATAGTTTTCCGGTATTATTGATTAATTTGTGCCTCTCCAATTATCCGCACAGCCTTCTTTATTTGTACCCCCTTGATTTTCCCATTTAATATTTAAACAACCTGATGATTGATAATATTAAGATATTAGACACCACCATTCTGTCAGACAACTGGTATATCCTGAAGAAGATCACTTATGAATACCTGAAGAAGGATGGCTCTTCACAAATTCAGACCCGTGAAGCGTATGACAGGGGAAATGGCGCTACCATTTTACTCTATAATAAATCCAGGAAAACGGTGATCCTTACCCGTCAGTTCAGGATGCCAACCTATATAAATGGCAATAGCTCCGGAATGCTCATCGAAACCTGCGCAGGACTGCTGGATAAGGACAACCCGGAGGATTGTATCCGGAGGGAAACTGAAGAAGAGACAGGGTACAAGGTTACTGATGTACGAAAAGTATATGAGGCATATATGTCGCCCGGATCAGTAACAGAAATGCTTCATTTTTTTATTGCCGAATATGCTCCAAACATGAAGATCCATGATGGCGGTGGTGTAGAACACGAAGAAGAGAATATCGAAGTGCTTGAGTTGGATATTCAGAAAGCCATGGAGATGATAGATAAGGGGGAGATAAAGGATGGCAAGACGATCATGTTGTTGCAGTATATCAGGCTGCATAATATTTTATAGCCAGTTTAATGACTATTTCTTAAAACAGTTATATGGGAAAATTGCATGATTCCATAAGTCCGGCCCACAGGGAATTTATTGAAAAACAGCACATATTTTTTGTAGCTACTGCCCCATTAAGCGCGGACGGCAGGATTAATCTTTCGCCAAAGGGATTCGACTGTTTTAAAGTTTTGTCTGACCACCAGGTAGCCTATATGGACCTGATCAGCAGCGGCAATGAAACGTCTGCGCATACCCTGGAGAACGGGCGTATAACGATCATGTTTTGTTCATTTGACACTACGCCCAATATTCTGCGCTTATATGGCAAGGGGTTTACGGTATTAAAGGGCACGGATGATTGGGAAAAATATTCACCTAATTTCCTCATTTATCCAAGCACCCGGCAGATCATTGTGATGAATGTTGACCTGGTGCAAACTTCCTGCGGATTTGGTGTTCCCATGTATAATTATTGGGGCGAAAGGGACATCCATTTTGAATGGGCTGAAAAGAAAGGGCCGGATGGATTGAGCGAGTATGTTGAAAAGAATAATCTTCAGAGCCTGGATGGATTGCCTACCAGTATCGGTTTGATTAAAAAGGGTAAAATGTAAAAGGCAATAAATTTCTGTTGACATGGAGTTACGGGGAGGCGTAAAAACATTGCGTGCGAAAACCAGGAAGCAGTGGCGAAATTGGCTGGAAAAGAATTGTGGTAAGGAGAGGTCTGTCTGGCTGATCATCTATAAGAAAGACAGCGGTATCCCCAGTGTCTATTATCCCGAGGCGGTAGATGAAGCGCTTTGTTATGGATGGATTGACAGTAAAATAAATAAGCGGGATGAGTTCAGTTATTTTCAATACTTCGCAAAGCGAAGTCCTAAAAGTAACTGGAGCAAAGTGAACAAGGATAAAGTGAAGATGCTTTTGGAGAAGGGATTAATGGCGGGGCCCGGACTTGAAATGATTGAGCTGGCTAAAAAGAACGGGAACTGGAATGCCTTGGAAGAGGTGGATAACCTGGTAATCCCCGCGGAGATGCAAAAGGCGTTTATGAAAAACAAAAAGGCATTTGATTACTGGGACAGGTTTCCACGGTCTGCGAAGAGAGGTATACTGGAGTGGATCAAGAATGCAAAAAGGCCGGAAACGAGGGCGAAACGAATTGAAGAAACGGTAAGGCTGGCGGCTGATAATATTAAAGCTAATTTCCCGGTATAAATGGATTACAATGGATAGCAGATTCACGAAAATCAAAGGTTTCATAACTTTCTGGGTACTGTTTTTTTCGGTACAATTGCAGGCCCAGGTAACCGACTCGGTTTCGATATCTGCCATACCCTGGAAATTATACTGGAATATAAAACCTGAAAAATCCACTGTTAAGGGTAATAGCATAACTATTGTTGCGGGGGAAAAAACAGATATGTTCAGGGATCCCAATGTGACGTACAATACAGACAATGCCCCCAAGCTGCTTTTCAGGCCCGATAGTAATTTTGTATTAACGGCATCTGTTGAACATTCATTTGCCAGCAAATGGGATGGTGGAGCGATAGTGATCAAGGGTGACAGCCTTAACTGGATCAAATTTTGTTTTGAAAAAGATTATACGGGGGCAAGGCGGGTGGTGAGTGTGGTAACCAGGGATATATCAGATGATTGTAATTCGGTTTCCATTAATGCAGACAAGGTGTTTTATAAGGTAGCAAAGGCCGGAAATGTTATTACCCTGTATTATTCTACTGATGGGAAAGGATGGTTTTTAGTACGGCATCTTCAGTTTGACCTGAAGCCTGGATTTGAGGTTGGCTTTTTGTCACAGTCGCCCACAGGGAAGAGTTGCACCGTGAAATTTGCTGACATTACGTATGCCAATAAAAAAATAAAGGATCCTTATACAGGCGAATAATCTATTGCTTTAATTGTTCCCATATGCCGGGTTTACACTACAGGGACGCGGAACAGGCGGACCTTGAAAAAATAGTGGGTATTTATAATTCAACCATATCCTCAAGAATGGTTACGGCTGATACAGAACCGGTAAGTACTGAAAGCAGGCAGCAATGGTTTAATGATCACAGCCCAAAGAAAAGACCTTTATGGGTTATTGAGAATGAGCATGAAGAGATCATCGGATGGGTAAGTTTCCAGTCTTTTTATGGAAGGCCGGCATATGATAATACATCTGAGATCAGTATTTATTTGCGTGAAGATCAACGGGGAAAGGGATTGGGTAAAGAGGTTCTGGATTATTGCATCGGCAGGGCCCCGGAGTTTCATATTAAAACACTGCTTGGATTTATATTCGCCCACAATGAACCCAGTCTGAAATTATTCATGAATGCAGGGTTTAAAGAATGGGCCCATTTGCCCGATATAGCCGTACTTGATGGGGTGGAAAGAAGTTTAAAAATTCTTGGCAGGAGGATTGGGTAACAAAAAGTTGAAAAAGGCGTTTTAAATAGCTATCTGACTATGGGTTTGATGTTGAAAATAATTTTGGTTGAACCGCCAACAGGTGTTGATTTTGGGTTGCAGAAAGGCAGTGGCAGTAAGTATGAGACTGTCCAGATACAACGAAGTGGAAAAAAAATCGTCCAATTTGAATTTGAGGTAGGTATAAAAACAGCTAAAGATGGAGGGTATGATTTTAACGGACCATTTGTCCAGGGACCACCTCATCAGCGTTTTATATATATCGATATTGGAAAATCCGCAGGTCAGCCAGGATCTGTATGGAACCGCCGGTTGAAAATTCCCCTGGCAGGAATGGCAGGTGATGCTATAAAACAAGCGCTTGCAGGGGAAACCATTGTTTTTGAAACGATGGTTCCGGGAACCGGAAAGGATGGAGGCCCAAATTGCGCAACTGTAAAGCCTTTCCAGGGCTGGCATTTACAAGGGATTGGAAACAAATAATTTTATAATTTCGTCCCTCGTTGATTTATTTAGCATTACCATTTACAGAGAATTTACATACATGAGGAATAATCATAATGTCCTGTTGAGAATGTTGTCAGTTATCTTATCTAGCATTATTGTTGGGCCCGTTGAATGGCCAGGAACGATTGCCGACTGATTTCCTGTCCAAGGAGTTTCATGCAGCAAGGCGGGAGGCTTTCCGTAAACTGATGCCGGAAAATTCTGTTGCCGTCATTTTTGCATATCCCGAACGCGTTTTTTCCAATGATGTTAACTATGTATATCACCCTAACCCGGACCTGTATTATTTATCCGGGTATAAGGAGCCTGATGCGGTGCTGATCATTTTTAAGGAAATGCAGAAGAAGGGTGACCTGGGATATAATGAAATCATGTATGCCAGGAGGCGTAATCCTGCACAGGAAATATGGGATGGCAGGAGGCTTGGTGTGGAAGGCGTTAAAAATCAGCTGGGGTTTAATGTTGTATATAACAGTGACGAGTTTGCAAAGTTTCCGGTAGATTTTTCCGGTTTCAGCAAGGTACTATATGATGAAATTCCTGATGATATTGGTGCCAGTACGTTGCTGAAGACCGTAAAAACTTTTGTGGAAACAGCAAAAGTGAAGCAAAGCCAGAGCAGGAGTACAATGCAGGTCTATAATATCATTGCTAATTATACCACTCCTTCAAACCTGGCAAATCGTGTGAGCCGGATCAAAAGCATGATGGCAGAAACAAGTGATGAGGAATTTAAAAACGATCCGCTCATTCTTGAACTGTTGAATAAGCCGGATTCTGCAACACTTGCATCTGTGAGCCAGAAAATTAAGGCTAATCCTTTCCCTACGCAGCAATATAATACCATCATTTCTTCTTTGAGGGAAATCAAAACACCTGAAGAACTTGCCCTGCTGCGCAAATCGGTTTTCATTTCTTCCGTTGCACATGCCGAAGTCATGAAGGCAATCACGCCAAATATGTCGGAGATGGAACTCGCCGGGTTACATGAATATGTTCACAAGAAGTATGGTGCTGAATGGGAAGGCTATCCGCCGATTGTGGGAGCCGGTGCCAATGGATGTATCCTGCATTATGAAGAGAATAATATGACCCAGGTGAAGAACCAGCTGGTATTGATGGATGTGGGCAGTGAATATCATGGTTATTCTGCCGACGTAACACGCACGGTTCCTGCCAACGGAAAATTTACGGCGGAGCAAAAGGCCATTTACCAGTTGGTGTATGATGCACAGGAAGCTGTTTTCAAAATCTGCAAGGAAGGAACTCCCTGGAATCAATTGAACGAAAAAGCCACTGAAGTGCTTGCCGAAGGCTTAATTAAACTGGGCATTATAAAGGATAAGGGCGAAGTGCGCAGGTATTATATGCACGGTGTTTCACATCATATGGGACTTGATGTGCATGATAAAAATATCAGCCGTTCATTGAAAGAAAATATGGTCATTACTGTGGAGCCGGGCATTTATATCCCCAAAGGTAGTCCCTGTGATCCTAAATGGTGGGATATAGGTGTCAGGATTGAAGATGATGTGGTGATCGGGAAAAATGGTTTTGAAAATTTATCGCTTGCGGCACCCCGTAAGGCTGAGGATATTGAAAAACTTGCATTAAAGAAAAGTGTCTTTAATGATTTGAAACTGCCTACATTAAACTGATCCTGGTAAATGTGAATTTTAAACTAGCAGGATCTATTGGACAAACTGGGTATCTATTTTAAGCATGAGGGCTTCAGTGATAAGGAAGTGGATGCTATATCCCGGTGTTTTATTCCAAAGAAAATCCGGAAAGGAGATTTTTTTGCTGAAGAGGGAAAGACCAGCAGGTGGCTGGGTTTTATAGAAAAAGGATTTCTCCAGTATTATGTAAATATTGACGGGGAAGAGAAGACTACCTATACAGCCGGAGAAAATAATTTTGTTGCATCACTGGTAAGTTTCCTGAAGCAGGTTCCGGCAAAGGAAAATATTCGCGCAGCCGTGGATACCGATGTACTGGTCATTGAAAGTAATGACCTTAAAAAACTCAGGGAAGATATTCCTGCTTTTAAAAGTTTCTATATTAACCTCCTTGAATACCTGATTTGTTGTATTGATGAAAGCCGGCTCGATGCCATCATGCTGAATGCGCAGGAGCGATATGAGAAGATGCTGGAAAAAGAGCCGGAAATACTCCAGCAGATTCCCTTGCAATACCTCGCTTCCATATTGGGCGTAACGCCAAGGCATTTGAGCCGGATCAGGAATAATATACGATAGTTGTATTAATGGACATTTGTCCGGTGCTGGCCTTTTTTACCAGGTCATCTTTGTATCGTCATTAAAACAAGACGATATGAAACAATTTATTTTTTCTGGACTTCTGTTAATCTTAACCGCCAGTGCATTTTCCCAGGACAGGTTTTCTTCAAAAGACATTAGTATTAATGGTTTTCGTAATCCTTCCATCGGACTGGAATTTCGCAACAGGCATGTATCCCTGCACGGGGGTTATTACCTGACCAACTTCACATCAGGGGAAACAACCAGGTTTGTAAAGGCCGGATTCACCTATTGGTTCCTCCCGGTTGACAAAAAGGAGATCCCTTCTTCTTTTTATGCCGGAGCTTCATATTTACGCGGACTTAGCCGGGAATATGATGGGAAAAATGCAGTGGGTGTTGAAGCCGGTTTCCGCTGGATGATCTGGAAGGGATTAAACCTCAGGTTTGGAGCCATTGCCCTTGCATCAAAAGGCCAGGACCTAAAGATCAATCCTACACCTGGTATCAGTTATTCATTCAAATTCTAATAACGGGTACATGAAATCTGAAAAACGGATTGGTATCCTGCTTATATCTGGTGCTGTCGGCGTATTCATTCCATATACATTACTAAGCATGACTTTTAATTATCCTGCTATATTAAGGCAGGATGCGGGGATAGTGTTAACCCGGTTTCATGAAGGCGGGAGTTCACTCATCTTCACATGGTGGGCATTTGCTATCATGGGCCTGCCTTTACTTATTGCCTATATATTGATCGGGCAATTGCTGGATAAAAAATCTGTACATATAAAATGGGTCACTACCCTGGGTGTCATTTCCGGTATAGTGCAGATTGTAGGTTTATTAAGGTGGGTTTTTGTAGTTCCTGTTTTGGCCAGCAGTTATATTAATACAGAAAACCGGGCCACCAAAGAATCTGTCACCATAGTCTTTAAAGCCATTCACCAGTTTGGCGGTGTGTTGTTGGGTGAACACCTTGGACAATTGTTTACTGTTATATGGACGATCATGATATCCATAATATTCACCAGGGTTAGATACACGCCTGCATGGATTAACCGGATGGGCATTGCATCTTCCATTATTTATTTTATGGCCCAGGCAGAGTTGTTTGCAACAGTAATTCCCGGATTTCCTGTTTGGGATGTAGCAGGCTTCATCGGTAGTACTTTATGGCTCATTTGGCTGGTAATATTGGGGGTATATTTCTATACAAAGAAATGATAATCATGTTTTATTTACATATGCTTAACCTGTTTGGCAGAAAAAACTGAAAGCTGTGTGCAATGAATGATTTGCATTATAAAGTATATCTTTCCACTGATTTTTTCACACCAACCCGAGGAACCAGAAGAATTTACAATAAAACAGTTTAAAGCTTGACTTTAATCAAAATAGACTGACATTATATATCAAGTACATGGTAAGTATTCGGTGTAAAATGATCGTTAAAGATGAGTTGAACAAAATGGATATCCCTTTTGTTAAAGTTGAATTGGGCGAGGTTGAACTGATGGAGAAAATTAGTCCGCAGCAAAGGGAGCAATTGGCGCTTGCATTACTGAAATCAGGACTTGAGCTTATGGAAGATAAAAAAGCCATGATCATCGAGAAAATCAAGAATGTTGTGGTAGAGATGGTGCATTATTCAGATGAATTGCCAAAAACAAAATTCTCCGTTTTCCTCAGTGAGAAACTGGGATACGATTATACCTATTTATCGAACCTTTTTTCCGAAACTGAAGGAACAACCATTGAACAGTTTATTCTACTGCATAAAATAGAGCGGGTTAAGGAGCTGATCATCTATGATGAGCTGAATCTTACCGAAATTGCCTGGAAACTCCACTACAGCAGCGTCGCCCACCTTTCCCACCAGTTCAAGAAAATTACCGGTCTGACTCCCACCTTTTTCAAATCTATCAAGCACAAGAAGCGAAATACGCTGGAAAATCTGTGAATCTTATAACATTAGTAATTAATGGTGTAATAGTTCACGTCGGTAAAGGGCCCACCTTTGCTTGTGGATATTGTATTCTGATTATGATGTTTATGACTTTAAATATTATGGAATACTGCCCTTTTCTTTACCCTACATGAAAGCGATTTAATTATGAAAAAAATAATGACAGGATACTGGTTGCTGATTGTAATAATAGTGGGAATAACCCTGACCGGGTGCCAGTCGGATGAATCAAAAATAGAAAGTGCAAAGGAAGAGGTTAAGGATGCCAAACAGGACCTGAAGGAAGCAAGGGAGGACGCAAACGTAACAACTGTTAGGACGGCAACGACAGAGGAGTGGAAGGCTTTCAGGGAATCAACCGAGCTTCAGATCAAAGCCAATGAAGCCAGGATTGCTGAGTTGAAAATAAAAATGAATCAACCCGGAAAGGCACTGGATGAGATGTATAAAATTAAAATTGAGGCGCTAGAGCAAAAAAACAGGGACTTGAGGGCAAGACTGGAGGGGTACGAAAAAACACAGACTGACTGGGAAAAATTCGAAAAAGATTTTAAGAGAGATCTGGACGAAATAGGCAGGGATATGGATGATATTGGTAAGGCTCTGAAAAATTTGTCCGTTGATAACCAATAATAATCCTGACCGGTAGCAAAACTAAGGCGGGAGTCTAATCCCGCCTTTTTGATTGATCTGAAGCAGTAGAATGATAAAATACGTACAATGGAAACAGGTGAAATGGAAAAGTCAAGGGCTCAGATTACTGTGGAGATCATCGAGTATATTCCAAATTCTGTGGTCAGCAAAACCATATTGAAGAAAACAACTGGAAATATCAGTGTAATGTCATTTGATAGCGGGGAAGGGTTAACAGAAAAAACGACTCCATTTGACACTTTCGCCCAGATTATCGACGGTAATGCGGAGATTGTCATTGGAGGTATTTCATTTTTCATGATCACCGGACAATCGATTGTCATTCCGGCACATGCTTCCAGTTTTATAAGGCCTAATGGCCGGTTCAAGATGATTCAGACAGTGATCAAAAGCGGGTATGAATAACCCCGAAGCTGATTTTCCACCGCTGGCATGATTTTTATACTCCCTATCAGGATCTCGGCATTTTCAAAAAATAAAAAATATTGTCATGGGAAATTTACTTTACATCGCTGCGGTAGTACTTGATCATTCTTTGGGCTGTAGGATATTTCGCCTATAGCGCAGGATCCATCATTCATGTCCTGTTGGTGATAGCAATAATAGCCGTATTGTTAAGGGTAATCCAGGGTAAAAAAATTTAAATACACAAAAAATGAAACGTAAAGTATTGACATCAGTCATTTTCCTATTTGTTATGGGAGCAAGCTATGCCCAGAATCCACTGCCGGTGGGTAAGGCACAGTTGAATTTTGGTCGTTGGTTTCGGTGAATGGGGTATTCCTATTTATGGAGGGTTTGATGTTGGTGTTGCCAAAAATATCACACTGGGTGGTGAAATTTCCTATCGTTCATATAACGAAGACTGGGAGAACAACAAGTATAAACATAACGTCTTTGGCATTTCTGGAAATGGTAATTATCATTTTAATACCCTGCTTAACATACAGGAAAGGTGGGATGTTTATGCCGGTTTAAACCTGGGATTCTATTCCTGGAGCTCACCGAATGATTACGATGGTGACAATAATTCAGGATTGGGTCTGGGCGCACAGGTAGGTGCACGTTATTATTTTTCTAAAAAAGTTGGCCTCAACCTTGAATTTGGTGGAGGAAATGCATTTTCTGGCGGCAAGATTGGCCTGACGGTTCGATTGTAGGAGACTACCCTGAAGTAAAATATTATTAACTTAGGAATACCAGTTTTTGAAGAATTTACTTCATCAACTGGTATTCCTGTTTATGGCTAAGCAGTATCCGGATATCCCGGTAATATCATCTATTCAGGATTTTTTCAACGTGTATGGATTGGGGAAGCCTCTCCATTCAGACTTCATGTGTATGAGGCTGGAGGACCAGCCAGACAACAAGCTGGTTCATATGCCACTCTACCGGGCTAATTTTTTCCGCGTCATTCATTTTGCCAATGCGAGCCTTCATTTTAATTCCGTAGGTAAGCAACACGATGTAATCAATGATTGCATATGTTTTACTTATCCCGGCAAACTGGAATCATGGACCAGGTCAGGAAAACTTTTCGGTTTTGTGGTTTATTTCCTTCCTGCATTTGCCGGCCTTGATATCACACGTCAGAATTTTGACATTGACTTCCCATATTTCAATTATAACGCCGAGCCGCTAATTACACTGGCCAGGGCAGATTCCCGGGAGATAAAGCATACTGAAGACGAGATGATCCGTGAAATGATTTCACCTGAGCCGGACAAAATGGAAATGCTGAAAAAGCTCTTGCTTATTTATTTGCAAAAGGTAAAAAGAATTTATTACCAAAAAGCGAATAACCAGTCTGTTGAATTAATTGCCTCTAAAAAACTATTTAACCGTTTCCGGAAAGAACTGGATGTTTATATGCAACAGCTTTCGGCAGATGAAAAAATATCCATGCCTACGGTTTCAGTATTGGCAGGTAAACTGCACGTAAGTGCTAATTACCTGAATAGTATCATCAAGGAATTGACAGGTAAAACTGCATCTGCACATATCCAGGAAAAGATGCTTTTGGAGGCAAAAGCTTTTCTCATTCATACTGACCTACAGGTAAAAGAGATTGCCTATAAGCTGGGTTTTGAGAGTACTACATATTTTAACCGGTTCTTCAAGAATGGTTCTTCTGCCACGCCTATTGAATTCCGCAAACGATATGTTAAACAATAGCAACCTGTAAGAAGTGCACAATGTCCGGTAAATAGTATAATCCCGGAAGGGATCATGGTAATAATTTTAGGTGAAGCATTTACAAATCTTCAAACAATTATTAACATGAAAAAAGTATTGATATTAACTGCATGCATCACATTTTGTTTTTGCAGTCTTTTTGCGCAGGATACATCAGCAATCCGGGCTGCATTGGGGGAAAAAGATTACCAGGACTATCTTAATTGGGTTGCACTTGGTGTAGGTGGTATTCCACATACACTGGAAGGGTACAGGGAAGTAAAGAAAATTGGATCAGATATGAAGGATCCACTGGATGTTAGCAGGATAGCCCGGTATATAGGGAAGCCGGGTGATACAAAAACACTTATGGACTTGCCAAATAGAGTGGGAACCAAACCAGCCATTGCACCTTATGCAGTGCCGCACAGGCAAATGGATCAGCATAATGATACAGTTATACGGTCCTTGGAGAAGAAAATATTTGACGAACAGGTTGCAGATCCTCAATATAACCTGATATACAAAATGAGCTACCTGGAAAGAAATAGCCCGGGGATATTCCTGAAAGACAGTGCAAATGGAAACCAGACCATTGTTCCCGTATCACATGCAGAGATAGGCCACATACATATGTTTGATGGTTCCATGCATATGATTTTAAGTCCAAGTGATACAAAAGAAGTAATTGAAAAAGGCTGGGGTGAACTTCATGGACTTGCGGGGCAGGGTCCGGCGGCAAATACCTATATGATGATTTATTCACCGCGTAATGAACAGGAGTTAAAAATTGCTAAATTGATTTTGGAATCAGCTGTAATATATTCTTCAAAGAACACCAGGTAGCCATTAAATTTGATTGTGATTTATACTAGTAAGGATGGAAGGCAATTACAAATTCGCAACCTGGGTCCGGAGGATTTTACAATACTGCACAATTACCTGGAGCAATTGAGTATTGAAACAAGGCAAAGATTCGGTCCCCATCGTTTTGATCTTCCTTCCATCATTGAGCAGTATGCAGACCCGGATAAATACCTGGGGTATATTGCCATTGACAATAGTACAGGGAATGTTGTCGCATATTCAATCGTAAAGAAGGGTATTCTTGCGCACGACAGGGAAAGGCTTCAGTCTTATGGCCTGCACCTGGATGATATTTCTGATTACACATTCGCACCTTCGGTTGCTGATGACTGGCAGGGTAAGGGAGTTGGCCAGTTTGTTTTTCGGTATATATGTAGCGAACTTAAAAAAATGGGGGCGGAGCAGGATTATTCTCTGGGGTGGTGTTCAGTGTGATAATGAAAGGGCTATGAATTATTATTTAAAGAATGATTTCAGGATCCTTGGCCGATTTGAGTGCAATGGGTGTAATTATGATATGATCAGGGAGATTCTTTAATTTTCTGGAAAATTACTATCATTCCCATGGGTGATAAAGATCAAAAGCCTTTAGTAGACAAAGAATACCTGCTTCAAAAATATCCTGGAAAGGGTGGCTGGACCTATGCTGCCATTCCTGAAGTGTTACAGGATAAGCACGCCTGGTTCGGATGGGTTAGGGTGAAGGGATTTATCGATCATCACGAACTCAAAAATTACCGGCTGATGCCCATGGGGAATGGTTCGCTGTTTCTTCCTGTAAAAGCGGAAATCCGGAAAAAGACTGCGCAAGTCTGCCGGAGATAAGGTTCATATTATTTTATTCGCCGACAATGACCCGCTGGAGATTCCCGAAGAGTTTCTGCTTTGTTTGAAAGATGAACCTGCCGCGTATAAAATATTTCTCCGGTATACGGAAAGTGAACAGAAGGCCTATATCGATTGGATCTACGGATCAAAGAAACCAGATACCAGGGTAGAGCGTATTGTGAAGTCGATTGAAAAGATCAGTAAAGAGCAAAGGCTTTCGGAGAAAGATATATCCTCTTCTTAAAATAATGATTTACTTCTCCCGGGGTGTTTAAAATCCATGTATATTCTCCTTACTTTGCATGGTGGATCTCCTCGATGATATCATCCTGCAAATTGAGCTACATTCTGTTGAAGGGATAAGGCGATGCTTTGAGCAGGGCCTTGATCCAAATATTATTTTCAGGAATGAACCTTTGATTTATGAACTGACCAGTGAATATACCAGGACACCTAGATTCAGGGAATGTGTGCAGGTGTTTGTAGAATTTGGTTTGAAGATGGATGATGATGCGCTGCTGACCATTCTTTTGGATGATAGTGCAACGCTCGAAAAATTGGTCAGTCGGGATGTATTGGAAAAGAAATATTCCCTTCGTTGTGCATATACTCCATGTATGAAGTTTCCCTTCTACATATCTGCGCAGAATTTAATCATATCAATTGTGCCAGGGTGCTTGTGCAGAACGGTGTTGATATAAATGTAAAGGCCGGTATAGATGAAAATGGATTTGGCGGACAAACGCCCTGTATTTCATACCGTGAACCAGAATGGAAATCAATCTGAAGAAATGCTCCGTTTCCTGGTTCATCATTCTGCCGATCTTACACTGACTGTTCCCGGCTTAATTTGGGGAAAGGGCTATGAATGGGAAACACTGGTTCCTTCTATAAATCCTATTAGTTATGCAATGATGGGTTTACTGCCGCAGATGCACCGAAATGAACAGGTGATTGCTGAAACAGTAAGTTTCCTGATGAAGAATGCTTACGGTATCGATTATACTCCTCAGAATGTTCCCAATAAATATTTGAGATAGGTAAATGGTGATAATGGAGAAAACACGAGTGGTATTGGCAGGTAAATCAATTTCCGGAACTTTTATACTGACTCCAACTATTGGTATCGTTATATTTTTGATTTTATATGTTGTAGCAACAATATATTATCCCGGAGGTTCCCAGGCCGATATGTACGCCAATGGATTTAGCTGGACCAATAATTACTGGTGCAACCTGCTTAATGAAAATGCAATAAATGGGCAGTTAAATACGGCAAGGCCTATTGCTTTACTTGCGATGAGTGTATTGAGTTGCTCGCTGGCTTTATTCTGGATTATTTTTCCTTCATTTGCAAATTTTAATATTCGCAGTCGTATTGTTATGCGTGCTGCTGGAATTATGTCTGTGGTCATCGGAATGTTTTCCTTCACCCATTATCATGATATGGTCGATCAACCTGGCTACTTTAGCCGGGCTATTCCCTTTGACCTTTACATTTGTCGGGCTATATAGAATTGGGTGGAAGAAACTATACTGGGGCGGACTATTCATTATTGTCCTTATCGTGCTGAATAATTTTTTATATTACAGAGAAGGGTTACTCCATATCCTGCCCGATTGTTCAAAAATTCACATTCCTTTATTTCCTGTCCTGGATTTGCATTATCAATATCAGGTTATTTAACAGGGCAGTTCATGGGATTATAAAAAGCTGAATGTATTATGACCGGGGAAAAAGATCTTAAAGTAACTTTTACGATCAATGAAGCCTGAGCACCATCCAGGCTCTTTTGTATTTTGCGTAGTTGCGGATATAAGCAGTATCAGATTAGAGGATATCATTTTATTTTTTAAGGAAGATGAGGGATATACGGTCATCATGGAAAAACATATAGCCGACCATTTACAATTTTCATATTCATTCATTGCATCATGGATCAGTCTCAATGTACATTCATCTTTGGAAGCAGTGGGCTTTACTGCGGCATTTTCTACAGCACTTTCAGATGCAGGAATTAGCTGTAATGTGGTGGCAGCTTATCACCATGACCATATTTTTGTAAACAAAAAGGATACGGAGAAAGCATTAATGGTCCTGAACAGCCTGATTTCCCGTTAATACACCACCACTCATCCACTATTTTAAACCATCCATCCCATGTATAAATAATTAAAATTTGCTATATTTAGTATAAATCAATGATTATCAAAGTAATATAAGAATATCTACTACTATGCCTCTGCCGCTACTATGAAAAATTATGTACTATGTATTGCATAGTATTGAATTATGCCTTAGATTTGTTCTGGAAATGAGGCAATGGGGACTGAACGGAAATAAAATCAGAAGAATAAGTATCAGTAAAAAAGGATCAAAGACGGTCAGCCAGTCCCCGGAGCAATTCAGCAACAATATTTTAAAACAAAAGGCATGAACATCGAGAATACCCAAAGCCAGATGCGGAAAGGAGTCCTGGAGTTCTGTATTCTCTCCATCATCAAGCGTGGCGAGGCCTATCCCAGTGATATCATCGAAGAGATGAAAAAGGCCAACCTGCATATACTGGAGGGAACCCTGTATCCGCTGCTCACCAGATTAAAGAATGCCGATCTGCTCAGCTACCGTTGGGTAGAGAGCACAGGCGGGCCACCCAGGAAATATTTTAACCTGACGGATAAAGGAGCGGATTTTTATAAGGAACTTGAAGCTACCTGGAACGAAATGGCCAACGCGGTAAAGAACATCACACAGAACGGATATACGACAACAGCAGAAGAAACAACAACCAACTACAACCAATAAATATCCCCGATAATGAAAAAGGTAATCAACATAAATTTCCAGGGCAGGGTAATCCCGATTGAGGAATCCGCCTATGAAATATTGAAGAATTACACGGATAGCCTCAGGAGGTATTTCGCGAATGAAGAGGGCCGGGATGAAATCATCAATGATATCGAGAACAGGATAGCTGAATTATTTACAGAAGAACTAAAGAAGAACCAGACAGGATGTATCACTGATGTTAACGTTGAAGCCATCATCAAAAGCATAGGAAGGCCTGAAGATTTTGATGGTGATGTAGCTGAAGCAACCACTTCTGAAAAAACCTACAGTTCATCAGCATCTTCAGCGTCTGCCAGCCAGACTGCGCATGAACCACGCGGTTCATTATACAGGAATGCCAATGATAAGGTATTGGGTGGTGTTTGCGGTGGTCTTGCGCATTATCTGCGGATAGATCCTACTATCGTCAGGGTATTGTTCGCCATCATTACATTTGGCGGTTTTGGCTCTGGTGTATTATTATACATCATTCTCTGGATCGTTTTACCTGCAAAGGGAATGGAAACGACGGGAATCCGCAGGAGACTTTACAGGAATCCTGACAATAAAGTGGTAGGTGGTGTTGCAGGCGGTGTTGCCAGTTATTTTAATATACCGGTTTGGGTTCCAAGGGTAGTGTTCGCCATGCCACTGATAATCGGGTTGCTTAACTCTGTGTTCAGGAATGTCTGGGGTTTCTGGGGATTTGACAGCGTACCTCGTATGGTATTCAGCGGATTCGGAGGAACATTAACCCTTATCTATATCATTCTCTGGATTGTTATACCTGAAGCTAAAACAGCTTCAGAAAAACTGGAAATGAAGGGAGAAAAAGTTGACCTGGAGAGCATTAAAAATTCAGTGCAGGAAGAATTGCAGGGTGTTAAAGGAAGGGCAGAAAAATTTGGAGCGGAGTTCAGTGAAAAAGCAAAAACATGGGGTGAAGATTTTGGAGAAAAAGCCGGAGCCTGGGGAAAGGAAGTAGGTGAGCGAGGCAAGGCATTTTCTGCAGAGGTATCATCATCCGGTGCGGGTAATAGTTTCGGCCATGCGATCGGTGTATTGTTCAAAGCCTTCTTCCTCTTCATTGCCGGTGTGATCGTGTTTGCCCTGTTTGTGGCATTAATGGCAATATTGTTTTCAGGTGTGGGCATGTTTGGTTTGAGAAATTTTATTCTTAACGGTGTCGGGCAAAATTTCCTTGCAGTAAGTACGCTGGTATTGTTCATGGGTGTACCGATAATAGCAGCAGTAGTCTGGCTGATCCGCAGGATGGCCGGAATCAGGTCAAAAAACAATTACCTGGGATATATTTTCGGAAGCCTCTGGCTGATCGGGTTGTTCAGTGTTATATTTCTATCAGGACTGGTAACCCGTGAATTCAAAAGACAGGAATCAGTGAAGGAAGAAGTGGTGATTACTTCTCCAGCAAGTGGTAAACTTGCGGTAGATGTGAAGCCTGTGGACGGGAAATACTATGGGATGTTCTGGTTCAATGATGATGACAATGACAGGGATGAAATCCCGGCATTATCTGAAGATGAAGACAGTATGCTGCTTAATACGGTAAGGATTAAAATAGCCCGCAGCGAGGATTCCGGCTACCATGCCTACCTGTTGAAATTTGCCCGGGCCAATACGTCTTCACAGGCTGAAGCTAATGCCGAAAAAATCAGTTTCCCTGTAACACAAAAGGATTCTGTTTTATACCTGCCAAAAGGCTTCCCTATTTCAAAAGATACAAAGTTCAGGAACCAGCAGGTGATGGTGGTGATTGAAGTGCCTGAAGGCAAGCAGATCAGGATAGATAACAACACTGAATTTTTCTCCTGGTTTAATGTAAATTCCAGGTTCAGGGGAAGGGGTCTCAATCTCGACTGGGATGAAGAATGGTGGAATAATGATTATAGCTGGAGAACAGATGTATGGTATACCATGACTGCATCCGGACTGGAAAGAACGGATAAAAAGCCTGACACGGAAGGCGATTGGAATTCTGATAATAATGATAATAAGGAAGGTGGAGAATATCGCTACAAAAAAGGGGATGACAATATCAAGAGTCGACAGTATTGATATCAAAATAAATTCAAAGGATACAAGTATCAATATCAAGCTCAATACGAGGATCGAAAGTGAAGAAGTGGAAAAAGAATCAGGTGAAGAAACGGCCGTAAATGAAAAACCATCCAGGGTCAGTTCATATACAGGACACATGATTTCGGTTTTTAATATTCTGGGTATAGGCGATTAAAATGGAAGGGTATTGATTCAAAACACAATGAAGAGGCCGTTTCAAAAATTTTTGAAACGGCCTCTTCATTGTGTTTTGCCAGGTTTTTATTTTTCCCTGACGCTTACAGAAATCCTCCTGTCTTTAATCCTGTCGGATTCCGGAGCTTCAGCAGGGTATTTGGCAAATGCAGCACCATAGCCTTCAGCGCCTGCCAGTTGTGACTCAACCCCCATTTCTTTAAGCATCGCGGCCACTGCATCAGCCCTTTGCTGTGACAGTTTTTTATTGGCGGATTCATCTCCCACCTTATCTGTATAGCCTCCAAGTTTGATTTTTACTTTTGGGTATGCTTTAAGAATTTCTTTTATATTTATTACTTCCTTAAAGCTACCCGGAATTATTTCTGCTGTTCCAAAAGTAAAATTGAGTTCGTTAAAATCGAACCATTTATCTTTCCCCGCTAAAGAAGAAGGGTCATTTAAAAATGCCACCAGAAGGTCCTCAATACCACCTTTATAAGCATCCAGGATTACGCCATTGGGGAGGGTAACCTTTATTGATTCTTTGTTGACCACTAGTGTATCCTTATTAATCAATACTACGGTATCATGTGGCAAGGCCATTGGTTCAGTTTTTTGACCGCATCCTTTTGCCAGCCATAGTAGTAATGCCAGTCCGGCGACAGTTGTCAGAATGATATAAAGCATCTTGTTTTTAAATGGAGCGGGTTCCGCAACGGAACCGAATGCTTGCAGTGCAGGTACACTTGTATCAAAGATTTTTGAAATATTAATGTCTGACGGCATACCTGACAGGATAGTATTTTTCTGGGCACCAAGCATTTCACTTATTGCACCGGGAGTGGAGTTATTATCCTTGGCATACTTACCCAATAATCCCAATGCAAGCGGGAGTACGGAACCTAACAGGGAAGAAGTGGAAGCCCCTTTAAGACCGGTAGTCGATGAGATCATGTTAGCCACAGTGCCAAATTTGTTTCCAAAAATTCCACTGATCAGGGCAGGACTTATAGTAGGGATGCCCCCGCCCTGAGAGCTGAATGTGTCCGCGATATTATCGATGATACCGCTTTCGAACGCAGTTCTGGCAAGGGAAAGCAAGGATTCTGCATTTCCGCTTTCAGCTTTTTTAACAATACCTGCCAGCGATACCGGAATAACCGCATTAAGACCTTTGCGAATTATAGATTCATTCTCTCCCAAAAATTCCGCAGCTTTCCCTACTAATTCATCTGAAAAATAAGAATTGAGTGAATTGATCATATTAATTGACATACCTGATTTTTTTGGAGGTCAAGGTAAGTTTTAAATATGTTTGGGTAAACCGTTCTATATTATTTAAAACAAATTCCGGGAAGGACATTCATAGAAACCGGCGTTTCTCCTTTGGCAGGTTACACTCGTTATTTATGAAGATTAAGAGCGGAAAATGATAAATAAGATTGCTTATAAACTCACTTCCGGTATTTCAGGCACATTAAGTTTCCGGATGGATTTATGATATTTTTTTTCCTGCTTTTTATTGGATTTAACTCCGGTACTGGACATCATCCCGCTTATTGCCATTTTTAGCCAGTAATTAATTACACTTCTTTCCCTTACTCTTTCCGCATATACTTCACCGTAACCACGCTTGTTTTTATGGCGTAAAATGAGGTCATTGGCGGCAAAATTTATAAATCTTGTCTTCAGTGTTTTTACATTTTCATCTCCTTTTTGCAGGTACTGGGCTTTCAGGCCGGAATAATACATTTTCATTTTCCCATGGGCAACATATTCACGCCCGATGGCATTAAGGTGAATGGTATCGACCCTTCCCCTGTTAATTTTGGCAGAAACAAGGGGCTCAAGCATTGGGTTGAGTGCAGTTAAATTAAACGGCCTTACCCTTACGGCAAAGGCAAAACCATGAAGTGTGTCAGTATATGATTCATTGAACCGGAGCCGGATATAGGCTGAGTCCATTAGCCATGTGGTAGCTGATACCCGCAGGCTGTCGGTAGGAGTGATATCGAAATTTTTAATGCCCTGGACCAGCAATTGCGTGCGATTAAAATGCGCGGTACCTGTCATCAGGGTTTTTTCATTGAATTCTTCATAGGAAATGTCAGCGTTGTAAAGCCTGATACTGTCTATCTTTATTTTCCCTGGTATTTTTTGAATCATTGCGGTAGGCAGGGGTTTTATTTTACTGAAATCAAAGGGCAGCCGCTTGTCTTTATAAACACTGAGCCTGGCATTGCTTGATTCAATTTTTCTTGCATATATAATGGAATCCCTGAAAAACAATTCCTGGTCAATCCCTGATATTTCTGTTCTCCCGGTTTTGAATTCCAGATAATCCGTCTGCCATATTTTGGTCTTCATGAAACTCTCCCGGTCAGTTACGGGTTTTACATAAAATGAATCAAAGGAAAGTTTTTTAGAAAAATGATCGTAATGAAGTCCGCTGACCATCATATTGCTGCTGGTGGAAGAAACGGTAATGTTGCCCCTGCTGATCATAAACCTGCTATTGTTTTTCAATAGCTCTGTTATAGTTCTTTTATCATCGCTTTTTAGGCTCATGTTTTCAGCATGAAAAGAATGGAGGCTGATATGGTTATTGATGGTATCGTTCCGGATTGTTTTCAGTGCAATATTATTGGCAGATACTGTGTTCAGTTTTGCCGACCAGCTGGCGGCACGCTGATCATTTGCCAGGTGAAAATTGTACAGCCCCGATGTCAAGGTTCAGTTTGCCTTCACCTTTTACGGATACATGGAGGTTTTTGGTTTCTGCGGAAAATCCCTGGACAGAAGATTTAAGTCCGCCAATGGAAAGCCGGTTGCTATCAACTGATATATCACTGATATGCCATTCTGATTTATGTTCCGAAGCATTAAAGGTTTTTGACAACGATGAGGGAAGATTCACCAGAACTGGATTCAGGATGCTCAGTTGATTGATGGAAAGGGAAGGGAGTTTTCCATTATTTTTCGGAGAAGATGCAGCGCTTGTTGAGTCACCAGTCGGGTTGATACGGAATTCCGGGTTTATTAAGGAAACATCATTGATTTCAGTTTTACCCGATATTATTGAGGCAATATTCGGAGTGAATACCAGCTGCGGGCTGTTAATACTGATAGTGTCTTTTTTGTTGATGGAAAGTATTTTAAGCCTGTTGATAAAGGAAGGTTGCATATCCTCAATACTGAATTGCCCTGATGCCAGGTCCAGTTTCTGATTCTTTACAAATATTGACTTTCCTTTTACTGAAAGGTCATTAATGACGGGCTTTTTATTTGGTTCCCATTCTATTTTATTTGATGCTATGCGTTCCAGTATTACTTCAGCATTCACCTTTGAGGATATTATTTTTAAGGCGGTATTTCCACCGCTCATTTTATCAATTTCCAGGTGAAGGCCCTGGCCCGGTGATGAAACAGCCTGTGTTTTATGTTGTTTTTTAAATTCAGGACTTATATTAACTGAGGCTTTGCTCCAACTTATGCTGCTGAGCCTTAAATGGTTGGGACTGTTTTGGCTGAAGTTTTCAACTTGAAAATCTTCCATGGTGGCAAAGGTGGATTTTTTATCATTCTTTATACTGGCTGATGATACCGACATTGTTCTTGTTTTACCATTCAGCACGCCCTTCCCCAAGTGTGATAATATTATATCCCAGCGTCAATTCTCCACTGGAAAAGGAAATAGCGGTGATGGCTCCTGTCATTTCATTAAAATTATTTGAGCGCAACAGCATATCGGCACCAATTTCTGCATTCACCTTATCCAGGGAATAATGGTTTCTGGATTCCTGAATAAATATCAACAAATGCATCCTCTATTTTCAATGTTTTGAAGCTTATTCTGCTTAAAAATGAATTGAAAATCTTATAAATCGAGGGAGATTTTTTTGTGGTTACTGGTGTGGCAGGTGAAGTTTTTTTACCCGGAAGGTTAAACGAGATTACCGGGTTAATCATCACCACATCCCTTGCCACCACTTTTTTATTAAATATCAGGTCAAGCCAGCTGAATTCTTCAATTTCCAGGGAACGCATACTTAGTTCCTTCCTGTTCAGGAATTCCTTGTTTTTCGGGGTTGGGGCAATGGTAAAATTGGCCAGGTTGATTTTCCTGTTGCGGAATATGATACTGTCGAACTTAAGGGAATATGTACTATCGTCATTATAGACTTTATATGCATTAAGGCCAAAGTATAAACTGCCGATTTTTACGGGGATACCGGGATCATCAATAATGGTAACATCTTCAATTATAAAATCATTCTTCAGAGAGGTGTAAGAAGTGATTTTGTTGTTCGACTTTGTCTGCATGGAAAACCTGGCGTTAAGAACCCCGATATACCTTATGTCAATATCGCCGAAAAGTGCTTTGAAGGCGAGTTCCATGGAATCTCTGGTCTGGTATTTTTTTCCTTGTCCAGGTTTATTTTGTGTTGATTTAAGTTCGCTGTGGATGTTGATGACCGGATTTTTGCAGATGGCGCTATCGGCCTTGATCAGCCTGGATTCGGTGAGTTTCTTAAAATCAACCTGGGAAAGTTTCAATGTATCAAAGAAAACACCAAATTCTTTAAACCCGTCACCCGGTTGCCTGCCATACAGGTAGCAGCTGTCAATTTCGATTGACTGGCGAAGGGAGTTAATCCTAAGCCTGCTGTACCTGATTCCATGGTTTCCATCGGGGAATACAATATCCTGGTGTGATGAATAAAACTTGATCCTGTCAGTGAACAGGACCCGGTTACCGGTATCACTTTCTGAATCTTCTTTCAGGTTATCGATTCTGAGGTAATAATCCGTAATGGTAACCGGTTTGCTTTCTTTATTCAGTTTATTAACCAGGGTAAGGTTTCCTGAATCAATAACGCAATATTTGATATTCAGTTTTTTCAGGACGTTGTTCAGTGATGAATATACTTTTCCCATCTGCTCTGTAAGGGAGAAATTTTCACTGGGTTTATCTTTCCACTTGGTGGCGGTGATCTGCGGGCGCATTAATACGAGCGTATCAATATAAATCTTTTTGTCAAAAATTAATGGGCGCAAGTCAGTCAGGTCAAGTATCATCCTGTCGAGCTTAACATCATAGGTAGTCGGCAGGTTTATGGAATCGTTGCTGGAGAAATGGGGTTCCATGACGGCCAGGTGAAGATGCCTGATGTCAAGGTCTATTTTTTTCATATCCACAGAAAACCGGCCTTTTGACTGGCTGGATACGAAATCTTTTATCAGCCTTTCCGCATTATTGGTGAGATAGACGTAAAGAACAGAAAGGATGACAATTATTGCCAGAAAAACGATTCCTGATATTTTGAGAAATCGTTTCATTTATTCCGGGTAGTGGGAGGTGTGATCTGGAACGGATTTCTGAAATGTGGAAGGCCTCGGGTGACTGTACATAATGCCCCGGCAGGGCCGTTTGTTTTTATAGGATAACCGTGGGAAGAGAGCATACTGGCAGTATTCAGAAATTCAGGTGGGGCAATTTAGCGGAATTTAGCCATGTCATCAAAAGTTGCCGGTTTCATAATATAATGGCTTCATGCTGAATGCAACGGCGGCAAACTTATCTGCATTCTTTATTTGCAAGACCTTAATTTTGCGGCATTATAAAGTAAAACATGAAATCAACCCCTTTTACCTCCAAGCACATTGCCCTGGGTGCAAAGATGGCTGAGTTTGCCGGCTATAATATGCCCATATCTTATACAGGGATAAATGATGAGCACCATGCTGTTAGAAATAACAGTGGCGTATTTGATGTAAGTCATATGGGTGAGTTTATCCTGAAGGGAGAAAATGCCCTGGACCTCATCCAGCGGGTAACTACCAATGATGCATCTAAGTTAAGTAACGGTAAGGCGCAGTACAGTTGCCTGACCAATGAAAATGCTGGCATCGTTGATGATCTCCTGGTGTATTGCGTTGAGGAGAATAAGGTTTATATGCTGGTGGTAAATGCTTCAAATATTGAAAAGGACTGGGAATGGATCATGCGTCACAATACCAGGGCGGTGGAAATGCATAATATCTCTGATAAGACCTGTTTACTGGCCATACAGGGACCGGATGCCACCAGGATACTGCAGCCTTTAACGGATATGGATATCCTAAACCTGAAGTATTACACTTTCGTAAAAGGGAAATTTGCAGGTGTGGATAATGTTTTGGTGAGTGCAACAGGCTATACCGGGGCAGGAGGTGTTGAAATATATTTTGAAAACCTGGAGGATAATGCAGAAAAAATATGGGATGCCATATTTGCCGCCGGCGCTGCTAAAGGGATTAAGCCTATTGGACTTGGGGCCAGGGATACGTTGAGGCTGGAGATGGGTTATTGCCTCTACGGCAATGATATAGATGATTTTAGTACGCCCCTGGAGGCAGGTCTTGGCTGGATCACAAAGTTTACGAAACCTTTCACTGCAAGTGAATTCCTGAAAAGGCAGAAAGAAAACGGGGTAGAAAAGAAACTGGTAGGATTTGAAATGGTGGATAAGGGCATTCCCCGTCACGATTACAGGATCAAGGATGCGGAAGGCAACCTGATCGGCAGGGTTACTTCAGGAACGCAATCCCCGTCATTAAATAAAGCAATTGGCATGGGATATGTACAGACAGAACATGCTGCACTCGGAACAGAGATATTTATTGATATCAGGGATAAGCAGATAAAAGCCAAAGTGGTTAAAATGCCATTCGTTTAAATTAGCGGATTGGCGAATTGGCGGATTGACGGATTCTTCAATTCGCAAATCCGTTAATCCGCAAATCCGTCAATTATTTTATGCCTCAAATCCACATCACTACTTTCATCGCCGCACCCCGCGAAAGGGTCTTTGACCTGAGCAGGAATATAAGCCTGCATAAAATTTCCACCAAGGATACCCATGAAGAAGCCATTGGCGGCGTAACATCAGGCCCGATTGGGCTTAATGAAACGGTGACCTGGAAAGCAAAACATTTAGGTAAAAAGAGGATCATGCAGGTGAAGATCACTGCTATGGAATCACCTGAAAGTTTCACAGATGAACAGGTTAAAGGCGATTTTATTCATTTCCGTCATGAACATCATTTCAAGCCAGTGGAGAATGGCACCCTGATGATTGATATGCTTGATTTCAAATCTCCTTATGGGGTCATTGGAAATATTTTCAACAGCATTTATTTAACCAAATACCTGGAAAAGTTTCTTGTTAAAAAGGAACGCTGTTATCAAGCGATATGCCGAAACAGAAATGTGGAAAGCGCTGATGACATAAATTTGCCGTTATTTTAAACCATGGATCAGCCTAAACCCTCTTTATTTACCTGCTTCTCTCCCGCCCTTTTGCATTTATACGATGTCACAGACAGCATTGTTGTCATCATTGATGTACTCAGGGCAACATCAACCATTGCAACGGCTTTGTATAACGGGGCTGCATCGGTGATACCGGTGGCTACAGTGCCGCGATGTATTGAACTGGGAAAAGAGTTGAACGGTATTACGGCAGGTGAAAGGGACGGTAAAGTGGCGGATGGATTATCCCATGGTAATTCTCCCTTTGAATATCCCCGTGAATTTGTAGGCAAGCGGGTATTGGTGCTTACCACTACCAATGGGACGAAACTGCTTCATATGGCGCTGGATAACGGCGCTGAGGAAATCATTACCGGATCCTTCCCGAATCTTTCTGCTGTGTGTAACCACCTTGTTGCCAAGAAAAAAAATGTGATCCTTGGGTGTGCTGCGTGGAAGGACAGGGTAAATATCGAGGACAGTTTATTTGCCGGCGCGGTAATCGACCAGGTACATGATCATTTTCATATCCGCTGCGACAGCTCCGGTATCGCCTGGAATCTTTATAAAGCGGCACAACCCGACCTTTTCGAATTCATGAAGGCTAATGATGCTTCACATTATCACCGTCTCTCAGCATACGGGCTGGAAAAGGATATACGATATTGTCTTACGCCCGACGGTGCCAATGTTCTTCCGGAATTCATCGGGGACAGGTTGATCTTACGATAATTGTCGGATTGCGGATTACGGATTGCGGATTGCGGATTGTGGATTGTTCGAATAATGCTCCTTCAAAATATCATTTATAACTATAATATAGAGAATCCGCTAATCCGCTAATCCGCAATCCGCAATCAATATAAAAACCATGTTCAAAGGAAAGATTATAATTGTGACGGGCGCCGGGCAGGGCATCGGGTTTACCATTTCCAGGAAACTTGCCGGAGAGGGGGCCCGGGTAATTCTAAATGATATTGATCCTTCCCTGGCTGAACTGGCCTCAGTTGCCATTATGAATGAAGGTGGCCAATGTGAAATTTTTCCCGGTGATGCATCAGACATTTCCTTTATCCGTCAAATGGTTTCAAGTACAGTTGAGAAATACGGCTCATTGGATGCTGTTGTTGCAAATGCGGGGATTACGACATTTGGTGATTTTTTTTCTTATACCCCGGAGTCCATGCAAAAGGTTTTGCAACTGAATATTGCAGGAACTTTTTTTCTTGCCCAGGCTGCGGCCCTGGAAATGAGAAAGAAAAAAGGCGGAAAAATCCTGCTGATGTCTTCGGTTACCGGCGTGCAGGCGCACAAATACCTTGCTGCATACAGTATGACCAAGTCTGCTATACAGATGCTGGCAAAAAACCTGGTCATTGAATTATCGCCGTATAATATTACCATCAATGCCATTGCACCCGGCGCCACCATTACAGAACGCACCATGGCCATGGAGCCTGATTACGATACCACCTGGAAAAAATTAACACCTCTGGGAAAGCCGGCCACTACGGATGATATCGCCAATGCAGCAATTTTCCTGCTATCAGATCATGCCGGACATATTACAGGTCAGACACTTGTGATTGACGGGGGCTGGACATCAGTTTCACCCGCCCCTGGTGAAGAGCATTTCAAGGAAGTCAGGAACCCCTGATAAATCCCCTTTTTTCCTTTACTTTTGCAGATTACACTTTTTACAATCCGTAAGGGCGTTATTCTCATTTATGGCATTATCACACCTGTTGAAATTCGTCTATAACAGCGGCACCGATGAAGTAATCCGTCGGGGAAAAAAAATCCATGCCATCGGTTACGTTGAGTTTATTGAGCACGATGAATTACTGAGTTCAGTGACTTTTCGTGTGAAGGACGATAACTATACAACTTTCTACAAAGTATACATCCAGAAGTATAAGGATCCCAAGACCCTGTCGATAAGGTGCAGCTGCCCCTATAACCTGGGCGATATTTGCAGGCATGAAGCAGCCGCCCTGCTTCAGTTGCAGGAACTGCTCGACAAAAACATCCTGGGCGAAAAAGGAATTGTTTATCACCAGCGGCATACGGTCGTCAAAATGAGCCATCTCGACCTGAAAACGGTTCGCCTCCTTACAGCACCTGAGGGTTATAACCTTGCTGAACAATACCTGCGCACGCAAAAAGCCAATATTGTATCAGCAAAGGATGAAAGGGTGGAAGCATCCCTTGAGATGGATGGTGAAACATATCCCCTGGTCATTCAGAAAAATGAAGAGAGGAATTTCGATACTTCCTGCAAATGCAAGGAAGAAAATCATCCGCTTTGTATTCATAAAACGATATTGTTTCTCCAGTTACTCAATGCTTACGGCCCTAATTATTTTGATTCGATCAGGAACTGGGAAAAGGAAAAAAATAAATTCCTGGAAGCCTACGGATACAGTATGAATGATGAAGGCTGGGAAAAGAAATTTGAATTTACCTATAAAGACGGAAAGCCCTTTTTGCGGGTACTTGATCCCAGTATAAAGCGAATTGCTCCTGCAGCAAACGCTGTCAGGCCGAGAGTTGAAATCAGGCAAATGGTGGAAGAAGAAGCTGATGAAACGATGTTCACCACCGCCCAGAAAATCGGCGTTGTTTTCAATGCCAATCAAAAAATGTTTCCCGGGTTTTCCATTGATGTTGTTACCGGAGAAGTCAGTGAAACAGGCGATGTATTTACAGGGAAAGTGGAAAAACTGGACCTTGGAAAATTTATTCCGACAGAAGGAATGCCCGAGGAAGAAGCTGCCTTACTTCAGCAGTTAAGAAAATTCCAGTCGACCGAAATCAATAAATATGTCAGCCGCAATTCACCCTTTTCAGGTATCTGGGAGAATATTATACAATCGGATGATGAAGATCTTCCCGCGGATACAAAGGAACTGATCGCTGAATATATGCTTCCCAAACTGAAGAAGATGTTCAGGGAACAAAAGGAGAAGACGCCGTTTTATTTTTTACCAAAGGGTAAAAATTTTATCACGGCCAACCTTGTACCCGTCACTATAAGTACAGATACATTAAGGCCTGCCTTTCATGTGTACCCGGAAAAGAAAAAATATATCATTGACTGTACGGCTAAGGTGAATGAACTGGAGATTGAACTGAAGGACAATGAATGGGAAAGCGACTGGCTCATGCTGTATGATCATGTGATGTACACATGGGATAAGGAAGAGGATTATGAAACGATCCAGGATTTTTTACCCGGCGGAAAGCTGGAGGTAAAGCAGGATGAATGGCCGGAGTTCCTCAGGAAGAAATTATCTCCCATTACCAGGAACTATAGCGTTGATTTTGACAAGGCACTGGTTAGTGAAGTAAGGGAAGGAGAGCCTGAAATCAAGTTGCAGTTGCAGGAAAAGGGCGACTATCTTTTATTTGCGCCCATTTTCAGTTACAAAGGATTTGAAGTCCGGTACAGTGAAAAGGATGTGATCACCATACCGATGAATGACCAGGTGATGGTGATTAACAGGAATAAGAGTGCTGAATTGCAGTTTGTGAAGAAGATGGAAGGATTGCATTCCAATTTCCTGAAACCCGATGGCGGGGCGCTGGTATTAAAAGGCGCTGATGTTTTGAAAAATAACTGGTTCTTTCTCTTCGTTGATGCAATGAAGGAAATGAATGTTCCGGTGACAGGTTTCGATGTTTTGAGGAATTTTAGATTCAATACTGAAAAGCCAAGCACCAGGATCAGGATCACGAGCGGGATGGACTGGTTTGATGCCAAGGTGGATGTGTTATTTGGTGACCAGCAGGTAAGTATTGCCGAAATCAAGAGGGCATTGACGAACAAGCAGCAGTTTGTTCAGCTGAATGATGGTACACTGGGCATTTTACCGGAGGAATGGCTGAAAAAATATTCATTACTGTTTCGTGTTGGTGAAGGCAAGCATGATAAACTCCGGTTGTCGAAGTACCACCTGAGCATTATCGATGAATTGTATGATGCAAGGAGTGAGGAAGAGGTTATGATCCGACTGGAAGAAAAATATGAAAGGCTCCGGAGTTTCAACCGCATTAAGGAAGTGGACCCTCCCAAGGCACTGGAACATGTGCTCCGGCCTTACCAGGTGGCGGGTTATCACTGGCTGAATTACCTGAGTGAAGTGGGATGGGGAGGAATACTGGCCGATGATATGGGTTTGGGTAAAACCGTACAGGCACTTTCCTTTATCCAGTATTTCAAGGAAACGAAGGGAAGGTTGCAGGGATTGGTGGTTTGTCCGACCACCCTGATGTTCAACTGGGAAAACGAGATCAAAAAATTTACGCCCGGGCTTACTTACCTGATACACCACGGCGGCGACAGGGCAAGGGATAAAAAGGCTTTTGAGAATGTGGATGTGATCATCACCACTTATGGAACACTGCGCAGTGATATAAAGCTGATGGTGGAGATAGCTTTCGACTATGTTATCCTGGATGAATCACAGGCCATTAAGAATCCGCAAAGTAAAGTGACCAAGGCGGCATCCCTTTTAAAGGCGAAAAACAGGTTATGCATGAGCGGTACCCCGCTTCAGAATAACACATTTGATATCTATGCACAGATGAACTTCCTTAACCCGGGAATGCTGGGCAGCGTGGAATTTTTCAGGAACGAATTTGCCACTCCCATTGATAAGTTCGGGGAACAGGAGCAGAAGGACCACCTGAGGAAATTGTTATATCCTTTCATTCTCAGGCGCACTAAAGAGCAGGTGGCGAAGGATCTCCCGGATAAAACCGAGACCATTCTTTTTTGCGAGATGGAGGATGAACAAAGGAAGATATATGATGCATTCCGGAATGATTACCGCAACAAGATCCTTGGTGTGATCAGTGAACAGGGTATTGAAAGGTCCCAGCTTACGATCCTGCAGGGATTAATGAAACTCCGGCAGATCTGTGATAGTCCGTCGATCATGAATGATGTGGAAAAATACCCTAATGTATCCATAAAGCTTGAAGAGCTGGGACGTGAGATCACGGAAAATATCAGTAACCACAAGGCGCTGATCTTCTCACAGTTCCTCGGCATGCTGGCGCTGATCAAGGAAAAACTTATTGAACTGAATGTTCCCTTTGAATATTTTGATGGAAGTACTTCAGCGGTGGACAGGGAAAAAGCCATACAGAGTTTCCAGGGCAATAATGAAGTAAGGGTATTCCTGATTTCCCTTAAAGCGGGTGGCGTGGGTCTTAACCTTACGGCTGCAGATTATGTATATATTGTTGACCCATGGTGGAACCCCGCAGTAGAGCAGCAGGCCATCGATCGAACTCACCGTATCGGGCAAACGAAAAATATTTTCGCCTACCGGATGATCTGTAAGGATACCATAGAAGACAAGATCCTCCAGCTCCAGGAGAAGAAGCGTATGCTGGCCAGGGACCTTATTGCAGATGATACTTCGTTTGTGAAGAGCCTGTCGCGCGAGGATGTGGAATACCTGTTCTCATAATGTGCAAATTTGCAAATGTGCAAGTGTGCAAATGGAATGAGAAAATGAAATAAATTGATTTAATGTACATCCTTATTGCAATATTTTCGGCATTCCCTTAATTTTAAAAGGCACTCCTCCATTTTAAAATTTCCATATTCCATTTGCACAATTCCGCATTTGCACATTTCCACATTATCTGGTGATCCTGATCGTTCCACCGCCTTCCTTGCCCAGCCCGGATTTACTCAGGCTGTAGGTAAAGCTGAGCATCAGGAAACGCCGGAGTATTGTGGTGCGTGAATCTTCTATATAGTTATTGTTGCTGCTCCGGTTAATGCCCACATTCTGGTTCAGGATATCATAAACCCTCAGTTTGAATTCACCCCGGTTGTACTTAAGAAATTGTTTGCTGACCGATGCATTCCATAAAGGCACATTCGCATTATAACCTTCCGCCCGCTTAGTATTAATGGTGTATGTAAAGTCGGTGGCTAAATAGAATTTCTTTGGCAACTGCCAGTTCACAAATGTCCCGATCTCATGGGTAAAATACCTGGTATCCAGGGCAGGTTGTAAAGAGTACCGCGTATTATAAATGACATTTGAATAACTGACACCTGCATTAATTTTTTCAGAACTGTTATTTTCAACGCGAATCTCGGGCCTTAGCTGTACGCTGTTGATATTATTCCTGTCTCCGTTCACAAACTGGATATCCTTCGACTTAATCATATTAATGCCCAGGTTGAGGGTGGATTTTTTGATGAATTTTAATGGGAAACCCCAGTTTACGTCACCACTAACGGAGTAAACGCCGTCAACATTTACAGGGATGGTGTACTTGATACCGAATGGTGAGATGGAATCACTGTTTACTATCCTGTTTCCGGTGCCCCTGTAATTGAGAAAGGCAAAAAAGTTGGTCCCCTTGAATGGATTGACCGACATATAATTCAACTGCATGATATGCGTGAATTCCTGGTCGAGCTTTGGATTTCCAATACGGATATTCACCGGGTTGCTGATATCAGGTACGGGTTGCAGCTGGCTGATAGTGGGTTGATTGGTATTGGAATTGTAGTTAAAAGTAATGTTCCGGAACCTGTTGAAATTGTACTGGAACCTGGCGTTGGGAAGGATGTTGTAGAACTTTTGCTGCAGGGAAGTATCTTTCCCGTTGGTCAGTATATTCCCTTTCAGTGATGCTTCCTGCCACTGTGCGCCAACAGCGATGTTGAATTTTTTCTTCTGGTAACGGAGTTTTGCCCCGGCATTGGTATAGGAATAAGTATTGTCATAATCGTTTGACAGCAGCGGGTTTAAGTCATCGAATTTTCCCGACTGGGAACTGTAATCAAATGTATTCCTTACCGAAGAAGTTTTTGTACTGCTTTTGCCTGCACTGAACTCCATCAGCATTCTTTTTCCGAGGGGTTCTGTGTATACTGCCCTGGCAGAATATCCATGCAGTGATGATGAGGTGAGATTAGATTGGTTAATACTGTCCTTTCTGTATAGGGATCCATTGGGTTCATAAAAACTATTGATGGATTCCTGTAAACCGTCTCCATCGGATCCATTCAATGAATGCTGAAGCCCAAGGGAAAAGGTGCGGCCTTTCCTGGCAAATTTTTTACGGAAAAGAATATCATTCCTGAAGGCATATCCGTTTGCATCGGATTCTATCAGGCTGAATCCATTATTGGTGAGCATTTTTGTGCCCGACAATGTTTCGTAACTGGTGGCGGATCTTACCTGCGTATTCTGCAGGCCCAGGGATGGTGATATTTTTATGGATGTCAGGGAATCAAAGCGGTGCTCAAGGCTTACATTAAAACGATGGCCGGTATTGATATTGTCAGACACAGACCGCTGATTATAATAATAGACTGAATCCGGTAAAAGGTATTGGCGCTCCAGTTCCTTTTCTATATAAGGGTTATAGCGGTTGAAAAAATAATTGCTTCGCAGATCTGTTTTTTTGCCAAGCAGGTCGTTGTAATTAAGTCCGCCTGCCTGCGTGCTGTTGATGCCTGTATTATTGGCCATTCCCATCATGGCAGCACTGGGATCATCGGAACTTATGCTAATTCTCATTTCTCCACCCCCGCTTTGCTGCATACGGGAAAGATCGCCGTTAAAATTCAGGATATCCATGAACGTGAAGCCTTCGGCATTATCATTATTAGCCATGCCGATGGCCGACAATTGCCTTTCGTTTTTAAATGAGTTAACATTGAACCTGCCTTCGTAACGGTTATCAGTGCCGATCCCGGCAGATGCTTTTCCAAAGAGACCTTTCTTTTTATCTTTTTTAAGTTTCAGGTTGATCGCTTTCTCGCTATTGCCATCATCAAAGCCTGTGATCTGGGCCTGGTCGCTCATGCGATCATAAACCTGTACCTTATCCACTGCATCTGCGGGAAGGTTGCGGGTGGCAATCTTGGGATCGTTTCCGAAAAATTCCTTGCCATCAACAAATACACGGTTTACTTTCTGACCCTGGGCCTTAACCGTACCATCCTTCTCCACCTTTACGCCTGGCAGTTTTTTCAGCATGTCTTCCACATTTGCATTGGGCTGTGTTTTGAAGGAACCGGCATTATATTCAATCGTATCCTGTATGATGGTAACGGGCGGGGCCTCAGCCTGCACTACGATTTCATTCATGGTCTTATACTTATCCCCCATTGGCAGGGTTCCAAAATCATGCTGATCCTTATCCTGGCTGATGTCAAAATTCCTGCTGATGTTATGGTAGTTAACATGTGTAACCAGCAGCCGGTAGTTTCCTTTGCTGATACCTGAAAATGCAAACTCTCCCATTGCGTTGGTCATGGTAAAGCTGACCAGCGAGGAATCCTGCCTGGAAAGAATGGTGATGGTGGCTCCGGGAACGGGTTTTGTGCTTAGTGTATCAATGAGTTTACCCCGTATTGTTAATTGTTGGGAAAGTGCCGCTATTGGCAATAAAATTGATATTAATAAAACCAGTCTGACCATATTTCCGTGTTGAAACGCTAAGCTAACAGGCTTGCCCCTCAGGCACGGTTAATGAACTTGGCTTTAATGTTAAGTAAGGTTAATAAATTTTAACAGTTCGCAGATACTAAACTGGAAATGCGGGCGTTAGGAAACAAATCCATGCTATGACCAGGAATTTTTTAATTGTAGAAATACTTCAAACCTTTATCAACAAACTGATTCAGAGGCCTGATTACTATCCAATCAGGTTTTATAAAAAAGTTCGCAGGAAAGGTATTTATGGATAATATAGCTAGGCACAACCTCTGAAACAAACAGTGCTAGGCCGCCGCATCAGAAATGATGCGGTTTTTTATTTCCTGTTTTGGTACCTTCAACAGCATGGGTCCCACAACATTAAGCAGGATCAGCGAGAAAGCCATTACCCTTGCCTGGGAGGAAAAGATAGATCCGGATATTCACCGGCAGGTAATATATGTGGATGACTTTATCAGGAATCATCCATTCATCGGATGGGTGGAGAATGTGCCTGCATACCACACCCTCACAATATTTTACGACCCGCTCATCATCAGGCAGCGACTGGGTGTTAAAGGGTCATTCCCCTATGTGGAGAATTGCATTAACGACATTATACAACAGCCGTTCAGTCCCCAGGATGCCGGGCAAAGGGAACTTCGGGTTCCCGTATGTTATGATCTTTCCTTCGGTTATGATCTTCCGGTAGTGGCCGGGATCCTTGACCTTGATATCCGGGAGATTATAAGTTTGCACTCCAATACCCCGTACCATGTATTTATGCTTGGATTTTTGCCCGGGTTTCCATATTTGGGCATTTTGCCGGAGGCCTTAACCATTCCCCGGAAGGCCGTTCCTTTATTGCGGGTACCGGCAGGAACGGTTGCTATTGCAGGAAGGCAAACCGGCATTTACCCCGTGGATTCACCCGGCGGATGGTATGCCATCGGGAGAACCCCTATTGTATTATTCAGGGAAGGGGAAGCCTATTTTGAACCCGGCGATTCCGTTGCATTCTATCCTATCAGCCTGGAAGAGTATTATCAATTAAACGGCACATGAGTATCAGGATACATAAATCGGGAATACTGAGTTCTTTGCAGGACCGGGGAAGGTTCGGGTTCCGTCGTTATGGAGTGCCTGCCAGCGGATGCATGGACCAGCATGCAGCTGCGATCGCCAATCTTTTAACAGGGAATCACAGGGATGAGGCAGTGCTGGAAATCACCCTGCAGGGCATGCGGGTGGAGTTTATCGATGACAGCCTTGTTGCTTTTACCGGGGGAGGCTCCCGGCCTTATGTAGGCGAACAGCCAATGGATATCAATAAAGCCATCTGGATACCCAAGGGTTCGGTTATGGATTTCCGTTATTATCCGGCAGGTTGCAGGTTATATATGGCTATAGCCGGGGGATGGGTCACGGAAAAGATCATGAACAGCAGAAGTTGTTATCCTGCTGCCGGTGCAGGAAAAATACTTTCCACAGGGGATGTTCTGTATGGCGGACGGCCTTCCCAGTGTGCAGTGAAAATTGTGGGACAGATGGACACATCCCGTAGTCAGTATGGCGGGATGGGGATATGTGGAAAAGGAAACCGCGGGAAATAAGGTGCGCGTGTTAAAGGGTGCCGAGTGGGATGACTTTACTGCCGCATCACATGATAACTGGTTACATTCACAGTATACCATTACCAACTCATCAGACAGGATGGGTTACCGGTTATCAGGCAATGCCCTGCAATTGAAGAAAAAGAAAGACATGATCTCCACTGCTGTATGTCATGGGAACAGTACAGGTAACCCCTGATGGAAACCCCCTGGTACTTATGGCGGATGCACAAACTACTGGTGGTTACCCCCGGATTGCCCAGGTGGCAGAAGTGGATTGCTCCCTCCTGGCACAGAAAAGACCCGGAGATAAAATAAGTTTCGTAGTAGTTAATCCGGATATTGCGGAGGCATTGTACTTAGAAAATGAAGAACAGCTTGCAAGGATTGAAAAAACCATACAATCAAAAACGGGGATATGACAGGTATTATGAAAGTTGCCGGAATAAAAAGGTTTTATGACAAGCATTGACCTCAATTGCGATATGGGAGAAAGTTTCGGCACCAATATCATTGGAAATGATGAGGGAATAATGCCATACCTCAGTTCAGCGAATATTGCCTGCGGGTTTCATGGCGGTACACCTTCAGTCATGCATCATACTGTAAAACTCGCATTGAAGCATGGTGTAGCCATAGGTGCCCATCCTTCTTTTCCCGACCTCGAAGGATTTGGCAGAAGGGAAATGAACCTGGGTGCTGCCGAGGTATATGACCTGGTCATTTACCAGGTTTCGGCTTTATCGGGAGTGGTTAAAGTTTGTGGCGGGCAGCTTCATCATGTAAAACCCCATGGCGCTTTATATAACATGGCCGCGAGGGATGCGGTAATGGCTATGGCCATTGCAGATGCCATAGCAGATTTGGATTCGGCACTGGTATTATACGGGTTGTCGGGCAGTGAATTGATAAGGGCCGGAAAGGCACGCGGATTAAGGACCTGCAGTGAGGTATTTTCAGATCGTCATTACCAGGATGACGGAAGCCTTACACCACGAACAAAACCCCATGCATTAATCACCAGTACAAGTACCGCAGTAGCCCGGGTGCTGAAGATGGTGAAAGAAAATATTGTCATCAGTGACCAGGGAAACCCAGTTTCCATTGAAGCAGAAACTATCTGTATCCATGGTGATGGTGTTCATGCCGTTCACTTTGCCAAAGAAATTCGGGAAGCCCTTGAGTCTGGCGGAATCATTATTAAAGCATGTAAGGGCGCATGAAAAAGTGGAAAAGTTCAGCATTTCTTGGCGCTGCATTCCTGATGGCCACTTCAGCCATTGGTCCCGGGTTCCTGACACAAACCGCAGTTTTCACCAAACAGCTCGCGGCAAGTTTCGGGTTTGTCATCCTTATTTCCATCCTTTTAGACATTGGGGCACAATTGAATATCTGGCGGATTCTTGCTGTCAGTGAACAGCGTGCCCAGGACCTTGCAAATGACCTTCTGCCCGGACTTGGATATTTATTGTCGGGGTTGATCGTTGCAGGCGGACTGGCATTTAATATTGGCAATCTTGCCGGAACGGGCCTTGGTATGCAGGTGCTTTTTCATATTCCTGCAGAGCAGGGAGCGGCAATCAGTGCATTGATTGCAATAGGAATTTTTTTGTCGAGGGAAGCCGGTAAAATGATTGATTTGTTTACAAAGTTGCTGGGTATTGTGATGATCCTGCTCACCCTATATGTGGCCTTTACTTCATCACCCCCGCTGGCAACTGCATTATACCGGACAGTATGGCCGGAGACTGTTGATGCCAGGGCCATCATCACGCTGGTGGGAGGAACAGTGGGTGGATACATCACTTTTGCCGGGGGGCACCGTTTACTGGATGCCGGAATAAAAGGGGTTTCTGCTTTACCTCAGGTAAGCAGATCTGCCGTTACGGGGATATTGGTTACTTCCGTGATGCGGGTTATGTTATTCCTGGCAGCCCTTGGAGTGGTTTCACAGGGATTTATTTTACAGGATAACAATCCGGCTGCTTCTGTATTTCAGCTGGCAGCAGGGCCAATGGGGTATAAAATTTTTGGGGTGGTGATGTGGTGTGCGGCGATTACTTCTGTGGTGGGTTCAGCATATACCTCTTATACATTTGTGTCAGGCTTTCATCACCGTATCCCGGCATTCAGAAAACTGATAATCTCATCCTTCATCATTGTTTCAGCAGTGGTGTTTATGATCGTGGGGCAACCGGTGAAGATACTGGTCTTTGTTGGAATGCTAAATGGTTTTATACTTCCCCTGGCCCTGACCGTTATGCTGTTTGCGGCGCATCGCTTAAAAACCAGCAAGGGCTACCATCATCCAAAATGGTTATTTGTTTTCGGGATTTTAGTGGTGCTGGCAACGCTTTGGTTAAGCGTAAACGCCGTTAGTTAGTTGACGGTTGACGGTTGACGGTTGACAGTTGACGGTTGTTGTTTTAACCGCCAACTGTCAACCGTCAACCGTCAACCCTCAACTAATTCCCCGTCCTGATATTAATATTCCCTCCGCCGTTTTGCTGCATCTGCTCAAACATTTTATCCCTTTCTTTCTTAAATTCCTGTGGAGTAATTTTCTTTCCTTTTGGTTCCCTGATTTCCTTTTCATCAACTTTCGGGCTAATTTCCAGTGCTATGTAGTGTGATTTTCCGTTATTAACATCCACTTCCAGGATTGTTCCAGGTAGCTGACCCTGGTAGATTTCAGGTCCGGCAAAACCAGGAATGGCGTCGGTGAACCAGGCCCTGATAGTAGCAGTATCCATAACTTCTTCCCTTTTCATTTCGCCATTATCCATGTTGATCCTTGTTGTTGGCTGAATCCTTTGCGTGGTGGCCATTTTACAATCATACCCCAGTATTTTTTTACTTTCACCCCCGATTTTCCATGCCATCCGGCGGATGCTGTCTTCCACCACAAACTCCTTGGAGAAGATCTCTTTTTTCTCCACTTTGCGCTGTGCCTGGATGTCTGAATAGGTAACATCATTACTTCCGGGAACAACAATCCTCACTTCTGCGCCGCTGCCGTTATTCCAATGCATCTCAGGTTCCGGGCCTTCTTCTTCCGACGCCCTCCATAAGGTCTTATTGCCTGAGTAAAGCAGTTCAAACTTGTCTTTTCTTTCCCTGGGTATGGAATTAGCGAAAGCAGGATCGTTAACCTGGATCTGTAATTTTGTTGTTCTTTCGTATACAATCCTGCCCTGGTTCGACTGTCCGAGAGAAATAATCACCACCAGGAGGAGGGACAATAAAAGGATATACTGTTTCATGTTGCCGTATTTTTCACAAATCTATAATTGTATGCATGGGCCCGAGGTTAATGGAACTTGCATTAAGGTTAATTAAGGTTAACGATCTGCAAATTGGGTTTTGAGGAGGTGTACATTTGTATTCATGAAAAGTTTTCAATCCAGGGCATTGCCTTTATTGTTGGCGTTCACCATCCTCGTGATCACCGGATTCCAGGTGTTCTGGCTGAAGAAGAATTATGATGATGAGAAAAGGACGATGGAAGTGAAAGCGGGTATAAATTTCCGTGAGTCTGTTTACGGGCTGCAGGCGGCACAGTTAAAGACCCGGTTTGATGAGCAGCCCGATGTAAAAGATTCATTCCATGTGGAAATCAATGCCAGTCCTGGTAAAAAGGGAAGTGTTGTATGGTATAATAATACCAGGGAAGTGGTGAGTATGGTGAATATCCTTCGCGACCAGGAAAAGGATTCATCCGGCAGGAATTTGTCCAGGGTGAAATCTACTTATATGTTCTCAGACAATAAGGAACCCAGGGTTTTCGTGGGTGATTCCACTATCGAAATTAAAGGTCAGGATGATATTAGGGATCATCCATATGACGGAAGGCGCGGCCATCCATATGTCCAATTATTGTATGGCATTGATTCGGCAAGCGATACGTTGAAGATCACGGATATTAAAAAAGCAACCGAGCTCGCTTTTGCAAAGGAGAAACTTGACCTTCCTTTTTCCATTCATAAGGTAAGCGGATCAGGTGATGAAAGGACGCACCCGGCAAGGGGTGAAGTAACCGTGGGTTTCAGCAAGCCGGTTACCTATAAGCTGGAACTCGGTAACACCATCCCCTACCTGTTCAGGAAATTATTATCACCACTGTTATTCTCTTTGTTTCTTATTAGTGTCACCATTGCATCTTTTGTATTGTTATACCGCAATTTACTGCAGCAAAAAAGGCTGGCCGTTTTGAAAGATGATTTTATCAGTAATGTGACTCATGAGCTGAAGACACCCATTGCAACAGTGAATGTAGCGCTGGAAGCCATGAAAAATTTCAATGCGATCAATGACCCGGTTAAGACAAGGGAGTACCTGGATATTTCACAGGGTGAATTGCAGCGATTGTCTTTGCTGGTAGATAAGGTATTAAGGATTTCGATGTTTGAAAACAAGGAAATCCTGCTGAATACGGAATTGGTTCCCATGGATGCATTAATCAGGGAAGTTGCTGCCAGCATGCGTTTGCAGTTCGAGAAAAAGTCGGCTGTGGTGAATATTGAGACCGAAGGGGATAACCTGGCGGTGAAGGCCGACAGGCTGCATATGATGAGTGTGGTGTACAATCTTTTTGATAATGCCTTGAAGTATAGTGGAGATAATCCACTTATCAATGTGAAGCTGAAGGACCAGGGTGACCAGGTAGCTTTAATATTTTCCGACAATGGAATGGGGATTCCATCCGCTTACCGGGAGAAGATTTTTGAGAAATTTTTCCGTGTTCCGCACGGTGACACGCATAATGTGAAGGGCTACGGGCTTGGCCTGAGCTATGTAGCACAGATTGTCCGGCAGCATAAAGGGAATATTCGTGTTGATAGTGAAGAAGGGAAAGGAAGTACCTTTACCATCCAAATACCTAAAGGTAATGACAGGGGTTAAAGTATTATACGTAGAGGATGAGGTTTTTCTTGCAAAGATTGTTAAGGAAAGCCTTGAAAGCAGGGGCTTTGAAGTAATCCTGGAAACGGATGGCGCGAAAGTACTGACCAGTTTCAGGATGGGTAAACCGGATATCTGTGTGCTGGATGTGATGCTGCCCAATAAAGATGGTTTTGAGATTGCTGAAGAAATCAGGAACATGGACAAGGAAATCCCCATTTTATTCCTGACGGCAAAAACACAGACGGAAGACCTTGTTAAAGGATTCGGCCTTGGTGGCAATGATTATATCCGTAAGCCTTTCAGTATGGAAGAGCTTATCGTCAGGATCAATAATGCTTTAAAAAGGAAGGCTGATTCGCCTGCACGACAGGAAGGCAGCAGTTTACCTGTGGGAAAATTTGCTTTCAATATAAACCGGCAGGTTTTGCAAAATGACAAGGAAGAGAGAAAATTATCTTACCGTGAGTGTGAACTCCTCAGGGTATTGGTAGAAAACCGGGACAGGATCATCGACCGGAAAGAAATTCTTAACCTGCTTTGGGGGAACGACTCTTTTTTCAATTCCCGGAACCTCGATGTGTATATCACCAAGCTTCGTGGATATTTACGCGAAGACCCTTCGCTTGAGATTATTACGATCAAGGGAGTGGGGTATAGGTTTGTTGGTTGAGGGTTGAGAGTTGAGGGTTAAGGGTTTTCTAAGATGTTAAACCAGTAAATTGTATATTACTCTCAACGCTTAACCCTCAACCCTCAACTATTTCGTCATGATCGTCATCTGTGAAGGCGTACTTACTTTCCCGGAACGGTTCATGAAGTACATTATCGTAAAGGTGGGAATGAAATCAAGTCCGGGCAGCAACTCTTCAATAAAGTTAAAAATACCACCAAATGCACCCTTCCATCCGCCGAATGTGCGGAAAAATATAAGCGCGGAAACAGGCGCCCAGATTACGTCAGCGAATTCACCAAAGAATGGAAGCGCGTAAGTAGCCAGTCCGATGGCATCCATAAGTAAACAAAAGGCCAGTGAAGGATTGCTTTTATTCATTTTGATGATTTAACTCTTTCTAAGATGTAGTATCATGCGAAATGGTTGCAATAAAGAATTGGCGGATGGGCGAATGGACGGATTGGCGAATTAGGAGTTAAGCTATTCATTTTCCCATTTTCACTATCACATTTACGCACTATCACATTTCCACATTATTATTAATACGCAACGCGTATCAATAATTCACCACTTGCTCTTCGATGGTTTCCGGTATTTTCCTCCATTCGTATTGCTGGTTCCTCAGTTGCGGCTCAAAACCGGCTGCCTGTATGGCTTCCTGGATCGTCCGGTACGTAAATCTATGCGGGGCGCCGGCAGCACTCACCACATTTTCCTCGATCATAATTGACCCGAAATCATTTGCCCCGGCATGAAGGCAGAGCTGTGCAATTTGCCGGCCAACCGTTAACCAGCTGGCCTGTATATTTTTGATATTCGGAAGCATGATCCTGCTGATCGAGATCATCCTGATATATTCTTCCGGGGTGGTCAGGTTTTGAACACCGCGGATACGGGTGAGCAGGGTATCTACATCCTGGAATGTCCATGGAATAAAGGCCAGGAATCCTTTTGCTTCTGCCGGTTTCCGGCTTTGCACTTCCCTGATTTTAATAAGATGTTCAAATCTTTCTTCCAGGGTTTCCACGTGTCCGAACATCATGGTTGCTGAAGTGGTGATATTCAGTTTATGGGCTTCATGCATGATATCAAGCCATTCCTGCGATCCGCATTTTCCTTTGCTGATCAGCCTGCGCACACGGTCTACCAGTATTTCCGCGCCTGCACCGGGTAAGGAATCCATGCCTGCCGCTTTAAGTGCCTTCAGCACTTCATGGTGCGTGGATTTTTCCAGTTTGGTGATATGGGCCACTTCAGGAGGTCCGAGGGTATGCAGTTTAAGTTCCGGGAATTCCTGTTTTAACTGGCTGAACAGGCTGGTGTAAAAAGACAGTCCAAGGTCAGGATGGTGACCACCCTGCAGCAGGAGTTGATCGCCCCCATATGTAAAAGTCTCTTTTATTTTCTTTCTGTATGTGTCTATATCCGTTATATAGGCTTCGGCATGACCGGGTATCCGGTAAAAATTGCAAAACTTGCAATTGGCGATGCACACATTGGTGGTATTAACATTGCGGTCGATCTGCCAGGTTACCTTGCCATGGGGCACCTGTTTTTTGCGCAGTTCGTCGCCTATATACATCAGTTCTGCCAGGGGGGCTTCTGTAAAAAGATACATTCCCTCTTCGGCGGAGAGGAATTCCATACGGAGTGCCCTGGCATACAGCGCTGATAATTTTGTCGCCTTTTCAGTATTCATGGTGCCGCAAAGGTAATAATGGTTTTAATGCGGCTATTATTCTGTTTGAATGGTAGCCGGGGATGGCAATAATTCGCTAATTTGTTAGTCGATTAGAGCTCTGTTGACCCAATTATTGATACATGCCGAGAAAATGTCGGGTTTCTATGTTATTCCTGTTACTTATGGGATTTGTAAGGCTTACGGCGCAGGAGCAATTCAGCGAGCCGGACGCCAGGCTGCTGACCACTGTCCCTTTTAAAGTGCTGAGCGGAGGGGTGGTAATTCTGAAGGCGCAGGTTAACCAGTATGAAGATACCATGAACTTTATCCTGGATACCGGAAGCGGTAATATTTCCCTGGATTCCCTGACCTGTGTGAGGCTGAATATTCCCCTGGCCGAATCAGACCGCACCATCAGGGGTATCGGCGGGATCAGGAAGGTTAAATTCCTGAATCATGCCAGCCTTAAACTGAAAGGCCTGCAGGTCGACAGCCTTAATTTTCATGTCAATGATTATGATATCCTGAGTTCGGTGTACGGGATAAAGATCGATGGCATCATCGGGTTCGCTTTTCTCAACAGGTATATAGTACGGCTGGATTATGACAGCCTCCGGATGGATGTATTCAGCCAGGGTGAATTCAAATATAAAAGAGGCGGATTCATACTCAGGCCCATCATGACTTCAATTCCCATCCAGACCCTGAAATTCAGGGACGAGAGAAAACTGCAGAATAAATTTTACTTTGATACAGGCGCGGGACTTTGTTTTTTATTATCGGAAGAATTCGTCCGTGATTCTGCGGTTATGCATAAACGTAAGCCAGCGCCGCTGGTTACACAGGCGGAGGGGCTGGGCGGAAAGATGGAGATGAAGCTAACTACCGTAAAGGAAATCCAGGTAGGCCCTTACCGGTTTAAAAATGTTCCGACCTATATATTCGATGATAAGTTCAATGTGACGTCTTATCCCTTTCTTGGCGGACTGATTGGCAACGATATCCTGCGAAGGTTCAATGTTGTACTTAATTACCAGAAAAGGGAAATACATATGATTCCCAACAGCCACTATAACGATGCATTTGATTATGCATATACGGGATTAGGCGTTTACTTTATCGACAACAAGGTGCAGGTTGATGATGTTGTGCCGGATTCACCGGGTGATAAGGCAGGGTTTAAAAGCGGTGACGTGGTTCTTGCCATCAATGATAATTACTCCAATAATATACAGGTATACAAGCAGATGATGCAGGATCCGGGTGAGAAACTCCGTTTCCTGGTCCTTCGAAATGATGAACGCCTGGTACTTTATATGAGGCCGAAAAGTATACTGAAAGATTAAAGTTCCACCGTTAATTCCTATTTTCTTGATATTTGCAGTATGATACAGTTTGAGAGATTTCAGCTCAACAATGGCCTGAAAGTCATTGTGCACAAGGACATGAGTACACCGATGGCGGTAATGGATATTTTGTATGATGTTGGCGCCCGTGATGAGGATGCTTCCAGGACCGGATTTGCCCATTTATTTGAACACCTTATGTTTGGAGGGTCCGTTAATATCCCTGATTACGATGAACCCCTGCAACTGGCCGGAGGAGAGAATAATGCCTACACAACCAATGACCTCACCAATTACTATTGCCAGTTGCCGGCAGAAAACCTGGAAACAGCATTCTGGCTGGAAAGTGACAGGATGCTGAGCCTGGCATTCAGTGAAAAAAGCCTTGACGTGCAGCGAAAGGTGGTGAGTGAAGAATTCAAGGAACATTACCTGAACAAGCCTTATGGAAATGCATGGCATATTATGCGGGAAATGGCCTATACCCGGCATCCATATCGCTGGATGACCATCGGTAAGGAGCTCAGTCATATTGAAGAGGCGCAGCTAAAGGATGTAAAATCTTTTTTCTTCAAACACTATACACCGGCAAATGCCATCATGGTAGTGGCGGGAAATGTGGAGATGGACGAAGTCGTCAGGCTTTCTGAAAAATGGTTTGGTGATATTGAAGCAGGAGAGCCATATGTCAGGAATATTGCCAGGGAACCTGAACAAATGGAGGCCAGGAGGAAGGTCGTGAAATCCGCCGTTCCTCTTGATGCATTTTATAAATGCTGGCATATGGCAGACAGGATGGACCATCGATATTATACAACCGACCTGATTACGGATATCCTGGGCGGAAGCACTTCGTCAAGGCTGTTCCAGTCACTGGTAAAGGAAAAGAAATTATTCAGTAATATAGAATGTCACCATTTCGGGAGCATGGATACCGGTTTGCTGGCCATAGAAGGGAAGCTGGTGAAAGGAGTAAGCCCTGAAACGGCTGAAGACGCGGTGGAAAAAGTGCTTGACAGCCTGCGAAATGAAAAAGTAAATGACAAGGAATTGCAGAAGGTGAAAAACAAGACGGAAAGCATGATGGCTTTTGAAGACATGGGCCTGATGAACAGGGCCAACAGCCTGGCGTATTATGAGTTGCTGGGAGATGCTGACCTGATGAACAGCGAGCTTGAGAAATATAATGCCGTAACCACGTGAAGAGATACTCGCTGAGAGCAGGCGTATATTTGATGATAAGAAGAGCAACACACTTTATTACCTCGCACAGTAAGTAAAAATAATGATGATAAATAAAACGGTTTCGCTGAACAGGAAAGTGGCGCCCAGGATAAAGGATGCGATTGAATTTGATCTCAGGCTGAAGGCTTGTGATAAATTCGTACTGGATAATGGCATTGAAGTATATGCCGTACATGCAGGGCCGGAAGAGCTTATGCAGCTGGAATGGGTTTTCTACGCTGGTAACTGGTATGAGCAGCAAAATGGTATTGCTGCGGCCACCAATTACCTGGTTAAGAACGGCACCCATCAAAAATCAGCTTTTGAGATCAGTGAGCATATTGATTTTTACGGCGCTTACCTGAACCGAAACTGTTATAATGAAACGGCCAATATAACGCTGCATACCCTTACGAAACATTTGTCGGAAGTATTACCCATTGTATCAGAGATTATCACCGATTCCATTTTTCCCGATGCTGAGCTCGATATCTACAAGCAGAATATGAAACAGCGGCTCGAGGTGAACCTGAAGAAATGTGATTTTGTGGCGAACCGCCTCATCGATGAATATCTTTTTGGCATCAACCATCCATATGGGAAATATAACTCTACAAAAACATATGATGAACTAAAGCGTGATGCGCTGGAAGACTATCACCGTCATTTTTACCTGCATGGCAAATGCGTGATTTTTGTTGCCGGAGTCTTACCCAAAGACCTGCAGCAGCAACTGAATAAAAATTTCGGCGGGCTGCCCCTGAACAGGTCCGATTTGCCTGAAATCGAACATCCTATAATCAGTGCGGCAGAGAAAAAATACAGGATTACCAATGATCCCAATGGTGTCCAGGGAGCAGTCAGGATGGCCAGGACTTTTATCAACCGGAAGCATCCTGATTTTCCTGCAACGCAGGTCTTAAATGCTGTATTCGGAGGATTTTTCGGATCCAGGCTGATGAATAATATCCGTGAAGACAAAGGGTATACATACGGTATTCACAGTTATTTCCAGAACTACATGCACGGCAGTTCATGGATGATTTCAACAGAAGCCGGCAAGGATGTATGTGAGGAAACACTGAAGGAAGTGTACCATGAAATGAAAGTGCTTAGGGAAATCCCAATACCGGATGATGAACTTCTCCTGGTGAAAAATTACCTTATAGGTACTATTCTGGGCGACCTTGACGGTCCTTTCCATATTATCAGCAGGTGGAAGAATATTATTTTAAACGGACTCAATGAAGAATATTTCTATACATCGGTGGATACTATAAAGAATGTGGATTCAAAAAAATTACAGGAACTTTCCAACAAATATCTCCAGCCTGAATCATTTTATGAGCTTATTGTAGTGTAATGAGAAAAATCATATCCCTGCTGAGCAATCCTTGCCATATTTTCAGCATGTTCTTCGATCAAAGGAAACGACGGGTTTATCGGAAGCACAGTTAAAAGATTTGCTGGCCAGCCGTCAATACCAGTTCAGGGCCACGGATGTCAGGCCAATGAGCGGAAGGTCCCGCATATTAACGGATACGTATACCCTTAATGTAAACATGGATGAAGTGACTGCAGATCTTCCCATATTTCGGGAGGGCGTATAACGCACCGTCAAATCCTGCAGACATTGGCGTCAGTTTTACCTCCAGGGATTTTTCCTATGATCAGAAGGATCGGAAGCAAGGACGGCTGGGAAATCATGATTACCCCCGGAGATGTCAGTGATATAAGGGAATGCCAGCTCATTGTTTATGGAAACGGAAAAGCTGATCTCACGGTTAACTCGAACAGCAGGCAAACGATCAGCTACCGTGGTTATATGCACCACTATGACCGGTAAGGTGCAAATGATCCGGATAAACTCCATTCTCACATTGTGGCATTAGCAGGTAAAATTTGTTTTACCTTCAACAAAACTTATTCACCATGAATTTCCTGATTCGCATACTGATTTCAGCCCTGGTTGCCTTTGGTCTTTCTTATATGCTGAGCGGGGTGCATATTGATGGATTTATCACAGCGCTGATTGTAGCGGTAGTGCTGGCGGTATTGAATGCGCTGGTTAAACCCATACTGGTCATACTTACTTTACCGATCACCATCATAACACTGGGTTTATTCCTGTTTGTCATTAATGCACTAATCATATTGCTCGGCGCCAGGCTGATAGACGGATTCAGTGTTGATGGTTTCTGGTGGGCCCTTCTGTTTAGTATATTATTGTCTATTGTATCTTCCATTTTATATTCAGCAGGTAAAAAAGACTGAGGTATTTTATGCAATTCGACAGGAAAAACCTGACCGGTGATCAGCTCATCCATTTATATCAAAGCATTCTGAAACCCAGGATGATTGAAGAGAAGATGCTGTTGCTGCTGAGGCAGGGAAAGATCTCAAAATGGTTCAGTGGAATAGGCCAGGAGGCAATTTCTGTAGGTGCCACGCTGGCTTTGGAAGAAGATGAATGGATCATGCCATTGCACAGGAACCTGGGTGTTTTTACAGCAAGGAATATGCCCCTTCATAAACTTTTTCTCCAGTGGCAGGGGCGCAGGGAAGGCTATAGCAAAGGAAGAGAAAGAAGTTTTCATTTTGGAACAAAGGATCATCATATCTGCGGGATGATTTCTCACCTGGGTCCCCAGCTGGCCATTGCGGATGGCGTGGCCCTTGCACATAAACTCAGGGATGAAGGAAAAGTGTCACTTGCCTTTACCGGTGATGGGGGAACCTCAGAGGGCGATTTTCATGAGGCCTTAAACGTTGCTGCTGTTTGGGGACTTCCGGTAATATTTATTATTGAGAATAACGGGTATGGCCTGAGTACACCGGTACAGGAACAGTATAAGTGTGAAAACCTGGTAGACCGTGCAAAGGGCTATGGGATGGATGGTGTTCAGATTGATGGTAATAACCTGCTGACCGTATATGATACCATTAAGGGAATAAGGGAATATTGCATTAAAAATTCGAAACCTTACCTGGTAGAATGCATGACGTTTCGTATGCGGGGTCATGAAGAGGCCAGCGGTACAAAATATGTTCCCAGGGAATTATTTGAAATGTGGGCCGAAAAGGACCCCGTTGTCAACTTTGAACAGTTTTTACTTAGCCAGGATATCCTGAACAGGGATAAAATGAATGCCATGCGCGATGATATAAGGCATTATATAGATGAGGAACTGGCTACGGGTTTTTCTTTACCCCCGCTTATTGCCGATACCAAAGAAGAATTGAAGGATGTCTATGCAACGGAGAAGGGCATTACACAAGCGGAAGTATTGGATCATGATGACCTGAGATTTAGAAGTGACCTGAAAGAGATGCGATTTGTTGATGCGCTCAGCGATGGCCTGCGACAAAGTATGGATAAACATGGCGAGCTGATCCTGATGGGCCAGGATATTGCAGAATACGGAGGGGCATTTAAAGTTACCGAAGGTTTTTCTGCTGTATTTGGAAAGTCAAGGGTAAGGAATACTCCGCTTTGTGAATCGGCTATAATCGGAGCAGCATTGGGACTTAGCCTGGAAGACTTTAAATCTGTGGTTGAAATGCAGTTTGCAGACTTTGTGACTGTCGGGTTTAACCAGATCATAAATAACCTGGCAAAGATCCATTACCGCTGGGGGCAGAATGCTGATGTTGTGATACGTATGCCTACAGGCGCCGGTGTGGGTGCAGGTCCCTTCCATTCTCAAAGTAATGAAGCATGGTTTGTGCATACACCCGGATTGAAAGTAGTCTATCCCTCTACTCCTTTTGATGCGAAAGGATTAATGATCGCAGCGATAAACGATCCTAACCCAATAATGTATTTTGAGCATAAGGCTTTATACAGGGGAATCAGCGGCGAGGTTCCTTCCGGCTATTATGAAGTGGAGATCGGAAAGGCCAGGCAGGTAAGGACCGGGAATGAAATCAGCATTATTACATATGGTGCCGGTGTACATTGGGCTGAAGACTATGCTGTGGAGCATCCGGAAATTTCAATGGATATACTGGACCTCAGAACTTTACTTCCGCTCGATTATGATGCGATACGTAAATCAGTTAAGCGTACCGGAAGGGTTCTTGTGCTGCATGAAGACTGTTTAACAGGCGGGATTGGCGGAGAAATTGCCGCATGGATCGGGGAGAATTGTTTTGAAATACTCGATGCCCCGGTAATGAGATGCGCTTCCCTGGATACACCTGTTCCTTTCAGTATCGAACTCGAAAAAAACTTCCTGGCAAAATCAAGGCTTGAAGAAAAGATAAACGAGTTAATGATGTATTGATCAATTCTTCAAGCCTGAAAATTTTACATTACTGAGCTGCCTTATTCCCGGGGTTGATATTCTGCGTTAATGGTAAAATCTGACAATCGTATAATATCCCTCTTATTTTAAAGATTAATTCTTAATCCCGCAGTGATAAAAAGCGACCTCGATTTCCCAAAATCAATGGCAGAAACGTCTTTCTGCACATTGGTAAGTGACCATTCATAAGATAGGTCAAGGTATAATTTCCAGAAATCAAGTCCTGCTCCTGCGAACACGCCAAAATTTGTTTTTTCAATTTCATCTTCATTAATATCATCACTGACATTGGTGACAAAAAAACCGGATAAACCGCCAAAGCCCCTTAGGCTGATCGTTGATTTTTCATTACCGAGGATATTCAGTCCAACAGCAACCGGAATCCTTAGTCCGCTGATCTGCAAATCTTCTTCGCCTGGAAAGGATGTATTTGTAGAACTGAACTCCGTGGATTTTCCAACATAAAATAAGCCGGGCTCAATATAAAATTTCTTTCCGAATGCTACAGATCCTCCGATCTGGTATCCAACTTTTGCCTTGAGTTCAGTACCGGCAGGTGTCTGGGAAAAATCGGTGAAGTTCATCCCAATACCGGGTTTTATGGTGGTCTGCGCTGAAAGAAATGAAACGGAGAACAATGCAACAAGGGATACAAGAATGGCCTTCATAATTTTCTTTTTTGTGTTTATACAATTGGTTAAGTAAATATAAAAGTTCAATGGAAACAGGATGTTAAGTTAATTACAAAATGAAACGCAATTTGTTTCATTTGTCATTAATCCTTACTGCTTAACAAATTGATATGATACTCCTGGATCTTAGGATCATGTTGTGGAGTGAGTGTAAAAGAAACCCTTATTACAGCCTTTTCGCACTGAATATCAAAAAATCCCCTGAGCTGATTTTGAGGACTGACTTCTGAAACTGATAAAATATTTCCTGCTTTGTTAAATATTTCAACGGATTCTTTTACTAAAAATTCAACAGGGTAATCAGGGAAAAAGTTTTCTGCAAAAATGGAAGAAGATTCCGCGTTTTTCCAATCGGGCAGGAATTTTACAAGTTCGTTTTTTCTCTGTTCAAGAATTGGGGATGGGGGCAGCGTATATGGTTTTAAATTTGTTATTGCCAATAGGGTATCCAGTATCGTTAGTGTAAGCCTAGAAACGGGTGCATAGGTCCGGTTGCTGAAAGCGACTATGCCGATTCCATGGTCCGGCATGATGCGCCAATGGCTCCCAAAGCCGGGCAATCCGCCGCCATGGCCAATAAGGGACCTGTTATAACAATCTTTCATGATACCCAGGCCATAGCCATAACTATTCATGACCGGGCAGGCCCTTCCGGAAGGGTACCTGAAATCCGGCTGTAAAGAATTGAAATTCCAGGGCTGGTGCATTTCACGTACTGAGCTCCTTTTTATGGGACCTGTTTCAGGCCCGCTACTTGGAGGCCATGCTGATAAGTGAAAAGCCATGTATTTGCTGAAATCTTCAATCGTTGTAATCATTCCGCCCATTGCACCCCATGATCCGTCTTTCAAAAGGGCTTCGTCACGCCATTTGTCATTGATCCAGCGATAACCATGGGCGAGATGAGAAGAAGGAACTTTAGAATATTCCCAGTAAGAATGAGTCATGCCAAGCGGTTTCCAGATTTTTTCGGCTATATATTGCTGGTAGCTGATCCCGGAAACATTTGCAATGATTTTACCCAGTAACGAAAAGCCAAGGTTGCTGTATTCATAGCTGATCCCCGGTACATTTGAAAAGGCCGGACCTTCTTTAATCATATTCAGCAGGTCTTCTTCTGAATCACTTAACTGCCTGTCGCCATAAGGATTGTCTTCCGGAAATCCTGCACGATGTGTGAGAAGGTCCCTGATGGTTATTGGCGGAGCATCTGTGCTGAGATATTTCAATGGTGGCCATTTCAGGAATATACTTTGAAGCGGAATCATCGAGGTTTAGTTTCCCTTCATCACGAAGTTTCAATATGGCCATTGCCGTAAAACTTTTGGTCATGGAGGCAATTCGAAAATCTGAAAGGCTGTCTACCCTGTTATTGGATGACAGTTCAGTTAAGCCATAATATACAGTATGAATGAGTTTACCATCGAGCACTATTCCCGCGGCGAACCCGGGTAAATGTTCCTGCTGCATGAAATCTTTCATGATGCTGTCTGCCAGGGGTAAGGCGGCCCTTATCTTAGTTTCCCTGTCCTTATCGGAGAACACCGGTGCTTTATACATCGCTGCATCACCAGTAGCCGAAGTTGCCGTATTTGCTTTGTTCTGGTCTGTTGATGTGCGGCAGGCGGTGCAAGAAAAAAAAATACATCCAAGGACAATGTAAAAATAACGGGTTGATGGGAACATGGTATTATTTCTTCAGGCTTTTCAGGTAAGACAGGCTAAGCGGTACCTGTTCAAAAGACCTGGATGATTCGTCTTCTATAAAGAATTGTTTGACCCCTGATTTCCTGGCTATTTTCATGATCTCAGCGATGCCTACATCACCCTGTCCCAAAACAACATTTGATTCTACATCAGCCTGCCCGTTTTGATTTCCGGGAGTACCGGGTTTTCTGTCTTTAAGGTGCATCAGGATAAACCTGCCGGGATATTTTTTAAGCAGTTCGGTTGGCTCCTGGCCGGGATGTTTAATCCAGAAAACATCCATTTCAAAATTGGCATAGGCAGGATTCATATGTGTAACCAGGTAATCTAAAAGAGTACCTGATTCATAGGGCCTGAATTCATATCCATGTGGATGGTAGCAAAGCGTGAGTCCTTTTTCGCGGAGAATCTTACCGGCCTTATTAAATACCTCAACACCCCTTTTGGCATCTTCTATGGTGAATTCATTATTCTTATGGGGTATCCAGGTGCAGACAACATATTTTGCACCATAGGTTTTAGCATCACCGATCACGGAATAAAGATCGTTTTCAAGTTTGTCAAAATTGGCTCCAATGCTGATTACTTTTAATTTATTCTTATCAAGAAGTTGTTTAAATTCTGCCACCGAAAGGCCATATGTGGATCCTCCTTCAAGTTTGGTGATTCCCATATTGCGAATCCGCGAAAGTGTACCTGCAACATCTTTGGGAAACTGATTACGGAAACTATACAGTTGCACACCTATATCCTGTGCATGCAGGCTGAAATAAAGGAAAGTCAGGCATACTATCGAAACCACCCTGTTCATAATCGGACTTTGTTTAAATCTACATGATTTGTTTAAGATTAGACATGACCGGTTCCAAAAATTTGATCCGACTTACCTACCTTTCTGCCAATACAATATGATATGCAAAAATTACTTACACATATCCGGCAGACCATTATTTCAGGGCTGGTCCTGCTGATCCCTGCATTTGTACTCATTGTGCTGATACAGAAACTGTACCGGTCAATGACCGGGTTCGGAAGCAGGATATCTGAAATGCTGGGCATTAAAAGCATTGCAGGTATAGGCGCTGCATCAATAGCCACATCCCTGGTACTTGTTGCCATTTTCTATGGCAGCGGCCTGCTCGTACGCTTTGCATTTGTTACACAATTCAAAGAATGGCTGGAAGAAAATCTCCTGCAATATATTCCGGGCTACCTGGCATACAGATCTAAAATGCACGATAAACTGGAAAAGCGTACCGAACCAAGAGCGGCTGTTCTGGCTAAAATTTACAATGGCTGGAGACCGGGTTTTTTGATAAACCGGCAGGCTGGAAACACGGTTGTTTTTATTCCGGATTCACCCGAAACAGATAAGGGTGAGATATGGTTATTGCAGGACAGCGATGTTAAGGAAATAGGACTGGCCGATAAGGAATTCATGACCAGCCTGCAGCAGATGGGGAAAGCGTTGAGAGTTGAGAGTTGAGGGTTGAGGGTAATGTGCAAATGAAATGAGAATCAATTTTCAAATTAACTCTCAACCCTCAACTCTCAACTACTTTTCCCCCGGATGGTATGTTTTCTCCGCATGCTTCAATACATCTTCCTTGTAAAACAAGACATCCTTAAATTGTCCCCTGGTATACATTTCGCCCTGGTCAAAGAAATGCCTGGAAGCCGGGTTTCCGCTTTCTCCACCGGCCAGCAAAGATTTTGCACGGATCTTTTCTCCGAATTCCACCACGCAGATAAAACTATTGCCGCCATAACCATATCTCTTTTTTGTTCCCGGGTAATACCTGCTGTTATAAGAAGGCAGGGCGCCCCATGTGGAGGCTGAAAATGGTGAAGGGTAACTGGGTTTCGCATCATCATGTTTCGGAATAATGTCATTGCTGATCCTTTGCATCCTGTTGATTTCACCCCAGGGCATTTCCCATTTGCCGAAATCAGCGGTCAATTTTTGCATCACTGCCAATAATGGCTCCACAACTTTTTCCGGTGCTGTTTTACGCAGGATTAAACCAAGGCGGGTAGTATAATCTGTAAAATATTCCGGATCGTCGGATCTCAAAATTGCATTGATCCTTTCAGCCCATTCTATAGCCAGGGTCTGGGCAACCGATGTTTCATTCATATTCCTGTCCCAGTTTTTCAAAACCTGTATGGCGGGAAGGACAGAACCATAAAGACTGTTATTACTTTCTTTAAGTCTGAGATGTGCTTCAAACAAAATGGGCAGGGAACTATCAAAAGCAGTTAAGTGCCTGTCATAGCCTGCATTGATAAGCCCGTCCATGTTGAATTTTTCCGTTTTGCTTAACACACGTACTGCATTCAACTGGCGAAAATTCTCGCCGTCTGGCGCCATATAGGCAGGATATTCTTTACGGGACGGACTATATTTCCCCGCCACGGAATAAGGTGTACCATTACAATTCTGTATCCATCCCGAAGCGGGATTAATACTTTGCACCAGTTCATCCACCATATGCATGCCTTTCCATTCTGTGGCTTCCACTGATCCGTCTACCGGTTCATTCCAGTCATATGATGAATCGCGTTTTGGCATGTAATTTCCATGCCAGTAGGCAATATTCCCTTTGTCATCAGCATAAACGGTATTGTTCGACAGGTTCGCTTTCAGGAAAAGGTTGGTTTTGAATTCCGACAGGTTTTTTGTGCGGATTCTTTGCCATGATTGCATCAGGCCATTTAATGAACGGTTATTTGTTTTAAGGCTCAGCCATTTCCCATTCATCATGGCCATTACCGGTCCATGGTGTGTTGAATACACCGTGAATATTTTTGACTGCCATTTCCCTTCATGCAGGTACTTTATTGTTTCTTTGTTTTCTGTTACAGGCCGCAATTTCCCTTCATAGGTATAGAAATATTTTCCGTCTTTTTCTGTTATTTTTTCTTCATACAGGTCAGCTGCATCAGCTGCGCTCGAAGTGTGCATGAAACCGAGGTGTTCATTGAATCCCTGGTAAACGAAAAACTGTCCCCAGGTAACCGCGCCATAAACATTCATTCCTTCTTCACTGATCATATGCACTTCGGGCCTGAAGTAAAATGTTACGTGAGGATTAATATACAACATGGCCTTGCCGGAAGCAGATTTTTCCGGGGCAATGGCAAACCCGTTGGAACCGGAAAGTTGTTCTTCTGCAGCGGGCCTGGGGAATGCAAATGCCGAAACCTGATTGCCGGCGGCCGGGTCAATTGAAAATGGATGTTCTTTGCCTGGCCTGTTAGCATATGATTTCGATTGCTGTTTTTCCTGATTCCCGGATTGGCGGGTGATATCAAGTGATGCGTAAAATGATTTTATATCATTGGCTGAAAGTCCTCCGGTCTGAATCGCGGAAATACTCCCATCGGTATACATCAGCGGATACCAGGGTTGAAACCGGTGGAGTAAGGCAGGTTTGATTTCCGGGTGTTTGTATAAAAAATAGTTGATACCATCTGCATGAGCATTCATGAGTTTTTTCAGCCAGTCCGGGCTGTTTTGATAGTCGCGCACAGCGCCAGCAGAATCGATGGTCATACGGACCAGGAGGTCTTCATAAATATCTTTCTCTCCTGTCACTTCACTTGTCCGGCCCAGCATGGTGATATAATTTCGTTCAACGCGCTGAAAATCATCTTCGCACTGTGCATACATCAGGCCGAATACGCAATCTGCATCCGTCTTTCCATAGATATGCGGAACGCCATAGTTGTCACGGATAATAGTGACATTCCTCGACTGTTTTTCCCAGCGGGAAACTTCGTCTCTGTTCACCGGCTGAGCACAATTGATATGGGAAAGAGCCAGTAAAGCCAACAGGTAAATTAATCTTGTCATATGGGAAGTGATATGGTAAATGCTGTGTACTGTCCTTTTTCAGTTTTCACACTGATTTCCCCTCCATGTGCCTTGATAATATCATAGCTAAGGGATAATCCAAGTCCGGTACCCTCACCGGTTGGTTTGGTAGTGAAAAACGGTTGAAATATTTTATCTAAAAGGGATTCAGGAATGCCATTGCCATTATCCCTGATGGTTATCGTTACATTATTGCCGGATGATTTGGTGCTGATAAAAACGGCCGGATCATATTCATCGCCTGATTGTTTCTTTTTTTCCTGGACGGCATAGAAGGCATTATTCATCAGGTTCAGCAATACCCTTCCAATATCCTGTGAAATGATATTGACATTGATTATGGATGGATCCAGGTCAGTATGCAGAATGGTATTAAAGCTTTTGTCTTTTGCCCTGAAGCCATGGTAGCAAAGCTGGACAAATTCATTAACGAGGTTATTCAATGCAACGGGTTCTTTTTTCCCGGATCCTGAACGTGTGTGCTGAAGCATTCCCTTTACAATGCCATCTGCCCTTTTCCCATGGAAGTTTATCTTCTGGCTGTTTTCCATAATGTGATCCATGAGTTTCCGGGCTTCTTTAAAATTGCCCTTGTCCATTTCGACATTGATTTCCCTGATCAGTTCATCATTCAGGTCGGCGAAATTGTTGACAAAATTTAACGGATTCTGGATCTCATGGGCAATGCCAGCAGTGAGTTCACCCAGGGAAGCCATTTTCTCTGATTGTATTAATAGTTTCTGGGTAGATCTCAATTCCTGAATTGCCAGGTCAAGTGCTTCCTTTTGTTTTTGAAGTTCAACATTTGCTTTTTGTTTTTGCAGGTTGTTCCTGTAAAGAAATATACCTGCAATGAGTGCCATAAGGAAAAGGGCAATCAGGCCGTAATTAATTATTTTATTGCGGTATTTTTCTTCTGCCTGTTTTGCCTGAAGAATTCGCTGTTCTTCGTCAAATGAAAGCAACTGAAATTGCTGTAACCTCGACTGGTTAAATACACTGTCTTTAGTGTTCAGGATTACATTTATATACTTCAGGGTACTATCTCTTTCATTCTTCACCTCATAGCACATCTTCATAATTCCTGCAGCCTCCATGTAGTATTGTGCAAAGTGGTGTTCACGGGAAATATTGAAAGCAATATTGGCATAATAGATAGCTGAATCCGGATTTCCTGTTTTCAGTAATATCGATGCCAGTGAGCCGGTATTGCCTACCTGCATAAACAGGTGATGTATCTTTTTTGCTACAGCAATACCTTCATAGTTGAATGCTTTTGCCGTTTCATAATTTCCTTTTCTTTCATTTGACCTTGCCAGGATGTTCAATGCAAATGGTTTGAAAATCTGGTTATCTGATTGAAGTGAAAGTTGGTATGCTTTGTTGGCATAATATATAGCTGAATCAGTCATTTGGGTCCTTAACATAAGATAAGCCATGTGGGTAAACATCTGGAAATAGCTGCTTTCCGGTTTGCCTGTTTTTGAAGCCCAGGTAAGTGCCTGCCTAAGATGACTAATGCCCTCCAGGGGTTTTTCATACAAGCCTTCAATCAGGGCCATTTGTGTATAGGCCATACTCATTAACTGTGCTTTTCCATAAGGCAGTTTTTCTGCAAGTTCCCGGCAATTTCTTGCCATATCATAGGATTTGCTCCAGTTTCCGATCCTGTCCATCGTAGTGGCGCTCAGTGCGAAACTCAGTGCTTCCCCGTAAGGGTATTTGATTTTCTGGGCCAGGTTGATCATGTCCTTTGCAAAAATCAGGGCACTGTCAGGATCGTTATGATTATAGTATAGAGTAAGCGCACCCAGGAGCCTGACCCTGCCGGTATCATGCATGGGTTTATCCATTTCTGCCCTGAGACTGTCAATGCTATATACCTGTGCGCCTGCAGGAAAAAAGCAGGAAAGGAATAACAATAAAATGAAAAGTGATTTCAAATTGAGAAACCGGTTTGGGTATTGAAAATAAATTGAACGGGTTGATTTTACTTTTTTGTGCTAACAATATACTAATTAAGCGGCAATGTCATTGCCGCGAAGATGTGCGGCAGGTTATTCCAAAGAATCCCTGCCTGACATGTTCTTCTTAAAATAATAATAGAAAGGGATACCGCTTAACACCAGGAGAATGCCAAGCAATGAGGATTTGGGCTCAATGATAAAGGTATTCACTACGAGGATGGCACTGAAAATAATGATGATCCACGGAACCACGGGATAACCGATTACTTTCTGCTTAATGACACCATTCCTTGTCATTTTGATTACGGCAAAGGCAATGAGGCCGAAGAAGAGAAATCCGGTAAAAATGACCAGGTTCGTCAGCATATCAAATGTTCCCGTAATCACCAGTATGGCGCTCCATGATGATGAATATATTATAGCCACATAAGGTGTCCTGAAAGCAGGATGTACGAAAGCGGCTTTATGAAAAAAGGATCCTTTCTGGCTCATCCGGTAATACAATCGCGGGTATACAATGATGCAGGCATTTAATGCGCCAAGCGTGCAGATCATGATCAGCGTTGTAATAATAACGGTACCGGATGTTCCCATCACTACGCCTGCCACTTCTGATGCAGCCACCTGGTTCTCATTCAGTGAAGCAAGGATGGGCAGGGGAAGCACACGCATATATACATAGTTCAGCAATACATACAGTGTCATGGCAATGCTTACGCCGGCGATGATGGCGAGGGGAACATTTCTTTTGGGGTTTTTTATTTCACCGGAGATGTATGTAATATTGGCCCATCCGTCGTAAGCCCATAAAGCACTGAGCATGGCGCCGAAAAATGCACTGAACAATACACCGGTGCCCTGTTCCATACCTGCAGCGGCTTCCACTTCTTCTTTATCAGCCAGGAGAAGGGTGCATGAATCCTGCAAAAATGAGCAGTAAAATACCGAGTATTTTTGCCGCGGTAACAACATTATTCAGGAAGCCCCCATTCTTTACCCCACGGTAATTGAGCCATGAAAGTACGGCAATGGAAAAAACAGCGAATAGTTTAATCCCCGATGAAGCAAAAGGGAAAATGAACCCGCCAATGGAAATATTTTTCCATGCGTCCGTGATATCCGGAAAATGTACAAGGGTATTCAGGGCCTGTGAAAAAACAAAGGCAAGTGCGGCAATGGCGCCACTTCCCCCGATCATGAATATCATCCATCCAAAAAGAAACGCAAAGAAATTGCCGTATGATAACCTTAAGTATTCATATATGCCACCCGACTCAGTGGTCATACTGGCCAGCCCCGTATAGGTAAATGCCCCCAGCATGGTTATAATGCCGGCAACAATCCATGCAGAAAGTATCCCCGGTTCACTCATGAGTGACTGTGACATGGGGACTATTTTCTTGAATACACCGGAGCCGATCATAATGCCTGCGACCAGTAATATTCCTGTGGGTAAACCCAATGCCCTGTTAAGCGGAATCTTTGTTTTGTCTTTTATTTCAGGAGTTTCGGCCATTGCATCCATAAGATAAGGACTGCGCGCGGGTTTTCCATCAACCGGATCTTATTTCAGGAAGAAAGAGGTTATTGTTTCCATGATGACCGACATATCCGCATGAGCATTATTATTCAGCAGGATGATGGTTTTATTGGCATCGGTAAAACGCCTGATCTGTGTACGATAACCCGGATTGTCACCGGTATGGTAAACGATCCTGCCAAGGTTCATTGTCATTGCTGATCGCCCAGCCAAAACCATAATATGAAATTGTGCCATCATTTAATGTTGCCGGTGTAAATGCTTCCTGTAATGTTTGACTGCTGACGAGTTTGTTGGAATATAGTGCCTGGTCCCACAGTAGAAGATCACCGGCGGATGAACTCACCCTTCCGGGTCCCTTTCTGTTGCCAAGCCAGATCGTGTAATCAGAGGAAGGGAAAGAGTCGGCCCTGACATATTTTCCACGCTCATTTACATAAATATGTCCGACAGCAAAATTTGGTGTAGCTGCTTTAACCCCGAGGCTGCGGATGTCCGTATTATTCATCTTTACGGGTTTGAAGATCCATTGCCTGCAGAGATCAATAAAATCCTGTCCACTTACTTTTTCTGCAATACTGGCCAGTAATAAATAACCTGTATTACTGTAAGTGTATTTTGTTCCCGGGGCGAAAAGCGCCGGGGGTGCATATTTATTCAGGTATTCTATGGCATCAGCATTCCCGGCCACCTTTGTTTTATCCCAATATTGATCCATGACTTCCTGGTAATCGGGAAGGCCGGAAGTGTGGGTAAGCAGGTGACGTATGGTTATTCCCTTGTATGGGATGCTGATATATTTTTCCACCGGATCATCATACTGCAATAATTGTTTTTCTTTCAGCATCATGATGATCATTGATGTAAACTGTTTTGATACCGATGCCATTTCAAAAATATCCGTTTTTGCAAGCGGTATCTTTTTGTCAAAGTCACGGTAGCCGAAAGAAGCAAAATAAACAGGCCTGCCTTTTTCCGCCACCAGTAATACACCGCTGAATGATTTCAGCCTGGCTTCAGATTTCATCAGGCTGTCGATCCGATGATCTAATTTCTGCGCACTGATGTTAAATCCCAGGAAAAGAAGTGAAGCGACAAAAATGGTTCTCATTGTCTGGTTTTATTTACCCTGGTTTTCTTTAAACACCCGGGCTACATTTCCCCCCAGGATCTTCCGGATATCCTTATCGCTGTATCCCCTGTCTTTTAGCGCGGCGGTTATTTTGGGAAAGTCTTCTATACCATTGAGTTCTTTAGGTGCGGAATTGATACCGTCAAAATCCGAACCCAGTCCAACATGGTCGGTACCGATTCTTTTTACGATATAATCAATATGATCAATCAGCGTTTTCAGGGTTGCCCGCATTTCTTCCACTTCGGTGTGATATTTCTGGAATAAATAATCATCGGCAAAAAACTGTTGCTTGCCTGTCCTGAGCAGCGAATCTCTTTCTGTTTTGTGCACTTTGAAAAAAGTATTTTGACGTTTCATGAAATTGCTGTCCAGGAAGCCGGAGTAGAAATTGATGCAGATCACGCCGCCATTTTTGCCGATGGCATCGATCTGGTCATCTTTAAGATTACGGAATACAGGCGCCAGGTTCCATACGCAGCTATGGGAAGCGATCACGGGTTTCGTGGTAGTGGCGATGGCGTCTTTAAAAGTCTGCTCACCTACATGCGACAAGATCCACCATCATGCCAAGCTGGTTCATGCGGGTAACAACACTCTTTCCGAATGCAGAGAGTCCTTTTTTATCCGGTGGAATTTTACCATTGGTTTCTTCCATCGCTGAGCTGGCCCAGGAAGTGCTGTTGTTCCAGGTCAGGGTCATGTACCGTACCCCGCGTTTATACAGGCTGTCGAGTTTGGACAGGTCATCTTCAATCATATGGCCACCTTCCACTCCCATCATTGCGCCATGCTTTTTCTGTTTGATGACGGCCTTCAGGTCTGAAGGAGAATAAATCATTCTAAGCTTCGATGGATTCCTGTTGACTACCGCGTATACTGAATCTATTTCCCTGTTGGCAAATGAAAATGCATTTGGCCTTTCATCACACCATATCGAAAATATCTGCACATCGAGTCCGCCTGCATCCATCCGTTCAAGGTCTGAATGTGTTTTCCCTTTAAGAGGCTGGTCGAATAAATATCCTTTTTCCACGCTTTGGGAAATAAAGTCATTGTGCGTATCAATGAGTAGGGATTGCCGGTGGAGTTTATTTGTTTTCTGGCTAAATCCGGAATATGGAAAAAGTATTCCGGCCGCAATATTATAGAGGATAAGGATAGGGTATTAATTCAGGAGTTTTTTCATGCGTTTTATATTCTTTTTAGTGAGTTTTAAAAAAATGCGAAAGATCAGGATCAGGAAAACTGGAAAATACCTGGCAGCTGACAGGGTACCAGATGGCAACAACCAGGGAAATTAAAAATACAATGGGAACAACAAGGCTCCTTCTCTTCGCGGTTTTCACATATTCTTGATCAGGAAATCCATCTGCAATTCCATTGGATGGGTCACAGGCATAATTCCAAAGCAGGAAATTTGAAAACCCGGTAAGGGAAATATTGCCCACATAAAAGGCAAATGGAATAAACATATGTATGGTGGAAGGCCTTGAATATTCGCCGAACAAGCCTGTACTGAAAGGCATCAGTACAATGGAAAAAAGAAAAAGCATATTCAGGAAAATTAACCTGTTTGAGTACTTATGCACAAACCCGAAAAGGCGATGGTGTATTGACCAAAAGATGCCTATTAGCGCAAAACTTATGATAAATCCCATGAACCTTGGTACAAGATGTTTCATTTCATGCAGTAATGCAGCATCGGTAAATTCATCTTTCAGTTCCGGAACCTTCAGTTCAATTACCAGTAGTGTAATGGCAATCGCGAAAACAGCATCGCTGAAAAGAATCAGTCTTTCCAACTGGAAATCTCCTTTTTCAGGATGATGATATACGTTGGGCATAAATATTTTTTAATCATTAAGGGCCTGGTAAACCATTATTTTATAACGGTCAGCGGCATTAAAATTGGTGGGCCAGATATTCCGGTAGATGAGCGCTACAATTTTTTCTTTTGGATCTACCCAATACGTGGTGGCAAACATGCCTCCCCATTCAAATGCGCCTTCATTCAGCGGAAGCTTTGCGCTTTCCCTTTCAATGGTAAGCCCGAAACCAAGGCCGAATTCATCGTCTCCCATTACGCCTGGTGCGAGTTGGTTCATGGTCATCATGCGAACTGTATTACGTGAAAGGAGACGCTTCCCGTTAAGTTCACCTCCATTGAGCATCATCTGGAGGAAAAGCGCATAGTCGTAGATGGTAGAGGAAAGTCCGCCCCCGCCTGAAAAGTAAGTGCCATTCAGTTTCGGGTAATCACGCAGGAATTTTTCCTGGATGGTTATGGATTCAGCCATCATATGAACACCTGTTGAATCCTGTGTATAGAGGCTCACGAGCCTGTCATATTTATTTTTGGGCAGGTAAAAATAGGTATCGTTCATGCCCAGCGGTTCAAAGATTTTTTTCCTGAAGTACTGGTCCAGGGTCATGCCTGAAACTACTTCCACCAGGTATCCCAATACATCGGTGTTAAGTCCGTAAGTGAATTTGGTTCCCGGCTGGTGAAATAAGGGAAGGGGCCCAAGCCTGTTAATGACATCGCCCAAAACAAATCCTTCCACGCCAATGCCTCCTACCACGCGGTTTTTTGCATACATGGCATTGGCCTCTTTGGATCCGATCTGCGCGTAGCCGATACCGGAAGTATGGGTGAGCAGGTCCCTGATGGTGACTTCACGTTGGGCGGGAACTGTGGTCCAGGTGGTATCCGCAAGGTTGAATTTATCAATGACTTTGGCCCCTTTGAAGGCGGGAATATATTTGGCAACAGGTTCATCGAGCATGAATTTTCCTTCTTCAAAAAGCATCATCACGGCAACGCTGGTAATGGCTTTTGTCTGAGATGCAATGCGGAAAATGTGGTCTGTCCGCATGGGTGTTTTTTTCTCCATGTCATCATACCCGAATGCCTTGTTGTAGACAATTTTCCCGTTTCGTGCAATAAGGGCCACGGCGCCATTCATTTTTTTCTCATCGATCCATGACTGGATTACGCCATCAATGCGCTTCAGTCTTTCCGGGGAAAATCCCGCTGCAGCAGGATCGCCTGCAACCAGTGAGGTTGAAGTTATTTTCCCGGTTGATGCAGGGGCTGATGACTGGCCAATGGAAAACCGGAAATGTGGTGATTAAGAAAAAATCAGAATGCGCATATGCTCTAAATGACATGAAACGGTGTAATTAAAGAAAAAGAATGAGAATTCTGCATAAAAAATAATCATGTTATTTATTCTGCGGGGGCAATTATTTATCATGGAGAACAAGTTGCCGCAAAATGGGTTAAGTATTTCAAATGGGAAATGAGTGCGCAGGCCATAGTAAATTGTATTTCTTCACAGTAATTATTGAGATTTTCAACTGGGCGACTTTATTCATCATCCCGTGGCAGTATTCCTTCGCGGTATAATTTCGAAGCTTCCAGGATATAGGAATGGAAATCATATTCCGAAGCCATTACGGTAAAATCATAGGAAGGTTTATAGTGGACCATGAAAGAATCAAGCCTGGCGCCCTGGAACCCGGTTATTCTTTTGACCAGTGATTTATTAAAGCGGTAGGCGATAAACTTATCCATTTCATCTTCGAGCAGCCTTTTCTGGAAAGCTTTCAGGTTGCGGTTTCTCCTGAAGCGGAACATATTGATGATTTCATTCGGATCAAGTCCGGGGGTTCCTCCCTGCGAACCTGTTTCGGTGAGCCGCAATCCGCCTGTTGAGCCATTGAAAATTTTCGCATATTTCTGCCTGTTTTCCAGTGAATCCTCGCGGTAGGATTTGCTGATGACTACTATTTCCTTAAGTGTCTGGTAGCGGTCTTCCAGCCTCACCTGCAGGGCGATGTCGAACGACTTGTTATATTTCATGTCATACACAGGGAACCAGACAGTCGATTTTCCGCGATAGAAAAAAGCGATGGAGTCTGACTGGTTAACGAGAATATTATAATGACCAACAGAATCAGTATATGCGATAGCGCCTGAGGTGCTGGTCACTTTCACGGCGGGAACAGTGAGCATGCGCGTGGAATCAAGCACGGTACCACTGATCATGATGGATTGTGCAGGCAGTGAAACTGCGAGCATTAATCCCGATACATATGATCAGCAGGAATTTAATCATGTGAAGGGGATAACCTTTTTTGCAGCAGGGAATCGATGACTTTGGGATAATATTCATGTTCCAGCACCTGTACTTTTTTGGCGATGGATGCAGCATTGTCTTCCTTCGTTACAGGAACGGTGGCCTGGAAAATATTCTTACCATGGTCATAGAGTTCGTCCACAAAATGGATGGTGATTCCTGTTTCAGGGTCACCCGAGGCTATAACGGCGTCGTGTACATGGTGTCCGTACATCCCCCGCCCGCCGTATTTTGGCAGTAGTGCCGGATGGATGTTAATAATCCGTTCAGGAAAAGCATGGATCAGTGCGGGCGGTATTTTCCAGAGAAAGCCAGCTAATACAATAAGGTCTATACCAAGGGCTTCAAGTTCATCAGTGTAGGCATTGCCACGGAAAAATCTTTCCTTATCAATCACCAGGGCGGGTATTTTTTCCCCGGCGGCGATCCTGAGCACCCCTGCATCCGGTTTATTGGACACGATCAATGCAATACTGACCTCATGGTTTGCCCTGAAATGATCAATGATCTTCTGGGCATTGGTGCCGGTACCGGAAGCGAAAATGGCTAATTTTTTCAAGGGGGTATTTTCAGGTCCGGGGAGCATCGCCAGCCAGCTGCTTAAGGCTGTCCCCGGAAAGGCTCTCCTGTTTAAGTGCTGATTTTTTACCAAACATCCATCTCAGGATTTTCTTTTCATAATTCCAGAAGAAAGGAAACTGTCCGAAGAAGAATGAAACAATCAGGATAATGACCTGGTAACCGAAAAGGAGTACAGAAATGCGTAAAAGGGCCTTCCAAAGCCAGAATGTTTCCTCATTAAAACCTACCCAGGAGGTAATTGACCTGGAGATATAGGCGGTCAGTGTTCCTGTGACTGCAAAAGTGCAAAGAATCAGGAAAAGCTGGGGGCCATTAACCTTCCATTTAGCTTTGAGACGATCAAACATATTGCAAAGAGAATAAAAATTTTGTCAAATTAACATCAATGAATCAAGTAATGTTCATTCAACAGGCTAGTTACAGTTTTATGACAATTTATTTATATTATCCTCCACAATCTCCGGAAAGCCGCGTCATTATTGGGTTAAAAAAAGTTAAATCTTGATGATTATTTGTTAACATCGTACCTTATTTTTGCAACCTAAGCTGGATTTTATCCACGTTACATCAACCAATTGTGATTATGAGTCATCATCGATCCATTGCTAAATCTCTCTTTCCTGGATTTGTCCTGATTTTACTGCTCACTTTTTCGGGTTCCCTGAAGGCACAGGACGGAAAAACGCTGTTTAGTCAGAAATGTGCTTCCTGCCATGCGGTGGACAAGAACCTTATTGGTCCTGCCCTTGCCGGCGTGGAAGAGCGCTGGCCTGAAAAAGCCCAGTTATACGCCTGGATTAACAATAGTGCCGCAGTCATAAAAAGCGGTTACCCCCGTGCAGTTGAAGTGTACAACCAGTACAATAAGATCCAGATGACGGCTTTCCCTGAGCTTACGGCAAAGGATATCGATGCCATTCTTGGTTATGTAGCAACAACAGCAGCAGCCAAAGCTGCCGGTCCGGCTGCCGCAACAGGTCCCGGCGGAGCAGGGGTTAATCCCGCAGATGCGGCTTCCCAGGCCAGTGACAGTGCATTGATCTTCGGCATATTAACATTAATCCTCGCCGTGATCGCCCTGATCCTGCTGCAGGTAAACAGCAACCTTAAAAAATTATCTGACGAAAGGGAAGGCATGCCTGCTTCAGAGCCAGTGCCTTTTTATCGCAATAAAGCCTATATCGCCCTGGCTGCCATTGTATTATTCATGGCAGGCGGTTACCTGATGTTCCAGGGAGCACAGGGCCTGGGCCGCAGCCAGAAATACCAGCCGGAGCAACCCATTTATTATTCCCACCAGGTGCATGCCGGTGTAAACCAGATCAGCTGTCTCTACTGTCATAGCGGGGCAATGCAGGGCAAACAGGCCAGCATTCCTTCCGTCAATGTTTGTATGAACTGCCATATGGGAATTAACGAGTATGCCAAGGGGCCGAAACTTTATCGTGAAGACGGCCAGGAGGTGGATGGAACTGCAGAGATCCAGAAACTGTATGAATATGCAGGATGGGACCCCGGCAAGAAGCTTTATACAGGAACCGGCAAGCCTATTGAATGGGTCCGGATCCACAATCTCCCTGATCACGTATATTTCAATCACGCACAGCATGTCACGGTGGGTCAGCAGAACTGCCAAACCTGCCATGGTGAGATCCAGAAAATGGGAGAGGTTTACCAATACAGCGATCTCAGCATGGGATGGTGTATCAATTGCCACAGGGAAACAAAAGTTCAGTTCACTGACAATAAATTCTACAGTATTTACGAAAAGTTCCATGAAGACATCAAGAATAAAAAGATGGACAGCGTGACGGTAGAAAAGATCGGCGGTACTGAATGCATGAAATGTCACTATTAATAGTGTAGATTTCCCGTTGATCGTTGATTCACTTCCTGAACCAAAATTTCAATCTACAACAGCATTATGGAGCACAAAAAATACTGGCAATCTTTAGGAGAACTCAGGCAGACTGAAGCTTTTGAAAAAAGCATACAGGATGAATTCGCCGATGATCTGCCCGGGGCGGAAGACGCAAAAATGTTGGACGCCAAGACGCCAAGAAGGGACTTCTTAAAATTTCTTGGTTTCAGTACGGCTGCTGCCATGGCCGCTGCCAGTTGTGAGATGCCTGTCAAGAAAAGCATTCCATATCTCAACAGGCCTGATAACCTGGTTCCGGGAATCCCGAATTATTACGCAACTACATATGTCCAGGATGGAGAAGCCATTCCCGTAGTGGCTAAAGTGCGCGACGGAAGGCCCATCAAAATCGAAGGCAATGAACTGTCTACCCTCACCCATGGCGGAACTTCTGCCAGGGTGCAGGCATCTGTGTTAAATCTGTATGATACGGCCCGTTTACGTTACCCTATGCAGAATGATGGTAAGGACTTTAAAGAGGTTACCACGTTTGAAGCATTTGATAAAATGGTGGGAGAGGCGATGGCCTCGCTTGGCGGCGCTCCTGTTGTTTTACTGACAGCCACCATTAATTCACCCACTACCCGCCAGGTGATCACTGATTTCCTGGCAAAATACCCGGGAAGCCGGCACGTGCAGTACGATGCGCTTTCCTGCAGCGGGATGTTGCTGGCCAATGAAGCCTGCTATGGAAGGCGCGCCATCCCATCCTATCATTTCGACAATGCCAAAGTGATTGTTGGACTGGATGCCGATTTCCTCGGCACCTGGCTGAACCCGGTGGAATTTGCCCGCCAGTATAGTGTTGGCCGAAGGGTTAACCCGGCTGATGCACAAATGAGCAAGCATATCCAGTTTGAAGGTATGCTGAGCATGACCGGCGCCAATGCCGACGACAGGTTTATCCATCGCCCTTCAGAATCCGGAGCGGTTGCACTCAACCTGCTTTCCCGTTTAGGCGGCACCGTTAGTGCACCTGCGATTGCCGATGCCAGGCTGAAAAAGGGACTGGATATGGCGGCCAATATGCTGAAGCAGGCAGGGGGCAATGCGCTTGTAGTGTCTGGCAGCAATGATCCCAATATCCAGATCGTGGTGAATGCCATCAATGAAGCGATCGGCGCCAATGGCAAAACCATCAACTGGGGAACAACGTTGAATACCAGCCTTGGAATAGATAAGGATATGGCCCAGCTGGTGCAGGATATGAATGCAGGCAGCATCGGCGCCCTGCTGGTTCACGGCGTGAATCCTGCGTATGATTATTATGACGCGAAAAAATTTGCTGACGGAATAAAGAAAGTGAAGCTGTCTGTTTCCTTTAATGATAAGGAAGACGAAACCACTTCACTCTGTAAATATGTATTGCCTGACCATCATTTCCTGGAAAACTGGGGTGATGCAGAACCCAAAACAGGGTATGTCAGTTTTATCCAGCCAACCATTTCCCCGCTTTTCAAAACCCGCGCTTTCCAGACCTCATTGCTGAAATGGAGCGGTAATAATGTGGAGTATGGAGATTATATGCGGAATTACTGGCTCACCAGGCTGGGCAGCCAGGAAGCACTGGATAAGGCATTGCAGGATGGTGTGCTCGAAACGGCTGCTGCTGTTTCCGGCGCTCTTTTCAATGCTTCTGCCGTAGCTACTGCTGCAAGTGCCCTGGCTTCTGCCAAAAAAGGCGGGAAGGCTGAACTGGTGCTTTATCCGAAGATTTCCATGTTCAGCGGTAAAGATGCCAACAACCCCTGGTTACAGGAATTGCCGGATCCCATTACCAAGGCAACCTGGGATAACTATGCGGTTATTTCCTATGCCATGGCAAAGGAACTGGGGATTAATATTGATGATAATTACGAAGTGGAGATTACCAAGCCGGTGATCACCGTCAAGGCGGGCAGTAAGGAGCTCAGGCTTCCCATACTGGCCATACCCGGCATGCATCCGAATGTGATTGCCGTTGCGGTTGGTTACGGAAGACATGAGAAAGCTGGTCGTGCAGGCGGAAATGTGGGTGTGAATGCTTTCCCGATGGTGGGTTTCAACGGAAATACCTTTGATTATGTGGTTACGGATGTAACCTATGAAAAGACAAATGATATTGCCAAGATAGCCTATACCCAGAGCCATAATCAATATGAAGGCCGCACCGAAGTGGTTAGGGAATACAGCATTGGTGAATTCCGCAAACATCCTCATGTGGTGGCTGAATTCCGTGAAAAACTTGCTGAAGATTATGCAGAGAATACCGGGGACTACCGTGTTGAAGGAACGCTGTACCCTGATTTCCCTTATCCCGGACCGAAATGGGGAATGAGCATCGACCTTAATACCTGTATCGGTTGCGGAGCCTGCAGTGTAGCCTGTACCGCAGAAAATAACGTGGCCGTGGTAGGAAAGAGTGAAGTACTCAGGGCGCATGAAATGCACTGGCTGAGGATCGACCGTTATTTCGCCACTTACCGCGATGACCAGGGAAATGATGACCTCGATAAATTAAATGTGGTGTTCATGCCAATGCTTTGCCAGCATTGCGATAATGCGCCATGTGAAAACGTTTGCCCGGTAAATGCCACCAACCACAGCAGTGAAGGCATTAACCAGATGGCGTATAACCGTTGTATCGGAACAAGATATTGCGCGAATAACTGCCCGTATAAAGTTCGCCGTTTCAACTGGGCTGATTACCTGGGTGCCGACAGTTTCCCGGATAACCAGCGCGAGGTATTGGATGATTCTGTGATGATGATGAATGATGACCTTACCAGGATGGTACTGAACCCGGATGTTACCGTAAGGTCAAGGGGTGTCATTGAAAAATGTACATTCTGTATCCAGCGTGTTCAGGAAGGTAAACTGAAAGCCAAGAAAGAAAACAGGCCAATAGAAACCGGTGCCAACGGAACATGGGATGTGAAAACGGCTTGCCAGCAGGCTTGTCCGACCAGCGCCATTGTTTTCGGAAATGTGAATGATAAGAAAAGCCCGATCATGCAGGTGAGGGAAGGTGAACAGAAAAACAGGGTATTCTATGCGCTTGAACAACTGCACGTTCTTCCGAGTGTGAATTACCTGGCTAAAATCAGGAATACAGACCGGGAAGTGGGCGTTGCCTATGTGGAGGCCCATCATGCAGCGCCGGCTGAAACAACAGCACCGGCGAAGGAAGGGGAAAAAGTACCGACAGGACATTAAGGGTAATGTGCAAATGTGCAAATGTGCAAATGTGCAAATAATATGAGAATTAGTCATTAAGACAATATACCAATCAAATGAGTTTGATTAAATACGAATCGCCGATCAGGGAACCGTTAGTGGATGGTAAGAAAACCTACCATGATGTTACGGAAGATATCTGCCACACGATTGAAGCCAAGCCCAGCAGGTTATGGTATATCGGGTTTTTTATCTCCGTTGCGCTCCTCATGTTCGGAGTATACTCCGTATACCGGGAGGTTGTATATGGTATCGGCCAGTGGAATGTGAACCGAACGATCAACTGGGGTTGGGACATCACCAACTTCGTATGGTGGGTGGGTATCGGTCACGCTGGTACGCTGATCTCTGCGATCCTTCTGCTGTTCCGCCAGGGATGGAGAACGGGTGTTAACCGCGCAGCGGAAGCGATGACCATTTTCGCGGTAATGTGCGCAGGCCAGTTCCCGATCTTCCACATGGGACGTGTCTGGATGGCTTTCTTTACCCTGCCTTATCCCAATACACGTGGCCCGTTATGGCCAAACTATAACTCACCGCTGATGTGGGACGTGTTTGCGATCTCTACGTATTTTACTGTTTCGCTTTTATTCTGGTATTCCGGTCTGATCCCTGACCTTGCTACAGTAAGGGACCGCGCCAAAACAAAATTCAGGAAGCATTTTTATGGTATCACCGCATTCGGCTGGACGGGCAGCACCAAACACTGGCAGCGCCACGAGAGCCTTTCCCTGGTGCTGGCGGGTCTTTCAACGCCGCTCGTATTATCGGTTCACACCATCGTATCCTTCGACTTCGCCACTTCGGTCATTCCCGGTTGGCATACCACCATATTCCCTCCTTATTTCGTTGCCGGTGCCATCTTCTCCGGGTTTGCCATGGTGCAGACACTGATGCTGGTGGCGAGGAAAGTGATGAACCTCCAGGATTATATTACCCTTGGCCATATTGAGGCCATGAACAAGGTCATTGTGCTGACGGGTTCTATTGTGGGTTGTGCTTACCTGACGGAATTATTCATGTCGTGGTACAGCCAGGTAGGCTATGAGCAGGATGCCTTCAAGTTCCGCATGACGGGGCCTTATGGATGGAGTTACTGGCTGATGATGGCCTGTAACGTAATCTCCCCGCAGTTGTTCTGGTTCAGGAAACTGAGAAGGAATATCACGTTCACCTTTATCATGAGTATCGTGGTGAACATTGGTATGTGGTTCGAGCGGTTCGTGATCATCGTTACTTCATTATACAGGGATTATCTTCCTTCTTCCTGGTCAATTTACTATCGCCCTTCTATCTGGGAGATCGGTTTTTACCTGGGAACATTCGGATTATTCTTTACCTGCTTCTTCCTTTTCGCTAAATACTTCCCGGTGATTGCGATCGCAGAGATTAAGCATGTGTTGAAGACTACGGGTGAAAGCTTCAAGAATGATATGACCACCCTGGATAATATGGATGATGATAAATTTTATCACGAAACCCATCATGATGATCATGATCATGGCGGCTCGGTGAAAATTGCACAGCACTAATTAAACAAATCGTAAAACACGATACATGGCAGTTAAAAAATTTGTAGTAGGCTGTTTCGATGATGAAAAGGTATTGTTCCCGGCGGTTACCAAAGTAAGAAAGGCCGGTTACAAAATCCATGACGTCTATACGCCTTTCCCTGTTCATGGGCTTGATCATGCCATGGGTTTAAGGGAAACCAGCCTGCATACGGCGGGATTTATTTTTGGCCTTACCGGCACTACCACCGCAGTATCCTTCATGACCTGGTCTTTTACCAAAGACTGGCCGGTGAATGTGGGAGGCAAGCCCAATTTTGCACTTCCGGCATGGATACCGATCACTTTTGAGCTTACGGTACTGATGGCGGCGGTAGGAATGGTATTGACTTTCTGTTATATCTGCCAGCTGGCACCCTTTATCAAGAAACACCATTTTCATCCGAGGGCAACAGACGACCTTTTTGTGATGGTGATCGAGTGTACGGCAAAAACAAATGAAGAGGAGGTCAAGAACTTCCTTGCACAGGCAGGCGCCCAGCAGATCAATACGCAGGTGGCGGAAGATGGCTGGTGGATCGGCAGGTACGACAGGGAACAAAAGCTTTACAAAAATGATCAGGCCATAGCATAAAGCAAGAAACAAACAAATGAAAAAACTGAGTATAATATCACTGTCACTGACGCTATTGCTGATCGCAATTGGCTGCAATGAAGTGAAAAGAAAACCGGGTAAGACATATATGCCAGACATGGCCAACAGCCGTGCTTACGAAACCTATTCTGCCAGCCCGATCTGGAAGGATGGACAAACCAATCGCGAACCTGTTGCCGGAACCATAAAACGCGGGGAAACAATGCCCTTTCATATTGCCAAAGACGGTATGGGGGATACCTCCCATTATTATGCTTCGCGCAGTGTGAAAAACCCGCTTCCTGCATTAAATGCAGTAGACATGAAGGAAGCCGAGAGGTTATACCTGATCCATTGCGCTATCTGCCATGGTACAAAACTCGACGGAAACGGACCATTGTATAAAGGTGGCGACGGGCCTTATCCGGCAAAACCGGCGACCCTGGTGGGAGATGCTAAATATGAGGCAATGCCCGAGGGACAGATGTACTATTCACTTACTTATGGTAAGAACCTGATGGGAAGCTATGCTTCACAACTGGCCACCAAGGAACGCTGGATGGTGATTTCCTATATCAAGAGCAAGCAAAATCCGGCTGCATCAGCACCTGCAGCAACACCTGCAGCAGCAACAGATTCAACGGCAACAGCAAAGACAAAATAATTCATTCAGAACGCATAATAAGATCCGATGATCAAGCAACAATTTGAAGTTTCTCCGGGATACAAAAAGTGGTCAATGGGCTTGCTGGGTGTTGGCGCCCTGGTCCTGGTACTGGGATTTGTATTTCTTGGATTAAGCAGCGATGAGCACAACCAGACCCGCTTCTGGGCCGTACTCCTGCAGAGCAGCGTCTTTTTCCTGTTGATCTGTAATGCCAGCATGTTCTTCATCTGCATCACTACATTAGCACATGGAGGATGGCAGGTGGCGTTTCGCAGGGTTCCGGAAGCCATTTCTACGCTCGTGCCGGTATTCTCCATCCTTGCCTTCCTGGTTTTCCTGGGCATCATATTTGGTCATCAGCACCATATCTACCACTGGCTGGATAAAGAACATGTGGAAGGTGATAAAATCCTTAAAGGCAAGAGCGCTTTCCTGAATCCTACCTTCTTTTTCGCCTGGACAACCATCACCTTGCTGGTCTGGACATTTGTGGGAAGGAAAATGAGGCAATTGTCGGACAGGACCGATGAGCCCATGAGTCTCGCGGAAGCAAAACCATTCATACATTCCAATACGGTCTGGGCTGCCACATTCATCGTTTTCTTCGGTCTCACCGTGGGTTCTACAATACCATGGTTATGGCTGATGAGTATTGATGCGCACTGGTATTCCACCATGTACAGCTGGTATACTTTTGCGAGCACTTTTGTTTCCGGCATGTCGCTTGTGGCATTATTTGTCATATACCTTAAGAACAGGGATTACCTGGAATATACCACGGATGAACAGCTTCATGATCTCGGAAAATTCATGTTTGCATTTTCCATCTTCTGGACCTATCTCTGGTATTCCCAGTTCATGCTGATCTGGTACGCCAATATTCCGGAAGAAACTGTTTATTTCAAACCCCGCATGCAGGGTCCATATAAAGGAATCTTCTTCCTTAACCTGATTGTCAATTTCCTTCTGCCTTTCCTGTTACTGATGAGAAAGGGATCAAAAAGAAATTATACAACCATGACCTTTGTTGCGGTGTTAATCATAGTGGGCCACTGGATAGATTTTTACCAGATGGTCATGCCCGGACCGATGGGTGAACATTATAGCCTGGGTTGGTTTGAATTTGGTATACTTGCCCTTTATGCAGGCCTGATCATGCATTTTGTAGGACGCGGTTTGAGCAGCAAGCCTTTAGTGCCCCGTTACCACCCGTTCCTGAAAGAAAGTATTATTCATCATACGTGATGATATGTATAGTGAAAATGATATTGTAAACGTTATTACTAAAACAGTAGAATAAAAATGTCTGGTTACCTTATTCTAGCGATCCTTGGACTGGCCTTTCTGGTTGTATTCCAGATAGCTAAAGCCAGTGAGTATGTTGCCGTATTGAAAGGGGAAGAGAAAACGTTCCGTCAGAATAACCGGATCAATGCTTTTCTTTTCCTGGCTTTCCTGGTGCTGGGCCTTGCCGGTGCATGGTGGTGCAATGAATTGTTTTATGATAAAACACTGCTGGGTAAACCTGCTGCATCCGAACATGGCGAGAAGATCGATTTCATGTTATGGATTACGATCCTCATTACGGGAATCGTTTTCCTGCTGACGCAGATCTTATTGTTCTGGTTTGCCTATAAATACCAGTATACTGAAAAAAGGAAATCATTCTATTTCCCGCACGATAATAAGCTTGAACTATTATGGACCGTTGTACCGGCCATTTTCCTTACCGTGCTGGTGGGCTTTGGATTATATTACTGGTTCGGCATCACGGGTGAAGCGCCAAAAGATGCGCAGGTGGTGGAAATCACCGGTAAGCAATTCAACTGGATGATGAGGTATCCCGGAAAAGATGGTGTATTGGGAAGAAAGAATTACCGCCTTACAGACGCATCCAATGGAAATGCCATGGGTGTTGACTGGGAAGACGGCTCCAGCCATGATGATATCGAAGCATCTGAAATGCATCTTGTGGTGAACAAGCCGGTAAAGCTGGTGATCAATGCCCAGGATGTAATCCATGATGTGGGTTTACCGCATTTCAGGATGAAAATGGATGCTGTACCGGGCATACCCACTACGATCTGGTTTACGCCAAAATACACTACCGCGGAGATGAAAAAGATCACCGGTAACAAGGATTTTGTATATGAGATTTCCTGTGACCAGATGTGTGGTACAGGTCACTATTCCATGAAAGGACTGGTGATTGTGGAAACGCAGGAAGAATACAATACCTGGCTGGCGGGTAAGAAGCCCCAGTATGTAACGGTAAGGGAGCAGCAGAAGAGTCCTGCACCTGCACCGGCAGCAGCGGATACAACAGCCAAACCGATTGCGCTTTTATCTAAATAGACTAATAAAAGAACTGAAATAAATTTAATCTGATGAGTGATTCTACAATCCATGGGCAAGAAGGGTCAGTGAGTACCCAGGCAACGCAGGGGCATGATGCACACCATGAGCATCATCATCACGAAGAATCTTTTATATCCAAGTATGTGTTCAGCATGGATCATAAAATGATCGCGAAGCAATTCCTGATCACTGGTATGATCTGGGCTATTATAGGAGGATTATTCTCGGTGCTGTTCCGTCTTCAATTGGGATATCCGGAAATGACATTCCCGTTCCTGGAAGACATATTCGGAAAATGGGCCCGGGGTGGCAGGATCAGCGATGATTTTTATTATGCGCTGGTGACCATGCACGGAACCATCCTTGTATTCTTTGTGCTTACTGCCGGATTGAGCGGAACCTTTGCGAACCTGCTGATTCCTTTGCAGATTGGCGCAAGGGATATGGCTTCGCCCTTCCTGAACATGCTTTCTTACTGGTTCTTCTTCGGAGCTTCCATTGTGATGTTCTCGTCACTGTTTGTACAAACCGGACCTGCATCAGGTGGCTGGACGATCTATCCGCCATTGAGCGCACTCGGACAGGCATCTGAAGGATCCAAGATCGGTATGGACCTGTGGCTGGTATCGATGGCATTGTTCATTGTCTCTTCATTGCTGGGTGGTTTGAATTATATCTCCACGATTTTAAATATGCGTACCAAGGGTATGGCCATGACAAGGATGCCGCTTACCATGTGGGCCATTTTCTTCACTGCCGTACTGGGCGTACTTTCTTTCCCTGTGTTGTTGTCTGGTGCAATTTTATTATTGTTCGACAGGAACCTGGGAACCAGTTTCTATCTTTCTGATATTGTTGTAAAAGGTGAGATCCTGCCGAACGAAGGTGGAAGCGCTATTCTCTTCCAGCACCTGTTCTGGTTCCTGGGCCACCCGGAAGTATATATTATCCTGCTGCCTGCAATGGGAATGGTTTCTGAGGTGATGAGCGTGAATTCACGTAAACCCATCTTCGGTTACCTGGCCATGATCGGATCACTGTTTGCCATTACAGCGCTGGCGTTCCTGGTATGGGCACACCACATGTTTGTAACCGGCCTTAATCCTTTCCTGGGTGCATTCTTCGTACTGCTTACACTATTGATTGCGGTACCATCAGCGATCAAGGTATTCAACTGGCTCACCACATTGTGGAGAGGAAACCTGAGGTTTACACCGGCCATGTTATTTGCCATCGGTTTCGTGAGCTTATTTATCTCAGGCGGACTAACAGGTATCTTCCTGGGTAATTCCACCCTGGATATACACCTTCATGATACGTATTTCGTAGTGGCCCACTTCCATATTGTAATGGGTGTGGCATCATTCTTCGGAATGTTCGCAGGTGTTTACCACTGGTTCCCCAAGATGTACGGCCGTTATATGAACAATACGATGGCGTATATCCATTTCTGGGTAACGCTGGTGGGTGCCTACCTGATCTTCTGGCCAATGCACTACCAGGGATTTGCGGGTGTGCCTCGCCGTTATGCTGACTTCAGCAACTGGGAATCCTTCAAAATGTTTGCAGACCTGAACAGGTTTATCAGTACAGTGGCAATGGTCGTTTTTGCCGTTCAGCTGCTGCTGGTGTTTAACTTCTTCTATTCCATATTCAAGGGAAGAAAAGTAAGGACACAGAATCCATGGGGATCTAATACACTGGAGTGGACAACACCCATCAATCCCGGTCATGGTAACTGGCCCGGGGAAGTTCCTGAAGTTCATCGCTGGGCGTATGACTATGGAAAAGACGGAAGGGAATTCATTCCGCAGACCGAGCCAGTGGGAGAACACGAATCGAAACATTAATCACGCCATGGCGGATGACAAGATATTTGACAACAGTGAATGATAAGGTGGAAGAGGAATCAACGGGGGTATCGCCCTTGAAACAGAAATTCAGGGATTATTATCAACTGGTAAAGTTTACCCTGAGTTTCACGGTGGTATTTTCCTGTGTGATCTGTTATCTCCTGGCACCGGGAATATCGTTCGACTGGCTATCAGTTCTTTTACTTTTTGTAGCGGGAATGCTGATCACAGGATCAGCCAATGCCATCAACCAGGTAGTGGAAAAAGATACCGATGCGCTGATGAAGCGAACCTCCAACCGGCCCGTTGCGGCAGGAAGGATGAGCGCTGATGAAGGCTGGACCTTCGCGCTGGTATCCGGCGTGATCGGGGTTTTTATGATGGGGTATTATTTCAACTGGCTTTCTGCTGGTATTTCAGCTTTCAGCCTTTTTTTATATGCCTTTATCTATACCCCGCTGAAGAAGAAACATTCCATTGCCGTATTGGTGGGAGGAATACCAGGTGCATTGCCATGCCTTATCGGATGGGTGGCGGCAACCGGGACCCTTTCCCTCGGTGGATGGATTTTGTTTGGCATCCAGTTTTTCTGGCAGTTCCCACATTTCTGGGCAATTGCCTGGGTGGCTTATAATGATTACAGCAAGGCAGGATTCAAACTGCTTCCTGATAAGGGCGGACCAACCAAATATGCAGCAGTACAGGCCATCCTGTATTCTGTGATACTGGTGCCGTTAGGCATACTGCCTTTTGTTTCAGGGATGACAGGATGGATCAGCATGGCGTTGATAGGAATAGCCAATCTTTATATGGTCTGGCAATGCCTGAGGTTATACAGGGAGATGGATGTGAAAGCGGCGAGAAGGGTAATGTTCAGTTCTTATATTTATTTGCCGGTCGTATTGCTTGCCTTATGGGCAGATAAGGTTATGAACTCAGACCTTGTAGCCCATAAGGCAAGCATTGCGGATTACGGATTGCGGATTCGATTGTAATTTCAATCCGTAATCCGTAATCCGTAATCCGTAATCTCACGCTAATTAAACGTAAGCTTAAAAACAGATTGAAGTGAGTGCAATGAGCTTAGAACAACAGAGAAAAAAAATACATCCGCATAAATTCACCCTTTGGGTGGGTATCGGAAGTATTGTGATGATGTTTGCCGGACTGACCAGCGCATATATCGTGAAAAGAAGCCAGGCCAATTGGGCCCTGGTGGAAATGCCAGCAATATTCTGGTTTTCCACGGTTGCAATTTTACTGAGCAGCCTTACCATTTATATGGCCCAGAAGGCATTTGGAAACAGGGAAATGCGGAAGTACCGCCAGCTTTTAGGCCTAACTGCCGGATTGGGTGTGGTGTTCCTCATTTTGCAGATCATTGGATTTGCCGGATATGAGCAGCAGGATATCAGGTTAACAGGAGCAGGATCTAATGCTTCCTATTCCTTTTTACTGGCAATTGCTGCATTACATGGTGTGCACGTTTTGGGAGGTGTGATTGCCCTTGTTGTGATTTATATCAGGGCGGTGAGTACCAAGTCGAGGAACTATAGCGCAGTTCCGGTGGATGTGGCGGCTACATACTGGCATTTTGTAGACCTGCTCTGGATATATTTATTTATTTTTTTTAGTTTGATGAAATAGCGGCAGGTAGAATATTTTTGCGAACCCAAAACATGAAATAAAACATGGCAACAGCAGCACATGCGGAACCCAAATGGTGGGGCGGAGGTAGAAGTCCGTTTAATGTGGAATACGGAAAGCTCATGATGTGGTATTTCCTGATGAGTGACGCGTTCACTTTCGGGGCATTCCTCATTTCCTACGGCACAATCCGTTTCAGCCAGAATTACTGGCCTGATCCTAACCAGGTATTTAATGCTTTCCCTTTTGCAGGCCATGCAAATCTTCCGCTGGCGTTCGTGAGTTTGATGACCTTTATCCTGATCATCAGTTCGGTTACGATGGTACTTGGCTGTACATGCTGGTCACCATATGGACCGGAAAGGAGTGATCAAATGGATGATCTGGACCATCGTTGGTGGTTTTGCCTTCCTTGCCTGCCAGGCATGGGAATGGACCCACCTGATCACCGGCCACCATACCGTAATGATTGATGGCAAACTTGCTGAACTGTCAACCACCGTTTCCAAGAACCCCTGGGGGCCTGCTGCCGGTGCAATGCATGACGGGCATGCCGTGCTTACACCCGGTCCGGTTGCGTTTGGAGGTTATTTCTTTGGGATAACAGGATTCCATGGTTTCCACGTATTTTCCGGTGTGATCATCAATATCATTATGCTGGTGATGGCTATTAACGGAACATTTGAACGCAAAGGACATTACCAGATGATTGAAAAAGCCGGTTTATACTGGCACTTTGTGGACCTGGTCTGGGTATTCGTATTCCTTTGTTTTTACCTTATCTGATTCAATACTATTAACTTATTCAAATAAGCATATGTCGTCAAACCAAAGCAGCAGTGCAGCATATCCTGAAGTAACGTATCACCACGCTCCCGCCGATTCGGACAGTACGGTAAAAAAAATCATCCGTACCACGGTGATCCTTTCTGTGATCACCATCATTGAACTCGCACTGGGATTCGTGATCTACTTCATGCATAAGAGTCCGGATTACAGTCATGCGCTGGTACTTTTTATCAAGGGTGTGATCGTTATATTATCACTTGCCAAGGCCTTTTATATCGTCAGTGTTTTTATGCACCTTGGTGATGAAATACGCAACCTTATCATGACTATAGTTGTTCCATTGATGCTCTTTATCTGGTTTATTGCGGCCTTCCTGTATGAGGGAAATTCGTGGTTGAACCTGCGCAATACGAGAGCCGGCTCCCATAATCCTGAACAACAGATTCAAAAGCCGGCTGATGCGAAGAAGCCGGGAGTTGAGTAAGGGACAAGGCTTTTATAATTTAATTATTTTAATATCTGTCCCGGACCTCCGGGACATTTTATTTAGTGCGCATGAAACGTAGAATTTTAGTGGCCATTTCCATCGCAGTGTTACTGCCCCTGGTGAGTTATTATATTGTCGATTACCTGCGGCTTGATGCTGTAACCATGCCCAAAAGGTATTTTTATGATACCGTTGTGGCGGTAACCGACCGGGGTAAAACTACCATGGATACGGTTTGGCATAAAGTGAAGCCGGTTACGCTGACCAACCAGTTTGGTGAAAAAGTGAATATCGATGATGAATGGAAGGGGAAGATCATCATTGCGGATTTCTTTTTTACTTCATGTCCTTCTATCTGCCCTACGCTTACGCGGAACATGAAAAAACTGCAGGATGCCTTCAATAAAACGGATACGATTGTGAGATTTGTTTCCTTTACGGTAGACCCTTCCCGGGATTCTGCCGAAAAGCTTAAAGCTTATGGAGACAGGTATAATATCAACCATGATACATGGTGGATGCTCACCGGTGAAAAGAAAGAGATTTATGACCTGGCATTACATGAGTTCAAGGCTAATATCGCCCAGACAGATGTCGATACCAATTTTATACATACGGATAAATTCTTCCTGCTCGATAAGGACCGTGTTGTAAGGGGATGGTACAGCGGGCTGGATAGTGCACACCTTGATCAACTGATGCGTGATGTGGTTTTACTGATGCTGGAACGTGATAAAAAAGTAAAGCGAAATCTTTTCCGTAAATAAGATAATCAGTGCCAACAGCCTGCATCCCTGTCCCTGGAAATTCATTATTTTCCCTGCTCATCCCAAACACGATTAGATAAATCTCCTGAATATGCTTGATGCATCAATTAAAAAGAATGACAGACTTGCCAGGGTACTCATCCTGACTGTTTCGCTGGTGGTTTTTTTGGCTGTGGTAATCCTGTCCAGGGTTAAACTGGATGTGGACCTTGGTTTTGACGTACATGTATTTGCAACGATCAATGCGGTGATCAATTCAATCGTTTCAGTATTACTGATTGCAGCACTTGCAGCAGTGAAGAATAAGCAGATATGCCCTTCACAAGAAGATCATGATGACTGCCATATTCCTTTCAGTGCTGTTCCTGGTTTCTTATATAGCCCATCACCTGTTATCAGGAGATACACGCTTCGGAGGCACGGGAAATATCCGTACAGTGTATTTTTTCATCCTCATCACGCATATATTCCTTGCGGCCATTATCCTTCCTTTTATTCTTTTTACGGCTTATCGCGCACTGGTGGCTGAATGGCCGGCACACCGTAAAATTGCTAAAATCACCTGGCCAATTTGGCTATATGTTAGTGTAACAGGCGTAGTGGTATACCTGATGATCAGTCCGTACTATGGGTAATGTGGAAATTTGCAAATTTGCAAATGTGCAGATGTGCAAATGCTTGGATCCCGCCAAATCGGGATAGGTTGTGCAATTGAAAATTTATTGGTGCCAGAGTAGTGTATTTCGGACAGTTTATAATCCGGGAATTTCTCTTTCCGACCTGAACCACTGACCGAAATCATTTTATTTTTCAGATATTCCATTTATTTTTCTTCCGGCCTGGTCATTATCTTAAATGATATATCATGGGCGAAAAAATAAAATGGTACCGGGTAGTATTTATTGTTGGTGTGGTAGCTTCCATTATAGGCGCTATTGATCCTATGGAAGGTTCAATTGTAATAGCCATAGGAAGCATATGCCTGGCATTATCCACTTATTACATGCGTGACCGGTATGCTAAAATTTTCATTGTTGCAGCAATCATGGTTGCATTTAGTGTTGCGGCACTCTGGTATGTTTCTTCACTGGGTGGCTTTGACCCAAAGAAGGAATGGTGGTGGAATGTAATCCTTATTCCCTATCCGGTTGGGTGGCTGATCAGCATTATTACACTGATTGTGCGATGGGTAAAACGAGAAGATAGACTGGAGACTATAGACTAGAAACCAGAGGTAAGACTGCATTAAAATCTACCAGTCTCCAGCCTCCAGTCTCTAGTCTCTAGTCTGACTCCCCCGGTTTCCAGAGCAGTTTGTCGAAATCAACAATCTTATCATCTTTTACTTTGATCTTTTCCTGTCGAAGGAGTTCTTCCATTAATGTGGGTGTTGGGAAGTGATGCTTTCCTGAAAGCATGCCATTGCGGTTAACCACCCGATGAGCCGGAACGGGAGGATCTGCTGATCCTGCAGCATTCATTGCCCATCCCACCATCCTGGCTGAAAGTTTTGAGCCCAGGTATTCTGCTATGGCGCCATAGGTGCTGACCCTTCCTTTAGGGATTAACCTGGCGACCTGGAATACACTGTCAAAGAATGAATCAGTGGAAGGTTTTTTCTTCATCGATGCAGAATGCTGTATTGCCCTTGATGAAGTTGCTTTTGAAGCAGTTCTTTTCCTGGCGATTTTTTTTACAGAAGTTTTATTTTTCGCGGATTTATTTTCCGGAGTATTCTTCCTAAGGCTTTTTTTTGCTGGCATAGTCCCTTTTTTGGAGTAGTTCAGAACGACGGGGTTCCGGGACATTAATGTAATCAAAAGGGCAGTTCAAACAACCATTGCCACAACATTTTCCGTTCGCCAGGTGATATGATGCTGTAAGTACCATATAACCAAACTCGTTATAATAAAAGTCTTCTCCTTCTTTTAGCCCTTTGCTCATATTACGGATAGAATATTAAGGTAAACATACCCTGTGGCCTGTTTGTTCGGTACACGGTTATTTTAAAAACCCTTTGATGGTTCCGTATTCTTCAACAATTCCTGCAATAGCTTGTCAGTTTGTTCGAGTTCATTTGAAGGAAGTGAAAATTGCAGGTAATGAATTCTGTTACTGTTAGCAATGTCAAGGCCTTCGTAATGCGTTTTAATATTCAAATCTTCTTTCCTGTTTTCATTGGCATATACATTATCCATATCCTCCATTAATTGAAGCTCATGCATGCTGATCACCAGTTTGGTAAAGTTGTAGAGGTGAGGAGAATCCGTTTTCAGGTGAATACTACCACCTTCTTTCATCACCTGTCGGTAGAGCCTGAGGAATTTGGGATGGGTTAGCCTTTTTTTTGCTTTCGATGTGCGCAACTGCGGATCAGGAAAAGTAAGCCAGATTTCCTGTACTTCACCTTCTTCAAAGTAGTCAGTGATCTTATCAATCTGTGTGCGGATGAATGCTGCATTATGCAGGCCCTGCTGAAGCGCCTTTTTTGCGCCTACCCATATACGGTTACCCTTAACGTCGAGCCCGATGAAATTCCTTTCCGGATAAAGCTGGGCAAGTCCGACAGTATATTCGCCTTTTCCGCAGGCCAGCTCAAGCGTTATGGGATTGCTGTTGTTAAAATGATCCTTCCATTTCCCCTTCATTCCCTGCGGGTATTGAAGCACGTTAGGAAATTCGGCCACTTCCGCAAAACGGATTAACTTTTTCTGTCCCATTTTTTCAGTGCGAGTACGGCATTTAATCCGCCGAAGGCGAAAGAATTGGTCAGTGCGCAATTAATGGTTTTAGGCCTTGATTTGTTTGGCACCACATCTATATCGCATTCCGGATCCAGTTCTTCGTAATTGGCTGTAGGAGGAAGGATGTCGTTATAGATAGCCATGGTTGTGGCCACAGCTTCCAGGGCGCTGGTTCCGCCGAGCGCATGGCCATGCATTGATTTGGTTGAGCTTACCCCTATATTGGGCGTATGGTCTCCAAAAACGGTTTTAATTGCCGCTGATTCCATGGAGTCGTTGACCGAAGTGCCGGTTCCGTGTGCATTGATGTAATCGATATCAGAAGGTTGAAGCCCTGCATCTTTCAGGGCCAGCCTCATGGCTTCCTCTGCCCCCAGTTGGGAAGGTTTGGTAATGTGTCCTGCGTCTGAAGTCATTCCAAATCCGGCGATTTCTGCATATATCGTGGCTCCCCTGGCCAGCGCTGCATCCAGGGTTTCTATCACCAGCATGGCGCCGCCTTCACCGAGGATCATGCCCTGCCTGTTTTTGGAAAAAGGGCGGCATGTATCCGGGGCCACTACGCGAATGGCTTCCCAGGCTTTCATGAAGCCAAAGGAAAAAGGTGTTTCGCTGCCGCCGGTCAGTGCCATATCGCAGATTCCGTTCCGCACCAGCCAGAAAGCATTGCCAATGGCATGGTTGGAAGAAGCACATGCAGTGGAAATAGTATACGCCGGTCCGGTAAGCCCCAATGCCATGGAAACCTGGCTTGCACCAGCATTGGGCATGATCATGGGAATGGTGAAAGGGTGGGCCCTTCCTTTCTTCTCCAGGTACAGGTCTGATAGTGTTTTATCATGTGTTCCCTCACCACCAATGCTCGTGCCGGTAATGACAGCAGTGCG
>CAWGLH010000011.1:0-498636 GCA_963823365.1 uncultured Sphingobacteriales bacterium
ATCACGGATTCTGTTAACCCGACCGTAGATGTAGCGTGTTTACCAAGGTGGCTTACAAAAAAAATGTCGACCAGTGCAAAAACACTTTCCATGCTCATCTCGAGCATCATTGGTATGGCTAAAAGGATTACAGCACGGCGAAGGCTGCCGGTGGTATAATCCTGCTCTTCTCCACGTAAAGATTCCATTACAATGGATAAAATATGCGTTAAACGATGAAGTTTTAAAGTACGCAACATGATGATATAAAATGAAACATTAGAAATGTCAGGCGGAGCCTGAAAACATTGTGGCAATGGGAAAAAGTCCTTAACAGTTAGCGGGAATCATATGCGTCTATTATAGAGACTGTAAGATACTGGAAGCTTTGGTCTTGGCCAAAAAAATTGGTACAGCCAATTGTTCAATTCAGTAATCACGGACCAAACGGCATGATTTTTTCCTGGACATGGAATGTTATATGGGGAGTAATTGGCGAAAGTGAATTTTTAAACCATGACATAATAAATACTTTCAGTTAACCGATGGCTGAAATAAAGGATCATATATTTTAGAATTCAGCAGAATAAAAAAGAATCACCTGGGGGGAATTCGTAATGAAAAACCTCCTTTATTCACATAGCTGGTTTATTCTTTGTCTTATTGCATCCGCCAAGGCATAAAAATGGAGGAGAGAAAAACATGCCACCGATTTCGAATCCTGCACCATTATTACCATTGAACTCCTGACCGTAAGTAATAGCGAAAACAACAAACTGATTGGGTTCCCATCTTATTCCCAGCTTGTATTCAGGCAAAGTACCTGTTTCACCAGCCGAGCCGAATATTTCACCAACAATGGAAGCTTTTGGATTAAATGGATAATAAGCCAAACGCGTAGAATATGTAAACGACCATCCAGGATTATCAATGGTACCGTTATCAATTGTATAAGATACTCCGGGCATAATATCCCATGATAGTGAGTTATTGAAAAAGGGGATTGTTACAGGCATGTTTGTCCAATATGTCCTGAAAGCATCTTTTACCCTAAGGTCTTCAGATATAGTTCCCGGTCTCATTCCGGTTCCGAATTTAATTGCGGCACCTCCGGTTTGTGCCTTGTTCTCATAGAACATGTATTTGGCATATAACGAAGTAGAATTCCCATCATTTGTGCTGATATCCCCGTCATTGTTATACAGGTAAAATGCCATGGTAAACTCCCATTTGGGTAACAGAGAATAAGTGTTCATGATCATCGAATTGCGCTCCCCCACCGTGGGAATCAGGGTCACCATGCCATGTGGCTTCGAAATCCAACTATCCGAATTGTACTGTTGCGCAAAGGATGCGGACATAAAAAATAATATACACAGGAAGAATATAATACTTCGACATAAGGCATCCATAAAAATAAATTTTTACAATCACCAAAATGATTAACAAATCGTATGTTATATCCTGGGTGAGGAAAAACAAGAAACCCTAAATTATACGCAAAATAAAGAACCTTCAGAATCTATAAGAATTTAACAGGGAAGGCCGGCGAACGATTTGTCAAGTGGATAATTGCAAAAACCAGATAAATGGGTTACAAAATTGGTGATCCCGATGCGATTCGAACGCATGACCCACAGCTTAGAAGGCTGTTGCTCTATCCACTGAGCTACGGAACCATTTGAAAAAGTCAGTTTCAGCGGTTAACCCGAAGAAAATACCCTTTTCAAGCGGCAAAGGTAATTTTTTTATAGTTTGCATGCAAACATGGAGCCATTTACACATGGAAGTACGCATCGAACAAGGCTGGAAAGCGTTACTGCAGGATGAGTTCAAGAAGGAATACTTTAAATATATCGTAACCTGGCTCAAGACGGAAAAGCTGAGTGGCCGGACCATTTATCCGCCCGGTCCGCAGATATTTAATGCCTTTGAACAAACCCCGCTTGACCAGCTTAAAGTGGTGATTATTGGCCAGGACCCTTATCACGGACCCGGGCAGGCACACGGTCTGAGTTTTTCTGTCCCTGACGGCGTAAAGCCTCCTCCTTCATTGCAGAATATTTTTAAAGAAATTGAAAGCGACCTGGGACTTCAGATGCCTTCCAATTACGGCAACCTGACATATTGGGCGAAGCAGGGCGTTTTGCTCTTAAATGCTTCATTAACGGTAAGGGCTAATGAACCCATGAGCCATTCAAAAATCGGCTGGATGGAATTCACAGACGCAGTGATCAGGAGGATCTCAGCGGAAAAAACCAATATCATATTCCTTCTCTGGGGAAAGTTTGCACAGGAAAAACAACCGTTGATTGATGAAACAAGGCACTATGTTTTAAAAGCCGCGCACCCTTCCCCCTTTTCAGCCGATAAAGGTTTTTTCGGATGTCGCCATTTCTCCAAAGTGAATGAGCTGCTGGTTAAAAATGGAAAGGATCCGATTGACTGGAAACTGGATCCCCCGGTAAAACAATTCTGATGAGAAAACTTAAAGATATTGCCGGTGCCATCTTTACCATCTGGGCGGGAATTATTTTCTTCCTGACCATGCTGATTTTATTCATCCCGATGTGGGCCACAAAATTCTGGGATGAACCAAGGAGAACGGCAATATTCATTGATATCTCGAGGATTTGGATGGCTGTTTTTCTTCCACTGGCCGGGATTCGGTTAACCATAAAAGGAAGGGAACATTTCAAAAAAGGGGAAAACTATATCGTAGTCTGCAACCATAATTCCATGATGGATGTTCCGGTGTCAAGTCCCGGAATTCCGGGCCCGAATAAAACCATCGCGAAGATTGAAATGGCCCGGATACCATTATTCGGAATGGTATATAAACGCGGCTCCGTGCTGGTAGACAGGCAAAGTGACCAGAGCCGTAAAGACAGTTTCAACGAAATGAAAAAAGTACTTGACCTCGGCATGCATATGTGTATTTATCCTGAAGGCACCAGGAATAAAACGGACAGGCCGTTAAAGGAATTTCATGATGGCGCATTCAGGCTTGCCGTACAAACCGGGAAACCCATCCTGCCGGCGGTGATATTCAATACACGGATTGTATTGCCATTTGATAAAAAGTTTTTTTTCTGGCCGCATCCTGTTGCCATGCATTTCCTGGAACCGGTTTATGTAACGAAGAATGACGATCCTGTTAAACTGAAAGAAAAAATATTCGGGATCATGTGGAAGTATATTGAAAACGAAAATAATCAGCGGTTGTAAGAATACCTTGTGCGGTTGATCTTAAGGTCACGCAATAATCCTGATTTGGGGTTTATATTGATGCTGAAAAACCGGTATAGCCCGACAGGCGTAATATTGATAGACATCTGCCAGCAGTGAAGATCCCTCGTGAAAAACATGGTAAAGCTCTGGAGTTTCATATTCTTCAAATCATAAAAACCGTTGGCGCCCATCTTCCACTTCTTGGACACGTTGAAATCGCCGTTAAAATTAAAACTGGAAGTAAATTCTGTCCGGTAGCCCGAATAATCAGGCTTTGGCAATTTTGCAAACTGCAGGGAGAAGCCCACATTGAGCGACCATGCCACATTGAAATCCGCAAACTCCGCCGGATTCCTTCGCATATAGTCGAGCTGCTGCATTAACTGGTCCTGGTTGATATAATTCTCATCCTCGTCGTCCTTTTCAAGTTCCTTGCCTTCATTTTTATTTTTGCTTTGAAAATTGGTGCTGATATTCAGGCTGCCGTTAGTTATTGAACCGAGGGAGAAATTATCTCCCTGCCAAGCATAGATATCTTTCCTGAAACCAAGGGAATCGTACGTGTAGGGATCAAGGTTAGCATTAGCCGTGATATTTAATTTTTGGAACAATACACTCCTGGCATAGAGACTGATGGTTGACAGTTTAAATGAATCAGCAAGGAAATTATATCCTCCGTTAAACCCGAACCCATCCAGCAATCTTACTTTCTCAAAGGCATTTTCACCGGTATCGGTTTTGGATTTCATCTTGAGCTCTACGTTATTATCTAACCCAAAGTTTATGCCGCCGTTTTCACCAGGTGAAAAAGGTCCGAAAATACTTCCGTCAAAAACTGAAAACAGCACTTCATTTCCAAGGGTATCCACTTTTTCACGATAAAAATATGGTTCCATCAGGTCGGGCTTATAATTAATCCCGAACTGGGGCCGCATTACATGCCTGACAGCCTGCACCCTGGAATCCTTGTTTTTTGACTGAAAGGTTCCAAAAACAGCCGTACTGACGGAAAGGCCTACACTAACTTCCCGGGCCGAGTAAAATCCTTTTTTGATGGTGGTGTCCAGTTTATTGGTGGCATCATTCCAGGTACGCTTGAAATTCTGGGCATACCATCTTTCCCGATAGGATACATTGGGGGCAATCTGGAACGGACCCAGCGATGGAAGGGAAAGCAGTATGGGAATATTGTGGTTGGCTCCCCATTGCATGGTATCAATGAGCTGGCCGAAATAGAAAGTAGAATCATAAAATGAAATCTGGCTTTTAATATTTCCATTATAGCCTATACCCAGTTTTTCATACCACTTGCTTTCACCTACAAATTCCTTAGGCTGAAACGGATAAATGGTGTTCACATTAAATCCGATATCAGGCAGGTTCAGGTTTACCAGCCTGGTCTGCGTATTCTGGTTATGATTAAGGTTTACGGAAAGTGAATAGGGTTTACCCGCCCAGGTTCGCTGGTAGGAAATGGATGAACTGAGCTGATTGGTGAAATTGAGGGGCTGCTGATAATTTCCGCCGGCGCCTGTTCCGGAACTCAACTGTGAACCGTTGGGAACAAGCCTTAAATATTGGCTGCTACCTGCCTGAACGTTGGCATTAAATGTTACGCCAGGTCTCGCCTTGCTGTCCATCGTATGGTTCCATGTAACGAAAAAGGTTTTTGTAACGGAATAATCCGGGTCTCCTTTAAAACCAAATTTGGTATTCTGCCAGCTGAGGGTAAGTCCGCCGCTATACTTATACCTTACACGGTATGTAGGGGCCAGGTTAAATCTCCAGGTTCCATAAGAATAAATATCGGACCAGATTTTAGCATCCAGGTATTCGTTAAACACTTTATAATAGCCAAGGCCTTCCAGGCCTATACCGAAATCCTGGTTAAAGGTTAACTGCGGTGGCAGGATACCGGAATGCCTGCCGGAGGATAGTGGAAAAATTCCAAAAGGCAGGTAAATGGGTATGGGCACATCCTCAAACTCAGGATGTACGGGTCCGGTTACCACAACTTTCTGGCTAACGAATTTTGCTTTATTAAACCGGAAGGCAAAGTGAGGGGTGTCAAGGTTACAGGTGGTAAAACGGCCACGGTAAGCATAAAATGTTTCCGCATCTATTTTTTTGACTTTTTCAGCGAAGTTGTAAATCTCCTGTTGCTGGAAAAATGAATTATGGGTGAGCCCTTTCTGCGTTTTAAAGTTGAATTTGATACTGTCACTGACAGTAGTGGTTTCTGCCTGGGTAAGTTTTGCCATGCCTACCACTACACCTGCCGAATCTTTTGTCATGCGGGCAGTCACCATCTGTGATGCCTGGTCAAAGGCTATTTCAGGGGCATTCAGGACGATATCCGTATACTTCACTTCGCTCCTTCCATAGAGGTAAATCTTTTTGGTGGAAACTTCCAGCACCATGGAATCTTCTGCCTTGTAGTTAACGGGGGCCGATAATGAATCAGTGGAGAGGGGAACATTAAAGGTATCGGTTTTAATCACCAGGGTATCCTTTAACAACCGCACTGTATCTTTATCAGCAGGGGGTATGCTATCCTGTTGTGTTGTTAAAAAATGACGAAATGATGCTTCTGATACATCTGAAGAATAACTTTGGAGCGTTACAATAGTCAAACAGATCAGCAGAGAAAGCAGTCTCAAATAATAAATTGGGCTAACTTTGCTTCTTTTATTCATCATAGCAGTCGGAACAAAAATAGCCATTAATGTTGTAAGAAATTGTGAAGATGAACAATGTACTTAATCAAAAACCCTGATTTACGCTATGCCCCGAGTCAGATACATCACTACCGTCATCCTGTTGAATGCGTTATTATTTTCATCTGTAGTCCACGGACAAACCCGTAGTTCAGGTTCTAAAATAAAAACCATCATTGTGGATGCCGGGCATGGGGGCACGGACGTTGGTGCTCGCGGAAGGTACTCCACAGAAGCGCAATTAACGCTTGAAATTTCTCTTAAACTGGAAGAAGAACTAAAAGTACTGCTGCCCGATACCAGGATAGTCATGACCCGGCGAACGGATGTTTTCCATAATGTGCGGGAAAAAGCCAATATTGCCAACTCACAGGGAGGCGACCTTTTTGTATGTATCCATGTGAATGCCGCCCCTGCCATCAAACACAGAGAGTTTTTAAAGTACAGAACAGTAACCTATTATACCGGCAAGGGGAAAAACAGGAAGAAGCGTACCCGGAAAGAACCGGTGTATCGCACATGGACCACACCTAACCCAAGGCACGGTACTTCAACCTATGTCTTTGCCGCAGACCGCATCGATGAAAAAGCCAGCGGGATCCTTGATGATGAACGGTTTGAATCTGCCTCTGAAGTGGAAGATGTGCCGGACCCTTCCAGCCCGGAAGCACTGATCAAATCAAGGCTATGGTCACAGAAATTTTTTAGGGGTAGTGTCCGCCTGGCTTCCATCATTGAAAATGAATTCACTGAAATCGGCCGGAACAGCCTGGGTGTATTACAAAGAAATGAAAAAGGTATATGGGTGCTGCAGGCTACCAATATGCCTGCGGTGCTGGTGGAAACGGGTTTTATCACCAACCAGGAAGAAGAAGATTACCTCAACAGTGAAAAGGGACAAAAAGAGCTGGTTACCGCCATCGCAAAAGCCGTGGTCAGTTACAAAGCCCTTGTGGATGCACCCAGGGCAACTTCTGCAGATAGTTCCACATCATTAAAAAATAAACCTCAGTCACCTACTCCATCCAGGCCTGAAAAACCTTCAAATAAGCCCATAGCAGTAATGCCTCCTTCCGGAAAGAAGGGCAAATAAATTACCTGCCCCTTGGCATAGATTTTATATTTTCGTTGGGGGCGTGTTGATCACTGCCCTTTATATTAAAATGAAGCCATGAAACTGACAAATGAAACAAAGATCGGTGCACTCGCCGCGATATCCATTGCACTGCTTATCCTTGGCTTTAATTTCCTTAAAGGAAGAAACCTGTTCCAGAAAAAAGATGTCATCTATGCTGTTTTTTCGCAGGTTGATGCATTGAATACCGCAGATGCCGTAAAAATAAATGGTCTCCAGGTAGGTGCAGTGGCGGCCATTACTGAAACGGATCCCAACCTCACGGGGGTAGTGGTTACCATTAATATTACCAAGGATGTAAATATCCCTGCCAATTCCTATGCGGTGATCAATGCAAACCCGTTGGGAACAACGGCGATTAATATTTTTAAAGGCAATGCGGCGGAATTCATTGAAGAAGGTGATACCATTGCCTCTAAATCCGGAGGAAGTATACTCGATGATTTGAAAGGTAGCCTGAATCCGGCGCTTGACCAGGTGAAAGGCACACTGGCCTCACTCGATTCCCTTTTAGAAGTCATGGGAGGTATTTTTGATCCGAAAACTAAAGGCAATATGCAGGATATCATTGCCAATTTAAAAACCACCACATCAGAACTAAATACACTGCTTGCTTCAAAAGGGCCGGTAAACCAGACTATGCAAAACCTTAGTGCGGTAACCGGAAACCTGAAAAATAACAATGATACGATCAATAAAATTCTTACCAATGTAGAAAAATTCAGCTACAATATGAGCAAGCTGGACCTTGACCCAACTTTAACAAAAATTCAGTCTACCGCAGATCAGCTGAATACTACCTTAGCCAAGATAAATTCCAATGAAGGCAGCCTTGGATTGCTGATGAACGACAAAAAATTATATACTAACCTTAATGCATCAGCGTACAACCTGAATATATTACTGCAGGATTTCCGACTTCATCCCAAACGATACGTAAATGTTTCTGTATTTGGCAAAAAGGATAAAACTGGTCCGCTAATGGCGCCGCTGGAAGATTCTACTAGTAAACCCCCTCCTAGTCCCAGCCAATAATGAAGCGCCAAACCATTTTACTTTTATTGTTTTTAATATCCTCCTCCGGCACTCTCCTTGCCCAGGATCCTGTTGTTCCGTCACAGGGAAAGGATACAGGAAAGGTTATCAGGCTGATCAAAGCTGACACCTACAGAAGGGTGAAGAAAGACAGCCTGACTGAATTAAATATGCTGATCGGCAATGTTCTCCTTCAACAGGGAACAACCTTATTCAGTTGTGACAGTGCCGTACAGAATACCACTTCAAACCAGATTGAGGCATTTGGAAATGTTCATATTAATGATGCCGACAGTATACATACATATTCCCAGTACCTCAGGTATATGGGCAATACAAAAATGGCGTACCTGCAGAAAAAAGTAAAACTTACAGATGGCAAAGGTACCCTCACAACGGAAGAACTTGAATACGATATGAATTCAAGGATCGGCAGTTATAAGAATAATGGTAAAGTAGTGAATGGCACAACCGTCCTTACCAGCAGGGAAGGTTTTTATTATGCAGATACGAAAGAAGCATATTTCATGCAGCAGGTGAAGCTTATCGATCCTGAATATACCATGGCTACGGATACCTTATTGTATAATATTGACAGCAGCCTGGCAACTTTTGTGTCACCTACTACCATCAATGATGGCCGGTCGACTATTAAAACAAGGTCAGGTTATTATGACATGAAAAACGGAACGGCAAGTTTTGGCTCAAGGCCTGTTATTGAAGACAGCACACAACAGATCATTGCCGATAATATTGTGTATGATAAAAAATCCGGAGAAGGACATGCTGATGGCAGTGTTGTGTACCGCGATACTGCACAGGGGGTTACCATACTTGCCGGAGATACGAAATTCAACAATAATGACAGGCAGGTGCTGGCTACACAGAAACCGGTTATGATCATCAGGCAGGATAAGGATTCCATTTATGTATCGGCAGATACCCTTTTTTCTTCGGTTATGGCATACCGGGAGTATAAGGAGGATAAGGATTCTGCAGTTCATGAAATACTTAAAGACAGCAGCAAGTCCACAGCAAAAGTTTCGGAAGACAGCAGCCGCGTCAGCACCCCTGTAGAAAAAGACAGCAGCCTGGCCATTACAACACCGGGGAAAGACAGCACGCTGATCACTGATACTTTAAGAAACATAACGCGTACCAGCCCTGCAGCAAAAGACAGCATAAGATTTTTCAGGGCATACCATCATGTGAGGATATTTTCTGATTCCCTGCAGGGAGTCTGTGACAGCCTCTACTATTCTTCGCAGGATTCAACTTTTCGTTTGTATAAGGACCCGGTTATCTGGTCAAATGAAAACCAGATGACAGGTGATACCATTTACCTTTTCACCAGGAATAAAAAGCCGGATCATTTATATGTACTGGAAAACAGTTTTGCCATCAGCAGGACGAAGGAGAATTTATTCAACCAGATCAGGGGTAACAACATCAATGGAAATTTTGTCAACGGGGATATTGATTATATGCGGGCAAAGGGAAATGCTGAAAGCGTTTATTACCTGCAGGACAGCGACAGTGCATATATAGGCATGAATTATGCGCGGGCAGATGCGATCAGCATGTATTTCGGAAAGGATGGGCTTAAAAGGGTAAGCTGGGTGAATGGCGTAGAAGGCACTACTTTCCCCATGAACCAGATCCCTGAAGATAAAAAAACGCTACGCGATTTTAAATGGCTTGATAACCGAAGGCCCAAAACATGGCTGGAGTTATTTCAATAGTGCAGTTGCCTTGACCTTGTTGGCTATATTTGCCTGATGCTGAAAAATATTGGAAAGCAAATCCTCAGTCCGCTTCAACTGATTATCCGTGACAGCCGTTCATTGGGCATTATTCTTTCGCTTTGTGCGGTTATTTCCATCACGATTTCAAATACTTCATGGGGCCCCCGATATATCAGTTTCTGGATTACCGAAATGCACATTCCCGGAAGTCTTAACTTACCCCATTCACTGTTGCACTGGATCAATGATTTTTTCATGGCCATATTCTTTTTCCTCGTAGGCATGGAAATAAAGAGGGAACTTCTGGCTGGTGAATTATCAGATATAAAAAAAGCCATAGTCCCCGTTTTTGCCGCTATTGGGGGCATGGTTGTGCCAGCATTGATTTACAGAATGATATCCAGCGGAACCCCATTTACTGCTGGATGGGGAATTCCGATGGCGACAGATATTGCCTTTTCACTTGGCATTGCATCATTACTGGGAAACCGGGTGCCTATTAGCCTGAAAATATTTCTCACCGCACTTGCCATCATTGATGACCTGGGAGCTATTGCCATGATTGCAGTATTTTATGGCGAAGCCATTCAATGGGTGTATTTACTGTTGACTGTGATTGTCTTATCGGCCATATATTTTCTGGGAAAATCCAAAAAACCTTATCCGCCATTGCAATTTCTGTTTTCGATTATCCTATGGTACATGGTTTTCAATTCAGGAATTCATGCCACCGTTGCAGGGGTACTATTTGCATTTATGATTCCGATGGGACAGCTGTCAAAATTTGAACATCAGTTTCACATTCCGGTAAACTTCATTATACTGCCAGTTTTTGCCCTTGCCAATACAGCAATCAACTTACCTTCTGATATTTCTACCGCATTGCAGCATCCGGTAAATATCGGTATAACCCTTGGCCTTGCCTTGGGGAAACCCCTGGGTATTTTACTTTTCTGCCTGCTCCTGGTTTCACTTAAATGGGGGAGCCTTCCTGATGATGCAGGTTGGGGCCAAATCATTGGCATTGGAATGCTGGCAGGTATTGGTTTTACCATGTCCATTTTTATTGCAGCACTGGCATTCCATGATCAAACCACTCAGGACCTGGCAAAGATCGGTGTACTGCTGGGTTCAATTATCTCCATCATTGCCGGTAGCATTATGCTGATATCCTTTAGTAAAAAATTAACCAGCAATAAGTAAGCTGCTGCGATAATTTTCGTTTTCTTACCATAAAATATCCATATGAAAAAATACATAGCCGTTAGCGTGATGACCATGCTGTTGCTTGGATACCATTCCTCCGCACAGGAATACAAGATGGGTTTGGGGATTCGACTGAGCAGTTCCCAGGCAACTGTTAACAATTCCGTTTCGTTCAAATATTTCCTCAATGAAAATCATGCACTGGAAGGATTATTAAGTTTTGATCCTGCTACAGTTGGCGTATTATATGAATTTCATCGTCCGCTTGGCGCCCCGGGTTTTCAATGGTTTTTCGGAGGTGGCGGCTATGTTGCCTTTTCAGGGGATAATGTAGTGGGTGCCATGGGTGTTGTAGGCCTTGATTATAAGTTCCAGAGCATTCCCTTAAACCTTTCGCTCGACTGGAAACCCGAGCTTAGCCTGGTGAAAGACATCGGTTTTGAAGCAGCAGCCATTGGCCTCAGTATACGCTTCGCTTTTCGATAGATAAAACGATTTAGTGCGTTTTTTTGCGGCTATTCAATTTTTTTCTTGGAAAAACTTGCGGCTTTATGCAGGTATTTCCTAGATTTGAAAGAGAAGTCGCCATTTCAATGTTAAAAAAAGAAAGACAAGCACTTATCCTGCACCAGGTAAACCTGCACAACAAAGTGCTGTCATCAAACCTGAGCGTTGAAATACAGGTATCAGAAGATACCATTCGTCGCGATCTTCAGGAACTTGCAGACGAAGGCAAACTCATCAAGGTACATGGGGGAGCATTATCCCGATCGTTCAACAATTATTATTCCCGCACTGAAGAAGTATATTCATTCCAGCATAAACGTTCCATAGCCCGGAAAGCCGTGGCGTTGATACATGACGGCATGTTTATTTTAACTACCGGCGGCACTACCGTGATTGAAATGGCGCGTGCCCTTCCTCCTGAATTGAAAGCAACTTTTATTTCAGGTAGCATACCTGCCATACATGAATACCTGAAGCATCCCTCTGTGGAAGTTATCCTGATAGGCGACAAGGTCTCCAAAAATTCCAAGATCACGGTGGGCGGTGAAGCCATTGCCAAAATAAAACAGATCAGTGCTGATATTTGCTTTCTCGGAATTAATGCGATAGATGTTGAACATGGTATTACTGACAATGACTGGGATGTGGTGCAGATAAAAAAAGCAATGATTGAGTCCTCGCGTAAAGTTGTTTGCCTGTCAATCATTGAAAAAATAAACACCTGCCAGCCAATCCAGGTTTGCGGGCTTGATAAAATCGATATCCTGATCACCGAATCCAATCCTGAAAACCCATTGTTGCAACCGTATAGAAATGCCGGGATAAAAGTTTTGTAATTTTTTCGCTAGAACTATAAACCAGTGGCAGTGTAAGGCTGCTGCAACCAAAACAATTACTTATGAGACAAAGGCTTCAGGCGTTTGTAGTATTGTGGCTGTCATTCACTTTCTGCCTTGCTACCCAGGCCCAGACAGAAACGGTGAGCGGTTATGTAACAGACGCCAAAAATCAACCTCTGCCCAATGCTACGGTGACCATCAAGGGAACCGGCAAGGCAACACAAACCAACAACCAGGGGTATTATATCATCGCTGCAAAAAAAGGCGATGTCCTGGTCATTTCATCCATCGGGCAAAAAACCATGGAGTTAACCGTGGGCGACAAGGTGGTCCTCAATGCGTCACTGGCTGCTGATGAAGGAATGCTGGGAGAAGTTGTGGTAACAGCAATGGATATACGCAGGAATAAGCGTGAACTGGGATATTCAGCGCAATCCGTGGGCGGTGAAGAAATCCGCGAAACACAGCGTGAGAATTTCGTGAACGGATTGCAGGGAAGGGTTGCGGGTCTTACCGTTAACCAGACCAGCGGCATTGCCGGATCATCATCTTCCATTGTGCTGCGGGGCTTCAATTCCCTGTCTTTAAGCAACCAGCCTTTGTTTGTGGTGGATGGCGTGATCCTGGATAACCAGACCCTTGATGAAAATTCAGATGGAGGAAGGGGCATCGGACTGGCTTCAGACAGGCCTAACAGGAATAATGACTACACCAACAGAATTGCGGATCTCAATCCCAATGATATTGAATCGGTAACGGTTTTAAAGGGGCCGGAAGCTACCGCATTGTACGGCAGCCAGGCGAGTTCGGGAGCCATTATCATTTCCACGAGAAAAGCGAAGTCGAACAAATTCGCATTGCAATACGATAACAGTTTCCGGTTTTCCAAAGTGACCCGCTTCCCTGAAACTTTCCAGGGATATACCAATGGAACAAACGGTGTACCATCCAGCATTTACCGTTATTTCGGCCCGGCATATCCTGAAAACACTACGTTGTATGATAATATAGATGTTTTCTTTCGCACCGGGTTTGCCATGACACATAACCTGGGAATGGATTTCGGTGTCAAAAACTCCATTTTTCGCGTGTCGATGGCAGCCTTTAACCAGGCAGGTGTAGTACCTGAGAATGATTACAAGAGATACAATATACGCATCTCCAATACCACCAAGATCGGGGATAAAATTGATATCATGCCTTCGGTTTCTTATATCAGGAGTGAAAATGACAAAGTGCTCAGAAGCGCCGGTGGTTATCTCAACAGCCTGCTCGTCTGGCCAAACCAAAATACCATTGTAAGTTATGAAGATCAGGACGGGGGTAAAATACCACTGTTCAACAGCAATCCCAATGCAGATTATGACAATCCCTTCTTCAATGTCTATAACAATAAAAGCAGGGATGTTACAGACAGGTTTACCGCTTCACTGGGGATAAATATCAGGCCCACTGACTGGCTATCGTTAAGCGGCAGGTTTGGATATGACACATATGAAACGGACGGATACACTGTATATCATCCGGAGTCATTTTATATCAGTGCCGCGTTGAAGGGCTCACAGGATAATTATTACCGCAGGTATTCCGGGTATAACCATACCATCACGGCTACAGCCCGGAAAAAAATGGGTGATTTTAATTTCCGCCTGATGCTGGGAACCATGTGGCAGGATTATGAAACCAGGATGTTCGCAGTAACGGGCAGTACACTGACTGATCCGAAAAGAACAGACAGCAGCAATACACTGCCGGCTACAAGGGTCCGGTTACTGAGAAATAATTTCGGGGAATATAACCAGCAGATATTAAGGCAGGTTGCTTATTTCGGTGAAGCTGCGGTGAGTTGGAAGAACATGGTATTCCTGAATTACACGCATCGTTTCGAAACTGCGTCTACACTTCCGGAACAAAACCGTAATTATAATTATCCGGGAGTCAGCCTCAGCATGATCATAAGTGATATGGTTCCTTCTATGAAATCAGGTGATGTGCTCAGTTATTTCAAACTCCGCACTTCCCTGGCCAGTACGGCAAGGCTGAACACACCATATTCAACACAGTCAGTCTTTGTGAATAATTTTGCCAGCGGTGGAGGGTTTTCATACGGATTCACCAATGCCAATCCTGACCTGAAACCCGAAGAACAAAGCACTTATGAATTAGGCGCTGAATTCCGTTTCATTAAAAACAGGCTCGGACTTGATGTTACTTTTTACAATACGCTCAATCAGGACCAGATCATCGAAAATTTCCGGCTTAGTTACGGAACAGGTTTCGTGCTGAATACACAGAATGCAGCCAGTACAAGGAATAAGGGTATGGAAATAACATTTAATGCCCCTGTTGTAAGCCGCAAGAACTGGAGCTGGAATACACAGCTGAATTTTAACAAGATGTGGAACAAGGTGATCGATATGCCGGCAAATGTTGCCGAATATTATATTGCCGATACATGGCTGTATGGAAATGCAAGGGGTGGACTGGTATTGAATGGAGCAACAACATCTATTACCTCCTATGGTTATGCTAGAAATAACCAGGGTCAGATCCTCATCAACCCGGCGAATGGCCTACCGGTCGTTGAACAGGTCTTCAAGATCAGGGGCGACAGAAATCCAGATTTCACACTTGGCTGGAACAACCAGTTCAGGTATAAAAGCTGGAGCCTTAGTTTCCTCTGGGATCTCAAAGTGGGCGGAGATATTTTCAATGGTACACATATGTTCATGACCGGTGCAGGCAGGAGTAAAATCACTGCCGACAGGCTTACGCCAAGAGTCGTTGAAGGTGTTTTGAATGATGGCAAACAGAATACAAGTACCCCAACACCAAATACCATTGTGGTAACGCCATATTATAATGATGCTTATTATACCTCAACGTCGATGCCTGAGGAAGCCTTCATTGAAAAAGACGTGAACTGGCTACGCTTGCGTGATATCAGTGTATCCTATATGTTCCCCGCAAGGCCATTCCAGGATATCCAGGGATTAAAAACCCTTGAAATTTTTGCGACGGCCAATGACCTCTTCCTGTTTACCAATTATACCGGGGCTGATCCAGGCGTAAATGGAAATACTGCAGGTTCAAGAGGTGTTGGTGGTTTTGGCTTTGACTATGGAACACTGGCTTCACCAATTAGTGTAAACTTTGGTTTAAGGGCAGGATTTTAATACTCATGAAAAGAATAGAAATGAAAAAATATTCAATTATATACGGAACTATTGCCATACTGCTGATCACCGCGAATGGTTGCAGTAAGCAGATCGATGATGCATATACCAATCCCAATGCCACCACAAGGGTACCCGTGGAAACACTTCTTCCCGGAATCATTGGAAATTTTGTAGGAAGTTCTGCTGCTGCGGGGAGCGCTTATGGAATGGCCAACGATGGCATGCAGGTAGGCCGTTACATTCAGTACTGGGCCACCAATACAACAGGAAATGCATTTGACCAGATGGGCGGCGCAACCGGCGCCAGCGATTTAATGGGTTCAGTATGGGGCATGCATTATTATGGCATGGGCCAGAACCTGAACAAAATGATCGAATGGGGAATTGAAGAAAAGAAATGGGATTATGTGGGCGTTGGTTATGCGATCCAGGCATGGAGCTGGCTGACACTTACCAATATGTATGGTGATGTGATCCTGCGTGAAGCATTCCGGCGCGACCAGCTGGTTTTCAATTATGATACCCAGGCGGATGTGTATGATACCGTGAGAACAATTGCACAGCTCGCCCTATCCTATCTTGAAAGAACTGACGACAATGTAAGCCAGGCAAACCTGGCCAAGGGAGACCAGTATTTCTATAACGGCGATGTCGGCAAGTGGAAGAAATTTGTTTATGCTGTAATGGCAAGATCCTTTAACCACCTCAGCAATAAGGCTGATTACAAGGCAGATTCCGTGATTAAATATGCCCTGCTATCCATCAACGCCAATGCAGATAATGGAGTGGCTAAATTTTCCAATACGGGGATTACGGGAACAGCTAATTTTTACGGCCCAATCAGAAATAATGTGGGCACCATGCGGCAGACTCAATACATCGCCAACCTGGTGAACGGACTGAATTCCCGCTTCTCAGGTGTCACTGATCCCAGGGCATGGTACCTGCTGCGGGAAAATACCAATCTGACCATCAGGGGAATACTTCCCAACAGGGGATCCAGCAGCCTGGCTGTAAATGACCAGCCCCAGTCATTCTGGGGTAAAATATTTACCGACGCAACACCGCCAACTTCGGATGCGGGTTGCCGTTATATTTTCAAGAATGCTGCCCCCTACCCTGTGATTACTGCATCTGAAATCAAGTTCATGCTCGCTGAAGCTTATTACCGCAAAGGTGACCTGGCCAGTGCAAAAGATGCCTATGTTGCCGGTATAAGCCTGAATATGGATATGCTGGTGAGTGATTATAATTCCGGAGTGCCTGCAGCCCAGCAGATAACACCTGCGATCAAAGCAGCATTCCTGGCAAATCCCATAGTGGTTCCTGCGCTGGCAAATTTCAGTCTCAGCCATATCATGATGCAGAAATATATTGCCCTCTATGGATTCGGAACCCTGGAAACATGGGTAGACATGAGGAGGTTCCATTACACGGATACCGAAGGTTCAAACCAGGTGTACGCAGATTTTGTTCCACCCAGCGGTATAGACCTCTTTACCAATAATAATAATAAGCTGGTATACCGTGCAAGGCCAAGATATAATTCAGAATACCTGTATAATGTTGCCGAACTGCAAAGGATAGGCGCTTTAAACCTGGATTACCATACCCAGGAACAATGGTTTTCCCTGAAATAATTCCGTCAACGTCAAATTAACTGCAATGAAAAAAAAGAACATATTATTCTTCCTTACCGGCGCCCTTGCTGTTTTTACGGTTTCCTGTAAGAAGGAATTCCAATACCTGATCAATGAACAAAAGGACCTCGGTGACAAGGCCTATATTAAGGTCTATAATTCGGTCGTAAACAGCACCCGGAATTATGTATATGCAGATAATGTACCGCTTAATGGTGCAGCTATCGCATACACTGCCAATTCCCTGTTTCCTTCCGTATCGCCTGCATATTCGTCAGTAACCGCCGGAAGCAGGGCCATCATCATCAAGGATACGCTGGTAACGAGTACACAAATACCGATAAGCTTCAGTGATAACTTTGAAGCGGGACAGTACTATACTATTTTTACGTATGACTCCATTAACAGCACCAAGCACAAAACTGTAAAGGATATGATTGATAAGCCGGCCGATACAACGGCAAGGTTGCGTTTTGCCAATTTCGTATACACCAAAACTGCTGTCCCAAATGTTGACATCTGGTCAGTAAAAAGGAAAGCCAATATTTTCAGCAATATTTCCATTGCTACTGTCACGGATTTCATACCCTATGCATCAGCATCAAATGATACTTTATTTGTGCGATCAACAGGAACCACTACCAACCTCGCAGCTCTTAATGGCATTAATCCAACTCAGCAAAGAAGTTATACGGTTATTTTCCGCGGACGTTACCAGACAACCACCGGAACAATAGCCAGAACCCTTACCTCTTTTCTGACATATTGATATAAAAATGCAAAGAGCACGCAGTCAATTTCAACTGCGTGCTCTTTTTATTTTTAAAGCATTTTGATTAATGTAATCCTTTGGAACCAAGCCACCGTTCTGCATCCAGGGCTGCCATGCATCCGCTGCCTGCAGCGGTAACCGCCTGGCGGTATATTTTATCCTGCACATCCCCTGATGCAAAAACGCCTTCAATATTGGTACGGGAGGTGCCCGGGACCGTTTTTATATATCCTGCTTCATCCATTTCCAACCAGCCTTTGAAAATATCAGAATTTGGCTGGTGGCCGATGGCAACAAAAAATCCTTTTACCGGAATGGTTTCCGATTCACCTGTCTTTATATTTTTTATTCGTACGGCCTCCACATTCTTCTCTCCCATCACCTCTTCGGTTTCTGAATTCCAGTAGATCTTAATATTTGGTGTGTTCAGCACCCTGTCCTGCATTACTTTGGAAGCCCTCATCTGGTCGCGGCGTACAATCATATGTACGGTGGAACAAAGTTTACTCAGGTATAAGGCTTCTTCGGCCGCAGTGTCTCCTGCGCCTACAATAGCCACTTCCTTACCCCGGAAGAAAAAACCATCGCATACTGCGCAGGCACTGACACCATAACCATTCAGTCTCTGCTCACTTTCCAGTCCCAGCCATTTTGCAGATGCGCCGGTGGCAATAATGACAGCATCAGCCAGGATTTGTTTTTCTTCATCAATCCATACGGAATATGGATGAGAGGAAAAATCAACCTTGGTGGCAAGTCCAAAACGAATATCAGCGCCCATACGGGTAGCCTGTTTCTCAAAATGCACCATCATATCCGGCCCCTGGATGCCTTCCGGATAACCAGGGTAGTTCTCTACTTCAGTCGTAATGGTTAATTGTCCGCCAGGCTGGATACCCTGGTATAATACAGGCTTTAGATTAGCCCTTGCGGCATATATGGCGGCCGTGTAACCAGCCGGACCGGAACCTATGATCAGACAATGTACTTTCTCTATATGGTTATTCTCCATTTTCGTTATTCATGAATTAAGCTTACAAAAATACTATTAAAGGGGTTACCGGAAGTGCGTTTAGTCACCCTGCCATTCCTTGTGGATAAATCAGCGTGGAATAATGATGGTTTGGTACTGTGCCGCATATCCTCCGAAATATCCCAATGCACCATTGGAAATGTTGCCGGTTACTTTTGTGGGGCTGGAAAAGGGATTACCAATCCCCTGGAAGTTGAATTCAAAAGTTTGCCAGAAATTAAAGGTATTCCTGTCGATATTGCAAAGTTTAAGGGTGGCTATATCGCCTTTATGAAAGTACAGATCTTCATCTTCATTGTCCTCGTTCTTATTCAATCCGCGGTCAACCTGAATAGTATAGGTACTTCCATCAATCACCTGGTCATCAAAAACAGAATTATATCCAGGATAAAAAGGTTCTGTATTGGCCTTGGTAAAATAACGGATATAATCCCCGAAACCTGGTTTATCGGTTGCCCTGATCATCATCCTGGCCAGGGTGGTATCATCAAAACCAGAAACGGGTTCCGACCATAGGGAGTCGATTTTCCTGGTAATGGCAGGTATTGTAGTGCGAGATAAATAGGTTTTACCGTCGGTGGTTATAATCCTGAGATCATAAGTGGTATTCAATTTTCCAAGGAGCAGATTTGCCGGATCTGATACATCCGTGGTATAAAAATAATACAGGTACCCGTTCCCCAGCAGGCTGGAATCTTCCCTAAGCGAATATGTTTTACTCCCATCTGATATACTAACCTCAGCATTATGTACAAATGAAGCTGCCAGCTGGTTGGGTGAAAGTGTACCGAAGTAATCCAGGCTGGTGGTAAGTACTATAAACGGCGGGCGCTCATTCTCAATACTTCCGTCAACCACTAAGCGGGGCTGCGCTTCATCCAATGTAATATCAATGTCTTTTTCACAGGCTGCCAGGAAAATCAATAACAGCGCGGAAATAAATCTTAAGTGCATATGTTTATAACAACTTCCAAAGCTACAGGTTCAGTCATAAAAAAACCCCGATCGCAAAGATCGGGGTTATATTTTTTTACAAGGTTAACCCAGGTATGCTTTCAGGGCATTACTGTACCGGGCTTTTTGCAAACGCTTGATGGCTCTTTCCTTGATCTGGCGGATACGCTCTTTGGTAAGGTCGTATTTCTGACCGATCTGCTCAATGGTTACTCCATTTTCACCATCCAGTCCAAAATAAGCATTTACAATTTCTGCTTCACGCGGGCTGAGTGATTTTAATACCCTGCGGATTTCCGCGCGAAGTGAATCTTTCATCACATCGTCATCCGTATCATCACCACCTTCCAGCAGGTCACCCATGGCTACATCTTCGGCTTCATGCACGGGTGCATCGAGTGAAGTGTGACGGGTGTTGCTCTGGAAAATGTTGTTGATCTCGGTTTCGCTCATTTCGAGCAATTCAGCCAACTCTTCGGTAGAAGGTTCACGCTCATGCTCCTGTTCAAAAGCCATGTAGGCTTTGTTAGCCTTGTTGTAGGTGCCAATTTTGTTTTGAGGCAGGCGGACTAATCTGCCCTGCTCTGCCAACGCCTGCAGGATGGACTGGCGAATCCACCAAACGGCGTATGAAATGAATTTAAAACCCTTGGTTTCATCGAAACGCTGGGCTGCTTTGATCAAACCGAGGTTACCCTCGTTGATTAGATCACTAAGTGACAATCCCTGGTGCTGGTACTGCTTAGCGACAGATACCACGAACCTTAGGTTCGCCTGCACCAGTTTATCCAATGCCTTCTGGTCGTTCATCTTGATCCTTTGCGCCAGAATGGTCTCCTCTTCAGGAGTGATCATTGAAATCTTGGAGATTTCCTGCAAATACTTTTCAACGGCCTGTGAATCGCGGTTGGTAATCTGGGTTGCTATTTTTAGTTGCCTCATACGTGGGAATTCTTAAACTGATAAAACGTTTTACTAAAATAAGACGGGAACTCCATTGATCATGTTCCTAATAAAACGTTATAAATATAATGAAACCGTTGGTGGAGTTTACAAATAAAAATCACACAACGTGCAAATTTAAATCACACAATCTGTTTTTCATAGCGCCAGGGGAAAAAAGGTTGAAATCAGTTAGTATCCTGCCGTTTGCAGATACTACAAATTTTGGCAGTCTTTTGTTCAGGAACCAAGGCCTTCGCCTAATTTAGCGTCCATGATCGCAGACTTTCAGGTCCGACACCGTTACTCGTCCAACCGCATCCATGCTGGATTTCATGATGAAATGCACCCGTTGGGGACGATGTTTTCAGCGAAGATCCCTCTATTAACCGGCTGGAACAAATGGCCGCCGAAATGTTTGGAATGGAAGCTGCAATTTTTTGTCCGAGCGGCACTATGACCAACCAGATCGCCATTAAATGTCATACGCAGCCTGGCGATGAGGTGATTTGCGACAAAAACTCCCATATTTACCAGTATGAAGGTGGCGGCATAGCTTTCAATTCCGGCTGCCTCGGTCAGGCTGCTGGAGGGTGACAGGGGAAGGATTACCGCAGAAATGGTAAAAGAATCCATCAACCCGGATGACGTACATAAACCCGTAAGCCGTATGGTTGGACTGGAAAACACCTGCAACCGCGGGGGCGGCAGTTGTTATGATCTGAAACAAATTCATCTGATCAGGGAATTATGCGACCGGCACTCCCTCGCCCTTCATCTCGACGGCGCCCGGTTGTTCAATGCCATTGTTGCCCGGAACGAAGATCCGAAAGAATACGGAAGGCTTTTTCACAGCATTTCCATCTGCCTGAGTAAGAGCCTTGGGGCTCCTGTGGGCAGCCTGTTGCTGGGGACATCATTCTTCATTCACCGGGCCAGAAGGTACCGTAAAGTATTTGGCGGTGGGATGCGCCAGGCGGGTTACCTGGCAGCTGCCGGGATATACGCACTTGAGCATAATATTAACAGGCTTGAGGTGGACCATCTTCATGCAAAAATGATCGAAACGGCCCTTAAGGAAAAACCCTTTATAGATTCGATCCTGCCCGTCGAAACCAATATTATTATCGCTTCTTTCAAACCTCCATATACGCCGCAGCAATTTATGGAGGAGATGAAGAAAGAAAATATCCTGCTCTTTTCCATTTCCCCAAACCAGGTAAGGATGGTCCTTCATCTTGACATTACCCCGGAAATGGTCAGCCATACTATAAACACCATTAATCAATTATAACCGATTTTATGTTTCCAGCTGTTAACCCCACCTCCACCAGGGCCTGGTCTGACCTCATCACCCATTTCTCAAATATGCAAAAACAGCATCTCAGGGACCTGTTTGCTGCTGACCCGGGAAGATTTGAACGTTACAGCCTGAAGTCGGGGGATATATTATTTGATTATTCAAAGAATCATATCACTGAACAGACAATTTCCCTCCTTTGCGCACTGGCCAGGGAATGTGGTGTAAAAGATGCCATCGAAGCCATGTTTAACGGCGAAAAAATCAATCGCACGGAAAACAGGTCAGTGCTCCATGTGGCATTGCGGAATTTTTCCGGAAAACCGGTAATGCACGAAGGTGAAGATGTTATGCCCGGCATTAAAACTGTATTGCAGCAAATGAAAGATTGCTGCAGCAAAATTCACAGCGGTGACTGGAAAGGGTATACCGGAAAGAAAATTAAATACATCGTCAACATCGGTATCGGGGGAAGCGATCTTGGCCCGGTCATGGTAACAGAAGCGTTGAAGCCTTACTGGAAAGAGGGTATGCAGGTATATTTTGTTTCCAATGTGGATGGAACGCATATAGCGGAAACCCTGAAAAAGGTAAAGGCTGACGAAACCCTTTTCCTGATAGCATCCAAAACCTTTACCACGCAGGAAACAATGACCAATGCGCATACGGCAAGGAAATGGTTTCTCGCAGAAGCAAAGGAGGAAAAATTTGTTGCCAGCCATTTTGTGGCACTCTCCACCAATGAAAAGGAAGTTGTGAAGTTTGGAATCGACAAAAATAATATGTTCGGATTCTGGGATTGGGTTGGCGGACGTTACAGTTTATGGAGCGCTATCGGGCTTTCCATCGCCCTCACCATCGGTTACGAAGCTTTTGAAGAATTACTGAAAGGAGCATTTGATACTGACCGGCATTTCAGGGACGCTCCTTTTGAAGAAAATATCCCGGTCATCATGGCACTGATCAGCACATGGTATATTAATTTTCATGGGGCTTCCAGTGAAGCAATCTTGCCTTATGACCAGTACATGCACCGCTTTGCGGCCTATTTCCAGCAGGGCAATATGGAAAGCAATGGAAAGTATGTTGACCGTAACGGGAAAAAAACAACCTATGAAACAGGTCCCGTGATTTGGGGGGAGCCCGGCACCAATGGTCAGCATGCCTTTTACCAGTTAATACACCAGGGTACTTTGCTGATACCCTGCGATTTTATTGCGCCGTGCATTTCCCACAATCCGGTTGGCGACCACCATGTAAAATTATTGTCGAACTTTTTCGCACAGACAGAAGCATTAATGAATGGTAAAACCCGGGATGAAGTTGCTGCAGAACTGACTTCCCTGCCTGAGGAAAAGCAAAATGAGCTCATGCCTTACAAAGTATTTGAAGGGAATCGTCCGACGAATTCTTTCCTGCTGAAAAAAATCACTCCGTATACACTGGGGCAACTTATCGCCATGTATGAACATAAGATATTTGTCCAGGGGGTGATCTGGAATATCTACAGTTTCGATCAATGGGGAGTGGAACTGGGAAAACAACTTGCCAATAAGATACTTCCTGAACTGGAGGCTGCCGGCATGGTGAATAGCCATGATTCTTCTACCAACGGACTGATCAATGCATGGAAGGAAATGCGCTGAATGTAGAAATAAGAGTGATTTATTTTTTCATGAACCTGATCAGTTCACGATCATTCGCATTCCTGATCTCAAGGAGATAAATACCTGGCCTTAGTGATGATGTTTCGTTTATTCGATACCGTGAGGTTCCGGCCGGCACTGATCTTTCCATGACCTTCCTGCCGGAAATATCAAAAACCATGAGGGATGTTTTAGTTGAGTTCTTCCTGAGCTGAATATCAATGAAGGTTGATACGGGATTTTCCATTAAACGGGAATCACCATGCGCATTTTCATTGATCGAAACGGTAATGGTTTTGGAAAACTCATAGCGGTCATCCATATCCACCATTTTTAGCCTGTAATACCATTTGCCAAACGACGCCTGCTGGTCCCTGAATGTATAACGGGTTACCTGGTTTGCTTGCCCCCTTGCTGTTTGCCGGCCAATGTCAACAAAGGAAATATTATCGGCCGACCGCTGAATGATAAAATACCCGGTGTTTATTTCTGTATTTGTTTCCCAGCTCAGCAATACATTTTTATCATCCTGCAAACCGGAAAAATCCAGCAAATTAAGTGGCAGTGCTCCAGAAGGAAGCAGGTATATGGGATAATCTTCTGCTTGCCCGTACACAGGGTTAATACATGCATTATTAAGTGCAGGCATCCCGTGAAAAGGTGCTAAATCTTCCAGTAACCTTAGCCTTAATGTGCTGTTAAGAACTGCTGTTAAAGGAACAGTAAAAGCAGCACTGACGGTAATATTTCCCCTGCCAGGTGCCGGGGCAGACCCTTCTGAAAAAGAGATCACCTGCTCTGTTGCATTACTGAAAATGCCATCATTATCGAAATCTATCCAGCCCCTCATTTGTTCTGCATTAGCTACCTAACAGTGTAACCTCAATGGTATACGTGGAACCTCTTTGAAGCTGAACAAGGGAATGGCAATTATTTGTATTGTTGAGATATCCTCCGTCATTTCTTGCCGTACTGGAAGAAGATGATCTGGCAGCCAGTGACAAGTTCATTATACCGGCAAAATTACCAGTCAATCCGGTGGCTGATGTAGCCGGAGTGCAGGATGCATTAATAGGTGCAGTAAACGGGCTCATCGGGTAAACAGGTGATAATGCATATGAGCCGGTAAGGCTTACCCTGGAGGGTCCGGCAGCGGCAGCAAGCATCCTTGCTTTTTGTCCGGCAGTAAATAAAGTAGCACAACTGGTATAGTTCATATAGTTATGCTCCGTATTAATACTGAAAGGTGTGGAGGTGCAGGAATTGGTTCCGGTATTGCAAACAAAACCTGATGGCTGAATGACAGGGTCAGTATCACATACCCTGTCGCCTTCAAGTGAGCAGTCGCCATTTGTTGGACAGGTAGCTCCGGATGCCCCCTGGAATGGATGGTAAAGAGAAAAAGCATGTCCTATTTCATGGGGAAGTGTCTTTCTTGCCGGCATCATCTGGGTAGCCAGCATTATAGTGCCGTCAAGGTTAGCCGGGGAATTGGGAAAATACGCATATCCTGCAACAAAGCTGCCAGATGTGCCGTCCTTGCTGTCAATCATATTTACTACCCATATATTGTAATAGCGGCTGGGATCCCATCGGCTCAGGTTTTTGACGTCAAGATCTGCAGCACCGGTAGCACCGGAGAGTCGAACGCCCGATGTGGTATATTCAGTCAGGCCTGATCCGTTGACCCGGTTAATGCCATTGGTTGGATTGCAGGAAGGATCCCTTTGTGCAAGGGCAAATTGTATCTCGATATCCCCCACTCCTTCCGTCCCCGGATAAGAACCGTTATACACCTGGTTAAGGTAGGCAATGGTATTTTGAATATCTGCATCAGATGGATTATAAATAGATCCGATAGCTCCCCCTGTATGCACTATGTGAACCACCACAGGGATGGTATACTGGACTGCCGCAACCTGGTCGCGCTGAATATTTCCCTGTTGAAGAATATAATTGCTGATCCATTTATCCTGGTCTTCAATAATTTTCCGGTATCCCGGATCTTCCTTTAATTTTTTCTGGTGGATGATATCAAATCCGCACCTGTCCTGGGCACTCAGGAAAGTATACAATAAAGTAAAGACTATCAGGCAGATCTTGGATTTTGACAACACAATATCATAACGATGCAGTCAGCACTTCATTATGGAAATGACATAAAAAATCCCGCAGCTGCGGGATTAACTATAGAAGTTTTACTACCATTTGTCTACTTCTTCCGTGGAATCTGCGCTGGGCGGAGTTTCCGTTGGCGTTTCCACCGGAACCGGTGCCGGGGTTTCCACACTGACAGCAACTACCTCTTCACGCAGTTCCCTGGATTCAACCGAACCATTATGCTCATATTCGCCTTCTCCGTCATTATCATGGTTGAAAGCATCGAAATCAAAATCGGGCATCAGGTCTGTTTTAACATAATCGACCGCTTCTGTTAAGGCTTTAATGAATTTGTTGAAATCTTCTTTATACAAAAAGATTTTATGCCTGTCATAGCCGTCGTCGTTAAAACGCTTGCGACTCTCCGTGATGGTCAGGTAATAGTCATTTCCCCGGGTTGTTCTCACATCAAAGAAATAGGTCCTGCGCTTCCCTGCGCGTATACGCTTGCTATACACGCTTTCCATTCTTTTGTCATTGTTTTCGTACGCCACAGTAGTTGAGTTTTGTTTAGAATTGATACTTGATCAAAGGTTTACCTTCCAAAGATAAAAATGTTTTTGAATTGTCAAAATTTCGTTAAGATTTATTAGATCGCCTAAAATGCAGCAGGAAAGGGAGTTTTAGACTGTTTCTTCGGGTTCGGCCGACTGCTGCCTGCGGTATAGCTCAGCATAATAACCGTTTAATGCCATCAGTTCTTCGTGATTTCCCTGTTCTGCAATCCTTCCTTTATCCAGCACAATCACCTGGTCAAACTCAAGCAGGCTAAAGATTCTGTGAGTAATGATAATGGCCGTTTTATGTTCCAGCACTTCATGCAGGTTCTGGAGGATCTGCTTTTCAGTCTTGGCATCCACCGCACTCAGGCAGTCATCAAAAATGAGGATGCTGCTATCTTTGATCAGCGCACGGGCAATGGAAATGCGCTGTTTTTGTCCACCACTGAGGGTCACCCCCCTTTCCCCGACAAGCGTATCGTATTTTGCCGGGAATTGACGGATTTCCGCATCCACACTGGCCCTCCGGGCAGCGGTCTCCAGTTCCTCGGGATTGGATTTATCAAGGCCAAAACTGATATTATTGGAAATGGTATCACTGAAAAGAAAGCCATCCTGCGGAATATAGCCGATGCTTCGCCGCAACACCTGTAGGTCAATCGTTTTAATATCCCTTCCATCGATCCTGATCTCTCCTTCCCGGGGGTCGAACATCCTGAGCAAAAGCTGGGCGATGGTGGTTTTGCCACTGCCAGTGCGGCCGATCAGTGCAACTTTTTCTCCTTTTCCAATTTCCAGGTTGAGTTTATTTAATGCCTTGATACCTGTATGCTCGTACGTAAAATCAACATTACGGATTAAGATATCCCCCTGTATCTTACCTGTATATCCGTTAGCCGGCGGGAGTATTCTGGGTACTGTATCGAGGAACTCATTCAGTCTTTTCTGGGAGGCGGAGGCTCTTTGTATCATGCTGGCCACCCAACCCAGTGCGCTTACGGGAAATGTAAGCATATTAATATACACTACAAATTCAGCTATGGTGCCCGATGTGATCCTGTTATTGACCTGGTATATCCCGCCGATAAAAATAGTAAGCAATGTGCTGATGCCAATCAGCAAACCAATGGATGGAAAATAAATAGCTTCCACTTTTGCCAGGTTAACCGCACTCTGGCGGTAGGATTCACTGTTGTTCCTGAAAAACCTGAACATGGCATTTTCCTGTACAAATGATTTGATAACCCTTATCCCGGAATAAGATTCCTGGGCATTTGTGGTCAGGTCTGATAGCTGTGCCTGTATTTGTTCGCTTTTCCTGTTGATAATAGTGTTTACATAATAAATCGCAATGGCCAGCAGGGGCAATGGCGCAAGAACATATAATGTGAGTTCCCAGTTCTTGTGAAACATGTAAAACAGGCTTAAACTGACCAGGGCTACCATGTTGATCAGGTACATTAAGGAAGGCCCGGTATACATTCTTACCCGGCTTACATCTTCAGCCATACGGCTCATCAGGTCACCGGTGGAATGGGTTTTATAAAACTGGGCATCAAGCTGTTCATAGTGGCGGTAAATATCATTCTTCTGGTCAAACTCAATATGCCGGCTCATCACTATGATCGTTTGCCGCATCAGGAACATAAAAAATCCCCTGAGCAGGGCAAGGGCCAGCAATAGCAATCCTGAAAATAAAATGAGTTGGGTAAAGGATATTTTGTAGATGTCCATTTGGGAAGTGAGCCATTGCACCAGGGGGTCATAGCCACCTTTCACCGGGACAGGCTTAACCGGGACATTTGTCATTTGCTTGAACCGTTCATCTACCTTATCTACTACAAAACCGGTGACCTGCGGTGCGAGAATACCGAAATAGTTTGATATGACGATGAAGAATACGCCCAGTGACAATCGCCACCGGTATTTCCAGAAATATTTATTGAGGGATCGGAGTGTCTTCAAAATGAAGGTAAAAGTAAAAACTTATCATAACATCCCCTGCAATATTGTCTAAAGGAAACTTAAAATGATTTATCCCGCTTTAGGTGCTCCAGCAATATTTTTTTTATAAACCCCGGCTTACTAAATATGATAGAATGACCCTTTCCATTCATCGTAACCAGGTTCACCCGCGCATTCACCAGGTTACGCCTTGCAAAGAGGGCATTATCATAATACACCAGGTTATCCCTGTTACCATGAATAATCAGTACATCTGATATGATATTGCTCCATTTCGTCAGACTCCGCAGCTGGCTGGCATGCCCAAGTTTTTCTTCCGATGACATCACAAAGGTGGGAGGAAATAAATACCTGATAATGGGTGCCGTCATGGGATAGGAAATCCAGTAAGTTTTTTCACTTCCGGGTTTTAGGGCGGCAGATAATAATACCAGTTGGGTGAACCGCTCCGGAATATTCATTGAAATCTGGACCGCAATAGGTCCGCCGTATGAACTTCCCAAAAGGATGGCTTTCTTTTGCACTGTCAGTGAATCAATTAATACCTGCAATATGGCTGCCTGTTTTTGAAGGTCGGATTCTATCCTTCCGAAACCGGAATATCCATAGCCCGGCCTGTCAATGGATATCACCTGGAATCTTTTCAGGAACTGCGTGTCGGTATACACTGTTCTCCAGGCAGAGAGGGAGGAAGGAGAACCATGCAGGCAGATGAGTTTTGGCAATGAATCAAAGCCCACTTTAAGATACCTTATGGGTTGCCCACTGATGGTATCATGGATAATTCCGGACGGATAGGAAATGGCATCCAGTGTTTCCTCAATTTCCTTATCCGACATTCTCAATTCAAGCAACCTGCAATTCCTGAATGCCAGAATGGAGAATATAAAAAGCACCAGCAAAACATATCTTTTTCTGAACTGCATCGCGGTAAAATTAGCACAGATCAACATTACAGAAGAATGCAGACAGCAAATACCATGAATATTTCATGCGGAATGGAAACTTTTTTTTGAAAACCCCCTTCAGCGTGTATTTTTGCCGCGGAGAGATGGCAGAGCGGTCGAATGCGGCGGTCTTGAAAACCGTTGAGGTGCAAGCCTCCGGGGGTTCGAATCCCTCTCTCTCCGCCTACGCCCACCGAAGCTTTAGCGTCGGTGGGCTTTTCTTTTGGTTGGCTACGGCGGTTATAAGCTTGTTGACTTATGTTTTATCCAAATCATAAAACCCCGCCAGGCGGGGTTTTATCTTTATATGTTCATAGAATGGTATACTATCCGGAACTTAATCTATCAATTAGTTTTCACAGTTTTTTTGATGCTATAGCTCCTGTTCAGGTTGAATCCAATTGACCATTGACCAAAACTATCCTTGACAGGGTTGGCAGTCAATTGAGGTATGTTACTGGCAAAAGCACTGTTGGTAAAGAAGAACTGGAAAATATGTCCGCCTGTATCCCAGTCATATCCAACAGAAAAAAGGTTGGGTGAATATGTTACCACTTCACCTGATTTATCAATCCCCTCGTACATGTTTAACTGGCGGGAGTATTCAAGTGTCACAGCCTGTTTAGCGGTAATTTTATACCTGCCGCCTATGCCCAATGAAAAAATATTGTGTGCATTATCATACCCGTAGGCAACAATATTCCGGTGCACCATCGAGGGAATGAACTGAAGGGATAGATTTTCTGAAAATTTCCTGGCTATCAGCAACTGGTGCAGATAAGAGAATCTGTTCCAGTAAAAATCATTGGGAGACTCTGCAGATTCCGACGCATTAAAATTGGCAGTGGATACCCAGACAACACTTACCGGGTAGTTGTGTTCACCGGTCTGTTGCCGTAGAATCTTAAATTTTGCAGTTCCCTCTATCGTTGAATTTCCAGCAAATCCAATGCCCAGGTTCATCCATCTGATGGGTGTATAATCAAAAGAAAGATATGTACCTGCATAATTACCATTCATCCCCAGGAGCCTGGCTACATTGCTGAAACCCTCCTGTTTTGACCATATTTCACCGAAATGGTGAATGATCATAAACTGGAGATTTCCAACACCCGTCATTTCGACACTGTGCATATTGATAATGCGGGTTGACTTAAAAGTTGCAGCAGTGATGTTCTGTTTTACTTTTGCTGAGTCTTCCTGTTGCAATTCGGCTAAAAGTTCATCCTGTGCAAAAACACTTCCTGCAAAAAGGCTGACCAGGGTAATCAATATTAGTCTTTTCATGACTGAACAATTAAATGTTTAAATGGCTAGTTCATTTTAAATGAAATAGTGGCGCTTAACGGTGTGGCTTCCGCCAGTTTTGGTTTAACCAGTGAAGGAATCTCTATATTAAAATCATCCGCCCTGATAGTGAACTGGCAACTGAAAGTGGCCACATTGTTTTTAACCGTAAGGGTTACCGGCGCCTTGAATTCTTTGGTAACACCGTGCAATTCAACCTTACCTTCTGAGCTGATTTTATATTCTCCGTCTTTGGCAAGCATGGATTTATCAAACCCTATAAGTTTACCTTTATAAGTACCGTTAGGATATTTGTTGGTATGCAGATAGTTTTCATTGAAATGCTCTTCAAGCAGTGCATTATTGAAGTGAAATGATTTCATGGGAACCAGTAATGCCACTTCTGAAGTTTCCACTTTAAAAATGGCCGTGGCTTCTTTACTTAATGCTGCATATTCCTTGTCGTTCTGATTCTTGTTAGGATTGAAATAGATATTTCCATCCCGGGTTTTATATGTCTGTCCATTTACCGATAAACAGGCTGAGATGAGGAACAGACCGGCTAAAAGAATTTTTTTCATTTTTGTTTGATTTATCGCTTTGAAGATATTGTTGGTAGATTCAAGGTTTATACCCCTGAGCTATCCACGCCAGGAACGTTGAGGCTGTTTTATCCGAAATATTGATCGGTCCGCCCGGGTGCCCATCCTGTCCAAGACTATTCATCATGGTAACAAGTGTTGTTTCACTATTTTTCAGTGTTGTATAATCTAATGTTTTTGCAGCACCGCCGTGGCAGGAACCTCCATTACACTGTGTCTTCACCAGGGGAACTATATCTTTTGAATAAGTAACATCACTGGAAGGAGGTGGAGGAGCGGAGTCGTCTTTGGATCCCTGTTCATACCATGTCCTGACGGTAGTTGCCTGTGAAGGGGTAAAGAAAATACTTCCTTCTCCCGGGTGCGGACCACCATTTGCCATAGCATTCAATAATGAATCACGGATCAGGATGGCATCATACAGGATAACTGTTTTCTTCAGTGTTGTATCATAATAGGAAAAAGGAATCTGCCTTGTAGTATTATTATTGTGACAACCGCAGGCCCCGCTGGTCATAATCGGAACCACATCATTGGTGAATGATACTGAATTGATGGCCTCCACCGTTGCTTCGGGGATATCATAATAATTTTTATAGCAGGATGGTAACCATATAAGGATGACCAGTATCAGTGTGAATATCGATGCTTTCTTCATATTAAAAAGATTGTAGAGGATATGACTATTTTTTTATAATGGTGCCGGTTCTTGTATACTTGAATATCCCTGAACCGTCAATGCCATATTTCCAAACATCAGGAATATTGGGATCGGCAAAATACCAGGCTTTCACCATTGCGATTTCACTATTGGATAAGCCGCCATCCCCATAAGCCATGTCACCATGAGGAGTTGCATTGTAAACTTTTGTACGTGGACTGGCCACTAAAAGTGTAGAGTCAATGCGGGATATCAGGGAACTGCTCGGATTGCTTGATGTGGATGAGATGGATTTGTCCAAATTATCTCCCTGGACATAATATTTTTTAAGCGTTACAGGATCGGTATATACTATCCTGCCATGACTGCGCAGGGCTTTTGGATACATATTGCATCGAACAGAAGATCATCATATGAATTCAGCGGACCGCGATACCCTGTTGCAGTTACCGGACTACTAAATGTTTTGAATGGCCTGAAACTGGCGTTTGCAACCGTATCTGTATAGAACTTGCGAACGCTGTCTTTATAAGCATTCCATACCTGGGTCAATTTGGGCTCGATCAGCTGGGCATAAATGGTAGTAGTGTTGGTTCCCGGATTGTAATAACTATAGGAAACAGTATCCGTGGGTACAATATCGATAAGTTTCCTTCTTGCCCATGCACCTCCAACCGTAGCCTGGTTATGGCAGTTGGCAGAACCACAACCGTTAACAAGGAGAGAAACTGCTGCCGGCCTGAAATCAATAAGCGTTGGCTCCTCGTTTGCACCGTGTTGTATCCAGTTGTATATTTTGGTTTTCTCTGTTTGTGAGAGGTCCACCCCATAATTAATGGGCGGCATTGCCTTGTTCACATCTGATGTGGTGATCAGTTGATAAAGCTGACTGCCTTCCGGGTTGCCGGGAACTACAATTGATTTGATTTCAGCATAATTGGTCAGGTTGGGCTTTATGTTCCCCCCATGACATACTGTTGAAGCACAGTTTATTTTTATGATCGTTAGCACCCCAGTGGTAAGAATTACATCATTAGCCCTTGGAGTGACATCCCTTTTACTGATGGCAAAAGAATCATAAAAAGCCGAATAAATGGTGGAATCCGGTTGATCCACCAGGGCCCTTGAAATAAGCGAGGCGTTTACGTTCTCTTTAGTACATTGGATCAACAATGTCATCAGAGTAAGTATCCCCAGAACGGAGGTCATTGTGTTTGATAATCGTTTACTGCCCATAACTGTTTATTTTAACTTGGGAATTGAGCAACTTGACCAGGAAATAACTCCTTTCTTTTAATGTGACAAAGATTACATTAGGAACCCTGACAAAACCTTGACATAAATCCGTAAAAAATATGATTGAAATCATACCCGCTTTTCTACATGATCATATGAAGATTGCAGCATTTTAACCACATTTGGCCCATCCATTTACTATCAATTAACACAAAATGAAAATCAGTAAGAATCTCCGGAACCTGCTGCTGGCAGGCGTTTTACTTGGACTTATCGTTGGCTCATGGGCCGTATGGTATGTGTTTTATAAACCCCACCGCGATATAAGCACAGAAAAGCCGGCATATGTTTTAACCAGTGAGGGACTGTCAAATGCATTCCGGGATGATACCACGGCATATAAAAAATATGCCGATCAGGCTTTATTGGTTGATGGACCTGTAACGGCAATAGAAGGTTCACATGTTTCCCTGGGTAATATAATATGCAATATTGATTCTACTGATATCGGGAAATTAAGCACCCTGAAAAATGGTGATCTGGTGAAAATTCAGGGAAGATTCAGCACGTATAATGACCTCATGGAGGAAATTATGCTGGACAAATGCGTGTTAAAATAGTATCATATTCATACAGGTACTTTTTTTTGTAATTACTCCATTGCCTTTGATTGGAAATGATTAACTATATTGAATTAATTAATCATGACAAGAATTTTACTGTTCAGTATATTCCTTTTTATGTCCATGGGAATGGAGGTGAAGGAGAATGCTAAAAATTCCGGAAACCCATTATTTAAAGGATGGTATGCTGACCCTGAAGCAAGAATCTTTGGCAAAACCTACTGGATATATCCCACGTATTCCGACAAGTATGAAAAGCAGGTTTTCTTTGATGCATTTTCCTCCACGGACCTGGTCCAGGTGGACAAAGCACTCAAGAATTTTAGATACCTCTTCAATTAAGTGGGCAAGAAGGGCCATGTGGGCACCATCCATCACCGAGAAAAATGGCCGCTATTATTTTTTCTTTGGCGCCAATGATATTCAAAGCGACCAGGAATATGGAGGCATTGGCGTGGCCGTATCAAACCACCCGGAGGGGCCATTCAAAGATTATCTCGGGAAACCGCTGGTAGATAAATTTCATAACGGTGCCCAACCCATCGATCAGTTTGTTTTCAAAGATGACAACGGGTTGTATTACCTGATCTATGGCGGATGGAAACATTGCAATATTGCACAACTGAATAATGAATTCACCGGCTTTGTGCCTTTTAATGATGGTACGACATTTAAGGAAATCACTCCTGAAGGTTATGTGGAAGGTTCGTTTATGTTTACCCGCAAGGGGAAATATTATTTCATGTGGTCAGAAGGTGGTTGGACGGGACCCGACTATAGCGTTGCCTATGCCATTGCAGATTCACCCCTCGGTCCGTTTAAGCGTATCGGAAAAATACTGCAGCAGGATATGAAGATTGCTACCGGGGCAGGACATCATTCCGTTATTCAGATTCCCAACGAAGACAAATGGTATATTGTATATCATCGCCGGCCACTGACTGAAAAAGATGGCAATTCCAGGGAAGTTTGTATAGAGGATCTCTACTTTGACGATAATGGTTATATCAAACCGGTAGTACTAAGTAAAAAGGGCGTAGGAAAAAAAATAATCAGATAACAGGCTTCATTACAATGCAGGCTACGGGCCAGAAAGACTCTATTAAGCCTTGGAAGGAGTTAAAATGCACTCGTTGTACAATCCTGTTTCAACAGTAGGCCTTGGTTTCAGTTGGGAGACCAGGTCATTGGCTTCACGGAAGGGAACGTTGAATTCCAGTATATGGCCATATGAACAACTTTCAAAATAAGCCTGGTGAATAGTAAGCTGCGAATATGGTGTAGCTCCTGGTAAAATTCTATATCAGGATCATTATGTCCAACAAAGGCGACAAGGGTAATATCACCTGCAGCAGGTTGTTTTCTTTTAATGGGTGGTAAACGCAAATATCCACCTGCCTGAACCACCTTAACGATATGTTCCGGAAAATGCTCAGACTTCCTGCTTTCGAAAAAATTTTGATTGGAATCGCTATCTGCCCATTCGTGCCTTGAAAAATAAAGGAACCTTGACTTAGTGTCAGGAACCTGACGATAAAGAGCTACCGCACAGTTTTCCGCCTTCATCCGTCTGGCATACCGCTCCCATTCAGGCAAAAATTCATCAAGACTGAGGTTTGTTATAAAACAAACATATTGGACAATCGTATCTTTTGTCATAGGTTACAGATTAAGCTTTATTTCTTTAATAGAAACCTGCTGATAAGTAACCATACAGATCTGTATCCGCATGTATGAAGTGAAGTTAAAAAGAGCCTTAAAGGGCTCTTTTTAACCTATAGTCAGATGACTACCACCTTTTACTATCTGTCCGGGGAGTTTTTTCCCTGGCAACAGTTACGGACATAGCCCGACCCTGGATATCTTTGTTATTAAGGCCTTTCATTGCTTCGTTGGCTTCTGCATCAGATTCCATTTCCACAAATCCAAAACCACGGCTGCGGCCGGTTTCCCTGTCAGTGATGATTTTAGCAGAAGAAACTGCGCCGTACTGCTCGAATAATTTCTTAAGGTCTTCATCCACAGCATGAAAGCTGAGGTTTGAAACGTACATGTTCATAATACAATAATTTTTAAAATACAATTTAAATACAGTGTGAAAAAGATCAGCAGCAAAAAGTGAAGAGGATATTAACTATTACTGGTGTAAGAAGTAAGAATTGATAATAATCAGGACTGAATGTTGTAAGAACTTTAATTCACGATATAAAGGTAATGTTTTTTGTGTAAAATCAGCTATTTAAACTTTACCCTGCGCTTTTACAGCCTGAATCACCTGAAACATTAATAATTTATATACCTTTTAACCAGCAATTCTTCATAAATAATATCATGAGTTTCATGAAAAAGACTTCATTTTCACTTGTATTTGTGCTTTCAGCCATGCTTTCAATGGCAAATGTTGCCCTGCCGAGAATTTTTGGGGATAATATGGTTTTCCAGCGGAACAAACCCATTTCCATTTGGGGATGGGCTTCTCCAGGTGAAAAATTAACGGTTCAGTTCAATAAGCAGACAAAAACCACCAAAACCAATAAATCAGGCAAATGGCAGCTTTACCTGGACGCTGAGGTTGCAGGTGGGCCATACAATTTGGTAGTGAAAGGTAAAAACCAGGTAATCCTTCAAAATATCCTGGTTGGTGAAGTATGGGTATGCAGCGGTCAGTCTAATATGGAAATGCCTATTGCAGGCTGGGGTAAAATAGACCGTTACCAGGAAGAAATTGCACTAGCTGATTTTCCCCTGATCAGGCATTTCAAAATACCCAATACCATCAGTACAACACTTAAAGAGGATATTACCGGGGGCCAATGGGATGTTTGCAGCCCGGCTAACTGCAGGTGATTTCTCTGCAACCGCATATTTCTTTGCACGTGAAATTTACCAGCGCCTGAAAGTTCCGGTCGGGTTAATCAATACTTCATGGGGTGGCACACAGTCGGAAGCCTGGACCAGCAAGAAAGCCTTTGAGGAAACTGAATATTTTAAAAAAATCGCAGATGAAATGAACTCAGTGAATATTGACTCTGTCAATAAAGCCCGAAAGGATGCCGTCATAAAAAATATTCAAAAAGCACAGGGTGGCGGGTTTTCAAACAATACCAATACCAGTGAATGGAAGAATATTTCGTTTGATGATCAGCAGTGGCCTGTCATGAAGCTTCCCGGCACATGGGAAGAACAGGGGTTTGCCGGACTTGATGGAATTGTATGGTTCAGAAAAACAATTGAGGTAAGTGATGCTGATGCGGGAAAACCTGCTGTGCTTGAGCTGGCAAAAATTGATGATATAGACGAGACTTATGTGAATGGGATTAAAGTTGGCGGATTAGCACAATGGGATGAATACAGGAAGTATTCCATACCCGCAGGCGTATTAACTGCAGGAAAAAATCTTATTGCCGTAAAGGTCCAGGATAACCAGGGAGGCGGAGGGATATATGGCGAAGCAACAGCCATGAAGATTACCATTGGAAACAGTGTTCAATCTCTCGCGGGGACATGGAAATTCAGGATCGCTTCCATCAGTTCCAGTGATAATCAGAGCATGGGTCCAAATGATTATCCTTCTGTATTATTCAATGCAATGATTAATCCTCTATTACCTTATACCATCCAGGGAGCCATCTGGTACCAGGGTGAAAGTAATGCAGGAAGGGCATATGAATACAGGACGGCATTTCCACTGATGATCAATGACTGGAGGAATCACTGGAACAGGGGAAATTTTCCATTCCTGTTTGTACAGTTATCGACTTTTGGTAAGTCAGATGCCAACAGCAATAATGGGAGCACCTGGGCTGAACTGAGGGAGGCCCAGGCCATGACACTTTCATTACCTCATACCGGCATGGCTGTTACAACTGATATTGGTGATCCCAAAGATATCCATCCCAAAAATAAACAGGACGTCGGGAAAAGGCTTGCACTGATAGCTTTGCATGATGTATACCAGCTACCGGGGGAATATACCGGACCTGTTTACCAGTCGCAAGAAATAAAGGGCAACCGCATCATACTAACGTTTACGCATACCGGAAGCGGACTGTTTGCAAAAGATAAATATGGTTATGCCAGGGGGTTTGAAATAGCAGGTAATGATAAAGTATTTCATTATGCCAGGGCCATTATTGACGGGAATACGATTACAGTGCAAAGTGATGCTGTGATGAATCCCGTTTCCGTCAGGTATAACTGGGCGGATGATGCTTCTGAAGGAAATATATTTAATAAGGAATCACTTCCCATGGCGCCATTCAGGACAGACAACTGGAATGGCGTAACCATAAAAAACAAATACACTATCGGATGGTGAAAAAATCAATGATAAAGTGAATTGAAGAATGTCATCAGGTTGTCGCCATCATTTACCTGAATTCATAACCATATCCCATTAACTGGGTCAACAGGTTATTCGGTGCATCAGTGGCCGTGCACCTGCCTTCAATTTTTGGTGCAACGGGAGAATGAATGGCAAGATATTCTTCCAATACCCTGTGCAGTGTAGAACCCAATAAATTCGGAGCCTTGACACCATCTACCCGGCAAATCGTGGTATCGGGATCTCCTTCCCTTTCGCATGCAACAAAACTATATTCCCTGTTCATTTCAATGGGCTTCCCTCCCACTTTAACCCAGTTCAGCCTTTTCCCATCTTCCTTACCAATGGTAAAATTCACCTCCATGCCTTTAAACCTGACCACCCATCCTCCAAAACGTTTTGACGGATCCTTTGCAAAGGCATTCTGGAATTCCTTTTCCAGCCAGTCCCACAATTGCCTCCCGGTGATATAGCCTTTCTTCGCTTCACTGTCTACCGGAAGCATATTCCATAAATAATCCACGGTTATATCTGCAGAACCTGTTTTAGGATCAGGTACCAATGGTGGGCAAAACCTGAATCCATTGCTCAAAGCAACATCCGGCTTGAATTTCCACATCAGTGCATCTGTGATCATATTATCCAATGGTGTTTCCAAAACATAATACCTGACCAATGGTGTTTTTGTTTTACCGATTACCCTGTTTAATTCCTTCTTATATGGTTCCCTTGCCTTCTCCACTAATCGTTTCATTTCTTCATCCTCCCTGTATTTTTCGGGATCAACATCCAGCAGCTGGTAACTCTGATCCTTTACCACTCCTTCTTCAATCACTATATCCAGCTTAGCCAGGAATGAACCGAAGGCACCAGGCTCTGTAACTTTTGTATGAAGCCCCTCAATGGGTTTCCGAACCCTTTCATGCGTATCGGCACCAAGTATATAATCCACTCCCTTCACTTCCGGAATATTAGACAATCCTACCTGCTGGGCAAGGCCCATATGTGTTAACAGGAAAACCATCGAGCAGTGCTCGTATTCCTTCAGAATTTTTACATACTTCGCTACATTCAATTCCGGGAAGGTGAATTTGATTCCATCACTGTATGCCGGGGATTGCCTTTTCGGTGTAAGTGGATCATTATAGCCGATGAATCCCATTTTTATGCCTCCGATATGCTTTATAAAATAAGGTGGAAAAATGAGATCCCCGTTATATTCATCCTTTGTATTATGAAACATATTTGCACACACTTTCACTCCATCATAGGCAAACATGTCTTTCATCATCATCTCTTTACCATATACCACTTCCCAGTTTCCCGGAAGCATGATATCATACCCGATATTATTCATCAAGGGAATGATGGCTTTCCCTTCTGTCATTGCAGCTACCCCACTGCCCTGGAAACAATCTCCGCCATCAATGACCAGGGTATTGGAAGGATTCTCATTCCTCAATGAATTGATCATCGATTTAAGGGAGGCAAATCCTCCCCGTTTTTTATACACAGTCCTGTTATTTTCTATAAATAATTCATCGTGCACATGGAGCTGGGAATGTATATCAGCAGTATGCAATAGCGTGATCAGAGATGCCTTGCCATTTTTTACGGCTTTATTCTGCCGCATGGATTTTGAGGTATATGCACCATCTTCATGTTCAAGCCCCGATGCAGCGATTGGCGCTGAAATAAGCCCCCCGCCAATGCCCAGGCCAAGACCCAGACTGCCGGCTTTTTTTAAAAAATCACGCCGACTGTTTTCTGTTATATTTATGTCAAGTTTCCTTTCAGACGCAGTAACAATTTCACCTTCATGACAACATGAACAATGGGGAGAATGAATTAATGACATAGATAATTCCTTAATAATAAATAAATAATTCCCGGTTTCTGTATTGAGTATTTATGGAATACTATGCCGGAAATTAAAAGTGAGGGAAAAATCATATTTCCTTTGTGATAAATGTCACGCGGAATTTATAAAGAACTTCTACTCCTGAAGAAAAGCAGCCAGTTTATTAATGTCCGGCTCATCAAAATAATTGATATGATTGTCGTCAAGGAATTTTTCAAGTCCCGGTTTCTTTTTTCCAAACATTTCCATAATATTCTTCTTTGATGCCTGTTTAAACCGGTTAAACTTGTCGCCAAAGTACCAGACCCTGTTTTCTGTGAAGGTGAGGATTTCCTTTGCTACCAATGATTTTAAGGCATTGGCATTACTGGATACCTGTTCCTTGGTTTCCACAGAACCCCCGTTAATTTCCCCGAAACCGCCAATTTTCTGCCTGTTGCTCAATAACAACATCCTGTTTTCTGCCAGCTTAACATCCCTTTTATTGCTGATCAGTTTCATATAAACCTTGTCGAAGAAAAACGTATCCTTTTCAATGAATAAATATTGCATCGAGCTTGCATCATCAAGTGCAATGGTATCCAGTTTATCATTTATAAATTCCATTTCTTTCAAAAGGCTGTTGTAGTTCATCTTCGCCATCCCGGACTTTCCATTTTTAAACTGTACCGTCCCGACCTTGAATTCAGGATATTCATATATAGCATCAAAAGGTATGGCCCTGGTTACTTTCTCACCAGGGTTCACCTTAAATGTCCTGGGCTTTTGCGCATTCACGGGATTTTGCATCATCCCGAAACCCATTATGAGAATTGTTAACATCAAGTTCTTCATCTGTATAAGGTAAGGGTATTTTTGAAAACCTCCTTATTTCTTAAGAAAAGAGCTAATGGCCAGGTATAATATGAATAAAATCTGGAAAAAAGGAATTGGCAAAGTTTAGTAGCTTTAAAAAAAGCTGAAAGGGAGAAGACCATATAAACAAGCAATCCCGTATATTCCCATACAGGCTAAGAGTACATCCATTTCAATATATTTCATCAATGGGCATACTACTATCAGACTCAATGGACTACAGGATCATCCTGGAATCAATGACTCAAAGCATTTTGATTACAACACCTGAACTGGATTTGCCTGGCCCCTATATAATTTATGTCAATAAGGCATTTGAAAAAATGACAGGTTGGAAAAGGGAAGAAGTTCTTGGGGAAAATCCAAGATTCCTGCAAGGGCCAAAAACCGAACGAACCATCTTTCAGGATTTAAGAAATATACTCGACAGAGGAGAGGTTTGGGAAGGGCAGACGATTAATTACAAAAAAGATGGAAGCGAATTTTATATGGGGTGGTCAATTGCCCCGGTATTTGATGAAAATGGCATCATCCAGCAATTGCTGGCGGTTCAGAGTGATATAACGGAAAATGTTAAAATCAAAAACAATCTGGAAAAGTCACGAATAAGAGAATTAAAAAGAGTTGAGGAAATAGAACAAGTCAATTTAAAACTCCAAAACCTAACTGAAAAACAGCAAAAAACCTTAGATCTGTTTGTGAAATTTGTCCCGGCATCCGTGGTACAAAACACACTTGCTGAACCAAAAGAAGGTGTAAAGAAAGGTGTAAAGCTGGAAGTAGCTTTACTTTTTTGTGATATCAGAGGATTCACTCCCATTGCTGAAAAGTTGAACCCTTCTGAGGTTGTACGCATACTTGATACCTATTATTCAAAAATGGCAGATGTGGTTAAAATGCATGATGGCGTTATCAATCAATTTATTGGCGACGAAATTTTCGCAACTTTTGGCGCACCGGTTCCTATTAAGGATCCGGAAATTTCAGCCGTTAACTGTGCCATTGAAATGATAAAAAGAATGGATCAGATCAATCATGACTTAACGGATATTTTAGCGGAGAGATTGACAGTTGGCATTGGACTAAACTATGGACCTGTTATAGCCGGAAATCTTGGTTCCGCCGACAGGCTGACCTATGCGATTACGGGAGATGCTGTAAACACGGCAAAAAGGATAGAATCTTTGACTTCAAATCTTAAGGATGCCATTCTGATAAATGAAGCCATATATGATAAAACCAAAGAATTGATTTCAGCAAAACTCTGGGGTGAGGTTAGTGTAAAGGGTAAAGAAAAAAAGATAATGGTGTACCAGGTACTGTAATCAATTTGCACCTTACAGAAATAATGTCCGGAATTAATTGCCATATAAAACCAGCGATTCATAGATTTGTTAATGAAAGGATATTAATCCCATTATGTTTTTTTATACAGGCTTTCCAAAACTTGATCAGTGATTTTTTTTGGTCTTCCTGTTGCAGGATCAATCAAACACCAGGTAGTACTTGCGGTAACCAGTAAAACACTATTCGCATTATAGATTTCCACATGCCTGATCGACCGGAACCCGGCAGTTTCCCCCACCCAGGTCCTGGCAGAAATCTGGTCCTCCAGGAAAGCAGGCTTGTGGTAATTGATTTCATGCCGGAGAACAACCCATGCCAGGCTTTTTTGTAATTCCGGAGATGCAAGTGTATTCCAGTGTGATTCAGCAACATCCTGCACCCACCTGAGATATACTACATTATTCACATGACCCAGGCTGTCTATGTCCTGCGGATTTACATTGATTTGCATTTCGTATGGCCGAAGTTCTGATGTTGACATATAGATTGTTTATTGCTGAAGCCAGAGTATATATTCAAGAAAAGGTTTTTGCCAGTAGTATTCGCTATGTTGTCCGCCTTCTGCATACATTGTTTTCACCTGTATTCGGTGATTCTTCTCCAGGGTCATTTTCATTTTTTCAGTATCCGGTATCAATGATTTCATTTCTGCATCACCTGCATAAAGAAATACTTTCAATGTTCTCTTCCCCGGATCTTTATATAAAACTTTTTCAAAATCATCTATCACCCAGTAAGAACTTGAAAACACTCCTGCTGATCCGAATACACCGGGAAATTCCATCAGCGTATATAATGAAATCAATCCACCCATTGAACTGCCGGCTATGGAACGGTTGGATGGGCCTTTTAATGTCCTGTAGTGCTTATCTATATAAGGCACCAGTTCTTTTGCCAGGAACTCTGCATATTCTTTTCCGCGGGGATTTTTGATATGCCGGCTGTTGTAAGGGAGATATTCCTGTAGTCTATCCTCCCCTGCCTGGATAGCAACTATGATATATTCCCTTTTACCTGAAGATATAACCGAATCCATTGTTTCATCAGCCTTCCATTCCGTTCCAAATGCCGTGGTGGCGCGATCAAAAAGGTTTTGCCCGTCATTCATATAAATTACAGGGTAACGTTTGCGGGAATGATGATATGAAGGAGGAAGGTATATCCATATTCTCCGGGATGATTGCAATGCAAACATGGGGAAACTGTCAGAAAGCAATTGAACATGTGGTGATGCAGTATGCTTTCGGGTTACCTGGTCTGTCCAACCCAGCACCTTTACCATGATAACGGTATCATTATGTGCCAGTATTTTCCTGTTGGGTGCGCCATAACCATCTTCGTCACATTCGCCTTTAGACCAGTCGCCCCGGGTGATCTTAAACTGAAAAACAATACTGTCTGCAAATGGGAATATCCAATAGCAGGCTTTTATCCCTGTATGAAAAACGATACGTAGTATCGCGGGGATTCCACTTATTCAAATCTGCAGCCATGTAATAATTATTGGTATCCGGCTGGATCATTGCCGGCAATTCCAGTTGCAGGGTTACCCTGTGCTGGGCATTTGATTCTACCGGCAGCTGGGCAAGGACATAAAAAATGAATACAATATGGATTGATACAGATCGATTCAATGTTTTGATTGTAAGAATTTTATATTCAGCAAAATTAACCTAACTTTTTGCCTTCCTGAACAACTATTAAAACCCCTTCCTTGATATATGTATTCATTTCGTTTCCTGGACCAGTTTCCATCGTATGTCATTGCCATTGCGATCTTTTTCCTGATGATGCTGTGTTTTTATTTAGGCATACTGCTGAGAAAATTTTATGAAAAGAGGAAAACTGTCGAGGAAAAAAGTATCGGTGCACTGGAAGGCTCTCTCCTGGGCCTGCTCGCACTTTTATTGTCATTCACTTTCAGTATGAGCAGCACCAGGCACGATAACCGTATTCATATAATCATTGATGAAGCCAATGCCATTGGTACAGCCATCCTCCGGGCCGACCTTTACCCTGACAGTATAAGAACTGCCTTCAGAAAGGATTTTAAGGCTTATCTGGAAACCAGGATCGATTTTTTCGAAGCAGGACACGATCTGCCGAAAATATATAAAACACTTGAGCAGAGTAGTGCAATCCAGAAGTCTTTATGGAACCGTGCAGCCATGCTTGGACGGGATAAGGAAAATCTCCACCGCACGGCGCAGATGGTTCCGGCATTGAATGCCATGATTGATATTGTAACCACCAGGAATGCTGTAACAGTTGCGAAGGTTCCTTCACTGATCCTTTACCTGTTATTTATGTTGTGTTTCGTTGCTGCTTTCATGATGGGATATTCAGTCGGCAAGAAGCCAGACTGGATCATCATGGTCTGTTTTGCTGTTACAATCGTTATGACTATTTACCTTATCATCGATCTTGACAGGCCAAGGCGCGGTATTATCACCATGAAGGATATGAATAATGAAATCGTTAACCTCAGGAATATGTTTGACAAGAATGAATGAGTCTGCTGTCATTACCCTGAATACATTATTTTGCATCTTACTAAAAACAAAAAAGGCATGAGATCTTTATTATTTTCCATTACCCTATTGACATCCCTTACCGCATTTTCCCAGGCTGATAAAAATCTGGGTAAGGTCAGCCAGATGGCCGACAAACTTGAACCCAAAGTAATCGAATGGCGCCATGATATACACGAACACCCTGAACTCGGAAACAGGGAAACCCGGACGGCTGAACTCATTGCCAAACATTTACAGTCGCTGGGAATTGAAGTGAAAACAGGTGTTGGCAAAACCGGTGTTGTAGGCATTTTGAAAGGTGATAAACCCGGGCCGGTAGTGGCGCTCCGTGCAGATATGGATGCACTTCCCGTGACGGAAAGAAATTCCCTGCCATATGCTTCAAAAGTGAAAACAACGTTTAACGGACAGGAAGTGGGCGTTATGCATGCCTGCGGGCATGATACACATGTATCCATTTTAATGGGAGTTGCTGAATTGCTTTCTTCCATGAAAAAAGATTTAAAAGGAACCGTAAAATTCATTTTCCAGCCGGCCGAAGAAGGCGCACCACTGGGTGAAGAAGGTGGTGCCGAACTGATGATAAAAGAAGGCGTGATGGAAAACCCAAAGGTTGATGTCATTTTTGGATTGCATATCAATTCACAGACAGAAGTGGGAAAAATCGGTTACAAGCCCGGAGGGGCACTGGCTGGCGTAAATGATATGCGGATAGTAGTCAATGGACGACAGGCACATGGTGCTTATCCATGGTCTTCCGTAGATCCTGTTGTGGTGGCTGCACAGATCATCAATAACCTTCAGACGATCGTAAGCCGCAACCTGAATGTTACTGAAAATGCCGCAGTGGTTACTGTTGGTACCATCAATGGCGGCGTTCGATCCAATATTATTCCTGAAAAGGTTGAAATGACCGGTACCATCAGGACACTTTCCAACAGTGATGAAAAAATGGTTATTGAAAGGATAAAGCAGATTGCCATTAAAACCGGGGAAGCCGCGGGAGCAAAAGTGGAAGTCACCATTCCATACTCTTCACATTACCCGGTTACATTTAATGATATTGCCCTTACGGAGAAAATGCTTCCCAGCCTTCAGAAAACAGTCGGGGCATCGAATGTCATTCTCAGGCCTGCGGTAACCGGTGCAGAGGATTTTTCTTTCTTCCAGGAAAAAGTTCCCGGTTTATTTATTTTCCTTGGAGGCATGCCTAAAGGGAATGATCCGAAAATGGCACCTTCACATCATACGCCGGATTTTATTGTGGATGACAGCGCCCTGGTGATTGGTGTAAAAGCGCTGGCCAACCTGACACTTGACTATATGCAAGTTAAATAAACGGATAATTTATCATCCGGCTATTGCATAGATGTATTATGAATAAAACTGTTACTTGCCTGTAGTCTCCTGCTTGCTTTCTGTTATCCTGTAACTGGCCAGAAAATACCTTTATTGCCACTATGGGAGGAAAGCATGGATACCATTCAGCAACCAGACTGGTTATTACATCCTGCCAAAATAAAGCCTGCAGTTTATTTCGATGAAAGGAAGAAAAATATAATCCTCCATAATGGTTATGTGAAAAGGAGCTTCAGGATTTCACCCAACCTGGCTTGTATCGATTATACCAACCTTTCCAATCACCAGCAGTTGATACGCGCGGTTTCACCTGAAGCAAAATTATTCATAGATGGCACTGAATATAATGTTGGCGGATTGAAAGGGCAAAAGGAAAAAGCCTACCTCACGGAGCAAATGATGGCAACGCTGGATGTAGGAAAAGATGATTTTATTTTTGATTCAGTGACCATTACTCCCCTTCGTCCATATATAGAATGGAAACCTTTACTGGATAATACTTTTACTAATAACCCTGCAGGAATTGATGTTTCATTTTCATTTCATTCCCCATTGCCGGCATTAAAAGGAATATCGGTATCGGTTCATTATGAATTACATGAAGGAATGCCACTGATGGTTAAGTGGATAAGCATAGACAATACCGGAGGCCGAAATATATTTGTTGGCAGGGTCGTCAATGAAATCCTGCACATGCCTGAAGAAGAAAGTGCAGTTGTTGGCACTCCGACACAAATGAAAACGCAACAGGGAATTTACCTTGAAACTAATTATGCTTTTAATAATGCGATGCGGTATTCCATCAGTGACCAGACCACGCACTGGAAAACGGACAGCAGTTATACATCACAGGTAAACTATAATTTTCAAACACCCTGTGTGCTGGAAATATATCCAGACTTTGCTCCGGGTATATACCTTGAGCAGGGCCAGGTATTCCGGTCTATCAGGACATATGAACTTCTGCTGGATAGTTATGACCGTGAAAGAAGGGGCCTTTCGGTAAGGAAAATGTACCGTAAAATTGCTCCATGGACTATTCAAAACCCAATCTTCATGCACCTCGTCAGCAAAAATGATGAGGAAGTTAAATCAGCCATTGAGCAATGCAGTGAAACAGGATATGAAGCCATCATCCTTAGCTTCGGAAGCCACCTGAATATGGAAGACAGCTCAGGGCAGAACATAAATCGCTGGAAAGAACTGGCGGCATTTGCCCATAAAAAAGGGGTAAAAATCGGCGGTTACTCCTTATTCAGCTCCCGGCAAATAAGCGATTCTGATGATGTAGTAAGTCCTGTGACCGGGAAAACCGGAAATGCTTTCTTTGGAAATGCTCCCTGTTTTGGAAGCCGCTGGGGTTTATCTTACCGAAATAAGATAAAATATTTCTTTGCAGAAACAGGATTTGATATCTGGGAAAACGACGGACCATATCCCGGTGACCGTTGTGCTTCGAAAACACATCCGGGCCATAAAGGACTTGACGACAGCCAATGGAGGCAAATGGAAATTCAAAAAGAACTGTACCGGTGGCTTAATGAAAGAGGGATTTATATCAACTCACCAGACTGGTATTTTCTGGATGGCACCCACAAGATCGCCCTGGGATACCGTGAAGTGAATTTTTCATTGTCCAGGGATCAGCAGAAAATATTAAACCGGCAAAATATTTTTGATGGCACCTGGGAGAAAACGCCTTCCATGGGCTGGGGTTTTGTGCCACTTACCCGTTACCAGGGGGGTGGTCCCGAAGCTATTTTGGAACCACTTTCAGAACATTTAGGGGACTATGTACAGTTGATGATGCAATATTATGGGGCTGGTATCCAGGCCTGTTATCGTGGTCCAAGATTATACGATACGGAACAGACAAAACAAGCTGTTATCCGGGTAATTCAATGGTATAAAAAATATCGTGATATCCTGAATGCAGACATTATTCACCTTCGAAGGCCTGATGGCAGGGATTGGGACGGATTTATGCACGCAGACCCGGACCTTCAAAAAAAAGGATTTGTCATGCTCTTCAACCCTACCCCACGGAAAATAACCCGTGTAATAAACCTTCCGCTATATTATACGGGCTTAATAAAGCAAGCTATAATCACCTCAGAGAGTGGCGTAAAAAAGAAATACCTGCTTGCCAGGGATTATTCGGTACCATTCAGATTTACTCTTGATCCGGGAAAATACACCTGGTTCACCATTGAATAATCATCGCATTATCATATTTTAATACCGATCTTTTTCATCAGGATACTGGCATTCATGCTCTGGCATATTCCTTCCTTTAATTTGAAATCAAAATATAGCTCTTCGCCTTTTACCTGTACATCAAAATGGTAATTATGGATGGATAGCGGGTATTTTTTTTCAAGGGCACCCAGTTCCACGTCATGTGTAGCCACCAGTGCAATTGCTTCCTGCTGGATCATTTGTTCTATCAGCGCTTCAGAACCTGCATGGCGGTCAAATGAATTGGTTCCACGCAGAATTTCATCCATCAGTATCAGCAGTTTTTCCTTTTGGTTAACCCTGTCAATGATTGTTTTTAATTTCTTTAGTTCCGCATAAAAAGTGGATGTATTTTCTGCCAGGTTATCAGCAATACGCATGCTTGATATAAGATGAACATATGAAATAGTAAACCCTGATGCACATACTGGTGAACCCATCATCGCCAGAACGGCATTCACACCAACACTTCTTAAAAAAGTGCTTTTACCAGCCATGTTTGAACCGGTGATCAGCAATATCTGCCCTGTTCCGCTGGTTTTAATATCGTTGGTAACCCTTTTTGCTGCACTGATCAGGGGATGCCCAAGGCCCGTTGATTCAAAATGGAAATGGTTTTCATCCACACCCGGGAAACAAAATGTGTCATGATTATAGGCAAAAGCAGCCATGCTGTTAAGTACATCTGTTTCGGCCATGGCAGTTATCCACGCACTGACACTTTCCCTGTTCTTCTTTTTCCAAACCTGCAGGTCTGCCAGCTGACGGATATCCCAAAGGAAAAATATGTTTAATATGGGATTGACCAGGAGATTCAATCTCATATCAAACCTGTTCAGTATTTTCTTTAACTGGTAAAATTCTTTTCCCGCACTATGCTCCTGTCCTGATACGACCGATTTCCACCGGTTTATTAATGCGGAGGTCCATACGGATTCCTCAAGATGATGAAGTTGTTTGTATAAACCATCCACTTCCGGAAGGATGCGTGACAAATACATGTGGCTTGCATTTACATCCTTAACTTTTATCCCTGAGAAATAAAAAAATCCAATCATTAAAAATATGAACAATGAAAAAGGGATAATATCAGATATAAACAACACCAATGTCCCGATGGAAATGACGGGAAAAAAATAGAGTACCCATTTCCAGAAACCGGAATAAATATCTCTTTCCTTTAGTTCAAGCCAGCTAGTGATCCTGTTTTCCGTATCAATGGTAAAACCTTGCTCCCTACCTATCGCCTGCCATTTCTGTCGCCACTCAGTCTTTTCACACATTTCCATGGTGGCTTGTTGGTAATCATTAATGAAACCGTATGGTAACGGCTCCTGGAACCTGCCGGCAAGCAGTTTCATTCCCTGCTCGGAAGTGCAACGGTTGTAATACTGGAATAAAGATGATCGGCCAAAAAAGTCAAGGTCGGCCGCATACGCATGTTCGGGAACTTCCCAGTTTTTTCCATCAGCCCTGTCTGCATAATCACCTGCGATGATTTTGAGTTCTTCCCGGTTAATGCTTACAAGGTGTTCCAACTGATTAATCAATTGGCCATTATTGATGTCCTGCACCACCAGCCATAAGAAAACAGCAATGACTACGGTGATTCCGGCGATAAAAAGCAATAAATCACCCGGAAGAAAAAAATAAATCAGCAATGCGGGGAAAATGATCATGGATAACCTTGCCCATCCAAGACCGTTTCCTTTTTTGCGCAATAGTGCAAGTTGTTTACTGTAAGTAATGATATTTCCCGCATAAATATCTCCAGGGGCAAACCTCGAATTCATATGACAAAACTACTGCAAATGAAACGGATGACTATTCTTTGTCGGGCTTATTGAAAATGCCTATATCGCTTATGGCAGGAGCAACCGGGCAGTTTTCAATCCGGATCCTTATTTTTCTTGTCCGGTAAGTTGGCAACATCAGGATCCTCGCGCTGCCTATACTTGTAGCCTGCGCTATCTGGTTCCATCCGCCAGGGGTCCAGGCATCCACCTTGAAGGATTCAACGCGCTGCCCGAGTTTGATATTTTCCCTTATCCGCAGCAGGTCAAATTCCTGGTCCTCCTTCCATTCAAGAATTATTTCGGCATTATGAACGCTGTCATCGGTTGACCAGTAGCTGTAGCGGTCCCCATCCTTCATCTTAGCCGCATCAAACGACTTCTGCGCAGATTTTCGGGTATTACTTGCCGTTATTACCGCACTCTTTGCCAGGTCCTTCTCAAAAGTTTTTTTCAGGTAGTTTCCGAATGATGCCAGTGATTTAACATCGTTCTCATGAAGCAGGCCGCGGGTATCGGGAGCAATACCCAGGTCCAGGCACCCGCCCCTTCCTACGGATTTAAGGTAGAGATCAAATAGCTGGGAAGAGGATTTCACCTTGTCGTCCTGCTCAGGATGGTAAAACCAACCCGGCCGGAGAGGAACATCGCATTCCGCAGGTATCCAGTATTCACCATTACGGGTACCCGTAGGCGAATTATCATATTTCATGTCGCCTGGTCCAACTTTGGTTTTACCTGTTTCCGGAATAGGCGTGAAAGTGGACCATGATGTTTCGGCTGCCTCTCCCTTTTCATTTCCTACCCATCGCACATCCCATCCCATATCGCTGAAAATGGTGGCAGAAGGCTGCAATTTTCTTGTCATGGCCCAGGTGGTATCCCATCCGTAATATACAGACCGGTCGATGGTCCTGCTTTCCCTTTTTCCCCCGTAATAACCATCGCCGCCATTTGCCCCGTCATGCCAGGACATGAATAATTTTCCATAGCCTGTATACAGTTCCTTTAGCTGGGCCCTGTAGGTATTTACATATTCAGGTGTTCCGTATTCAGGATTATTACGGTCCCACGGTGAGCAGTAAACGCCAAATTCCAGTCCGTTCTTACGGCAGGCGGTTTCAAATTCCTTTACCATATCGCCTTTGCCATTTTTCCATGGACTTTTACTGATATTGTATGGTGTTGTCTTTGTTGGCCAGAGGCAAAATCCATCATGATGTTTGGCTACCAGGATCATACCCTTAAAGCCTCCTGCCTTTACTGCTTTTACTATTTTGCCTGCATCAAATTGACTTGGATTGAAAATTGCGGGATCAGCATCACCATATCCCCATTCCTTATTTTCAAAGGTGGTTGGGGTGAAATGCACGAGGACATACATTTCCATTTCATGCCATTTCAACTGGCGGGATGAAGGGATTACGCCATAAGGAAGCGGGGCGCCGGGTTGTGACTGAACATGTAAAAAAAAGACCAGGCTTAAAAATGTGTAAAGTAACCTCATTGGATAACAGTATTAATTAGTGTTCCGATTCCATCGATGGATATAGATACAATATCACCTGCAGAAAGGCTGAAATCATCAGGAGGAACAATTCCTGTTCCTGTCATCAGGAAACATCCAAAATGGAATTCCAGTTCCCTGAACAGCCAGGAAACAAGTTCTTCATGGTTCCTTTTCATCTGGTCGATACCAATGGATTGGGAAAAAATCACGTACCCGTTTCGTTCAATATCCATGCTGATTCTTGCTCCGGGATCTATAACAGTTCCCGGAATAAACAGGCAGGGTCCTATTGATGCACTTTGCTGGTAGGTTTTTGCCTGTGGGAAGGTACAAAGGGTTTTCACCTTCTATACTCCTTGAACTGACATCATTGCCAATGGTATATCCTTCAATGGTGCCAAAAGATGAAATAAAAAGTGTGAGTTCCGGTTCCGGGACATTCCATAAGGAATCTTTGCGGATCCTGATATCTGATCCCGGAGGAGCCACCCGGAAGGGTTGCGACTTGAAAAAAAGTTCGGGACGGTCGGCCATGTACACTTTATCATAAAAATCACCACCTCCGGCATCCTTAGATTCTTCCATGCGGGCCTGCTTGCTTCTCAGGTAGGTCACGCCGGCTGCCCAAATCTCCTGCCTGTGAACAGGTGCGTCAAAGTCAACATCAGGGATAAAGTCGACCTGCGACCAGTGGTCTATATCTGCCAACAGGTACTGGTAAAGGTTTTTACGATTTATCAGTGTATCCCAGTCGGCGCTGTGGGTATACACTTTTTCCTTGTATTCAAGCCAGCAATGGCCATCCTTTTTAAATAATCTCATGGTGATCGTAATGATTGGTATGGGAAATTAAATCTTTCCTTAATTTCAGCGTCATCAAATTAATTATATGTTTTCTCTGGAGGGAAAAACTGCAATTATCACTGGTGGTGCCAGTGGCATCGGGCTGGCCATTTCAAGGCTATTTGCCAGCCAGGGGGCTACGGTACATTTATTCGAATTAAACTATGACCTGGCGCTTAAAGAAGCGGAACAAATCGTCGCTGATGGCGGCAGGGCCAAAGCCCACTCCATCAATATCACACAATCAACAAAAGGTAAAGGAAGAAGTATCCACTATTGCGGCCTTCAGTAATATAGATATTCTGGTGAATAATGCAGGCATAGCGCATATTGGTACAGCTGAAAGTACCACCGAAGAAGACTTTGACCGGGTAATGAATGTAAATGTAAAGGGAACCTATAATTGTATCCATGCAGTTATTCCGTTTATGAAAGAGCAGGGCTCCGGAGTAATCCTGAATATGGCATCAGTAGTGGCCAGTGTAGGCATACCTGACCGGTTTGTATACAGTACAACCAAGGGTGCAATACTGGCGATGACACTGAGTGTAGCCAGGGATTATGTAAAACATGGCATCAGGTGCAATTGCATTTCTCCGGCCAGGGTACATACACCTTTTGTTGATGGATTCCTGAAGAATAATTATCCAGGGAATGAACTTGACATGTATAATAAACTCGCTGCCAGCCAACCCATTGGCAGAATGGGTACGCCTGATGAAATTGCTTCCCTCGCTCTTTACCTTTGCAGTGATGAAGCAGGATTTATAACAGGTTCTGATTATCCGATTGATGGCGGTTTTATCAGGATTAATAACTGATTTAATTTTTATAGAATAATATGAAACTATTCAGGTTTGGCCGAAAGGGTAAAGAAAAACCAGGAGTCATCTGGAATACCAGGAAGATAGATGTGTCCTCTTTTTGCAAGGATTTTAATGAAGATTTTTTTGCCGAAAATGGCATTGAGAAATTGTCCCAGTGGATAAGCCAGTATGCGGATGACTGCCCTTTAGTTGAAGAAAATGAAAGATGGGGATCCTGTGTTGCCCGGCCTTCCAAAATAGTCTGTGTGGGACTAAACTATGTACAGCATGCTGCTGAAAGCGGAATGGAACTCCCCAAAGAACCCGTTCTCTTTTTTAAAAGTACCACTGCACTATGCGGGCCGTACGATGACCTGGTTATTCCCCGAAATTCCCAAAAGACGGACTGGGAAGTTGAACTGGCCGTGGTTATCGGTAAAAAAGCAAGTTATGTTGACCTTGCTTCAGCTATGGATTATGTTGCAGGGTATGCACTGCATAATGATTACAGTGAACGCGAGTTCCAGATAGAACGGGGCGGACAGTGGGTCAAGGGTAAAAGCTGTGATACTTTTGCGCCTATGGGTCCCTGGTTACTGACAAAAGATGAAGTGGCAGATCCGCACCATCTTCGGTTATGGTTAAACGTTAACGGTGAGCCATTACAGGATTCATCAACGGCCGACCTGGTCTTTAATATTCCTTTCCTGGTTCACTATATCAGCCAGTTCATGACGCTTCTCCCGGGTGATGTCATTTCAACCGGTACTCCGCAGGGGGTAGGACTTGGACAGAAACCACCCCGATATCTGAAAGCGGGTGATGTGGTTACCCTGGGTATTGACGGACTGGGAGAGCAACGCCAATTGGCAACATATCCATGGTAAGGCAAATATTGATCAGCTCAAATAATCAGCACTGATGATCATTGACGCGCACCAGCATTTCTGGAAATATGATCCGGTAAGGGATAGCTGGATCAACGACGAAATGAAAATACTCAAAAGGGATTTTCTTCCGGAAGAACTTGAAAAAATTTATACTGCCAATAAAATAGACGGATGTATTGCTGTACAGGCTGATCAGTCTGCAGATGAAACGAAGTTTCTCCTCCAACTGGCAGAACAATTTTCATTTATCAAAGGTGTAGTGGGTTGGATAGACCCCGCTTCAGGGAATTTTCGGGAAGCACTGGAGGAATACCATAGCTCCCCGGCACTGAAGGGATTCCGGAATATTATACAGGGCGAAGATGACAGCAGGTATTTTACCAATAAACTATTCCTGGAAGGATTTTCCTTTTTGCAAGGAAGCCGGTTTACTTATGACATCCTGATTTATCATTACCAATTACCGGCTGCCATCCGATTTGCAGAGAAATTTCCTGACCAGAGGTTCATCCTGGACCATTGTGCAAAACCGGATATTAAAAATGGTTCCATAAAAAACTGGAAAAGGGATATCAGGATTATCGCTGAAAACCCAAATATGTATTGTAAGCTTTCGGGGCTGGTCACGGAGGCCGACTGGCAGAAGTGGAATTACCAGGAAATATCTCCTTATCTTGACATTGCAGGTGAATATTTCGGAACTGACAGGTTATGTTTTGGATCCGACTGGCCGGTTTGCCTGCTTGCTGCCGGCTTTGACAAAGTTTTAGACATGGTACATACATTCTGCCGCCAGGTAAGTGAAACAGAAAGGGAAAAAATATTATCCGGAAATGCCATTACATTTTATCAATTGTCATAATTATGGATCTTCAATTATCGGACAAAGTAATTATCGTTACCGGGGGTGCAAAAGGAATCGGCGAGGGAATTGCAAAAGTACTGGCGGCTGAGAATGCACTGCCCGTAATCGTAGGAAGAAACCAGGAAGACAACGAAAGCACATTGAAAGCCATTGGCCGTGGATGGCAGGTGACTGCTGAACTATCAGATCCCTTGCAATGCCGGCAGGCAGTAGATGCAATTGTTGCCAATTTCGGCCGTATCGATGGATTAGTAAACAATGCGGGAGTAAACGATGGGATTAACCTTGAAAATGGCAGTTATGAAGGGTTCATTTCATCATTGCATAAAAATGTTGTTCATTACTATTTAATGGCCCACCACGCTTTACCGGAATTGATAAAATCAAAAGGAGCCATTGTAAATATAGGATCGAAAGTAGCTGAAACAGGGCAGGGTGGTACTTCTGCATATGCTGCTTCCAATGGCGCCAGGAATGCACTTACCAGGGAATGGGCGGTGGAATTGTTGAAATATAATATCAGGGTGAATGCTGTGATTGTAGCGGAATGCTTTACCCCTCTGTATGAAAAGTGGATAAAGACCCTTCCTGAACCTGAAGCAACATTAAAAAAAATCACGGAAAAGATACCCCTTGGACATCGCATGACCACAGCCGAAGAGATAGCCAATATGGTCGCCTTCCTGCTTTCTGAGCGATCAAGCCATACTACAGGCCAGTTAATACATGTGGATGGCGGGTATGTGCATTTGGACCGGGCGGTCCATTAATGTGCAAATGTGAAAATGTGCAAATGTGAAAATTGAAATAAGCTAATTAAAAATATAATTCTTACATAATACCTAAATGGATAAAAAAAACACGTACCTGCTACCTTTAATCCTGGTCACCAGCCTGTTTTTTCTCTGGGGCGTAGCGTATGGTTTGCTGGATGTTTTGAATAAACATTTCCAGGAAACGCTAAACATCACCAGGCAACGGTCAACACTTTTACAGGCGGCTTATTTCGGGGCTTATTTTCTCGTAGCCCTGCCTGCCGGAATGTTCATGAACAGGGCCGGATATAAAAAAGGCATTATTGCCGGATTGTTATTGTATGCCGCAGGTGCTTTGCTGTTTTATCCTTCTGCACAAATGAGCAGCTTTCCTTTTTTCCTGTTGTCTTTATTTATACTGGCGAGCGGACTAACTTTCCTGGAAACGGCTGCCAATCCTTATATCACTGTTCTGGGTGATCCTTCCACATCGGAATTCAGGCTAAATCTTTCACAAAGCTTCAATGGTGTCGGTTCTTTTATAGGTCCAATAATAGGAGGAGCGCTTTTCTTTGGAAATGAGGAATCAAAAAACGGGAACCTGGATTCCGTCATGAACGTGTATATTGTTATTGCAGCAGTGGTCTTACTGGTAGCTTTCCTGTTTTATCGCACACCAATGCCGGAAGTAAAGGAAGAAGAACTTATTGTAGATGCTGGAAAACATAAAGGCAAAACACTTTTTCAACACAGCCATTTTGTCTGGGCTGTTGTAGCGCAGTTTTTTTATGTTGCTGCGCAGGTAGGGATCGCCGCCCTTTTCATTAATTACTGTACTGAAAAAGACCTTGGAATTACTAATGAAAAGGCTTCTTATTATCTTTCCGGAAGCCTTATACTTTTTACTATCGGGAGATTTACCGGGACAGCTATCATGAAAGTACTTCCGCCTCCTACATTGCTTGGCCTCTACGCATTAATTAATATAGCACTTTGTGCTGTTGTAATATGGGTACCTGGAATGATATCCGTTTATGCTATCATGGCGATATTCTTTTTTGAATCAATTATGTTCCCCACCATTTTCGCCCTTGGGGTAAAAAATCTTGGTAACTACACCAAAAGAGGTGCATCCTTTATAATCATGTCGATCGTTGGTGGCGCACTTATGCCCTACTTTATGGGATGGATGGCTGACTCATACTCCACTGCTTTAGCGTATACTATCCCGATGTTTTGTTTTGTCGTAGTTGTTTTATTTGCCTGGAAAGGTTACCAGGTAAAATCACCTGCTGAGGTGCTGGCTGACTGACAATAAAAATAATCAACTCATGAGATATTGCCTAACTGTTGACCTTAAAGACAACCCTGAAATTATTGCTGCATATGAAGCATATCATAAGGAAGTCTGGCCCGAAATATTAAAGAGCCTTTCAGACAGTGGAATCAGGTCAATGCAGATCTACCGGTTAATGAACAGGATGTTTATGATCATTGAAACTACGGAAGATTTCAGCTTTGAAAGGAAGGCAGGAATGGATGCAGCAAATCCTAAAGTGCAGGAATGGGAAAAAATCATGGGACAATTTCAACAATCATTGCCCGGCTTTGATCCTGAAGATCCATGGAAATGGAAACTGATGGATAAAGTTTTTGACTTTAATCACTAAGGGGATTTAACGCTATAGGTTTTGATGGTTGTGTTTTATGTAACGACCAGTATCGATGGAATGGAAAAGAGAATTTTAATAAGACAAGAGTTCTGTTTTAATTAAATCCACCATGACCTGAATAGAGTTTCACAGGTTTATCCAGTGAAAGTTCAAGCACAGTAATATATTTTTCAGAAATTCCCTGTGGCAGGTCAATGTACACAAGTCCGGGTACAGGGCTCCATGAAATCTTTCCAACAACTTTGTGATGCAGTTTTTTTCCGGAGCCAAGCACAGTTATTTCATTGATTTTATTATCGAGCCCTTTTAGAAGCAACTGGCCGGACATATTCCCTTCCACAAACAGGTAAAGTTTGGTGGAATCTTTTGATATGGTCGTAGGACCAAAGAAATGTCCCTGGGGTATTCCCGGAAGGGTGCCAAAGACTGCCTTTTCATTGATCCTGTTCCAGGCACCCAGTTCCTTTAACACGTCCAATTGCTGTTCCGGTATGCTCCCGTCTGCGCGGGGCCCGATATCCAGCAGCATATTTCCTCCATTGCTGATTACATCCGCAAATATGGTGATGATTTCATATGGCGTTTTCCAGTTAGTATCTGCAGGCTGGTATCCCCAGTTATTATTAATGGTCATGCAAAGTTCCCACCAGTTATATTTTGGACGGCTTACCGGTATGTTTTGTTCAGGTGTTTCGTAATCGCCATATCCCTGCAAACGCCCGTTGATAATGGCATTTGGATTTACCCGGAGTAATTCCCTTCGAATTTCGGTCGATTTCCATTCATCAGCACTATGTTCCCAGTCACCATCAAACCACCAGAGATCAGGCTTATAAAGTGTATTTAACTCTGTTAACTGGCCCAGGTAAAAAGTCCTGTACTTTTCCCAGCGCTGGGGATGATCACTGATCTTATACCGGTTGCTGTCTTTAATAAATGCAGGGTAATCAGGATGGCTCCAGTCGAGCAGTGAAAAATAAGCCCCTGCCTTAATACCTTCTCTTCTTAATGCCTTGTAAAATGGCGCCAGCAGGTCTTTCTTTGCGGGAGTATTATCCACCACATCATAATGATTCTCTTTGGTATCCCAGAGCGCCACTCCGTCGTGATGTTTGGTGGTGATCACGGCATACCTTGCACCGCTTGATTTAATGACTGATGCCCAGGATACGGGATCATATTTTGCTGCGGTAAATCCCTGTAACTGTTTCATGTACTCTGGCCAGGAAATTTTCCGGTTGTAGAAACTCCAGCTTTCATCAATTCCATTAACGGCATAAATACCCCAGTGAATAAATATTCCCAGTTTTGCATCCTGGAACCATTGCATCTTTGAACGGATGGAATCAGGGCTGATTTTTTGCTGGGATTTGACCACCAATGAAAAATGGATCAGCAGGATAATTACGCATGGTACATAAAATGATTTCCGCATAAAATTTATTTGATCTCGCTGAGATTACCATCAATTGATATATAATCACCCTTCCTAAGGTTAAATGACCTGGTTGATTTTCCATACTTTACCTGTAAGGGTAATCCTACATTGGACCTGATGTCGGCCCTTACAAGTATTCCTTCCGACCACTGTATACTTACTATAAAGTTTCCGCGCGCCATTAATCCGTTGACAGATCCCTTACTCCATTGGGGAGGCAATGCAGGCAGCAGTTCTATATAATCCTGGTGTGATTGCAGCAGCATTTCACCTATCCCTGCAATACCGCCAAAATTTCCATCAATCTGGAATGGTGGGTGGGTATCAAACAAATTTGACAAAGTAGATTTTTTCAATAATTGATCAAGGTTATATCCCGCCTGCTCACCATCCTTCAACCTTGCATAAAAACTGATCATCCATGCCCTGCTCCAGCCCGTATGTCCGCCTCCGTTAGCAAGCCTGTGTTCAAGCGTTTTTCCTGCTGCTTCCATTAGTATTGGATCTGTCGCAAGCGTTGTGCCCGGGTATAATCCAAACAGCTGGGACACATGGCGGTGACCCGGTTCCTGTTCATCATAGTCTTTGATCCATTCCTGTATTCCGCCATACCTGTTGATACTGATGGGAGGCAGTTTACTTTCAATGTCATTCATTCTTTTAAGGTACTGATCAGGTACATTCATTGTTTCAGCAATGTTCCTCATTGCCCTGAATATTTCCCGGATGATCTGAATATCTATGGCGGGTGCATATGTGATTACATGCCTTGTTACTGAATCCTTATCGAGATAAAATCCGTTTTCCGGTGACATGGAAGGTGCGGTAACAAGCCGGCCCTCTGAATCCGGCACCAGGAAGTCCATGATAAAATCAGCGGAACCCTTTAATAAGGGCCACGCAAAGTTCCGAAGATATGCTTCATCTCTTGTAAAGTCGTAGTGATCATAAAGGGATAAAGCCATCCATGCGCCTGCCAGCGGACTTGTTCCCCACATGGGGTCTGCATTGATTGATGTTCTTCCATAAATATCGGTTACATGATGCATTGCCCATCCACCGGCGCCATACATATCTTTTGCACATATCATTCCGGGTTCCAGCATCGATTTCATGAATATTGCAAGCGGTTCCCAGGTATTACCCGTATTGGCAATGTCTGCAGGCCAGTAATTCATCTGGAGGTTAATGTTGGTGTGATAATCACTTTGCCAGGGGGCATCCATATGTTCATTCCATTTCCCCTGGAGGTTTGCCGGAAGCCTGCCCGGCTTTCTTGAACTTGAAAACAGCAGGTAACGGCCATAGTGAAAATACAGTGCAATAAGTCCCTGGTCATTACTGCCATTACGGTATGCTTCCAGCCTGGCATCTGTTGGAATCTTTTGTGCTGATTTTTCCTGTTCACCTGGTAAAAATGTGCAGGCATCAAAAGCCGGGTTGACTTCCATCATATGGTGCTCCAGTAACTGCGTGAAAGTTTTTGCAGCGGATCCTGACAATATATTTTTACAACTGTCCAATGGCTGTATTGAGGGATCATGATTTAATCTTTCTGGATTGTAATCAGAATAGGCCGTAAACCGAAGCAGGATTTCTGATGCTCCCCTGACTTCCAGTACATTGCCTTTTGCGGTGCAGGTACCATCAATATTTTTGACATCTGCAATAGCCGAAAACCGAAGGTGTTGTCCAGCAGGTCCTTTTATTTCCGGAGTTTCAGTATCAATAATCTGGCCAGTCATTATAAGTTGATTCCCTTTCGCGGTAACCACAACGTCTTTTGATCTGGTAAGCCGGATGATGCCTTGTAATCCCTTTTTTTTAGCACTTGTAATTCTGATTACAAGAATATTATCGACAGAGGAAAGAAAAACTTCTTCACGGATTTCAGCTGTATTCTTTATGTAACTGGTAGTATGCAGTGCATTGCGCAAGTCGAGTTTCCTGGAATATCCCGATACACCGGAACTGTCCCAGTCAAAATACAAATCACCGAGCGTCTGGTAAGACCTTATCTCCGGCGGCGTGCCTAGCAGGTACTTTTTAGTGAGCGTATATGCTTCCGCATTTTTCCCGTCAAGAAGCAATTGCTGAATCTGCTTAAGGTTATTCTTTGCTTCAGGATTAATGTCATTTACCCTGGTTCCCGCCCAGATCGTTTCTTCATTCAATTGTATCCTTTCATGGTTTGGATCACCAAATACCATTGCCCCCATCCTGCCATTGCCAACAGGCAGGGCTTCCACCCATTTCGAAGCAGGTTGATTATACCAGAGTATTTGTTCCTGTGCAAGCAATTCATGCAGCAGCAGGGATAAGTTCATTAGTATAAGGAGATGTTTCATTTGATATATTTTATCGGGAAACTGTTAATAAGTTAAATAATTAAGCAGGTTCATTCAATAATCAATTTTTTCGGGATGGTATCTGTATTATTTTTTCTGTGGCAATGAAAAAGCGATATATTGATTACCGCTTTTTGTTCCCATTTTACCTCCGCCTGCAGCAATGACCACGTACTGCCTCCCATCTACCATATATGTGCAGGGGGTGGCATACCCTCCGGCAGGAAGTTTCGTTTCCCACAATATTTTCCCTGTTTTTTTATCAAATACCCTGAATTTTTCATCCTTTGTTGCGCCAATAAAAATTATCCCTCCGGAAGTAACCACAGGGCCACCGTAATTTTCCGTCCCTGTCCGTGGAATACCCCTGGCAGTCAGTTCAGGGAACTCTCCTAACGGTACCGACCAAACGATTTTACCGGCACTAAGGTCGATGGCATTAAGTGTACCCCATGGCGGACTGATGGCAGGATAACCATTCATGTCATAAAAGCGGTTATAACCGGTACCGATGTATTCAGGCAGGTCATCCTTTTCAGCCGTATTAACGGCCCTGTGATCATTCGGATCAGGCTTTTTCTCTTTTTTCAACAGGTAAGCAATTAGGTCCTTTGCCTGGTAAGAAGGTAAATGGCTAAAGGCAGGCATCCTGCCTTTGCCTTTCATCAGTTGTTCAGCTATGGCTGAACTGTCAAGTTTTTTGTCGATAGTGTCAAGCGAAGGAAATTGTCCGGTTGCCCCCTGGAGATTCATTCCATGACAGGCAGCGCAATTATTAATGTATACTGTTCTTCCCGGGCTGTTACTTCCGCGCTGTGCTTTGGGTATCAGCCTTAATATCCAGGCCATTTCATTGGCATTCACATATAGTATGCCGGAATGATCATCATATGCAGCACCGCCCCATTCTCCGCCTCCATCAAAACCGGGAAGTATCATTGTTCCTTCGAGGCTTGGCGGTTCATACATATGTGAGCGCTTTACACCGGTTAACCTGTTCTTTACATTTTCATATGTTTCAGGACTTATATTACTGATGTCATTATCTGTAAACAACTGCCTGACAAATGGTTCAGGTTTGGTGGGGCGCGGCTGTGTTGGCCAGGTTTGCTCGCCGGGTACAATGGATTGTGGCACTGGTTGTTCTTCGATAGGGAAAATGGGTTCACCGGTATCACGGTTAAAAATAAATACATCGCCGGTCTTGGTAACCTGGGCAACTGCATCTATTGTCTTTCCATTTTGCTTTATCGTTACAAGATTGGGGGGAGATGGAAGATCCCGGTCCCATAAATCATGATGAATCGTCTGGTAATGCCATTTACGTTTACCTGTATTTACATCCAGCGCCACCAGGCTGTTACCGAAAAGTCCCTGGCCTTTACGATCAGCTCCATAGAAGTCATATGATGGTGATCCAAGGGGAACAAATACGGTCTCCCTTGCTGTATCCACAGTCATTCCTGCCCAGGCATTTGCACCGCCTGTCTTTTGCCATGCATCCGGCGGCCATGTTTCATATCCAAATTCTCCCGGATGAGGAATGGTATGAAATATCCACACCTGCTTACCGGTAACAACATCAAAAGCCCGGATATGTCCCGGAGCAGATTTTCCCGGACCTTCATGAACACGGCTTCCCTGTATCAAAAGGTTATTACAGATCACGCCAGGTGTTGTGGATATTACAAACTGTGTGCTGAGTTCCCTGTCAAGCCCTTTTCGAAGATCAATTTTACCACTGTCACCAAAGTCCATTTTCAGGCTTCCACTGTCTGCATGAATTGCATATAAGAATGAACGTGCGGAGTAAAATATCCTTCGATCTTTTTTATCTGCGCTTTCCCAGTATACTACTCCCCTGCTGGTTTCATTGGCCGTACTGTCTTTCAATGCATCGAAATGCCAATACTCCTTACCGGTAGATGCATTTATGCAAAATATTTTTCCTTTGGACGAGGTGAGGTAAAGAAGTCCATTGACCATTATCGGACTGCATTGCAACTGCATCATATTATTGGAATCGGATTCATTGGTACTGAATGTCCATGCAACGGCCAGTTGATCAGCATTACCTGTATTGATCTGTGTAAGGTTAGAATATCTTGAATTACCATCATTTCCGTAGATCCTCCATTCTTCATATGTTTTTTCCGGGGTGTCATTACAGGAAAGAATAAACATGATAAGTAAGAAGTACGGCAAACGGGGCATGCGAATTAATTTCGTTCAATTTACAAAACGATCACTAAAACAATGAAGGATATATAACTATATTAAAGAGGATGCTTAATCAGGATACTTCTTTTTCCTTAACTACGGCCAGATCGCTGATATCAACGGTGATGGGCATTGCGCCTAATTGAAGGATCGCCTTTTTACCGCGGATTTCTTTTACGGTTCCTACCTGGTTGTTTTGCCGCATAACAGCCATCACCCCTGTCCTTACTTCCTCACCGGTTTCAAGATATTTTGAATTGAGTTTCTTTTTGGCTTTTTCCTTCACCTGCTTTTCCTTTTGTTTAAAAAGCATGGCATGCATCTGCTTCATCAGGTCCTTTTTATCCTCCTGGGATTCAGATCTTCGCCAGTCGAACACAATCTGCTTAAGCTTTCTTTCCATGTCTTTCAGATAAGCAATACGAACCTCAGAAATTTGGTTCTGGTGTTTCAGCAATTCCACCTGCTGGCGGTGCTTTTCCTTATCGAGCTGGGTTTCCAGTTCCCTTTTCAGACGTTCATTCTGTTTTAACAGCTTATGCAGTTCTTTCTCCTTTTCTTCTATCTGGCGAAGATCCTGTTCCGTCCTGTTAAGTAATTTATCCAGGCTGAAATGATCTTCATCCACCAGCTTTCGGGCTTTTTCAATGATCCGGCTTTCCAGTCCAATCCTCTCAGCAATGGAAAAAGTATAAGAGCTGCCAGGTTTGCCTATAGCCAACTGGTATAATGGAAGGAGGTTTTTTTCATCAAAGGCCATGGCACCGTTAATGATACCCGAAGTTTTACCCGCCATCACTTTGAGGTTTAGGTAATGCGTGGTTACAATGCCGTATGCGTGTTTTCGTAATAGCTCATCCAGGATTACTTCAGCAAAAGCCCCTCCGAGATTCGGATCACTTCCGCTGCCGAGTTCGTCAATAAAGAACAATGTTCTTCCATTGGCATTCTCCATGAAATATTTCATGTTTTTCAGGTGAGAGCTATAGGTGCTGAGTTCAAATTCCAGGCTTTGGGTATCGCCTATATGAATCATGAGTTGTTTAAAGATGCCAAATTCTGAAACAGGGTCTGCAGGAACAAGTAATCCGGATTGCAGCATCATTTGCAACAGCCCCACTGTTTTAAGGGTAACCGTCTTGCCTCCGGCATTAGGGCCGGAAATGACCAGGATACGCTGTTTTTCATTTAGGGTGAGCGTAACCGGTATCGTTTCTTTTCCCTGCCTTTTATTATACATGTAAAGCAGGGGATGGTAAGCTTTCACCAGGTGAAGTTCCGACCTGTCGCTGACATTTGGTAAACCTGCATTTAATTCCTGGGCAAGTCTTGCCTTTGCACGGATAAAATCGAATTCACCCAGGATGTCATGCCAGTTAACCAGCAGTGTAGCATAGACGGAAAGGTGTTTGGTAAGCTCTCGTAATATACGGTAGACCTCCTTGCTTTCATCACTTTCCAGTGTGAAGATTTCATTGTTAAGCTCAATGGTTTCTTCCGGTTCGATAAAGGTGGTTTTCCTGGTATCGCTTTCCCCATGGAAAATGCCCTTTACCTGCCGTTTGAATTCTGCCTGAATGGCCACTACCCTGCGACCGTTTAAAAAAGACTCTTCAATATCCGCGGCAAATCCGGCTTTATTCAATTTCTGGATGATCCTGTCGAACTGCCTGCGTAATTCATTTCTTTTACGGAATAGGCTAAGCCTGATCCTCGCCAGTTCAGCAGAGGCATCATCCTTAACCAGTCCCTGCTCTGTTAATACTTCATCAATTCCCGCAATCACTGATTTCTCATAATGTGTACCTGCAATGACCTTATGAAGGGAAGGAAAATGTATTGTACGATCGGCATCAAACCAACGGAATATCTGTTGCATGCTTTCCGCCAGTTTGCGGATCAGGATAAAATCTTCCCCTTTCAAAACTGCCCCCGGGATACCCAATAATTTAAGCTCCCTGTAGAGGTTAAGCGTATGATCATTTGGAAAATACTGGCCATTTTGTGCCAGGAGCAGGTATTCAAAAGACTGTCGTAGCTCAATTTCAATATATTCCTTACGGGTATGTATCCTTAGCTCGGATGCACGTGTCTTACCGGATTCGGAAGCACAAAAGTCAATAACAATCTGCCTGATCTTTTCAAATTCCAGTTGGACCCCGGCAGATTCGGGAAATAGCTTCAAGTATACTTATTTTGCGGTAAAGTTAAGCAGTTGGACCCCAATGTGAAAATCATGATAAAACATATGTATAGCATCCGGGTAAACCGGGTTCCCGGCATAATTTGCCCAAACAATTGTTAAAAAATGACTAAATCCGGATTTCCATAATACCATTAACACGTGAATACTTGTTTAGAATTGGAATAGAAAGAAATTTGTGGACTTCCAACATTGAATATGAGAATATTTTTTACCCTCTTTTCCTTTACCGGTATTTTACTCACCTCCTGCACGCAAAGGCAGAGCCCGAATGCGGCTAATTTTGAACCTATGTATACTTCTTTATCTATGAATACAGATACAGCTACACTTGGCAACGGATGTTTTTGGTGTACGGAAGCCGTTTTTCAGCAGCTTAACGGAGTGATCAGCGCCAAAAGCGGATATAGTGGCGGACATGTAGTGAATCCAACCTATGAACAGGTTTGTGAAAAAAATACCGGGCATGCTGAGGTATTGCAGATTGTATATGATCCCGCCGTTATAACCTTTGATGAATTGCTGGAAGTATTCTGGCAAACCCATGATCCCACCACCCTGGACAGGCAGGGAAATGATGTTGGCCCGCAGTACAGGAGCGTGATCTTTTATCATGATGAAAAGCAAAAAGAAAGATCTGAATTTTTTAAGGCTGAGCTGGACAAAAGCGGGGCTTTCAACCAGCCCATCGTAACCGCGATAGAGCCATATAAAAACTTTTATGTGGCGGAAGACTACCACCAGAATTATTTCAAGAATAACGGCAATGCTCCCTATTGCTATTTTGTGATCAGGCCAAAACTTGAAAAATTTGAAAAAGCTTTCAAAAGCAAATTAAAAAATTAGCCCCCGGATTTCTCCAGGGGCCTCTGCGCATTGCGCAGGGTTTAGGGGGCTATCGTTAATTACCTTTTTATAAATGGTTGCGTATACCTGTTTCCCGGGAGGTCAAGCACCATTACATACTGGCCCTGGCTTAACCTCTCCAGGTCGTTTACCTGCATATTGTTGGTGCCTGCATTAAGCTGGATCCGGCTTTGCTTTATGGTTCTGCCGGAAATATCGACAATCGTCAGGGATCCTTCCTGGCGGGAGGCAGATACCATGTTGATGGTTGTGGCGGACTGGACAATATTCGGGTATACCTTAAAACCTGCATTTCCTGATGTCATGGTTTTCATTACCAATACATTACTATAACTCGACTTACCTTCGATATCGGTTAATCTAAGCCGGTAGTAAATAGTGGCATTCGCAGATGGATCTTCACTATGATATTTCTGCGCCATTTCTGAATAACTGACGTTTATGGTTTCAAGAGATGAAAAGTTTCGTGCGTCACTGCTCTTTTCAACGATAACTGTTTTCACTTTACTGCCACCAACGAGTTCCCAGCTAAGCTGTACCAGGTTATTTGCAGATACACCACTGAAAGATTTTACTGTTGGAGCAGGCAACAGGCCGGTATTGAAATAAAACTTCTTGAAATAAACACTCCTCAGCCTTTGCATTGCATTAATAGAATTGTTCATGGCACCTACGCGAAACTTTGTTGATGATATATTCGCATGAACTGCGGTAAACATTACATTTTTCTGAACAGTATCAATTCCGTCATAAGTAATTGCATTTGTATTCATCGCTTCTGCCCAACTTCCTGTATGACTTAATACCAGGTCATTTCCCAGGAGGTCATATTGTTCATAGTAAGATGGTGACATTTCAAACTGATCAAACTCATAAAGTTTATCATCCGGGAAAACCCATCCGTCAATATCAATGGCAGTAAGCGGCACTTCCAGCATTACGGCCGTTGTATTGGTTCCTGCAAGAACAAAATCAAGCTGGAATTCCACATAACCTTTTTGAAGTGGTGCACAATTTATATAGGGCTGGAAGGCTTCATCAAAACCAGACGGTCCGTCAATCATGCGCCAGGGTCATTCCCCCGGTCATATCCATAATCGTTATGAGGCCGTCTATACCCGGCTTTACTTCCTTGAAACGATATACCGCACCAATCTGAAGATCGGTTCCGGATTCCAGTACTCCGCCGGTAAATACATAATCCGGTTGAGCTTTCACCAGGGTCGTGATAAACATGATCATCACCTGTGATGATGTATTTAGCATGTTTGTAATATTGTTTCATGGTCATGAGTTTGAGTTTACTAAAGGGTTATTTCGGACTATATCATTATCTTTTTACTATTTGCTGGCTGTATCTTTCATTACCCATACTAAGCACCAGGATATAATTTCCGCGATTCAAATGGGAAAGATCATTCATCTTAACACTGTTAAGACCCTGATCAACCTGCAGCTTTTCCTGCTTCACCATCCTTCCGGAAAAATCATACATATTCACTGTAGCCTGTTGCTTTTTATCTGCCACAAGGCTGATATTGGTTTCCGATTCAATGACATTGGGATATACTTTAAATCCGCTGGTGGCAGACAATTTATTGTTGAAAGCCAGTACATTGCTGTATTGAATACGGCCATTATTATATGTCAGTTTTAACCTGTAATAATTAGCAGCAGAAACACTGAAATCCGTATAGTTTTGCATTTGAGATGCTTCGCTGTTCATTTCGGCAATTTCCAGGAAATTCTTTCCGTCATTGCTTCTCTCCACCTCAACTTTTGTAATGCCTGCAGTTGCCAGTAATGTCCAGTTAAGCTTAATATTATTTTCGTGGGAAACACCCGAAAATTTCACCAGTCCATTGGCAGAAAGCAAGGCATTGTTATACCAGAATTTTTTGAAGTATACACTGCGAAGTCTCCTGACGGCTGCATCAGAATTATTGGTTCCGCCAACACGATAATAGAAAGTGGAAATATTTGAATTCACAACGGTAAACATCACCTGCCTGGCAACGGTATCCACTCCAGGGTAATCAATATGCCGCAATGTTAGTACCGGTAACAAGGTTACCTGATTGTATAACCGTAATTTCATTACCCATCATATCATAGTTTACATATCCGCCAGGTCCCATATCAAATTCATCTGATTCATATACATTTCCTGAAGCATAGGTCTGACCATCAACATCAATGGGGTTGCAGGAACTTCCGTCTGCAGCATTGGGGTTGAGGTACCACCAATGACAAACACAATGGTAAAATCAATATATCCCGAAGAAAAAGCCGGTATCCTGATAACGGGTTGAAATGCTTCTACAAAACCTGATCCTCCGTCAATGTCCTCCAGTATAAGTCCGCCTGAATAACCTGTAATTGTTACCAGGGCGTCAATGCCAGGTTTAGTATTTGAAAAGCGGTAGGTAGCCCCTACATTATAACCGGTACCTGATTCAAGTACAGGTAAACGAAAATCATAATCGGGCTGAGCCTGAACATGTTGGGTGAAAGAAATGATAATACAAATCAGTATTATCAGTTTGGGTGTAATTCTCTGTCTCATAGGTGCCACATTTAGGTACTTTAGGGTTATGGCTTTCGTACGGATATCGGGTGTTTTCTGTTATACTTACTAAGTACAACTACGATATAACGTGATATTGTGTATGATATTTTTACTAACCGGCGAAGTAATTATGAAAGGGGTAGTTGTTACCTGAAAAGCAATCCCTTATACATCTACTTTTTTTTGTTAATTTTTGCAGAACGGAGCTCAAGGAGGTTTAAAGCATTAGGCCGGAAGCCTGAAACACGTAGATTTACGAGGTGTATGGCCATATCATACCAAAGCGGAATAACAGGTGCATCGTAGATTACCATCTGGTCCATCTGCCGGTAAAGTGCATATCGGATTGTATCATTGGTTTCTGTCAACGCCTTTTCATAAAGTTTATCAAACTCAGGATTTTTATACCGGGTATAATTTGGCGGTGCCGGGTTCTTTCCATAAAAAACACTCAGGTAATTTTCAGCATCTGGATAATCCGCAATCCAGCTTCCCCTGAAAAACAGTGCTTTGGATTTGGCGATTTCTTCGAGTAGGGTTGCCCGTTGTACAGTCTCCACCTGGACTTTTATTCCTGTTTCTTCCAGTTGCCTGGCCACAAAGGCGCCAAGTTCAGCATACACGGGAACGGTTTTTAAGAGAATCAGGGGCATATTTTTCCCATCCGGAAATCCTGCTTCCTCCAGCAGTTTTTTGGCCATTGCCGGATCATAATGGTATCCTTTTACCAGTGCCGTATCAAAACCCGGCATGCCTGCAGGAATGAAACCGCTTTCGGCTGCCGTACCAATGGAATTGCGCAGGTACATCATCATCTTTTTCCTGTCGATGGCATAATTCATCGCCTGCCTCACTTTCCTGAACCTTAAGGGTGAATCTTTCACCAGCACATTTGCCGTATCAAAAAGTATCCCCAGGTATTCCGTATTCAGGTAGGGATGTTTTGCCATGCGGATCCTGTCCTGCCATTCCTTTTTCAATTCGCCTTTCTTGGTGAGTACTTCATCCTTGAAATTTGCATCGATATCATTGATGAAGTCGAGCCTGCCCTGCTGGAACTCCATAAATTCTGAAGCCTTGCTGTCGAGAAAGGAAATCTTAACGGCATCCAGGTAGGGCAGTGAAACACCGGCGCTGTCATGTTCAAAGTAGCGTGGATTGCGGTGCATGATCAGCGACTGTCCTTCTTCCCAGGAATGCAGGAAAAAGGGACCGGTGCCACAGGCATTTCGCCTGAAATCCTTTCCATACTTTACCACTGCCTCTTCAGGCACAATGGAACAATATTGCATGCTGAGTATGCCGAGAATTGGCGGAAAGGGAAAAAGAAGTTTAAGTATAAAAGTGGAATCATCAGGAGCAGTAAATGGTGCAAGGCTGTCTATCCTGTTATTAAATATCCAGGCACCAGGGCTGGCCACAGACCTGTCAATGATTCGTCCCAGGCTATATACCACATCAGCAGCCCTGAGCTTTCTGCCCTTCCCACCGTTAAATGCGGGATTATCGTGAAAATAAATACTGTCTCTCAGATGAAATATATAGGTTTTTCCGTCTGCCGATATATCCCAACCTGATGCAAGGGAAGGTCCAATGCGCAGGTCTTTATCAATTTCCACCAGGGTGTTATAAATCTGGTGGGTGGCCCAGATCACCGGCTGGCTTTTCGCAAACGCCGGATCCAGGGTTACCAGTCCTTCAGGCTGGTTATACCGGAAAACCTGCCTGTCATCTTCCTTGTACCCGGTACAGGAATGAAGAAAAATGAGAAAGAATTATACAGGCCGGCAGCAAGACTCTACCCATTACCAAATATAGCTGTGATTTCCAAGGTTATTGACCGATGGCCAGGGATTTGTCGGGCCTCCCGGCCAGTGATGAACCTTTTTGCCCAATAGGGTTCAGAAAGATCGCTGATCATTACCCCGCCGGAGGTGGAGGCATGAACAAATTTATTGTTCTGGAGATAAACACCAACATGTGACACACCACCCTTTGTATTAAAAAAAATAAGGTCGCCCTCCGTTGCTTCATTCACGGAAATGCGATGGCAGGCATCATACTGTTGCTTTGCTGTCCTGGGCAGGGCAATATCGAAAATTGCAGCGCCCATGTTTTGCACAAAAGCCGAACAATCCACCCCCCGCTGGGTCATTCCTCCTATACGATATGGCGTGCCCCACCAGTTGTCAATAAAACTGTATAATTCAGTATTGGAAATAGATTCCACTTCCGTATTCATCAGGATGGAATACCTGAATTGAACAGGCATGGCCCGGTCAATCGTGAAAGCGCTGTTAAATCCAACCTTTGTGGCATAATTATCCTGGATATCCGGCTCGGCTTCTGCCCTGCCTTTGTCTTTTTTAGATGGATTAACACTGATCCCTTCCAGGAATGGGGAGGTTTGTGCATTCCCTGCCGATCCATCGGAAGACGGCGAAGGCACTGACCTGAGTGATCCACAGCTGCTGATCAGCATACAGGTAAGCACGAGAAACAAAGGGAATATTTTCTGACCTGGCGTCATGTTATGAAGATATACAATTTAAAGGCCGGTAACTTGTGGAAAATTCAATACTCCCCTACCAAGTGTTTTACCGAAATTTGCTCTCTTGCCCCAAAGATCAGACCAGATTTTGACTATGCCGGGATTTTCACATTTACACGTCCATACGCAGTATTCCTTACTTGACGGTGCAGCCGGTATTGAACCTTTGTTTAAAAAGGCCATTGCCGACAACATGCCGGCCATCGCCATTTCAGACCATGGGAATATGTTCGGGGTTTTCAAATTCGTTTCAGAAGCATATAAACACAGGGTTGATCCGGATGACAAGAAAAGTCCGCCTAAAGTAAAACCCATTGTAGGTTGTGAATTTTATATCACTGAAAACCGCCACCGGAAAACATTTACCAAGGAAGAAAAGGACCCGAGGCACCACCAGATCCTCCTGGCAAAGAACGAAACCGGTTACCGGAACCTGGTGAAACTGACTTCGCTGGGATATATTGAAGGACTGTACAGCAAATATCCAAGGATCGATAAGGAACTGATCCACCGATATCATGAAGGGCTTATTGCCACCACCTGCTGCCTTGGTGCACTGGTGCCACAAATGATACTTCGTAAAGGGAGAAGAGGAAGCTGAAAATGAATTCAAATGGTGGCTGAATATATTCCAGGAAGATTATTATGTAGAGATACAAAGGCATGGCCTGGCCGACCAGGATAAAGTGAACCAGGTATTATTGAAGTTTGCCAAAAAGTATAATGTAAAGGTGATCGCCTCCAATGATTCCCATTATGTGGAGCAATCGGATTTCAATGCCCATGATATACTCTTATGCATCAATACCAACGAAAAGCAGGCAACTCCTGCACTGAGGGAATTTTCAGACGATGATATCCTGGTCAAGAATAAACGGTTTGCTTTTCCCAACGACCAGTTTTATCTGAAGAAAACCGATGAAATGAAATTGGTTTTCCAGGACCTGCCGGAAGCCATCGACAATACCAATGAGATTGTTGATAAAGTGGAATTGCTGGACCTGAAAAGGGATATCCTCCTGCCACATTTTACCGTTCCCGCAACCTTTACTTCCCAGGATCAATACCTGGAACACCTTACCTGGGAAGGTGCAGCAAGGAGATATCGATGAGTTAACCCCCGAGATTGATGAACGCATACGATTTGAATTGTTCACGATTAAAACCATGGGCTTTGCAGGATACTTCCTGATCGTATCGGATTTCATCAGGGCAGGACGGGATATGGGCGTTTTTGTAGGGCCCGGCCGTGGCTCTGCAGCGGGAAGTGTTGTGGCCTATTGTATCGGCATCACCAATATCGATCCGATTAAATATAATCTGCTGTTTGAAAGGTTCCTGAACCCCGACCGTAAGAGCATGCCGGATATTGATACGGATTTTGATGATGAAGGCAGGCAGAAAGTGATCGATTATGTGGTAGATAAATATGGAAAAAATCAGGTAGCCCAGATCGTTACCTATGGTACGATGGCCGCAAAAATGAGCATCAAGGATGTTGCCCGGGTAATGGACCTTCCCCTGCCTGAATCAAATGCACTGGCCAAACTGATTCCTGAAAAACCCGGCATTGAATTAAAGCGGGTATTGCATGCAAATCTTGCCGGTGAAAAAAGCCTGGCTGAAAAAGAAAACCTCAGCAGTGATGAACTGGAAAACGTAAAAAAGATCCGGGAAATATACCAGGGAGAAGACATCAGGGCACAGGTCCTGCGGGAAGCGGAAATCCTGGAAGGATCAGTTCGCAATACAGGCATACATGCTGCCGGTATTATCATTGCACCGAAAGACCTTACTGAACTCCTGCCGGTTTGTACCTCGAAGGATTCAGAACTCTGGATCACACAGATTGAAGGAAGCGTGATTGAAGATGCCGGCGTAATCAAGATGGACTTCCTGGGCCTGAAGACCCTGACCATCATCAAGACGGCGCTGGAAATGATCAAGCATGAATCATGGGGTGAATATTGACATAGATACGATTCCCCTCAATGATGAAAAAACATTCCAGTTATACCAGCGGGGTGAAACCATCGGTACATTCCAGTTTGAAAGCCCGGGAATGCAGAAATACCTGCGCGATTCTGAAACCCGATCAGTTCGCCGACCTCATTGCGATGAACGCATTATACCGTCCGGGCCCAATGGCCTATATCCCCAATTTCGTTGACCGTAAACACGGGCGTGAAGCCATAACTTATGACGTGCCGGAAATGGAGGAATACCTGAAGGAAACCTATGGCATCACCGTTTACCAGGAACAGGTAATGCTGCTGGCACAAAGCCTGGGGGGATTCAGCAAAGGTGATGCGGATGTGTTGCGCAAGGCAATGGGTAAGAAACAAAAGTCGGTGCTTGATAAAATGAAAGGACAGTTTATTAAAGGTGCCACGGCGAAAGGCCATGCCGCAGATAAACTGGAAAAGATATGGACCGACTGGGAAGCCTTTGCACAATATGCCTTCAACAAATCGCATTCCACCTGTTATGCATTTGTTGCCTACCAGACGGCATACCTGAAAGCGCATTACCCGGCAGAATATATGGCAGCCGTGCTGAATCATGCGGGAAGTATTGAAAAGATCACCTTCTTTATGGAAGAGTGTAAACGGATGGGATTAAAAGTACTTGGCCCGGATATCAATGAATCAAGAAAAGGATTTTCGGTTAATGATAAGGGTGAGATACGCATCGGGCTGGGCGGATTAAAGGGTGTGGGTGAAGCTGCAGTGGAAGGGATCATTGATGAAAGAAACCGGAAGGGACCATATCCATCCATTTTTGACCTGGTTAAAAGGGTTAACCAGCGGGCAGTGAATAAAAAATCGCTGGAATGCCTGGCATATTCCGGCGCCTTTGACGGTTTCAGGGAATTACACCGCGCCCAGTATTTTCATGTACCTGACGGGGATTCAATGACCGGCCTTGAAAAAATCATCAAATTCGGAAATGTATTCCAGGCCCAGTCAGCTAAACGTAAGTAATACCCTTTTTGGGGACCTTCCGGCAATGCAGATACCTGCACCCAAAATTCCGGATTGCCCGGCCTGGTCATTGACTGAATTACTGGACCATGAAAAGGATGTCACAGGGATGTTCATCAGCGGCCATCCGCTTGACCATTACCGTTTTGAAAACCAGTATTATGGTATTATGCCATTATCGGAATTCAATGAATTCAAACAATCGGTGGAACTCCATCCACATCCCCACCAAACTATCAGGCTGGCATGCCTGGTGACCAGTGGCCAGCACAGGATTTCACAAAAGGGAAAAAAATACGGGGTACTTTACCTGGAAGATTTTACCGGGAAATGTGAATTCACCCTTTTTGGGGAGGTGTATATGAAATACCTCAATTATTTTGAACCCGGCACCTGCCTGTATATCACAGGGAAATTTGAGAAATGGGAGAAAAGGAACGAGTGGAATTTCAGGGTGGTTGAAGTCTGCCTCCTGGAAACGATCAAGAAATCCCTTACCAGGACACTGGAACTCAACATGATACCAAACTTACTTAAAGATGAACATGTGATGTTTTTGGAAGAAAATATCCGCAAACACCCGGGAAATGCCAGGATCAAAGTGAATCTTTTCGAACCTAAACATAACTGGCATGTTACCATGATATCCATGGCCAAGGGCTTCGAGATGAATGACGAATTGTCCGCTTATTTGCTGGAACATCCTTATATCGACGTTAATGTGGTGACAGCAAACCCAAATTGATGTCAAAACATCATTGTTGGGAAAATGGAATTAGTTTTGCAATCCTTATTTACAGTATATATTAAAAAAGAAGATATCATGGCAAAAGAATTTACAGATTCTAATTTTCAAACTGAAGTACTTACTTCCAATCAATTGACCGTTATAGATTTCTGGGCAGAATGGTGCGGTCCCTGTCGTGCAATAGGGCCGATCATTGAAGAACTGGCCAAGGATTATGATGGAAAAGTGAATGTTGGCAAGGTCAATGTTGACCATAATCCTCAATTATCAATGAATTATGGCATCACTTCCATTCCTGCCATCCTTTTCATTAAAGATGGCAAAGTGGTGGATAAACTGGTAGGCGCACAGCCGAAGGGTAACTTTATAAAGAAAATCGAATCGCACCTTTCATAACTTTAGCTTATTAAAAATCCCGCTAATAGCGGGATTTTTAATAATATCCTGTTCCGGATCAGCACTTCAAAACAATTCGCCCGGTTTCATCTATCCTGTTGATCAGCGGAAAAAGGTTGTTTTCGTTAAAATACTGCAAAATGGCCTTTTTTGCACCTTCCCAATGGCCGAAATCATCAATGATCAGTACGCCTTTTAATTGCAATAACGGGTAGAGATGTGTCATTTCATGGTAAGTGGACATATACCAGTCCGTATCCAGCCTTAATAAGGCTATGGAACCGGGTATTAAGCCAGGAATAGTATCCTCCACCTTTCCCTTTACAAATTTGATCACTTGTTCAGGATAACCGGTTTTTCGCATATTAGCCTGCACTTCTTCCAATGCCGAATAACACCAAAGTGAATTAGCTGTCAGCCTTGTCCTGCAGCATTTAGCAACAGGGCAGCATCTTCGCCGTGTAGGTCCTTATCTTCCTTTGTAGGTTCTGTCATTCCTTCATACGTATCGTACATCCAGATGGTGCGGTCAGATATATTCATGCTTTGCAAAACCATGGCGATCATCATTGAACTACCGCCTTTCCACACACCACATTCCACAAAATCTCCCGGGATATTATTGTTAATTACGTATTTAACGGATTGGTAAAGGGAGAACAATCTTTCCGGGGATGTCATGGTAAAGGGCCTGCAAAAATGGTATAGTTGCATGAACTGCTGATCACCCTGCATATCAGGACCCGGCTCAACTACATTCCTGACGATTTTGTATTCGAACTTTGCCGCCGCCTTATTGAGTAACTTAATCATTGTCGCAGGTTTTGCATATTGAAATATCCATGGAATTGAATACGCTTAAAACATCCCAGGGCAGATACAAAATTACATCCCACCCCTGAACCGGCGTATTTTATTATTTTTATGCCCTTATCTTTATTTATGTCCAATGCAGACCTTTCCATTCCATATGAATTTGATCCGGGTATCACCCATCCTTTATTCCTGATCCGGTCAAACCTGGTTAAAGCACTCAGGAAACAAATTCCTGAACTTACAGGCAGGATGATGGATTTTGGTTGCGGACTTAAACCCTATCAGCCCCTTTTCCTGGCAGATGAATATATCGGGGTGGATTACCAGGGAGAAGGGGAAACCTTCAGTCACCATAAGGTTGACGTTTTTTATGATGGCCACACCCTCCCCTTTCCAGACAATCATTTTGATTCCATTTTCAGCAGTGAGGTGTTTGAGCATATATTCAATCTTCCTGAAATCATCAAAGAATTGCACCGGGTCCTGAAACCCGGCGGAAAAATACTGGTCAGTTGCCCGTTTGCCTTTGGTGAGCATGAAACGCCTGCTGATTTTGGACGGTATACTTCATTTGCCATCAGGCATATATTCCAGACATCAGGATTTGAAGTGATCCATTATGAAAAAACGGGTACATATCATGAAGCCCTTATTCAATTGAAAATCGTGTACTGGGATAAAAATATCCTCAGCCTCGTGAAAAATATTCCTGTTATACGTACGCTCGCCCGCTGGATAATATTTGGCGGCAATAATCTCTGGGCCGTCATTTGCAAAGCCATCCTGCCCGGAAACCAGGACCTGTACCTGAACAATGTTATCCTGGCAAAAAAAATGGTACCATGAGAATTGCCTTTATTTCCTTTATTAAAGATCCCTGGGGCGGCAGTGAGGAACTATGGGCAGCTGCAGCCGAAGAAGCATTAGCTGCAGGTCATGAAGTAATCATAACGGCAATAAAACTGAATGTTCCTTCACCAAAGCTGGAAGCCTTTGCCAAAAAAGGAGCCATCCTGCAATATCGCAGGGGTTTCATCAACCCTGCATGGACGCAGAAAGAACGCATCCTGAGGAAGATTATCATTTTTATACATAATAAAATTTCCAATCCATTCAGGGAATTATTCGCTGCCAGGCCTGATATGATCGTATTCACCGGCGGGGCTTATGCCATGTTATTGAACAAGGAATTGTTTGACCGGCTGGCTGCTAACCCCATACCCTACCTGCTGAATATCCAGGTCAATGTGGAATATGGCCGGCCCATTAATAATGAAGAATCAGGGTACCTGCACACTGTTTATGAAAAAGCGGCTTCCGTTATTTTTGTTTCTGAACGAAACAGGCAGACTGCTGAACGCCACCTGCTCAAAACCATTCACAATGCACATGTATTGAGAAATCCGGTTAATCTTGGTAACCTGGAAATGGTACCTATGCCTGAATCAGGATCTCCCATACGACTTGCCATTACAGCAAACCTGTTGGTGAACCACAAAGGACAGGACCTGGCTTTTGAGATTATGCGCCTGCCCAAATGGAAAAACAGGAATGTGGAACTACATCTTTATGGAAGCGGATATGATGATGAATACCTAAAGAAAATGGCGGTATTTTTCGGCATTACTGATAAAGTGCATTTCCACGGAAGGGTTTCTGATATCCGCGAAGTGTGGAAGCAAAATCATGCTATGTTGCTACCTTCCCTGAATGAAGGGATGCCATTGGCTGTTGTAGAGGCGATGATTTGCGGCAGGCCTGTAATCACCACCGATGTTGGTGGTAACACAGAATGGATCAGGGATGGTGTGGAAGGATTTATTGCGGGCGGAGCCAATATTGCCGCCATTGAAGATGCCATGGAAAGGGCCTGGCAAAGCATCAGTGAATGGGAAAAAATGGGACAGGCAGCCCATCAAAGGGCGATGGCATTACATGATCCCGCACCCGGATCAACACTTTTACAACTTATACTCCAGCATGGGCGTCGTTCGTAAACAAAGTATTCTTTCCAGCATATTCACGTATATCGGTTTTGCGATAGGCGCTATCAACATACTGATTTTATTTCCGAAGTATTTTACCACAGAGCAAATAGGGCTAACCAGGATTTTACTCGATGTGGCTTTACTGTTTTCTACCGTTTGCACGCTGGGAAGCATTCCGCTTACATTAAAGTTCTACCCGTTTTATAAAACCTATGTGCCGGAAAAAAAGAATGACCTGCCCTTTATAACCATTGCACTTTGTGCAATCGGCTGCCTGCTTTTACTTGTTTGCGTACCCTTGTTGAAACCATGGATACTTCGGAAATTCGGAGCAAGGTCTCCCCTGTTCATCGATTATTTTGACCTTATCTATCCTTTCACCATTACCCTGACTTTTTTCAGTCTCTTTGAAGCGTATGCATGGAGCCTGAAAAAAACCGTATTGTCAAATGCACTGAAAGAATTCGCTTTTCGTTTACTCACTACCGTATTAATCGTCCTTTTCATTGCGGGGATACTGAGTTTCTCCGGTTTCATCCATCTTTACTCATGGATATTCCTGATTCCTGTATTGATTTTCCTGTATACGATTACAAAGGCCGGGGAATTGCCGTTCAATGTAACTACCAGCAGCCTAACCCGAAGGATTAAGGGAAAATTATTTTCCTTCGGGGGTTTTCTTTTTGCCGGGGCAATCCTGAACATCATTGCGCGCACCAATGATACGATTATCCTTGCCAGCCAGAGTTCCGGCGGTTTATCAGATGCCGCTGTCTTTACCATTGCCACATATCTTGTAACGGTGATGGAGGTGCCACAGCGAAGTCTTGTTTCCATCACCACACCATTTATTTCTGAAGCATGGAGAAGCAGGAAACTTGAGAAAATTGACCAGCTGTATAAAAAGACTGCGCTTAACCTGCTGATTGCAGGGCTCGGCATATTCAGCGTGGTGATGCTGAATATCCAGGACATCATTGAATTTCTTGGTCCGGCATATGCTGCCCTTACGGGAATTGTCCTGGTTTCAGGAATCGCAAAACTTATAGACCTGTCTACAGGATTAAACACACAGATCCTGCTGCTGTCGAAATACTGGAAGCTGGATTTTTTTACCAATATGCTGCTGGTGGCCCTTTCCATTCCCCTTAATTACTGGCTCACAAAAAAATATAACATCATGGGGCCGGCCTATGGAAATCTCATTGCCCTGGGGATGTTTAACATGATCAGGTTCATGTTCATTTATAAATTATTTCAATTCCAGCCATTTACCATCAACAACCTGAAGGCGCTGGCTATAGCAATGGCCGTTTTTGCCGGTGTGTGGTTTCTTCCGGCAACATCAAATATCTTCCTGAATATTTTTCTGAAGTCAATGATCTTTCTCGGCGCCTATGCATGGATGATTCTCAGGTTCAAGGTATCGGCAGATATCACGGAACTTTTTGCCATTGTCAAATCAAGGTTTAACTGGTAAGGAAGGAGCAATCTATTTTGTATAATATGAATAATATCGCTCATATTCGCTTAACCTCAAATAATGTAAGCCAATGAGTCTGGAAGTTGAGAATCTGTTACGCGGCCTGGCAGGCATGATCTTCCTGCTGGGTCTCTGTTTTATATTCAGCAATAACCGCAGGGCCATTAACTGGAAACTGGTAGGCATTGGCGTAGTGGCCCAGGTGGCATTTGCTATTGGCGTGCTGGGCAAGGGCAGGTATAATATTTTCAGGATCATGATTGAGTGGCTTTCCAGGAAATTTGTGGAGGTCATCAACATTGCCCATAAGGGAACAGAATTTTTCTTTGGCAATCTTGCTGATCCGTCGGGCAGCTGGGCATATGTTTTTGCCATACAGGTATTACCCAATATCATTTTCTTTGCGGCACTGTCTTCATTGTTTTATTATCTCGGCATTTTGCAGAAAGTGGTTCATTTTTTTGCACTGCTGTTAAGCAAGCTGAAAATATCAGGCGCTGAAAGTGTATCCACTGCTTCCAATATTTTCCTGGGCCAGACCGAAGCCCCACTGATGATAAAACCTTTTCTTGAAAAAATGAACCGCAGTGAAATACTCTGTGTCATGGTTGGAGGAATGGCGAATACAGCCGGCAGTGTGCTGGGATCATATGTCGGATTTCTTGGCGGAACGGATGTGGTGCTGCAAAACTATTTCGCCCTGCACCTGCTCAGCCAGTCGATCATGAGCGCCCCTGCTGCCATTGTATGTTCCAAGATATTATTTCCGCAAACTGAAAAAGTTGACCCTGATATTCAGATAAACCGTGAAAAGCTCGGGGATAATGCACTGGATGCCATTTCCCTGGGAACAACTGACGGATTAAAACTGGCTGTAAATGTTGGCGCCATGCTGATTGTTTTTACGGCCCTAATGTACCTGTTAAACTGGATACTGGGATCCATCGGATATCACACGGGAATCAATGGATGGATCAAAGATGTTTCACATGGACGTTATGACGGCTTGTCTTTCCAGATGCTGCTGGGATACCTGTTTTCCCCCATTGCCTGGATGATTGGGGTAAACAGTAATGAAATGATACAGGTAGGGCAATTACTGGGTGAAAAAACAATTATCAATGAATTCCAGGCTTATATCAGTTTCAGTAAAATGAAAGATGCAGGCTTGATCAGTGATCCCAAGTCCATACTCATCACCACCTATGCTTTGTGTGGCTTCGCCAATTTTGCCTCCATCGGAATCCAGATAGGTGGTATCAGCCAGCTGGCGCCCAATCAGCGGAAAAATCTTACTGAACTGGGCATTAAGGCATTAATCGGCGGCACAATCGCCTGTTTGATGTGTGCCTGTATTGCAGGGGCTTTAATGTAACAAATCAATGATTTACCCCCGATTTCTTTTTAATTAGGGGCAAACTTGATATTTTTACCATTGGCTTACCCTTTGTCACACAAAAAACCCTGGATGAGAAAATTTCTGGTAACCCTTACCTTATTTCTTTGCAATACTATCGACCCATGCCCAGGTTAATAAAAAGGTGACCACTATTAAGGGAATCAGGACTGCCATTACCCCCAGGCTATCAAAATGGAAACCGGATTTTACTGATCCTGTATTAAACATAAAAACAAGGGATGAAAAGGGATTGATCTTTGCGCGTGATATGCAACCCCTTTCCTTTACTGATTATGGCAGCAGGCATACAGGCCCTGATCCTGTTTTACAAAAAGGTAGCATCAATGGCCTTAAACAGGATAATTCATTGTCAATATCTTCTCCGGTGAATGCCGAATTCCAGCGCGAAGGAGGTACAATCAATAATAATTTCGACGGAATAGGTTTCTCCAATGTTTCACCGGCCGATCCAACCCTGGCAGTTGGTCCGAATCACCTGATCCAAATGGTCAATGGGCAGAACGGCAGTGCTTATTTCCGCATCTACGATAAAAATGGAGGAACACTTTCATTTCAGGCTTTCATGGACCAGTTGCCGGGAAGCAGTTACAATGGCGCAGGTGATTGCATTACATGGTACGATCAGTTCACCGATCGGTTTGTAATGTCTGAATTCGGCGATTCGGCTAAAACAGGCACTTCTGTCAATACCCTGATCATGGCTGTTTCGCAAACCAATGATCCGCTTGGTGCCTGGTATGTGTATGAATTTTCAGATGCTTCGTTCTTTCCCGATTATCCCAAATATGGAAACTGGAACAATGCATGGTATGGCATGACCCGTGATTTTGTAGGATCTTATGCCGGCAACTCCATCTGGGCCTTTGATAAAATGAAGATGATTGCAGGTGACCCAAATCCATCAGTACAGCGAATACGCTTTTCTGATGCTGATAATAAATATAATTCCATGTGCCCTGTTTCGGTGATCGGGACAACACCGCCTCCTCCAGGGACGCCAGGTTTATTCCTGTATTATAACGATGATAATTATACTTCGTCACCGGCAGACCGCGACAGCCTGGGTATCATTGGCTTCACGGTTGACTTTGCAAATCCTGCCAATTCCCAGGCATCCGTCATCCAGAGCCTTCCCGTAGCTGCTTTTAAAAGCAATGTATGTAACAGCCGGAACTGTGCCCCAACCGCACAGGGTATCGGATATGATGTGATCAGCAGCAGGATCATGAATAAGCCCTACTACCGGAACTTCGGCACCCATGAAGCCATTGTGGCTAACCATACGGTGGATGCCACAGGAACCAGTGTATCAGGCCTGAGGTGGTATGAATTGAGAAAAACTTCATCAGACTGGACCACCTACCAGCAGGGAACCTTTGCACCCCAAAGCATTATTCCCTGCATCAATACCGCCCAGGTGCACCGGTTCATGGGGGCAATCACACTGAACAGCAAGGGGCAGGTTGCCATGGCATATAACAACACCAGCGCCACTTCCTATGGTTCCATTTCCTTTACCGGAAGAAATGATAACGACCCGCTGAATATCATGAGTTATGAGGAAGTGAGCGGTTTTAATGGAACCAGTTATGGAACATTTGGAAACCGCTGGGGTGATTATAATGATATCGTTCCGGACATATCCAATGATTCCGTTTTCTGGTTTTCAGGTATGTATGGTTCCACCGGAAGCTGGAAAACAAGGATCCTGTCTTTTGTATTATCGCCAAACCAGGACCTTGATGCTAAAGATGGTAGCCATTGAAAGTCCCAATTCCTGCGAGAACAGTTGCAGCAATATTGTTGCGCCGAAAATCAGTTTCAGGAATTCCGGGAATACCCCATTGACATCACTCAATATAAATTACCAGGTAAACGGCGGCCCTGTTTCTGTTGCTGTATGGACAGGTTCATTATTAATTTCTCAGCAAACCTCCTTTACCCTTCCCCCTATGTTTTTCCCGGGGGGTAATTCAACTTTCACGGTATACATCAGCAATGTCAACGGCAATGCAATGGATAATGTTACCGCCAATGATACAATTTCCACGGCAGTAAATATTGGAACCGGAACTGACCTGCCCATGGTGCAGGACTTTGAAAATATTATTTTCCCTCCCCTTGGATGGATCAGGACAACAAATACCACACCTGTATTTAACTGGGAAAGAACAACCAATGCAGCACATACGGGTACAGCATCGATTTTTATTAACAATTTTGACCAGAACCAGCCCGGGAAAAGTTCGGATATAAAAACGCCTGTGATAAATACGGCAGGACTTGATTCCCTAAGCCTTTCCTTCTGGACAGCTGCTGCCTCTTTTGATCTTGACAATTTGGATACACTGGAGGTGCTGGTTTCTACCGATTGCGGAAACAGCTTTCAGCGTGTATGGAAGAAATGGGGTTCAGATATTAATACAAGACCCGGCTTTGTAACCACCCCATTTGTCCCCACCGCTAATGAATGGAAGGAAATCAGGATTTCCCTGAACGATTACCTGGGGTCAGGAAAAATTATAGTTGCATTCAGAAATATCAATGGTTTCGGTAACAATATTTACATAGATGATATTAATCTTATCGGTGCTGTACTTCCCCAGACCGATGCTTCGGTTTATGTAATTACAGACCCGTCAGACTTTGTCTGTAACAGCCTGCTTATACCAAATATCAGCCTGGTGAATCTTGGGAAAGACACATTAAGAGCTGTGAACATTAATTATCGTGTAGATAGTGGTGAAGTGAAAACGTTTAACTGGACCGGTTCCTTAGCCAGGAAAGAAGGGACAACGGTTTTACTACAGGGTCAAAATGTATCTGCAGGAAATCATTTCATTACCGTGTTTAGCTCAGCGCCAAATGGTACCATTGACCAGGAAACATCCAATGATACTATAATGAATGAATTCCAGGTAAAACTTCCGGTGAATGCTCCTGTGGTGCAGGAATTTGAGGGCCTGGATTTTTTACCTGATCAGTGGAATACGCAAAGCCCTGTTGATTCAAGCAGGTGGAGGAGATCATCCAACAGCAGTTATAATGGTGTTTCATCTTTGTTGGCAAGAAATTATAATCGTCCTGCTACCATTCCAAACATTATCATTTCACCATTGGTCAGGTATAAAGACGTGGATTCTGTATTTATCAGTTTCCAGCTTGCATCAGCAACGAGGTATCCCTGGACAAACACCATTCCTGTTGACACCCTGGAAATTTTAGTATCAGAAGATTGTGGAGTAAACTTTACATCGGTTTACAAAAAATGGGGAATGGATCTTCAGACCATCAATGATGCCAATACACCGGCACCTGTACCCTTTGCACCAAGGGATAAAGCAGACTGGCGTAAAGAAATCCTGAATGTAACCACGGTTCTGGGGAAGACCAATGATTTTGTGGTTGCCTTTCGGAATTTCAGCAATGGCGATAACAATATCTATATTGATGATGTTAATATATATACCAAGACCCTGGCCCCGAAACTGAAAAAGAATGGATACCTCATTTCACCTAATCCATTCACCAGCCGTTTTGTGCTTCAGCATTTTCCAAATGCGGATGACCTGAAAGGAATAAATGTTTATACTTCCTCAGGACAACTGGTATTTAATAAAAGCTGGGCATTGGGAACTGCTGATTCTTATGTGGAAATAAACCTGAATTCACTACCATCCGGACTGTATATTGTCCAGATGCACTATGCAGACAGGGTAGTTACTGAAAAGGTGATCAAGGGAAATTAATGATGTAAATTTGCAACGTTACCGAACGTTTTAAACTATGATAACGATAAGCTCAACCGCCGGCATACTGGAAGACCCAAATTTATCAGCCCCAACTCAGGAAATATCGGGGAAAATATTTTATCCGGCAACCGCATCAGTACAGAAGATGCTTTGTATTTATTCGAAAACGGTTCACTGCCATTCCTGGGCTCTATGGCCAATCATGTGCGGGAGGCAAGGCATGGAGATAAAACATATTTTAACCGGAACTTTCATATTGAACCAACTAATGTCTGCGTTTTTTCCTGCAAATTCTGTTCTTATTCCCGTCTTTATGCCCACCGTGAAGAAGGATGGGAACTGAGCATTGACGACATGCTCAATATTGTTAAAAAATATGATGGCCAGCCTGTCACCGAAGTTCATATTGTGGGAGGTGTTCATCCCAAAATGGACATCCACTATTTTGCGGACCTTCTAAGAAAAATTAAAGCGCATCGACCTTCACTGCATATAAAAGGATTTACTGCCGTTGAACTTGATTATATGTTCCGTAAGGCAAAAATGACAGTGGAAGAAGGCATGCAATATTTGCATGATGCCGGACTTGATTCTTTACCTGGTGGTGGAGCGGAAATTTTTGATCCTGAAATCAGGGAAGAAATCTGTGCCGATAAGGTAAATGCGGACGGATGGTTGAATATACATGCTGCCGCCCACAGGCTTGGCATGCACAGCAATGCCACGATGCTATATGGTCATATTGAAAAGTATCACCACCGTGTGGATCATATGGACAGGTTAAGAAAGATGCAGGATGAAACCGGGGGCTTTAATTGTTTCATTCCGCTTAAGTTCAGGAACCATGATAATGAAATGAGCCATGTCCCTGAATCGGGTATTGTGGAAGACATGAAGATGTATGCTGTGGCGAGGATATTCATGGATAATTTCCCCCACCTAAAAGCATACTGGCCGATGCTTGGAAGGCAGAATGCACAACTCACTTTATCTTTTGGCGTCAATGACCTGGACGGGACAATAGATGATACTACAAAGATTTACAGTATGGCCGGAAGTGAAGAACAGAATCCTTCCATGTCTACCTCTGACCTTGTAAACCTCATCAAACAGGCAAATCGACTACCGGTAGAACGCGATACATTATACAAGGAAATACACCAGTATTAAGCTGTCATGATTCACTGATAACACGTGTTGCTGCAGGTATTACCTGAGTTGGCCTGTTGACCACAGGAGTGACTGGTAGCTTTTAAAAAGTTTGGTTTTTAGTTCCACCAGCTTCTTGTTGGCTTCCAGTAACCTGTTTTCTCTTGAATTGAGCAGGAAAAGTGAACTCTCCCCGGCGCTGAACCGCGTTTCTTCTCCCCGAAATAATTTCCGGTAATTCTCCTGGTTATCTTCGGCAATCCTGATCTGGTTCTGGAGTGTTGAGAGCTCGTTGAAATAATACTTTATTTTATTATCAATTGACAGCCTGGTTTGTACGAGGTCAAGATTTGTCTCCTGTATTTTTATCCTGGCTGCACGATATTCTCCCCTTCCCTGGGATAATCGCAGTGGAATCCCAATATCAAATCCAAACTTATAATTATTCTCGTAAAATGCCGTACTCGCGTCTTTGAATACGTTATATCCTGAATTAAGCAGGTTATATCTTACATTAACCACGGGAAGAACATTCTGGAATTTTAACCTCTTCTCAATATCCAGGAATTGCAATTTATAATCGAAAGACTGAAGTTTGGGATGCGATGTCCTGGCGATTGAAATTAATTCTTCAAGTACAGGTATGGAAAGCTCGCTGGTATTAATGTTTTTCCAGGTGCTGTCAGGTATTATGAACTCCGGCAAATAATATGGAGAATCATTTGGCAACCAAAGGAAATTGGATAACTCCAGGCCTGAATTACGGAAATACAGCCATGCATCATTACTCGCCATCTGGAATGACTGAAGCTGGGCCAGTGCTTCAATAGTATCAATCGCCGGCCTGTCTCCCTGCTGGAATCCGGTTTTAACGAGGTTTAGCCTGTTTCGGTTAACCTTTGTTGCTTCACTCAGCACCTTAAAAACCTCATAATCTTTTACCCATTCCCAGTAAGCTGTATATGCATCCAGCAACAGGTCATTAATGATGATAAGCCGTTCAGCTTTGCTTTGGTCATTGAAAATCCTGGCCTGCTGGAGAACAGCCCTGTCGTTTGTCCATCAGCAGGTTTTTACCCAAGGGAACTGATACACCCAGGTAACTTGATTTACCGGAAGTCATTTCAGGATTATTAAAATCCCCCAGGTTATTTTCCAATCCGGCTTTTACCTCAATGCCAAACCATGTGGGTATTTTTATTTCCGGGTTAGCATACTGGTAGTAATTTTTTCCATCAAAAGTTTTCCTGTCGGATGACATTAAAAATACCGGATCAAATCCTGCCCTGGATGCCGTTAGTTCAGCCCTTGCCCTTTCCATCAGCAGGTTTGCCTGTTTGGCTATGGGATGATAATTGCGGACAATCTGTATGAATTCAGCTTCAGAAAGAAAACGCAGGGTATCATTAGCACTGGTGCTTAGTCCGCTAAAAATGAAAACAAGTATAAAAACATTCAACTTCATGTTGGACAGGCTTAATTATTCCGGGCAACTTTTTGCTCCGTCTTTTCATTTGAGGGTTGATAATAATCAGGCGGAAATCCATTGATATTCCGCCATAGTTCATACCAGACCGGTACATTTTTCAGCAGGGCTATACCCAGGGCTCCTGTTCCCATCATAAGCTGTTTCGGCCATGGCTTAAGTCCGGGGCTTTCCTTAACGAGTACACGAAATTTGCCGTTATCATGAACAGAACTTTCAACTGCAGCAACCTCTCCTTCAAAAGTTCCATAGGATGCCTGCGGCCACCCGCTGAACACAATGGCCGGAAAACCATCAAAGAGAAACCTCACCTTCTGGCCTTGTGAAACCAAGGGAAGGTCCACCGGCCGTACATACATTTCAACGGCATACTCGATATCCGTAGGCACAATCTCCACGATCATGTCACCCTCTTTCAGTATTTCACCGATGCCCGCTTTTTGTGCCTGTACCATTTGGCCGTTTTGAGGAGCCGTGATCGTATACAAACCATTGCGAATATTGTAATTCATATACTGGTTCTCCAGTTTGGCAATTTCACCATGACCGGTTTGGATTTGAGACAAAGACTGGAAGCTGTCGCCCTCCGCTTTGGAAATTTTTTCCGCGTATTGTTGCATCTCACCGTTTTTTTCAATCTGTAACCGGAAATATTCCTGCCTGGCATTATTGAATTTTATTTCAGCACTGGTTTTTTTGGCCGATGATTCCTGGTACGCCTGGTTTCTTTGTTCCAGTTGCACCAGTGAAGCAAGGCCGGAATCATACATCACTTTCTGACGACTGAACTGCTCGGATTTAATATTGAGATCATTCATGGCAGCCAGCACTTCCATACTGTCGCTCCTGATTTTCAGAAGTTGCTGGTTGATCTTATTATCGAGTTCCGAAAGCTTCAATACCCTTCCTTCATTTAACGCCTCTATCTGGCGGGCAGCTGAATTCACTTTACTTTTGTAACTTTCCACAGCCTGCTGTTTGGCAGTCATCTGTTCTTTTGTTCTTTGCAGCAGGTGCGGATCAAGGTAATCATCTTTTATTTCTGCAATTTGCATGATGGTATCACCCTTCTTTACAAAATCCCCCTCCTTGACATGCCATTTGATCACCTTACCGGGAATGATGGTTTGCAATTGCTGCGGACGCTGATCCTGCGAAGTGTTGTGACCGAACCCCTGGCCCTGATATTCTGCGTCCATGGTAGAAAAAGAATGATGATGATCGGTAATGAAACCCATCACCCATTTATGTGACATTGCTTTTTCGGTGGATCTGGTATATATTTTCGTATGCCTTGAGATCGAGCTCCCGGCATTTGTTCCATGTCTTCGTTAATGAAATCCATTGCCATAGCAATAAATTTCGTTTCGACTTTAGAATATTGTTAACAGCCTGGTTTGCCATAAATACTTCAATGTGTCATTTTCAAAAACTGATCGCATCTGCCTGCTGCAAAGTCATCATCATTGGATTCAACAAAAACTGTAACCCGGGCTTGGATAACAAATACTCCTGGATTTTTTCCGGTTATGGTCTTCCTCCCCGTTTGCCAGGGTTCTTCCAGCAACAGCAATCGTGGATGATTGATCAGGGCCCTCAGCAGCAGGATTTTTTGTATAACGGTCCTGGATAACCGCTTTCCTACCGGATCCAGCATGGTTGAAAATCCCTGTTCCTGTTCCTCGAGGAAATTATTAAATCCCAGTTTTTCAGACAATTTCATAATCTCTTCAGGCAGAATCTGTTCATCACCCATGGTGATATTTTCCAGCAGGGTTCCGTTAAAAATATCCTGCTGGCTGATCAGTACACCGGTTTGCATTCTGAAACTTTCTGTGTTATAATTCCTGAGGGGAACATTGTCAATCATTATGCCTCCTTCGAAATCTGCAAAAGCACCGGAAAACCCGGAGCAAGGTTGATTTTCCTGATCCGTCGTCACCCATGACGGCAATTTTTTGGCCGGGTCCACCATAAATGAAATGTTTTTGAGTATTTCTGTTCTGTCAAAAGAAAGATTAGTTACTGCACATTAATTGATATGCCGGAAGATTTTCTGGTCAGGGAATCCCGCCATCCTGATCCAGAGGCTTATCCGTGACCTTACTTAATTTTTCCACCGAAGTGAGCACATCATAGACTTTGTCAAGATTGATGATCAGTTTTTCAACTGAATTCAGGACCAGTAGTATGACGATTTCAGCAGCGATGAACTGGCCAAGGTTTAGTTGCTGATTGATGAGCAGGTAACTTCCCACAATAAGCATGGCGGCGGTAATGACCACTTTAAATGAAATCAGGGCCCAATATTGAAAAATGAGAATCCGGAAATGGCATGTACGGGCATCCAGGTATCCAGTCACCAGGTTGTCAGTTTGCTTCATATTAAGCAGTGTGCCTTTTGAAAATTTAAAGGATCTTACCACCCGGGCCAGTTCTTCCAGCCAGCCGGCAACCCCGTATTTATACTGACTTTCCCGGAGGGAAGTCTCCATCCCGCGTGAATGCAGAATAATAAAGAATCAGTGTGACAAGCAGTATCAGGAAAATCTGAAGACAATGAAAATGGGATGATAAAATGAAAGAAGAATCATCCCAAATATAATCTGGATGGTTGCTGTGGGGATATCCAGCATTAATTTTGAAATGCCTTTTTGTAAGGATACGGTATCAAAAAATCGGTTTACCAACTCCGGCAGGTAATAATGATCCACACTTTTCATATCCAACCTGGGAATCCTGTTGGCATATTCAAAAGCATAACGTACAAACATTTTCTGCTGTACTTTTTCAATAGTCTCATCTGGTTTACCGATACAAAACCAGTCAGAAAAACCCCCAGTACAACCAGGATGATTAGAATGACCAGGGAAGTGGAGATGGAACCACCCAGTACAAAGCTGATGATGCTTTGGATACCCAATGGCAGGGACAACTGGACAAGGCCATTTATAACAGCATAAAAATAAACGGAAGTAATTTCCTTTCTATCCAGTTTCAATACCCTTAATATCCTGGTAATGGGATTCTTCCGTTACCAGGCAAATGTTCTGCCATCGTTATCCTTTAAATTCAAAGAAAGTTAATTGATGTTTAATCCGGTTATTTCTTTCATCAAAGTGATTCGACATATTACAATAGGCAACAAATTGTTGCTTTTCAAAATTTTTTTGAAAAATTCCTGAACTTTTAACATTCAGTTAAACTGATGGGAATATGCACGGCCAGTCCGCCATCAGCCGTTTCCTTGTATTTCTGGCTCATATCTTTTGCCGTTTCCCACATGGTCCGGATAACGCCATCCAGGGAAACCTTTGCATAATCCGGTGCGCTTTGCAAGGCCAGTTGCGCCGCTGTGATGGCTTTTATGGCTCCCATCGTATTTCGCTCAATACAGGGAATCTGCACCAGTCCGCCGATAGGATCGCAGGTCAGGCCCAGGTGATGTTCCATGGCAATTTCTGCAGCCATTATACACTGCCTTTGTGTTCCACCCATGCATTCTGTAAGTGCAGCGGCAGCCATTGCAGAGGAAACGCCAATTTCTGCCTGGCATCCGCCCATGGCAGCTGAAATGGTAGCCCCTTTTTTAAAAATACTGCCAATTTCTGCAGCTGTTAGCAGGAACTGAATGATTTTTTCTTCCTTATAACCATCTGCAAAAGAAATATAATACTGCAACACAGCCGGAATTACACCCGCTGCACCATTGGTAGGCGCTGTTACCACTCTTCCGAAAGAAGCATTTTCTTCATTTACCGCCAGGGCAAAACAGCTTACCCAGTCGATGATATACCTGAAATCATTGCCTCCCTGCCGCATGGTAGCAACCCATCTGTTATAATCCTGGTATTTTCTTCCGGCAATCAGTTTTTTATTCAGTTCCGAAGCCCGTCTTTTAACCTGTAAGCCCCCCGGGAAGGATCCCTGCCGTATGGGAACCACTGTACATACATTCTTTCATGACTTCCCAGATATTCAATAACCCTTCCTGGTTTCTTCTTCGGTGCGCCAGCCGTTTTCATTTTCCATCACCACTTCACTGATGGTCAATCCGGTTTTCATACACCAGTGCAGCAGGTCTCCGGCAGTATCCACCGGGAAAGGAAGCTGCACTGAATTGGACTGGTTTTTACTTTCACCTTCTTTCTCCACAAAACCACCGCCAATGGAATAATAGGTTTCTGAAATATTTTCTCCATTGAAAAGGGAAACCAGGAAACTTAATGCATTGGGATGATAGGGAAGATTTTCACTCATGAAAAACTCAATATCCTCCTCCGGGTCAAAATTGATTTCATGTTTGCCGGCAAGGACAAGTTCTTTCATTTCACTGATATCCCTGATCCTGCTGTCTATCTGGTTTACATCAAAAACAACCGGATCCTGCCCATCGAGGCCCAGTTGGATGGCAATATCAGTACCATGCCCCTTGCCGGTTTTAGCCAGGGATCCATAGAGCAGTACGCGTAATCCCGTTACCTGGTAGAGGAGACCGGATTTTTCCAGCATCTGCTGAAGCGCAGGGCAGCACGCCAGGGTCCAAGGGTATGGGAACTGGATGGCCCTATCCCTATTTTGAACATGTCAAATACCGAAATAGCCTCGTGTGACATGCTGTTCTGTTTAAGTTTTATCCTACGGCAACCAGTTCCATTTCAAATATCAATATCGAATTTGCCGGGATGGGCCCGATTTGCATTGGGTCCGTATCCCAGGGTAGGCGGAATATATAACTTGATTTTACCACCAGGTTTAATCAGGGGTAATCCTTTCTGCCAGCCAATAATCAGTTGTCCAAGAGTAAAAGTAGCCGGTGCTCCGGTTGTCTGGTCAAAAATAGTCCCGTTTGTCAGTTTTCCTATGTATTTAACGCTTACGGCATTGCATAATCCGGCAGTTGCCCCTGCGCCAGGGGTTTCAATAACATAGAAAAGCCCGCTGGGGTGCTGGGTGGCGGCGATTCCATTGGTGGCCAGGTATTGCTGGACGGCATTAATTTCAGACTGTGGAGCTACCACCGTGCTTTCCGTATAACCGCAGGGCTGGTCATCATTTTTAGAACATGCGGCTAACAGGATGATCGAAAATAAAAAAAGGGTTGTGATTTTTTTCATGCCTAGTTTTTTCAGGTTGGCAAAGATAGCCGAAACAAGCTTTTAATGGTTGTTAAATTGGAAGTTCCTTATTTAGCCTGTCTCCTTCCCTTTCTTTACTTTTCAGCTCCAGGTATTTCTGTTCATTCTGGTCCCATTTGAATTTTTTATTAAAAACCGCTATAAATACGGAAATAAGTACAATGGCTACCACCAAAACCAGGGGATTAAACTGGCTGATCCCCACCGCATCAGCCCTTTTATACCAGAACCTGCCCAGGAGGAAGTTTATGAAGATGGGCAGGGAGAACAAGTGCTCCCCATGGTAAACCGGCCATTAACTGGTAACCGAGCCGGCCATGTCGCTCCCGGTTTTTTTCCCAAAAGTCCAGAAATCTCCTTTCATCGTCAGTAAGCATAGTATAAAGGTCTGTTACATAATATTCTGATCAAAAACTCGTTATCAACTGGTTACACAAAGATCCATAATATCCACTAGGTAAAACCCAACAACGTGAAAGTACCTGAATTAATGCTTAAGTACCTGTTGCAGCACAAGGTCCTGCATATCCAAGGATTAGGCATTTTCAAGCTTTCCCATGTTGATATTTCACCAGATGGTACGAAAGGGACAGTCATTCCTGAGGGGGCCGTAAGCTTCACCCTTGACTCCAAAACAAAAGAAGATCCTGCGCTTGTCGATTATATTTCTGCCGAAACGGGTAAAATAAAGCCGTTGGCCGCTTCTGATCTTGAATCTATAATCATCCAGGGAAAACAACTGCTGAATATCAGTAAACCTTTTACGCTGGAGGGACTTGGCACCCTGCAGAAAAATATGCGGAATGAGATTGAATTCATACCATATGTAGCTTCAGAGAAAAATGATCAGGGTGGGCGTTCCGACAAACGAAAGGAGGAACTACAGGATACCATTCATTTTGATGACAATTACCTTAAACCACTCAGGAATAAAGGCAACGGTTCGCGCAACCTCACCATGGCCACTTTAATCTTTTTCGGATTGGGGATCATTGGCTGGGTGGGCAATTACTTTTACCAGCGATCAAGTATTGATGAGGTGCAGCTCAGTGCAATTTCGCTCAGCAGCGCCCCGGCAGAAGACTCAGCCACCCTGCAGCAAACAGAAACCCCTGCCGTTCAGCAAGCCGATACCCTCAATAAATCCTTATCTTTACAGCCCGTAGAAGTATCTGATGTGCAGTTTAACGTGGTTATTGAGGTGGCAAAGAAAAACAGGGCTTTCAAAAGATTTGCCGACCTCAGGGAGTGGGGACATAAAGTTATCATGTACACCGCAGACTCCGTTGAATATAAAATCGCCTTCCCTATCAAAGCTCCCTTGTCAGACTCTATCCGTTACCGCGACTCACTGAGCCATTTTTTTGGCCGGAAAGTTTGGATAGAAAATAAATAAGATGAATCATAAAAATCGCTGGATATTTTTCCTGCTGGCTATCGTTACAGCAGCAGATATCTATGCCATTGGTAGCGGCGCTACTATACTCCGCTATATCACCAAGCCCTTACTGATGCCACTGCTCATCCTGGCATATGTAATGGGTCATGATCGTAAAAACATTTTTTCCAGGCTGATGATCAGCGGGTTGTTCTTTTCATGGCTGGGTGATATTCTCCTGATGCCGGAAGACAATGACGGCTTGTATTTTATCCTGGGATTATCCTGCTTCCTCACTACACATATACTTTACATTTTTTATTTCCTAAAGATCAGTTCACGGGAAAAATCGTTCTTCCGCCAGTATCCTTATCTCCTGCTGTTCATCGGGATTTACGGTACAGGATTGCTTTACCTTTTGTGGCCGTACCTGGGTGGTCTAAAGATTCCCGTTTCCGTATATGCATTGATTATCTGCACCATGCTGGTCATGGCCTTATGGCAGTTTAAAAGGATTCCATGGCATATCTCCCGATACTTTATCCTGGGGGCGGGCCTTTTTGTAATATCCGATTCCATCCTTGCCATCAATAAATTCAGGCAGCCCATACCATTTGGTGGAGTTCTGATAATGGGCACTTATGTAGCTGCACAGGTTATGATTGTTCTCGGAAGTCTGACGCATCAGCAACATCAGGTTGCGGAAGGGCAGCCCTTTTCCGTTTCCTGAAGTAATAATATAATGGGATACCCATTGCTGTTAGTATAATGCCGGATACGGAATTCATCATGGCCGTTTTTCCAGCTATAAAATTATTGACGTCATCAACAACGGTAACGACAAGGTAAAAAGCATTAAACAACAAAACGAATACCGGCATCCATGGATATCCCCACACTTTATATGGCCTGGGCATATCAGGCATTTTCTTCCTGAGGATAAACAATCCGGCTATAAAGAAAAGATTAAACATCCAGACGATAAAGATGTACATATCCGTAAGGATATAAAATGAACCGCTCATTACCATGATAATCATGAGTACAAGGTGAATCAGCATGGCGTTTCCAGGTGTATTAAATCGTGGATGAATTCGTGCCGCAGCTTCAAAAAATAACCCCTGTCGTGCCATTGCAAAAGTCATCCTGGGAGGTGTCATGATATTTGAATTGGTAGTGCCCAGCACCGAAAGACAAATGAGGAAGGATACCAGTCCGGCCCCGATACTGCCGAATGTTCGCTGTGCGGCGTCCGATGCTACCAGCGGTGATACAGCCATTTCATCAACGGTGAGAACCGCCATCATCGCCATATTTGCAAGCAGGTAAATAATGATGCAGACAGATAATCCCCAGAACAGGCTCCTTGGAATATTTCTTCCTGGATTTTTTATTTCACCGGTGATATTAAGCATGGTAAGGGATCCGTCAAAAGCCTGGAGGGCACCGTTAATAGCCGCCACCATGGCCACTATCAGGGCTATTCCAACAGGATGAATGGAAGAAGAATTGGCTAAAATCCCCGGCCTTCCGCCACTATGGTTAAAAAAAATTCCGCTGACCAGTAAAACAATTGCCAGAACTTTGGAGGCGGCAAATATCACCTGAAGCCTGCCCACCGCTTTGGTGCTGCGATAACTGATGAAGGTGAGCAGCGAGATAATAAAAATGGTTAGCAACTTTACGCCAAACTGCTGCAATGGATATATCGTGCCCACCATGGGTATGTTTAAAAAAACGGATTTTTCAGTAGCTGTGGAAAATGAAGGAAGGGTAAAAAAGTATTGTGTGTATTCCGCAAAAATAAAGGCTATGCCTGCCGAGCCGGCACAATTGACCACCGCGAAACTTGCCCATCCGTAGAGGTAAGACCAGAAGTCGCCGTACATATGACGCATAAAAGCATAACTGCCACCATCTTCAGGAAGCATCGCACTTACTTCAGCGAGTATCATGGTGGTGAGCATGGTGAATAATCCACCGATGATCCATGCCAAAATGATCAGCGAAGGAGACCCGAGTAATAAAGCCATTTCTGCCGGCCGCATAAAAATACCCGAACCAATTATGGTACCTATGACGAGAGATAAAACAGTCCGGAATTCAAGGGTTCGGCCAAAGGCGCTGTTTGTGGGCATTTATTCGTCAGGTTATACATGAAGAGATGATGCGGTGAAAGTGGTGGGTGCCCTGTTCCCTGGTCACAGAATATCTACCGTGCTGGTAGAGCCTTGACCTTACGCCCCGCTGAACATTTTCTACCACTTCTTCATCCTCCAGTTCCACGGTGTCCAGATTGGCCCCTGCCCCACTGTTATAATGTTCTTCCTTCCAAAGATAGGTCAGAAAACGAATTTTCGTTTGTTCAACGCCGTTAGGCTCAATAATATTGACAGACAGACCCCAGGGATAGAAATTGAACATCATATTGGGAAACACAAAGAAATAATAGGCAGCTACGTTTTTGCCATGGTCCATATGGCCTTCGGGTATATCAAATCCTGATGAGCCCTCTTTACCGATTCCCAGTTGCAGGCTGGAATATGGATACAGTTCAGTAGTATAATTTCCGTAGTCAATGGCGGCATTGAGCCCGGCGTGGACAAATGGAATATGAAATCCTTCCAGGAAATTTTCGCAGTACAGCGCCCAGCTGGCATTGACCAGGTATTCCTTTGATCTTTCGGGCCTGAATACAAACTTTTCCAGCGGTAGCCATCCTACCCTGGTCATCATTTCACCCAGGAATTTTTCAGCCGTAAAAGCCCGGCCGATGCTGGTAAATAGCAGGTTACCCCATTGAAATAAAGGAAGGGAGGGAAGATCATCCGCAGCGGAGGGGAAATCCTGTACTTCCCTGAATTCGGGCATGGACCTGAATTTTCCGTTAAGATGAAATAAGCGGCCATGATAGCGGCATCTCAGTTGTACTGATCTGCAGGATTCGCCCACCACGATATTTCCACGGTGCGTGCAAACATTGGAAAGGCAGTGAATGCCTTCCTGGTCGCGGGTAAGTACCAATGGTTCATCCAGGCAACCGGGTAATAAGGTAAATGGATGGCATTGTCCGGCTTCCCTTACCAGTCCTGTATCACCGATGAACTGCCAGGAGGGAACAAAAATTTTCTCTTTTGCCAACTGGTAGTATTCAGCGCTGTTATAAAAGGATGTGGAAATCGTTCTGGCTTTGGCAATGTCTTCGTGTATGGGTTCCATGCGGGGTATAACTCAGGGATAAAAACAGAAATTAAGCATTAATTGCCAATCCCTGAATTTTGGTACTTATTATTTACATTACAAGATGAATTGGAAAGCCATTTTCTCCTGGATGTTCATGTTCTTGCTGGCAACAGGATGTGATAAAGAAGAGGAAACCCCTGTTGGCCCTCCCGCAACTATTTCTGAAGCATTGAAAGGAAACAAATGGCAATTGAAAAGCCTGATTGTTTATCAGCCTGCCAATACGCCCATCCTGAATTTAACGACCATTAATTTTCAGCCCTGCGAACTGGATAATTATTTTGAGTTTGGGGAGGATAACAGGTTCAGGGAATCGGAAAATATCCTGGTTTGCAACCCCCAGGGCAACAGCATATTTCACAAACTTGACGGAGGGCCATGGCTGGTTGATGAATCAGACAGTACGCTGACGATTGGCGCCGGATTTATCTTCCAGGAATATAGAGTGACAGAATGGAATAACAATACCTTGCGATGGCAACAGGATGTCCCGGATTACCTGGGCGGTACACAGATCTACGAGTATACCTTAACTTCATTGAAATAATTGACGGGCATATCATTAAAAAACCCTCCTGTTTTGCAGGAGGGTTTTTTATTATTGTGACGTGTGCTGATGGATTAATAATCCATTCCGCCCATTCCCGGAGCACCACCACCATGAGGCATTGGTTCTTCTTTCTTGGGTTTTTCAGCGATCACACATTCGGTTGTAAGGAGCATACCTGCAATGGAAGCAGCATGTTCAAGGGCAACGCGGCTAACTTTTGTAGGATCGATCACACCGGCAGTAAGTAATTTTTCATATACGTCTGTACGGGCATTGTATCCAAAATCAGCCTTGCCTTCCTTAACGCGTTGAACCACGATGGAACTTTCGATGCCAGCATTGGCAACGATAATACGCAGAGGTTCTTCAAGTGCACGGCGAACGATGGCGATACCGGTAGTTTCGTCATATTCACGCCTTTCTTTCCATCGAGTGATTCGATAGCGCGGATATAAGCAACACCACCACCCGGAACAATACCTTCTTCAACAGCAGCACGCGTTGCATGAAGGGCATCATCAACACGGTCTTTCTTTTCTTTCATTTCTACTTCAGTGGCGGCACCAACATTCAGCACAGCAACACCGCCGCTAAGTTTAGCCAGGCGTTCCTGCAATTTTTCCTTATCGTAATCTGAAGTTGTTGATTCGATCTGTGATTTGATCTGCCCGATGCGTGCCTGGATATCTTCTTTTTTACCTTTACCACCAACAATGGTAGTATTGTCTTTATCAATAGAGATCCTTTCTGCACGTCCCAGGTAGCTGAGGTCAGCATTTTCAAGTTTATATCCCTGGTCTTCGCTGATCACGAGTCCTTTGGTAAGGATGGCGATATCCTGCAGCATTTCTTTTCTCCTGTCGCCGAAGCCTGGTGCTTTTACAGCAGCCACTTTCAGCGTACCGCGGAGTTTATTTACAACGAGGGTAGCCAGTGCTTCACCTTCCAGGTCTTCAGAAATGATGACCAGTGGTGCGCCCTGCTGAGCAACTTTCTCCAGGATATGGAGAATGTCTTTCATGGCAGAGATTTTCTTGTCATAGATAAGGATATAAGGAGCTCTGGAGCTCAGCTTCCATTTTATCTGCATTGGTAACAAAATATGGAGAGATATATCCACGGTCGAATTGCATACCTTCTACCAGCTCAATGCTGGTTTCAGTTCCACGAGCTTCTTCAACAGTGATCACACCATCTTTACCAACTTTGCGCATGGCTTCAGCGATCAGTTTACCGATTTCTGAATCATTGTTGGCAGAAATAGAAGCTACCTGCTCAATTTTCTTGGTATCGTTACCTACAGTCTGAGATTGCTTTTTGAGGTTTGCTACAACCAGGTCAACTGCTTTATCAATACCACGCTTAAGGTCCATCGGGTTTGCACCGGCGGCAACGTTTTTAAGACCTTCGGTGATAATAGACTGGGCAAGAACAGTAGCTGTAGTTGTACCGTCACCTGCAACATCGGCAGTTTTGGAAGCTACTTCCTTTACCATCTGTGCACCCATATTTTCAATGGGATCTTCCAGTTCAATTTCTTTGGCAACCGTTACACCGTCTTTGGTTACAGAGGGTGAACCGAATTTCTTTTCCAGAACAACATTACGTCCTTTAGGACCCAGGGTCACTTTCACAGCATTGGCCAGGATGTCAACACCCTTTTTCATTTTGCTGCGTGCATCTGTATTGAAAAATAATTGTTTCGACATATTCTTAATTATTAATGATTAGCTGATTGGGTTTGCTTTACTGTTTGTAAAGATTACTATACAACGGCCAGGATATCTGATTCCCTCATGATAAGAAAATCACTTCCGTCGATGGTGATTTCAGTTCCGGCGTATTTTCCGTATAATACGGTATCTCCGTTTTTAACGGTCATTGGTTCGTCTTTTTTACCTGGGCCAGCTGCGATAACAGTGCCGCGTTGGGGTTTTTCTTTTGCCGTATCAGGAATAATGATACCGCCAGCTGTTTTCTCCTCTGCAGGAGCAGCTTTTACGATCACCCTGTCATGAAGCGGGGTAATGTTTAACTTCTTAGCCATAGCGTAAGGTTTTTTTTGAGTGAATGTAGAAGTAAATAAATTTTTAAGGACCTGTCAAAAATGTATGGATGACAGGCGAGCAAAACTAAACGAATATCATACCACATGGCAAATCAGGGAAAACTTGGCAGTAATTGCCATTTTATTGACCCATTATGGAAAATGATGGCAGACGTGACATGGCTAGAATATGCCATTTTTTCATACCTGCCTGTTTTACGGCTCAGGATTAACACCTATCTTTGCGCCCCAAACAGTTCTTTATCATGATCAGCAGAAGAAATATCAGGGTTAAGGTAATGCAAACGCTATATGCTTCGGAATCGGCCGATCCGCCTGTTACCGTTCAGCAGGCATTAAGGACACTGGATTCACACCTTGAACAATCCCGTCAGCTATTCACTTATCTTATTTATTTTCTGACGGAAGTAGCCCGTTATGCTGAAACAGATGCCAGGCTGAGGGCCGCCAAACACCTCCCCTCACAGGCTGACCTTAATGTAAATATCAAACTTGCCGGAAATGAACTTATCTGGAGAACACTGGAAGACCCGGAATACCGGAAATCACTGAAAGACCTGAAAATAGAACTGTTGCTCGACCACGAACTGGTCAAAAAAATTTACCAGAAACTGGCTGAAAGCCCTGAATATATCAGTTATATCCACATCCCGTCCCGGGACAGGAGGGATGAAAAAAAGATCCTGGAAGTCATTTTTTCCAACCTCATGCTTCCCAATGAAGATTTCATTGCACACCTCGAAGAGCTCTTTATCCACTGGGATGATGATGCAGAAATGATGAACCTGATGGTGCTGAATTACCTGCAGAAACCATCTTCCTATCATTTCCAGGAACTGATCAGCAAGGAAAAACTGCAATTTGGGAGGGAACTGGTCAAAACTTCCATTGAGAAAAAGGACTACTGCCTCGAAATGATCATCCCGAAATTAAAAAACTGGGATGCCGAAAGGATTGCCCAGCTCGATATGATCCTGATGCGTATGGGCACCTGTGAGTTCCTTTATTTTGAAACCATACCTGCCAAAGTGACCCTTAATGAATACATTGACCTTGCCAAGGATTACAGTACGCCCCAGAGCGGACATTTTGTAAACGGCATCCTTGACAATATCCACAAAGAACTCAGCCAGGCAGATAAACTGCGGAAAGTAGATTACAAAAAACAGTAGTTTTGCCTTTTATCAGAATTCTATGCGTAAACTTTTTTCCTTGCTCCTTTTAATGACCCTGTTTATTGCTGCCTGCAACAGCTCGGCAAATCCTGATGCTGAAGTGAAAGTGGAAAGCACCACACCGGCAGGTACGCCTGTAAACCCGGTAACCACCATTCAATGGGTGGATTCCGTAAAAAATATCGGCAAGATTTCTGAGGGTGAAAAAGTGGAAATCGCATTCAAGTTCATTAATACCGGCAGCCAGCCACTGGTGATCAACAATGTGGTCGCCTCCTGCGGTTGTACCGTTGCCGAAAAACCGGAAGCCCCGGTGGCCCCGGGAAAAGATGGCCTTATAAAAGCTTCATTTGACAGCAAGGGCAGGATCGGCAGTAACCATAAAACCCTTACGGTATATGCCAATACTGCGGAGGCTACGTATTCGCTGGTTTTCGATGTTGAAGTAATGGCAAAAAAATAATCTTAATCACTAATATCAATTTCAAACATGTTTTCACCATTGTTACAAGCTTCGCCCAATGCGGGAATGATGCAACTCGTACTGCTGGGTGGTATGATCCTGGTTTTTTATTTTTTCATGATTCGTCCGCAGGCACAGAAGGCCAAAAAAGCCAAAGAGTTCCAGGAAAAACTTCAAAAGGGCGATAAAATTGTTACAATCGCCGGAATCCATGGCAGGGTGGAAAAAGTAAATGAGGATAATACCATCAAGATTGAAGTGAACCCGGGCAGTTACCTGACCATCGAAAAAAGCGCTATCAGTATGGAGTGGAGCCAGCCAGCGGCAGCCAAGGCAAAATAATATTGTCAAGTCTTTTCTGATCCTGGTTTGTTTTGCAAATCAGGATTTTTATTATTGATACATGATGCTGAAAGTTGGACTAACAGGCGGTATCGGATCAGGCAAATCAATGGTGGCCCGGATTTTCGAGATCCTTGGCGCCCCTGTATATTATGCAGATGAAGCGGCCCGGCGGCTGCAAAATGAGGATCAGGGCCTGATTCGGGAGATTACCGCAATTTTCGGCGAAAAGGCATACAATGATGGCGAACTGGACCGAAAGTACATATCTGGCATTGTATTCCGGGATAAGGAAAAACTTGAACAGATGAATGCCATTGTTCACCCGGCCACCATTGAGGATGCAGCCCGTTGGATGAGCCGGCAGACTGCCCCTTACACTGTTAAGGAAGCTGCCCTGATTTTCGAAAGCGGTTCACAACGTGACCTTGATTATGTTATTGGCATTACTGCCCCGGAATCCTTAAGGATTAAAAGAACCATGGAAAGGGATGCCGTTTCAGAAGGAGAAGTCCGGAAGCGAATGGAAAGGCAATTGCCCGACAACATAAAAATGCGGCTATGCGATTACGTTATTAATAATGATGAGCAGCAACTGCTAATTCCGCAGGTCCTCGCTATTCATGAAAAATTACTTGAACTTTCCAAAACATCACCTATTACAAATTAAATCACCTATTCGCATTCCATTTTCACATCCCCACATTCTCAAATTATCAAATTATAAATGTTTCCTTCCCTCATCGATCATATCCTGGTGCTGGTCTTCGGCCTGGTTCTCCCTTTTTTTTCAGGGATAAAGGGAAGTGAACAACTGGGAAATATTTATTTCGATGAAAGAACAAGGCGAAAATTTTTCATTTCAAACAGTCTTTTGCTTTGGTTCATGACAGCAATCGTTATGCTGATATGGTACTTATATGACAGGCCCTTTACATTAATGGGATTCAGAAAAGTTGAACCCGGCTGGATACCCTGGGTACTTACACTGGTAATGCTGGCGGCCTATGCTGCCGACATTCTTTATTCCCTGTTTTCTCCCGAAGAATTTAAGAAAACCCAGGAGCAATGGGAAAGCTCCGTGCCATTCCTGCCTGAAGAGTACAGGGAACTTCCGGCCTATACTTTCATGTGTATTACGGCAGGTGTTTGCGAAGAGATCCTGTTCCGGGGATTTATGGTGACCTATTTTATTGATCCACTACAGCCTGGATTTCCCTGGATGGCAGCTATTTTCCCGGCAATCCTGTTCAGCCTCGCCCATTATTACCAGGGTTATAAAGCGATGCTGAAAATATTCCTGCTGTCGCTGTTATTTGCACTGATATTTATTTTCAGCAAATCCCTGTTGATCATCATTGTGATCCATTTCTTAATTGACTTTATTGGCGGGATAGCTGCTATCAGGATGAAAAAAAACAGGTAAATTCAAAGATGAAAAAGTATTGTTTGATCCTGCATATGCTCCTTATCACCGCATTCTGCAGGTCCCAAAATTTTATGGTGGGTGCCGCAGAGGCACCGGTAAATCCGCCCGTTCCCAGTTTTATTGCCGGGCATACCCAAAACCGGAAATTTACCGGGATCAGGGACAGTTTATTTGTAAAAGCTGTGGTAGTGAGCAACGGTGACAGCAATATCACTATACTGACAGTAGACTGTATCGGTTTGCTTTATCCCCAGTTGCAGGAAATCAGGAAAATCATATCTCAGGATGCCAAAAGCATCAATGCATCACATATCGTATTATCCTCCACGCATACCCATGCCGGTCCCGATGTGGTTGGGTTATGGGGACCCGACTTGATGCATTCAGGGGTCGACAGTAATTATATCCGTTTCCTGGTAAAGACTGCTGCGCAGCAGATCATAACGGCATGGAATAACCGAATAGAATCAAAGGCAGTATATGGAGAAGGGAGCTTTGGAGAAGGCTGGGTCTATAATATATCCGAACCGGCGGAACTTGACCGGTCAGTTACCACACTCCAGTTTATCGATAATTCGGGAAAATCATTGGCCACCCTGACCAATTTTGCCTGCCATCCCACTTTTGTTGATGCCATTCACCATGAAGTAAGTGCTGATTACCCCCAGGGTTTTTACCGGAAGATGAACCAGGTGCTTGGAGGTGTTAATCTTTTTATCCAGGGTTCAATCGGAGGATGGGTACAACCCGAAAATGAACCTCAGACCTTTGAACAGGCATATTTTCGTGGTATGGAGCTGGCCAATAAAACAATTTCATTGCTTAAGAAATCAACACCGTTACAGGGTAATACACTGGTTTTTTCCAGCAGGATTTTTGGCCTGCCGGTAGAGAACGCCGGGTTCATCCAGCTATCACAGGCGGGCGTGATTAACCGAAAAATTGACAAAGTGGTTACTACGGAGATTGCATGGTTCAGTATGGGGAATGCACAGTTTGCGACGCATCCCGGGGAGACAGTCCCTGCAATGAGCATTGCATCAAAAAAAATGATGAAGGCAGGCGGTCCAAAATTTGTCATGGGTTTATCCATGGATGCACTGGGCTATATCCTTAAGCCTTCATTTTTTGACAGTACCAGGAATATCCCCCATTCAAAATACCTCTGCAGCATGTCTGTTGGTCCAAAAACATCTGCCATAGTGATGGAAGTTATACATGAACTCAGTGAGCAGTCCCGTTAATATTTTCTGCCCGCACTAAGGACAGTGCAATCGCTAGTTGGCCAGGGCTTCCAATGCTTTCTTGATACGTTTCATGCCCTCTTCGATTTTTTCCATACTGTTCGCAAATGATATGCGGATACATTCAGGTTCGCCAAACGCCCTTCCCGTAACGGTGGAAACGTGGGCCGTATTGAGGAGGTACATGCAAAGGTCATCAGCATCATTTATCTTCTGGCCATTGATTGATTTTCCAAAATAATATTTCATCACAGGGAAAACATAGAACGCCCCATCAGGTTCCGCGCAAACCACGCCCGGCAATTCCTTCAGCAGTGCGAGCATCCGTTCACGTCGCCTGCCGAATTCAGTATTCATATCATGCGTTGGCTTAAGGTCGCCCGTAAGTGCGGTTATGGCTGCCCGTTGTGTTACGGCATTTGCACCGCTCGTGAACTGCCCCTGCAGTTTTTCACAGGCTTTTACCACTTCTGCTGCAGCAGCGATATATCCCAGCCGGTATCCGGTCATGGCAAAACCTTTGCTCAAACCATTAATGATGATGATCCTGTCCCTGATTTCATTGAACTGTGCAATGCTTTCATGTTTTCCGACAAAATTGATGTACTCATATATCTCGTCAGAAATGATATATACATCCGGGAACTTCAGGAATACTTTTACCAGTGCGGCAAGTTCATCTTTTGTATACACGGAACCGCTGGGATTGCAGGGTGAAGAAAAAATGAAAAGTTTTGTTTTGGCGGAAAGCGCATTTTCCAGTTCCGCAGGTGTTATCTTATATTTATTATCGATGGAAGTGCGGACCAGTTTCACTGTTCCTTCCCCGAGCTTAACAATTTCAGAATAGGTAACCCAGAATGGCGTTGGAATCACCACTTCATCATTGGTATCCACTACTGCGAAAACAGCATTGGCAAGGCTTTGCTTTGCCCCTGTGGACACAATAATATTCTCCGGTAAATAATCCAGGTTATTATCCCGTTTCAGTTTTACACATACCGCCTGCCTGAGCTCAGGATAACCGGCAACGGGAGGATAATGGCTCCAGTTTTCATCGACCGCTTTTTTCGCAGCTTCCTTGATATGTTGCGGGGTATCAAAATCAGGCTCGCCGAGGCTCAGGTCAATCACATCAATGCCCTGGCTTCTGAGTTCGCGGCCAAGCTTGGCCATTTTAAGTGTTTCAGGTTCATTAAAGCGTTCAAGACGGGAAGATAACTTCATGTGTTTTTGGGTAAAAGTTCAAGATAATAGTGCACTCAAAAATCGCTGCAAGTTAATTACTTGACGGCGGAACTGGTGTAGTTATACATAAATGTGGAAAGATCAGGTTTATGTTCCCGCTTCCGGTTCAATTCGTAGCGGTAAATATCCTCCCCAAGGTATTTCATAAAGGGGAAGCCCGTTTCCTGGTAATCATACTTGTCGTCGTTCAGGATACCATCTTTATTACAGTATATGACTGCACTGACCATAAACTCCACCTTATTTTCGAAATCGGCAACATAGGCTACATCCAGCAGGAAACCATAAGCATCACCCACCTTATTGAAAATCCTCACATGGGGAAGTATCGCGGCCTTTTTATCGGAACCATATAGAAGGAATTTGCAGTAAGCGGGCCAGTAATCAGCATCGTCAAAAAATGGGAAATCTGATTCACCGGGGTACATCGACATATATTTCCTTACCATGTCCAGGTCTTCTGCCCTAACCCTGAATCTTTGATCAGGATGCACAGATTCAGGAAACATTACCGAACGAAGTATATTATGCAGGGAACCCAGGGATATCCTGTTCTTCTGTGAAAAATCCATGGGATTCTTCCACCAGCCTGCCATCTTTCATATACCCCTTCCCTGCCTTATCATTCCTCGCCGGGTAAGGTTCACTATTAAAAGCCATGGGCTGTTCATAAATTTTTCGCCCTGAAGAATCATAAAAAATAACCGGATTGGTGTGCCGGTTTTCATCATCCGACAGACTGATATCCACCCTGTGAATCACCTGGGCTTCTTTATATCCTTTTGTCCACAATGTGTTATTCAGGTATTTCTGTCCAAGGAATTCATACATCCGGTTCTGGGCGTCATTATCACTGACCAGGAATACTTTTTTTACATACTGGGCGATGCTGGGCCTGCCATCCGGAGTGCTGGGATCATTAAAGACTGCTGTCATTTTGCCATAACCGTTTTCAGTAATCATGGCAGATGCGGCATTTAGTCCGGGTTGCTGCAGCAGGTTCAGCTTTTCCAGGGCCAGCATGGCCGTAGGCAGTTTAACGGTGGATGCCGGGTAGAAATATTTTGCCGGATCAACATTGAAGAAATGGTCTGTAAACCTTGGTTTATTGTCCTTATCCCTGTCAATCCTGGTGTAAATGACCTGGATTTTCAGGGAATCTTTATTGTCGAGGTAAGGAAGCATGCGCTCATCTTTCCGGAGAAGTTCCTCCAGGAATCCCATTTTTTCCTGCTTTGCCTGAACTTCCGGGCTGGTTTCAGGAGCTTTTTCGGTAACAGGTGGGGGCGTTTTTTTCATGCGTTTTGAACCGGAACAGGATAAAAGAAAAAGGGAAACCCCCAAAAGAATAACCGCAGCAGTTTTAATCATGCTGCAAAATAATTAAAACCCGCTTTTCCCGCGGGTTTTCTGCTGGAAATGAACGTAAAAAAGCCATATCTTTGCCGGCCTGCCAAAAAACCGATGGCAGTATAAAGAAAATCCTGAATTATGCAACTGAAAGGTTTGATTAGATTTTTTGCGATTGCGTTGATATTGATTTCACTATATCAGCTTCATTTTACCTGGGTGGTTAAGAACCACGAAAATGCAATGGAGAAAAAAGCGAAGTCTTATGTATCCGCCAATTTCGCAAACGCCAGTGCGGAGATAAAAGACCAGGAATTCAAAAAGAGAAATCGCAGGCTGCTCGACAGTACGCGTGATAAAACGTTAACCTATGGCACAACCGGTGCCATCAGCTACCAGAAAGCAAAAGAACAGGAACTTAATCTTGGTCTTGACTTGCAGGGTGGAATGAGCGTTACCCTCGAGGTTGAACTGGAAGGACTGCTGAAGTCACTTTCCAATAATGCCAAGAATCCCGTACTTACCAAGGCATTGCAAACGGCAACGCAGCAAAAAGCCAATAGCGATGCTGATTATATTACCTTGTTTGCACAGGCATTCAAAACGCAGAATCCCACCGGCCGACTCGCTTCACTTTTTGCCGGACCTGGAAAGAACATAAAGATTGAAGATTCAGATAATGATGTGCTTACCAAAATCCGCTCAAGTGCAGATGGCGCCATTGGAAATACGTTTAATGTGTTACAGAAACGTATCGACCAGTTTGGTGTTGCACAGCCAAATATTAACCTTGATAAAAACAAGGGCATTATCACGGTGGAACTTCCCGGTGTAAAGGATGATCCGGAAAGGGTAAGGAAATATCTCCAGGCAACTGCCAACCTTCAGTTCTGGGAATTATATAATATCGGGGAACTCGACAAGCCGCTGGTTGATGCTGAAAAAGCATTGAAGGATTATTACAGCGGTGTAAAAGACACTACGAAAACTTCAGTTGATACCACTGCTGTTGCAGCAGCAGCAAATGTGCCTGTGGATACCAATAAAACTGTCAAGATCACTGATCTTGCAAAAACAGATACATCAAAAAAATCAGTTGCCGCCAAAGCAGATGAAAGTACCTATTCATTGTTCAGGTATTTCCAGCCTGTTCCGCCTCAGCAGGGAAGTGACGGAAGGCAGTCTTTCGCTCCATACCTCGGATTTATTTCCGCTGCGTGATACTTCTATTTTCAATGAATATCTTTCCATTGAAACGGTAAAAAACCAGTTTCCCTCCAATATGAGGATTGTTTACGGTGTACCTGAAAGAAATGAAAAAGGTGTTAAAAGTGATGTATTGCCTTTTTATGCCATGAAAACCATTGAAGGATCTGATAAGGCAAGGCTTGAAGGCGATGGTGTTCAGCAGGCACTCCAGGATTATGACGATCGCGGTCGCCCGGCCATTAAAATGCTGATGACCAAACAGGGCGAAAGGATTTGGGGTGAGATGACAACGGATAATGTTGGAAAGCCATTAGCCATTGTCCTTGATAATATCGTTTATTCGGCACCGAATGTAATTAACCCGATCACTTCAGGAACTTCTGAGATCAGTGGAAGTTTCACTATCCAGGAAGCACAGGATCTGGCCAATATCCTGCAGTCGGGTAAAGTTGCCGGCCCCTGCCAAAATTGTGCAGGAACAGGTTGTTGGACCAACACTCGGTGCTGCAGCCGTAAATGGCGGAACACTTGCATTCGCTATTTCCTTCATTGTGATATTCGCTTCTGATGCTGGTATATTATAATACCGCAGGATGGGTGGCCAATATCGCACTGATATTAAACCTGCTTTTCACCTTGGGTGTACTGAGTGCACTTGGCGCTACATTAACCGCTCCAGGTATTGCCGGTCTTGTACTGACCATCGGTATGGCGGTGGATACCAACGTAATCATCTTTGAAAGGATCAAGGATGAACTGACCAAAGGCAAGAGTTATCCAGCTAGCAGTAGCCGAAGGTTATAAACGATCCTTGCCTCCGGTACTTGATGCTCATATCACTACCCTGCTGACAGCGTTGATCTTATTTTATTTCGGACTTGGACCTGTTCTTGGTTTTGCCACCACGCAGATCCTCGGTATTCTTCTGTCCCTGTTCTGCGGTATCCTGATTTCAAGGATGATCACTGATTTCTGGACCAAGAAAAACAGGCACTTTGAATATTTTACCAATATCAGTCGTAAAGTTTTCAAACACGCCAACTATAAATTCATGGAGTACCGGAAAGTAGCCTATATGATCTCCATGGTGGTGCTTATCATTGGTGTGGGCGCTTTGTTTAATGGCTTCGACCAGGGTGTTGAATATAAAGGCGGACGCAGTTATACCATTCGTTTCAATCAACCCATGAAGAATGACCAGGTCAGGGATGATTTGCAGAAGAGTTTTGGAGAATACCCGGTGATCAAGACAGTTGGTGATAACTATACATTAAATATCACGACTTCCCACCTGATTGATAACCCCAGCAAATCTGCTGATTCACTGGTAGAAATGTCTTTGTATGAAGGGCTCGAAAACCCATCTTCCTGCAAATACCACTTTCTTTGAATTCCAGAAGAATTTACAAGCAGAGTTCACAAACCGTTCAGCCATCTATCTCGGATGACCTGAAAAAAGGAGCCATTAAAGCCATCATCTTTGCCATCTTTGCGATCTTCCTGTACATATTCCTCCGTTTCCGCGACTGGAGATATTCTCTGGGTACCATTGTAGCATTGTTGCATGACGTATTTGTAACACTGGCTGTATTCTCTTTCCTGAAAGGCATCGTTCCATTCCCGCTGGAAATTGACCAGCACTTCATTGCAGCGATACTAACGGTGATTGGTTTCTCCATGAATGATACGGTCATTGTATTTGACAGGATCCGGGAATACAGCCGCAATATGACTGGTGCATCTAAGGAAACAATTGTCAACAGTGCGATCAATGATACCTTGAGCCGTACCATCATGACCTCACTGACGGTATTCCTTACCCTGTTGATTTTGTTCATTTTTGGCGGTGAAGTAACACGTGGATTTTCCTTTGCCATGCTGATTGGTGTGATTACAGGAACATATTCTTCGATCTTCGTGGCAGCACCTATCCTGGTTGACCTTGCAAAAGACAAGCCGCTTGGTGTCAGCAAGGATGCTCCCATAGTGCCGAAGAAAAAAGCTCCGGTAACTACAGCGAAATCTTAAAAGATTTTTTTTGATAAAAAGGCCGCCTCAATATAATGGGGCGGCCTTTTAGTTGAATAGATCAGCAGTTATTCAACGATCATTTTCTTTGTCGCAGAAAATTCACCAGCCTGTATCCTGTAGATATAAACTCCTTTGCCCATCATTCGGGTGTCGATGTTTACATTGTATTTTCCTGGTGATCTTTGCGCATCTTCAACAATTTTCACTACCCTGCCCTGCAGGTCATAAATCGTCAGCAACACACGAACCGGTTTGGGAACTGAATACGAGATGATGGTGGTATTGTTAAATGGATTCGGACGATTTTGTTCAGAGCTGAAGGTTTGATCGGCTGACAAATTTGGTTGCTGTTCAGCACCTGCAATGTAAGTTCTTGCATTTGCAGGTTGAGATCCGAACAGGTGAAACTTATATTCAAAAAGACCAGGAGTGATTGCATATCTTTAGAAATCAGCACAGCCTTGTATTGCAAATAACTTCCAATTGGTTTAAATAATTGGTTTTGTGTTACCTCCTGGAATTCAGTCCAACTGCCATCCGGTGTGGCAGTATTGCCAGACCGAACTGAAATGAACAATGCCGTATTTCCGGATAGGTCTAAGCCCGGGGAATTTAAATTCCAACCTACAGTTGCAAAATCAGGTGTTGATCCAAGGGAAAATACTCTCGAGGTGAATGTGCCGGATGCAGGATAACTGTGTAAACCACTTTTTATCCAATCTACAGAAAGGGAAGTAGCATCCTTATTATAGTCACTGATTTGAATAAGCATTGGCAGAGCAAAAGTTTTTGTCACTGTTGTAGTGATATTATCAACCTCGATGGTAAAATTGGTATTATTCCAGGAGATCCGGTAGGTATGGTAAGCATCCAGCAGATTGCTTCCCAGGGAAATGTTTACGCCGTCACTCGTTCTCACATAGAGATTGGGATCAGCCACCAATTGTCCCCTGCCAATAACAATCCAGTAAGGATCAAAGTCGCCGTTTTGGGCAAACCCGATATTTTCGTAATTCCCAAGTGAGAACTTAGCCGAGAAAGTAATGGTAGTTCCTGGAAGGTGTTTTTCTGTACTATATATCCGTGTACCATTAAGGGTGGCAATACCTCCTGAATAGCTTGTTGTTCCTCCTGGTTTCCATGTACCGGCATTCCATCCGGCAGGAATGGAAGTTGAAGTTGAAATCTTCAGTGACTGAATTGTCTGTTTTTTTGAGTTTTATTGAGCCCATCAGGGACAAAGACTCCTTCGAAAACTATTTCGGTATTTACCCCGGTTTCACCTGCACCAAAGTCGATTGCGATTCCATCTCTCGCGCAATCATTCGACAAAAACGGATAGGTGAATTGCAAAGGTGGTTCGGAGATAATAGGAAATGAAGCTGAATTATTCGCAGCATCTTTTGAAGTAGCCCTATAATAATAAGTGGTTCCCTCTGTTAAACCGGACATTAAAATGCAATGGGTTGTGACTCAGAAAAGTCCAATTTCACTTTCAGGAGGTACCTGGTTAAGGTTTCCAGGGTCGGTACCGAAATTCAAGTTGTCCCGATGCAGGTTCATCGGTTGTCCATTGTATGAATGCGCTGCCTTCTCTGATTATAACATGTCGTAAATCACTAATTACAGGAGGAGTAATGTCAACAGGCTCTATTGCTCCACAGTTAAAACTAATGTCATTAAGCAAGGGGGTTACCTTGGTATTTGTTGTAGACAGGACAGCCTGGTATTGCAGGTAACTCTTACCAAGATCTATGCTTTGGTGATTATTTACCTGAACAAATGGAGTCCATCCGATATCGCCCGGACTTGAAATGTTCCCGGATCGTACAGAAATAGTTACCGCAGTATTCGGAGGCAGGGTGCTGTTCCAATCAACCGTCAAAGCCGCAGGTCCGGCACCAAGGGAAAATATTTTTGACAGATAAACTCCCGTATTCGGATAGATTTTTTTCGTATACCTGATCCAGTCCACTGAGAGGGCAGTGCCATCAAAATCGTGATCGCTAACCATTAACAGTAATGGTGATGAATAAGTTTTCATCACCGTGGCAGTTAGTATTCCGTCTACATACACCAGAAATTTGTCAGCTTCCCAATCGATCCTGTACTCATGATAATTATCAAGCAGGTTGTTGCCAAGGGAAGTATTCACACCTTCACTTGATCTCACATACAGATTGGGATCTGACGCGATTCCTCCTCTTCCGATTACCAGCCAGAATGGATCGAAGTTCCCGTTTTTTGCTAAACCGATGTTTTGATAATTGCCAAGCGTAAACCTTGCATAAAATTCAAACGATACACCGGGTTGAAAAGTTTCAGTGGTATATATCCGTGTTCCATTAAGCGTGGCAATGCCACACGGAAAAATTGGTGGTAGCCCCTGCTGTCCAGGAACCTGCATTCCATCCTTCTGGAATAGCAATGGAATGAAAGTGTTCTTCCGCTGAAATATGTTTGAGAGAAAGTTCTCCATTTATAATATTGACAGCTTCCGTGTTACCCTTTATGTATGCTTCTTCGAAGTCACTGACAATGTCATCTTTTGCACATTCCGGGGTATAAGACCGGAACTAGTAAATTGTAAAGGTGCCACTGAAGTTAATGGCGAAATGGCTGTATGAAATTCAGCATCTGTAGAACTGACCCTGGCATAATAAGTTGTTCCCTGTGTAAGTCCGGTAATGGATAAAAAATGCATGGTATGTTAAGAAGGCATCGCTTGTTGAAAAAGTGAGAGATTCTGGCGAAGTTCCATAATCAATCCGACTGTCGGATTGTCTATCTGTTGTCCAACTGATTGTTGCCGAACCATCTATATTGGGCTGAATTGATATGTTGCTAATTACCGGAGGGAGTAACGATCGGGGGGACTGGTTCATCGGAACATGTAAAGCTGATATCATTGAAGCACTGGTGTAAAAGTGCCGAATCGAGGAAAACTGAACGAATATATTGTACATAGCTATTATTATTAAGTATTAATTACCTGGTTATTACTGACCTTAGTAAGGGAAGACCAGGTGTTATCTGGAATGGGAGTGTTCCCTGATCTGACAAAAATGTCAATTTCCGTATTCTCAGGTAATATGGCATTCCAGTTGACACGTAAAGATGCCGTTGAATTGCTTAAGGGAATGTACCCTTGAATGTAGGAACCATATTGGGGGTGGCTGGAAATACCATACCTTATCCAGTCTACAGAAAGGGAACTGGCATCATTATTATAGTCGCTGATCAAAAAGGTCAAATCCGTGGTGTAGGTTTTCTTTACAGTTGCTGCAAGCATTTCATCAACATAAATGGTGAAGTTAGCTTCCCCCCAGGTGATCCTATAGTTATGATATTCATTCAACAGGTTGGCACCTAAAGAAACGGATACTCCGTCACTTGATCTGACATACAGGTTGGGATCTGATCCTATCCCCCCTCTTCCAATGACCAGCCAATACAAATCAAAGTTTCCATTTTTTGCAAACCCTATATTTTCAAAATTACCAAGGGTAAATCTTGCAGAGAACTCAATGGACGTACCCGGGAGATAAGTTTTATTTGTATAAATTCTGGAACCATTCAGGTTAGCGATACCTCCAGAAAAGTCAGTAGTACCTCCTGTATTCCAGGGACTTCCATTCCATCCCGCAGGAATATTATCATCATTGAAATCTTCATCCGGGGCTAAAGGTTTTTAATGAAATCTCACCATTTGTTTTGGATGTTATTGTCAATGCTTGGAACATCAAAGAGTCCCAATGCAAATTCACTTGCAAGATCATCTTTAGCACATACATTGTTGGTAACCTGGGAAAATGTTTCGGGACAAATAAATAGAAATACTAAGGCAAGGCTTGGGGAGATGCAGCGCTTGAACATGGTGGGTGGGTTTATAGGTGATAGCAAAATCTACCGGAAGGGTACACCAAAGACGCACAAATACTCTCTTAAATTTAACATAAAAAAACCGTCGCGAGATAAATCGGACGGTCTTTTTTACAAGAATAACCGCAAAGTTGTATATGTAAATGGCTATACGGCAAATGAACTTCCGCAACCGCAGGTATTGGAGGCATTGGGATTGGTAAATACAAAACCCCTTGCATCGAGGCCCGTACTCCAGTCGATCTCCATACCCACCAGGTATATACCGTGAGCAGGGTTCATCACGCAGTCAATCCCGTCTATAGAAAAGTATTCATCTCCTGGTGCTGCCTTGTCAAAGGCAAGTACATAACTCAGGCCGGAACAACCACCACCCTTCACCCCTACACGAAGTACCTGTGTATGATCAAATCCTTCCTCACCCATCAGCCGTTTCAGCTCGAGAATGGCATTATGGCTGAGGGTCACCGGTGTTGTTGTCAGATTTTCCATAAGACAAATTTAAAACAAAAAATCAGGAAGACCTTTATCACGTATTTTTGTTTAACAACTCCTATTATGAGCAATAATGACCTGATTTTATACGGTGGAATATTTGTGGTGGCCCTGGTGGTGATCCTGTACCTCTACAACTGGTGGAATGAAAAAAAGTCTGCCAGGGTAAAACAGGATACCCCGGTGAACAGCCCAACCCTGAGCCTGCGGCTGCAGGCATATGAACGACTGGTTTTACTGGCTGAACGGATTGCCTTGCCCAGCCTGATTACGAGGATCCCGGCGGGAGACTTTACCGTAAGACAGATGCAGGCAGTCTTAATTGACCAGATCAAAACGGAGTTCGACTACAACCTCAGCCAGCAGATCTATGTTGCCCCAACTGCATGGCAGGCAGTGTCTAACCTGAAGGAGCAAAATATTTACATTGTCAACCAGGTCGCCAATTCCCTGCCCCCGGATGCCAAAGGGGCTGAACTCAGCCGCAGGATTGTGGACCTGTTAAATGCAGATCCGCAGGTATCACTGCACCCCATTGTGCTGGAGGCTTTGAATTTTGAAGCCAAGAAAATCATGTAAAACCTGATTACTGAAGACCCATTTTACCCTTTTGTTATGGATAAAAAATATACTGATTCCGGAATAGAGATCAAGCCAGTGTACCATGGGCAGGATGCCGGAAAAATGGAAGAAGCTCCCGGTGATTTTCCATTTACGCGGGGCATCCAGGCAGATATGTTCAGGGGAAAATTGTGGACGATGAGGCAATATGCCGGGTTTTCCACGGCAGAGGAAAGCAATCAGCGGTACCATTACCTGTTGTCGCAGGGAGTAAACGGACTGAGTGTTGCCTTTGACCTGCCCACTCAGATCGGATACGACAGCGATCATTCCCTTGCCGATGGTGAAGTGGGAAAAGTTGGCGTTGCCATTGATACGATTGACGATATCCGTACACTGTTTAAAGGCATCAGGCTGGAAGATGTGTCTACCTCCATGACCATCAATGCAACGGGATATATATTACTTGCGCTCTATGTAGCCTTTGCGAAAGAACAGGGTGCTGACCTGAAAAAAATTTCCGGTACCATCCAGAACGATATCCTGAAAGAATATGCTGCAAGGGGTACATATATCTATCCGCCAAAACCATCCATGCGCATCATCACGGATATATTTGAATGGTGCAGCACGGAGGTTCCGAAATGGAATACCATTTCCATTTCCGGATATCATATCAGGGAAGCAGGAAGTACGGCTGCACAGGAAGTGGCATTTACGCTAAGTAACGGTAAAGCATACGTGAAGGCGGCCATTGACAAGGGACTTGACATTGATGTTTTCGGGAAAAGGCTTTCCTTTTTTTTCAATGCGCATAATAACCTCTTTGAAGAAGTTGCCAAATTCAGGGCTGCCCGAAGGATGTGGGCACATATTATGAAAGACCTTGGTGCTAAAGACCCCAAGGCCATGATGCTCAGGTTTCATACACAAACAGGCGGAAGTACACTTACAGCACAACAGCCTTTGAACAATATCACCAGGGTCACATTACAAACGGTGGCAGCGGTGCTTGGTGGCACACAATCTTTGCATACCAATGGATATGATGAAGCATTAAGCCTGCCTACTGAAGAAGCAGCCAGGATCGCATTAAGAACCCAGCAACTGGTGGCTTATGAAAGCGGAATAGCTGACACTGCGGATCCCCTTGCAGGATCATTTTTTATTGAATCACTCACGGATGAGATGGAAGCGTTGGCCACCGGGATAATGCTGAAAATTGATGCCATGGGCGGAAGCGTTACCGCTATTGAAAATGGATACATGCAGGAAGAGATCGCTAAAAGTGCATACATCTACCAGCGGAATATAGAATCCGGGGGAAAAATCATCGTGGGACTGAATAAATTCACGATGAATGAAAAGCAGGAAATTCCCGTTTTTAAAGTAGATGATAATATTCAGAAAATACAGGTGGAAAAACTCCGGCAATTCAAAATTAACAGGGAGACTGCACAAGCAAACCAGGCGCTTGAGGTAATCCGGCAAAAAGCCGTCAGCGGTGAAAATATTATGCCGGCCGTACTTAATGCGGTGGAAAAAAATGCATCACTGGGTGAAATCGCCGATGTTTTACGTAATGTTTTCGGCGAACACCGGTAATGATTTAGTTTACCGCACAACATCTTTCTTTACTCAGGAAGAAGCAATGGTTGAATGAAGGGATAAATAATTATTGAAATCATGCCTGAGTTCATTCATTACTTTTTCCAACATGGTATAATCTTCACTCAGTAGTTCATGTTCCTTTACCATTTCCTGGTTAATATGCCCTGCATGAAGACCTGCTTCCTTACCAAGGTGTTTCAGGTGTTCGTTAATCTTGTGTTTTAACTCATCGATATTATTTCTTTGTACGATGAACTGGTTCTGGAAATGCTCCATATTTCGCTTTGCATCCATATCCAGTTTATGCCCTGCCAGTTCGGAAAGCCTTTGTTCCATAATATGAATATCATCCTTGTAAAAATCAAGTCCGCTGATCCATTCATTATGTTTATTGCCAATATGTGAAATATTTGAGTAGCTCATAGTCGTGGTTTTACTCAAAACTACATGTTCATAAAAGCCATTCCCGTGATGTACATCATCCTTATTCCTGATTAATTTCATCAGGACGGGGTAACATTTTTTTGACGCCTTCCGGAAGTAAAGGACTTAATCCATTTTTCAAATTCCACAGCATGAAACAAAACGGCTGAGGCGATAATACAGAAGGTTAGTTCATATAAGGTGAGCGGCTGAGTTTTAAATGCTACATTGGCCGCCGGTAAGTAGATGACGATGAGTTGCAATATAAATGTCATCAGCACTGCAGATATCAGGGGTAGATTGGAAAACACGCCCTGCCGGAATAAAAAATCCTTTTCACTCCGGATGGCCAGCACATGGCCAAGTTGAGACAATGATAATACGGTGAAAACCATTGTTTGCCAGTGATCCGGGCAATAACGCAATGCCCATGCTTCCGTAAATAAAGTGATGGCAGCCATCAGCATCCCCACCCAGATGATATGAATCGCGATTCCGCCTGCGAAAAGGTTTTCACCGGATGGACGGGGAGGCCTTTTCATAATATCCTTTTCCGCTGTTTCACTGGCGAGTGCAAGACCCGGCAAGCCATCCGTGACCAGGTTGATCCAAAGTATCTGGATGGGCAGCAACGGCATGGGCAGGCCAATCAACGGTGCAAGAAAAATAGTCCAGATTTCAGCCCCGTTACAGGTGAGAATATATTTAATAAACTTCCTGATATTATCGTAAATCCGCCTGCCTTCCTTAATGGCTTTAACAATGGTCGAAAAATTATCATCGAGCAGGATCATATCTGCCGCTTCCTTACTCACATCCGTACCGTTTATACCCATGGCCACGCCAATATCTGCTGCCTTAAGGGATGGCGCATCATTAACCCCGTCTCCCGTCATGGATACAAAATGGTGCCTTGACTGAAGTGCGCGCACAATCCTTAGTTTCTGTTCCGGCGATACCCTGGCATAGACACTGATATACTCTACTTTACCATTAAATTCCTGATCACTCATCTTTTCCAGTTCCGGACCTGATAATGCCAGGTCATCCTGTTCAAAAATCCCGATATCCCGGGCAATGGCTATAGCTGTTGCCGGATGGTCGCCCGTAATCATAACAGGCTTAATACCGGCAGTCCTGCATTCGGATATGGATGACCTGATATCTTCCCTGGGAGGATCGATCATACCCGTAATACCACAGATGCGCATATCTTTTTCAACGGAGTCATATGAAAAGGGCTGAGGGATTTCGTTGATTATCTTGTATGCAAATGCAATCACCCTGATACCCTGGCCTGCCCATTCCAGGGAATGTTTTTCCAGATCCTGGTTCGCCGATGATGGAGCGAGGCTTTTCGTAATGGATTCAATGGCGCCTTTCGATAAAACTAAAAACTTCCCTTCATACGTATGCACCGTGGTCATACACTTTCGGTCAGAATCAAAAGGAAGTTCCGCTACCCTCGGAAATTGTTTCAGAATTTTGTCATACCCATCCTGAAGTTTTTCCTTCGCAGCCTCTACGAGAGCAATCTCGGTAGGGTCACCCAGGACTTCTTCGCCTGCAGACTGTTTTACATCATGGTTCAGGGAAATTCCTGCCATAAAGGGTGATATATCATCCGCCAGTGGTTCCAATGCAGAAGCTTCTTCCATTTTCACCACTTTCATCCGGTTCATGGTTAAGGTACCCGTCTTATCGCTGCATATAAAGGAAATGGACCCAAGGGTTTCTACCGCAGGTAATTTCCGGATGAGGGCATTCTTCACCATCATCTTCTTTGCACCCATGGCCAGGGCAATAGTTATTAATGCGGGCAATGCTTCGGGAATCGCGGCTACTGCAAGGCTTATGGATATCATGAGCATCTGAACAGGTTCTTCTCCCCTGAGCAGGCCGATGCCAAATAGTAAAAAACAGATAAAGAAAATAATATATGAAAGCTTCTTTCCAAAATCAGCCATCCGTTTTTTTAACGGCGTTTCGGTTTCATCTTCCTGTAACATATTGGCAATTTTGCCAATTTCGGTATGCATTCCTGTAGAAACCACAATCCCCGCCCCTCTTCCATTATTGACCAGGGTGCTTTTATACGCCATATTAAGCCTGTCGCCCAAAGGAATTTCCGCACCGGTGATCACTTCGTGATTCTTGTTTGAGGCCAGGGATTCGCCTGTTAGAGCTGATTCATTGATCAACAGGCTTTGTGTATCCATTAGCCGCATATCAGCCGGAATAACATTCCCGGATTCAAGCAGTACAAGGTCGCCGGGAACAAGCTCTTCGGAGGGTATATTTACCGGTTTTCCATCCCTGTTAACTATTGCACGTACGGAAGCCATTTTTTTAAGTGCTTCCATCGCTTTTTCTGCCCTGTATTCCTGGATAAACCCGATGATGGCATTGAGCAGGATGATGATGATTATAATGATGGTATCTGTGACATCTCCGATGATTCCGGAGATGATCGCTGCAGCCAGTAAAACCATGATCATGAAATCCTTGAACTGGTGCAGAAAAATAACCCAGGGAGATTTTTTCTTTTTTTCCGTCAGCGAATTAGGGCCATGCTCCTTTAATTTTTCCAAAGCTTCGCCAGATGAAATTCCCTGGGACGTACTCCTGGTTAATTCTAAAACTTTTTCAATATGCAATGTATGCCAATCCACATCTGCCATTAAGTTGTTGAAAAGCGGTCGGTTTAAGCGTACATTTCTTCGCGCATGAATTTTACTTTACCATCTTCCAGGTATTCGTCAAAAGTCATCAGTTTATCTATGATGCCCTTGGGGGTTATTTCTATAACCCTGTTTGCCGTGGTATGCATAAAAGTATGGTCATGTGATGTAAGCAGCACAATGCCTTTATATTCCACACACTGTTCGTTGAAACTCTGGATGCTTTCCAGGTCAAGGTGATTGGTAGGTTGGTCAAGTATTATACAATTGGGATTCTGTAACATCATCCTGGAGATCATGCAACGTACTTTTTCACCACCGCTCAGTACATTCGTTTTCTTGGAAATATCATCACCGCTGAACAGCATTTTGCCAAGGAAGCCACGGAGGAATGGTTCATCTGCATCCGTAACATGCGAAGGCACATATTGCCTGAGCCATTCCATCAGGGATAAGCCTCCCGTAAAAAATTCATTGTTCTCCACCGGCAGGTAGGCCTTACTGATGGTTGTGCCCCATTCATATTTTCCTGCATCAGCTGGTACAAGTCCGTTAATGATCTCAAAAAACTGGGTAACGGCAAGAGGATCCTTACTGACAAAAGCAATCTTGTCACCTTTGTTTATACTAAAGGTGACTTTGTCGAACAATTTCCTTCCATCTACCGATTTGCTGAGGTTTTCTACATTCAGGATCTGGTTGCCTACCTCACGAAGTGGCTGGAAAATAATCCCGGGGTATTTCCTGTTAGAGGGCTGAATCTCTTCAATGGTCAGTTTTTCAAGGGCTTTCTTACGCGCAGTGGCCTGCCTGGATTTAGATGCATTGGCGCTGAATCGGGCAATGAAGTCGATCAATGCCTGGCGCTTGTCTTCAGTCTTCTTATTCTTGTCACCCATTTGCCTGGCCATCAGCTGGGAGGATTCATACCAGAAGGTATAGTTACCGGTATATATCTTGATTTTTGCGCGGTCCACATCAGCCACATGGGTACATACGGCATCCAGGAAGTGACGGTCGTGGCTTACTACCAGTACAATATTCTCATAATCGGCAAGGAAATTCTCCAGCCAGGAAATCGTTTCTATATCCAGTCCGTTGGTAGGTTCATCGAGCAACAGGATGTCAGGATTACCAAATAATGCCTGTGCCAGCAATACCCTGACTTTTAGGTTGGAAGGAATATCTTTCAGGAGCGACTGATGATATTGTTCCTTTACACCCAGGTCACCCAGCAGCACACCGGCATCACTTTCGGCAGTATACCCACCCATTTCACCAAATTCATGCTCCAGTTCTCCGGCACGCAGGCCGTCTTCTTCAGAAAAATCAGCAAGGGAATAGATTTTTTCCCTTTCCTGCATCACTTTCCACATTTTATGGTGACCCATCAGCACGGTATTCAGCACGGTGGCTTCATCAAATTCAAACTGGTTTTGCTTCAATACCGCCAGCCGCTCCCCGGGGGTGATCTCCACATTGCCTTTATTGGGCTCAATTTCACCACTGAGGATCTTCAGGAAGGTACTTTTACCGGCGCCGTTCGCACCGATTACACCATAACAGTTCCCCTTTATAAAATTGAGGTTTACTTCTTCGAACAATACCCTTTTACCATAGGCCAGGGTTATATTTTTTGCACTAATCATGTCTGAAATTGAGTCTGCAAAGTTAAGGAAAAACGGGGAGAGGGCACGCTAATCAGCAAATACTCTGCAATATTCCAGGGACAAAAAAAAAGGCCCTGTCGGACCTTTTCCATTTTTTATGCATTGATTACCTTATTCACCGGCACGCTTAAAGAAATAGCCCAGCGTAAGGCCAAGGTAACTGTTCTTGTATTTTGCCTGGGATGCATTGGATAATTCCGCGAGTCCAAGCGAGTAATTCAGCTTAATCATTAATCCGTTACCCACAAGGTAACCTGCCATGAAATTCACACCATAATCAAAACGCTTGACCTGTTCATCACCACTGCCGAATTCCACATTTTCTTCCGATTCATCTTTTACTCCGCCAATGGTTGTAGTGACCTTATTCTTTCCATTGATGCCATATGCACCATAAGGACCTGCACCAAGTACAAGGAAATTATCGCCTACAGCAACAGTATATGCCAGGTTAAGCGGAAGTTCAATATAATTTGTACTGGAAGTACCATCCACAGCAACCGACTGACCTAGAAAACTGACCGAGGTATTTAATTTATACCCTTTGTTAATGTAATTTAATTCAGGCATCAGTCGAAGGCCTCCTTCACCAAATGGAATATCCGCAATGAAGCCAGCCTGCCAGCCGAATTTCGAATCCCCTTTAAGGATTTGGCCAGCCAATATTTCTGTTTCCACACGGGCCATGGAAAGAACTCCGCCACCCTGTACACCGAAACTCACCTGGGACATTGCGCCTGTTGCCAACACCAGGCAAATCGCGGATAAAAAGATCTTAGTTCTCATAAACATTGATTTTAATGGTTTAAGTTATAGGGCGCAAAAATAAAAAAAAACACATTGGACACGCTACACTAACTACTATGAATACGTTAAAGTTGTAATTTCCGGCAGGATCAAATACATCATTGCATGCTTAATAAAATGTCCTTATCAATCTGTGCCTTCATTATTTACTTTACTCTGCCTGCACAAACATCTGTAAATGAACAGGCACAGTTAAAATCATCTGCCATACTTCCCAAAGTGATTGAATGGAGAAGGTATATACATGCAGCATCCTGAACTGGGCAACAGGGAATACAAGACAGCGGAATATATTGCCGCACACCTTAAGGCGCTGGGCATAGAAGTCAGGACGGGTGTTGGTAAAACCGGGGTTGTAGGATTGTTAAAGGGCGGGAAACCCGGACCGGTAGTGGCGTTGAGGGCAGATATGGACGCCCTTCCTGTTGCTGAAAGGGTTGATGTTCCCTTTAAGTCAGTGGTCATTTCAGACTATAACGGGCAACAGGTTCCGGTTATGCATGCCTGTGGGCATGATTCACATGTGGCCATGCTGATGGGGGCAGCTGAAGTTCTTGCGAGCATGAAAAAAGATATTGCAGGCACCGTGAAATTCATTTTCCAGCCTGCTGAAGAAGGCCCGCCAATGAATGAAGAAGGCGGCGCACCATTGATGATTAAGGAAGGGGTTATGGATAATCCCAAAGTGGATGTCATTTTCGGAATACATATCAATTCATTGATTGAAGTGGGAAAGATCAGCTATAAGAGCGGTGCATTTATGGCATCGTCTGACTGGTTCACCATTAAAATTAAAGGAAAACAGACCCATGGATCAACGCCCTGGACAGGAATCGATCCTGTCATGGTGGGAACACAGATCATAAATGGACTGCAGACCATTGTAAGCCGGCAGGAAGATCTTTCCAAGGCACCTGTGGTGATTTCTGTCGGCAAATTTACGGCCGGCGTTAGGCCCAATATTATTCCGGAAGATGCTGTTCTGGAAGGAACCATCAGAACTCTCGACAGCAAGATGCAACAGGAAGTACATGACCGCATCCGTAAATTATCCAAATCTGTGGCCGATTATTGGGGAGCTACTGTTGAAGTAACCATCGATACAAAAACATTGGTAACATACAATGATCCCGCACTGGTTAAAATGATGGTGCCATCTCTTGAAAGGGCATTGGGAAAAGAGAATGTCAGGGACAGCCTCTGGTCAACGGGTGCTGAGGATTTTTCCTATTTCGGTGAAAAAGCACCTTCCTTTTTTATGTGGCTGGGCGGCATGCCCAAAGGGATGGATCCTGCAAAAGCCGCTCCACACCATACCCCTGACTTTTTTATCGATGACAGCAAACTGGATGCGGGTGTGAAAGCATTATGCGCCATGGTGCTGGACTATAAGAAAAAATAGATATGCATTCAGTAACAAATGGCTTCTGTTGAAATAGTTCAGCGTCAGTTTTCAGATTTTCGTTCCCCAAAAATGAGTGATCCTACACGGATCATTGTGGATCCCTCTTCCATGGCGACCTGGTAATCACCACTCATGCCCATTGACATTTCTCGGAACAGGTCATCATGATAAAAATACCGGTCATGCAGTGACTCAAATACCTGTTTCACCCTGCGGAATTCTTTTCTTATGGTATCCTGGTTTTCCGTAAAACTTGCCATGGCCATTAGCCCGCAAATCTGCACAAATTCCATTTCATCCGCTGCAGTGAAATTTTCCAGGAGCGTTTTCAGTTCGGTTTCGTCCAACCCGAACTTCGTTTCTTCCTGTGCCACATGAACCTGCAAAAGGCAATGTATTTTCCGGGAGTATTTTGTACCCTGCTTATTTATTTCCTGCAGCAGTTTGAAACTGTCTACGCCATGGATCATGTGCACAAAAGGTGCAATGGATTTCACTTTATTGGATTGCAGGTGACCGATAAAATGCCAGCGTATATCTTCAGGCAGCAATGGCTGTTTGGTCACCAGTTCCTGAACATAGTTTTCACCAAAATCACGCTGGCCCAAAGAATATAAAGCCAGGATATCTTCAACGGGCTTTGTTTTTGATACGGCAACAAGGGTAACGTGTTTTGCGCGGCACTCTTCAGATATCTTCCGCCAGGCATTTTCAAAAATGGCCATATTATTTCAGAATTTGACGGCCTATGACGATACGCTGCACTTCACTGGTACCTTCATATATCTGGGTGATTTTCGCATCCCGCATGAGTCGTTCCACATGATATTCCTTGACATAACCATAACCCCCATGCACCTGCACCGCTTCCGTACTGATCCACATGGCAGCTTCCGAAGCATATACTTTGGCCATGGATGAAGAAAGCGTGTAATCAATACCGTTATCTTTTTCCCAGGCGGCTTTGAGACAAAGCAGCCTGGCCGCTTCAATCCTGGTAGCCATATCCGCCAGTTTGAACTGGATGGCCTGGTGGTGCATGATTTCTTTTCCGAATGCCTTTCTCTGTTTGGAATAATCAAGTGCCAGTTCATACGCTCCGCTGGCAATACCCAGTGCCTGTGCTGCAATGCCGATCCTTCCGCCGGAGAGTGTTTTCATGGCAAATGTGAAACCAAACCCATCTTCCCCAATCCTGTTCTCTTTCGGAACTTTCACATCATTAAACATAATACTGTGTGTATCACTGCCACGGATGCCCATTTTATTTTCTTTGGCGCCAACAGTTACTCCCGGCCAGTTTTTTTCCACGATAAAGGCAGTTATGCCATGACTTCCTTTTGACGGATCGGTTTGGGCCATTACCAGGTACACAGAAGCGGAATTACCATTGGTGATCCAGTTCTTGGTTCCGTTAAGCAGGTAATGATCGCCCTTATCTTCAGCTGTCGTTCGCTGCGAAGTGGCATCACTCCCGGCTTCAGGTTCACTTAACAAAAACGCACCAATATACAGTTCGCCGTCTTTTCTTCCCTGTGCCAGGGGTACCAGGTATTTTTGCTTTTGTTCTTCAGTTCCATAGGTTTGCAGACCCCAGCAAACAAGGCTGTTGTTTACACTCATACATACACTGACACTGGCGTCAATTTTACTGATTTCTTCCATAGCCAGCACATAACTAACGGTATCCATACCTGCCCCGCCATACTGCGGATCAACCATCATGCCCATAAATCCAAGTTCTGCCAGTTGCATGATTTGCTCTCTGGGAAATTTCTGCTGTTCATCCCGTTCAATAACGCCGGGCAGACATTGCTGCTGAGCAAAATCCCGGGCCGCCTTCTGAATCATTAGTTGTTCTTCAGTCAGTTGAAAATGCATAATCTGTTTTTATTGGTCTACCTGCAAGAAAAGGGCAAAAATAAATCAATAAATCGAAAACTAACAACTGTTCGTGGAATCGCCATGACGCAGAGAAGGCAAAGACGCCAAGGCATTCTCTCTGCGTCTTCGCCTTTTCAGCGTCTTTGTATTCCCGTCTTTTGTATTATTGCAGGAAATCAACCATTTGTCTACTGCCAAGCTCAGTTTACGCCTTCAGCGAATCGTCACTTTTGTTGCGGTAGTACTATTTATCATTAAAGTTATTGCCTGGTGGATCACCAGTTCTGTATCTATCCTCACGGATGCGCTGGAAAGTACAGTGAACGTAGTTGCCGGTTTTATCAGCCTGTACAGCTTATATATTGCGTCCAAGCCAAGGGACGAAGATCACCCTTATGGTCATGGAAAAGCGGAGTTCATTTCCGCCGCAGTGGAAGGCAGCATGATCTCCATTGCCGCTGTGATTATCATCTACGAATCCATAAAAGGTTTTCTGCATCCAAAAACACTTCATGGGCTCGACTGGGGCATATTACTTGTTGCCTTTACAGCGGTAGTCAACTATATTACCGGCTGGTATTGTATTAAGACGGGAAAGAAGAATAATTCATTGGCCCTGATTGCCAGTGGTAAACACCTTCAGACAGATACCTTTTCCACGCTCGGCATTATTATAGGGCTGATACTCATTTATTTTACCAAATGGGATAAACTGGACAGCATTGTAGCGATGTGTTTCGCCTTGTTTATCCTGTATACGGGCTATAGTATTATCAGGTCCTCCCTTGAAGGCATTATGGATAAAGCGGATGTTGAATTGCTGGCTAAACTGGTGGAAGTGCTGAATAAAAACCGGCCGGATAACTGGATCGACCTGCATAATATCCGAATGATAAAATTCGGTTCTACCCTTCACCTTGATGCACACCTTACTGTTCCATGGTATCTCAATGTACATGAAGCGCATAAGGAAATTGATGATTTATCCGCACTGGTCAAAAAAGAATTTGGGGAATCCATGGAACTTTTTGTGCATTCTGACGGATGCCTGGATTTTTCCTGCACTATCTGCAGTAAAAAAGACTGCAGTGTCAGAAAACATCCCCAGCAAGAAAGGGTTGAGTGGACGGTAGAGAATATATCCAGAAATGTGAAACACGGAAGTCAAATCTAATCAAATTGGAAAATTGGGAGTTGTGTAAAGTGTGAAAGTGCAAATTAGAAAATCAATAATCTCCCAATCTCCCAATTACGCTAGACCATCGGCTCCTGCTGGCTGAGGCAATGAAAACTTCCCAGTCCCCAGATGATATCCGTAGAATCTATCCCAACCACTTCATGTTGCGGGAAGCAATCCTGGATTATCGTGCAAACCTTATCATCTTTACCGGAACGAAAAGTGGGAACGATCACATATTTATTGCAGATATAAAAGTTCCCGTAAGAAGCCGGTAAACGCTGCCCTTCCCATATCACAGGATCAGGCATTGGCAGTTCAACAATATTAAGTTGTTTACCATTCAGCAAACGCATCTCCTTTAACTGCCGGAGGTTTTCCTGGAGCAATGCATAATTTTCATCGTCCTTTTTTTCTTCCACCACCGTGATGACCGTATCTTCATTCACAAATCTTACTGTATCATCGATATGCCCGTCAGTATCATCTCCCACTATTCCTTCATCCACCCACAATACCTGTTCCACACCATAATAATCATACAGGTATTCCTCGATCTGCCGCTGGTTTAATCCAGGATTCCTGTTTTCATTCAATAAACATTGCTTTGATGTCATCAGGGTTCCCGCGCCATTAAAATCAACGGACCCTCCTTCCATGATAATACCGGGATTATACACTGGAATATTAAAATGCTTTCCGATTAATGTCGGGATTACATCATCAAGGTCAAAAGGAGGATATTTATTTCCCCAGGCATTATAATTCCAGTCAACGATAACTTTTTTTATGTCTGCCAAAGGATTAATGAGAAAAGCCGGACCATGATCCCTGCACCATGCATCATTGGTAGGATGGAAAAAGAATTCCACCTGCTGTAAATCCACACCTGCCTTTTGCAAATGTCCAATGGCAAAAGCCTGCATGGCTTTGTCCTTCACATTGATTCGGACTTTTTCACTTTTAGCAAGATATCTTACAAAATCAGCATACCTGGGAAATATGGTATCAATTTTCCCGGGCCATGATGCTTCCTTATGCGGCCAGCTTAGCCAGGTGGCTTCATGTTTTGCAAATTCTGCAGGGAAAAAGTATCCAAGGGACCGGGGCGTATTCAACTTCATAAGCAGTCTGCATTCAGGGCTGCAAGATAAAGATATCCGCGTTTATACCCCGGAACTAGCCACCTTTTCATTGGATATCTTCATGGGCTGTTTCTTCCAGTATGTCAGTGATCGCCATACCCATTCAAATGGACCAAATCTGAAATACCTCAGCCAGATAGAGGAATAAATGAGTTGCAGGATCCAAATACCAAAAACTACATAATACAATTGATGGAATTTTAATGTATAGTAGTACCCCAGTCCATACCCATAAAATATCAGTGTACAAATAATACTTTGAATAAGGTAATTGGTGAAGGCCATTTGCCCCACATTAGCCAAAGCTTTCATCAGCCAGGGCATTACCCTGCTGCGATAGATCAACATTAGCAGACTGGCGTGCCCTAGGCAAAGTAACAAGCGCCTGAAATCATAAATAATATTATGAGGCACCCGGTATGCATCAAGATAAGGTCCGATTTGAAGAAAATTAGTTACAATTCCTTTAAAGAAATAATATCCAAAAATAATTCCAACACCATACCCCAGGAGCAGGGTCATAAGATAGGTGGAACCCCTCACCTGGTTAGAAAAAAATCCAACTTTAAATAATGCCATGCCGATAAACATCATGCATAACATATCCCATAAACCTTCATAAGTATAACCGATTTCATAACCCTACACTGCCTGGTAAAAGCTGGTTCCAGACCTGGCCATAGTTTCCCCGCATTTCGGTTATCCTTTCAGCAGACCTGGCACTGTCAGGTTTATTATTTTTTTCAATTTCCGTCCAGGCAGTTATTGCCGCTTCCTGTTCGGGGGTCAGTTTCTTTTTTTCCTTCTCAGCAGCTTTAGCAGCAACATAATCCAGCCTTGCCTGTCGTTGTTCATTAAAAGGTCCCATACTTTTGAAAACTCCTATGCCAATGCAGACGAACCCAAGGATCCACAATAACCTGGGACTGGAATTCCGGAATGCATAAAGCAGCATACCCATCAGACCATAGAAAAAAAGTATATCTCCATTCCAGAGTAAAACAAACTGATTGATCAGTCCAAACAAGACCAGCCATAAAAGACGCCTGTAATAATATTCGGCAACGGAAGGCCCGCCGGGGATTTCTTTCTTATTCATCGTAAACAGGATCATACCCGCTCCGAAAATCATGGAAAATAATCCCCTCATCGTCCCATCAAAAAAAGTAAAAATGACCTCCATGGTTATGTAATCCTTAGTATTATGCGGTCCACTAAGTACATTAAAAAACATCACCCCATCCAGCCCCTCCAAATCCCGGAATATTCATGAGCAGGATGCCCAGTAATGCAAATCCACGTATGAGGTCCACTGTTTGAATCCGGTCAGCCTTTCTCAACCGGATGTGGTGCTGACGTATTTTTGCCGGCGGATGCATGTTCATCTGTGTGAACATGATCGGATGAATATGATTGTGGTATATTGATATTGCCTGGTTCCATAATGGTTATTTTAAATCACGGGATTTAAATGTTGCCCCTGGTTCAATGTTGATTCATCAGTTTTCCTGATGAAAGGAATTTTCTTTTTATACATGAGAGACTTTAACAACCATTCTGCAGGTCCTGAATAAAAATATCTCAGCCAAAAAACACTGAACACAACCTGTACAAGACAAATTTCTGCCACTATAAAATAAAGCCTGAACTGGCTGATCCTGGCATAATAACCCATACCATATCCATAAAAGAATATGGACAGGATAAGACTTTGCAGGAGGTAATTGGTCAGCGCCAGTTTACCTACATCAGCAAATACTGAAGTGATTTTTTTAAACATGCCCGACTGAACCACCCACATTATTTTAGCCGCTATTCCAAAAACCATGAAAGCTCTTTCCAGGGGCCAGAGAAGAGTATGTGGAAAGACTTTCGTTTTGACAAATGACTGTATAATCTGAAATAGCCACATTAAGGAAATGAAGCCGGTACCATCCACAAAACAATCCCAGGATAATTCCTGCAAGCGCCATCAGTGCATATTGACCCCTGTTAAAGCGCCCGGTAAAGAATCCAATTTTAAATAAAAACATACCCAATAACATGATAGCCCCAAATTCCCATACCCCATTACGATAAAACCATCCGGATTCCCGTGATTTGATCTGTTGCAGCAGGTGGTTCCAGTTTTTCCCATAACTGGTTTCCTGTATGGCCTTACTGTTGGAACTGTCTTTCTTTCCATCATAGGTAAACTTCTTGGCAATTCCTTCCCATGCCTGCTTCTCATCACCCTGCTTCCTGGTCAGCGTATCCCCTGCCTTTTTAGCCAGTGAATCAGCAACTTTTTTATTGGCAATGGAATCGGCAACTCCTGCCGGACCCGGCTGCCGCTTTTTAAAGAGCAGGGAATCTTTTGTCTGCATTCTTGCTGCACTATCCTTTGAAAACTTCTTTTCCAAAGACTGTACTACCAGGTATTTACCATATGCTCTCTGGTCATCAGCAAAATACCAATAGTTTTTCCCTGCCCCGATTAGTGAAACAATTATCACAGCGATCATCAGTCCGCGTGTATTCATCCTGCAAAATGGAAACAGGAGCAGTCCCATTATCCCCAGGTGAAAGAGGATATCCTGTGGCCACAAAAACACGAAAGCATTGAATATCCCAAACAGCATGAGCCACATGTTTCTCCTAACCATCAGTTCAGCATTGCTGACTGGCGAGCCCGGGTGCGGCCTAACCATGAATAAAATCAAACCAGCGCCAAATACAAGTGAAATCAAACCGCGCATCTTTCCTTCAAGGAAAAAAGAGAGCAGCACATAAACAATATGCCGGCTGCCCTTTGGATTTCCGATCAGCCGGTATTGCATTCCTTCACTGAAGCCTCCCCAGGCATAAATACTGATAAATAATCCCAACAGGACAGCAAGTCCCTTGAGCACATCAAGTGATTCTATACGGGAAGTTGAGGGCTGGTAATGTGGTGAGAATGCTTTGATGGAAGATTCATCAATAGCCGTAACCGCTTCCGGTTGAACTGAAGCCATAACAGTAGAGTTTGAGGGTTAAATGCCTGAACCCCTAAAAGCTACTACAATTAAATTATATACCGTAATTTTTTTAGTCTTCATCAATATATCGCCTGGTAATGGGCTGGTAACTGTCAATCCTACGGTCACGCATAAACGGCCAGTGTGTGCGGTATGTATCGGTTTTTGAGAGGTCGAGTTCTTTTACCACCACTTCTTCTTCTTCATGTGAAGACTGGTACATCACCGTTCCAAGCGGATTGGCAATAAAGGACCCTCCCCAGAATTTCATGGCGCCATCCTGCTCTATCCCTACCCTGTTTACACTAACCACATGTATGCCATTGGCAACAGCATGACTTCTCTGAATGGTTTGCCATGCACCGTATTGTTCGGTATTGGTTTGCTCGTCCTGGGATGTTGCCCATCCAATAGCTGTAGGATAAAAGAGTATCTCGGCTCCCATCAGTGCAGTGATCCTGGCGGCTTCAGGATACCACTGGTCCCAGCAGATCAATACGCCGATGTTGGCGAATTTTGTTTTAAACACTTTATATCCGAGATCACCCGGAGTGAAATAAAATTTTTCATAGTAAGACGGATCATCAGGAATATGCATCTTCCTGTATTTTCCAAGATATGTTCCATCAGCATCAATTACGGCAGTAGTATTGTGGTAAATTCCCTGTGCTCTTTTCTCAAATAATGAAGCTATGATCACAACACCCAGTTCACCGGCTATCTTTGATATGACTTCTGTAGAAGGCCCGGGGATGGGCTCTGCCAGTGCAAAGTGATCGTAATCTTCCGCATCACAGAAATACAGCGAGGTGAATAATTCCTGCAGGCAAACGATCTGTGCGCCCTGTGCAGCAGCTTCCTTCACTTTTTGCATAGCCTTCACCAGGTTTTCCTGCTTGTCAGCGGTGCATGACATCTGAACTAAACCAACTTTAACGATTGACATGGAAAATTTTTATAGATGGATGATTAACGGAAGGAACTGTGCTGCGTTTGGGAAGATTCATGTTTCCACCATGACTAACGCATCAAGGCTCCTGATACCGATCTTTTTTTCCGTTACATAACCTTCCGCGTATTTCACGCCAATCCGTTTTCCAAGCATTCTTGCCCTGGCAATTACACTTTCGAGGAAATCAGGGGTGGAAATATATGTCTGCGGGCCATCACTATTTTCACCAGCGTTGAATTGCGTGGAATAAGCCTTGACGGATTCCATCCGTTGTTCAAAAACGTCACTGATATCTACAAGAAGGTCGGGTTCATGGTACCAGTCCTGCAGGTAATGCAAAACATATTTCGGCCTCCATTTTTCCTGCGGGGTGCCATCTTCACTATATGTTTCAATTTTAGCAAGGCCGGAAAGAAAACAGGACTCGGCAATCAGGTGACCGGCCCTGCCATGGTCAGGGTGCCTGTCGTCAAGAATATTGCCAATCACTATTTCAGGCCTGTATTTCCTGATCGCCCTGATTAGACGCAATTGATGTTCTTCATCATTCTGGAAAAAACCATCGCGCATTTTCAGGTTTTCGCGCACCCTGACGCCTATGATCCGTGCTGCTGCAGCTGCTTCGGCATAGCGGGTTTCAACAGTGCCGCGGGTGCCCAGTTCACCTTCCGTAAGGTCAACAATACCGGCTGATTTTCCATTCTTTATTTCATTGATTAAAACACCGGAACATCCCAGTTCCACATCATCGGGATGTACTCCAATGGCAAGTATATCGAGTTTCATTTGCGCAAGATAGTAAATCCACAATATCGCATTATCGCATTCCCACATTAACTCCTGCCGTACATCACCGCCACTTCCTTCACAATGGTTTCCATTTCTGCGTCCGGGCCGGCCGGATCATAATCCTGCTTCAGGCTGCTGCCTACAATCCAGGCAACCGTTTGCCAGAATCTTGCCGAGAAACCACCTTTATATTCTTTAATGATGTTGTAACATGAATTATTGGTTTCCCTGTTAATGAGTTTCATCAGGACCTTGCCCTGGTACACAGAAAGCTTTGTAAGCGGATCGGCAAATTTTTTCTTGAGCTCGGCTTCTTTACTCTTTATATACTGTTGCCTTTTCTTTTTTTCATGTATCCTGCCCAGGTTGAAGTTGATTTCATTGATGATGTAACTGGCCTGGCGTGCATATGGATAAGTAACATATACGGCATTGCGCAACCGGGTCCATTTCCGGTAAGCCTGTCGTTGCGCATCCGTCATTTTGGCGGAAACAATAACATAATCCAGTTCGCGAAAAGGAAGGGTATCCCCGTTATAGATGATAACAGGAACAAGGAGTGTGTCATTGGGACCATACTTCGACTGCCCATAGGAATCAATGAAGAACACCATGCAGGTGACCGTCATTAACAGGGTAATCATTCTCCTAAGCCTGGACTGAAGCATGGTACAAATTACAAAAGGTTGGCTAATATCCTATCATTTAGAGGGATGGATTTGGCGCCGCCAGCCGCAAGCCGGGAAGGTTTAACAAAGCTTTATTTTATACGAAAAACCGCCTGTACATGCTGATCATAAAGCCGATGACCATAATGATGGTTCCGGCCCATAACACATTGATATATGGGAACTGGTAAGCTTTTAAGGTAATGTATCTCATGACTGCATCTGACTCCTTTACAGCAAGTTCGATGCGGTTTCCGTTCACCCGGTTCACGTTAAGCACAAGATTCTGGGTAAACACGGTATCCATTTTTACAGATGGCATATTATCCTTGACAAAATATGCCGGTTGGGAAGTATAACTCCTTCCGTCATTGGCATAAACGACAAGGTTTGATAACCATGCACTGTCTACCACAGGAAGGTCTTTATTGTCATTTTTATTTGCCGTAATGACATCACCCACCACAATGTACCCTTTGGAATAAAAAACGGTATCGCCCTTACCTACCCAGGTATTGGCAAAGTTTGCAGTATCTTTTATATTATCAGGGTTCAGCCAGGATGTGATATACACAAATACGTCACGCGACAGGTAGTGCTTTGCCCCGGGATTGGAGGAAAGATTCATACCCTCCTCTCCTTTTACCAGGAATGCATTGGGATTCACATAAAAATCTTCGACAGATTTTCCGGAAGCGGTATCCAGGCTTTTGAAATGTATCTTGAAAAAAACCTTGTCCTTTTTTGCCACACTGGAATCTCCTTCATAGGTAACCATATATCTGCCCATCCTGGTGGGAACCTTATGAATGAGGGTTACATTTTCCAACGGATTCTCATCCATTCCTTTCACATCCTTTAAACCCGAGATGGCTATACCCGTCGTGTTCACCGATACCAGTTCTTTTTTGGAGGAAGAGATCAGTATCCCCACCAGCATTAATCCAAACCCGAGATGGGAAATGGATGCACCTGCGGCTTTCAGGTTTCCCTTCAATACCTTGAAAATATAGGAGCCGTTGGCAATCACGGAATAAAATGCCGCCCATAGTGCCATATGTATGGCTACCAGAAAACCTATTCCATATTTATCATAATCAATATTTCCAAAGAAGGTTACCAGGATGGAAACTACCAATGTGCCAACAGTTGGCCACAGCAGTTTAGACATAAATATTTCCGTGGCGTATCCTTGTATTTGAAATACTGTGTAATGGCGGTGAGCATTCCAATAACAAATGATCACCAGTATCATCACCCTGTTATATACATATTCAACATCCTTTCCGATGGCCCATTGGGTGTCGAACATGTTATTGAAAAAAGGCAATGAGGTCAGGACAATAATATATACTGCGGAAATAAAAAATAATAATGATCCAACAAACATCCAGAACTCACGGGATTGCATGCTTTCTTCCTTTACAGATCACCGGCATTGTCTTTCTGCTTCGAAGGAATAGAAACAAGCGGAATAACCGCAAAACAAAGCATCATGATAAGCAGGTGCCAGTAGAAGGAATTTCCTTCGCCGGTAAAGGAGTGTACCGATGTATCACCCAGTACACCCGGTTCGTGTAAGGAAGGTGGAATATAAAACCAGCAGGTAGGCCAGCGGAATAAAAAGATAAGTTGCTTTAAGTGAATGCCCGGTATGCTTGTAAATGAGCATGGTATGAATACCTGCTACCAGTCACCAGCCAGGGTACCATGGAAGCATTTTCAACCGGATCCCAGGCCCAGTAACCACCAAAGGTTAAAGATTCATAGGCCCAGGCAGCTCCCATCATAATACCCAGTCCAAGTATACCAGCGCAGAATAAAGACCAGGGCAGTGCCTGTTGAATCCAGTCCTTTATGGTCCTTCTTCCAGAGTCCGGCAACGGCAAATGCAAAGGGCACTAGGGCCGAGGCAAACCAAGAAATAAAACGGGTGGATGGATGACCATCCAGTAATTCTGTAATAATACATTCAGCCCGTTACCATCGGTCAGGTATTTAAAAAGATATTGCGGATCCTGGAAAATAGGTGCGTCGGGAAATTCATTCCGCATCAATACAAAAGGACTGGTTCCAATCCGGATGTCGAAGAAATAAATGCCCATCAGAAAAGAAGCCAGGAAAACCTGGACAAGACTGATGAAAGTCATTACAGGCGCTTCCCATTTTTTGGCGGTACGCATAACCACCAGTCCGAGCATGGCATTGCCAGAAACTCCAGAGCATAAAACTGCCTTCCTGCCCTTCCCAGAAACAACTGAGCAGGTATTGCACATCCAGGCTTCGTTTGGAATGCTGGTGAGCATATTTGTATTCGAAATAATGATTGTAAATGATCAGGTAAAGAATAACAAAAAGGGCCAGCACAGAAAATACCTGTATAAAGAAAGAAATCTTTCCCATTTTTTTCCAGGCCATCGTCTCCGTTAAGTCCAGGGACTGGGCTGATTTATAATACGCAATGGTAGCCACAATGGATGCCACCAGGGCCAGCAATGCAAAAAAATGACCGATCTGGCCGATCAGTAAGTGTTCACCTTCGTAACGCATCAGTTGGGATTATGGGATCAGTATTTTTGTGAAGTGGCCGCTGGCTTTTTATCTGATATTCTTCAGCTGCTGGTTGGGATCATCCTTATATTTTGAAGGGCATTTCAGCAGAATTTCCTTACACTCAAATACTTCCCCGTTCATCTTGCCCTTCAAAACAATGCGGTCACTGTGTTCAAGTTCTGTAGGTTTTGAATTGCGGTATACCACACTGTGTCTTGGCACCCAGGGAATCCACAGCATAGAAACTCAGGTAATTCGGATCTTTCACCGGATCGTATTCAATGGGTTTGGATTTATCCAGTTTGGCAATAAGGTGAACATATTTTCCTTCCTTCTTTTTTGCCGATTCAATGGAGTCATAGGTTGTCAGGTCGCCGGTCAGGGTGAGAAGTCCTGCGATCGCAATGGCTACGGCAATCAGTATCATTATGTGTAATTTCTTCATGATTCAGCTAATCTGATGCAAAATTAGTTTAAAATGGGTCAAAAAAACTGAGTTTGTTAACATTCCACTGTTAAAAAGCAGCGATCTTTATCACAGCAATGAAAAATCATTACCTTACTTCCGTTTTTTGATTATGGCCGATCTATCGCAATTTGACCCCAATTCTGTAAGCAATCCAAATAATAACATCTTTGGCCTTCCATTTTCTGAGGAAGAGGCAGCGCTTGTGCTTGTCCCTGTTCCATGGGAGGTAACGGTAAGTTATAAGGCAGGCACAGCCCGTGCCCCGGAACATATGTTTAATGCCAGCCTGCAGATTGACCTGTTTGACCAGGATGTCCCGGACGGCTGGAGAAAAGGGTTCTTTATGCGCAGGGTGGATAAAAAACTTTTGCTGAAAAGTGACTACCTCCGAAAGGAAGCCGAACTATATATCAATTATATTTCCCAGGGCGACAAGATCGACAATAACAGATTCATGTGCAAAACGCTCAAAGAAGTTAATGAGGGTTCTTTATTCATGAATCAGTGGGTGTACGAGCAAACCTCCGAACTGCTGCAGAAAGGAAAAATTGTAGGACTGGTAGGCGGAGACCACAGCATTCCGCTTGGTTTCATGAAAGCACTGGCAGAAATCCATCCCGGGTTATGGCGTTTTGCAGATTGATTCACATTGTGACCTTCGTTCGTCCTATGAAGGATTTATCTTTTTCACATGCTTCCATCATGTATAATGTGATGGAAGAAATTCCCCAGGTCACCAAACTGGTGCAGGTTGGCGTAAGGGATTTCAGCGAAAGCGAATGGAAATATATTTGCGACAGCAAGCACAGGATTGTCTCCTATATGGACAAGGAGATCAAGGAACGCCAGTTTGAAGGGCAGCACTGGTCATCCATTGTTGATGAAATCATTAACCATCTGCCACAGAAAGTATATATCAGTTTCGATATTGACGGCCTTGATCCGAAACTTTGTCCGAATACAGGAACTCCCGTTCAGGGCGGATTTGAAACAGAACAGTTATTTTATCTTTTCCGCAAAGTGGTGCAGAGCGGACGGCAGCTGATCGGTTTTGACCTGTCTGAGGTGGGCATCAGCAACAATGAGTTCGATGAAAATGTAGGCGCAAGGGTACTTTTCAAATTATGCAACCTGATGATGGCGCACCATTCCAATGAAAAAGGATAAAAAAATATATCCTTATGTTGTCATCATCAAACAGAAAAGCAGGCAAAGGGTCGAGCTTCTGGGCATCATTACCATCCTTATTTTTCTTTTACTCCTTTTGCAACGAATGTATGAACACCCGTCTTCAAGGATCATCAATTTACTGGTATTCATCTCCGTTAGTGGTATGTTAGCGTACCAGGTAAAGTACTTTTTGGCTGCCAGGAAAGTGATCATCCGGCCATTGTATATTGTAGCTTTCCTGTCCTTATTGCTTATTCCGCCATTTAGCTGGTTTGCCATCCTGTTTGTGATCATGGCCATCCTGGAAAAGTTAGCGCTTACACCTGAAGAAATTGGTTTCAGCAATGATGAAATTGTATTCAACGGACTGCTGCCGAAAAAAATCAGGTGGACCGACCTGAATAATGTGATCCTGAAAGACGGGATAATTACCATTGATTTTAAGAACGACAGGCTGATCCAGAAAGAAACGGATGATGAAGAAGATGAAGATGAGGATGCCAGCGAAGAGGAGTTTAATAGTTTCTGTGCGGAACGTTTGAAGATTGCGGATTACGGATTGCGGATTACGGATTCAGATAAACGCCAATAAGGAATACAAAAGCATATTCTGCATTCACTTTAATAAATACAATCATTTCAAAAATCCGCAATCCGCAATCCGTAATCCGCAATCATCTTACCTTTGCCACATGTATTTGCTTTATTCAGACGGTAACGGTAATATTTTTGAGGACGAGACACTATTTGCTGTGGGGCGTTCAGGATGGGATGCCATTCCTGTTCCCGGGGAAGACTGGATACCGTTACCCGATGGTGGTTCCTTTATGAACTCCCGGGAAGACGGGGAATTGGCATTGATGTAGAAACCGGTGATATGCGTCTTTGTGAAAAAGGCTGGGCCGTTGCGGCTTTTATTCCGCCTGCACATACCGGGCTTTATCTGGCCGCATATGAAACGGCCATCGGAGCACCTACCCTTCCTTTGTTTTGTTACACTGCTGCTGGATGGAAGGATGAAGAATTTTATGTTCCTGCAGTAAGAATTGAAGAGGATATCCGCCAGGAATGCGATGGCTATGATACAGAAATAATTGCCTCAGGTGTAGAGCGAATCCTGAAAGCTTACCCGCATAACAGGCTGGTAAAACACCTGGCGGAAAATTGTTGCCTGACTTATCACTGCCCGGCCGCAAGGAATTATTTTATGGGCAGATGGGAATGCCCGGTACCTTCATCACCCGCCTGTAATGCCAATTGCATCGGATGTATTTCTTTCCAGCCCGAGGAAGAAACCATTCTTTCCACCCAGGACCGGCTTACTTTCAAACCAACAGCAGAAGAGATCGTTGAGTTCACTGTGCCGCATCTGGAATCCGCACCATTCCCGATTATCAGTTTCGGACAGGGATGCGAAGGCGAACCATTGCTGATGTGGGAAACCATCCGGTCATCCATTATTGAAATAAGAAAACATACTTCAAAGGGAAGCATCAATATCAATACCAACGGATCTAAACCGGAGGCTGTGAAAGCACTCTGCGAAGCAGGCCTGAATTCCATCCGGGTGAGTACCAATTCTGCGCGCAAGCATATTTATGAAGCCTATTACCGTCCCAACAATTACAGTTTTGAGGATATTATTGAAAGCCTGAAAGTGATGAGGAAACATGGTGGCTGGACGAGCATCAACTATTTTGTATTTCCCGGCATGACGGATTCCATTGAAGAATATGAAGCGCTGCGTAAACTTATCAGCGAAACAGGATTGAATATGATCCAATGGCGGAATTTTAATATTGACCCCGACTGGTATCTCGGCAAAATCGGTGCAACGGATACAGGGGAATGCATGGGTGTAAAACAGTTAATGGAACTGATCCGGGAAGAATTTCCTGACCTTAAATTCGGGTATTTCAATCCGCCGATGGAACGCATCAGGGGCGACTTCAAGCTGAATTTTGCCCACTGACCGTAAGATTAACAAAAACCAATATGAAATTCAGGATAAATTTGCATCAATAGCCTAAAGCAGGAACATGAAAATAAATGATACACAAAAGAATATCAGGGCAGGAACCATTACAGGAGTCATCTGCGGGCTCATGCTCCTGATGTTTTTCATTATTTCATGGACTATTCCTGCTCCGGAAGTCCCCCCAGTTGAGGAAGGTATTGAAGTAAACCTGGGAAACAGTGATGAAGGATTGGGAGAAATAGCACCGATGATTCCCGGTCCGCCAGCAGCGGAAACTGAAGAGGTGAATATGCCCCCTAAAACACAGGTTACCCAGGCAGAAGAAGCCAAGGAAGTAGCCACTGATGATAATGACAAGGAAGCACCTGATGTAGCGGTTCCTAAACCCCTTGCCCCCAAAAAGGAAAGCCCGGTTATTCCCAAAAAAGAGAACACCACCCCTGTAAAAACAACTACCCCCAAACCACAGGTTGTGGATAACCCAAAACCTGCCGTCAAAAAGCCTGTTGCCGTATATAAGGGGGGGGATGGCTCAGGAACGGGTGGTAATAATGCGGATACCTGGAATGATAGCCGAAACCAGGGGATTGCTGGCGGGAAAGGTGACCAGGGCAAAGCCGGTGGAAATCCCGAATCTGACAGTTACAATGGAAGCGGCGGATCAGGTAAATCAGGCGTATCCATTTCAAGGGGATTACAGGGCCGGAGAATTTCAAAACTGCCTTCTTTTGAAGATGAATTCAATGATAATGCCAAGGTTGCCGTTGATGTTAAGGTGGATGGTAATGGTACAGTAGTCAGCGCCACTTATCAGCCAAGGGGCTCAACCACTTCTGATGCCGGTATGCGCGACATTGCCATACGCAAAGCCAAAATGATCAAATTTAATCCTTCTGCCAACGGCGAAGAATCCATCGGAACACTCATTTTTAATTTCAGGCTCAAAAACTGAGCAGGAGGTATATCTTTCCTTTCTATATTGCATTACCTCCAAGGATGAATTACAGCGAAACATTAGCGTATTTGTATTCCAGGCTTCCTATGTTCAGTCGCATTGGTTCCGCGGCATATAAGAAAGACCTGGACAATATCATAGCGTTATGTAAAATCCTGGGCAATCCTCAAAACAGGTTCAAAACCATACATGTTGGCGGAACCAACGGGAAAGGATCAGTGAGCCATATGCTGGCCGCCATTCTTCAGACTGCCGGGTATAAGACCGGTTTGTACACTTCACCGCATCTTCATGATTTCAGGGAACGCATACGCATCAATGGTGATATGGTACCGGAGGATTTTATTATATCATTTACCGAAAAGATAAGCCCGAGTTTCAATGCCATTGAACCATCCTTTTTTGAAATTTCAGTGGCCATGGCCTTTGATTTTTTTGCCCTGCATGAAGTGGACATCGCCGTGATTGAAGTGGGACTTGGGGGGCGGCTCGACAGCACCAATATTGTTATGCCTGAAGTTTCAGTAATTACCAATATCAGCCGCGACCATATGAATATCCTGGGTAATTCACTGGAAGAGATCGCTTTTGAAAAAGCAGGCATCATTAAAAAAAACACACCTGTGGTGATCGGGGAAACCAACCCCGTGACTGCACCGGTATTCAGGCAAAAAGCAGCAGCGGAAAATGCAAGCATTATATTTGCCGACCAACAGAGATTCGCCAATAACTGGACCCAGGAACCGCATAAACTCCATCTCGAAATTGCCGACCATCACCATACAGATCACCTTCTGCTTGACCTCGACCTTAATGGCATTTACCAGATTAAAAACTGTATTACTGTCCTTGAAACTGTGCACCAGTTGACAGAAAAAGGATGGACTATCAGTAACGAACAAACGAAAAATGCCCTTCAGCAGGTAAAACACCTGACAGGGCTCAAGGGAAGGTGGGACGTTATCAGGCTCAACCCGATGGTGGTGCTTGATGTGGGGCATAACGAGGATGGTATCCGGCAGATACTGGACCAGCTCAGCATTACCACCTATAAAACCCTTCACATCATACTGGGCATGGTGAAAGACAAGGATATCGTGAGCGTTTTATCACTGCTTCCAAAGACAGCCAAATATTATTTTACAAAGGCTGACATCCCAAGGGCGATGCCGGAAGAAATGCTGTCAACCCTTGCAGCAAACCAGGGGATAAATGGAAACGCTTACCCCGATGTAAATAAAGCGCTTGAAAATGCATTGAGCAATGCAGGTAAAGAGGATATGATACTGGTCTGCGGAAGCGTATTTTTAGTAGGTGAAGTGGATGTCAATAAATTCCGGCACTGACAGACTGATACTTAAAATTTTAACTCCCCCATTTTTTGAAGTGCATAAAACAGCGCTGTTGCATGCATGCTCTGGTAAATGAGATTGTCTTTCAGCAATCGTTTAATTTCATCAATTGTCAGTAGATGCACTTCAATGTCTTCGTTATCGTCGAGTTCCTGGTGCACCGTTTTCACTCCGCCCGTAGCCAGGTACATATGCATCCAGTTATTATGGGTGGAAGGATTTGCGGAAGTCTTTCCCATGTATTCAAATTTGTCAAATTCGTATCCTGTTTCTTCTTTGAGTTCCCTGGATATGGCAAATTCCAGGCTGGTATCCGTATCATCCACACAGCCGCCGGGAATTTCCATCATGGTAAGCCCGAGGGCATGCCGGTATTGTTTTTCCATGATGAATTTTCCGTCACGGGTAATCGCCACTGCAGTTACCCATGTTGGAAATTCATAAATATAATAGGGGCTTACAATCTTTCCATCAGGTCTTTCGCAGGTATCTTTCCTGACGGTGAACCACAGGTCCTTAAACAGGTATTCAGAAGACAGTGTTTTCCATTCCATGTTTTATGATTTACCATCCCATTCTTTCCCTTAAGGAGGTGATGTGGGCAAGATGGTGTTTACCATGCCAGGCATACATTCCCAGCAAATGCCATAGCGTCATTGTTTTCTGATGTTCCGGATGAAAAACAGTCCTGTTCCATTCATCCTCTTTCATGTGCTTAAGAATATCGTACCACCTGTTGACCAGGCAATGCAATAAGGTCAGGGAAATATTGATGGCAAGCAACGAATCACTGAGTTCGGCCCATTTGTCTTCCTGGTATGGCTTGATGGTTGGATTATCTTCTGTGAGTCCCAGTTTAAAACGCATATAGGCATTCATATGGCTGTCTGCCACATGATGTACCAGTTGTTTCACAGTCCATCCGCCTTCACGATAAGGCGTATTAAGCTGTGCTTCATCAAGGTTCAGCACAGCCATTTCAAGTTGCCTTGGGTTGAACAGTATATCGGTAAGCCATGCATCTTTTTGTTTTTCAGAGAATGGCTGGGGAATAAATTTCCCGATCGGGTACCTGGCGTCAGTAATGGTTTCCATATTTATTTGTTTGATACAATTTCAATGAGTTCGATATCAAAAACCAGCGTAGACCCTCCCGGAATACTTGCACCTGAACCCTGCGCACCATATCCCATGGTATAAGGTATATAAAATTTAAACCTGGAACCCACCGGCATTAGCTGCAATCCTTCTGTCCATCCCCTGATCACTTCGTTTAGCGGGGTAGTGTAAGGTTGCCCCCTGTCACGCGAACTGTCGATTTTTGTACCATTCAGTAAGAATCCGTCATAATGCACTTTTACGATACTTGTATCTGCTGGCCTGGGTCCGGTTCCCATGGTGATCACTTCGTATTGAAGTCCGCTGGCAGTTTCCTTAACACCTGTTTTCTTCCTGTTCTCCTCCAGGAATTTTGTTCCCTGGTCAATATTTGGCTGGACTTTTGGCCTGGTTCATTTTCTGCATTTCCCTTCGTACGATTTCATTGGCAACTTCGGGTGAGCATAATGGTTTCCCGTTGATGACATCGGAAAAACCCCTGCCCAGCATCTGACCGTTCACTTTGTTGACCCCCTGGGTTTTAAAAAATGTACCGTCAAGGACGCCGATGGCATAACTGAGGCTGTCGACCTGGTTTTTTAACACTACTGGTGAAGGTGCTGCCGGGGCTGGTTTTGGTGCAGGTTTTTTAGCCGGTGCCGGCTTTGTTTGTGCCATTACATTCATACAAAGGACCAGCATAAACGGAATCAGGACTTTTTTCATTTTCGATTTTTTTCGGATTATTATATTGCTATAAAATATTTCAGGATTCCTCCCTGATGGTATGCCCGGTCAGGTGGATAAATACGTCTTCCAGGTTTGCAGGTTTGAATTCTTTTTTTCGCTCAAAACCAGATTCTATTAAATGATCGATGAGTTTGTCCGGGGCATCAAGGGAAATGATCCTGCCCTCATCCATAATGGCCACCCTGTCACAGAGATATTCTGCTTCATCCATATAATGGGTGGTAATGATCACGGTAGTACCCCTGTTTCGAATAGTGCGGATAAGATCCCACAAATTCCTTCTGGCCTGTGGATCAAGACCCGTGGAAGGTTCATCAAGGAAAATGATTTTGGGATTGTTGATCAGTGTGGTTGCCACGGAAAAACGTTGCTTTTGCCCGCCGCTCAGATCCTTATACCTGCTCTTCGCCTTATCTTCAAGGTTAACGAGTTTCAATAATTCAATGGCATCCATGTTTTCATTATAGACGCCATTAAACAGTTCAATCAGTTCCACGAGTTTAAGGCCGGGATAAAAGCCGGAGGTTTGCAGTTGAACGCCGATGATACTTTTTATTTTTTCAGGCTCATTATCCAGGCAGAATCCGCAAACCTTTACCGTTCCGCTGGTTTTGCTGCGCAATGTTTCAATAATCTCCAGGGTAGTGGATTTCCCTGCACCATTGGGGCCCAGTAAACCGAATATTTCCCCTTCCATCACGTCAAAACTGATGCCCTTTACTGCTTCGTAGTCACTGTATTTTTTCTTCAGGTCTTTAACAGAAATAATCACCTTCATCAAATAATCATTGTTGATCCAGAAAAGTTTCGAGTTCTTCCATCATGCCCCGGCTTCCTGCAAACATATGGCTCCGCTGATGCAGTGATTCAGGCTGAACATCCAGAATTCTTTCTTTCCCATTCGTAGCCTTCCCTCCCGCCACTTCAATAATGAATGCAAAAGGATTACACTCATACAGAAGCCTCAGCTTACCCTTTGGCTTGTCGCGCGTTCCCGGGTACATGAAAATGCCGCCCTTGATCAGGTTCCGGTGAAGGTCAGCCACCATGCTGCCGATATATCTTTGCGTGTATGGTCCGCCGTTAGTAGCATCCTTTTGCTGGCAGGCTGTGATATAAGCCTGCACCTTTTCACTGTAATGAAAATAGTTTCCGTGGTTTACGGAATATATTTTACCGTACTCAGGACATTTTATATTAGGGTGACTGAGTGAAAACTCACCAATGGAAGGATCCAGCGTAAACCCGTTTACGCCCCTTCGTGTGGCATATACCATCATGGTGGAAGATCCGTAAACAATATATCCTGCAGCCACCTGGTTTATTCCTTTCTGGAGAAAATCTTCGGCCTTAACCGGGGTACCCTTCGGGGTGACCCTGCGGAAAATACTGAATATGGTACCAATGGCCACATTTACGTCAATATTACCGCTGCCATCAAGCGGATCAAAGAGGCAGACATATTTTGAATTATTACTTACCGGGTCATCAAAAGCGATGAAATCGTCCAGTTCTTCACTCCCGATACCGGCACAGCTGATACCATGTTTTAATACGCCCATAAACTGGTTATTGGCAAAAACATCCAGTTTTTTGACATCTTCGCCCTGTACATTTACGGTTCCCGCATCACCGAGTATATCCACCAGCCCGGCCTTATTCACTTCCACATTTATTCTTTTGGAAGCCAGGCCAATATCCCTGAGCAGGCTGGCAAGTTCCCCTGTTGCGTGCGGGAAATCGCGCATCTGCTGGATAGTGAACTCATCGAGCGTCTGTATATTCCTGTTAATGATCATGGTTAATCGTATGGCGTTGACAAAAGTAATGCTTTGAGGGAAGTTAACATAGTTAACATCGGGCACAATAATTTACGACATTTGTGGCCCGAAATAAACATGATGAAAGTATTCAAATTTGGCGGTGCCAGTGTTAATTCCATAGAACGTATTCAGAACCTGGCGTCTATCCTTTCGGGCATGGATATTACAGAGGTGCTTATCGTCATTTCCGCCATGGGGAAAACAACCAATGCACTGGAAAAGGTGGCAGAGGCATTTTATGCAGGCAGAAAAGAGGAATCACTGGAACTTTTCAGGCAGGTCAGGGTGGTGCATGATGACCTGGTCAAATTCCTCCTGGTGAAAAACGCCGTTCAGACAGACAGGAAACTTAATGATTTATATACGGAAGCCGAGTGGATGCTCCATGACAAGCCGGTCCGGGATTATGATTATTATTATGACCAGATTGTCTGTATCGGTGAACTTTTGTCAACCACCATCATCAGTGCTTACCTGAATGAATCGGGTATCCCTAACCAGTGGGTTGACGTAAGGGATATTTTTCGCACGGATGATCAGTTCAGGGACGCAAATATCGACTGGGCATATACGGAAAACAGGGTAGATCTGCTGATCAGGCCATTGCTTGATAATGGAATCGTCGTCACACAGGGATTCATAGGGGCAACGGATGAAAATGAAAGCACTACCCTTGGCAGGGAAGGAAGTGATTATACTGCTGCCATCTTTGCCAATATGCTGGATGCCGAAAGCATCACTATTTGGAAAGATGTTGAAGGCGTGATGAATGCTGACCCAAAGCTTTTTCCGGAAGCCGTAATTATTCCGGAATTAAATTATGATGAAATCATAGAAATGGCGTTCTATGGCGCCCAGGTGATCCATCCCAAAACTATCAAACCCCTTCAGAACAAGGATATTCCTTTAATGGTAAAGTGTTTCCTCGATCCTGGTCTTTCGGGTACGATTATCCATACAAAAACCCTGAAAGGACTACCCCCGATCATTGTTTTGAAAAAAAACCAGGTGCTTGTCCAACTCCACTCGAAAGATTTTTCTTTTGTGGGCGAAAAACCCATGAGTCGTTTATATGAAATCTTTTCGGAGTTGCATATAAAACCCAACCTTGTTCAATCGGGCGCTGTTTCCATTCAGGTTTGCCTCGATGATAAGCCCGATAAAATAGAAAAACTGGCAGTTTCGGCCAGTGATCTCTTTGATGTGCAGATAGAGAAGGAACTTACCATGCTCACCATCAGGCATTATACCAATGGGGTTATGGAAAACCTGGTGAAAGGAAAGAAAATAAAACTAATGCAACAGACTCCGGAAACCGTGCAACTGATTTTGAATTAATGACCGTTACTTAATAAACGATATACTCGCCCTTTGTATTGACACCAACGATGGGCAACTGGCGGGTCACTTCAAAGTAATCAAAAACCTGCTTGAGACTTTTCTCAAAGTTTTTAAGTTCTGTGTCATCCTTCATGATTTTGTCGAGGTAAGCCACACTTTTTGGATTGGTGAACCGCACAGGGTAGATATGCACTGGTATGAAATCCTGACCGGAACCACGGGCATGGGAAGTGAGTATGTATAGCTCTTCGATCTGCGGATTGGTGATGGGTATGCATCCCTGTGTTACGCAACTTCCATGGATATAAATGTCTCCGCCCGGCTGAAGGGAATCTGCCAGTATGCGGTCAGCCGCATTGGGATAATTCAGGCCGAGTGATAAATGGTAGCTGCTGTTAGGCCTGAATTCATTGATATAATAAAATCCTTCCGGCACCTGGTAATCGCCTTCAATGCGCTTGGGACCAAGTGTCCCGGCAAGGGCGCAGACTTTATACGTCTTAAATAACTGGTATTCTTCATTGGGTGAATTTTTCACCCAAACTTCCATTTCACTGTCATATTTGAATGACCTCAGGTAAATAAATCTTGCGGGCCACTGGAGTTTCCTTGCTGCGAACTGTTTTTTAAGGGTGTCTTCTTTTCTTTTGAATACATCAGATACTTTCTGGAAAGATTTCTGGTAATCCACAAATGAGTTTTGTGAATGCACGGAAAGCATGATTAAAAAAACAGCAATAAGGGTGGAAATGAGCCGCTTCATGGTAAGGAGGTTAGGTAAAAGTACTCGCTTTCGCCCAAATACAAAAGCCTATTCGGGTATTTTTAACAACCTCAGAGGTTGCCCCTCAGTTCCTGCTCACGCTCAATGGCTTCGAACAGGGCTTTAAAGTTTCCCTTGCCAAAGCTCTTTGCCCCTTTACGCTGTATAATCTCAAAAAACAGGGTTGGCCTGTCCTGGACCGGTTTGGAAAATAACTGCAGCAGGTATCCTTCCTCGTCCCGGTCAACCAGGATACCCAGTTCTCGCAATGGCTCCAGGTCTTCGTCTATCTTCCCTACCCTGTCCAGCAGATCATCATAATAACTATCAGGAACTTTAAGGAATTCGACACCCCTGTTCCTCAATGCAGTCACCGTCTGTACAATATCATGGGTGGCCATGGCAACGTGCTGCACGCCTTCGCCATTAAAAAAATCAAGGTATTCTTCCACCTGGGACTTTTTCTTTCCTTCCGCCGGTTCATTGATCGGAAATTTCACGTACCCGTTACCGTTACTCATCACCTTGCTCATCAGGGCAGAATATTCCGTGGAAATATCATTATCGTCAAAGGTCAGGATATTCCTGAATCCCATCACTTCTTCATAAAATTTTACCCAGGGATTCATCTGGTTCCATCCCACATTACCCACACAATGGTCAACATACAACAGGCCTGACTCTTCCGGCTGAAAATATGGATTATGCCATTTCCTGAAACCCGGCATAAATGCACCCTGGTAATTTTTCCGTTCTACAAAAAGGTGCACAATTTCCCCATAGGTATGAATACCACTGATTACCACTTCACCATCTTCATCCTTCATGACCCTTGGTTCCAGGTAACTCTTACCGCCTCTTTGTGTGGTTTCCTCCCATGCCAATGTAGCATCATCTACCCTCAATGCAAGCACTTTTACGCCATCTCCATGTTTACTGACATGCTCTGCAATGTCGGTATCAGCCCTGAGTGAAGTGGTAAATACAAAAGTGAGTTTATGCTGTCTTACCACATAGCTGACGGTATCCCTTAATCCCGTTTCGGGACCGGCATATGCTGCGGCCTGGAATCCAAAAGCATTCATATAATAATGGGCTGCCTGCTTTGCATTGCCAACATAAAATTCCACATAATCGGTTCCCTGCAGGGGAAGAAAATCTGTCTGTACAGTGGTAGCTGCCTGGGGTGCTATCATAACGAAAAAATTAAACTTGTTTAATGATGAACCGAAGAGAAAGAAAAAGATATCACTATTCCTTACTGGGCAGTGTCAGGCACCCTCCGCCAGGGTTTCCATCAGCAGAAAGTAATGCTGACGCTTATCGGTAAATGATTTATACGGATAATCTGGACGCATGGGACAAAAGTAAAACTTTTAACCCGAAACTTATAGCCTGAATCTTGACGCCAGGTTTACCCTGCTACCAACTATTCCCTATTTTTGAACGCAATTAATTATTTGATCTGCTTATGAAAATCGGTATACTGGGAGGCGGACAACTCGGCAGGATGTTACTTCAGGAAGGGGCAAATTACCCTGTAGAGACCTGGGTAATGGAATCGGACATGAATTGTCCGGCAGCCCATTTATGCCATCATTTCGTACAGGGCGATATCCGGGATTATAAGGATGTATATGCCTTTGGGCAGATGGTTGATGCCCTGACCATTGAAATTGAAAATGTAAATGTGGATGCCCTGGAGAAACTGGAATCCGAAGGAAAGAGGATTATTCCCAAGCCTTCCACACTTCGCACCATAAAAAATAAAATCCTTCAGAAACAGTATTACCAGTCTCACGATATTCCTTCCCCTGCATTTCATATCACCCAGCAACTTACCGACCTGAAGCTTCAGGCATCCTTCCTTCCTGCCGTGCACAAACTGGCGATGGGCGGGTATGATGGAAAAGGAGTCCGGCTGATCAGGGAAAAAGCCGATATGGATAAGGGGTTTGATGCCCCTGCAGTATTGGAAAAAATGGTGGATATCGAAAAGGAGATTGCCGTAACGGTGGCGATTGGCAGCAAGGGTGAGCATGCTGTATACCCTCCGGTGGAAATGATTTTTGACCCTTACCTGAATTTGCTTGATTACCAGTTATGCCCTGCCGATATTCCGCAGAAATCATTTTGGAAGGCAGAAGCCATCGCTTTAAAAGTGGCACGGAATTTTTCATCCCCCGGGTTATTCGCGATCGAAATGTTCATTGATAAAAATGGCGATGTATTTGTGAATGAAACCGCACCAAGGGTGCATAACAGCGGGCACCATACCATTGAAGCACACTATAGCTCGCAGTTTGACATGATGTGGCGGATACTGCTGGATTATCCCCTGGGAAATACTGCGATGATTTTACCTAGTATAATGGTTAATGTGCTGGGTGAAACGGGGTACCAGGGTAATGCCGTGTATGAAGGATTACAGGAAGTAATGGACATCGATAATGCATTTGTCCATATGTATGGAAAAGCAAAAACATCCCCCGGCAGGAAAATGGGGCATGTCACGATTATTCACCAGGATAAAAAGGACCTTTTGCGGCAGGCCAATAAAGTTAAACATGTTTTGAAAGTGAAGAGTTGAGAATTGATTACGGATTGCGGATTACGGATTGCGGATTGCTAAAATTTATTCTTATGTATCTTTCATCATTATCACATTTTCACATTTTCGCATAATCACATTTATCTATGGTGGGAATTCCATTAGTCGGTATAATCATGGGGTCCGACAGCGACCTTGACATCATGAAACCAGCAGCTGAATTTTTAACTACCCTGGGGATTCCCTTTGAACTTACCATTGTATCAGCCCACCGCACCCCGCTGCGGATGTTGGATTATGCCACTACGGCAAGGGAAAGGGGATTAAAAGTGATCATTGCCGGTGCGGGAGGTGCTGCACACCTGCCGGGCATGATAGCATCACTGACTGCACTGCCTGTTATTGGTGTCCCTGTGAAATCATCCAATTCCATCGACGGATGGGATTCCATACTATCCATACTCCAAATGCCCAATGGTGTTCCCGTGGCCACCGTGGCCCTTAATGCTTCAAAGAATGCCGGTATACTGGCCGCCCAGATCATCGGATCAGCAGATGCGGAAACAGGAAAAAAAATGGATCAGTATAAAAAAGATCTTGAAGCAGAAGTTTTCAAAAAAGTTGAAAAACTGAAATCTGACGGATGGAATAATTCATTCGATGATGCAAATGAATAAATAATGTAAACCATAATGGCCATGAATATTGAAGAGATTGCGAAAATGATTGACCACTCACTTCTTCACCCTACCATGACAGATGAAGATCTCCGCACTGGTTGTGAAACAGCAATAGCATACAAAACCGCATCGGTATGCATAAAGCCTTATGCGGTAAAAAAAGCGGTGGAGTGGCTGAAGGGTTCAGGCGTACCGGTATGCACCGTCATAGGCTTTCCCCATGGCAGCCATACCACTTCCATCAAAGTAGCTGAATGCCGGCTGGCCTGTGAAGAAGGTGCAACAGAAATAGATATGGTGGTCAATATTGGAAAAGTATTAAGCGGTGACTGGGACTATGTGGCCGGGGAAATTAAAGAAATCAACGATGAAGCAATTAAGCATGGCGCCATTGTAAAAGTCATTTTTGAAAATGACTACCTGAAAGATGAACACAAAATCAGGCTTATGTGAAATTTGCAGCGTCATTCCCGTGGCATTTGTAAAAACATCTACCGGTTACGGATACGTGAAAGGTGATGATGGTAAATTTTCCACCAAAGGAGCCACCCTGGAAGATGTTATGCTTATGCGCCGCATTCAGCCCCGGGCGTGGAAGTAAAGGCCGCGGGCGGGGTCAGAACGCTGGATGAATTACTGAAGATGAAAGCAGCAGGCGCCACCCGTATCGGTGCCACCGCAACCGCCGCTATCATAGAAGAGGCAAAGAAACGTGCCGGACTAAGTTCTGTCAATGTTAATTCAGAGGAGAAGGGCGCATATTAGATGATCCGCTAACTTTCAACTGATCAACAAAGGGCTGACGGGTCAGCCTCTGGCCGGTTGCTTTAAAAATGGCATTGGCTACGGCACCACCGGTAGGTGGCAGGGCAGGTTCGCCCAACCCGGTAGGATCGATACCATTATCCACAAAATGTGCGTCTATTTCAGGAATATCTTTCATCCTTATGATCCTGTAATCACCGAAATTCTTTTGTTGCGGCACACCATCTTTAAAGGTAAGTTTACCAAACATGGCATGACCGTAGCCGTCAACAATGGCACCCATTACCTGCTGCAATGCACCACTTTTGTTCACCACTTCACCACAGTCTGAAACTGCAGTAATTTTCTTCACCACAGGTTTACCATCTTTTAAAACAACATCACATACCTGGGCAACATAGGAAGCATGGGAGTAATACACGCTGAAGCCCTGGTACACTCCTTTCTTCTTTCCCCATCCTGATTTTTCTGCTGCCTGACGGGTAACTGTTTCCATCCGGTCAATATTATACTTTATAGCGCCAACAGGTTTGTCTTTGGCTTTCTGAAATAATTCAAGCCTGAACTGAACGGGATCCTTTTTGGCGGAAAGTGCAACCTCATCCAAAAATGTTTGTTCAGCAAATGCCAGGAAATTGGTAATGGGCGCACGCCACGCTCCGGTTGTAATGGGGGATATATGCTCTACGGAATCAATCAGCAAATTGTCAACCGCACCTGAAGGAAAATTATCTTCCCGGCAGGAATTATTGACATTAATACCTACACCCCTGCATTTATACCCTGTAAGATTTCCCTGGGCATCCAGCGCGGCTTCAAAACGGTAACGGACTGCAGGACGGTAACTTCCGCCTGTCATGTCATCCTCCCTTGTCCAGATAAGTTTAACAGGCATCTTTATAATGCTGGATACTTCCGCTGCTTCCAGCACATAATCAAATTTCAGCCGCCTTCCAAATCCCCCGCCTAATCGGGTGATCGTAACCGTTATTTTTTCTTCGGGTATCCCCAATAGTTTGGAAGTATTGGCCCTTGCAGCTGCAGGTGTTTGGGTAGGTCCCACGAGTTCCACACCGTCTTCCCTCACATCTGCAAAGAAATTCATCGGCTCCATCGGGCTATGCGGAAGGAAAGGACACTGGTATTCACGTTTAATGGTTTTCGCTGCATTTTTAAATGCAGTCTCCACATCACCATCCTTCCTCCTTACCGTAACTTTTCCGCTATCCAGCAGGCCAGACAGAAGTTTGTCATGATCAGCCGAGCTTTCAATATTACCATCCTTTTCATACTCCGCCTTCAATGGTTTTCCTTGCCTTCATCACTTCCCAGGTTGATTTTCCCACTACGGCAATATTATTCTTAAAAGAAACGACATCGATTATGCCGGGCATTTTTTTTGCTGCTGAGGCATCGAAGGATTTTAGTTTTGTTCCGAAAGCAGGCGGCCGCATCAACATGGCGAACACCATCCCTTCACGATAGAAGTCCAAACCGAAAATTCCCTTTCCGGTGGTGATATTACTATTCTCAACATTCTTGATGGATGTCCCGATCAGTTTAAAATCCTTCCGGTCCTTCAGTTTGATTTCTGCAGGAACCGTCATCTTTGAAGCATCTTCTGCCAGTTCACCGTAACCAGCACGCTTACCCGATTTCTCATGAATAACAAATCCGTTGGCAGTACTGCATTCTTCTATGGGTACACTCCATTTTTTCGCAGCTGCCTGCATCAGCAGGTTCCTGGCTGTAGCGCCGGCATTCCTGAGTCTTTTCCAGGAGTGCGGTATTGCACCGCTGCCACCTGTTAACTGCCTTTCGAACTTCACTGTATCCAGGGGTGCCTGTATAACTTTTACCTTTGACCAGTCAGCATCAAGTTCTTCTGCCACGATCATGGGAAAAGAAGTCATGATGTTCTGGCCCAGTTCCGGGTTAGGGGAAAAAATAATGATGGTTCCGTCAGTGGAAATGGATAGATAACTGTTGAACCCCAGTTCACCTGCGAAATTTGACGCATTTACAATATGGGGCACTTCAGCCTCCACACTAAACCAACTGAATCCCAGCATTAATCCTCCACCGGTAACAGATGTAAGTTTCAGGAATTCCCTTCTTGAATGTTTATTATCAGTAGTCATGTTATGCAAGTTTTTTGCTGGCCAGTAATATTGCTTCACGAATACGGTGATAGGCACCACACCGGCATAAATTGCCCTGCATGGTATTTTCAATTTCTGCTATACCTGGTTTCGGATTTCGTTTTAATAATGCTGCAGCCACCATGATCTGGCCGGCCTGGCAATAGCCACACTGCGGAACATCCACCTCATCCCATGCCTGCTGCAATGGATGATCACCGTTAACGGAAAGTCCCTCAATGGTGGTTACTTTGGCAGACTTAATAGCCGATACCGGCAAAACACAAGACCGGACTGCCACACCATCAAGATGAACCGTACAGGATCCGCATTGTGCGATACCGCAGCCAAATTTCGTTCCTACCAGTCCTAAATGATCCCTGAGTACCCAGAGTAATGGAGTGTTTTCCGCAACATCAACCTTTCTTTCCTGTCCGTTGATGTGCAGGGTATATGTAGCCATAAAAGGGGAATTATTTGTACATACCAATTTACTTAAAAGAATTTACTTACAGTGGAACTGTGGAAATATCCTGGGGCAATTTATTTACAGACGATGATCCCAAATTCGTTTTTCAGCGCCGGAGAAAGGCGGTATAGTTCTTCTATAAATTCCCTGCCCTGCCTGGCATACCATGGCATAAAATTATCCACCCTCTCCTGCAATGAGTTTCCGGGGAAAAGTGACTGCCGGATTTTCTGAAGCTGATTTTTTTCCGTTTCAAATTTTCTTTTTTCCGCACGAAGCATTTTTTTCCCAACACCGTCCACCTTTTTCTGCAATTTGGTATGCAATGCTTCAATATGCTGCACCAGGGTAATATCCACTGCGGCAGCCTTAGTCTTCAATTTGTTAAAAAATTCGGTTGCTGCAATTTTGTCTTCCCCAATATCCACCGTGTTCAGGCTGTTCCGCCTCACATAATCATTCATGACCTGCTCTTCAGGTGTAAAGAGATCATCCAACTGAAGCCCCATAGGTAATAGTTTCTTTTCCTGTTCCGCGGAAGCCAGTAAAAAACTGTTGCGTAAGACCAGTACAGGAAATGGAACGGCATAGTGGTCAAATAAGGCCTTGAGTTCAAGCCAGTAAGCAATTTCAGAACCGCCTCCAATGAAGGCTATATTGGGCAGTATGGTTTCCTGGTAAAGTCCGCGGAGCACCACATTCGGACTGAACCGCCCGGGATTATGTTGTAATTCTTCTTTCAGCTGCTCTTTGGTGAACTGCAGTTTCAGGGGTTCCACAGTAAAATTTGCAGCATTACCCGTGATCCTTTCCCTGATATCATCCACCAGGTAAAAAAGATTTATTTCCCTTGGGTTGACCTGTACTTTATAATGATGATGAAGTAATGCCCCGGTCTTCGTGACCAGTTCGTATGGCTTATGCAGGAAAAGGTCATCTTCAAAAACCGGTTGCATCAGTTTTTTCAGCCCGGCATGATCTGCCTGCAGCACCAGCAATCCATAGGTGGCAAACAAATGGTTAACCAGCCGGAAAGTAGCGACGGCAATGGATTCCCCTTCTTTATAACTATCACGTATAATCGATATTAATTCCTTGCCGAATGGCTGTACCCCAAGTTGTCCTTCAATATCACCGATCAGGCGTAAAAAATCCTTATCCACCTTCATCCTGCCAACCGCACCGGTTTGTTTTGTTTTCCATTCCAGCTTTATGCCGCCAAGTTTTATTTGCCCAAGTTCTTCCAGGTCATTGTCTTCACTGCCCATATAATACACGGGTACAAAGCGGGCACCGTGATGCATGCCGTTCAGTTCATCTGAAAGTTTTATGGCATGAATGATCTTATACACGAAGTACAGGTAACCGGTAAAAATATTGGGTTGATGGGCTGTACAGATGGTAAATGTATCCGGGGAAAGCAATGCCGTTATATTGGCTTCCTGTTGCGGGCTGGCGCCCTCAGCATAGGATTCACTGAAAACCTGGTGAAGCAGTTTCCTGTTGGTTGGAAACTTTTTTCTTTCTTCCATGGCGCTGGCAAGTCCTTCATGATCCGGCCGGTGCTGGTATAATGATTTTACTTCAGGAGCATCCCGAAGATAATCCAATACCAGGGTGGAGAACAAATGTGTTTTTTCGTAAGGTAGAAATCTGGTTGAACAATTCACCGGCAAAAAATTTGAGCTAATGTCGCAAAAAATCGGAAGCCTGCACCACTATTCATCATACTGTCTCACCTTCAAGGTCAAAATCATATGCTTTGGTGATTTTCACCTGAACAAACTCCCCCGGCGTGAGTATCCGTTTGGAATGTACGATCACTTCGTTATCTACTTCCACACTGTCAAATTCCGTTCTGCCCAGGTAACGGCCGGATTCTTTTTTGTCGATAAGCACTTTAAAGCTTCGGCCAATTTTTTCCTGGTTTTTTTCATAACTGATCTCCTGCTGTACTTCCATTATTTCCCTGGCCCTTTCTTCCTTTATTTCCTGTGGCAGATCGTCTCTGAGATCAAATGCGGAGGTTCCCTCTTCATGTGAATAGGTGAATATACCTACCCGTTCAAAACGGTGCTGCTGAAGGAATGATTTCAATTCTGACACATCATCTTCCGTTTCCCCGGGGAAACCGGCAATCAATGTAGTGCGCAGGCATATACCGGGAAGTTTTTCCCTGATGGCATAAATTAAATCATTCATTTCCTCACGGGTAATTTGCCTTTTCATGGCCCTGAGCATATTATTACTGGCATGTTGTAATGGCATATCCAGGTAATTGCAGATATTGTCCCGTTCTTTCATCGCATCAATGATTTCCAGCGGGAATTTTGACGGGTATGCATAGTGGAGCCTGATCCATTCGAGTCCGGGTATATCGGCAAGGGCATGTAAAAGCCTGGGCAATTCCCTGTTCTTATATATGTCCAACCCGTAATAGGTTAATTCCTGGGCGATGAGCATGATTTCCTTAACACCGGATTTTACCAGTTTTGTAGCTTCTGTAACCAGTTCTTCCAACGGCCTGCTAACGTGCTTTCCGCGCATTAATGGAATGGCACAAAAAGAACAGGTCCTGTTGCAGCCTTCACTGATTTTAAGGTAGGCATAATGGGATGGCGTGCTGAGCAATCGTTCTCCCACCAGCTCGGCCTTATAATCAGCTTCCAGGGTTTTCAACATCCGGGGTAATTCCATGGTGCCAAAAAAAGCATCTACTTCCGGGATCTCAGCTTCCAGGTTTTTCCTGTACCTCTCGCTCAGGCAACCTGTTACATAAACTTTTTCCAGTTTACCTTTTTTCTTAAGTTCAACCTGCTCAAGAATGGTTTCTATACTTTCTTCTTTAGCCTTATCAATAAATCCACAGGTATTGATGATGACAATATTGTGGTCCTTCTTCTTATTTTCATGCACTACATCTATTTCATTCGCCAGCAACTGTCCGCTAAGGACCTCACTGTCCACCATATTCTTGCTGCAGCCCAGGGTGATAATATTGACTTTATTCCTGTTTGTAGTCCTTGTTTTCATAAATAGGTGCAAAGGTAATTCTTAAATAAAGAAGGCGATAACCCAATAAATCTTGTTTAACCTTTTACATATTTTATTTAAAATATTTGAATAAACCTGCTAAACTTTAACATTTTAACTACCAGAGCCTATTGCATTAAGAAAAAAAGCTATTTAACTTTGTAATGAACCCTGCCAATCAACCTGCGGAGTCATTCTCCGGACCCTGGATTTAACGGAAGGAACATTTACTACAATCCCTCAACCTTCCCCGAACGGATCATTTTAGCAGCAAAGGAAATAGTCAATATTTATAAACTTAATAACCCCGCCTGAAACCATCTCTGGTTGTTAATACAGGTATCATGATATAGTGGGTTAGGTGTCAATCAACTTCAAAAAGCAGCCCTTTTCCAAGGGGTGCTTTTTTTATAATGTGGGAATGTGGGTAATGTGATAATGTGGAAGTGCAAATGAGGAAATGTAATTCACATTTTCTGATTACCTCTTAGGGGGCAGAACTCCATATTACGGATGGGCAATGAATTATTTACCCCTGTCGAGGTTGAAAAGGCTGTCAACAAATTCATGTTTGTTGAAGACCAGGAGGTCTTCCATTTTTTCTCCCACACCTACAAATTTCACGGGTATGCTGAACTGGCTGGCAATGGCCAGGACCACACCACCTTTTGCCGTGCCATCAAGTTTTGTTATGGCCAGCGCCGTTACATCGGTTGCAGCAGTGAAATGTTTTGCCTGCTCTAGCGCATTTTGACCTGTAGAACCATCCAGAATTAATAAAACCTCATGTGGGGCATCCGGTATTACTTTCTGTATAACCCTCCTGATCTTGCCCAGTTCATCCATCAGGTGGGCCTTATTGTGCAGCCTTCCGGCTGTATCTATAATAACCACATCAGTTCCCCTGGCAATGGCACTGTTCACGGTATCAAATGCAACTGAAGCGGGGTCACTGCCCATATCCTTTTTTACAATGGGTACGCCGGCTCTTTCTGACCAGATGGTAAGCTGGTCTACGGCGGCCGCACGAAAAGTATCTGCAGCACCCAGTAAAACCGACTTCCCGGCCAACCTGAAATTATTCGCCAGCTTTCCAATGGTGGTGGTTTTACCCACCCCGTTTACCCCCACCACCAGGATTACATAAGGTTTGGTTCCCTGCGGGGTGCTGAAATCACGATATGATTCCTCCCTGGCATCTACCAACAATGCTTCAATTTCTTCCTGAAGTATTCTGTTTAGTTCACTGGTATTGAGATACTTATCTTTTGCAACTCTTTTCTCTATCTGCTCAATAATCTTTACCGTAGTATCAATCCCCACATCGGCTGATATCAAGGCATCTTCCAGGTTATCGAGCACTTCTTCATCCACCGTACTTTTGCCGGCAACAGCCTTTGTAATCCTGCTGAAGATATTTTCCCTGGTTTTTTCAAGACCCTCATCAAGGCTTTGCTTTTCCTTTTTTCCGAATAGCTTGTCGAATAAACCCATAATTCAATATTAATAAAACAGATCATAACGCATCAGAAAATCCTGCTGGCTGGAATTGCCCAATAAAAAACTCGCAGTCTCAAAAACCATGAATCCGGCTTTTTGATAAAAGCGGATAGCCTTACTATTTTTTTGCCACACCTGCAGCCAGATAGTCTGGTAACCTTCCGCCCGGGCCAGCTCTTTTACCATATCCAGCATTGCCTTTCCCAGGCTAAAACCCTGGTATTCCTGTAGGACATATATCCGTTGAATTTCGAGGGCCTTAATATTTTCCAGTTTTTTGGCCTGGCGGTCATCCCTTACCTTGGTAAATGCCACAGGGACATCATCCAGGTATGCCAGGAAAAAACGGGCATGGCTGCTTTCCATTTCCTCCTTCATCTTTTCATTTGAAAACTGGGATTGGAGGTAGGCTTCCATGTTTTCAGGGGTATTCATATCACCATAGGTTTCCATGAAGGTTTTCCGGGCTATTTCAGTAATCAGCCCTGCATCCGGAAGACCTGCGGCCCTGATCTGGATTGTTTTTTCCATAAACAGTATAAAAATAAGAAAAGCTGTCCTGGTTATAGCAGAACAGCTTTCCTGTATTTACAATCGTAAACAGTTTATTTCTGGGCCAGGTATTCCTTTATTTTATCCTTATGGATAATGGATTCCTTGAAGGTATAGGCACCTGACTTCGGACTGCGAACAGCCTTAATCACCTTTGTCCAGTTCTTCGCTTCTGCGGCCGCTTTCTGGTCTTTCGTCTTGATCGCGGTTTTAGCTGCTTTTGCCATGATTATTTAATTTCCTTGTGAAGTGTATATTTTTTCATGATAGGGTTGAACTTCTTCAGTTCCAGACGCTCAGGAGTATTTTTCTTATTCTTACTGCTAACATAACGGCTGGTTCCGGGAAGACCCGTTGTTTTGTGCTCTGTACATTCCAGGATCACCTGTACCCTGCTGCCTTTCTTTGCCATGGTAAATCGGTTTTGAAATTATTTATATGTGTACGCCGTTGGCCCTCATTTCCTTAATAACAACGTACAAACCTCTTTTATTGATGGTCCGGATACCTTCGGTAGAAACTTTCATGGTAACCCATTTGTCTTCTTCCGCAAGGAAAAAGCGTTTGGTTTGCAGATTAGGCAAAAACCTCCTCTTCGTCTTTATATTTGAATGGGAAACATGGTTTCCGCCAATTGGCTTCTTACCGGTGATCTGACATACTCTAGCCATTTTATCTGAATTTTTGGGACGGCAAAGGTCAGGCTTTTTTGTCAAAATTCAAAAAGAATTTAAGGATATCATGGATTCTGTTTTAACGACTCCTGTTTTTCCACCCAACCTTGCTAAAAAAACCGTGATCATCAGGTGCGAAGGGTGACCATGGTCACCAAATGTATCATTAGCCTGGTTTACTTTTGAACATGAAAATGATGCATTCCAAATGGGCAAAATTAATCGCCGTATGCCTTTCCTGCCTGGCGATTGTAGGTATGATCACTTTCGCCATTAAATCTTTAACACATTAACAGTAAAATCATGAAAAAAAACATTGGAAGCGCCGACCGCATTGTCAGGGTCTTAATTGCTGCAGTAATTGCAGTGCTTTACTTTACCAACACTATTACCGGCACACTCGGCCTTGCCTTATTGATTCTCGGTGGTGTTTTCCTGGCCACCAGCTTAATTGGTTTCTGCCCGTTGTACGCGATTTTCGGACTGAGCACCTGTCCTGCTAAAAAAACCAGCTCAGCGCTATAAATAATAATGTAATGGGAAAATTCCAGGAATTACTTAATGGTGATACGCCTGTGTTGGTCGATTTTTTTGCAGAATGGTGCGGTCCCTGTAAAATGATGGCCCCGGAACTTAAGAAACTGGCGGATATGCAGGGTGAAAAACTCAGGGTCATCAAGGTCGATATTGATAAAAATCCACAGGCGGCGCAGGCTTATAATGTGCAAAGTGTCCCTACGCTGATGTTGTTCCGCAAAGGACGACAGTTATGGAGGCAAAGTGGTGCCATGAGTGCAGGCCAGTTATCCTCCGTCATCACCAGCAAAATCCTACCCTAGATATTGTTGCCGGGAAAGCCGGATTCATCAATCCGGGCGAAGATTAATACAAATCTGTATTTTCGCACCTGAATTCAACAATAAACATCAGTTATGGCATATGACGTAATCGTTTTGGGAAGTGGTCCCGGCGGATATCCTGCTGCAATCAGGGCTTCACAATTGGGTTTTAAGGTAGCAATAATCGAAAAAGAGAGCCTCGGTGGCGTATGCCTGAACTGGGGTTGTATCCCAACTAAAGCGCTGTTGAAAAGCGCCCAGGTATACGATTATATGAAACATAGTGCAGACTATGGCATACAATCAAGCGGCGTACAGCATGATTTCGGCGCTGTCATTAAAAGGAGCCGCGGGGTAGCAGACAAGATGAGCAAGGGTGTACAGTTCCTGATGAAGAAGAATAAGATCGATGTGGTGATGGGATATGGAAAAATCTCCGGGAAAGGAAAGGTTGAAGTAACTGCTGCGGATGGTAAAAAACAGGTAGTGGAAGGGAAATATATTGTGATCGCCACCGGTGCAAGAAGCCGTCAGCTTCCTGCCATGCCGGTAGATGGTAAAAAAATCATCGGTTACCGTGAAGCCATGGTGCTTCCGCAACAACCCGCAACCATGATCGTGGTAGGTAGCGGTGCCATAGGTGTTGAATTTGCGGATTTTTATAATAGCATGGGGACTAAAGTGACCATTGTTGAATTCATGCCGCGGGTTGTTCCGGTGGAAGATGAAGATATCAGCAGGGAACTGGAAAAACAACTGAAAAGAAAAGGCATTACCATCATGACCTCCGCTGAAGTCACAAAAACAGATACTTCAGGAACCGGCGTAAAAGCGACGGTAAAATCTGCCACTGGCGAATCCGTTCTGGAAGCCGATATCCTGCTCAGCGCTGTGGGTATACAGGCCAATATTGAAAATATCGGCCTGGAAGAAAATGGCATTAAAACAGACAAAGGAAAAATAGTAGTAGACAAATATGGACAGACAACAGTTCCCGGTATATTCGGACTTGGGGACTGTACACCCGGACAGGCACTCGCCCATGTCGCCAGCAAAGAAGGTATAAATGTGGCGGAATATATCGCATACCTGGAAAAGAAATCTGCCCACCAGCCTGAACCAATGGATTATAATAATATTCCTGGTTGCACTTACTGTACACCGGAAATTGCTTCAGTGGGTTATACAGAGAAAGCTGCCAAAGAAGCAGGCTTTGAAATAAAAGTGGGCAAGTTCCCATTCATGGCCAGTGGTAAGGCAAGTGCCTCCGGATCAACGGAAGGTTTTGTAAAAGTGATATTTGATGCGAAATACGGAGAATTCCTTGGCGCACACATAATCGGGTCAGGTGTTACCGAAATGATTGCAGAAGTGGTGGTGGCCAGGAAACTGGAAACCACATTTCATGAGATCCTTGGTGCCGTACACCCCCATCCTACCATGAGTGAAGCCATTAAAGAAGCAACGGCTGCTGCTTATGGTGAAGCCATAGACATTTAAAAAAAATATTATCGACAAGATTCTTTCTGCTTTTAATATCAGCGCCTTAAATGAGATGCAACTGGCTTCCCTTGATGCCATGAAGCAACCCGGCGACCTGATCCTCCTTGCACCTACGGGTTCAGGCAAAACACTTGCTTTCCTGTTGCCTGTATTAGAACGTTTATTGCCGGAGATTACGTCCACCCAGGCATTGATCATTGTTCCGTCCAGGGAATTGGCATTACAGATTGAGCAGGTGTTTAAAACCATGTCAACAGGCCATAAGATAACATGCTGTTATGGAGGCCATCTGCGTGAAACAGAAGAAAACAATTTATTGGAGGCCCCGGCTCTTATCGTAGGTACGGCAGGAAGGCTTGCCGATCATATCAGGAGGGGAAATATTAGTATCGACACCATTCATACCCTCGTACTTGATGAGTTCGACAAATCCCTTGAGCTTGGTTTTGAAGCTGAGATGTCTTTCATCATCGGATCCCTCCCATCGATCCGGAAAAGAATGCTTACTTCGGCTACGGATACCCGTGATATACCGGCCTTTATAGGATTGAAAGATCCGGTAAAGCTAAATTTCATCACCGGGGAAACAAAGGAAATGCTTGATTTCAGGGTTGTCTATAGTGACATCAATGATAAGCTGGAAACCCTGTTCAGGCTGATCTGCCATATCGGCGACAGGTCGGCCATTGTATTTCTCAACCATCGCGAATCCGTGCAGCGCACAAGTGATTACCTGAAAGAAAAGGGTATAGTGAATGTATATTACCATGGCGCCATGGAACAGGTGGAACGGGACAGCGCCCTGGGGAAATTCAGGAATGGAAGTTCAAATGTGCTGGTGACCACAGACCTTGCATCACGCGGTCTGGATATTCCCAACATCAGGTATATTATACATTACCACCTTCCGCCAACAGAGGAAATTTTCCTGCACCGGAATGGACGTACGGCCAGGATGGACGCCAGTGGAACTGTGGTAATGATCATCAACCCTGATGAAAAAATCCCGGAATATGTGCATGAAGAAGCCATCCCCATTGAACTTTCGGAAGAACCTGTATTACCTGAAAAACCCAAATGGTCTACCCTCTTCATTCCTTTGGGCAAAAAAAATAAAGTTAACAAGGTAGATATCGTCGGGTTCCTGACCAATAAGGGCCAGCTGAAAAAGGAAGATATCGGGCTGATTGAAGTGAAGGATTTTATTTCATTTGTTGCCGTCAGAAGATCAAGGGTAGGTCATACTCTTGAGTTGATAAAACAGGAAAAAATTAAGGGTAAAAAAGTAAAGATTGATATTGCGAGGTAAGTCGCATATCATTCCATTGCTTCAAGTTCGCGGTTATAATCATATTGCAAATCTTCGTGCAACGTATCAATGGCCTTTTTGATTTTTTTCAACTGGCCATCATAAAGATTGACGAGGGCCGGACTTTTCTGAAAAGGAATACCTGACTCTTTTAGCGTTTTGCAGTAAAATAATAACAGTTCTATCTCCGCCTGCTTCGATCCGGTATAACGTATATACTTATTGATATTCCTGAGGATTTTCCGGATTGTTTTCTTGGCAAAATAAAGGTTTGAAGAATTGATTTCTGTAAAAGCCTCAGCCGTTTCTGTTTTTACCAGTTCAATATATGCATCGATGTCATGTGCTTCAAATAAAAGATAAGTCAGTAACTCCTTGTTTTCTTTCTTGAATTTCACCAGTCGCAGGCAAAGATCAACAAGCCTGGCTGGCGGAAGTTGCAACAACTCATCCTTGATCTCGAAAACAGTGGCAGACTTCATAAAGCAGGTTTATACTGCAAATATATTCTTTCGGTGTCCATAGTTTATAGATACAGGCGGCCAAAAAAATAACCGCGGATGCCGCGGTTATTAATCTTTTAGATTGAATGCTGATTAATTTGCAAATACTTTTTTCAGGATATCTGTAGTCCTGGCCAAAGGGTCTTTCCTGATCTTCATTTCTTCAGCGGCCAGCTGAACAAAAATACCGGCCAGTGCTTTTTCGGTTACATATGAGGTTAAGTCTGTATTCACTTTTTCCCTGCTGAACTGGTTATACGTGGTGAACACTGTATTCCAGTATTTGGTGGCATCCACTTTTTTTAATGATTCTTCTATCACGGGCCTGAAAGCTTCTGTAAGTTGCGGGGTGGTTTTACCTTTCAGGTAATTAGTAGCTGCATTATCCCCGCCACGCAGTATTCCCATGGCATCCTGTATGCTCATCTGCTTAACAGCATTGATAAAAATCGGCGCTGCAGATTTTGCTGCATCTTCCGCTCCCCGGTTCATGGAAAGTATCGCCTGGTCAACCTGTTTTCCCAGACCCACACTGCGCAATTTCTGTTCCACTTTTTTTGCTTCTTCAGGCATCAGGATTTTTATGGCAGCATTACCAAAAAATCCGTCCACCGCAGAAAGCTGGCTGGATCCGCGTTCAGCGCCTATGCTCAGGGCTTCTTTAAGTCCGGCAACAACCTCGTCATTGGTCAGTCCGCCGCTTTTTGTCTTATTCAGTAATTTATTAAGTGGATTCTTTATAGCAACTGCAGAACTGTCATTGCTGCCAGAGGATTTTTTAAAAATCTGTCCATATCCCGGTGTCAAGAAAAGGTCGCCAGTGCAATGAGGGTAAATACTCTTTTCATGGTATCTGATGGTTTTTCATTAGACGTCAAAACTACCAGCTAAAACGCAAAGACGAGGTTAATGTTATGCGATCACAGCATATTATATCAATGCATTACAGTGTTTATTGTTTGAGGAAGCTGATCACCGGAAGCTCCATGCCATCCCCGATCCTGAGGAAATACAGGCCTGGTTTCAGGTTTCGGACCGGCAAACTATTTTGTCCATGGCTGAGTATCCCGGCCAAGACGGATCGTCCGTCAGCTCCATATACCACAAACGTTTTTCCTCCTAAGATCAGATCCTTACCGCACTGAAAATTAAGAACATCGGCTGCAGGATTGGGAAACAGCTTCATAGAAGTAGGTGCAATATCGGCAAGCTCATGCGGTGTGAAATTATACGGTTCACCCAAGGCCCTGGAAGCAAGCATTGTATGCCTCCAGCCATCCTTACTAAATTGACTGAACATATGCCGGGACTGGCCTGTGGTAAACATTTTCATGCAGGCATCGTCAGTAAAATCCATAAAGTTCATGAACATTTCACCATTGGGATCTGCCGCAGCACAATCCTTATTCAACTTGGGAAAAACGGGACAACCGCGGTTATAGCCCCGCTGTGGCGGGGTATCATCAATATCGTCGGTTCCGCAATCTGTATCGCCCCACAAATGCTTGAGGTTTAGCCAGTGCCCTACTTCATGAACAGCGGTCCGGCCCAGGTTGAATGGCCCGGATCCTGAAGTGGATTTTGACCCAAAAACATCATAGCGTATCACTACCCCGTCCTTATCAGCGGGTGTTCCCGGAAAAGTAGAATATCCAAGCAGTCCGCCGGAAAGATTACTCACCCATATGTTCAGGTAATACCTTGAGTCCCATGCTGCAACACCTCCTGATTTTTCATTTTTGATTCTATCGTCATCCGACCAGCGTTCAACAGTTGATTTCTTCCTGGTAATACCATTGGTTACTCTTCCATCGGGATCCACTTTTGCCAGGATGAACCTGATATTTGTTTTTGCGGCAAATGACAGGAATGCCTTGGGAACAGAACTGATATCAGCATTCTCTTTATTGAAGTCCTGGTTTAATGCTGCAATCTGGGACTTCACCTGGTCTTCAGAAATATTCTGTGCACCGTTATAATAAACAACGTGTACAACAACGGGAATGAAAATAGTTTCCGGAGTGGCTGATCCAATATCGTCCGCATTACTGACGGGACTGTTGGTAAGAATAATTGCCTGATGCCTGTTCCAGTCTAAGGCGCAAAGCAGGGTCTGACTGAAGGAGCCGCTCTTTATAGATGGAAGATCCGCAATTATTTTGTGCAAGCAGGGAAAAATGGCAGATAAATGCCAGTAACAGGGTGGTAAGAGTTCGCATTCGGTATGGGTTTCAGGGGGTCGAATGGCTCTTCAGCGGGTTTGGATCTAACCGGGTAAAATCAAAGGAGTTGGAAGTAGAAATAACACATGATATGCTATTCGCGGGGAACAGGCAGTGGAAATGCCTGAATCACCTACAAAAGAACTCATTTCTGATCACAAATCATAGTAAAGGACGCAGTTTTTTATTTCCACTAACATAATCCTCATACCAATTTTTTACATTTGCGCATTAATTAACTGACGGAAAGCCTGTTAGCTGAATTCACTCCACTATATGCGAGAAATAATTTCTGCCCTGCTGTTGCTTTTTTTACTGGCATGCAATAACAATGATGAAAAGGTAGTTGATAATACCGGTGAAACCGGGGGCACAGGTATCCCGGAAGCTGTTCTCATTCCATATACTATCGTTAACGTATACCCGCACGACACTTCGGCTTATACGCAGGGACTGGAATTCATGAACAATGTCATCATAGAAAGTACCGGCAGGTATGGATTTTCAACACTCCGGAAAGTTGATCCCGTGTCCGGCAAGGTATTACTGGTTAAAAAAATGGATCCTGCTGTTTTTGGCGAAGGAATAACCATACTCAGGGATACCTTGTACCAGCTTACCTGGCAGGAGCATATTGTTAATGTATATGATCCGAAAGATTTCCGCCTGATCCGGCAGATGAAATGGTCGGGTGAAGGATGGGGAATAACGAATGACGGGAATTCACTGATCATCAGCGATGGATCAGATAAATTATATGTTGTAGGGCCATCAGACCTGAAACTCCGGAAGGTGCTTTCCGTGACTGACCACCTGGGTCCGCTGAACAACCTGAATGAACTCGAATATGTGAATGGCCATATATATGCGAACCGTTATGGGTATAACTTTATCGTGAGGATTGACCCGGGGAATGGCCATGTGACCGGGAAAATGGACTTTACCGATATCCTGAAAAAATTCAGTAAGGCCGACCTGGCCAATGTCAATAAAAATACAGACGAAGCGGTACTGAACGGCATCGCGTGGGATCCCATGAAAAAGAAAATGTATGTTACAGGCAAGCTGTGGCCCAATATTTTTGAGTTGCAGATGGAACCCTGAATTTGCGATCAATCCATATCTTTATCACGATGACCAACGCCCCAATAACTGCTTAAATACAACTTTCATGAGCTTAGTCGATTCTTTTGAGAAAATTCCCGTGGAGATCTTCGAAAATGACAGCATCGCTTCTGCGCATATTGCCCGTGAGATAGCCGATCTCATACGAACGAAACAAAGGGAAGGGAAACCCTGTGTACTCGGACTGGCCACGGGATCTACCCCTAAAACCTTGTATACGGAACTGGTGAAACTGCACCGGGAAGAAGGGCTGAGCTTTAAAAATGTCATCACCTTTAACCTGGATGAATATTATCCTATTGAACCTGAAGCCGTACAGAGCTACCATAACTTCATGAAGGTTCAGCTTTTTGACCATATTGATATTGACTAAGTCAAACACCCATGTTCCGGATGGAACAATTGAAAAAAATGACGTCAGGTCATATGCCGCTACTTATGAGAAAAAAATTGAACTGGCGGGTGGTATAGACTACCAGGTGCTGGGCATAGGTCTGAACGGTCATATTGGTTTCAATGAACCAGGTTCCGGAAGACATTCCGGAACACGGCTGGTGGCACTGGAAAATACCACCAGGCTTGCAAATACTTATGAATTCAACAGTATTGCAGAGTTCCCCGTTTAGCCATTACCATTGGTATCAATACCATCCTGAAGGCAAAAAAAATTGTGTTGCTAGCATGGGGCCTGAGAAAGCAGCCGGTAATTCAGAAATCAGTGGAAGGAAATGTTACTGAACAGGTTCCGGCATCTATTTTACAGGAACACGACAATTGCAAATTTGTCTGGATGAAGGGGCCGCGCAGGAACTCACGCGCTTTAAATCACCCTGGCTGACCGGTGAGATCGAGTGGACGGAAAAAAGTATCCGTAAAGCCGTTTGCAGTATGGCCCTTGCAGCAGGGCAAGCCCATATTGATGCTGACCAGCGATGATTACAATAATTATGGGCTGAGTGATCTGATGGTGAAATTCGGTCAGTGCCATGATATCAACCTTAGGGTTTTCAATGGCATGCGGGACACCATCACCGGGTGGCCGGGTGGAAAATATTCGGAAGAGGTTCCCAGGCACCCTGAAAGAAGCGAACCAAAGAGCAAAAGGGTCATTATCTTTTCCCCTCACCCTGATGATGATATCATTTCCATGGGAGGAACATTTCATCCGATTACACGAACAGGGGCATGAAGTACATGTGGGATACCAGACTTCGGGAAATATTGCGGTCAGTGATGAATTTGTGATGCGCCAGATTGATTTTGCGGTAGAATTTGATTCCATTTTTGGCATCGATAAAAGCCGGGCCAATAATATCTGGAATGAAGCCAGGGATTTCATTAAAACAAAAAAATCGAACCAGAAAGATACTGAGGAAATCCGTGCGATTAAAGGAATGATCCGCCGGACAGAAGCCAGGGCCACCTGCCGTTATGTGGGCATTAAAGATGAGAATATTCATTTCATGAACCTTCCCTTTTATGAAACGGGTTTGATCGAAAAAAATCCTCCTGGTGAGGAAGATGTCAGGATCATATGGAATTGATGCAAAAAGTAAAACCACACCAGATCTTTGCAGCAGGCGATTTTGCAGATCCGCATGGAACGCATAAGGTTTGTTTTGATATATTATTCGAAGCCCTCAAAAGGCTGAAAGCGGAAAATGATGAGAGCCTGAAGGATTGCAGGCTCTGGTTATATCGTGGTGCCTGGGCCGAATGGGATCTTTGGGATGTTGATATGGCCATACCCATGAGCCCCGACCAGGTGATCCAGAAAAGAAACGGCATTTTCATTCACCAGTCGCAAAAAGATGGCGTCGTGTTCCAGGGCAGTCGACAGCCGCGAATTCTGGCAAAGGGCGGAAGAAAGGAATGCCGCCACATCGGACCTGTATGACAGGCTGGGATTACCAAAATATGCAGCGATGGAAGCGTTTGTGCAGTGGCCGTATTGAGATAGCGGAAATTGGCGAATTGAGAATTGAAATTACGGATTCCGGATGGATAGCAGATATTATCAGTAGTTTAATTTCTAATTATTTCCTTACATTTGCACCCCCAATTGGGGAATGGCCCCGTAGCTCAATTGAATAGAGCATCTGACTACGGATCAGAGGGTCACAGGTTCAAGTCCAGACGGGGTCACTTGATAATCAAAGGGTTACACATGTTGTAACCCTTTGCTTTTTTCCCCGTTAACAACAATATTAACAACAAATTATTTTCCACTTCTTTTTTTAACGCTTTCCCGCTTCTTTGCAGCGGCTTTAATATACTCCCCTGCCTTTTGATATTCCTTCAATTCGTCCAGCAATTCCTTAATTTTTTGATCCTTCATCCGGATATTCTCGGCCTGAAGTGCAATGATTTCTTTTTGAGAAGCTAACAGTTCAGATCGTTGTGGTTTATCAGTGGTTTTGATCTTTGGGTCAGTAAACATGTCCCCTTTGTTTACAAGGAGCCAATTAGCGTTAATCATAGGGTAGCACGTCAGGAGTTTCTCAACAAAATCAAAAGATGGATTTGTTTTACCAGCCCTGAAATTACCAATACCCGCGGCAGTCACCCCCAGGTCTTTAGCCATTTTATAGGCAGATATCCCAAGATGTTCCAAAACGGCCTCTAAGCGTGAAGAAAAAGTTGACACTTTAATATTTTTATTTACTTCAGAATAGTTCCTGCTACCGAAGGTAAAGTTATGAACGATAATTACAATTCTTGATAGAAGGGCTAATAATAACCGCATTTATAAATTCTAAGTTGCGCCCAATCCCCACTGGTTTACCGGTGGGCAGGCCTGTTTTTGTGCGTACAAAAACACATCCTGCAATGAGTAATAGATGAATCCAAATGAAGATTAATTCCTCGTTTATGCAGTATAATGTAATGTTTGACTGCTTTTTCCTCAATGTTCAAACTATTTCCGGCACCTGAGATAGATCATATATTGACAGCCTTTGATAGCTGATCTTTGAAACAGCAGGCGACTGCATTTGCTATGCTTTTGTTTTGTCGATAAATACTCCGGTTCCTTATCATTTATTGATCATGAATTAACCGTAAAACATAAGGATAAAACCAGGAATCATTTACCTTATAGCCAAACCATTCATATGGAAAAGAAACGACTGACGGAAGCAAGGGAAAACAAGCTTCCCTGGAAAAAATGGGGACCTTATCTTAGTGAACGCCAGTGGGGAACAGTCCGGGAAGACTATAGCGAAAATGGTGATGCCTGGAATTTTTTTACGCATGATCATGCCCGTTCACGTGCATACCGCTGGGGTGAAGATGGAATAGCAGGCATTTCAGATGACAAGCAACAGGCTCTGCTTTTCGCTTGCCTTGTGGAACGGCAAAGATCCCATTCTTAAGGAGCGATTATTTGGGTTGACCAATAGCCAGGGTAATCATGGTGAGGATGTAAAGGAATATTATTTCTACCTCGACAGTACCCCCACACATTCCTACATGAAATATCTGTATAAATATCCTCAGGCAGCCTACCCCTATGAACAGCTTATCAACGAAAATGCCAGGCGTTCCCGCAAGGACATGGAGTATGAACTCCTCGATACAGGTGTTTTTAATGAAGACCGTTATTTTGATGTATTTATTGAATATGCCAAAGCAGGTCCGGAAGATATACTGGTGAAGATCACCGCAGTTAACCGAGGACCTGAACCTGCTGAACTGCACCTTCTCCCTACAATCTGGTTCAGGAACGACTGGTCAACGTGGATCGCAGAATCTAACAGGGCGGCAGTGAAGCCAACACTCAAACAGCTTCCAACAACTGGTGGCGTAAGTGCACTCTTAGCCGGGCATCCAATACTGGGAGAATTTATTTTACACTGCGAAGGTGAAGTGCCCCTGCTATTCACTGAAAATGAAACCAATCATGAAAAGCTATTTCCAGGACAAAAAAACGAAAGTCCTTATGTTAAAGATGGCATCAATGATTATGTCGTTGATGGCAACCAGGCAGCAGTAAACCCCGAAAAGCAGGGTACAAAGGCAGCTGCGCATTTCAGTTTATCTATAGGTGCCGGCCAGACCTCAACCATCCGATTAAGGCTTACCAGGAAAGAGGCAATAATGGAAAGGGATCCGTTTGGAAATAATTTTGAAAATACTTTTCTGAACGACTGAAGGAAGCAGATGAGTTTTATCAATTGGTTACACCGGCAAATGTTGGTGAAGACAAAGCCAATGTGATGCGGCAGGCACTCGCAGGAATGCTGTGGAGCAAGCAATTCTTTTTCTTCGATGGCGACAATTGGCTAGATGAACACCATTCCAATCCTTTACACAAAGGTTACCATAATGCACGCAACTCAGAGTGGTACCATATGCTGAATGAAGACATCATTTCCATGCCGGATAAATGGGAATACCCCTGGTATGCCGCCTGGGACCTGGCATTCCATACGTTGCCGCTGTCCATTGTTGATCCTGATTTCGCTAAAGAACAAATGAAACTGATGCTCCGGGGTTCCTATCTTCATCCTAATGGACAATTACCTGCATATGAATGGAACTTTAGTGATGTGAATCCCCCGGTCCATGCATGGGCCTGTTTATTCCTGCATCGCAGTGAAATGGCTTTGACAGGTGAGATGGACGTTGAATTTATTAAGTCAGCATTCAACAAGTTGTTACTGAACTTCACCTGGTGGGTGAACCGGAAAGATCAGTTCGGCAAAAATGTTTTTGAAGGTGGTTTCCTCGGTCTGGACAATATCGGTGTCTTTGATCGCAGTGCGCCGCTGCCTACAGGTGGTCATCTGGAACAGGCCGACGGTACGGCATGGATGTCACTGTTCAGCCAGAATATGCTGGAACTTGCCGTTGAACTGGCAGCCAAAGACCCTGCCTATGAGGAGATGGTGTTTAAATTCATTGAGCATTTCTACTTTATTGCTTCTGCGATGAACAGACCTGGCGATGATGGCATGTGGGATGAAGAAGATGGATTTTATTATGACCTGCTTCGCCTGCCTGACGGAAGCGGTCAGCGACTTAAAGTCCGTTCAATGGTAGGATTGCTTCCTTTATGTGCCACTACAGTGATGGAAGAATGGCAACGGGAACGTATACCCCGGATCATGGTGAGTATCAATGAGCGCCTGCGTCGTATGCCTGAACTCAAAACTACGATGCATGCAACCGGCCCAGGTCATTTGGGAGTTGCAGATCGCGGCATTCTTGCCCTGGTGAATCCTGACCGGTTACGAAGGATTCTCACTAAGATGCTGGATGAAAACGAATTCCTTGGTGAATTTGGCATCCGTTCAATATCCAAATTTCACTTAGAGCATCCATTCATATTTAATGTAGACGGTCAGGAATACCGTGTGGACTACCTTCCGGCCGAGTCAGATACCGGGATGTTTGGTGGCAACTCAAACTGGAGAGGACCTGTTTGGATGCCGGTAAATGTAATGATCATCCGCGCTATGCTGAACTTCTATCTCTATTATGGAGATAATTTTAAGATCGAGTGCCCAACAGGGTCAGGAAAAATGATGAACCTGTTTGAAGTGGCCAGGGAAATCGGTGAAAGGCTGAGCAAAATATTCCTGAAAAATGAAGAAGGCAAACGACCTGTCTTTGGAGGAACAGAAAAGTTTCAGAATGACCCGAACTGGCGGGACTATATCCTCTTTCATGAGTATTTCCATGGGGATAACGGTGCGGGGCTGGGTGCCAGTCACCAGACGGGTTGGACAGGCGTAGTTGCCAAAATCATTGAGTTGTTCGGAAGTCTTGATCCGCAAAAGGCCCTTGAAGATGGAAAAAATTCTGTATTCGGCAAAAACTCTGAAGACCCCAAAAAACAAAATGACACAACCAAAATATCCATCGCTTTATCAAATTAATACCAGGGTATGGCTTACTGAGTTATCGGGTACCCTTGGCCGAAAGGCCACACTGGATGATATACCTGATATTTCGCTGGATCAATTTTCTGAAATGGGGTTTGATTGGATATGGTTCCTGAGCGTTTGGACCACAGGTGAGCGTGCACATTTTCCCACAAAGATGATCTCATCGAACGGGTCATGAGAGAAACTCCGTCGGATGTAGGTTTTTACCTCGATAGCGGCTGGCCGGAAGACAATTATGAAGTGACGATGGCGATGGCTATGGCACTGGTTTCCCGGGGCTGGAAATATGGTTTCAACCTGTTCCATTTGTGTTTCCCACATGCCCAGCACAATGAAGCATCCTGGGGAATGCGTTTGCATCTGCCGATGCAGTTCATCAATGGAGCAGTGGCACGTGCTGCAAGAATTGGCAATCGTGTACTTAGTGAAAAACCAAAAAGGCAATAATTAAATTCATATGAAATGCCCTTGATCAAAGATTAATTCAGAACAGATAAGGGCATTTCATTTAATCGTTAAAATATTTTCATGAAAGCAATTACCGTAGAACCTAAAAAAACCGGAACAGCAAAATATATGGATATCCCTGAGCCGGATATACACGAGGGCTCCATCCTTGTTGAAGCAGTGGCAGTAGGTGTCTGTGGCACAGATGTGGAAATTGTAGAAGGAAAATATGGCTGGGCCCCTCACGGTCAACCACATCTTGTGTTAGGCCATGAGTCACTGGGACGCGTAATCGATCCCGGCCCAACAGGCGGGTTCAAAAAAGGTGACCTGGTGGTAGGTATTGTTCGCCGGCCTGATCCGGTACCCTGTCCGAATTGCGCAGTGGGTGAATGGGATATGTGCAGTAACGGCCAGTATACAGAAAGGGGGATTAAAGAAATACATGGTTATATGTCGGAGCGATGGAGAATCGAACCGGAATACGCGATAAAAATTGATCCGTCACTGGGTATCCTGGGTGTATTACTGGAGCCCTCCACTGTTGTTGCTAAAGCTTTGGAACAGGTCAATTTCATCGGTAGGAGATCCTATTGGGAACCCAGGACCATACTCGTTACAGGAGCGGGACCAATCGGGCTACTTGCCGCTTTATTTGCAAAGTCGTATGGTATGAATGTGCATGTGCTCGACAGAATGGAATCAGGTGCTAAACCGGACCTTGTTCGCGAACTCGGTGCAACATATCACTATGGCAGTATAACGGATCTTGATTTCGAGCCGGATACCATTATAGAATGTACCGGTGTAGGCCAGGTCATTGCGGACTCTATCCAGAAACTTGGCGCGAACGGAATACTTTGCCTGGCTGGAATTGGCCACGGAGGATCCGTAAGGTCGATTTCCCTTGCCAATGTGGCCGCTTCTGCTGTGCTCAGAAATAATGTGATCTTCGGCAGTGTCAATGCCAATAAACGGCACTGGTATAAAGCCAGCCAGGCCCTTGCCCGGGCAGACCGCAAATGGCTATCAAAACTCATTACAAGGATTGAGAAACCAGAGAATTTTATGAGCGCACTGGAACGAAAACCTGATGACATTAAAGTGGTCATTCAGTTCTCAGATATATAGCCAGGTCCTTTCCACAAATGTTATTCCTTTGAAAAAATTTATGAGACTTGGAAAAAAATCATGCTGAGCCTTTGCCATGGCGGCTGTTCATGTCTGAATTAACGGGAACTGCTATACTATTATTCGTGGGATTATCGGTGGTGATCATGATGTTTGGTTCAGGCAGTCCGCTTCCCGGCATGATTCCAAATGTGCTCTTGCGACAGGTAATCACCGGTTTTCTATTTGGCGGTACAGGCGCATCCATTGCCCTTTCAGCTATTGGGAAGGAAAGCGGTGCACATATCAACCCGGTAGTGACCATGTCATTTTGGTTGTTCCGTAAAATCAATTCAAAGATCGCCATCATTTACATTGTGGGACAATAAACGGGTGCTGTCATCGGCACATTACCGCTTTTATTATGGGGACAGATGGGACGGAGCGTGAATTATGGTGCCACTATACACGGAGTTGGATATTCCGTCCAGGATGCATTACTGGGCGAAGTGATCACCACCTTCACTATGGTAACACTATTAATTATTTTTTTGGGCTTCCGGCAAACACGACCCTATACACCAGCCATTTTCCCGATCCTCTATTCCATTATGAATCCCCTTGAATCTGCTGTCTCCGGACTAAGTACGAATCCTGTAAGAAGTTTTGGACCATCAGTAATTTCAGGTGTATGGGATAGCTGGTGGATCTATTGGATTGGACCGGTGACTGGAGCTTTACTGGCAAGTATTGTTTGTATCAGACTGGCGAAACGGATTACTGAAGCAAAACTTTATCACTTTGATCGTGATGAGGAGCGATTAGCCCGGAAGATTGGATAATGGGATGAACTGAAAAGACCGGAAAACAATAATTCTATGATAAAACGACCTGAATATTTTTTCCAAAGCCCGTATTAACAGGCGAATGCCTCTACAATGCTCCTTTTAGTTTAAAAAAGTGGCCTACTTGTAAATGACTTTTTTCAGGACATTGCATGATATCAGTCATAGTTTGAAATAATCTGCATCACCTATTTTCGGGATCTATTTATAGATTTTCCAGCATTTTATCTTTCCAAGATTATTCATGAAAGGATTAGTCTAAATCATTATCACGACTAATTTATTTTTCATTTCATTGAAATTATTGAAAATGATAAATTACAGAAACAAAATAAAAAATAGAATTATATCAATAACTTTTTATTCTTATAAGAGACTTTGATAATAACAACGTACAATAACCAACATTTAAAAAGTGTAATAATCTTAAAATTAAGGAAAAGGAAAAATCAAAATGACAAAAGAAAAAAACATCACCACAGGTCGAGTCACTGTCGATAACGCACGTATCGACCGGCTGAAAGAGCAGTACATATCCACGCCACAGGAGATCGACCACGAGCGGACAGTGATCATGCACGATACCTACGAGGATACAGCAGGCTACCATCAGATCATCCGCAGGTCCAAGTTCTTTGCGCATCTGCTCGAAAGAAAGACGATCTACATCGATGACAACCTCTTCGTTGGCAGCATGGCGGGTTCCGTTAACGGGATATACACCTATCCGGAATGGAACGTGCAGTGGATGAAGGATGAGGGGACTGTCGAAAAGTCAAAGACCCCCAGGGAGCGAGAGGCGAACGAGTGGGCGCTTGAGTACTGGGGCAAGTGGGCGCTGCGGCCAAGGGCTGACGAAGCCTTCATCACCAAGTATGGTTTTGATCCGGACCCCATTTATAAGTCTGGTCTCGTTACGGAGTTCCTGTCCTGGCCGGGTGGTGGCGGCAACCTGAACTATCCCAAGGTTTACAACGAGGGTCTGTCCAGCATGATCAAGGACGTGGAAGAGCGGCAGATGGCCCTCGAATTTCGACTTCCGGATGCCCAAAAGTTCTACTTCTACGAGGCCTGTAAGATCACGATGAAGGCTGTTATACGATATGTCTCACCGGTATGCCGAGCTGGCCCGGGAGATGGCTGCAAAGGAGAAAAACGAAACCCGCAAGGCGGAGCTGATTGCCATCGCCGAGACCTGCGAATGGGTGCCCGAGCATCCTGCCAGGAACCTGCGGGAAGCCATCCAAAGCCACTTCATCTGTCACATCGCAGCAGAAATCGAGCAGGTGGGTTGCGGCTATTCGGAGGCCCAACTGGGTCGGAACCTGGATCCGTTTTTTCAGCGTGACAAGGCAGCTGGCCTTGTCAATGATGAGCAGGCGCTTTTCATGATGCAGAATCTATTCGTCAAGCTTAACGAGGTTGGTTATTACTTCGGAGAGGTTGTGCATCTGTCGAACTCCGCTGACCTTGCGCAGAGCATCACTATGGGAGGGTACACCCCAGAAGGCGATGACGGCACAGTAGATATGGACTACATCATCATAGATGCGCAGATATACCTTAAACTGCCACAACCCCCGCTCACATGCAAGTACACGCCCAAGATGAGCAGCAAGTTCCTGGAGAAGGTCATGGATTTGATTGCCACTGGCACAGGCATGCCACAGTTTATCAATGGCCCCTTAACGGTAGAACGGGCCCTCCATCTTTTTAGTGACACCGAGGCAGGCATGACGATCGAAAAGGCAAGAAGTATGACTATCGGAGGCTGCGTGCCCTGCTTCATCCCCTACGAGACCGGTCACCCTGTAGAAAGCCAGCCTAACCTTGGAAAAGTTCTCGAGCTGACGACTGAACAACGGCTTTGATCCCCGAACCCAAGTGCAAGTCGGACCCAAGTCAGGCGATCCAGAAAAATTCAAGAACTTTGAAGAGCTATATACAGCTTTCGAGATGCAGTTACAGTTCTGTGAGGATATTGCCCGCAGAGAGTCCTGGATCGGGACCATCCTTTGCGCTGAGTATTTACCGGTTACCTGGCGTTCCGTTCTCACCGCAAGTTGCATTGAACGCGGCCTCGAGAGCTGGAATGGAGGAGCCAACTATTACACGGTTGCCCATGTCGCTGTAGGAGGCGTGGACGCTGCCAACGGATTGATGGCAGTGAAGCACCTGGTTTTTGACGAAAAGAAAATAACCATGGCAGAGCTGAGGAAAGCCCTGGCGGCTAACTTCCAGGGAGAATATGAGCCAGTGCACAAAATGTGTTACGAGGCTCCCAAGCACGGCAACGACATTCCTGAGGTGAACATGTTGGTCCGCAGGGTGTATGAAAGTCTCCTCCATGCCTACCAGAGCGTGGATGGCGGTGGCAACTACCTCAGCAAGGACATGAAATCGACACTTGACTGCTACACCAAGAGTTTCCACAACCAAATGGGTAAGATTACGGGGGCACTGCCCACCGGCAAGTATGCCGGTGTGGCACTCACTGATGGAAGTTTATCGGCCATGCCTGGCACCGATGTCAACGGGCCTACCGCACTGGTAATGTCAGCAGCGAAAGGTACTGATGCCGTCAAGTTCACGGCAACGCACATGAACATGAAACTCCCTCCTGATCAACTCAAGACCCGTAAGGGCCGCGAAAATGTATTGACTCTTGTCAAGACCCTTTTTGACAACGATGGCTATCACATTCAGTTCAATGTAGTTGACACGGCTATTCTTCGGGATGCTCAGCTACATCCGGAAAATTACCGTGACCTGGTGATTCGTGTGGCAGGTTTCAGTGCATTCTTCGTCCGGCTGAACAAGGGTGTACAGGATGAGATCATTAACCGAACCGAGCAAAAATTCGATTAATAAGATTATTGATCAATAAAGCTAAGGCATGACAATTGTCATGCCTTAGCTTTATTTTCTCAATAATATACTGGAATAAACAATTAGATAAAGGAAATTAATTATGGCAACAGAAATAGGACAGCGGCAGTACCCTGAAGCGTATAGCGATAATGGTAGGAGCTGGCTATGTACCCGGCATAAATGCCGTGATTATCGGAGCCGCTATGGCAGCCGGTAAATTGGGTTGGGAACTGGTTGGCATCCGCGATGGTTTCGAAGGCTTGCTGAACCCGGATAACTACCCTGATGGAGGATTAGTCACACTCAGCCCGCAATTGATTGATACCATCGATCCTTCGGCAGGGTGCGTACTTGGTCAATCGCCAAGGGTCGATCCATTTAATGTCCGCACCATTAATGAAATGGAAATGGTGGAGGAAGTAGATATGTCGGATGACCTTATTAAAAAACTGAAAGACGAAAATATTGATGGCTTGATTTCAGTGGTTGGTGCCCAGGGATTGACCATTATTTACAAACTTCATCGCAAAGGTCTTAATACAGTATGTATTCCACGGTCAATCGATAATGATATTGCTTCTACATCGGTGTCCTTTGGTTTTAACAGCGCACTCACTTTCACCATCGAAATGCTCGACAGCGCCCGGCAGGCAGCCCAGGCTGCCCGAAAAATTGCAGTGGTAGAGGTACAGGGTGAAGAAGCCGGATGGATTGCATTGCAGTCCGGAATAGCTGCATGTGCCGATGCTGTTCTGATTCCTGAAATTCCAGTGGATCTGAAAAATGTGGCAGAGAAGTTAAAGGATAAAATATCAGCCAAAAGACCTTATGCACTTGTTGTAGTCGCCCAAGGAGCAAAATTTATCAATCAGCTAAAAAGGAAGAAGCCCTTCTTCCTTCAAAGCTTCCCTGTCGCCACTGGCAACAAGCGATTCCAACAGTGAATACGTCATTCAATCATCAGGTCAGGCTGCCGAGACTGTGGCAACGGAGCTGCAGCTGCTGATAGCCGAAGAAACTTATCCGCTCGTGATCGGCCCCTGGGTCAGGGGTGGTGACCCCACGGCTGTCGATCAGGCAATTGGGAATGGCATACGGAGCAGGCGCTATGCAGGCTTTGAAAGCCGGGAAGAATGGGACAATGGTTGCTTTTGTTCCTCCTGAAATAAAGTTCGTTCCGCTGGCAGAGGCCATCAATAAAGTAAGAACGGTACCTGCCGACAGCGAATTTCTGAAGATTGCAGAATCACTTGGTATTTATTGCGGAAAATAAGGAGGCAAGAATCATGACAAATCAAACAAATAATATATTGGATATAACAGGCACAGTCCTGAATATTCAGAGATATTGCAGCCACGATGGTCCGGGTATCCGGACAACTGTTTTCCTGAAGGGCTGTTCTTTGCGCTGCAAATGGTGCGGCAATCCCGAAAGCATCCGTAAGAAACCGGAACTTTCGTACGACCCCAAAAAATGTAAAGGCAAAGAGTGCAGCATCTGCCTGAAAGCTCCCTTTCCTGAAGGTGCCTTCTATTTTGTGGAAGGCGACGATGAACATGTAAAAGTCAACTGGCAACTGGCCATGGACATAGATAATGAATTGGCTTTGCTCTGTCCCACAGGCGCACTCGAAATGTTCGGCAAAACAATGACGGTTGGGGAAGTGCTTGATGAAGTGGAGAAGGACTCCTCCTTCTACCGCAATACCGGCGGAGGTATGACGATAAGCGGTGGCGAGGTGATGCTTCAACCCGACTTTGCTGCAGCCTTGCTGCAGGAAGCCCACAACCGGGGTATCAATACAGCCATTGAAACAGCCTGCAATGCACCCTGGGCTAATCTTGAGAAAGTACTGCCTCATGTTGATACCATGCTTCACGATATCAAACTGATGAATTCGGAACGGCATAAAAAGTGGACAGGAGTAGGCAACGAGCGGATTTTGGCAAACTTCAAAAAAGCTTATGAAACTTTTCCTGATATTGATTTTATTGCCCGTACACCACTTATTCCTGGTGTTAATTGCGATGATGAACATATCCTGGGTGTGCTTGAATTCATTAAACCACACAAAAATGTGATTGATTATGAATTGTTGCCCTATCACCGTTTTGGCCTGGGCAAGTATGAATCGCTTGGTGTTGTTTACGAACTCGACGATTACAAAACACCTTCGGATGAAGTGGTTAAACGCTTTCAGGCTATGATTGACGAAGCGTTTGGCCGGACGAAACTGAAAGAAGTTTAAAACATAGGAATAGTCCTGAAATGAATGAAAAGTTGCAGGAAAATAATTGCGATTTCTATCTATGTAATTCTGCCTTAATAAATTCCCAAGAAAAGAATTAGTTGAGCATACCCAATTATAAAATAAAGCTTACCGGAAAAGCAGTGATTGAACCAACAGGCGTGATTAAGGAACGCAATAAGGCCGGACTGCAACCTTCGACTCCTGTTCCGGACGGGGCTATTATTTGTTATGACTCCACGCTATGGAGATGGATCAGCACGATTCCCAACTGCATTGAATGCGATGGTTGGTTAAGGGGTTCTTACCTTTTGCCGCATAATAATTCAATGATTTTAGTTTCGAAAGCTGCTGGATTTGGTGCACCCACAGCTGTGATGACACTTGAAGAACTTGCAGCATATGGTATTACAAGGTTCATTAACCTCGGCACAGCAGGTGGTTTACAGAAGGATATGAATGTTGGTGATATAGTGATTTGCGAAAGAGCTATTCGCGACGAAGGCACATCACATCACTATTTACCAGATGAAAAATATGCATATGCCGGAAAGGAACTTACAACAGACTTGTGCACTGCTCTTCAAAAAAGAGGCATCAGGTTTCGAAAAGGCATCAGTTGGACAACCGATGCAGCGTACCGCGAAACCATTGAAGAACTGCAAAAATTCCGGAACGAAGGGGTGTTAACTGTAGAAATGGAAGCCTCAGCTTTATTTGCCGTTGGTGCTTTTCGTGGGGTAAGTGTAAGCTCGGTTTTTACCATCAGCGATATATTAACTGAAGAGGAATGGAAACAGGGTTACCACAGCGAAGAGAAAAATGAAGGGCTGAAATGGATTTTTGAAGCTGCAGTGGAGGTTCTTGTATAAGATCTGTAAATAGAGAATTTTAGAAGTCAATTAAATAAGATCAATTATGAAATCAATTCATTTCTTTCCGAAAAAAATATACATCCGGTTTTATTAATACTTATTTTAATGAGTGTATTTCAATCATCTCTTATTGGCACAGACAGTAAAACCTGCGCTTCCAAAAGAAAAACAAACAACCCTTGAACTGTATGTAACGGCTAAAGAAGCTTATGATATGTGGAAAGCTAATCCCGATAAGGTTAAGATTCTGGATGTGCGGACTCAGGATGAATATATTTACATCGGTCATGCCGCAATGGCCTGGAATATCCCGCTATTTTCCAGACTTATGAATGGGATGCCGACAAGAAGCATTTCTCTATGAAACCTAACGCTGATTTCCTAAAAAAGGTAAAGGAAGTGTTTCAAACCCGCGACATTATTCTGATAACCTGCCGCTCGGGCAGCAGAAGTGCATTTGCAGTAAATCAACTGGCTGAAGCAGGATTCAAAACTGTTTATAACATTACCGATGGCGTGGAGGGTGATATGATAAAAGACCCTGAAAGTGTTTTTGTTGGGCAACGTATGATGAATGGCTGGAAAAACTCAGGCTTGCCCTGGACATATACGATCGATCCAAAACTGATGATGATTACAAATACTAACTAACGTGAAAAACCTTAAATCCCGCATCTTTATCACTTCGGCATTTTGCTGTCTGTTTATGTTTACTTGGAGGATTAAACAGCATTTCGGCTCAAACGTCAACATCTGAAAAAAAATGGAATTTTCTTACAGATGTTTATCTCATGTTTCCATATATGAATGGAGAGACAGGAAAAGGAGACTTGCTTTCTATACCGGTGGATGCCAATCCGGGCGATATATTTAACAAACTTAAGATGGCTGGAATGATTTATGTTGAAGCTAAGACTGAGAAATGGGCAGGCAAAGATAGTTGTAAGCCAGAATGACAAAGCATTTACGACATTTTTTCTGGATGATCTTTTTCCTTGGTTGTTCCTTCCAATCCGCTATTGCGCAAAATACATCCGTTGAGTTCTGGCCCGAAACCGATATTTGGTACAAAATAAATTCCGCCTGGAGGCTTTCGGCATTTATTCCGATTACGAAATACAATGAAAGCAAGTACCGTGATCTAAACATTTTTTTGCAGGCCGATTACAAGTGGGGGACAACCAGGCACTCAATTTATATGAGGCTGAGAGATGAGAGTGAGATGGAAAAGATTAAAGCCTGGATGGTTCGGGGAGGCTTTATGGAAGGGTGGAGCCTGGGTGAAAACGCCGGGGCTTATACTGAAGATATGCTCTTTGGAGAAATTCATAAAAGAATGCCGCTGAAGGGCCATTTTTTGATTTCACATCGTATACGAGTCGATACCCGTTGGGTTGGTGAGGATGCTAAATTCTCTTACAGGTTCCGCTACCGTGTTATGCTTGAGAAAGAATATAGTTCAGGAAATAGTTCACTGGTACCTTATGTGAATATTGAACCCTTTTGGGATTCACGATATAACACATTTAGCCGTATACGGATGATTGGTGGTACAACTTTAAACTGGGGGCCGCGATTTGCTTATGAGGCCAATATAACTTATCAGTATGATGAACACTATGATACACAAACCTTTGGGCCTTTAACATTATCCTGCATGTGTTTTTTGCAAAAGAACAATCCAGACCAAAAACAGCGGGTAAAAATTCATAAGAAACGGAAGGAGGTCCAATATAAAATATATGGAAAAGTTTTCAACAGAAAATAAAAAAGGACTAAGTAACAGGCTCAGGTCATACCTTCCGATTTTGGAATGGGGACCAGCATACAACAGCAAAACGCTGTTAACGATCTGGTGGTAGCACTCATTGTTACGATCATGCTCATACCACAATCGCTGGCCTATGCGCAGCTTGCCGGTTTACCTGCAGAAATAGGTTTGTATGCCTCCATGGCACCGCTATTGTTTATGCCATATTCGGAACATCCCGTCACTTTCGGTTGGACCGGTTGCAGTAACCAGTCTTGATGACCCTTGCAGCAGTCGCCGCCATTAGCTGCTAAGGGAACCCCTGAATATGCAGGCGCAGCCGTAGCACTTGCCTTTCTAACGGGATTGATCCTTGTTGTTCTTGGATTCTTAAGACTTGGATTTCTGTCCAATTTTATGAGTTTTCCGGTGATGGCCGGATTCGGCACTGCCGTGGGACTTCAGATTGCCGCCGGACAGTTAACTCCGGTGTTGGGTATTCCTGCTGAGGGCGGAACATTTCTTGCCCAGGCAATTTCGCTGGTAAAAAATGCAGGTCAGATAAATATCTATACTGCCGCTATCGGCGTGCCGGTTGTCATTTTTTTACTCTTCGTGCGTAAAAGCCTCGCTAGTCTGCTCACCAAAATAGGGATGGGCAAAGGGCTTGCCGGTATTATTGCGAAATTGGGACCGGTGATTGCCATCATCATTACCATTTTATTTGTTTCGGTGCTTGGGCTCGATAAACAAGGAGTGAAAATAGTCGGCACTGTTCCGTGCAGGACTTCCCAGTCTTTGCTCTTCCACCTTTTGATCTGCATCTCTGGAATCAACTGATCACACCGGCATTACTTATTGCAGTAGTCGGATATGTCGCATCCATCTCAGTCGCGCAGACACTGGCTTCTAAAAAACGACAGCACGTTGATCCGAATCAGGAATTGATTGCTTTAGGCGCATCAAATTTCGGAGCATCACTTTCCGGTGGATTTCCTGTAGCAGGCGGATTTTCGCGGTCTATTGTAAACTTCGAAGCAGGTGCAGAAACCCCTGCTGCAGGTGCTTTTACTGCGGTGGGCATTGCTCTTGTTGCGCTTTTCCTCACACCTCTGTTGTATTTTCTGCCCAGTGCAACGCTGGGGGCAACCATTTTTGTCGCGGTGCTTTCCATGGTCAATTTTAAGGCCGTTAAATTAACCTATGCATATTCACCTTCCGATGGCATTGCCATGGCATTAACGATTATCCTTACCTTTATCATTAGGAGTTATTGCCGGACTTATGGCAGGCATTGGCATTTCGCTGATGATGTACCTGTACCGTACCTCAAGACCCCACATGGCAATCGTTGGACAGGTTCCGGGAACACAATCACTTCAAAAATGTTGACCGTAACGAAGTTGTAACATCACCCCAATATCGTTTCGATGCGTATTGATGAAAGTATCTATTTCCCCAATGCCAGATTATTGGAAACCAGAATAAATGAATTGGTGGCATCCAATCCGGATATAAAACACTTTATCCTCAATTGCTCGGCGGTAAATGCTATCGATGCTTCCGGACTGGAAAGCCTTAAAGCCATCAACCAAAGATTAAAAGACGCAGGCATTTCATTTCACCTTGCTGAAGTAAAGGGACCAATCATGGATGGGTTGAATAGAACCCAATTTATTAAAACCCTGACAGGGAAGATCTATTTATCGCAATATGAAGCGGTATATGATATTAACCCTAAATTGGCAGAGGATACTTTGCGGGAAGTAAGGGCTAAAAAATGAGAACTGTTGTGATGATTACTCAAAAAGAAAAAGTTTATTCAGGAAATATTTTTCAATGCATTTTCGTATCCCCAATACCGATATGACAGCGGAGTGCGTAAAGACAAACATACTTTGATGCAATAAAAAGATTCCCTTTAACTGACAAAGGTCAGGGGTTTCCTTCGTTAAGATCATTTGTACAAATTATTGCTGCAAATATCTTTAATCGATCGCTTACAAAACTCCTTCTAATGAAATGGTTAAACGCTACAAGGCTAGATAAACGGGGCGTTTGGACGAAAGAAAGATACTTCCGTGATGAATAAGTTCTTTGATTTTTTAACGAGTAAAAAAAATGTTATGTCAATGTATCCTAAAAATATGTTCTTCACTTCCGAATCAGTGAGTGAAGGACACGTAGATAAAGTGGCGGACCAGATATCTGATGCAGTTCTCGATGAGTGCCTGAGACTTGATCCGAATGTCGCGCGTGGCCTGCAATACCTTAGTCACAATGGGTTTGCTATTGGTTGGTGGCGAGGTTACCACCAAGGCACTTTTCGATGTTGCCAAAGTAGTTCGTGAACTCGGTATTGATATCGGTTATACCTCACCAAAGTTTGGCTTTGATGCTAATACTGCAGCGGTTATCAGAACCATTCACCCGCAGTCGCCTGATATTGACCTTGGTGTTTCACGCAAGGATGGCGAAATCGGAGCAGGTGATCAGGGCCTGATGTTCGGTTATGCCTGCAGTCAGACTGAAGAACTGATGCCCTGCCCATTATGCTGGCACATAAACTTGCCATGCAACTTTCGGCCGTACGCAGACAAGGCGTGCTTCCATTCTTGGGTCCCGATGGCAAGACACAAGTGACAGTAGAGTATCAGGATGGTAAACCAATTCGGGTGGACTATGTTGTCATTGCCGCATTCGCATACCGATGAGGTTATTACACCAGATGGCAGGTTCACTACAGAAGAAGCGAAAAAACAAATCATTGAAAAGGTAGTGTATCCTGTGCTTGGAAATCTTGATGGATAAAAAAACCAAAATCACGTAAACGGAACCGGCAAGTTCCATGGTCAGCGGACCACAATGCGATACCGGTATGACCGGCCGAAAGATCATGGTAGATACTTATGGCGGATGGGCTGTTCATGGCGGTGGTGCTTTCAGTGGCAAGGATGCCACAAAAGTGGATCGTTCAGCTGGATATATGTCGCGATACATTGCCAAGAATCTGGTAGCCGCCGGACTGGCTGATGAATGCCTGGTGCAGGTAGGTTATTGCATCGGACTTGTTGATCCGGTATCGGTTATGGTAAATACATATGGAACTGGAAAGATCAATGAAAATGAACTGTCAACTATTGTTCGTAAAGTATTCCCGCTTTCCCCGAAAGGCATGATAGATCACCTGAAACTGAGAACACCTTTCTTTCTTAAGACGGCCACCTTTGGTCACTTTGGAAGACCTGAGTTCACTTGGGAGAAACTGGATGCCATTGAAGAACTCCTTTCAAAAACGAGAGCATTAAAATAAGTATTGCACTGGAATTCAATGAATGTTGCAATAAAATATAGTTATGATATCCATCATTTTTCTTCCGTATCTCTTACCTGATCTTTACTACTGTATTTGATTACTATTCAACACAAAGTCAGTCTCATGTAGACCCTTCCGTGCCGTTGGGTATTTTTCCAATATTTAAAATGTATAACTTTAATAAAAAATAAATTCATGAAAGTAATTATCATAGGTGGAGTTGCCGGTGGCGCATCTTGTGCAGCACGCCTCCGCAGGTTGGATGAAAAAGCAGAAATCCTTATGTTAGAAAAAGGTCCCTATGTTTCATACGCCAATTGCGGATTACCTTATTACGTTGGAGGAGTTATTGAAAAAGAATCAAGCCTGCTGGTAGCCAACGAGCAAACTTTTCGCGGGCAGTTTAATATTGATGTACGCACCAATAATGAAGTGATTGGCATTTCTCCCAAAGAAAAATCTGTACAGGTACGCAATCATACTACCGGTAAAGAATACACGGAAAACTATGATAAATTGGTGCTTTCACCAGGAGCCGGTTCAGTCCACCCTCCATTACCCGGGATTGACCTGCCTGGAATTTTTCACGTCAGAACCGTGCCGGATGTAAGTGCCATCGTTGAATGGATAGAAAAAGGAAATCCATTTCTCGAAGGCATCTACCGATATTCCGGATTTCAGACACTGAGGCCAAAACCCCGTGCTGTAGTGATCGGTGGTGGATTCATCGGCCTCGAGATGGTGGAAAACCTGGTCCATAAAGACTTTGATGTGACACTGGTGGAGTTGATCGACCAGGTCCTGCCTCCTATTGATAAAGAACATTCCGGTGTTGTGGAATTCTATCTGAAACAACATGGTGTCCATCTTGCCCTTGGAGATGGTGTAGCTGGTTTTACAAAAACAGCTAATGACACCATCAATGTGGAAACGAAATCAGGCAAAACATATCCGGCTGATGTAGTGATCCTTGCTATGGGTGTGCGCCCCGATACAAAACTGGCGAAAATGGCCGGACTGGAAATTGGGGAACGTGGTGGTATACGGGTGAATGATCAGATGATCACCAGCGATCCCGATATCCTCGCTGTTGGCGATGTCATTGAAGTAAAGGATTATGTAACCGGCGAGTGGACCCTCGTCGCGCTCGCGGGGCCGGCTAACCGCCAGGGACGTATTGCCGCAGATGTGATTGCCGGCCGCAATTCCCGTTTCAGGGGAACGCAGGGAAGCTCCGTTATAGGTTTGTTTGGGGCAACGGCTGCATGGACAGGCGTGAGTGAAAAAACCCTTGTCCGCAGAGGTGATACGGATTACGAAAAAATCTACCTCTATCCCAATTCACACGCAGGATATTACCCGGGCGCCAAACCACTGGCATTAAAAATTCTTTTCAGGAAATCAGACGGGCGTCTCTTAGGTGCCCAGGGCCTTGGCATGGATGGTGTTGAAAAACGGATCGACGTCTTTTCTTCCATACTACAGATGGGTGGTACTGTTTATGATCTCGAAGAATCAGAACTCTGCTATGCCCCGCCATTTGGAAGCGCAAAAGATCCCATGAATTTTGCAGGCATGGTAGCAGCGGATATCCTCAGGGGTGATATGAAAATCAGTCATTGGAAAGAGGCTAAAAATGGGTTCATGCTGGATGTCAGGCATCCCATAGAACTTGTTTTGGAAAACGTTGAAGGAGCTGTCAATATCCCTCTTGATGATTTACGTTCACGTATCAACGAACTTCCCAAAGACCGGGAAATACATGTCATCTGCCGTTCCGGGCAACGTGCTTATATTGCTTCTAGGATGTTAACGCAGATGGGATATAATGCGAAAGTCATATCAGGTGGCATGCTATCACTGGCATATAATTACATATTTAGTTCGAACCTGGTTGAGTCCTGACATCCTCATGTAAATACCTATCGTGGAAGTCTTTTTACCTTGTTCTGCGAGGTATTGATGGAAATGTTTCAGCCAATCAGGCGTAATGCTGGATAATGTCAGGGTTTTTTTCCCATGATATGTCTTTAGGTGGTTTAAAGTCGATGTATAACTCTGCATGCTCTTTATCCTGCCTTCTTTTTCCTTAACTGATTGACATATCTCTCAATACTGGTAAAAATGTCCGGATTATTGTTCCTTTCTTTATTCCGGCTAAAAAACAGGTTCTCAAATGTGATCCATTCAAATTCCTCTCTGAGATCAGCGATAATCGTTTCTGCCTTAGCCAAATAGTGAGATAATTCTTGATATTGACTCCTGAGTTGTTTTTGAAGGAACAGACCTGAGAATTGACTATCGGTGAGCCTTAGTCCCAAATAATAGTATTTGACTTCCCGATTAAATGTGACCCTGAGTTTAACCGGGTAAGTCTCTACCCCATCTTTTTTAGGACCATATTTATGTAACCAAAGACAACAAGTTGCTTTCATATATTAACAACAAGATTAACAACAAAACTATAAAAATATTCAATTTAAATATACTAATATACATATTTATATTGTCTATAATGCTTGATTTTAAGCTAATTATAAATTTTTATAGTATTTTATTATATATTATTTATGTTGTTATTTATTGCTACGGATCAGAAGGTTTCAGGTTTGAATCCTGACGGGGTCACAAAGCCCTTCCCGCCTTGCAGGAAGGGCTTTATTATTTGAATGCGAAACCGACATGTATGGAAGAGCTTTCAAATAGAAAACCCTTTAGCGAAGTGAACTGGGTTTTGGGTAAGGCTAATGCGAAATGGATCCTGAAATAGCCCCGCTTATAGAGAAATCTTATCGACCCCAACACCGAGGATCTTCATGGCGATCATATCCAGGCTTTCTTTATTTCCTTTAAAATGCATGGTTCGGTGCATATGAAGCATTGTTTCACCTGGAGCGAGAGCAGCGGCGGGAGATGAACTTTCGAGTTCATAAAAACTGCCCATCTGCTTTCCCTGCACAGGACCATCATTATAGGCATTTACTGCATCCCCGGAAAATGGGTTTTCCTGCATTTGCCATAAGGAGTTCACATAGTCTCTTTCATTCGCAGGCAGGCTAAATTGCGCAATGGTCAATACTCCATTCAATGCATCATAACTCGCCGCCAATGGTAATGCCCTTGATGGCGATATACCGATCTTACTGCGATAATTGGCATCCGCTTTAAGGAAGATCAAACCATTTTCCACCTTTAGGCGATCGGCTGGCACTTTTCCAAAATAATCATCGGTCACAATCTTTCCCAATTTTGATGAATCACCCTGCTTATAGGGAATGGCAATTGTGGTCTGTGGTGAAGCATTCATCATACTTAATATCCAGATGGAAAGCAGTCCTGTTTTTTTGGTCCAGGTATTTGTTCCTGCATTGGTTAAGCGGTTTTCCGATTCAAATCCTACAGATTTTACAGAATAAGGTATGGGTGCCCCGATTGCACGGGATATGGAACTGCTGTCCAGCAACCGGATGATCCTGTCAATTTTCAGTTCAAAACCCGTTCCTGAATAGTTTTCAAGGTGCAAGTTTTTTTCAAAACGGGCCATTGTCCGGCTGGAAGATAGAAGCCTGAAAGGTTCTGTATCCAGTTCTTTTGGAACAAACCATTGATCAAATGTAAAGTCAGTCCCTTTTTTGAAATATATGGAAAACTGTCCGCCTTCCGGGCCAAGCCAGATCCGTTCTTCACCCCCCACTGCATGCATGTGCGGGGAGACCTTTCCCGACGCGATCAATGTATGGTTCAGCCATCCGAAGCTCATTCCGGTATTGCCATCTGCTGTACTGGTCATGACACGTCCCTGGTATGCCGGCAGGATGATGAGCTGCGCCCTGTTTTGTTCATCACTCAGCAGGACCAGGTCTTTATGATGGATGCTTAAAAAGTCAAGATCACTTCCAAAACTAACTCCGGCATTTTTAACAGTGTCTGTCTGTCCATTTTTTTCATTTGCAATAATATCCACCGGCCTGCTACTGTTATCGCTATAATTTCTATTACAGGATAAAACAGACAGGAGGAAAAGGCAAATCACTGAAATCTTCATAACATAAACTGTAAAAATGAAAAACATGACATGCTTCCATTAAGGAAGATTGAACATTGGAATGACTTAATGAACATCACTTTTTCTCAAACACGATTCGGAAATGATCCATGATCTCCCTTTCAAAACACTTCTTATTGGCTGCCGAGCGAAGCACTTCGAGTTTAAGGCGAAAATCCTTATTGAAAAACACTTCGGGAAGTAACCGCAGGAACAACAGGTATTTCTCAAAGCTGAACTTCCATACCCTCTTTCTCCATTGATTCGTCGTTTCAATATAATCAAGCCTTCCGCTGCTTATATTTATCAGTTTGAAAAATGGTTCTGCGTTTCGAATGATCATTTCCGATCCGTAGGGAAGCCATGAACCCGGGAAATATTTCGCCAGCAAAGCAGTTATATATTCATTGGAATTCTTATCAGCGTTGATGTCCATATCCTTTACATCCACCATGTTCTTTCCAAATGTCATTGTCTGCAGGAAAAACCTTCTGCCCTTTGGCAGCAGATTATATACCGTCTGAAAGAAATTATGATAAATCTCTTCCTGCTTTCCTTCCATATATTCCTCAAGGGAACAGAAATGCTCAAAAGCACCGACAGAGACAATGGCATCAAATGTTCCGAAAACTTCGGGACTTACTGTCCGGACATCTTTCATGTATACTTCCAGTCCATTTTTTTTGCAGGCTTCATACTGGGCATCCGATAAAGTTAGACCGATCCCGGTTGCACCCTTTTTTTTTAAATACATTAGAAATGGCCCCCAGCCGCAACCCATGTCCAATACCCTGCTGCCCTTGTCAATATGAAGTTGCTCCGCCATAAATCGGTGCTTTGCCTGTTGCGCTTCTTCAAGGGTTAGCGAAAAATCACCATTATACATTGCCCCGCTGAAATCTCCCATCTCGCCGATGCTCAGCCGGAAAATCTTATCAATCACAGAATAGGTAAAATCTAAGTCCTTTTTCTCCGCCATACTGGATACTGGTTTTGATAAATGAATTAACTTACCAAAAAGCAACATATGAAAATTTTTATAGCAATGTTTCTTTCGGCCATGTTTTTTTTACCTCGTGCAGGTGCACAACCTGTATCCATTTTTAATGGCAAAGATCTTGGAAACTGGACTATACACGGTACCGAAAAATGGTATGTGGAGAACGGAGAATTAATCTGTGAAAGCGGTCCGGATAAAGCCTATGGATACCTGTCGACCAATAAGCAATATAAAAATTTCATACTAACCCTTGATTTCAGGCAGGAAGCCAACGGCAATAGCGGTGTTTTTTTCCGGTCATCCATAGAAGGTACAAAGATCAATGGCTGGCAGGTTGAAGTGGCCCCTGCCAATATGCATACGGGAGGGATTTATGAATCTTATGGACGAGGCTGGCTCATTCAGCCAAGGCCTGAAAATGAACAGTGGCTCAGGGCAGGTGAATGGAACAGCCTGAAAATTATGGTAAAAGGAGACGAAGTAACAACCTGGCTGAATGGTCACCAGATGGTGTATTTCAAGGATGAAAAAATCGGGCAGGGAACCGGATTTATTGCTTTGCAGATCCATGATGGAGGAGGCATTAAAGTAAGGTGGAGGAACTTTATGATACAGGAGCTTTAGTCGATATCCAATTGCTATTATAGTGGTCTTCACTATTTTATATACGGAATGGTTATTCCGCTATTATGCCTGGAAATGAAGATAAACCTTGATTTCGTTTAATAATAAGGGGTTAAAGCCAGAGAAAACCATGTCAAAATTTGACATTACCCGTTATAGTTAGTATTTTACTAGTTCGTCTATTACTGCTTTTGCTTCCAGTTTATTCGGAGTGGCACTGAAATTATGCTGGTTATATAATGGGAATTATGAATGAAACTACTATTTGGAACTTCAAGACTACGCCTCAAAAGTTATTAAAAGGACTGATGTATTTCATCATTTGCATGATCTCAGTATCCCTATTTTTCCAGGCCCTTAAATATGCTTTTCATCTTGAATTCACAGCACTCAATTTTATTATATTTTTATTCAATGTAGACCAGGAAAGAAACCTGCCAACTTTTTTCTCCGTCCTTTTCCTGCTTATTGCCACTTTAATGTTGTATTCCATATCCGTTGAAAAGTCGGCGCAAAAAGACCGGTTTCGCTTTCACTGGTGGTTTATGGCAATACTTTTTTTTATGGTAGCAGCGGATGAATTTATGGCTACGCATGAATTGATCTCTGAAATTGTCAGGGACAAATACCAGGTTACCGGAATCTTCTATTATGCATGGGTAATTCCATTTGGCATATTGATCATGGCGCTGGGCGTCATTTATTCAGGATTTATATTCAGGTATCTTCCTGTGAACATCAGAAACCTTATGATACTCTCCGCAGCACTGTATGTAGGAGGATCCATTGGGATGGAGATGGTTGGCAGTTATTTTTACCTCCGGAGTGGGGCAGAAAACATGACCAATGCAGTACTTACATCAATTGAAGAAGGCCTGGAAATGACAGGAATATCAGTCTTTATCTATTCACTGGCACTATACAGGCAATTAATGGAGGCTGATAAAAAAATGCTGACTGTTAAACAGAACTTACACCTTATAAAAGGGGACACCCTCGCCAAAAACAGGAAAAGGGCTATGTGATTAATTACCTTTTCTTCTCCAGGCTCTGAATGAGTTTGCCATATAATTTACCAAACTCCAGGTACATATTATTTTCCTTCAGTTTACCTAACAGGTCAATAACAGCTTTTGATTTAAGAAAATTATAGCCGGTTTTTTCTTCCACTTTATTGCGGGGGAGAAATGAATCATCGTCATTCACTTCAAGAGGATTCTTTAAAAGGATTATATCTTCAGCTTTTGCCCTGATATTTCCTTCTATGCTGTGCGCAAACATTTCATGAGTTCCTTTCCTGTTCCTTGTCCGGATTAATTGCGGGAATGCATAAAATCCTACAATATATGTTTTACCATCCTTGTAGTTTTTACTTTTAAAGAAAACCACATGTACATGAGTGGCATTCTTTGGGTCAACCCCTGAATTGCCGAAATGAGGCACATTTCCCAGGTAATAGTTTTCCTCTTCGGTGGGAAATAGTTTGTGGCCAAAATTAAGGCAGGTATCGGAGCGTTTATCTTTCTTAACCCATTCAAAAGGCGAATTTTCAATATCGTCCTCAGTTGGAGCGTCCTGCCACTGGTTAGAATTCCAATCCAATGACGCCAGGATACCATAGTTTTTCATCCCTTAAATTATTATTTGTATTGCCAAGTAATGTGCAAAGGTAGTGCATTTGAAGGCAATCGCCTGCGAAAATTGCCTTAATAGGAAAACCAGGGTATTTCGCATATACAAGGATGTTAGGTAGAGGGAGATATTTTCAGACATTGATGATCAGCACAGGAATATCGAGACCATGCCGAACCCCTTCGATAGTCTGGCCGAAAATATAATCTTTAATACCCGCATGGCGGTGAGCGCCCATAACCAGCAAACCAGCTTCATTTTCTTTCACAATGCGTATAATATCCGCCACCCGGTCATTATACCCTAAAGAGAACTCTGCCTTATAACCTTTTGTGAGGAGCTGCTCCGTATAATTCCTGAGCCTGTCTTCATCACGCCTCGATTCCTGGTCATCCACTTTGGCCCCCAGGAATTTGGCTGAGGCGCTTTCCACTACATGTACCAGCAGGTAAACTGCTTCAGTTTTCCCCTGGTCAAGTGCATAGGCAATTAATTTTTCATCTGCCGCGGTGAAATCCAGTGCAACGGCAATTTTCTTCAAAGGTTTTACATGGAGGTCCTGTAACTGAATGATATCGCCATGAATTGGTGCTGGTGGTTTTTTAAGGCCCCATCGGAATAGCGGGATAAGGGTCATTGCCATGAACAGCACTACAACCAGGAAACAGCAAAATCCAACAATTATCTTAACCAGCAGGTTACCTTCTCCCTGGAAAAATGGTGTGAGCTGATCAATTACCAGGTTAACGTTCAGGTACACCAGGATGGTTGCAATTGTCCAGGCTGCCACCCTCGTCCATGGTCCAATGGCAAAATCACCCATCGTTTTTTTATTACTGACCAGGTAAATCAGCGGGATCACAGCAAATCCCAGCTGCAGGCTGAGAATCACCTGGCTAAGTATCAGCAGGGAGTCGATCATGTTATCCCCGAAATAGTATATCGTGAAAAATGCCGGGGTAACGGCAATCAGCCTTGTCAGCAATCGCCTTAACCAGGGATTGATCCTGAGTTTAAGATAACCTTCCATTACGATCTGCCCCGCCAGTGTGCCGGTAATGGTGCTGCTTTGCCCGGCAGCGATAAGAGCAATTGCGAATAACATTGGAGCCAGTGTTGTACCCAGTAATGGCGCAAGCAACCGGTGGGCATCTTCAATCCTGGCAACGTCTGTATTTCCTGATTTAAAGAAAACCGTGGCAGCAAGTATGAGTATAGCTGCATTGACGAAAAAGGCAACATTCAATGCAATGGCTGTATCAAAAAGATTAAACCTGATGGCAGTGGAAATACTGCGATTATCCGGCGTTATCTTCCTGGTCTGCACCAGGGCTGAATGGAGGTATAGGTTATGCGGCATTACGGTTGCCCCGATTATACCTACGGCAATATATAGTGATTCATTGGTCAGGAATCCGGGCTTGAAACCCTGTAATACCTCCCCTATCTGGGGTTTCGCAAGGAATAATTCCACCACAAATGATGCCCCGATAACAATGACCAGCGCAATGATGAAAGCCTCCAGTTTCCTGATACCGAAGTTCTGAAGAAAAAGGATCAGCAGGGTATCCAGAATCGTAATAGTAACTCCCCACAGGATCGGCAAACCGGTGAGCAGGTGGATACCTAATGCCATGCCCAGTACTTCGGCCAGATCGCAGGCAGCAATGGCAATTTCAGCAAGTATATATAATCCCAGGTTGACCGGCCGCGGATAAATTTCCCTGTTTGCCTGTGCAAGATCCCTTCTTCTCACTATTCCAAGCCTTGCACTAAGGCCTTGTAATAACAGGGCCATGAGGTTGCTCATGATGAGGACCCAAAGCAGGCTGTATCCAAATCTTGCGCCACCCTGGAGATCGGTTGCCCAGTTACCGGGATCCATATACCCTACACTAACCAGGTAGGCCGGACCAAGGAATGATAAAATTTTTCGCCAACCTTTTACATTATTCCTGGTATCAACTGATTCATGCACTTCGCTGAGCGACTGGTGGGAATGATCTGCAATATTTTTTGGAATGATACTCAGCGGACTGTTTTATGATGAAAAATGTTGAAACATACTGATCAAAATTATTTTCAGGTATACCCCTAAGGTATCAAGGCAACAATTTAATCAAAAATGGTGTAATTGATTTTAAGAATTCCATTTGTCATGCCCATAAAATAAAAAAAGGCTGCCTGCCGGCAGCCCATTTCATAAAGATTCTGTGATTTATAATTTCGTTACCACATAAGTATTATTGATAAGGTCGAAAGTAATTTTGTAATTACCTGTTACATCGGGTGCAGGCATATTCTGTCCTTCAGGTTTGAACAATCCGCCACTCTTTATACCCGGCGCACTGTTATCGAAAGCCCCGAATTTCTTAGCCCAGCTTCCGTTTTCAGGAAGGAATAAATATTCCTTACCTGCGGTCAGGTTTACACTGGGCAATTCCCATCGGGTTGAATTAATCCTGGTAAAACGCTGTGATGGAATGGGAACAGGGTTGGACCATCCACCTACAGTGGCATCACCAACAATATAGAGGCTGTCGGGTACCCCATGCTGTTGTGTAAATGGTGTAACGGTGAATTTTCCGGCCTGGAAATCAAGGATGATCTTATACAATCCTGTGGCTGCAGGACCGGGGAAATTATCCTTGAGGTTAAAACCAAAATCTCCACCTTCGGATAATCCGGCAAGGCTGTTATTAGCTACTGAATATTTATTATCCCAGTTACCATTCAGTGGTAAAATCAGGTATTGCTTTCCGCCTATCATTTCAAAGATGCCACCATAGGTAGTTTCATCAATCCTGGTAAGTTCCTGTGTTGGTGTTGGCACCGGATTGGTCCATCCACCTTCTGTAGCGTCACCAACAATATACAGTTTCCCTGTAGTTGGCGGAACCACCCTTGGAGGGACCTTGTATGTTTTGGCATTAACCTTAATAACATTGGTAATCAGGCGCTCATTATTATTTGCATAGGAAGAAATCACCCGCATATCAAGATCATAGGCCTTATTATATTCAAAGCCCCAGTTAAGCATGATGTTATTCAGTTCTTTTGCAATGAAAGTATAAGAGAGGTTGCCCAGGATTTCCTTAGTCACGGCTTTTGAAAAATTCCTGCCCGTTGAATCTATCTGCAAAAGAAATTTCTGGTTTGCCGAATCTGTGGCATATGACGGATTTGTCCAGTTAACCGTCAGCACTTCCTTATTACTGTCAACCGGCAATGGAGCCACCGTATTTACCGATGACGACAAAACAGGTGTTGTACCTGATGTGTACAGGGGTAAATCGTCTACTTTGTCGCAGGCAGCATAAACGATTACTGCAAGTGCGAGAAACCAAACTTTATTTATGATTTTCATATACATCTTTTAAAGAATGAGTTTATTGTTTAACTACAGTAAAAGTTCCCAGCTGGAAATCAACTGTTATTTTATATGTGCCCGCAGCAGCAGGACCGGGAAATGCAGGATCAGCATCTTTCTTTTCAAAATTGCCGCCTGCTGAAGATCCGGTTGTCATGTGGTATTGTGAACCCCACACTCCCTGCTCCTGGATGAGTTTATAATTTCCTCCGCCAGGCATGGCCACCACCAGTTCATATAATGTGTTGGACACCTTGGTGAATTTTTGCGTTACATCATATGGAGGAGGTAAAGGGTTCGACCAGCTTGAAGCAAATGCATCGCCAGTAGCCCATAATGTTCCTGCTGCAGGAAGTTCAACTTTAGGAGGAGGTGCATAAGGAGTTGCCGTAAAGCTCACTTTATTGGAGGTCAGCGAAACTGCATTGGAAGCAAGGCTGCTGCTGATTCGTGTTTCAATCGTATACTGGCGGCCTGTTTTCAACAACATGGTATTACCCAGTATGCTGTTCAATTCCACGACCGTGAAACTCTTGGACAAATCTCTTGAAATGGTGGTAACATATTTATTGGAACTGGTGAAATTACCTCCCAGCGTATCCATTTCCAGGGTATAGTTTACATCATGTGAGCTTGGTCCTGTAGTGAAAGTGTAATCCGGGTTGGTCCAGGTTAACTTTATTGCTTCCAGGGATTCATCGGCCGGACTTAGGTTTACAGCACTCTGTTGATGCTGTGAGAACCGGTGCGGTTCCCCCGTCATAATATATTTTATTTTCATCCTTTTCACAGCTCCATAACAGGAAGGCCGCAACAAGCATGCTCCCCAATATTTTTATATACTTATTCATATCAATCCGTTTAGGCAATTAATAATTAGGGTTTTGTTTGATATTAGGATTTGAACCTACCTCTGTTGCCGGTATAGGGTAAATTTTGCGATACGCATCAACGCCCGTTCCGTTTTTCACGCCACCCTTCCATGGCCAGAGGTATGATGATTCAGTAAATTTATCAAACCGCACCAGGTCCGTACTGCCTGAATCCTTCCCAGTACAATTCCCTTGCTCGTTCATTGATCACGTAATCCAGGTTAAGGGATACGGAAGAAATATTTCCGCTGGTATTTCCGTATGCTCGTGTCCGTATTGCATTGGCATATGTAAGTGCAGTTGCGGCATCTCCACCGGTACCGCCACGAAGCACCGCTTCAATATAAATAAGGTATTGTTCAGCCAGCCTGAATACCGGGAAATCGATATCACTGAATGTTTTCCCCGGATCTGATCCGAATCCTCCGGATTTTGTGCGGTTGCGGAATTTTGTCACAGCATATCCGTCCTTGAATTCACTGACTTTTTCAATTTCAAGGTTCTGCTGGTAAAACTGTGCTCGCTTATCTGCCGTGCCTGTATAATCAGGAAATAAATTAGGCAGGTTTTTAGTGGTTCTTGTGCCACCCCAGTTTGTCAATCCTGAAACAGTAGGATCCATTGAACCGCCTACAGAAGCATTCACGATGAATGTTGTTCCTCCATAATTCTGGGTTTTAAGACCATCATAATTCAGGGTCCAGATGAATTCGGTGTTATTAAGGTTATTATCGGCGAGCATGAGGTTTCTGTAGTCACTTATGAGGGTATAACCTGCATCGATAACTTTCTTGGAATAGGTAATGGCTTCTGACCATTTCGCCGTACCGGTGAATACCTGTGCATTGAGGTAATTGCGTGCAAGCAGAGACCAGACGGCAGCCTGGTCGGCCCTGCCATATTCATTTGCCTTTGGTGCAGGGAAGTTCGGTCTCCAGTGCTTTTAATTCTGTTTCAATATAATTGAACAGCGAGGCACGTTGAATTTGTTCAGGCCTGACTGACGCACCTATCGGGCGTTTCTTCATTAACAAATCCGGGATTACCATACAGGTCCATTAATACAGAGTACTGGTAAGCACGAACAAAACGTGCTTCGGCATTCATTCTTTTGACATTATCAGCAGATGATCCCTGAGATTCCCCGGCTGTTTAGTTTATCCGTGTGAACTTTCACGGATAAATTCATTACACAATGTGATCACGTAAAAACAACGGCTGTACAGACCAATCAGCATGGGGTTATTCGGACTCCAGTTCATATTGTGAAAATCCTGGATACCGGGATCATTCCATGCTACCACAGCTTCATCTGTACTTAATTCCTGTGCTTTCCAATAGAGGCGGAGGAAGTCTGAGGTTCCTTCATCAATTCCGGCTACATCTCCTGCACCTGCCGGACCGCTGTTACCGGTAAGTGCCATGCTGCCGTAAATTTTAGCCAGCACCTGGCGGTATCCTTTTTCATCTTTATATAGCTGGTCACTGGTTACGTCATTGGGCGGAAAGCGATCAAGCTCCTTTATGACAACCGGCCAACAGCAGCAACACTGTCAGCAGCCCCGTCCATTTTATTGATAGCTTTATCATAAACATTCTGTTTTTAAAATTAAAAATCAAGGTTCAGGCCTAAAACATACATCCGCGGACGGGGGTAAATCTGGTTGTCTATCCCTCCTACCACTTCAGGATCAAGACCATCATAATTTGTTATTACAAAAGCATTCTGGACATTTGCGGTTATACGTAAACGTAAGTTTTTATAGACTTCTCCCATGTCATATCCCACGTTGATATTGTCCATCCTGAAGAAAGAGGCATTCTGTACATAATAATCACTGAAGTACTGGTTATTCTCAAATCCTGTTTCCAGGTAATTTGCACTGGCATTACCCAGCCAGCCCAGCGGGTTGATAATGGAACGAAGTACGCCGTTATTGCTCTGAATGTTATTATAGTTGTAGTTGCCAATGCTCATCCTTGACACAAATCCGGCAGACCATTTTCCGTAGGTCACACTGCTGTTCAGTCCCATAAAGACAGGTGCATTGGGTGATTTGTAACGATACAGGTCATCATCATTAATGATACCATCCCTGTTCAGGTCTTCATATAATCCTTCAATAGGATCTATCTGTTTTATCATATATCTGCTTGCGGACATAGTAATGAACTTAGGTGCATAGTCCACAGAATGGATCTGGATTGTATTTCCTGTACCACCGGCGATATCCGCCAACAGGATTGCCCTTAAATGAAGGATCGGGATTCAGGAGCAGATTGGTGATCTTTGGAGAAATATAAGTGAAGTTGAAACCAACATCCCATTGCCATTTATTGTTCTTCACCGGCATACGCATTCAGGGTGAATTCAACACCATTGCTTTCGATATTTCCCACATTGGTCAGCAACTGGTTGCTGAAATTGGTACCCAGTGCAATCGGGACCACGCTTAACAGGTCTTCTGTTTTACGGGTGAACACATCAATTGAACCATTGATCCTGTTATCATAAAATCCAAAATCAAGGGCCACGTTGATATTCCTGGTTGTTTCCCATTTCAGGTTAGGATCATAAGCACTCGGGCGGTAAATCGTATCGAAGGTATTTCCCAACTGGTACAGTGCGGCATTATTACCCCTCGAATACCTTGGAATATAACCATAGAAATCAATTCCGTCCTGCTGACCGGTAACACCATAACCTACACGCAGTTTGAGGTTGCTGACCACAGTGGATCCTTTAAGGAAATCTTCTTCACTGATCCTCCAGGCAAGGGCAACAGAAGGAAAAACACCCCAGCGGTTGTCTTCGCTGAAACGGCTGGTTCCGTCTGTACGGATGCTTGCGGTTAAAATATATTTATTCGCCAGGGTATAATTTAAACGACCATAATAAGAAAGCAGGGTATACTGCGACTTGCTTTCCGGGAAAGCAGGTTCAGTTCCCGGCCTGACAGATTTATCATAACGGTAATCAGCAAAATTCTTTAGTGGTAAACTGAAAATCCTGGTAACCGGTTCCTGCCATGACATCTATCCTGCTGTTGATATTTTTCAGATCTGTTACATAATTCAGGTAGAAATCGTAGAGCAGATTCTGGCGGGAAGATTTATACTCATTATTAATACCACCGTAATGCACACACTGAAAATGGATTGCTCTTTGTTTCCCAGCGACGGTAAGTGCTTGGCTGCACTGTCAGTTACCACAACAGTACCACTTCCCTCCTGGAAATCACCTCCAAGGTTAAGGTTTGCCCTTAAGCCTTTTACCCACGGTAATGTATAATCGAGTTGGATATTTCCAATAAGCGGTTACGTCACTCTGGTCATCACGCATGTTAGCAGGCTCACGGGGTTAGTCGGACTGAGATCACTTGGGAGGTGCTCCCTGGCGTATTGGGATCTACATATGTAAAGTATCCACCGAAACGCGGACTGTTAACTGTAACCGGCTGCCGTTGGATCAAAGTAGATGGCGCTACCGATTGCACCTTCATCAGCAAATTTGTTTGCAGTATGTGCGCCCTTTAAGTTAAAGTCCAATCTTAACCTGTCTTTCAACAACCGTGGATTAAGGTTAAGGGCCAGCGTGGTCCTTTTAAAATTTCCGTCCTTTAAGAATTCCATCCTGGTTAAGAAAACCGCCTGATAACCGAAAAGGAAGTTTTCCATTAATGATTGCCCCTGAAGCATTAAGGTTCAAGTCCTGCCCAAATGCCGTTTCGTAGATTTCATCCTGCCAGTCAGTATTGGCAGAATTAAGTTTGGTGATATCACTTGAGCTTCCTTTTTCATTTACGATGGTCCGAACCTGATCGGCATTAAGTACATCCACTGTATTGCCCGGGGTTTGTGCAAAAAACTGTGAACTGAAATTGAATTTCAATTTACCCACGTGTTCCTTTCTTCGTTGTAATCAGTATTACGCCATTAGATGCCCTTGAACCATATATCGCTGCGGCAGAAGGGTCTTTCAGGATGGTAAAAGTTTCAATATCGTTCGGGTTGATCATATTCAGTGGGTTCACTGAACCCGCAATTCCCGAATTATCTACCGGAACATTATCGATCACGATCAGCGGATCATTGCTTGCATTTAAGGAAGCACCCCCGCGGATCCTGATCTGGCTGCCTGCCCCGGGAGCACCGCTGACGCTGGTAACCTGAACACCCGCCACTTTACCGGCAATCAGTTGTTCAGGGGTCTGCAGTGCGCCTTTTACAAAGTCCTTGCTGGAAATGGTGGCTACCGCGCCGGTGAGGTCCCTCTTTCGCTGGGTACCATATCCCACCACAACTACCTCATTCAGGTTTCCTGTGGCTTCAGACAAGACTGACGTTTATGAGATTCCTGCTGCTGCCCACCGTAATTTCCTGCCGGGCAAACCCAACCGATGTTACAACCAGGACGGAATTTTCACTATTTACACTAATGGAAAAATTTCCATTCACATCTGTATAAACACCGTGTGAGGAGCCCTTCACTATAACACTGGCATTGGGTACCGGCAAACTATCTTTTGTGTTTATCACTTTACCGGTAATCACCCTGCCCTGTGCGAAGGTGAGTTGCATAATGGCCAGCATCAGGATGGTAAATCAATCCGATCACGGCCTGACAATCGCTTGACACTCATAACAGTTGGTTTAAATTACAATTACAATTGTTGTACTTATATTCTTGTATAATCTTTCCATTGCCAGTCGGCCGCATTATTAATAACAATCTGTCAGCGGCCAATTACAAATTGCTTCTTCATCCTTTTTCCGTTCACATCGATCATCATCACATAATTCCCGGAAGAAAGTTTATTGATATTAAAACCGGGATGATTTAACGGTATCGTATACCTGCCTTTGGGCCTGGTACCCGCATTAAATAATCCTACCCGTTGACCCTGCATGTTCCATATACTGATATTCACATTTCCTGTTTCGGGTATTTCATATACCACCACGGAACTGTTTCCCGCAGGATTGGGATAAATGATCAGGGAGCGGTCTGTATAATCAGGCCGAAGGTCACTCTACTGATGTAATGCTCTGCCCGTTAATATCCCTGTTCGTATATACATAGTATTCACCTGGCTGGAGGGTAAGCGATTCAGCCGATCCTGTGGCATTCCTGATTCCATTCACGAGGTATGAGTACCATGGACCTGCAGAAGGAAATGTGATGCTGGCTGTCCTCGCTACCACATCAAAATTGCCCACCACCATCACTCTCAGTGAATCACTTTGAACGCTCATCCATTTGACTGCGCCGGAAAGGTCAGAAGACACGGCACTTCCGGTAAAAGTGAGGCTATAGTTAGGCGTAAGTTTCAGTTTATTGAGCTTTGCATATATGTCAAACAATTCCTGCCTGCCTGTATTCTGCAGGTAATCCCAACGGGGTGGTTTCTGATCCAGGCGGCACTGGCTGCTGGGATATGGAGTGGGAACAGTATTGTTCGATGGGCACCAGGTAATGGAATAATCATATCCCAGTTCACCAAACTGCCAGATCATTTTGGGGCCGGGCATCATTGCCCAGAAAGCGGTAGCCATGCCATTTCTTTTGAGTGCAACACCAGGGTCCTTTGTATTGTGTGATCCGTTTGAGGTATTTCCGAAAGTGATATTTTTATACATCAGCCTTTCCTCATCATGGCTTTCCTGGTATCCGATAAGGTGGGGCTGGCTCCAGCCTTTTTTGGTAAATAAACCACTTTCAAAATTGGAATTGGCGAGATATCCCATGGTGGCTTCATTCACATTTGTATTCATATTACCCCAAAGCATCATCCCATAATCAGACAGTTCCTTTTCTTCCGTATTATCAGCAAAATGTTCCAGGATGCAATATGTTCCGGCTGCAGAAGACTGCATCTTGTCATAAATACGTTTCCAGATGGCAATCCTGCTGGCATCATATGCTCCCCAGGCAGCAACATTGTTAGGGTTATTCACTTGCGTGAATCCTTTGGAGAGATCCCACCTGAATCCATCCAGCTTATATTTTACCAGCCAGTGTTCCACTACCCTGTCAACAAGGTCTTTTGTGGCCTGTGACTCATGATTAAAATCATAACCCACATTAAATGGATGACGCGCATCCTGGTTGAACCAGGGGCTGCTGGCAGATGGTTTACCCGCAGCTGCATCGAAATATAATTGTACCAGCGGCGATTGTCCAAAAGCATGATTCATGACCATATCCATCACCACGGCCATTCCGTTCTTGTGGCATTCATCGATAAAAATTCTCAGGTCATTCTCGGTACCGTAATATTTATCAGGTGCAAAAAAGAAAGAAGGATTATACCCCCAGCTGTTATTACCCTCAAATTCATTAAAAGGCATAAGCTCTATAACGTTAACGCCTAACCGCTTAAGGTAGCCCAGCGTATCTTTCAGTGTTTTCCAGTTTTGCTGCTGCAGGAAATCCCTCAGCAATAATTCATATATCACCAGGTTTTTCTTATCGGGCCGGGTAAAATTATTAACCTGCCATGCATATGCAGGCTTGGCTGTCTGCAGTACACTTACAATACCCGTTGTTTTACCGGTAGGGTATGGTTTAAGGGAAGGATAGGTCAGCGGTGAAATGAAGGGATCATTTGCAGGGTCCAGCACTTTTTCAGCATTGTAATCTGCAACTTTAAGCGAACCATCAACAAGATACTGGTAGGCATATTCCGTTCCCGGGGTGAGTCCGCTGATCCTGATCCAGAACCTGTTGCCATCAGGTGTTTTGTTCATCTGGTAAGCCACACCCTGTGTCCAGTTATTGAAATCACCGATGACCGAAATGCTGTTTTTTCCCGGTGCATACAGCACCAGTACAACAGAAACATCACCTGCTTCATAATTGATACCATCCTTTACGCCAGGAGGAAGCGGGGCAATATTGGTGGGGGTTCCCACGAAGAATCTTATTGTGTCGGTCTTTGTAACCCCACCACTGGTAGCCCGGGCCACAATCGTCTGGGTTCCTTCAACAGAAATTACCGGCGATGCCGTGCCTTCTGTAACACCAGGCTGGCTATACACATCGGTTCCATTGAAGGAAATACTCATATCTGCCACGGCACTGCTATTTGCCTTTATGCTGATGGCTTCGCCCACATTTTTTGTGACAGGCTCGGTAACCGGAACATATGTTGGTTGTATAAAAGGTTCCGTGATCCTGACTTGCAAACTGTTATCGTAAACCGGGATATACATATCGCTCCCATCTGCATTACGCTGTACCAAAGCACCATTACCATTCCGGAACAGTATGGCGATTTTCTGAATCTGCTCACCTGCATTGGTGATACCGAAAAAATTACGCAGGCCGCCACTGATGGTAAACTTCCACTGGTTATTTCCCAGGTAAGAGCAATTAGCCTGGGCATTAGGAACGCCCCAGGTGAATTTTGAATATTTCCAGTCGGATGAATTATTACTCAGGTTGGTGATCACCCCGATATGGACATATACGTCACCGGTAGCACTATAATCTTTCAATGACTGGTTGCCTTTTAAGGCATTGACCGTGATTTCAACCGGGCTGGAATTTTCCTGGATAAACTGGGGTGATGTGCTTAATAATTGTGCCTGCACATTGAACTGCCAAAGCAATCCTGAAATCAGAAAGATGATGACACGCATGAAGCAGATTCGTTGATGTAATGAAGTCTACGTGTAATAATTACACGATAAGAAACAAAGATGTGTTTTTATTACACAATAACAAATGATTAACGATAAATTATTTTTGACCCTATCTCCTTTTGCTTAGCTTAATCGATTGTGCCTCAGTTTGTTGTTTAATTTCTCCAGGGATTTCTTAAACAGGTCCAAACCAAAAAGGACAAACCGATAACCACACCCTATTAAAGGGTGAATCAGGACATGCAGACGCTGCATCCGGGAAAATAATAATTATATATGCATGTGCCATTAGGCAGGAATGCCCGCCTTTTAATTGCTCCTACTCCACATCACACCCGATAGGTGCGCCGGGAGGAATAGCCGCATGCTGTGTAGGTTTTGCCTTATCCGGTGATTTCATCCTTTCCAGCGCCAGGGTGATATGACCGGCATACGTGTTATCTGTGGTGGTTTTACTTTTTGCTTGGAGGAAAATTTTAAGGTCTGAAAGAGATTTCTGCATCATTGACCTGGCGGCAAAAGATACCTGTTCATCCACTGAAGAGAACAGGAGATAGGTAAGCAGAACCTGCTCAGTTTGCATTTGTATCAGTCCCTGGATGCCGGATTTCCTGTTGGCTTTCCAGGTACTGCCAATGATCCTGTTCACCATTTCCGTTAAACCCAGGCTTCCCTGTGAACCATTGATGGCAAGGCGGTTAATCCGCTCCGGATGAAAGAGAAAGGAGAAAGGAATATCTGCTGCAGCTTCGGCAGGAGCCAGTTCATCAAAAGCCAGTCCTGTTCTTTTCCTGAATAATTCCCTGGTGAATTCATACCCGGCCGGCCTTGGTGGTATCAGCTTCGCAATATGCCCTGGTACCATTAAGAATTCGGGCTGCACAGTCAGCATGGCCGCATCAAGCGCTTTCAGTTGTTGTTCCCTGCTGACAGGCACCGTGATTTTTTGGTTCTCACGGTTAAGGGCATACGAATAATCCATTCCCCCTACTATTTTGGTTACCGCCTCTACCTGGTACCGATGGTAAAAATATACCGGCACCAGTACGTCTTCCAGCATTGCCATGGGAAAACCAGGCCTGATGCTGTTTTCTCCAAACTGCTGCAGTGCTTTCTGCCTGACCTTAATCATTTCTTTCAGTTCTTCATTGGCATCCTTTCCGTTATCCCACAAATGTGCTCCCGGGTGCAGTCCGCCCGGTGCACGTGCATCACGGTCGCTGATAAACTGCATTCCTGATGCTGCGTCCATTATTTTATCCAGCTCTGTATGTTCATCCTGGCCTTTATTAAACACCCTGTATCCCCAGTCGATGGCGATTTTGTCCCATGCCCCGATTTTATTATCATAGGCCTGGCCAAGGTCGATCTCTCCATTGGCATTTAATCTTACCAATGGATGTGGATAATCCATAACACTGGCCCGGTCATTAATGCTGGACGCATAATTATGCATTAACCCGAGTGTATGGCCAACTTCATGTGCCGACAATTGTTTAAGCCTGTCCAGCGCCATCTTCAGCATTTTGTCGTCCTTTGGCATACCATTTTCAAATGGCGCCAGCAAACCCTGGGCAATGAGATAATCCTGCCTTACCCTCAGTGATCCCAGCGTGACCTGACCCTTGATGATCTCCCCTGTTCGCGGATCCGTGACACCCCCGCCATAACTCCAGCCTCTCGTGCTTCTGTGCACCCAGTTGATCATATTATAACGTATATCCATAGGGTCTGCCGTGTCGGGAAGCACTTTGACCTGGAATGCATTGATAAATCCGGCTGCTTCAAAAGCCTGGTTCCACCAGGAAGCGCCTTCCAGCAAGGCAGAACGGATGGGTTCAGGAGTGCCGTTATCCAGGTAATATATAATCGGCTTAACAGCCTCGCTGCGTTCAGCAGATGGATCCTTTTTCTCCAGCCTGTGCCTGCGGATATAATATTTCTCAATGGGTTCAGAAACAGGTGTGCTGAAATCAAAGAAGCTGACCGGAATAAAACTTGACCTGGGATCAAATATCCTTGGCGTATAACCTGCGTCCGGCAATTGCACAAAAGAATGGTGCATCCTCATGGTCAGGGCATTGGATGAAGGAGCTACGGACTGTACATAATTGCCGATCGTTCCATCAGCATTCACAAAGGTTATGGTTGATTCCAGTTCAGTATTTAAAGGGAAATTTTTTGTTGCCGGCATATACATGGCGGAGCGGGAACTGTCGATGGTAAAATTTCCCTGCTGCGACCTGCGAAGCCTGACAGAAACCTGCATGGCATCACGCAACATGAATGCCGTGGCATCCACTAATACCCGCTGGTCAGATTCGGCAATGGCGGTGAATCCCCAGATAGCAGATTGTGCGAAGGATTGTTCCACAGCTCTTTTTTCCGCAGCATCATTGGTTACTGCCCGATACCGGTAATTGGGTTCAACCATCATCACCTTCTTCCCCACCCTGCGTGAATTTAACGATGTTCCCGCCATTATTGAGTCCCCTGTCGAGCCCCACGTCATTTGAACCCAGTCCGGCAGGAAGAGAAACGGTATACAATATCTCTTTCTCCCATTTATCAATTTCCAGGTATACGCGTCCGTTAGTATCATCCCAGTACACATTAAAAAATCCCGGCATTTTCTTCATTGCAGAAACCCTTTCTTCAAGTGAGGGAAGACGCTGGGCGGATGCGCTGAGGGAAAATCCTATTAATAGGAAAATCAGCATCCGCCAATTTGCAAATTTGAAAATGTGAAAATGTGAAAGTGAAAATGTGGAAATCCGAAAATTACCCATGGATAAAAAATTTGATTTGGTACTGATACTCATTCTTTAAATCTTATGCTAAGTTTTTCTTTGATGGAGAACTTTAACTCCAGATTCCAGTTAAAAAGTTTCCGGTCAACCGTCAACCCTCAACCTCAACTGCAACTCCAACTCCAACCGTCAACTCAACCGTCAACCGTCAACTAATCTAACCCTGGTTGTTTCAGCTGCCATCCCGTTTTGGCTTTTTCATCATCCACCATCTTCTTCACATCGGCAAGTAATTTTTTGGCATCATACACAATGCCGTCCTTGATGGTATATTTTACCCCTCCCACCCTTACTACTTTGTTATCGTCAGTAACTTTTATGGCGCCCATTCCATTCAGGGCCGACAGGTTTTCCAGTGGATTTACATCTATAATGGCAAGGTCGGCCAGTTTTCCTGCCTCTACGGTTCCCAGATCATTTTCCGCACCCAATGCCTGGGCGCCATATAACGTGGCGGAACGGATCACTTCAAGCGGATGGAAGCCGGCCTCCCTGAGCATTTCCAATTCACGGATATACCCAAAGCCGTATAACTGGTAAATAAAACCATTATCCGATCCGGCCGTTACCCTGCCTCCCCTGTTTTTATATTCATTGATAAAGCTCATCCATAAACGGTAATTTTCCTTCCATGCCATTTCCTGTTCTGTTCCCCAACTGTACCAGTAGGATCCATGGTTGATCCTGCTTGGTTCGTAAAATTTCCACAGGGAAGGAAGGGTATAGAATTCATGGAATTCCTGCCGTCTCGCCCTTTGCAGATCCCGTCCCGCTTCATATATATTAAACGTTGGATCAAGCGTAAAATCGAGCTTGAGCAGTTCATCCATTACACTGTTCCATTTTTCACTGTACGGCGGGGCCGACTGTTTCCATAATTTTCCGGCTTCTCCAAACCGGTCCTGTTCATTCTGGTAATTATAATCCAGGGAATAGTCCTGTATGGTGCTCTTTTCGAAGAGCGCTTCAGGCAGGCCGTACCAATGCTCCATTGATGTCATGCCGGCCCTTGCAGAATGCATAACATTCCACCGGGCTACAGACAACTGTGCATGGTGCGCGCAACTTCTTAACCCCAGTTTCTTATTTTCCCTGATGGCGGCTTCCATAATGGCCGGAGCTGCACCAAAGAACTTTATTCCGTCGGCGCCTTTCTTTTGATTTTCCCTGACCCATTCAATGGCCAGTTCAGGAGTGGTCAACGGAGCTTTTGCATTTAGCCCGAAACCCGTATACGCATAAATCCTGGGGGCCGTGATGGCATTCTCGGCGCTGCGTTTTTTCTGGTCAAGCGTCCATTCGAGCCCGTTACCTGTCATTACTTCCCTGACAGTCGTAATGCCATGGGCCATCCAGAGTTTAAACACATATTCTGCAGGCACTCCCTGGGCTTTTCCGCCAATATGGGTATGCATATCAATGAAACCGGGCAATACATACATGCCTTCACAATTGATTTCCTTTCCGCCCTCTTTAAGTTTTGGCCGGCTTTCAATAGGAATGGCCACACCGGGATTACCTACTGTGGCGACCTGGACTATCCGGTTCTTTTCAATCACGATATCACAGGGCCCGAAGGCAGGGGCACCTGTTCCATTGATTACGATAGCGCCACGGAGGATGAGTTGAGTGTATGGCCCTTCTCCTTCCTTCCTGTCCGGGGCCTTGGGGATTTGTGCATCAAGGCAGATGGATACACTAAGAAAAAAAATAATAAATAATATTCTCATGTCAGTTATTCTGGTAATGCGTTCAAGTTAATTTTTTTTTTAATCCTGACTGACCTTTCTTAAATCTTTACTTTTATCCAAAACCTCAGTGTGAAAATTTCCTTCTGGACCATCGGAAAAAACCATGAACCATATATCCGCCCGGGTGTCGAGGATTTTACCGACCGGATTAAAAGATATTACCCGGTAAGCTGGAATATCATTCCTGTGCCCAAAAATGCAGGCATGCTAAGTGAGGCAGATTTAAAAAAGTCTGAGGCAACCATTATACTCAACTGGCTGGAAAAAGAAGATTACCTCGTGGTACTGGATGAAAAAGGAAAAATGCTGAGTTCCGTTCAGTTGGCCGGTTTTTTGCAATTACGAGGCAATGAAAGTGTAAAAAATATCGTGTTCCTGATCGGCGGAGCTTATGGCATTGATGAGCAGGTATTTACACGTGCGCAAATGAAATGGTCGTTGTCGGCCCTGACCTTTCCCCATCAATTGGTAAGACTGATCCTGGCAGAACAGGTTTACCGTGCTTGCACTATCTTGCGCAACGAGAAATACCATCATCGTTAAAAAAACCTGCATGTCTGTTACCCAAATCATTGTTATCGTAACCTGTCTTGTTTCCATACCGGCCTTCAGCCGTGAAAAGCTGAAAGAGGATTTGCTGTTCTGGCCTTATGAGATCAATAATAAAAATCAGTACTACCGTTTCCTGACCTGCGGCTTCATCCATGCCGACAGCATGCACCTTATCTTCAATATGGTTTCTTTATATTCTTTTGGCGTTGCCATTGAAACCTTTCTTTTTCCCATATTCTTTAACCAGCATACCATTACGCTTTATGTGCTGCTGTATGTACTGGGCATAATATTTTCATGTATTCCCGATTACTTCAAATACAGGAACAGGTATGAATACAGGGCACTCGGAGCTTCCGGTGCAGTCTCCGCCGTAATCTTTTCTGCGATTTTGCTGGAACCCACCATGCCCCTGCGTTTCTTTTTTATTCCCATTAATATTCCCGGGTATATATTCGGACTGGCATTCCTTGGCCTTTCAGCCTATCTGTCCAAAAAAGGAGGCGACAACATCGGGCATAATGCGCATTTCTGGGGAGGCATATTCGGACTGGTTTTCACCTACCTGGCTTCACTTTCCTTTACTGACGTAAACCTCATCAGCCGGTTCATAGAAAAGGTGTTCTGAGCATATTCACCTTGATAAGTGGTTTCAGGAACGCTTCTCCCAGCGCATGCAGGTCATTTTTTTGGTATGGGTCTGAACCTTGAAACGGTCATCTATCCGATGACCAATGACCCAGATGATTTTGCCGCCTGATTCAAGCACCCAGGTATTCTCCTTCTCATGCTGCGGAATCTTATTGTCAATGAAGAACCTGGAAAGTTTTTTCTTCTTCCGCATGCCCAGCGGGTAAAAATAATCGCCCGTTTTCCATTTCCGGATGATCATCGGGTATACTAAAACGTTAGTATCCACACAGGCTGTCAGCGGATCGGGATCCAGGGCTTGTCCAGGCAAAAAAGTTTTCTCGGTAAAAACAATTTTACCCTCACTGAAGCCGGCTTCATGTACAGGCCCTTGTATGACCACCACCGTTTCCGTATTCACCTGCAATGGCGTAATGATAAACCAGTTCCTGTTCTTCAGCAGGCGGTGTGTGGATGAAAACAGGCATTTACCAGTAGGACTATCCATCAGGCCGATGACTTCGGGCGCCTGGGAAGCCGAAAATCCGAAAGGGCTGAAAAGTTCATATACGATGGTGGGCAGCGGGCTGGTATAGCGCAGTTTTTCCACGGGGATATGCCATGCGCCTTCATGCTGACTGACCAGTTTCTTTCTTTTGAGGTCCACCATTTGATGGTACAGTCTTTCCACACCGGTGAACCGCTCGATATTCAGGCGCATATTTTCCGCCGCGGATGGATACACTTTCTCAATGAGCGGAATAACCTGCAAACGGAAAAAATTGCGCGTATATTTTTCTTCCCTGTTGGAACTGTCTTCTACAAATGCCAATTGTTGCCAGAGAGCGTACTGTTCAATCTTCTGCCTGCTGGCAAAAAGAAGGGGACGTACAATATTATCCTGTTTGGCTTGAATGCCCCTTAAGCCGGATATTCCGGTGCCGCGAAAAAGATTCATCAATACTGTTTCCACATTATCATCTGCATGATGTGCCGTACAGAGATATGTCAATGAATGATCTCTATGCATCAATTCCCTGAACCATGCATAACGGAGTATCCTGGCCGTTTCCTGTATGGATATTTTGTTTTCTGCAGCATAGGCAAGCGTTTCCGCCCGCTGAACAAATATGGGTACCGAAAGCTGGTTAGCCAGTCCCCTGACAAATTTTTCATCCCGGTCACTTTCTTCCCCCCTCAGTCCAAAATTCATATGCGCCAGGCTGATGTCATACCCTGAAGCATGGCATAAATGCGTGAGTACAACAGAATCCACTCCCCCGCTGACGGCGATTAATAGTCTGTCTGGCGGATGGAATAACCCGGTTTCCTTAATATGATCCTGAAATTCCTGGAGAAGGTTCATGTTTAATATATCAGGTCTTCGTAAGCATTTTGTAATTCCCTGAGGGCATGCGAATCTCCGGATTTTTTACAGGCTTCCATCCCCCTTCGGTAAATATCCAGTGCTTCATCGCGGCGGCCTGTCCTTTCCATCAGTTTAGCCAGGTGATAATATGTACCTGTATACCCCGGATCAAGGTCGAGGATAGATGTAAAAAGCTTCTCCGCCAGACCTTCCTCCCCTAATTTCACATATTCCAGCGCCAGGGCATGCTGTACGAAAGCATCTCCGGGGTTTGATTCCAGGAACTGTTTCAATTTTTCTATCCGCTCCATTAAAAAATTAATTATACGAAAACCAAGTTTTGAATGATGTGTTACTATATTTGTGCGATAGTTGCATAAACAACCTTAATGAATCTTTCAAATTTCCCATATGAAAATACTGGTATGCATCAGTAAAACGCCTGACACAACGGCAAAAATAGCCTTCACGGATAACAACACGAAATTCGCCAGTGATGGCGTGCAGTGGATCATCAATCCGTACGATGAATGGTATGCGCTGGTCAGGGCCATTGAACTGAAGGAAAAAGATCCTTCCGTAGCGATACACCTGGTGACTGTTGGGGCGGCGGATGCCGAACCGATCATCCGCAAGGCACTTGCCCTGGGCGGTGATGAAGCCATCCGGGTCAATGCAACCCAGGGCGACAGTTATTTTATCGCCGCCCAGATTGCCGCTGTTGCACAATCGGGTTACGACCTTGTGCTGACGGGAAAGGAAACCATTGATTATAATAATTCTTCGATCGGGGGCATGGTGGCTGAATTACTCAATATGCCCTACGTTAGCCTGGCCACCAAAATGGATATTGCCGGTACTTCGGCTACCCTTAACCGTGAAATAGAAGGTGGAGAGGAAACCCTGGAACTAACATTACCGGCGGTGGTGAGTTGCCAGAAAGGCATGGCTGAAGCCAGGATACCCAATATGCGGGGTATCATGGCAGCCCGCACCAAACCGCTGAAAGTAATTGAACCTGTTGCAGCGGAAGAGCTCACCAGTGTGGTGAGGTATGAACTGCCTCCTGCGAAAGCGGGCGTGAAGCTGGTTTCAGCGGATAATCCTGCGGAACTGGTTCGCCTCCTACATGAAGAAGCAAAAGTGATCTAACCCATAAACGAATGATATGTCAGTATTAGTTTTTATAGACCATGCAGATGGTGCCATCAAGAAAAATTCATTTGAAGCCTTAAGTTATGGTGCCAAAATCGCCGAATTGACCGGGCAGGAAGCTGCGGGAATTGTGCTTGGCACTGTTAAAGACGAGCTTTCCGCCCTGGGGAAATACGGGGTGAAAAAAATATACCAGGTGAGCAGTCCTGCACTCGACCACCTGGATGCACAGGTGTATACAAAAGTAATCGGCGATGCCGTTCAGCAAACCGGCGCCACAGTGGTGGTATTTTCCAATAACCTCACCGGTAAATCTGTTGCGGCCAGGCTCGCAGCCAGGTTAAAAGCCGGACTTGTTTCTGGTGCCATTGGATTACCAGACACTTCAAACGGATTTGTTGTCAAAAAGAATGTGTTTTCCGGAAAAGCTTATGCCTTTGTTTCCGTGAATACGCCGGTGAAAATTATCGCTTTAAATCCCAATGCTTATGCTGTGAATATTTCCGAAGGAACAGCAGCAGTAAGCACATTGGATATCGCCGTACCCACTCCGGCAATAAAGGTAACGGCAACGAATAAGGTTACCGGCACGGTGCCTTTGGGAGAAGCTGAACTGGTGGTCAGCGGAGGGCGTGGCCTTAAAGGACCTGAACACTGGGGTATGGTAGAGGAACTCGCCGGGTTATTGGGCGCTGCCACTGCCTGCAGCAGGGCTGTTGCAGATGCACATTGGAGGCCGCATCATGAGCATGTTGGACAAACCGGCCTGGCCATCGCACCCAACCTGTATTTCGCCATTGGCATTTCCGGAGCTATCCAGCACCTTGCCGGAGTAAATCGCAGTAAAGTCATCGTGGTCATCAATAAAGATCCTGAAGCGCCATTCTTTAAAGCTGCGGATTATGGTATTGTGGGCGATGCATTCGAAGTAGTTCCCAAAATCATTGAAAGCGTCAGGAAACTGAAAAGTCATTAGGCTGACAGGAACGGGCATGAGTTATTAGGAGTTTTTCTTACTTTCGTACCTAGTTATGAAGAAGATAGAAATGGAAATAGTAGCCCTTTCCCACAGCATAACCCAGACGCATTCCTATGCCGTTGTCCTTGGGGAAGTAAATGGCCTTAGACGATTACCTATTGTTATCGGAGGGTTTGAAGCACAGGCTATTGCAGTGGCGCTCGAGCGCATGCAACCAAGCCGGCCGCTTACCCATGACCTGATGAAAAATTTCATGATGGCCTTCAGCGTTGACCTTCATGAAGTAGTCATCTGCGATTTGCAGGAAGGCATTTTTTACAGTAAACTTTTATGCAGTAACGATAAGGATACCGTGGAGATTGATTCCCGCACCTCTGATGCGCTTGCCCTGGCAGTAAGGTTTGGCTGCCCTATTTATACATATGAAAATATCCTGGACAGTGCAGGTATTTTAATGGAAGACACCGGTGGCAAAAAGAAGAAGTCGATCACCACCACTACCACCGATGAAACCGGGGCCCAGGAAGACCTTAAAGCGATGACGCTGGAAGATCTTCATACCCTGCTGAATGATGTGCTGGAGCAGGAAGATTATATCCGTGCGATTGCCATCAGGGATGAAATCAACAGCAGAGGAAGTAAATAAATTCCTTCCCTTATACATGATCGTTTTCCCCAATTGCAAGATCAATTTAGGACTTCATATTACCCGGAAACGGGAAGATGGATACCATGACCTTGAGACGATTTTTTTTCCTTTGGAGATTAATGATATCCTTGAATTCATTCCTTCACGGACATTCCATTTTCAAAGTTCAGGTGTACCGGTCAGCGGAAATGCAGATCAGAATCTTTGTGTCAGGGCATATCATTTACTGAAACATGAATTTCCCCAGCTCCCAGACATTACCATGCACCTGCATAAGGTTATTCCCATGGGGGCCGGACTGGGTGGGGGTTCTGCAGATGGCAGCTTTGTACTGACAGCATTAAATAAGTACTTTCAACTTGGACTTGATGTAGAAAAATTAATTGCACTTTCACTGCAATTAGGGAGCGATTGCCCTTTTTTCATCATTAATCAGCCTTGCTTTGCCAGTGGAAGGGGAGAAATCATTGAACCAGTCAGGATTAATCTTATCAGGATTATACATCATCCTGGTATACCCGGGAATTTCGGTAAGTACGGCTGAAGCCTTTTCCGGTATCCGGCCAAAAATGCCGGCCTATTCACTGCGGGAAAAAATTCAGGAACCCCTGCATACCTGGAAGGAATGGATGATCAATGATTTTGAAAAAACTGTTTTCGGGCGATATCCTGAAATCGGAAAAATAAAGGAGAGACTTATACGATAAGGGTGCAGAATTTGCGGCTATGTCGGGCAGTGGCTCTGCCTGTTTTGGTATTTTCCGCCAGCTCCCTGAAATTCGTTTCCCGGACGGCTACCGTGTTTTTAAGGTTCAGGTAAAATAAGTATATTTGCGCATGCCTGTAATCAGCAGCCATATTGCCATTCCCGCTTTTCTTTCTTCCAATCTTGACCTCCTGAATCACTAAGTTCAGGGTGAAGGAGTGTATATGCAATGTACATTCTCAACCACTTGTATTCCATTTGCACATTTTCGCATTTTCACATTTTCACATTTTCAATATGCATACTATCATATCCTCTAAAACACAATATTTCCTTGACCTGGAAGATAAATACGGAGCCCATAATTATCATCCCCTTCCCGTTGTTTTAAAACGCGGAAACGGTGTATTCATGTGGGATGTGGAGGGCAAAAGGTATTTCGATTTTCTCAGTGGATATTCGGCTGTAAACCAGGGGCATTGCCATCCCAGGATCCTGGAAGCGCTTGTTCAGCAAGCCCATGAACTAACCCTCACGTCACGGGCTTTCCATAATGACCAGTTGGGTGAATATGAACAATTCATCACCCGGTATTTCGGTTATGATAAGGTGTTACCCATGAATACCGGTGTGGAAGGTGTGGAAACAGCCATTAAACTTGCACGCCGCTGGGGGTATATGGTAAAAGGCATTCCTGAAAACAAAGCAAAGATTATTGTCTGCGCCCACAACTTTCACGGCCGCACAAGTACGGTGATTTCCTTTAGCACGGACCCTGCCTCATATACGAGGTTTGGCCCTTTCATGCCCGGTTTTGAAATTATCCCTTTCAATGATCTTCCAGCCCTGGAAAAAGCCCTGCAGGACCCACATGTTGCCGGTTTCCTCGTGGAACCCATACAGGGTGAAGCAGGTGTAGTGGTTCCGGATGAAGGTTATCTTGCCCAGGCCAAAGCCTATTGTGCCTATGCCAATGTATTGTTGATTGGTGATGAGATACAAACCGGATTATGCCGCACCGGCAAGATGCTCGCCTGCGACCATGAGGAAGTGCGTCCAGATATCCTGATCCTTGGCAAGGCCCTGAGTGGCGGAACCATTCCTGTTTCAGCCGTGCTGGCAGATGATAAAATCATGATGACCATTAAACCCGGGGAACACGGATCCACGTATGGCGGAAATCCGCTGGCCTGCAGGGTTGCCATTGCTTCGCTCCAGGTACTTAAAGAAGAAAACATGGCAGGGAACGCCAGGGAAATGGGTGAGATTTTCAGGAACGGGTTAACACAATTAAACCACCCCCTGATCAGGGAGGTTCGCGGGAAGGGACTGATGAATGCCATTGAGATCAACCATCCTGATAAAGATGCTGCCTGGCATTTGTGTATGGATATGATGGAAAATGGTTTACTTGCAAAGCCAACGCATGGGGATAAGATCCGGTTTACCCCTCCATTAATTATTAACCCGCGAGCAGATTCTGGAATCAATACAGATAATTCACAAAAGCCTCTCCGCGATTTCGTAAATTTGCGGCCAACTCAAAAAGAATGAGCGAAGAAAAATCATTGAATTTCCTGGAAGAGATCGTTGAAGAAGACCTGAGGACGGGTAAATGGAAAAGCATCCATACCCGTTTCCCGCCAGAACCAAACGGATACCTGCATATTGGCCATGCTAAAAGTATATGCCTGAATTTCGGCCTGGCCGAAAAATATGGCGGCAAAACCAACCTGCGATTTGATGATACAAATCCTGTTACTGAAGACACAGAATATGTGGATTCCATACAGGAAGATGTGAAATGGCTGGGATTTCATTGGGATAATGTGTTTTATGCTTCCGATTATTTCCCCAGGTTGTACAATTTTGCCGTTGAACTGATCAAAAAAGGATTCGCCTATGTAGACGATGCGTCAGGCCGAAGAAATAGCCGCCAGTAAAGGAACTCCCACCGAACCGGGAAAGCCCAGTGCCTGCCGGGACAGGACTAGTGGAAGAAAACCTGCGGTTGTTTGAAGAAATGAAAGCAGGAAAATATACCGAAGGTGAAAAAGTACTTCGTGCCAAAATAGACCTTGCATCTCCCAATATGCATATGCGCGATCCGATCATTTACCGGATCAAAGCATGCCCATCATCATCGCACGGGAGACGAATGGTGCATTTACCCCATGTATGATTTCGCACACGGACAGTCAGATTCCATAGAAAATATTACACATTCCATCTGCACACTTGAATTTGAAGTGCACAGGCCATTATACAACTGGTTTATAGAAAAACTCGGGATTTTTCCTTCACAGCAATATGAATTTGCACGGCTCAACCTGAACTATACGGTCATGAGTAAACGAAAACTCATGCAACTGGTCCATGAAGGATTTGTTGACGGATGGGATGATCCCAGGATGCCAACTATTTCAGGTTTGCGGCGCAGGGGATATACACCGGCTTCCATCAGGAATTTCTGCGATCGAATCGGTGTTCAGCGCAGGGAAAATATCATTGATGTGGGGTTGCTTGAATTTTGCATCAGGGAAGACCTGAATAAAACTGCCCAGCGCAGGATGGCCGTACTTGATCCGGTTAAACTCGTTATCAGTAATTACCCTGAAGGCAAAACCGAAGAACTGGAAGGGGAAAATAACCCAGAGGCAGAAAACAATGGCGGAAACAGAACACTTCATTTTTCAAGGGAGTTGTGGATTGAAAGGGAAGATTTCATGGAAGTGCCGATGAAAAAATGGTTCAGGCTTGCTCCCGGAACAATGGTAAGGCTAAAAAATGCCTACATCATTAAGTGCGAGGAATATAAAAAGGATGAAAGCGGGAAGATCACTGAAATCCACTGCAGCTATATACCTGAAAGCAGGAGTGGCAATGATACCTCAGGGGTTAATGTAAAGGGCACTATTCACTGGGTTTCCGCCGCACACGCCATAACCGCAGAAGTCAGGCTGTATGACAGGCTTTTTAAGGTTGAGGACCCATCTGCCGAAGAAGATTTCAAGCAATTCATCAACCCGGCATCTTTGCAGATCATTTATAATGCCATCATGGAACCCGAACTGTCTAATGCCCATGATACCGAAAGTTACCAGTTTATCAGGAAGGGATATTTTTGCCTCGACAGCAAATTATCCACTCCGGGAAAATTGATCTTCAACAGAACGGTGACATTAAAAGATAATTGGAAATCTGCTTAGCAGTAAAAGTGTAGAACATGAAATTCCTGGAAAAATATTCTAAATGGATCGCTGTTTTAGGTTCTGCCCTGCTGATCCTGTCATGTTTTTTACCATGGGCATATTATCCTGACCTGGACAAGGTATTCACCGGTTTCTTCTCCGAGAAAAATACCTATGGCAGGCCGGGAAAATGGCTGACAGTGATGGCAATATTGAGCCTTCTTTGTCATTTTCTTCCGCAGGTTTTTTATAAGCGCCTGAACCTTCTGCTGATGGCTTTAAACCTGGCCTACGCCATAAAAAGTTATATTATTTATGCAGCCTGTTACCATGGCTATTGCCCTGAAAAAAGAATAGGGATTTATCTTATGCTGTTATCATCCATACTGCTAATGATAGCTGCGGTTTTGCCTTCGGGTAAAGTCAGGACAATTGTTGAAGATACGCCAGCGCCAGTCTCAGAATAAGTGCACGCTTATTTCATTTGAACGACCTTTCCGTACTGGATTTCCATATTTCAACTTCCACATTTACACACTATCAAATTATCAAATTAAAAAGCGCCCTCCTTAGAGGGCGCTTTTTCTGAGGTTCCGAGCGGATTCGAACCGCTGTGGGAGGTTTTGCAGACCTCTGCCTAACCACTCGGCCACGGAACCGTAAATGATGGCGCAAATGTAGCATTTTCCATCTAAATTTGTACAATACATACCCTTCCATTCAAATAACGGCATAATGCCAACCCTGTTGTATCACTCATGTTGCGAATCCAGGAATCAGAATTGATTGTTAACAGCCGGGGTGCCATTTATCATCTCGACCTTCGTCCGGAAGAAATGGCGCATACCGTAATCACTGTCGGGGATCCCGGCAGGGTCGCAGAAGTCAGTAAGTTTTTTGATACCGTTGAATACAGGTGCCATCACCGTGAATTCATTACACATACAGGCTATATCGGTAAAAAAAGAATATCTGTGATATCTACCGGAATTGGTCCGGACAATATTGACATTGTGATGAATGAAATTGATGCAGTGGTCAATGTGAATTTTGAAACCCGCCTGGTCAATCCACATCATACTCCATTGCAGATTTTCAGGCTTGGAACATCCGGTTCCCTGCAGGGAGATATTGCGGTCGACAGCATGGTAGCAGGTACACATGGGATCGGGCTGGATAATGTACTTCATTTCTACAGGCCTGAAAACCATGAGGAAGAAAGACATATCCTGCAGGCATTCATCACCCATACCCAATTAGCTCCGCCTTTTTCCTTACCCTATATCGCTTCGGCATCAGCAACCCTTCTCCGGCATTTTGCGTCAGATTACCACAATGGGATTACCGTCACCTGCCCCGGATTTTATGGTCCGCAGGGAAGGGTGATCCGTATGGGCCTGGCAAGGCCTGACCTGGTAAACCTTTTTGAGGATTTCAGGTTTGGCCCGCACAGGATATCCAATTTTGAAATGGAAACCTCGGCCATTTATGGAATGGGTAAATTGCTGGGGCATCAATGCCTCTCGCTGAACGTTATTGTGGCCAACAGGATAAAAAAAGAATTTTCGAAAGACAGTAAATCCGCTGTTGAACGTTTAATTAAAAAATCCCTGGAAATTATTGAAGTCATTTAATTACACCTATGCAGATTAATTTTTTTAAATACCATGGAACCGGGAATGATTTTATCATCCTGGATGCAAGGGAGCAGGACTACCCTTTATCAGAAGAACAGATCAGGTTTCTTTGCCATCGCCGTTTTGGTATCGGGGCTGATGGCCTGATGATGTACCTGAAAAAGGATGGATATGATTTTGAAATGAGATATTTCAATGCCGACGGCAAGGAAGGAAGTATGTGCGGAAATGGCGGAAGATGCATCATTAAGTTTGCTTATTCCACCGGGCTGCATAAGGAATTTTACCATTTTATTGCGGCCGACGGAGAGCATGAAGCAGAAATCGACCTCAATGGATGGATCAGGCTGAAAATGAACGATGTTACAAAAGTGATTTCAGATGGTACCGAATATATCCTGGATACAGGATCACCCCATATCGTAAAATATGTCAATGACCTGGACGAATACAGGGTAACGGAGGAAGGCAAGGCAATCCGTTACAATGAGAAACATAAAGATGATGGCATAAATGTGAATTTCGTGGAAACTATTGATGATCACACGATTTTTGTCCGTACGTATGAACGGGGTGTGGAAGCAGAAACCTGGAGCTGCGGCACCGGTGTCACCGCATCTGCACTGGTCTCCGCTCATAATGAAACCGGTTTCAACCAGGTTGATGTTCAAACACTGGGCGGTAAACTATCCGTTGAATATGAAAGAATGCATGATTCTTCCTATAAAAATATCTGGCTCTGCGGCCCTGCGCTGTTTGTTTATGAGGGGAAGATCAGGATTCAATAAGATTGCGGATTACGGATTGCGGATTGCGGATTATTGACTTTATTCAATTTGTGTCATCGATTATTAACAGCTTCCTTTGTCATACCTAAAATATAAATCATATTTAATCCGCAATTCGCAATCCGTAATCCGCAATCCGCTTACCTTTGCACCCACTTGAATTAGTTGTATGATCCAGCTGTTTAAAAATATCGAAGGCGTTACCACATCGGTAGATAAACCTGAAAACGGTACATGGGTCAACATCCTCCCACCCTTCAAGCAGGAAGAATTCACAGAAATTGCCAATAAACTGGATGTTCCCATTGAATTTTTGCAGGATTCACTGGATATCGATGAACGCCCCCGTTTTGAAGTGGCAGACAATGTGAAGATGATTGTCATCAAAACACCAACGGAGAACAATTCCTTTAACGACAGCGATTCTTTTTATATCACCATTCCGATCTGCATCATCCTGACCCATCACCAGATTGTTACTGTCAATTCATTCGAGAATGGCGCCATAAAAAAATTCCTGAATACTTTCCAGAACAGGCATCCCGATAAAAGAAACATGATGGTCCTCAAGATTTTTGAGAAAGTCACGCAGACTTTCATCGAATATCTTAAGGAGATCAACCATCGCCGGAATATGCTGGAACAAAGGCTTTATGAGGCCAACCGCAATGAAGAACTGTTTGAACTGATGCGCATCCAGAAAAGCCTGGTATATTTCGTCACAGCCCTCCGGTCCAATGAATTGCTGCTGATCAAATTGCAGCGTACCAATATGCTCGGACTCAATGAAGACGAGCTTGAATTGCTGAACGACCAGATCATTGATATGTCACAGGCCCTTGAAATGGCCAATATCTATACCAATATCCTCAGCTCAACACTTGATGCCTTTGCCAGCATCATCGCCAATAACCAGAACCTGGTATTAAAAAGGCTTGCAGGCATCACCATCATTCTCCAGTTTCCTGTTCTGGTGGCCAGTATATATGGCATGAATGTTCCTATACCTTTCGCTGACAGTCCACATGCATTTTATGTTCCCATTGCCCTTGCCCTGGGTATTTCAAGCATAATGGCCTGGTATTTTGTAAAGAAAAAATGGTTCTGATGTTCAATCTCCGCGTTTATGGTATACTGTTAGATGAAAACAAGCGGGTACTTGTCAGTGATGAATTCATCAGGGGGAATTATTATACGAAATTTCCCGGTGGCGGACTTGAATTCGGGGAAGGTACGAGGGAATGTCTGAGGCGTGAATTCATGGAAGAAATGAATCTCAGGGTGGATATCGGGGATCACATTTATACCACAGACTTTTTCCAGATGTCGGCTTTCAATCCCGAACACCAGATCATATCCATTTATTATTATGCACATCCGATGGAAGCCATCATTGCCCCGTTAAGGCTTAACCCTTTTGAATTCGATGAACGGGAATTGAAAATGTATGCGGAAACGGGAGAAACCGAAACCTTCCGTTTTATAGATTGGGATGCATTTTCCCCTGAATCCGTAACCCTTCCAATTGATAAAGTGGTAGCGGGCATTGTGAAAGGGAGCTAACCTCAGAATTTGTAAATTTTCCAATCTGCACTTTCACATTATCACAATTCCCCACATTTCCAAATTATCTACGCTTCTTTCATCGCCGCCAGTTTCATCTCCGCTGCCACCGACTGACCCAGGTATTTTTCGCATATCCAGTGAACCAGGTAAATGACCGGAGTCATCAATATGGCAATGCTGAATTTATAGGCATAGGCAGTGAAAGCCCAGGCCATGGTTTGTCCAACAGGAACACCCCTGAAAAGGGTGAAGGCAATATAGGTCACCACGACGCTGTCAATAAACTGTGATACCAGCGTACTCATGGTAGCCCTTGCCCAGATTGACTTTTCACCCGTGATGGATTTTATTTTCCGAAACACCATGGCATCTATCAGCTGACCAAGTATAAATGCAGAAAGGGATCCAATGATAATATTCATCCCCTGTCCGAAAATGGCCTTATAAGCAGCCTGCATATCAGGAACCCCATGCTCTGCGGATGAACCTGTCCAGTAAGCGGTATCGGGCGATAACCTGATGGCGAAGAAAAAAACAAAGAACGAAAAGGCAATGAGCAGCACTGTGAGCAGTGTCAGGAAACGCACTCCTTTAACCCCATAATATTCGTTTACAATATCCGTCATTATAAATACTATCGGCCATGGTAAAACGCCTACCGTGAGACTGAAGGATAAACCCTGCTGGCCGAAGAGCGAGAAACTGGCTTTTTCTATCCCCAGTGTATCTTCCAGTGAAAATATCTTTACCCCGATAATTTCTGCAATGATGGCATTTGCAATAAAAAAACCTCCCAGCATGATGAACAACTTGGTAGGCCTGTCTTTGATAATATTATGGATCATGAATGCGGGGTTAAAGGCAAGATAACGAATTGATGGGGAAATTGTTGACCCCTGACTTTACCCGGGACGGCATAAAAATTCATCCTGCACGCGGAAACGTAATTTATAGTCAATAATCGATTACATCATGCTCAATCCGTAATAATTGGTATTTTGCCGCCTGAATTAAAAAGCATGCTGAATATTAAATTCAAGGACCTGGTCCCGCATATCATAGCGGTAGCCGCATTTATCATTATTTCTCTCATATACTGCAAGCCTGCGCTCCAGGGAAAAGTACTTCAGCAAAGCGATATCATGCACTGGAAAGGCATGAGCAAGGATATCCAGGATTACCGTGATACCCACGATGGTATGGCACCATTATGGACCATAAACATGTTCAGCGGTATGCCGGGTTTCCAGATAGCTACCAATAACAATAACTTTTTATCGTATTATGCCAACGAGGCGTTTTCATTGTTTATTCCCAAACCATTCCGGTTTTTCATCCTTGCATGCCTTGGATTTTATTTCCTTGCACTTGTGCTTCGGGCCAACCCATGGATTGCCATGATGGGGGCATTGGGATATGCCTATTCTTCCTATGACCCGATTATAATTTCTGTAGGGCATGAAACCAAGATGCTTTCCCTCGCCTACCTGCCGGCAGCACTGGGCGGCCTGATCATGATATTTGAAAAACGATATTGGCTTGGCGCTGCATTGACGGCATTGTTCAGTTCCATACTCATTTACCAGAACCACTACCAGATCGTCTATTATTTCCTGTTGATTGCATCATTCATGACTATCGGCTTCCTGGTATATAAGTTTAAAAGAAAAGAGTTCAACCAGCTTGCCATGGCCGCAGTTTTTGCTGTGGTGGCCGGCGCAATTGGTGTGATGACAAACGCAGTGATGCTGTTTACTACCTATGATTATTCCAAAGCAACTATCCGTGGCGGCCAGGCTTCGCTAAACCTGAATGATACCCTTAATGCAAAACAAAATATAGGCGGACTTGACACCGGGTACGCCTTCCTGTATGGAAGTTATGGAAAGGCAGAATTGATGACCTTGCTTGTTCCCAATGCATATGGAGGTGGGCCCGGGCCGATGGGCGAAGATTCAAAACTGGTGGAAACTTTATCAGAAAAGGGTTTGCCCCAGCAACTTGCACAACAGGTATATGCTTCTTTTTCCACTTACTGGGGTAACCAGCCGGGTCACTCCGGGCCGGTATATCTCGGCGCTATCATTTGTTTCTTTTTCATTTTTGGAATGGTCTACGTAAAAAGCTGGCATAAATGGTGGATTATTTCAGTTACTCTATTGGCCCTGCTAATGTCTCTGGGTAAAAACCTTGCCGGCTTTAATACATTTCTATTCAACTACCTGCCCATGTATAATAAATTCAGGGCACCAGCAATGATATTGGTTATTCCCCAATTAACTTTTTGCATGCTCTCGGTGATGGCATTGCAACAGGCTCTTTTTTCAGAAGATAATAAAACAGAATTGTGGAAAAAATTAAAACTTTCCGGCATTATTGCTGCCGGAGTTTTCGCCATTGTGACGCTATTTTATTTATCTGCTGATTTTAAAACAGACCGCGATAAATATATCCAGCAGCAGCTTTCACAGATCATTACCAATGACCCATCAGCAGGAAGGGATATTGTCAATGCCGTTGCAGAAGACCGTAAAAGCTTATTCACCAAAGACTTAATGCGTTCCATTTTCTTTGCTGGTTCCGGATTCCTGTTATTGTTTTTATTTACCCGAAATAAACTTAAGGCAGAGCATGCCGTAATCGGTTTTCTGCTACTCACGGCATTTGATGTTTTACCCGTAGGTAAAAGATTTCTTAATGATGATAATTTCCTTGAGCCGGAAGAAAACGAGGCGATTTTTAACCTTACGCCTGCAGATCAGCAGATTCTGCAGGATAAGGAAAAGAATTTCAGGGTTTTTAATCTTTCACAAGGCGATTTATCGGCAGCTTTCAATGACGCAGTCACTTCATATCACCATCAGTCGATCGGGGGATATCATGCTGCCAAACTTAGCATATACCAGGATCTCATAGAAAACCAGCTGATGAAGCAACCCCTGAATATGCCGGTGCTCAATATGCTGAACACAAAATATATCATTATTCCGGATTCATCAGGACAACAATCCATACTGCAAACAAACCCTGATGCACTTGGAAGTGCCTGGCTGGTCAAATCCATCCGTTATGTGCCCACACCTGCTGCTGAAATGAAAGCCCTCGATTATTTTGATCCACTACAGGAAGCCATTGTCCAGGAAAAATATAAGCCAGGCATTCCGTTTGCTCCGGTATGGGATTCAGCCGGTGTTATCAAACTGGAAAATAATGACAATGATATCGTCACATATACCTTCAGTGCTGCTTCAAACCAGTTCGCAGTATTCAGTGAAGTATATTATGAAAAAGGATGGAAAGCCTTTATCGACGGAAAGGAAGTCCCGATTGTAAAAACCAATTATGTCTTGCGCGGTTTAGCTATTCCTGCGGGTCAGCATAAAATAGAGTTCCGGTTTGAACCCGCCTCATATATTATGGGAAGAAGAATTACCAGCATCAGCCAGATTATCCTGCTGGTACTTTTCGGAATCGGGATTTTTATGGAGATGCGCAAAAGGAGATACTATCCCGAATAATTCCTGATGACGAAAATACTAAGTGTAGTATGGTATAAGGTGCTGCCTGCACAATTTGGCGGACAGAAAGGAATTGCCCAGTTCAATGATTTTTTGTCGGCACATTTTCCACTGACCTGCATTTGTTCATCAAATAATGAACCATCCGGAATGGAAAATTACATCATTAAGCCTGTATTGCCCAGGGCAAGGTTGCAGGTGTTGTATTTGCCTGCATGGCGAAAGATCATAAAGGAGTTGAAAAAGGATGAATATACCCATGTGATCCTTGAACATTGCTACTACGGTTTACTGGGAATGTATATTAAAAAACACTATCATAAATACCTGGTTGTTCATTCCCACAATATAGAATACCAGCGCTTCCGCACACTCGGTAAACCATGGTGGCCATTACTATACCGGCTGGAAAAAAAGACGCACCAGGCAGCAGACTTAAGTCTTTTCAAAACACCGGCAGATCTTGAATTTGCCTTGTCGGAATTTCAACTGGATCCGGGGAAATGCATGCTGGTTCCCTTCGGCCTGGTACCCCGGGAGAAAGCCACAGAAGAAGAGCGAAAAGCTGCAAGAAAGTTAATTGGCGAAAGGCACATGATTGCACCTGCGGCAAAGATCATTCTCTTCATGGGCACACTTGATTACGAACCAAATGCGGAAGCGGTCAGGAAAATCGTAACAGGTATCATACCAGGTATTCGGAAAATAAGTTCAGATCCATTTAAGGTGATCGTTTGCGGAAGGGTCGTTAATAAAAAATACCTTGACCTGCTAACATTAGTGGATAAAGACTATTGTTATGCCGGTTTTGTTGATGACATCTCCAATTATTTTAACAGCGCCGATGTTTTTATAAATCCCATTACGTCAGGGGGAGGAATCAAGGTAAAACTGGTTGAAGCCCTCTCCTATGGACTTCCGGTCGTAAGCAGCGAACAGGGTGCTGAGGGAATTGATAAGGCTGCTACAGGCAACCAGATGCTTACCTCACCAGACAATGATATTACGGATTTCTGCCATAAAATCGTTGCATCTTGGAATACACCGGTAAGCATACCCGAAGCGTTTTTGGAAAAGTACCAATGGAAGAAAATTGTTGGAGAACTGGCCATACGGATAAACCAAGGTAAAGCCTGAGAATTTTTTATCTTGCATTATGCCAAGCCCGAAGGTCAGTGTCATTATGCCTGTATTCAATGCATCAACATACCTTGGTGAGGCCATTCAAAGCATTCTCAACCAGACATTCACAGATTTTGAATTCATCATCCTTAACGACGGATCAACAGATCAAAGTGAACAGGTCATTTTATCTTTTGCAGATAAAAGGATCAGGTATGTAAAAAACGACCGAAATTCAGGTGTGATTTTTACCTTAAACAAAGGCATTGACATGGCACAGGGCGAATGGATCGCCCGCATGGATGGGGACGATATTTCAGATTCCCGCCGTTTTGAAAAACAACTGGAATACCTCAATACCCATGCGGGATCAGTTGTATTGGCAACAAGGATTTCGCTTATCAATGAAAAAGGTGACATTAGTGGTGTATGGAAAGACGATGAAGCCGCCATTACATGTCCGCAGATCAGGGCATGGCTTCCCAGGAATAATTGTATTGCCCATCCTACAATTATGATGAGAACAGCGGTATTGAAAAAATACCGCTATCATGAAAATCAATTGCATTCAGAAGATTATGACCTCTGGCTAAGGCTTGTATCTGATGGCATCGACATCCACAAGCTCAATGAACCTTTATTGAATCATCGTATACATACTTCTTCGGTTACCCGTAGCCAGAAACAAAATGTGTTTTTATAAAATCGCCTTTGCCAAATACAGGTTTGCGGCTGATGCCTTGAAAAATGGGAAACTTAATGCATTCGTGATAAAGACGGTTTTCTATGCATTGCTGGATAGTTTTAAAGGTTTATTTAAAACAATCTTCTCCGCATGATAAATTGGTACCGGCTATTGATATGGAAGAGAATGATGGAAGACCTGATGATCATGCCCTTTATCTGGTGGGGCAAATTATTGGCTAAGCGTAAGCCCCTGGAAGAAGAATATGAAATCTTTTTTTTCTTTCCCTTTTATCATATCGGAGGAGCTGAAAAGGTGCATGCCCATATCGCGCATGCTTTGAAAAATAGGAAATCGGTGATTTTTTTTACGAGGAAGTCCGCAAACGATTTTTTCCTGGAAGAATTCAGGTCTTCGGGACACAGGATCATAGACATATCAGCATTCACAGACAATAAATGGAAATACTGGAACAATCTTGTATACCGCGGAATCATATCAGCGTATATTAATCAGCAGCATAAAAAAAAGGTAGTTTTCAACGGCCAGTCAAATTTTGGATATAAAATTTCAAGATGGATCAATAAAGACATCCCGCAGGTAGAACTGATCCATTCATATAGCAGCTTTTCCTATATCCGTATTCCTTTTTTATCTTTCTACTATGAATCGGTGATGATAAGCCAAAACCGGATCAGGGACCACCTGAACATGTATGCAAGGTTTGGCATACCGGCTCATTTCAACAGCAAGATCAGGTTTATTATTAACGGCATACCCCTGCCCCGACTACCCGTAACAAAGACTTTTACAGGAAATGAATTGAAACTTTTATATGCCGGCAGGGATACCCCGGAAAAAAGGGTGCACCTCGTTAAAGAAATAGGTGATGCCTGTATTGGCGCTAACCTGCCGGTAAGTCTTTCTTATATGGGTGATGTCAGCGGTGTAATAAAAGATACCGGAGATGGACATGCAAAGTTCCATGGAAATATTGGTGAAGCTGCTAAGATTGATGCCATTTACCGCGACAATGATATATTGCTCATCACTTCAGGTGAAGAAGGGTTTCCCATGGTGGTGATGGAAGCCATGGCAAGGGGTTGCATTATTTTAGCCACTCCTGTCGGGGATATCCCTGTTCATGTAAAAGAAGGCATTAACGGGTTTCTTTTCAGCCAGGTCCGGGATGAACGTAAAATAATTGAGGAAGGATTATCCATTATCCGAAAATTACTTGCAGATCCTTCATTATGTACTTCCATTTCGGCGAACAACATCAAATATGCAGCAGAGCATTTTGGATTGGCTACTTTTGAAATGAATTATCAAAAACTTTTTGACAACTATTTATCTTGAAGCCTTTAAGTTTTGTTATCATCACGTATAACCGGCCGGCTGATATGCTGGACCTCGCCAGGAATATTGCCGGGTTAAAAAACACGGAAGAATTACTGGAAGAAGTGATTATCGTTAATAATGCTTCAACACAGGATTATACCAGTGTAAAGCTTTTCATTGCGGAGAATCCACTGATACCCTTCAGGTTTATTGACGCAGCGGAAAACCTTGGTGTGGCGAGGGGAAGGAACTTTGCCTTGCAGCAGGGTAAAGCGCCATATGTGATCATGCTAGATGATGATGCCGTTTTGCAGAATGACGACGCATTAATTAACCTGCTCGCTGAATTTTCAAATCCGGCAGCCGGCCGGCCAGTTGCCATAATTTCCTTTAAAGTATTGTACTTTGATACCATGGAAATGCAGGTAAATGCATTTCCCCATAAAAAGTTTTCCGTTTACTGCAACAAGCCCTCCTTTCTTACCTATTATTATGCCGGCGGGGCGCATGCCATCCGGCGCGAGGTATTTGACAAGACGGGAAATTACCCGGAGGATTTTTTTTATGGCATGGAGGAGTACGATCTTAGTTACCGGATACTTGATGCCGGATACTCCATTGTATACAGTGATAAGGTTATCATGCTGCACAAGGAATCGCCGCTGGGAAGAAAAACAAAAAAGGAAAAAATGGCGATGCTTTGGATTAACAAATCAAAAGTTGCCTGGCGATACCTGCCCCTGCTGTATTTTTTTACCACGGCAATACTCTGGTCTGCAGAGTACCTTGGTAAAACCGGTTTTGACCTGACAGGATGGTTTAAGGGATGGCGGAAAATAATGAAAATACCATCATCGGAAAAAAGGACAACAGTAAAGCCATCTACCCTGGAGTATTTAACTTCAGTGGAAGCCCGTCTATGGTATTAGCATCTTCGAGTAAAGACAAAAATAATGCAAGCCCCTTTTTCTTTTCTTCATCAAAGGCATAACTGATATTACGGGTATAATATGTTTTAAGATCAGAGGGAGGATTTACTTCCCCTGAGATTACTCTATCGATGTTTGCAATGCCTGATGCATTTGCGGCATTAAACTGCGCAATAAATTCCGCAGGTAAAGGTTTATTGCTCACCCAGGTGGCAAATACAAATGGCAACCCGGTATAGGATTTCCATGCTTCGCCCAGGTCATACATATACTTACTGTGCTTTTTCTGCATTAAAGCACGGTCACCTATAACAAGACCGGCAACATCACCCCTGATGTTCATCAGGAAATCTTCACCTTCAGCATTTTTATATTCCGGATCCAGTTTCCAGAAATTTTTCACCAGTATCCTGCCCAGCATTACGGATGTCCTTGACTGGTAGTCGAGCATAATCGTTGACACCTTTTCCAGCGGATTTTCACTGAAAATGGCCACGGATTCAACAGGCCCGTCACAACCTATGCAATAATCACTGATAATATGAAATTCCTTCATGCTGGGGAGGATTGCCACAGGTACAAGCCCCACGTCAATCTGGTCATTTTCGAGCATGGCGGCAATATGTGCCGGGTAATCCAGGCTGATGTCAATTTGTTCGCGTATTGATTCATGTTGCAGGCCAAATAACAATGGTTTAGTATTGAGATAACTGACCGCACCTATCCTTATTTTCCGATCCAATGTGTTTCCTGTAATTTTGGATGCAAATTTAACATAATCTCCCCTTTATATGGATTTAAGTGCGTTAACAGCTATTTCACCGGTGGATGGCCGGTACAGGAGCCAGTTGCACCAGCTGGACTATTATTTCTCCGAATATGCACTGATCAGGTACAGGATACTGGTGGAGATTGAATATTTTATCACACTTTCTGAAAAGCGCTTTTTTTCACTTCGCCCGGCCCTGCATAAACCACTGAGGGAAATATATGAGAAGTTCACTCCTGAACAGGCCCAGGAAATCAAGAATCTTGAAAAAGTGACCAACCATGATGTGAAAGCGGTTGAATATTTTATCAAAAAAGAACTGGATGGGTTGAAGTTATCACACACTGAAAGAATGGGTGCATTTCGGCCTCACTTCCCAGGATATCAATAATACCGCTATTCCCATGCTTTGGAAAGAGGCACTTGGAACATGAATTGTATCCCGCCCTATCCAACCTGGTAATAGAACTAAAAAAAATGGCCCGCACATGGAAAGATATACCCATGCTGGCGCGCACCCATGGACAGCCGGCATCGCCTACCCGTCTGGGTAAGGAAATAATGGTTTTTGCGGAAAGGCTTGAACACCAGCTTCAACAGATGCAGACCATACCATATTCATGCAAGTTTGGCGGCGCGACAGGAAATTTCAATGCACATGTAGTGGCATTTCCCACAATCTACTGGGTCCGCTTTGCCAATCAATTCTGCAGTTCAAAACTCGGACTGCAAAGACAGCAGTATACTACCCAGATAGAACATTATGATAATCTTGCCGCACAGTTCGACGGCATAAAAAGGATCAATACGATCCTGATAGACCTTTGCAGGGATATGTGGACCTATATTTCTATGGAATATTTCAGGCAGAAAACAAAAAAGGGAGAGATCGGTTCTTCGGCAATGCCACACAAGGTTAATCCTATTGATTTTGAAAATGCAGAAGGTAATTTCGGTTTTGCGAATGCGATACTTGAACACCTGTCTGCCAAACTTCCGGTATCACGCCTTCAGCGCGACCTGACTGATTCCACCGTACTCCGCAATCTTGGCGTGCCTTTCGCCCATACCATCCTGTCCTTTAAATCACTGGATAAAGGCCTCGGCAAACTCGTGCTGAATGAAACAAAAATCCATGAAGACCTTGAAAATAACTGGGCCGTGGTTGCTGAAGCCATCCAGACCATTTTACGCAGGGAAAATTATCCTCATCCTTATGAGGCACTGAAAGAACTCACCCGCGGCAATGATCAAATCACGCAGCATACCATTAAAAAATTTATTGAATCACTGAAAGTTTCCGCCGCAGTGAAAAAAGAACTCAAAGCCATTAGTCCCTTGAACTATACCGGAATCTGAGATCAAAGCCTTTGGCGTTGATCTCAGATTCCAGGATTAAGGATTGCGGATTGCGCATTACGGATTGCTGAGAATGAATTAACCTGACAATAACTTTAATTAATCCGAAATCCGCAATCCGTAATCCGTAATTATTTATGTATTTCCGAACTGAAATGAAACTGTATATCCGGATTGTTGGAGATCTCAGTATTCAGGAACCATTCACTTTGTGCCAGGTAAACCAGGTGACCATCTTTATCAGTTACCACATTGCCTGTTTTAAACCGGTAAAATCCTCCAGTTTGCTTTTATCATCTGAAGTTATCCAGCAGGCTTTATAAAAAGGCAGTGCATTGAATTGAACTGAGGCGCTGTATTCCTGCAACAGGCGATATTGTATCACTTCAAATTGCAGTTCGCCCACACATCCGATGATTTTCCTGTTTCCATTGACCTGTGTGAATAATTGTGCCACACCTTCATCCGTGAGCTGCAATAATCCTTTTTCCAACTGCTTTGGTTTTCATCGGATCCTTGTTCACCACTTCTTTAAATATTTCGGGTGAGAAGGATGGAATTCCGGTAAAGATAAAAATCTTCTCCTTCCGTAAGAGTATCCCCTATTTTGAAATTTCCCGGTATCAAACAATCCCACTACATCTCCCGGAAAAGCTTCTTCAATAACATCTTTCTCCCTGGCCATGAAACTATATGGATTACTGAAACGGACATCTTTATCCAGCCTGACATGGTGAAAAAATTTATTCCTTTCAAACCTGCCGGAACATACCCTGAGGAAAGCGATCCTGTCGCGGTGTCTTGGATCAAGGTTTGCGTGTATCTTGAAAATAAATCCGCTGAATTTATCTTCCTGCACATTCACTACTCGTGTGGTGGTTTCCATGCTTCGTGGTTCGGGGGCAATACGGATGAAAGTATCCAGCAATTCTTTTACACCAAAGTTGTTGATGGCACTGCCAAAAAATACTGGGGCGATTTTCCCCTGCAGGTATGGCTTCGGATCAAAATCACCATACACACCTTCAATCAGTTCTACGTCTTCCCTCAATTGTTCTGCATCCTTTTCTCCCACCTTTTTTTCCAGCATCGGATCATCAATATCCTTCAATGGAAGGATGTCTTCTTCCGTTGCTTTCTGGTTTGGATTGAATAACAAAAGGCTTTTATCATACAGGTTATAGACCCCTTTAAACTCCTTACCCATATTGATGGGCCAGCTGAGCGGGTGCAGATGTATGTTCAGTTCTTTTTCAATTTCATCCAGCAGGTCAAAAGGCGGTTTGCCGTCACGGTCGAGTTTGTTGATGAAAACAATCACCGGGGTATCTCGCATCCGGCAGACTTCCATCAGTTTCCTGGTTTGTTCTTCAACGCCTTTCACGCTATCCACTACAAGAATTACACTATCCACGGCCGTTAGTGTACGATATGTATCTTCCGCGAAGTCTTTGTGACCTGGTGTATCCAGCAGGTTGATGAGCTTGTTTTTGTACTCGAAACGACATCACACTGGTGGCCACACTGATACCACGCTGCCTTTCGATTTCCATAAAATCACTGGTAGCGTGTTTTTTTATCTTGTTGCTTTTCACGGCACCCGCGATCTGGATGGCGCCACCAAATAACAGGAATTTTTCTGTGAGGGTTGTCTTTCCGGCATCCGGGTGAGATATGATGGCAAATGTCCTTCTTTTCTGTATCTCGCTGTCGTACTTCATGCGGGCGCAAAGGTAAACTTTTGAAGGGAATGAAAAGAGAGGTTTCCTCCATTGGCCTTTTTTGACGAAATTACAGTCATGATTCCACCCATCAGGTCAGTGATAGCAGAAGCTGCAAGGACGCGGCGACAGTCAGAGCATTGATCGCGACAGGAAAAGTGCATATCGACTGGCTAAACAAATGTTCCAGGTCAAGGTATTTATAACGCATTCCGTAAGGGATCTTTTCCTTTTGGTATTGGGGGTGGCCTCCGCCGGGTTTGGGCTGAAGGGTTTTCTTCTGCCCAACCAATTTGTGGATGGTGGTGCCACCGGCATTTCCCTGCTGATCAGCCAGACCACCAATACTTCACTTTCCATCATCATCGTATTGATCAATATTCCCTTTATCCTCCTCGGGTATATTCAGTTTGGCAGGGGATTCGTGGTCAAAACAAGCCTGGCCATTGTTATGCTGGCTATTTCTGTGGCCTTCATACCATATCCGGTCATTACATCCGATAAACTCCTGATCTCCGTTTTTGGAGGTTTTTTCCTGGGTATGGGAATCGGGCTGGCGGTGAGGGGTGGCGGGGTCCTTGACGGAACCGAGGTTTTGGCGATCTATATCAGCAGGCGCACCAGTTTAACCATCGGAGATGTGATCCTGATATTAAACGTAATTATTTTCTCTTTCGCCGCATATTTACTGGGAATTGAGATCGCATTATATGCCATGCTGACTTATCTCTCAGCATCTAAAACAGTGGATTTCATCATAGAGGGAATAGAAGAATTCACCGGGGTCACCATCATTTCCCCCAAATCAGATGAAATCAGGACAATGATTGTCCAGACCCTTGGAAGAGGTGTTACCATGTATAAGGGCTCAGGAGGATTCGGAAAAAGCGGGATGAAACAACATGATCAGCAAATTCTATTCATCGTCCTGACCCGTCTTGAAATTTCCCGCCTTCAAACAGAACTGGATGCCATAGATCCACATGCATTCGTGGTTATGCATTCCATCCGGGATACCCGGGGCGGAATGATAAAAAAACGGCCATTAAGCCATTGACAGAACTGCCATCCGCACCAGATCAGCCGTAAAATGAATATTCCTCCGTTTATCCAATGTTCATTATTTATAATGCGCCTTTTCGTACTTTTATCCCGATGAAAAAATTCATAGAAATACTTGGCAATAGTTTCAGGCTGGCGATCCTGGAACTGAAGAATAACAAGCTTCGGACTACCCTTTCCCTGCTGGGGGTAACTTTTGGGATTTTTTGCATCATCGGGGTGCTGGCTACCGTTAACAGCCTGGAACAGAGTGTCCAGAATGATATCAAAAGCCTGGGGTCCAATACGATTTATATTGACAAGTGGGATTATTCTGGCGGGCCTGATTATCCCTGGTGGAAATATGTAAACAGGCCGGAACCTAAATATGATGAGATGAGGGAACTTAAAGCCAGGTCTACCGTCATCAAAAATGCATGCTTCACCCTGAGTAACCAGTCGAACATTGAATGGGGTAATGATATGCTGACCAATGTCGGGATTATATGGAATAACCCAGGATTTTATTGAAATTCAGCCTTTTGAAATTGGATTCGGTCGATATTTCAGCGCAATGGAACTGGAACAGGGTACATCCAATGCGGTAATTGGTTACGAAAATGCGGAAAAACTTTTTGGAAAGCCGGAAAAAGCCATTGGCCAGGAAGTCAAGGTTAAAACCAAAAAGGCGAAAATTATCGGTGTCATAAAGAAACAGGGAAAAAGCATGATTGGCGGATGGCAGTTTGACCAATGTTTAATGATGACTTATCCGTTTTACCGCCTCGTTTTTGAAGAAAAATATTCACAGCCAAATATCATGGTGCAGGGCAAAGATAACATGAGTGTTGAAGCCATGAGGGATGAATTAAAAGGGACAATGAGAAATCTTCACCGTCTTGGACCGAGGGAGGAAGATGACTTTTCATTAAACTCGGTTAGTGATTTCAGCAAGGCGGTAAGCGGGTTCTTCGGTTCGGTTACCCTTGGGGGATGGTTCATTGGATTGCTTAGCCTCATAGTAGGCACTTTCAGTATTGCCAATATCATGTTTGTAACGGTCAGGGAAAGAACACCAATTATTGGTCTTAAAAAAGCGATCGGGGCAAAAAAAGGCACCATTTTGGCGGAATTCCTGCTGGAATCAGCGTTTATCTGCCTACTTGGGGGTGCAATCGGTGTTTTGCTGGTTTTCTTGCTGACATTTTTCCTTACTTCTGCTTTTGGATTCCCGGTTTTTATCAGCATGAATATCCTTACCCTGGCCGTTAGTATATGTGTGGCCATTGGTATCCTTGCCGGAATTATCCCGGCTTCCATGGCGGCTAAAATGGACCCGGTAGTGGCCATCCGCTCAAAATAACAAATATCCCTTCTTAAAATATTGAAAATCATAGAAATAACCACATTTTATTAATGTGGTTTTTTCTTTTAATGGCATATTTACTTGTGCGTAGTAAAGACGATATGCATTACCAGTATACAGGAAAATTCAATTACATAACGGGTTGTTTTTCAGGCACGAAAGGTTCATTTACAAATAATTAAGTGTCCATCCAATAATTTATAATAACCGGCGTTTATTATTATATAATCCGTAACCAGGAAAAAATTCAATAGAGTTTAGATACCGTCCTATTTAACGCTCTAAAACGATTCCTATGTTAAAACTCATTTACGCTTCATTATTATTGCTGTTTTCCTCAGCAGCCTTTCTGTTTTCCAAAGAGAAAGAAGAAGCTCCCTGCAAACAATCATTAACCGGTGTAGTAAAGGAATTAAAGGATGAATCCGGATTTTATCTCTATATAGAGACTGATGATCACAAGAAATTTTTCCCTTATATCGAGAATGAAGATGTTGTATTATCGTCGGGCTCCAAAATAAGGGTCTGCTATGATAATGCAGGAGTATTCCAGAATTCACCCCGCATCAGGATAAATCATGTAAGCTACTTACCTTAGCGGCTTATGCCGTTAAATATCCTGGCCATTGAAACATCATGCGATGAAACCAGTGTCGCTGTCAGTTCCGACGGCCGTATTCTTTCCAATGTTATAGCCAGCCAGAAAGTCCATGAACAATATGGAGGTGTAGTTCCTGAACTGGCCAGCAGGGCCCATATGCAGCATATTGTTCCGGTGATCAGTGAAGCCCTGGAACAGTCAAAAGTTTCACTGGATTCCCTCAGCGCCATTGCCTTCACACAATCACCGGGATTAATCGGTGCACTGCTCGTTGGTGCAGGTTTTGCCAAATCAATGGCCCTATCCCTGAATTTGCCGTTGATTGCAGTACATCACATGCATGCCCATGTGCTGGCTAATTGTATTGGTGACCGAACGCCAGCTTTTCCATTTCTTTGCCTTACCGTCAGCGGAGGCCATACGCAAATTGTGCGCTGTGATTCACCATTACATCTAACGGTTCTTGGGGAAACCCGGGATGATGCTGCCGGTGAAGCCTATGACAAGTCTGCCAAATTACTCGGACTTCCCTACCCCGGCGGTCCGCTGATAGACCGGCATGCAGCTACAGGTAACCCTCACCGTTACCATTTTCCGGAACCGCAGATAGATGGATATGATTTCAGTTTCAGCGGAGTCAAAACAGCGATCTTGTACTTCCTCCAGGAAAACCTTCAGCGTGATCCCGGCTTTATTGAGAATAACCTTCAGGATATATGCGCTTCCATACAACACAGGATCAATACCATACTGGTCAATAAATTCCGCAAAGCAGCATTAGCCACCGGCATCCGTGAACTTAGCCTGGCTGGCGGTGTTTCTGCAAATTCCGGACTGCGAAAATTATTCAGGGAAACAGGAGATGCATTGCATGCGAATACATATATTCCGCCAATTGAGTATTGTACGGATAATGCTGCCATGATTGCCATAACAGCACATTACAAATATCTTGCAGGGGAATTTTCGGATCTGTCGGTAAGTCCCGAAGCAAGGGCGGTGTGGGATTAACGGATTGGCGGATTGCGGATTGCGGATTACGGATTACGGATTACGGATTGCGGATTTCTATAAATTTCGTTTACCCATAGCTAATATATATTATTGATCTTTCCATTTGCACATTTTCGTATTTGCACATTTTCATATTATTATTGCTTGGCTAACAACTATTTTTCCTTCAAGCAGTTCACCATTTACCAGGAAAATTGTTCCCTCCGGGTAAGCACAGACTCCTGCATCCTGGGGGCATGGTTTGCAAATAAGGCATTGGCTCCAAAAAAAATACTGGACATTGGAAGCGGGACCGGGCTTCTCATGCTGATGCTGGCCCAGAAAATAAAGGGTAGCATAAAAGGCATAGAGATTGATCCTGACTGTTACAAACAATTAATGGAGAATATTTCAAAAAGTCCATGGAAAGAAAAATGTTCTGCTGTCCTGGGGGATATTCGGACTTATCATTTCAATGAATCATTTGATTTTATCATATCCAACCCACCTTTTTATGAAAATCAGCTGGAAGCTGCAGAGGAGAAAAGGAATATCGCAAAGCACAGTACCCATCTTGGACTGAACTGAACTTTTCGATGCAGTAAATACATTATTAACAGCGCACGGAAAGTTTGGTGTGCTCCTGCCCTATTCAAGAAAAGAGGAATCTATAAAAATTGCCGGAAAATTATCTTTGTATTGTTCGGAAGAACTAAAGATAAAGCAAACAACCCATCATGATTATTTCCGGGTCATTCTTCAATTTGAAAGGGATAGATTTCAAACCCTGAAAACCAGCGACCTTACCATCAGGGAAGATGATGGAAATTATTCCCATTTGTTTACTGAACTGCTGAAGGATTATTACCTCTATTTATAATTATTCCAATCCTGCATATACCGACATATAATGGAATGGTTCGGTAAGTTTACCGGATTTAACCATGGTCGCTTTTTCAATAATGCTGTTACCCCCTTTCAATAAATCAGGGAGGATAAACTTTATGAGTTGTTCACCAAAATACCTTGATGCATCCCTGGGCAGTTCGTTGGGGAGATTTCCCACAGCCATGATATCGATTGAATTCGGGAGGTAAGGTTCGGTTTTCTGTAATGTAGTCCGATCCACACCATATACCGGGTTTTCAATGGTCTGGTCCCCCAGGTTAATGGGAATAGAACCGGCAGTATCATCCGTTATATCCGCAATTGTCTGGATACGGAATCCCGGATCTCTCACATCTTCCTTTTCAAAATGCCTGGGAACAGTTTTATCCCAGTACACTCCATTCATAAGGATATCCGCACTGTAGGCGTAAGGAAAGAAAACAGATTCATATTCCCCTGCATGTTCGTGAAAATCATTACGGTTATACTTATGTGTTATTTTATGCCGGTACAGGTCGGCTCCCTTTAACTGCACATAAACAGGATATGAAAATTCCCTGGAGAGAAATTCATCAGGTTCCACTTCATGAAGTCCCATGAGGTTCATGATTTCAAGGACACCATGGGCAACACGTCCCGAACCTGTTACCACAACTTTAATATTGGGCAGTTTAAGTCCGAAATACGTATGGATGAGCTCCCTGAAGCTTTTAAGTTTATACACACGGTCGAGGGAAAAAGTTCCGGTACGGTGGCCATACGCCATGATCCCGTTGTGGGCTCCAACAATTCCGGCAAAAAAACCGAACCCGATAATCCTGGTACCATCCTCGTGTTCCAGGCATTCGTAATCGATGAGGGTAATTCCTTTTTCAATAAGGGTCCTGAACATCCGCTGGTTATGCTGCTGTAGTTTTTTAGTATGGGAAAAATAGAGATAGGTTTTATTTGGAATCAGTTTATGGTAGGGAACTTCTTTAATCCCCAGCAGTATATCGCAATCTTCCATATTTTCCCTCACCTCTACGCCGGCAGATAAGTATTCGCGATCTGTAAAGCAACGGTCGGGGGAAGCCTGGACACAAACTGTAACCCCAGCGGATTGTTTCAGTATCCATTTGCATTGTGCCGGGGTTAGCGCCACCCTGTTGTCACAGGGTATTTTTTCCTCGCGAATGAGTCCGATCCTAATCATGCCGCAAGTTAATATTCCATGGTGAATATGCCTATATGAGATAACTCATATCCTTACACGATGAATAGAATCTGGGTGTCAGGAAGGTGATGATCAGGCTTGTACCTTGGTTTCCTTTTTCCTGCGCAGGTACCTGTCGAGCAGCATGAGGCCGGCAATGACATCCATCAGCAGGAATGCATTCACAACCGTTGAATTCAGGTATTTACTCCAGTCAATATTCAGACTGGTCAACGCCAGTGCCTGGAAGTTTAATAGAACCAGGGGCCGACATATCAATAAATGAAATACTGTACACCAGGAACCCAATGATAGAAAGTATGAAAAAGGCAGCTATGCCGTGAATGATTTTTTTATTGATATAAGAACTGGCCGGGGGGGCTACTTTATATTTAGCCACTTCTTCCATTACGTTCTTGGTAAAACGAAGCGAGGGCTGTTCAATGATGTCAGCGCTGCCAATCATTTCATTAAATCCTTTCAGTTCACTGTACACCGTCATCCATTGCTGGTCAGTCTGCAACAACTTCTCCACCATCAGCTTTTCAGCCGGGGTACTCAGACCATCAATATAATCCCAGATATGCTGTTCTATTTGTTCGCGGGTGTACATATGATATAATTAAGTTACGATGATTAAATGGCTTCCATTCTATAATCTTTCTCCAGTTTTTCCTTCAACCGGTGTCTTGCCCGGTGCAACCTCACTTTTACCGTATTGGGCTCCAGACCCAGAATCTGGCCAATCTCGTCGAGCGACTGTTCCCCCTTATAAAACAGGGAAATAATCTGTGCATCATCGGGTGACAGCTGGCTGATGGCTTCATTTACCCGGTTTACCCTGGATTTTTGTTCCATCAGGTTTGCGCTGAAAGAGGATTCCTGGTTTTCCAGCTGAACGAAGGTTTTTTCATCATCGATCGACTGGGTACTGAGCCTCTTTTTCCTCAGAAACGTTACACTGGTATTATATGTTATGGTATACAACCAGGTACTGAATTTTGAGGTACCCTTGAAATCGGCCAAAGATCTGTACACTTTTACAAAGATATCCTGCGCTATTTCTTCCGCATCCTCCCTGTTTTGGGTGTATTTCAGGGCGGTGGTGAATACAAAGTGCTGATATCTGCCCACGAGTTCCGCGTAAGCCTGTTGATCGCCTTTGATAACCAGGCTGATCACCTCCATATCAGATGTCGCAGAATTCATGTTGCAGGTATATGACGCAGGTTTTCTACCTTAAGTTACAGGGAAAATGTGCAAATACGAAAATATGCAAATGTGCAAATGCTCCTGTACTTATTAATATATCCATATATCAGCCCAAATACCCATATCCAACTATCTCAATATTTTTTAAAGTATTGATTTTCAAAACTTTAAAAAATATTTAGAATTTCTGTGCCTGAAAATGTAACCTGGGAGAATCGTGTGTAGTCTGATATTACGTAACCATTTAGCAAAACAATAAAATAAGATAATATGCACGGCGCAGAAGTTTTAATCCCCATTTTAGTTCCCCTGTCCTTTTTCGCAATGGTCTTCGGACTGGTTTATATTAAAAGCAGGGAAAACATGTCAATGATCGAGAAAGGCCTTAATCCCAAGGAGTTTGCTAATCGCCCGGCTCCCTACCGCAACCTTAAAAACGGTCTCCTCCTCCTGGGAGCAGGCATAGGCCTCGCACTTGCGTATATCATTACGCAATATATACTGCATGATGAAGAAAACCCAGCCCTCTGGTTTGCCCTGATTGGTATCGGCGGCGGACTCGGACTGATCACTTCCTACAGGATTGAAAAAAGGGAATTACTGGATAATCCTCCCAGGGACTAACACACTATCACCTTATCACATTAACGCATTAAAAAATGTCCCGCATATCGCGGGACATTTTTTACATTTGCTGCCCTGTTTAGCCCAGATGGCGGAATTGGTAGACGCGCTAGACTCAAAATCTTGTTATCGAAAGGTAGTGCAGGTTCGATTCCTGTTCTGGGCACTACAGAAAACCCTTATCTGACTTTATTCAGATAAGGGTTTTTAATTTTTTTTACATTGACCATTCAATTTTACCGGTTCCAGTTATGTCCAAAAACCAGGTACCATCCCCAATCATCCGTGCTTTTCGCAATATCAATGCCCGTTCTAAGTCCAAAAGATCGTGCAATCAGGTACCTGAAACCCCCTCCTATATTATAGATGTTATTTCCACTACTGATGTTCTGCTTTTCAAACATGGTTTTGGCATAGCCTGTAAAGCCAACTAAGCTCCAGCGATAAGCTGAGGTCAAATCGTTGCTCTGTTTCAAGCTACCAGCACTGTTTGTCCCTGGTACCTGAAATATCGGAACACCCCGCAAATTGACAGCAGGATATGCATAAAAAGGGGGGCTCCCAAAAGCATGATGTCCTTCGAACCTCAAGCCACTGATCCAGTTCTTTTTTACCGGAAAAAACCAGTTCATTAACAACTGAGTTTTCTGAAACTCATAACTGCTGCCTGTCCAGTTATCATTCATGGAAAAAAGCGCATTAATTCGGAGGCCTTTATCCGGTGTAAAAATGGTATTCCGGGTATCCCATTCCATATAAACACCCAGGGTCCCGAGGTTGTTATTCATATCTATATCTGATACAAAGTCGGGCAGGTCACCAACGAACCGGGGTGATAATTTCATATTCGCAAAACTATACTCCATACCAGCATATAAGCCTTTCTTAATAACTTTTTTAGACACTGAAACCAGAACCGGTATGGTACGGATATTAAATGCGAACTCCTGTTCACCCTTTGCGGGAATCTCGCGATAGTATGACATGTTAATATTGGCATATGCCCCGCCGATCCTGTACTTGATCCCGGCTTTGGGAAATGTCCCTATCCTAATGCCGCCAAATGCCCAGCTGCCATTGACTGTATACATTCCAAAACCTGCTGTTATATCGGGAGGAACATAACCTGCGTCTTTGGGCAAACCTTTTTTAGGGGTCAGGAAAACAGGGGCAATTGCAACGCCAAAGCTGCCCAGTGCGGGCTCAGTGATGATTGTAGGCACGGGGATAAAACCATGTGCATCGATCAGGAACCGGCTAAAATCAAATTTCCCATCGAGGGTATCTTTCATCAGGGCCTTTTTGTTTTGCCTGTTTTTTTTTATTTGCTGGCACTGCCCAACCTGTATGCTTACTGATAAAATAAATACCACAAATAAAAATGGGAAATATCTAAAATGCTTTTGCAAATTCAAATTTTTTTAGAGGTCACACCAAATCATAAATTTGGGTAATTGAATATAATCAAAAATGAACATTTACTTTATCTTTAAGGATTACCCCCAAAAATTTCACATCATGAAAATATCAAAGCAACCACTGCATTTTTTGTTACTCACTATAGCTTTTTCAATATTCTCTTTCCATTCTGCCAAAGCGCAAAAACCAAGTGTAACAGGAACCTGGAACATGTCGGTTGAAACAAGCGCGGGAAGCGGTTCCCCGACTTTTGTATTGAAACAGGAAAATGATACACTTATAACAGGAACGTATAGCGGCCAATTAGGCGAAGCGCCGGTTAAAGGAACAATAAAAGGAAATGACATCAGGCTTGAATTCAGCATCAGCGGCAATCTCATAGAGTATACAGGAACCATTGACGGAGACACTATGAAAGGTAAGGTTAAACTGGGTTCCATGGCGGAGGGAACCTTTACCGGGAAAAGAAAGGAAAGCAAGACGTAGAAAATGTGCAAATGTGCAAATGCGAAAATGTGCAAATGTTTATACATTGCCATCCTGGCTCTCTGCAAAAATAAAGTCAGGTTAATCGAAAAAATTGAATCAGTTTTACCAGTTAGGTTTCACAAGTTTGCATTTGGCCTAGTCTGGTTAATGTATTGAAGTGGTAAAATCAAATACCTGGATGGTTTCCCCGTAGTTAGCCAATTATGATGCATATTCATTTGCGTTTGTCAGTAATGATCACATTTATGGAGAACTATTCTTTTCCAGGAGTGAAAATAAAATGTGATTGATTTCTTCTGCCCGGTCAAAGATCATCAGGTGCCCTGCACCCGGAATGGTATACTGTGCCCTGGTATAGGACAAGGGTAAAATAATATCCCTTGTGCCATGTATGTGGTGTACGGAAATTTCCCGGTCATCTGTTTTCCAGTCAACAATAGCTTTAATAGCCCATTTTATAAATGCAGGATCAATATCCCTGGCCATCTGCCTGATCATTTGTTTGTCTTCTGCTGATTCACTGGTGAAGTAGCGTTTAAAATGAACAGCTTTTTTAAGAATATTTACACCCAATATCCTGTGCATCCCAATCTGGTAGGCCGAACGGTAATAAGGCGGCAAATGCCGGTGATGTTGAATGCTGGCTATTAATATGAGTTGTTGAGGGTAATATTCTTTTGCTATTTCCACCGCAAGCATCCCTCCGAATGACAAACCTATCAGAACAAAAGGTTCCCCGGGTTCGATCTGGCTGGCCATTCGGCCGGCATAATCCCGGAGGGTCTCTTCTTTATGTGGGCTAAGCCATTCCAGGAAAACAGGTTCAAAATGTTCCGGAAGCCGGATATGCCTGAATACCCTTTTATCAGCCGCAAGTCCGGGTATGAAATAAGCTTTCATGGTGCAAAGTTATCCTTGTTGAAAAGCATTTGAAAGTTAAATTAAGAAGTCTCCACGCAATGGCTTCCATCTCTAGTCTCTAGCCTCCGGTCTCCAGTCTATTTCCCTGCTTTCCAAAAGGTGATTACCTTTGATATATGGATATAAAGAATAATATACTGGAAACGATCGGCAATACACCTTTGATCAGGTTGAATAAAATCACCAAAGAACTTCCCTGTGAAGTGTTGGCGAAAGTGGATTATTTCAATCCTGGCAATTCCATTAAGGACCGGATGGCGGTAAAGATGATTGAGGTTGCTGAAAAGGAAGGTAAACTAAAACCTGGAGGCACTATCATAGAATGTACTTCCGGAAATACCGGAATGGGATTGGCATTGGCTGCGGTGGTAAAGGGATATAAATGCATATTTTACCACAACGGATAAGCAATCCAAGGAAAAAATGGATATCCTGAAGGCTGTGGGGGCAGAAGTGATTGTTTGTCCTACCAACGTTGAGCCTGATGATCCCCGCAGTTATTATTCGATTGCCCGCAGGCTTGCCAAGGAGATTCCCAATTCTTTCCATTGCAACCAGTATGATAACCTGGCTAATCGTTTGGCCCATTATGAAACAACCGGACCGGAAATATGGAACCAGACGGATGGAAAGATCACGCATGTGGTTTGTACGGCAGGAACCGGGGGAACGGTAACAGGCATCGGGATGTACTTTAAAGGAAAAAAATCCCAATATCCAGATCTGGGCTATTGATGTGTATGGTTCACTGCTCACCAAATATTTTCAGTACCGGCGAAATGGATATGAGTGAAGTTCATCCATATATAAGTGAAGGCTTTGGTGAAGATTTTGTTCCGAAAACTATGATATGAGTGTGATTGATCATTTTGAACAGGTGACTGATAAGGATGGAGCGATAATGGCCAGGCGCCTTGCAAGGGAAGAAGGACTGTTTTGTGGCTACAGCGCAGGAAGTTGCCTGCAGGGACTGATGCAATTAAAGAGACAAGCTAAAGAAGGAGGATATGGTCGTTTGTATTTTTCATGATCACGGAAGCCGGTATGTTGCCAAGATGTATAATGACCAATGGATGATGGAAAGGGGCTTCCTTGATGTCAAAACATTCAAGGATATAGTCAATGGACGTAATAATAAACAGAAGCTGATCACTATTGAACCCCAGCATACAGTTGCAGAAGCAGTGGAATTAATGAAGAAATTTGATATTGAGCATATTCCTGTTATTAAGGATAATTCGCCTGTGGGATCGATCAGTGAAAACGGATTATTCCAAAAGCTTTTCTCCAATCCGGATATAAAGCAGGAATTAGTGGGGTCTGTGATGGAAAACAACTTCCCGGTGGTTGATTTTAATACTCCGGTGGAGCGGATCAGCAGCCTGATCACGAAGGAAAACGGGGCCGTTCTGGGTCGTGATGAAAGTGGAAATTTACATATAGTGACTAAATACGATATCCTGCAATCACTCGCAAAGTAAAATTACGTTTTTTGCGTAAAGCATTGAAAATGCTGCAACTGTTAAGGTTGTAGCATTTTTTATTTTAAGCCTAATTCACGTATTTGTACGTATTTCAAATCGCAACCTTACGCGTTGATTATCTGTAGTTTTGCTTTAAGTAAGGTAAATCATGAAGAGTTAAAAAAGGGTGAAAACGCTCTTGTACAGGCCTGCCCCCCACTATATCTTTGTTCTCGAAGTTGATTGATGAGGATAAGTACACCTCAGCCATCCAATATCTGAAAAAGCCATCCGAAAAAAAGTTAATTCCAATTCCTTTGAAAGGTGAAATTAAAATCCAGTATCGGTCAACTTCAATTTTTGTTACACATCCAATAAACATCCAGATCCAGTCCTAAGAAAATACCAAACTGTCCGAAAAACCAATTAGACACTATCCTAAGAAGAGAACCGAATCCGTCCGAAGAAAAACCTTGTCCTGTCCGTGAAAAAACCAATGAAGTCCAATTTGTCCGAATGAAAACCAGACCTGTCCGTGAAAAAACCAATGAAGTCCAATTTGTCCGAATGAAAACCAAGACCTGTCCGTGAAAAAACCAATGAAGTCCAATTTGTCCGAATGAAAACCAGACCTGTCCGTGAAAAAACCAATGAAGTCCAATTTGTCCGAATGAAAACCAGACCTGTCCGTGAAAAAACCGTTGAAGTCCAATTTGTCCGTTGAAAACCAAAACCAATCCAGTATGCTGGCGAAAAATCGACAGGAAAATCACATAAAAAATATTTGATTATCCAGGCATCGATGAGAACCACGCAAATCCTTTATCAATCCAATTCCGTTGAAAAAACATTAAAACCCAAACACCTGGAGAAACCACCAAAGTCCAATCCGTGAAAGCCCACTACTCTTAGTTGGCTCCGATTAAAATTTCTCTTCCCCTGGTCTAACCCCCGGGGGATTTTTTTTATTATGCTTATCTGAAAGCTGTTCCTTAGTGCCTTAAAATATGCCGGGGAATATTGCAACCGGCTACCATACCAACTGAAAGGTTCACCCTCCACCAGTACAATCTTTACTTCCGGCAAAATTTTAATTAGATCATCTAAATCACTAAATTTAAATGGATAAGGCTCAGATGATAAAAGTAAAATTTGAATATTTTTTTGACTTAACTCCGATAACGTTATGGTAGGGTAACGCTGTTCTTCTTTCCAGGCATTTTGCAGTCCGCAGGCATTCAGCATGTCATTGATGAAAGTATCTCCGCCGGCAACCATCCATGGATCTTTCCATATCATATAAGCACATCGGTAAATCGCGGGGAAGGACAACCTGGAAAATTCAAGGGAGATATTATGGGTAAGTTCCAGGGCCTGGTCTTTTGAAGAGGTTAGTTCACCGATATTTATAATCATGTCAAGCGCCTGGTTAAGTGTGGAAATGTCGCTGGTCCATACCGGGCAAAACGATTCAATGGCGAAAATATCTTCGGGAGTGTTTTCCTCTTTATTGGCAATTACGAGGTTGGGTGAAAGTGATCTGATCTTTTCGATATTTACCTGTTTTGTCCCTCCCACCCTTGTCTTAGTCCTGAACCATTCTTCCGGATGAATACAGAATTTGGTTATGCCCACCACTTCCTTGTCGAGCCCAAGGTCATAAAGTAGTTCCGTCTGGGAAGGCACCAGGGATACTATCCGCAATGGAGAGGAGGGAATAGGAATCTTTTTGCCTAATTGGTCTACAACGATTGCGGATTGCGGATTACGGATTGCGGATTCCACGTAAAACATAGACTTTAGTGCTTTAATTACAAAAACATAAATTAATGCGAAATCCGTAATCCGCAATCCGCAATCCTTTAAATTATGTTTTCCTATATTTGCCCCTACCAAAACGCAAACAACTCATGGCAAATAACCGAATCGTTGAACTGCTGGGCAATCAGGCAGAATTTTTACTGAATCATACCAGCAAAACGATAGATAAATCAACACTACACCTGCCCTCCGCGGATCATGTCGATAAAATCTGGATTAATAGCAACAGGAGCAACCAGACCTTGAGGAGTATGCAGGCGCTGTTGGGTCATGGCCGTTTGGCAGATACTGGATATTGCTCAATTTTCCCGGTTGACCAGGGCATTGAACATAGTGCGGGATCGGCATTTTCCCCCAATCCGATTTATTTTGATCCGGAAAACATCATCAAACTGGCCATAGAAGGCGGTTGTAATGGTGTTGCATCAACATATGGTGTACTTGGCGTAATGAGCCGCAAGTATGCCCACAAGATTCCTTTTATTGTCAAAATCAACCATAACGAATTCCTGAGCCTGCCAAACCGGTACGACCAGACCATGTTTGGTTCCATCAAGAATGCATGGGATATGGGAGCCGTAGGTGTTGGCGCCACTATCTACTGGGGTTCGGCGGAAAGTGCAAAACAATTCAAAGAAGTGGCAGAAGCATTTGAATATGCCCACCAGCTGGGTATGATGACTATTCTATGGTGCTATACCCGTAATAATGGATTTAAAGTTGATGGGGTAGATTACCATACGTCTGCAGATCTTACCGGGCAGGCGAACCACCTGGGCGTAACCCTCCAGGCCGATATCATCAAACAAAAACTACCTACGAATAACGGCGGTTATCTTGCAACAAAGCACGGTAAAACCAGTCCGCTGGTATATGAAAAACTCTCGTCTGACCATCCTATTGACCTTTGCCGCTACCAGGTATTAAACTGTTATAGTGGAAGGGTGGGACTGATCAATTCCGGTGGCGAATCAAAAGGAAGTTCAGATCTCGCAGATTCTGTATTCACTGCCGTCATCAATAAAAGAGCCGGTGGTATGGGTCTGATCCTTGGCCGCAAAGCATTCCAGCGCCCATTCAGCGAAGGTGTTGAAATACTTGAAGCTACCCAGGACGTTTACCTCGACAACAGTATCACGATTGCATAATTGCCGTATATTATCACATGGAGCAAAATCAAGAAGAAGACTTCACGCCCGGCTCCGAACCCAGTAAAGAAGAACATTCCGGCTGGTTCAGGAGGGTGAGGAAAGGTATACTTACGTCTACTTCGGAAAAAAAGGAGACGCCTGACGGCCTGTGGATAAAATGCCCGGTATGTAAATTCACGACTACCGTGCAGGACCTGAAAGAGAGTCTTTATGTTTGTCCGAAATGCAATTATCACCACCGTATCGGCAGTGAGGATTATTTCCATTTATTATTTGACGATGAGGTATATACTGAGTTATATGCAGGTGTGAAATCAGTGGATTTCCTGGGATTTAATGACCTCAAGCCGTACAAAAAAAGACTTGAAGAAGCCTATAACAAAACCGGCCTTCATGATTCCATTTCAGTGGCTGCAGGAAAAGTGGGGGGCTCCAGCCTTGTTGTCTGTTGTATGGATTTCAATTTCATCGGTGGTTCACTGGGAAGTGTGATGGGCGAAAAAATTGCCAGGGCCGTGGATTATTGCCTGGAGCACAGGATGCCGCTTATGATTATCAGTAAAAGCGGTGGCGCCAGGATGATGGAAAGTGCCTTTTCCCTGATGCAGCTACCGAAAACACTGGGAAAAATTTCATTGCTTGCCGATGCCGGCATTCCCTATATTTCTCTTTGTACCGATCCAACGTACGGTGGCACCACGGCATCTTTTGCCATGATGGGTGACATCAATATCGGTGAACCCGGCGCCATGATAGGTTTTGCAGGTCCGCGGGTCATCAAGGAAACCATCAAGAAAGATCTTCCCGAAGGTTTCCAAAGTGCTGAATTTGTTATGGAACATGGATTCCTTGACCTTATCGTGAACCGCAAAGAATTAAAGGATACCATTGCAAGGCTTTTACTTCTGTTCAATAATTAACAAAAACAGCCAAAACATTATTAGTATATTCCTTTATGGAGATAAAGAACCGTTCTGCATTTTATGAATACCAGATCGATGATAAATACGATGCAGGAATGGTATTGACCGGAACGGAAGTTAAATCCCTTCGCTCCGGAAAGGCCAGTTTTAATGACAGTTACTGCATTTTTCACGGTACAGAATTGTATGTAAGGAGCCTGCATATTTCAGAATATGAAATGGGGACCTATGCAAACCATGATCCTGTACGGGAACGAAAATTGCTGCTGAACAAGAAGGAACTGAAAAAAATGCAGGGAAAAATAAAGGAGAAAGGCTACACTGTGATCCCTTTGCGCATCTTCTTTTCTGAAAGCGGCAAAGCCAAAATGACAATTGGCCTGGCAAAAGGCAAAAAACTGCATGACAAGCGCGAAAGCATTAAACAACGGGATACGGAACGTGAAATGAAGCGATACGTGAAATAATGTGAAAATGTGCAAATACGAAAATGTGCAAATGGAATTCAAATGCTCAATAAACAGAAATGATTAATGGGTTTAACAAGGATAATACATCATCATTGGTTAAAAGTTACCCTGGCACCAGGAGACTTTTTTATCAAACAAATTCCGTACTTACTACTCTTCCTCCTCCCCTTTTCATCAGGGGCACAATCATCAGTCAATGGCTCATGGTATGGCAAAGCTGAAGTGATTCTTGAAGGCAGCCATAATAACTACCTCACAGAACTTAACCTGAAACAAAAAGGAACTTCAGTTGAAGGTATCATGGGATATTATTTCAAGAACCAATACCAGAGTTTTTTTGTGAGGGGAAAATATAATGCGAAAACAAGGCTATTGCAGATCGAGGATGTACCCATTGTATATTTCAGATCAGATGATGCAAAACCAAGGGTTAACTGCACGATGAATTTTGAAGCCGTATTAACGGTCTCAAAGGTAAAAAGTAACCTTAAAGGATATTTTATCCGGACTGAGAAATACAAGTACACATGCCCAGACATGAACCTGTTATTTACCAAGGATGAAAAGGAAAATACAGACAGTATTCTTAAAGAAGCAGTAGCCATACAACGTAACTGGCAGCCTTCCAGGGAAGAACTGGTGGTAACACCTGAAATTATTGCCGTAAAAAAAGCGGATCCACCGCCCCCTGAACTGGAAAAATTCGAGGAAAGAAAGCCTTACCTGGTCAATGATATTTTCGTGGATTCAGATTCCCTGAGGATTACATTATATGATAACGGTGATATTGATGGAGACACCATATCCGTATTTTATAATAAGCTCCCTATCGTTCAGCACCAGTTGCTTAATGCACAAGGCACCAATGTATATTTGAAACTCGATCCACTGACCAAAGTTCACGAACTCAGCATGTTTGCAGAAAACCTGGGGACCATTCCGCCGAACACTGCACTCATGATCATTCATGACGGAATGAACCGGTATGAAATATTTCTTACCAGCAGTTATACCCTGAATGGTACCGTCAGGATACGAAGACGATAAATGATCATAGAAACCTCCAGCTAATTTCCTAAAAACAGATGATGAAGAATACCCTGAAAGCCTGTTTAACCAGTATTTTCATGCTGCTTTTCGTAAAGTCGTTTACGCAACTGAAAGTTACCGTAAACGAAATAAAAATGATTGAAGGAACCCTTCTCATAGCATTATATAATTCAAAGAAATCATTCAACCATACTGAAAAAGTATACAGAGAAGGACGGGTCCAGATAACGGACAAAACCGCATCGTATACTTTTGAGGATTTACCGGCAGGTGATTATGCCTTAAGTGTATTCCACGATTTCAATAACAATAACACCCTGGACAAAACTGATTTCGGAATTCCTATCGAACCCTATGGTTTTTCAAATAATGCCTTCGGCACATTTGGTCCTCCTACATACAAAAAGGCAAAATTCAGGTTTCAAGGGAAACCCATGGAAGAATTGATTAAAATAAAATAATATCCATGCAATCGACGGTAACCCACAACTCACTTCAACCACTGAAGCGTAATGAAGCTGGCTCAACCCTCAACCCACTCAACTAAAAAAGTTCTCCCTGCAAATCTTCAGGCTTATGCACCCATTCGAATTCTGTGCTCTTATTGTAATCCGTAAGTTTATTGCCCACCGCGCGCCAGCCCATGACTTCCACGAAACTCGAAAGCTTGATTTTTGACGTACGTGCCTGGGTACCCCGGCCTGATTTAACAAGAACCACTGGTTCCGGGTGGCTGGTAACGGCTTCCACGTAATTGCCTTCTCCTTCTTTTATGAAGAGGAATTTATTATTCAGTGTTTGCGTTTCAATTTTGAATCGCTTTACATTATACTGGAGTTTTTCCTTATCAAGGTAAATTGCGGTAATAATTTTTTCCGGATTGAATTTTTCAATTTCAACGATCTTTTCCGGATCAAAACGTTGCGTAAGTTCTGGTCAGTGATTTCATAATTTCCATCATGATAAACCACCAGGAGCCTGTCTTCGGCTCGAAACTTCCCAGATATTCCCTTTTTCTTCGTATTCAGCCGCCAAACTTATCATCAAACCAAAGTTTCCGTCCACTCAAAGTGGATTTTCCCTCCTCTTTGAATTTCACTGTTTTGATTGGATATTTTGTCACCTGGTTACCCATACGCCTCGTCCCTTGATCTCCAGTTCTTCAAAATAAAAATCAAACTCTTTATTCCGTGGCTGAGCAGTTGGGACTTAAAATTATCTTCACTACTTCTGCTTCACCATTGGGATTAACACTGAAATAATGCACTTTGCTTTTTTCATCTCCCTTGGTCAGGTCATATTCTTTATCTCGGGTAACACCGGTTACATTAAAACGTTTGGCATATCATATTCCCGTTTCACCATCCGTATAGATCATATTGTAGGTCGTCCGCTCATCGTTCTTCTGAAAGACGGCGACATGAAGAATATCTTTTCCGATAAAGACCTTTTCTCCTGCACTTTCACCACTTTCATGATACCCCGTTTGGCAAACACGATGATATCATCCAGGTCGGAACATTCGCAACAAAATTCATCTTTCTTCAAACCGGTTCCAATAAATCCTTCTTCCCGGTTTACATATACTTTTGTATTGGCAATCGCCACCTGCTTGGCCTCGATCACTTCAAATTGTTTGATCTCTGTTTTTCTTTCCCTTCCCTTGCCATATTTCTTCAGCAGGTTTTCATAATAGCAACTGCAAAATCGACCAGGTTATTCAGATGTATTTTACCTGTCCTTGATATCTGCTTCCAGACCTTTGATCTGTGCATTCAGTTCATCAATATCGAGTTGATAAATTCGGCGAACAGGCTTTTCCGTCAGTTTAAGGATATCTTCTCTGGTGATTTCTCTTTTCAATGCTTTTTCAAAGGGCTGAAAAGCTTTATCGATCGCTTCAATCACTTTATCCCAGGTCTCATGTTTCTTCTCCAGTTCCTTATATATTTTTTCTTCAAAGAATATTTTTTCCAGCGAAGTATAATGCCATTTTTCCTGCAGTTCCGCCAGTTTGATCTCCAGTTCCTGTTCCAGCAGGTCCGTGGTATTATCCGTGGAAATTTTCAGCAGTTCCTGGACGCCCAGGAAAACCGGGTTTATTATCCACGATCACGCAGGCATTGGGTGAAATGCTTACTTCACAATCCGTGAATGCATACAATGCATCAATGGTGATATCCGGAGAAATGCCCGGCGCCAGGTCAACCTGATCTCCACATCCGCCGCCGTATTATCCGTTACTTTTTTGATTTTGATCTTTCCCTGGTCATTGGCTTTTACGATGGAATCCATCAGCTGCGTGGTGGTAACACCATAGGGAACATCTCGGATGACAATGTTTTCTTATCCACTTCTTCAATATGTGCCCTCACCTTTTACTTTACCACCTCGTTTTCCCTCGTTATAATCAGTCACATCGATCATGCCCCCGGTTAGAAAATCGGGATACAATTCAAATTTCTTGCCGCGCAAATATTTAATGGAAGCTTCAATGAGTTCACAGAAATTATGCGGTAAGAATTTTGGTAGACAAGCCCACCGCAATACCATCAGCACCCTGTGCCAGCAACAACGGAAATTTCATGGGCAGGGTGACCGGTTCATTCTTTCGGCCATCATAACTCAGTTGCCATTCGGTTGTCTTGGCATTAAATGCCACTTCCAGGGCAAACTTGCTGAGCCTTGCTTCAATATAACGGGCAGCGGCTGCATCATCACCTGTTCGTACATCACCCCAGTTTCCCTGGGTTTCGATCAGCAGGTCTTTTTGACCAAGGTTCACCAAGGCATCCCCGATACTGGCATCACCATGCGGATGGTATTGCATGGTCTGCCCGATGATATTGGCCACTTTATTAAAACGGCCATCATCCATTTCCTTCATGGCATGAAGGATACGGCGTTGTACCGGTTTCAATCCATCTTCAATGGCCGGCACGGCTCTTTCCAGTATTACATACGATGCATAATCCAGGAACCAGGTTTTATACTGACCGTGAACACCCGAATCGAGGGTGTTCACATCATTGTTTTTTTTCGCAGCACTCATCGTGGCGCGAAATTATTTTATTTTCTTTGCTTCCATGGTATGATTCCCTTCCCTGAAAACAAATTTTTCCACTTTTCCTGCATTATCCCTGAAGAATTCAAGGGTAGCCACCATATTGGAAAAGGCAAATACTGATTCCGACTGGGGCAGGAGTTCTGTCAGCGGATCATTATGGGTGTCTACCATGAGTTTCCCGTCTTTCAGAAGGATTGTAGCTACCATTCCCGGTTTGATCTCATAATCGCCTTCCAGTTCTTTTAGTTTTGCCGGATCAACCTGTACATTTTTTGGGCGCTCGGGAAGGGCTACTTTTTCTCCCAGCACAATACCCAGAAGGTCAGCACAAACCTTTCCCGGATCATAGGATGCTGCATTTTGCAATACAATCACCTGTATATCCTCCCCCGGCACTACATAATTCTGGCAAAGAAAACCATCAATTCCACCGCCATGCTGTATCACTCTTTTGTGATACAGCGTATCCATACCCCATCCAAGACCATATTTATTCATTCTTTCGGTAAGTGCATTAGTAAGCGATGCTTTGGACATTACCTTTCCGGAAAACACCGCCGTATTCCATCTGCTGAGTTCGGCGGTAGTGGAATATAAAGACCCCGCTGCGAAGGAAACAGTTGAATCCACCAGTTTGGCAGGAATATTTTTTCCCTCCCCGATAGCATAATACCCAATAGCCTTACCTGAGGAAAGGTGTTTGAAATCAAAACCTGAATGATTCATGCCAATGGGCTGCAGGATCATTTCCCTGACATTTTGTTCATAAGGTTTCTTTGTTACTTTTTCGATGATATACCCAAGCAATGAATAAGCAGAATTGGAATAAGACCAATTTGTACCGGGTTCAAAATCATAGGGGAAAGAAGCAAAAAGTTTCACCATAAACTGCTCACTGACAGGAATGGTTTTGATGGAGTCAAAAACATTGGTCACACCGGTATAGCTTTTGATTCCCGATGTATGGCTAAGCAGTTGTTCAATGGTTACTTTATCTGCCTTTGGAAATGAAGGATAGTATTTGGAAAGCTTATCGGAAAGCGATATCCTGCCCTGTTCAGCCAGTTTTAAAATTACCGAAGACGTGAATTGTTTGGTTACAGATCCAACCTGGTAGATCGTATTTTCATCAGAAGTTACCTGCCTGTCGGCATCTGCAAATCCATAGCCCGAAGAGAGCAGGGTTTTATCCTTATGTTTCACCAGTACCGTTCCGTGAAAAAGCCCGGTGGCCTCCGCAGCCCTGCAATACGATTCAAGTTTTTCAGAAACAGGTTGTGCACTAACATATCCTCCTATTGCCAGCAGCAATAGCACTGTCATTATCCTTTTCATATGATTTTAGGATATGTGACAACAAAATATTAAATGAGGTTACAGTGCCGGGGAGACAAGATTTTTTTCTGCGGCAAGTTTTATTTCAAAGTCCTTCATTCCCTTTAATTCCCCCTGCACATCCATACCCCCTGCGGCAACAAGCGTTTTGATGCGCCAGAGCAGGAATGCATCACCAGTGGTGTGCTTATTCTTATGCAGGAACTGGTGGATGATCTTTGAAGCTTTCTGCCATTCACCGGTGATGAATTTCCTCAGGTCCTCATCATAAAAATCCTCTCCATGCTGGGCCAGTTTTTTCCCGCCTTCCAGTATTCTTACCATATGGTTTTCCGTGCACAATTTCTTCCATTCATCAGGATCCACTTCAAATTCACTTAGTGTAACCGGCCTGGCAAGTTTTTTAGCCTTGAGAAATTCTTTAGGCGGAATAACATGCAGCCATTCAGGATAAAATATATTTCCTTTCTCATTGATGAAAGGAAGATTGTTGAGGTACAGTATAAATATGCGCGACTGGAAATCCTTTAACTGGCTCATCAGCCAGTAATAGCCGCTTACATCATGCTTATTTTGAGCAGCCCAAATCCACACCACCTCATTTTCATCTTCCAAAAGTCTTTCCCTGATGACCTCCACGGTTTTTTCATCATTGACAATACCCTTTTCTACCAGGCCGTCATAATCCCCACCTGCCAGGACCTGCTTCCACCATGCATTCCTGGCTTCCCTTCCTTCCGGGGTATAAATATCTGCGATAGGTCCAACGGCATAATCATCCTTTATTTCTATCACTTCACCATCCAATGAATGGTCAATTTCGATGGCTTTATCCAGAACATCTACATCAGCCGTATTAAACACTATATGAATCATATATGCAATTGAAAAATTATTCTTCTGTTGCTTCCTTCGCTGCAATTCCTTCCACTTCATCCTGCTCAACACGCAGATTCGAAACGATAAAATCCTGTCGTTCCGGTGTATTCTTACCCATATAATATTCCAGCAATTGCTGGATATGGGTATGCTGTTCCAGGATAACAGGTTGCTTACGCATATCCGGGCCAATGAATTTCCCAAATTCATCCGGGGATATCTCTCCCAATCCTTTAAACCTGGTGATCTCGGATTTTGTGCCCAGTTTTTTTATAGCCTGCTGTTTTTCCTGTTCACTGTAGCAATAAATAGTTTCCTGTTTAGTCCTCACCCGGAACAATGGTGTTTCCAGGATATACACATGCCCATGCGCACCAGGTCGGGAAAGAATTGCAGGAAGAAGGTCATCAGCAGCAAACGGATATGCATTCCATCTACATCTGCATCCGTTGCGATCACGATATTATTATACCGAAGTCCTTCGATGCCTTCTTCAATATTCAGGGCATGCTGCAACAGGTTGAACTCTTCGTTTTCATACACCACCTTTTTGGTGAGGCCAAAACAGTTCAGCGGCTTACCGCGCAGACTGAATACCGCCTGTGTTTCCACATTCCTTGATTTGGTAATGGAACCACTGGCACTATCTCCTTCCGTAATGAATATGGTGGTCTCATTTGCTGTCGCGATAAACTCTTCCTTGTCTTTTGCCGGCGGCTCATCATTCAGGTGAATCCGGCAATCACGCAGTTTTTTATTGTGAAGGTTGGCTTTCTTGGCCCTTTCATTGGCCAGTTTTTTGATACCTGCCATTTCCTTTCTTTCCCGTTCACTTTGTTCAATCCTTTTCTTCAGCCCTTCGGCAATGGCTGGATTTTTATGCAGGTAATTATCCAGTTCCTTGCACAAGAAATCACCCACAAACTGTTTCATGCTCGGCCCGCCTTCGTATACGATACTGCGAACCGAGTTTTGTTTTGGTCTGGGATTCAAATACCGGCTCCTGCACCCTCACGGAAATGGCGGCTACAATACTCTGGCGTATATCGGAAGCATCATAATCTTTCTTGAAAAATTCCCGGATGGTCTTTACATAGGCTTCCCGGAAAGCAGCCAGATGTGTACCGCCCTGCGTGGTATACTGACCGTTGACAAAACTGTAAATATCTTCACCATATTCATTGTTGTGGGTCATGGCCACTTCAATATCCTCACCCTTCAGGTGAATGATGGGATAACGGATTTCATCTTCATTGGTCTTGCGTTGAAGCAGGTCCAGCAACCCGTTCTTACTGACAAATTTTTTCCCATTGAAATTAATTATCAACCCTGCATTCAGGTAACAATAATTCCAGATCTGGTTTTCGAGGAACTCAGGGATAAAATGAAAATTCCTAAATACTGTTTCATCAGGAATAAAAGTGACCAGGGTACCGTTGGATTCTCCGGATTTTCCTTCCTTATATTCCTTGATTAAAACCCCTTTTTCAAATTCTGCTGTTTTTTCCTTCCCTTCCCGGAAGGCTGTTACTTTAAAATAATGACTTAGCGCATTCACCGCTTTGGTACCTACCCCATTCAGACCCACACTTTTCTGAAAAACCTTGCTGTCATATTTGGCGCCTGTATTGATCTTGCTGACCACATCCACCACTTTTCCCAGGGGAATACCGCGGCCATAGTCCCGGACAAACACCGTCTTGCCTTCTATATCGAATATCCACCTGTTTACCATAGCCCATGGTATGTTCATCGATACAGTTATCCATCACTTCTTTTACCAGTACATAAATTCCATCATCCGGACTGCTGCCATCACCCAGTTTACCGATATACATACCCGGCCTGAGGCGGATATGTTCGCGCCAGTCGAGACTCCGGATGGAATCTTCTGTATATTCAAATGAAGTGATTTCTTTGGTAGGGGTATCTTTTTCTTTTGCCATAGGTACTTTGAGCGAGCGAATTTAGTCAGATAATCAGATAATTGGCTATTTGGATATTCACAAGCAGGAAATTACCTCCTGTAAAAAGATTTAACCCCCCTTTAAGGGGGTATTCTAACTATTTGAAAATCAATACTTAGTATTAATATAATGGAAAAAACAAAATTTTTTGGTGAAAATCTCCTTGCAAAAAAGCCGGGAATTCGTATTTTCGGTATACAATCCTCCTATGAACAATATCCTTCTGCTTAGCTGCACTACTACCCATTAAATGTCAGCAGCCCTTTAAATTCTGATACTTAGGACCCGATTTTTATTGTCGCTTAAATTGAAATGACTATGTATTCGTATGCATTGCTGGAACCTTCCTGCTATTACCTGATTCGTGAAAAGAAAGATGCTGCCATTTCTTTGATTAAGATCAATGTGGAGAGTGATCATTGTGTATTCCTGTCCCGGTACCAGAATGAAGAAACCCTGGAATGGAAGAAAAAATCAGATCCAATCCATGATATTATTGAATTACTGAGTGATGATGCCGTGGCGGCCTGGCAGGAGGCTTATAATGCCACCTTCATGCCGGAAGAGGAGGATGATGAATATGAGTAAAAACATTATAACTTTTTTTGCATTACAATGGAGATAATTTCGGATGCGAAGATTTACATTTGGTAAGTCAGTTGTGCAAAAAGTTTATCTGTGAGCCATGGAAGAATTGAATAATAAGCGCAAAGTCGCCTGGGAGTTTTTTCTTCACCTGCTGGGGTTGTTAACCATCGTGCCACTGGCGCCAATGGTAAACAGGGTGATTCCCCCGATTATTATTGGAACATTTAATGCAGACCTCTTAATAGCCATCACTATTTCATTTTTATTTGTCCGGTTTGTTTTGTGGATTTTCAGTCCGCTGATCATTCCATCATTCCTGATGGTCGGGGTCATTTTCCTTTTCAATATGTTCACCAATACATACACCGTCAGCGGTATTGTTACGGACTATAAAAACCTGGTGGTTAATAATTGGAACAAGCGTACAAAGAAAGAAAAGGATCTCTTCCTGGTTAAGCCGTCACTTTTTGATTCGGAAGTTGATAAGGCGGTAAAAGGGATGAAGACAAAGATCAACCAGCGGGATTCACTGGTCAGAAAATTTGCGGTAAGTAATGCCGTTAAATATTTCAATGATTCTTACCGGCAGTATGGAAATGTGGTGAGAATCCTGTCATTATTCAAACATATCAACCAGGATTTCAAATATGTGGCTGATCCGCTGCGTGATGAGTATTATGCTTCCCCGATGGAAACTATTGATGCCGGACTTGCAGGGGACTGTGATGACCATACCATTCTGATGATTGCAGCAATGAAATCAATTGGTGCAAAAACGAGAATGGTATTATCTGTAGACCATGTATATCCGGAACTCTATTGTGGAAATAAGGAGTCGTTTTTAAAATTTCAGTCGGCCATACTTGAATTATTCCCCCAGGAAAACCTGACCGGTTTATATTACCGGGAAGAGAACGGGGAATACTGGATGAACCTTGATTATTCAGCAAAGCACCCGGGCGGACCATATGTAAATAATAAGGCCTATGCAGTGGTGGAATTTGAATGATCTTCAAAGTCTTATTACTATGTAATGATCTTTACTTTTTAATGACCTGTTTTTATTATCCAATTGACTGAGTTTATCACCGGATAAATAAAGCCTTTCCAGGGAATATGGAAAGGCTTTACTTATTATATTTTTTATTTATTTTGAACTCAGATCTGCCCTCATAAATAACAGTTCTGACCATTGTTCCTGAACATAATTTCGTTGGAATCTCTATAAAATCATTCCAGGAATCTTCCCCGTGAATGGCTTCATACCGTTGTTTAAATGGTTTCCGGTATCCATCCGCCCTTTCCTTTAATCCATTCTTATACCTGGTCACAATTGTATAGCCAGCAGGACCGGAAGAACTTGATGCATAAACGGCAACAGATTGTCCGCCTTCCTTCCAGACGGGTTTTAATGACTTCATCATATCATAGACTTTTCCGCCATATCCGATTTTCTGGACAAATGTGGTAATGTTGATCTTGTCTGCATAATCTGTAATCACTACCGTACTCAGTGAATCATCGTAAACGCCATAACCGGAAGATCCCCTGTCTGTGATATGGATAGCTACGTTTTTATTCCAGTCATTGTTATGCTCCGTACCCAAGGTTTCCCCTGGTATCGATTTGTTCCCAGCTTACCGGCCCTTCGGCGATCATGATAACCTCCGGCATCGGGACCGGAAGAAATTTCAAATACACGCCATTTCCAGTCGCCTGTATGGTACTTCTGGCTGTGGGTGGCAAGGGCTTTTTCAAATTCAAGGACTTTGTCGACTTTGGCAAAAACGCGGTTCGTGTTGACTGACATTCTTAGTCTGGCTAATTACCAATACAGGAATGAGCATGCAAAAAAGAAGGACTTTTTTCATGTTAGATGTTTTGAGGTGAATATGAGTTGAAAGCTTGGATAGGGGGAGGAGAATACAGAAGGTAAGATATTAAAACTGATTCCGGAAAATTTCTTATCTTTTAGCGTATAAAATACTTCGTATGAAATATTTCTTTATTTCGGGTATATGTTGTGTTTTATTAGTTGTGGCTATTCATAACAATCCTGTTGCCGATACATTTTTACTGCGACAGAAAAAAGACCAGAAAAAACTCCGTCAAAATATTGAATATCCGTAAACTGAATACTTTTCCTGCTCACCCCTGAGGGATAAGGCTTATTCACCAGCTGACATACCGTTGCTTCCAGGTACCGGAAAGCATAGCTGGAAGATCAGCACCCGCAAAGACAGTGCGCAGGTATACTTTGACCAGGGAATGAACCTGTATTATTCGTTTCACATAATAGAAGCACTTGGTTCTTTTCTGAAAGCACAGCAATTTGATCCAGGGAATGGCATGCTGTATTGGGCTGAGGCACTGAGTTACGGACCCAATATCAACGATAATGGCTATGCGGCATCCCCCGGTGTATTCCCGGCCCTGGAAAAAGCCAAAACCCTGGGTAACGGACTGAGCGGGATGGAAAAAGACCTTATAACGGTATTGCTTACACGATATTCGTCCGATAGCACGGCACAGCAGGATCAGCTGAATATTGTTTATCGCGACGGGATGGCCGGCCTGTATAAAAAGTATCCCGGTAACCCGGAGATCACGGCGCTGTATGCAGATGCCCTGATGCTGATTCATCCCTGGGACCTTTACCAGCACGATGGCAGCCCGAAGCCATGGACCGGCGAACTGGTGCAGGTATTGGAAAATGGCTTGAAGATATCACCAGACCATCCAGGAATTAATCATTATTATATTCATGCGGTTGAAGCCTCATCATCACCGGGTCGCGCCTTGGCAAGCGCAAGAAAACTGGGAAATATTAGCGCCCTGCGTTTCTCATATGGTACATATGCCTTCGCATATTTTTATCCGCACGGGTAATTACGATGAGGGTATGAAGGTCAATGCAAACTCGTTAAAGGGATACCAGCAGTATACACAACTTTATCCCTCAGTGGTGAATAATGCATGGCTGTATGAATTGCATAATATTCATATGCTGGCTGCCTGTGCCATGATGAAAGGAAACCGGGATGAAGCAGCAAAAAGCTCATTACAATTGAAAGAGGCAATACCCGCAGACTACTATGCAAGTGCACCTCCTATTCAGGGAGTATATTTTTTACATGGCTTCTGCACCTGTATTTTCTGCCATAAGATTTGGTCAATGGGATGAATTACTGGCAATGCCAGATGTGCCGGATACCGCCACTTATCTTAAAATACTTACAGCATTTGGAAAGGGAGTAGCGCAGGCCCGAACCGGGAAAAAAGATGATGCCATGAAAAGCCTGGACAAAATATCAGCACTCATGAGATCGGATGAGAATCTCAGGATCAGGTTTGGTGCATTTAATACGGCCTATGCCGCAGCAGAAGTTGCCCAGGCCATGCTGGAAGGGATCATTGAAGAAGAAAAGGGAAATTATCCGAAGTCTGTTGAATTGCTTAAAAAAGCCGTTGCGCTGGAGGAAAATATGGTATATGATGAACCCAAGGACTGGCTGCTTCCACCCTTACCTTACCTGGGACAGGTGCTCTTAAAATCCCGGAATATTGAGGAAGCCGAAAAGGCTTTTCAAAAGGACCTGGGCTTTAACCCCAATAATTGCTGGTCGCTCAAGGGTTTGGAAATGACCTATACAGCCGGGGGAAATAAATCAGCGGCAGCTAAAGCCAGGAAGGATCTCGAAAAAGTGCTTACAGGCACCGGACTCAGCTTAAAAGCGCCGGTTTTTTAATGCAATTTGGCATGAATCCATTTTATTTGGATATTTGGGCCTGAATTATAAATCCCCTGTATGGATAAAAGAATATCAACCCTTATTTTCATTTACGTTGTATACCTGATCATTGTACTGGTGATGCTTTTTTCTACCACTGCTCAGCATGTACTCACTACGTTTCTTTGGAGTGCATCCGGTCTGGGATTATTCTTCCTTTTCTTTTTCCTTTGGATGGTGGCCAGAAAGGATTAGCGCTTTTCGCCGAAGGCGAAAAGATTACGGATTGCGGATTACGGATTGCGGATTAATTAACTATTTCAAATATAAAAAGCGGATCATGAGACATCTCTATGATCCGCTTTTTTAATTCGCAATTCGTAATCCGCAATCCGCAATGAAATTAGTTTGATGCAAAGCATCAAACTAATTTCCATCCCTCCCTGTATTCTCTTTTCACCCACTGATTGGCATCTTCAAAATTGGTGACCCTGAGATTCTTGGCATCCCAGAGCAGTTTCTTGCGTCCCAGCCATTTATCATCCCATCCTTTAAGATTCGGGTTCTTTAACAGGAATGCCCTTAATGCGAGGTTACCGATCAGGATACTTTCTGTAAACGGACCGGCAAAGTCAAAAGGAGAAGAGGTAAACCCTTTTCCATAACCATCGATACATGCATTGACCCACTGTACATAGTGTCCTTCAGGAACACGCTTGATGCTTTCCTTGGGAAGGTTTTCTGAAGTCATCCTGGAAGTAGGCACTAACCTTGGATTGGCGCCATAGCAATCAGCCAATAGTTTGCCTTTTGTTCCGGTGAACAAAACACCACCATCCCAGTTACCGAATTTTTCTTCCGGACCAAGTTCATCAGGACGCTGAGGCAATAATCCTCCATCGTACCAGGAAACTTTTACAATTCCCTTACCATCCTTTCTCGGATAGGTCAGGTGAATGATGGATGATGCAGGACAGGCATCCGAATTCTGCGTATCATCCCACATCTTGCTCCACATCGTGGCTACGCTTGCTTCCACATCTGTAGGATAATCGATCGGCACACACCTGAATACAGGATCCATGATATGACAGGCCATGTCGCCTAATGACCCTGTACCATATGCCCACCATCCTCTCCAGTTAAAGGGAAGATATGCAGGGTTATATTCAATACCCTTGGCAGGTCCCTGCCACAGGTTCCAGTCCAGTTCAGGTGGGATTTCAAATTTCCCGGTAGGTGTGGGAATGCCCTGAGGCCATACCGGCCTGTTGGTCCAGCAGTCGATCCTCGTTACATCTCCGATCATTCCGGCATCAATCAATTCTTTTGTTCTGCGCACTCCATCTCCCGAACCTCCCTGGTTACCCATCTGGGTAACTACTTTATATTTTTTAGCAGCCTCCGTAAGTACACGTGCTTCATAAATATCATGGGTGAGTGGCTTTTGCACATACACGTGCTTTCCAAGTTGCATGGCAGGCAAAGCGGCAACTGCGTGCGTGTTATCGGGTGTGGATACGGAAACTGCATCAATGTTCTTCGCTTCCTTATCCAGCATTTCCCTGAAATCTTTATAACGTACAGCTTTGGGGAAACGCGTAACTGAATTTTTTATCTGCCGGTCATCCACATCCGCGAAGCAAACGATATTGGCTTTCGGACTTTTTGCAAATTCAGCAAGGTCGCTTTCACCCTTACCTCCGGCACCAATTCCGGCAATATTGAGTTTATCACTTGGGGCGAGATATCCTTTTCCCAATACATGCCGCGGAACGATGGTAAATCCGGCAACCACCAGTGAAGCATCCCGGAGGAACTTCCTGCGTTCATAGTTTTTCTTCTTGTTCGAGTTTTGCATAATCACATGTTGTTTAACTAATCAAAGTGGGTAATGTTAAGACGGGAATTTTACACATTCCTTAAGCTCTTTTTCTGTATATGCTATGTTGTATTGTTTCAATACATCATCCGGTACGCCATTCCACTGGTTGGGCCTGTTTCCTACATAACCAAGATCCTTTCCTCCCATTTCGGATGTATAAAATCCGGTGGATGTAAGGTCCCTCATCAGGTTAAAGAAAGCCACTCCCTGTGCCATGGCCGGCTTTGCTTTGGCAGGATATGCAATGGCATCCACCATTTCAATCTGCTGCTGCGGATTGCAGTCCTTAAATGCTTTTTCATAGCGCTTGAAGCACTGCAGGTCAAGCCACCTCAATCCACCCTTCATGGGTACCTGGTGACCAGGCATATCCTTTACGATGAACTCGATAAATTCGGGCACTTTGGCTTCGGATGCACTTCCGCTGATGTCGTCTTTTGGAATGATGATATCGGCGAGTACAGTTATGGTGGCCATTTCATGGGGAGTGAAAAAAGTGGTTGAAGTCACTTCCTTGTAACGCGCGATTTCTTCCGGCTGCCTGTCGAGCCCGGGTGCACCACCGCCTTCATTTACTTTTGCTTCGGGCGCCTTTACTTCTTCGGCTTTCTTATCAGCCGTTTTACAGGCATCCAGCAACAAGCCGGCGGAAAGTGTTCCAACAGCAAGGGCCTTTGATCGATTTTCTTCTGTCCATATGATTGAATTTCGCTGTAGTTCAGACTTTATGTACGGTCAATAATTATAATCGGTTATACATCACTGTTATATCATCAGATATTTTGCTTCTTCATTTCATCCATCAGGTATTCCGAAGCCCTCATGGAAAGCGCCATGATGGTCCAGGTGATATTTTTATCAGCCTGTGAAGTGAAAGCGGCGCCATCCACCACAAAAAGATTCTTGCAATCATGTCCCTGGTTCCATTTGTTCAGGGCAGAAGTTTTGGGATCGTTACCCATTCTTGCCGTTCCTGCTTCATGGATGATTTTACCCGGTGTTTCCAGGCCATAATTATTTTCTGGCCCCGTCATCACCCCAGGTAATGACTGCACCCATATTATGCATGATCTCCTTAAAAGTTTCTTTCATGTGTTTGGCCTGCTTTACTTCATACTCGCTCCATTTCACATTAAATTTCAGGACGGGGATCCCGTATTTATCGACCACATTGGGATCAATTTCACAGTAATTGTCTTTACTGGGAACGGCTTCTCCCCTGCCTGCCATACCAACTCCGGCACCATAGAAGAAACGATGATCTTCTTTCAGTGATGCACCATATCCACCGGCTTCTTTTTGTTTTCCATTGACGGGATACTTACCATTCAGTCCCTGCACACCAAAACCGAAGCCATAGGCCGGCTGCCCCATCCCTCCCCAGTATTCAATATGATAACCCCTTGGAAAATCAAGTTTTTTATTATCGCCCCACCATGGGGAATAAACGTGCATGCCGCCAACACCATCTTCATTATATCTTTTCCTGCCAAAGAGTTGCGGCAGTACACCGCCCATGGCAGCCCCGGTGGAATCGTGCAGGTATCTTCCCACTACATCACTCGAGTTACAAAGGCCGTTGGGATGACGTTCTGATTTTGAATTCAGCATAAGCCTGGCTGATTCGCAGGCACTGGCGGCAAGGATCACGGAACGTCCCATCACCTGGTATTCCATCAGGTCATCTTTGCTGACATAGGAAACACCTGTTGCCAGGCCCTGCGCATTGGTGAGCACTTCCCGGGCCATGGCCATCGGAATTACGTCTACATTACCTGTTTTGATGGCGGGTTTTATTAACACGGAAGAGGAAGAAAAATCTGCATATACCTGGCATCCCCGATTACATTGTGCACAAAAAAAACAGGCTCCGCGTTCATCATTAATTTTTTGGGTGAGAATCGATAATCGTGAAGGAATTACCGGAACACCTGCGGCATACCCTGCCTTTTTAATCATCAGTTCATGCAGCCTTGGTTTTGGCGGTGGCAGAAAAATACCATCCGGATCATTTTGCAGTCCTTCATTGGTACCAAAAACACCAATGAGTTTATCGATCCGGTCATAATAAGGTTTGATATCCTCATATCCTATCGGCCAGTCATCACCCAGCCCGTCAATACTTTTTCGTTTAAAATCTTTCGGGCCAAAGCGCAGGGAAATCCTGCCCCAGTGATTGGTTCGGCCACCCAGCATGCGTGATCTCCACCAGTCCCACTGTGTGCCTTCTGCTTTGGTATAAGGCTCTCCATCGATCTGCCATCCCCAGTAACTGGCATCGAAATCACCAAAAGGCCTGAATTTGGTACTGGCACCGCGACGGGGAGATTCCCAGGGATTTTTTAACTGGGTTACATTTTTGGCCGGGTCATACATCGGGCCTGCTTCAAGCAGACAAACTTTTAATCCTGCATTGGCTAAAACATAAGCGGCCATACCGCCACCTGCACCCGAACCAACAATGATCACATCATAGTTTTTCGGTTGCTTTTTTACCTGGAAATCTGGCATAGCGTCAATCGTGTTTTTGTTATTATGGGAAGAGCAGGGAAATTAAGAAAATTGAGAATACAGGATGTCTAAACAAAGAGAAAATTCTGAAATAAAACCAATGTGTTTGAGGAAAGAGCATATTCTGGTGATAAATGGAGAAGTTTTTCCATTTTCGAGTAACTTGTTTGCATCTTAACCCAAGGATTGATATCCATCCATTAAACATAACGATGAGAAATACTTTTTTGTTTGTGCTGATTTTATTTCTGATTTCCTGCAAGGATTCCGCATCGGTCAACCTGGACCCGCCGGTAGCCAAAAAGATCCCAAAAGAATTTATTGAGCAGGGTAATAAACGGACAGATGATTATTTCTGGCTGAGCAATCCATCAGACAGTGCCGTCATCAACCACCTTAAGGCTGAAAATGCCTATACCGAAGCAATGCTGAAACATACGGAAAAAACACAAAAAACTATTTATGATGAGCTGGTGGCAAGGATCGATCAGAAATATGAATCCCTCCCGGTAAAAGAAAATGGCTATTGGTATTATATCCGTTATGAAGAAGGCAATCAATATCCACTTCATTGCCGGAAAAAAGAAAACCTGACTGCTCCTGAAGAAATCATGCTCAATGTAAATGATCTGGCCGCCGGCAAACAGATATACCTGGTGAGAGACAAATCTGTCAGCCCGGATAATAACTGGATCGCCTATGCTGCAGACACATCCGGTGACAGGAGATCAACTATTTATATTAAAAATATCAATACGGGCCAGTATGCAGCAGATAAAATCTCCAATACAGCAAGCCTGGCATGGGCTAATGATAACAAAACCTTCTATTATATACTGAATGACCATACCGTACGTCCCTTATAAAGTGATGAAGCATATCATGGGTACCGATCCTGTGCTCAGATAAGGAATTGTATACAGAAAAAGACAGTACGTATTCCGTTGAACTTTCAACATCAAAAGATAACCGCTATATATTTATTACTGTCCTCAAGTACCACCACCACAGAAGCCAGGTGGCTCGATGCCAATAATCCTGCATGCAGATCCGGTATTAATTCAGCCCAGGATCACGTGATGTATTATATTTTCCTTCCTATTATGAAGGCAATCTTTTTCATATCCTTACCAATAAAGATGCAAAAAATTTTAGGCTGGTCACTTCACCTATTGCCACTCCGGGATATCGTCAACTGGAAAGACCTGTTGTCACATAAGGATTCATCCCTGCTGGAAGACGTGGAAGTGTTACAGAATTTTATCGTTGCACAATATAAGACGAGGGGACTCAGTGAAATTGAAGTTCATCAACAGGAAAGACAATAGTAATTACAAGATTGATTTTGGTGAAGAAGCTTATGTTGCCGATATGGAGATGGGCTACAGATGCATATAACAGCGACAGCATCCGGTATAATTATCAAAGCCTGACCACACCTTCAACAGACTTATGCCTTTAACCTGGTGAATAAACAAAAGACATTACTGAAACAACAGAAAGTAGGTGGCGGTTATGATGCATCGAAATATGAAACAAAGAGACTCTGGGCAAAAGTTACAGATGGAACGATGGTTCCCGTCAGTATCGTGTATAAAAAGAATACTTTTCAAAAAGACGGCAGCAGTCCGCTGTTACTCTATGCCTATGGATCTTATGGAATTTCCACTGATCCGGATTTCAACAGTTCAGTCATCAGCCTGCTTGACCGGGATTTCGTGTATGCCATAGCTCATGTAAGGGGTGGACAGGAAATGGGCCGGTATTGGTATGAAGATGGAAAACTGTTGAAAAAGAAAAACACATTTACTGATTTTATTGACTGTGCGCAATTCCTGGTCAATGAAAAGTATACATCATCAGATAAACTTTTTGCCAATGGCGGAAGTGCAGGAGGTATGTTGACTTGCGGCCGTAACCAATATGCAGCCTGATCTTTTCCGGGGTGTTCTTGCTGAAGTTCCATGGACGGATGTGATCACGGATATGTTTAATACTGATCTCCCGCTCACTACACTGGAATACGATGAGTGGGGTGATCCCAATAAAAAAGAATATTACGACTACATGCTGAGTTGGAGCCCATATGATAATATAAAGAAAACCAGCTACCCTGCCATCTTTGCCACAGGCGGACTGAATGACACACAGGTTCCCTATTTTTCACCTGCCAAGTGGGTACAAAAGGTCAGGGAAAATAATACCGGTACAAACCCGGTACTGTTTAAATGCAATATGGGCGCCGGTCATGGCGGTGAATCAGGACGCTTTGAACGGCAAAAACTGACTGCGCTGAAATATGCGTTCATGCTGGATTTGCTGGAAAAGAAATGATGCTTTACCAGGCAGCATACATTTATTAAAATTGATTTTAACAAATAAAATTCACCCAAATTTTTGGAGAACTAAATTTTTAGTTATCTTAGACTAAATATTTAGTTCTGATGAAGACATTAACCAAGGCAGAGGAACAGGTGATGCAGGCTTTATGGAGCCTGGAAAACGGCGGCATGCTGAAAGACATCGTGGAAGCCATGCCCTCCCCAAAGGCGCATCATAATACCGTGGCCACATTGCTTAAGATCCTGGTGGAGAAAAAATTTGTCGGCATAAAAAATCCCAGCCGGTACAACCATTATTATCCATTGATTAAAATGGATGAATATTCCAATATGACCCTAAGCGGGCTCGCAAAAGGTTATTTTGAAGGATCCTACCAGAATGTGGTATCCTTCCTGGTAGACAAGAAAAAACTCTCCGTGGATGATCTTGAATTATTATTAAAGCAACTTAAAAACCAGAAAAAATGATTGCTATTGCATATTACCTGCTGAAGGTCACGATCATCTCCGGTTTATTATTCGGCTATTATCACCTGGCGCTGAAGGATAAAGTCTTTCATCAATGGAATCGTTTTTACCTGCTGGCTTCCGTGGTTTTCTCCCTGATCATGCCATTCATATCCTTTACAATACAGACATCAGGCCAACAGGAAAACAGGATTATCACCGCATTACAGGTTGGTTTCCGGAACAGATGAACTGGTAGCCGGATATAGACCCTGAGACATTGTCATTTATAACACCTGAATCCCTGCTTACCCTTTGTTATTTACTGGTATCTCTTGTAATGATGGGAGTACTCTTGACGGCAATAGCCAGGATCATCAGCATTACAAGGAAATATGAAATGTTAAGGCTCGATGATATTCACTTTCTCAATACGCATGAGCCGGGCACACCATTCTCTTTCTTCAAATATATTTTCTGGAATGAAGACATCGACATCAATTCACCCAATGGAAAAAGAATATTTGAACACGAAATGGTACATGTAAGGGAACAACATTCCCTGGATAAAATATTCCTGCAATTCATTTTGGTGACAGGCTGGATTAATCCCTTCTTCTGGCTGATCCGGTCTGAATTACATATGATCCATGAATTTATAGCTGACAGAAAATCTATTGGAGAAAAGGACAGTATTGCATTTGCGGAATTGATCCTGCAATCCACCTATCCCAAATATAATCACCTACTCAGTAATCCTTTTTTCCAAAACTCCATTAAAAGAAGATTATCCATGATCAACAAATCCAAACACCCGGGTATGAATTACCTGAGTCGTATTTCAGCCCTTGTTATAGCTACATGCATTTTACTTGCTTTTACACTGAAACCTAAAAGTTTCGACGCCAGTCGCTCATCTCTCAAAAAAGATTACGGTCGTAATAGATGCAGGACATGGCGGAACAGACAATGGTGCTATTGGAGGTAACCTGCTGGAAAAAAATCTTAACCTGCAGATGGCTAAAATGGTAAAGGAATTTAATACAAACCCGGAGATGGAAATCCTTCTCACCAGGGAATCTGATCGAACTGTTGCACTGTCGGAAAGGTTGCAGTTGACGACAGATAAAAAAGCAGATCTTTTTATATCCATTCATACATGCGGCTTCCGGACCGGAAACAAAAGATGCCAGCGAAAATGCTTCAGGATTTGAAGCCTTTATTGCAAAGAATAATAGCAGCCTGCATGATAAAAATATCACGGCTGGCTTCCATTCTTTTACAATAATCTTTCTGCAGTGTATACATGCAGGATGCTCTGCAAAAAAATCAGAACAGGGAATTTATGTCCTGGATAAAAATACTGTACCCGGAGTTATTCTTGAATGTGGTTATATTACCAATTAAAAGACCGGGCCTTTATTCACTAATCCATCCAACCAGAAAATCATTGCGGAAATCATTCTCAAATCCATCGAACAATATTTTTCTGACGGGGTGCAGGTGAACAATGAATCTTCCTGGCAGGATACCCTGCCTAAAAAATCTGCACCTGGCCAATAAACCTGCAGCATCCGAAGAGAAATCTGTTGCGCCGGCAGTCCGGCAGCAGCACCATCGAAAGTAACTCCAGCGAAGAATACTCCAGGTACTCCAACAGCTGCACCATCGAAAGTAACCCCTGCGAAGGCGGGGACCCCTGCCAGTCCGGCAGCTGCGCCAACAAAAGTGAATACTGCAAATCCGGGGACACCAGCGCCAAGGAAATCAATGTTGCTTCAACAGTAAATACTACAGTCAGCAATAATGTGCAATCAAATATCACTAATTCAGTTAACAATAATGTAGCTACCTCTGTTAACATCGCCAATGCTAATCATCAAACAGTAAATACGACAACCTCAAAAAATGCCAATAGTGCAAATGTTAACAGCAAACAACAGCAGGGAACACTCAGTGTAACATCAACATCACCAGGCAGCCAGATCCAGATCAGGGCAAACCAGGGGAACACGGGCGACAGTTCTTTACAATTGAAAATAACTGGTCCAGAGCCACTGTATGTTGTTGATGGAGTAACCACCACAAAAAATTTCGTTAATAGCCTTGATCCGAATAATATTTCTTCCATGGAGGTTTTGAAGGGAACAGAGGCAACTAAACAATATGGTGAAAGCGGAAAGAACGGGGTTATAAAAATCACTACTAAATAGAAACTCAAATTTAGCAGTGCCCAAAGAATTAGAAACTCCTGACGCTAAATCTAAAATATAAAATTGAAAGATTTTCCCATTCAATTTGCACACGTGCACATTTTCAAATTTGCAAATTTCCTTCAGTTTCCCTTAATAAAATCGCTCACCAGGTAGGCAATCAGCTTGCCTGTCAGGTCGTCTTCACGGCCGGAATCCAGTTTGGCAGCGCCTTCACAGATATGCAGGTAGGCAATTTTAGGATAATTCGCAGCAAATGCGAGGTACTGACGTGCATGTATACCTGTAATGCCTACCGGGCTCATGGCACTTGATAATGAACATCGGATACTATCCAGGTCAAGTTCAATACCGATATACTCATCATCTGTAAAACCGAAAGCCTGGGCCACTGACTGACGGAAATTCAGTTTTTCGTGAATAAAAATATCCTCAAAAGAGCTGTATTGAATATTGATATTACTATACAGGTCATCCATCATACTCTGTGAATTGTAGTTCTCATGTAGACCTATGATCGCGTATTTCTTCAGGAATGATTCTTCAATGGCATAACGGAAACCATTGCCACTGTGCCGTCCTTCACTGATACGGTAGTCGGCATGTGCATCAAGGTTTATGGCATTGATCTGTGGTTTAGTGATCTTGCCCTGCTTGAATAATTGTTTTGCCGAACCTTTCAGCAGGGGATAACAGTTATTATGTCCGCCCCCGATGGCTATGGGAATTTTTCCTGCTGCAATGATCAGTTTAACCATTTCTTCCACTTCATCATCGATGATATTGGCAACGGCGTGCCGAAGGGCATCAATTCTCTCTTCCTGGCTGCGTGCATTGAGCTCAATTAGTTGCTCCACATCACTGAAATCAAAATGTCCAAGCAATATCATTTCCTCCCCTGTGAGCCGGTCGGAACTCTGGACATTCACAAGCGACTGCAGGAAGGGCAACCATGCGGTATCTGCCCCACCGGTTCCAAAGTTTGCCCGGATTCCGATATCTTCAGGAATCCCGAACAAAACAAATTTTGCGGGACTTGCTTCTACCTGAGATGCAATTTCAGCGGCAGGGTCAACAGATTTAATCAATTCACCAAGCTTGGTTTCGTAGCGTCGCAGTCGGGTAATGTTAAGAATATCCTGTTTGGAGTAATACCTGAAATGTTTCATAATTGTTCAATTCGTTCTGGTCGTTCATAAAAACTCTGGTCTTCCACAATATCCGAAGATGGTTTTTTATAGAATACCATACCCAGCGTCATGATCAGACCGGTGGTCAGAATAATAAAAAACAGTATATCGTCATCAAAGGAGGATAACCGGAACTGGTCTGGTATTTTATAGAACAATACAATAGTAATTAATCCCCTTGGAATAAAAAAAGTCTCCGGGATAAGATTGGTTTTGAGAAAAAAACGCAGATATAGAAACCGCACTAACAGTAAGGCAAGAACGATAAGGCCACCGATCTTCCAAACATCAATATTTTGCATGAAACCCAGGGTAATGGAAAATCCGAAAATGATGAAGAAAAAAGTCCGGATGAGAAATGATGACTCCGCAGTAAGGGTATGAAGTAGGTGCCTGAGCTCCCTTAACTGGGCAGCAGGGTACATTTTCCTGAACCAGGGATGGGAAATCATTTCCATGTTATTGATAAATAACCCGAATACCAGTACGATCAGCAGCGAGGGAAGATGAAGCATTTTACCGGATACATAGATCAGTATGAGCAGCGCAAAGACCAGGAAATACTTGATCTGCATAGTGCTCCTGACCAGTATGACAAAAAGAATAAGGGAAAATACAACAGACAGTATAATTGATAACAGGAGATTACCTGTAAATGCACCGACTGATAAAAGTGTGATTTTTTCACCTGCAATCAGGAAATTGAAAAAAAGTATACCCAGGATATCCGAAAATGAGGCTTCATATACGAGGAATTCTTTCTTATCATCAGTGAGCGCATGAATGCTGGGAATAACGATGGAACTGCTCATTATAGACAAGGGGCAATGCATAAACGAGACATTTTATGAAATCTTCCGACAGGAAATAGTTCAGGATATAAGCGATCATCAGTGTTGACAGAATCAGGATGAACAGGGCAGAAAAAAAGGTATTACGGATAATCTTCAGCTTATCCTTCCGCAATTCCAGGTCCAGCCCGGCTTCCAGAATGATCATGATCAGGCCCACGATACCCAGTAACTGAACCAGTGGATCCGGGAGGGATATCTCAAGCCCGGCTGCATCAGCTATGGCCCTTAACCCAACCCCGGCGAATAACAATAGCAATACGGATGGCACCCTTATATACCTGCTGATTACGCTGAACAGGTAAGAAACAACTATCATTCCGCAAACAATGATAAGAAGCCATTCATTAGAAAGTCCCTTCATTCAACTGCTATTTAAATTACTGCTGAAAATAGCGAAATGGTAAATATATAATAGAAAAAATCAAACGTATTCGCCGTTGATCAGTACTTTGGAAATAAGGCTACTGCCAAAAGCATAAGGCAGGTATGCGAGTGATGGAAGGGCTTTGGTAATGATGAGATTTGCCTTTTTACCAATTGCCACAGATCCTGCATCACCGGCAACATCCATGGCAAAGGCTCCGTTGATGGTAGCTGCGTTAATGGCTTCTTCAGGCATCATTCGCATGCCGATGCAGGCCATGGAAACCACCAGGTTCATATTCCCGCTGGGAGACGATCCGGGATTATAATCACTGGCCAGCGCTATGGCACATCCTGCATCTATAAGCTGACGTGCGGGCTGAAAGGGCATACGTAAAAAAAATGCCGCTGTAGGTAACAGTGTCCCGATCGTTGAGGAGCCTGCAAGGCAATCAATGGCTTCGTCATCCATGGTTTCAAGGTGGTCAACGGAAACCGCATTCATGGCAACACCAGCCTGCACACCACCTGAAAGATTTAACTGGTTTGCATGGATCTTTGGCTTTAACCCATATTGAATTCCTGCCTTTCCAATTCGCATTGTTTCTTCTTTGGAGAAAAACCCTGTTTCGCAGAACACATCAATATAATCAGCAAGTTTTTCAGTTGCGATCAGGGGCAGCATTTCATCAGTAAGTATCCTGAGATAGGCTTCATGATCAGTTTTATACACTTCAGGATATGCATGGGCTCCCAGGAAAGTTGATTTAATGAGCATTCCGGACTTTTCCTTCAGTTTCCTGATCACGCGAAGCATTTTCAATTCACCATCTAACGTCAGACCATAACCGCTTTTAATTTCGACCGCCCCGGTTCCAAGCGACCTGATTTCTTCCAGCCTTTTCCAGGCGGAGGCAAAGAGTTCATCTTCCGTTGCATCATTTAGTTTCCTGGCTGAATTCAGTATACCCCCTCCTTTCTCGGCAATCTGCGCATAGGTCAACCCGCGGATTTTATCCACAAATTCATTTTCACGGCTTTCGGCGAAAACCAGGTGGGTATGGGAATCACACCAGCAGGGAAGAACAATTCTCCCGGAAGCATCGTAAACTTCCACCTGTGGATCTTTTTCCTTAAAAACCGGACAACTGCTTTCTGCCATGCTACCAAATCCTGTAATCACAGAATCTTCAATCATTAACCAGGCATTATTCTGCACGGGAAGATGCGCCAGGTCCCCGTTGCGCAATGGCTGCAGGGGAGAATGAACGCCCGTATAGAAGGCTGATATTTTTAATTACCCTGATCAAGCTATAATTTTTCCCAAACCCAGGTGGCAAATTTTTCCAGCGATGGGTCTCTTGCACCCATCAGCAACAATACGGTATTAGATGTAAAATGAGGGCGCATATGGTCGATTATTTCATTCCTGTCTTCCACAAAGTATGCCTTATGTCCCTTTTCTTTCAAGTCATTCACAAGATCAGCAGCCGAAATGTCCTTCGTTGTTGTTCCACCGGCATAAAAAATTTCACTCATCCATATTTCATCTCCCGGGCGCATAACATTACTGATCTCCTCACAGAAATCCTTCCGCAAAAATTTTGTTGGTGCATACCCGTGTGGCTGGAACCATGCAATGAGTTTTGTTGCTACAGGCTGGCATGCGGCTATTGAAGCGGCACATTTAACCGGGTTATGTGCATAATCATCGATCAGGGTAATTCCGTGCTTTGAACCAAGCACCTGGTGCCTCCTGTAAATGCCTTCATATTGTGCTATGGAATGTGCTGATTTTTCCAGTGGCACGCCAACCATTGCAGCGACAGTTGCTGCTGCAAGTGCATTTTCCATATTATGCCGGCCAACGGAATTCAGGGAAAATGGGACTCCATTGATCAAAAAGCTGATGGCCAGTCCCTCCTGCAGAAAACCTGAAGCTGTGAATCCAGCTCCGGCGCTTTTATCAACAGCAAAATCAGCTGATGCATCAACAGATAATCCCGCTGCCAGCGAATGAGATCTGTTCACGATAAAATAATGGCTGTTTTGACGAAAGGTTTTAAATATGTCCATCAGCACATTTATCTCTTTATGGTCTTTATCCACATTCAGCAGTAAACCTATTTCAGCATGATACTGAACAATGGACCCATCGCTTTCATCTGCTTCTATGACAAGCCATTCTCCCTTTCCCACTTTTGCATTCCCGATTTTTCCTTCACGGATGATGCTGATCAGTCCGGCCCCGCTGATAATACTGGGCTCAAGGCCTGCATATTGCAGGATATCAAAGAGCATTGCGCTCGTGGTGCTTTTCCCGGAGGTTCCTCCTACAGCAATGGTTTTTTTTGAAGCCGTGATCAGGGCCAGCAGTTCACTTCGTTTAATAATGGGAATATTCATGGATCTGGCCTTCTGCACTTCCGGTACAGTATCTTCCACTGCTGCAGACACCACCACAAGGTCGGTTTGCGGGGTAATACCCGTTCCATCCTGCGGAAAACAACGGATTCCCTCGGAAAGAAGTTTTTGCCGGATGTCTTCTGCTTCCCCCTGGCTGAAATAACGGTCTGATCCGGAAACATCTTTACCGGCACCTTTCAGGTATTGGGCAATGGCACTCATGCCGGTACCAGCTATACCGATAAAAAAAGGCCTGTTAAAATCATTAAGTGAATTAATCATCCTGCTATCCTATTTTTTACAGCTTTAAATCTTGTCAATGGTGCCATTCGTGCCTATATTTAATTCTGTTGAATAATACAGTGCATAAATGTAGTTATTTAATCAAAATTCAGTGGCGGATGCTATATTGCTGAATTAATTAACTAACCTGAAAAATACTGTTATGAAAAAGATCCCATACTTTATTTTCATGGCATTTGTTGCCTTTTCCTGCAGCCCTAAACTTTCACCTGACAGCAGTTGGGGAGGCAAAAACTGGGTACTCCAGGAATTAAAGGGCGTTCCGGTTCAGACCAGCAATTCAGACAAGGACGCACACCTGGTATTTTCACCTTCAGAAAAGCGATACAGCGGAACGGGCGGATGCAACCGGATTGCAGGCACTTATACCATTGGAAAGGATAATGCGCTGAAATTTGCAGATGGCATGGGAACACTCATGGAATGCCCGGATATTGCATTTGAAAAGCTGTTCCTTTCAACTTTACAAACTGTTAACCGGTATGAGTTTTTAAATAATGAATTGCACTTAAAGAATGGTAAGGATATTGTCATGAAGTTGAAGTGATGCCGGCCATACTTTATTTGAAAAAGCAGGAGAATTGAGCTATCTTTACAGGAATCCGCAACATTTTTTTCGTTGTACAGACAGTAAAAGCCATCGGGCTTAACTATTTAATATTGCATCTACAGGCCTATTAACTAAATATACAGAATGAGCAAATCGCAGGAAACCTGGAATAAGAAAGAAAGAGAAAAGAAAAAACAAAAACTCCGTAAGGAAAAAGAAGAAAGAAAGCAGGAGCGTAAAGAATTAGCTAAAGAGCAGGGGGGAAAAGTTTTGATGACATGATCGCCTATGTTGACGAAAATGGAAATTTCTCTTCCACCCCACCCGATCCAAAGAGAAGACAGGTCAGGCTTGAAGACATCGAAATCGGTGTTCCAAAACAGGCCGATTTCAACCCCGCAGACGGTATAAGGGAAGGCATTGTGACCTTTTTCAATGAGACCAAAGGATTTGGGTTTATTGTTGACCAGGAAACGAAGGAAAGTATTTTTGTGCATGCCAACGGACTGGTTGACCAGATCAAGGAAAATAACCGTGTCAGCTTTGAAGTTGAAATGGGTCAGAAAGGACCGAATGCAGTTGGTGTGAAACTGGTCAAATAATAACTTTTCTGATGTATGTCCTTATTCATCACTTCCCTGAATTCCGGCAGTAATGGCAACTGTTATTATATAGGAAATCACGAAGAAGCTGTATTGATAGATGCAGGCATCTCCTGCAGGGAAACAGAAAAAAGGATGAACAGGATTGGGCTTTCATTATCTAATGTGAAAGCCATTTTTGTGTCCCATGAACATTCCGATCACATCACCGGTATCCCCGGAATTTCAAAAAAATACCAGATTCCTGTATATTTTACAGAACCCACTTATACCTCGAGTAATATTCCCGTAGAGGAAACCCTGATCCGGTATTTCCGGGGTGGTCAATCCATTTCCATCGGAGCATTGACCATCAAGGCGTTTACCAAATTTCACGATGCCTGCGATCCGCATAGTTTTATGGTCACCGGAAACCAGGTGAATATTGGGATTTTTACTGATATCGGCCACGTATGCCAGTCGCTGATAGAACATTTCCAGCAATGCCATGCTGCCTTCCTGGAAGCCAATTACTGTGCAGACATGCTTGCTAACGGAGGGTATCCCGTTTACCTGAAAAAAAGAATCAGCGGAAAGCACGGGCATTTATCGAACATCCAGGCCCTTGACCTTTTCGTTAAACACAGGCCCGCACACCTCAGCCATTTAATCCTGGCACATCTTTCCAAAAATAATAATGATCCCATGCTGGTGGAAAGGCTTTTCAGGGAAAAAGCAGGAAAAACTAAAATCAGTGTGGCATCAAGATACCAGGAAACGGAGGTTTATGAAATTACATATACCCCGGTAATAATTCCCGGAAAAGCAATTTCCCTGCAACAGCTCAGCCTTTTCTGAACATTCATTTTCATCTTTGCCGGTCAAAACTTCTTGCTGAAATTATTTATCTTCAGTCAATAGCCCCTGCTTATGAAAAAAATAATCATCCTGCTGTTCCTGACTGTCAGTATTACTGCTTCCGCACAGCCATATGAAGCTAACTGGGCTTCCCTGAATAAAAGAAAGATACCGGCCTGGTTTCACCAGGACAAGTTTGGCATTTTTATTCACTGGGGGGTGTATGCTGTTCCTGCCTTCGCACCGGTTATTCCAAACAGCGGCGACAGCTATGCAGAATGGTACTGGCACAGGCTGCCGCAAAAAAATAAAACCTTCATTGATTTCCATGCAAAAAACTACGGAGCTGATTTCCAGTACCCGCAATTTGAATCCATGTTCAGGGCAGAAATGTTCAATCCCTCAGAATGGGCGGATGTCTTCAAACGTTCAGGTGCGAGATATGTGGTGCTGACATCAAAGCATCACGAAGGCTATTGTCTCTGGAACAGCGCCGAGGCTGACCGATCATGGAACCGGCCATGGAATGCTGTAACGGGAACGCCTAAACGGGATTTACTGGGCGATCTTACCAATGCAGTCCGATCAGAAGGATTAAAGATGGGATACTACTATTCGCTCTATGAATGGTACAATCCATTATGGCTGTCTGATAAAAAGAAATATGTTGCCGAACATATGTTCCCGCAGTTTAAGGACCTGGTTACAAAATACAAGCCATCGGTAATATTTTCCGATGGCGAATGGGATTTGCCGGATACTGCCTGGCAGAGTGAAAAGCTGCTTGCATGGCTTTTCAATGAATCACCTGTGGCAAAGGATGTTGTGGTTAATGACCGGTGGGGAAGCAATACAAGGCAGAAGAATACCGGCGCCACTTATACCACTTCAGAATATGGAAGCGGAATGGATGCTTCCATCGTATGGGAGGAAAGCCAGGGTATCGGTCATTCTTATGGCTATAACCGGAATGAAAAACTCGATGACTATAAAACGAGCAGGGAACTGATCCTGCTGCTTTGTGATATTGTTGCAAGGGGTGGAAATTTACTGCTGGATATCGGACCTACTGCCGACGGAAGGATACCCGTTATCATGCAACAGCGATTGGTGGATATGGGCGACTGGCTGAAAATTAATGGTGAAGCGATTTATGAAACGGAAGCCTATACACAGCCATACCAGTGGAGCAATGGAATACAGAAAACAAAAAAAGATGCCAGTTTCATGGCAGGCTACAGTATCAGCAAAATGGTTGTTCCCAATAAAGATACTGCCAGCATTGAATGTTTCTTCACCAGGAAAAACAGGGATCTGTTTTGCATCATTCCGTCTTACAGTTCCGGGCTGACGCTGAAAAATATTGTGCTTCCTGCACAGTCAACACTGAGTGTGCTTGGATCTTCAAAAAAGATCCCATGGAAGCAAGAGGGGAAAAATGTATTGATTGATTTATCCGCTTTGCGCCCCGGGGATGTTTCAGAGAAAGGTGTATTTGTGATTAAACTGATGAATGCACTTTGATCATTCAAGACGTTCATGAAGGTCCAGGCCATGCTTATGTGCGGTTATCTTTGCTTCGGGATATCCTGCATCAGCATGCCTGATTACACCAATTCCCGGGTCGTTACGCAGGACGCGTTTCAACCTTGCCTCCGCTTCCGGGGTGCCATCAGCAACTATTACCATACCGGCGTGAATGCTGTATCCCATTCCCACCCCGCCACCATGATGAAGGCTTACCCATGAGGCGCCGCCTGCAGTATTCAACAATGCATTTAATATCGGCCAGTCGGCCACCGCATCGCTTCCATCCAGCATTGCTTCTGTTTCCCGGTTAGGGGATGCTACAGATCCTGTATCGAGGTGGTCACGTCCGATCACAATGGGTGCTTTCACTTTTCCTGAACGTACCAGTTCATTAAATGCCAGTCCGGCTTTTTCCCTTTCACCCTGTCCGAGCCAGCATATACGTGCAGGCAATCCCTGGAATGCTATTTTTTCTTTTGCCAGTTTCAGCCATCGTTGCAGGCCTTTATTTTCAGGGAACATATCTGCAATGATCTCATCTGTTACGGCAATATCATCCGGGTCCCCGCTCAGTGCTGCCCACCTGAAAGGGCCTTTCCCTTCGCAAAACAGGGGCCTTATATAGGCCGGGACAAATCCCGGAAAATCAAAGGCATTTTCCAATCCGCGTTCCTTTGCCCTCGCCCGTATATTATTGCCATAATCAAATGTAATAGCTCCCATTTTTTTCAGTTCCAGCATCAGTTCAACATGTTTTCGCATGGAGTCATACGCCAGATCAACATATTGTTCCGGGTTTTTTTCGCGAAGTATCCTCGCCTGCTCATGCGAAATCATATGCGGCCAGTAGCCAATCAACGGATCATGCGCAGAAGTCTGGTCGGTCAGTGTATCCGGAACAATCCTTCTTTCGAGTAGCCGTTCCAGTAAGTGAACGGCATTGCATACTACGCCGATGGAAATGGCTTCGCCATTCTTCCTTGCTTCCATTGCGCGGTCAATGGCTTCATCTATATCCTCGATCATCAGGTCGAGATACTTTGTTTCCAGCCTTTTTTCAATCCTCCACCTTTCCACTTCCGCGATCAGGGCAACGCCTTCATTCATGGTAATGGCCAGCGGTTGTGCCCCGCCCATTCCACCAAGCCCGGCTGTTACATTCAATGTGCCTTTCAGGGATCCGCCAAAGTGTTTATCGGCGGCAGCGGCATAGGTTTCATAGGTACCCTGGACAATTCCCTGTGACCCAATATATATCCAGGAACCCGCAGTCATCTGTCCATACATCATCAGACCTTTTTTTTCCAGTTCATCAAAATGCTTCCAGTTGGCCCAGTTAGGCACCAGCTGTGAATTGGATATTAGCACCCGGGGAGCATCGGGATGCGTTTTCATGATCCCGACAGGTTTACCACTTTGTATTAACAGGCTTTCATCATTTTCAAGGTCACGGAGTGACCTGATGATGAGTTGCAGCGCATCATGGTTCCTGGCGGCTTTACCCCGGCCCCCATATACGATCAGGTCTTCCGGTCTTTCCGCAACATCCGGATCAAGATTATTCAGCAACATGCGAAGGGCAGCTTCCTGGACCCAGCCTTTGCAGCTTAAGGTTGTGCCGGTCGGGGTCGGGGGGATTGCGGATTGCGGATTACGGATTGCGGATTCTTTAGATTGTGAATTCTCCATAATGTTCATTTAAATCGATGTGGAGCGAAAAAGCTTTTTTATTAACTTCTTCAACGAAAGAAAGGTCACTAATGATTGACTTGATTTTATTTATATCATCAGCAAAGATGCGGTCTTCTTCTGCAAAGCCTACAAAGGATCTGACATAATCATGAGCATATTCCAGCAGCGGACTGCTTTTTAACGGTTTCCTGAATTCAATTGCCTGGCATGCACTCATGAGTTCAATGGCGAGGATGTATTCAAGGTTTCCAATTACCTGGAATAATTTTCTTCCGCTGATACTGCCCATACTTACATGGTCTTCCTGGCCGAGGGAAGTGGGAATACTATCTGCACTGGCCGGGAAGCAAAGTGTTTTATTTTCTGTCACCAGTGCAGCCGTGGTATACTGCGGAATCATGAAACCGCTATTGAGTCCCACATGTTTCATCAGCAGCATGGGAAGGCCCCATTTGCCTTCCAGCAGCAGGTAACAGCGCCGGTCAGAAATATTCCCAATTTCAGAAGCCGCGAAACATGCATAATCAAGCGGCAATGCCAGCGGCTGACCATGAAAATTACCGCCACTAATGGTGTCTTCCTCAGAAAAAATCACCGGGTTATCGGTGACGGAGTTCAGCTCAATTTCCGTGAGTTGCTTCAGGTGAAGCCATGCATTTCTTGTAGCCCCATGGACCTGCGGCATGCACCTGAGTGAATATGGATCCTGCACACGACCGCAATCGATATGGCTTTGCATGATATCAGAGTCGGACAATATTTTTCTCAACCGCTGTGCTACCAGTTTACTGCCGGCATATGGACGCAGGTTGTGCAGACGCTCATCGAAAGGCGCTTTTGTACCAGTTAATGCCTCAAGGCTCATGGCGCCTATAATATCAGCGGCTTCCAGGCAATTATGCAATAACTGAACTGATTTTATGGCAAAGGCAAGGATGAACTGGGTACCATTGATCAGGGCCAGGCCTTCTTTGGGTCCCAGGGAAATGGGCTCCATTCCCAGTTCCCTTAGCAGCACGGAAGATGAATATCGTTTATCCTTATACGTTACTTCGCCAAGTCCAACCAGGGGAAGGAACAAATGAGCCAGCGGGGCAAGGTCGCCGGAAGCGCCAACACTCCCCTTCTCGGGCACGATGGGAATAACATCATGATCAATATGCCAGCAAATTCTTTCCAGTGTTGCCAGCTGAACACCGGAAAAACCCATCGATAAGGCATGCACTTTTGTAATCAGCATGAGCTTGGCCAGTTCGGCAGGGATCGGTGCACCAACCCCAACGCTATGGCTCTGGAGGATCTTATACTGCAGCAAACGGGTATCTTCTTCCGAAATTTTTGTATTGGCGAGTATGCCAAAACCTGTGGTTATCCCATATACCGTCTTATTGTCGCGGGCGATCTTCTCAACGGCGTGCTGTGACCGGGTAATTTGTTGTTTCGCATTTTCATTAATAATTCCCCGCATTTTCCCGGAAGCAAGCTGAACGGCAACTGAAACAGTTAGTGTCCCGGTTCCATAGTCAAATAATTCTGGCATTGGCAATCTTATCACTGCAAAGTAAGGAAATTGTGCTATTCACTTCATGTACCTTGTTCATCCTGGCACCGTTGTCATTGAGCGGCCATAAATACAATGGGCATGAACAGTTCAGGGAAAAATTAAAAATATTACATTGCAATGATGAGATCGTTATTTATCATTTTTCTGTTCCTGTCAGGCATTTCCGGAACCGCCCAGGAAATTGTAATGCTGGCAAGGAAAGAAGGTGTTTCCCTGCGCGGACTGAGTGTTGTCAATGACCAGCTTATCTGGGTGAGCGGATCAAACGGTTCAGTGGGAAAATCAGTAAACGGTGGAAAAACATGGAGATGGTTCCAGGTCAAAGGATTTGAAAAAAATGATTTCCGGGATATTGAAGCATTTGATGAAAAAACAGCCGTGATCATGTCAGTGGGTGAACCTGCATTTATACTTAAAACCTTTAATGGCGGGGAAAGCTGGAAAGTTGTGTATTCCGACAGCACAAAAGGAATGTTCCTGGATGCGATGGAATTCTGGGACAACGGAAATGGAATTGTTGTGGGAGATCCCATTGACGGTTTACTGTATGTGGCACGCACGGATGATTTTGGCAATAGCTGGGAAAGGTATGTATCCAAAAAAATAAGCCCGGCGGAAAAAGGCGAAGCCATGTTCGCTTCCAGCGGAACCAATATCAGGAAGTTAAGCAACCTGGAAGCCATTGTGGTTACCGGTGGAACCAGGTCACGGTTACTCATACATGAACGATGGATTGATCTTCCCCTTATCCAGGGCACTGAAACTACCGGAGCCAATTCAGTAGCGATATGGAATGTACCTCCCCGTAAATCCAATATTGTTGTTGTAGGCGGTGATTTCATGAATGATACATCCAGCAATAAAAACTGTACATGGAGTAACGATATGGGAAAAACATGGAATATTCCCTCAATTCCCCCGCATGGATACCGTTCCTGCGTTGAATTTATCTCTGCTGATAAACTGGTCACCTGCGGCACTTCCGGTATAGATATATCGGAAGATGGCGGTAAATCATGGCAACTTATCAGCCGTGAAAGTTTTCATGTTTGCCGGAAGGCAAAAGCGGGTAAAGCTGTTTTTCTCGCAGGTGCAAACGGGAGAATTGCCAAAATGGACTAAGGCACCAGAAAATGACACAAATCATATGGTGCAACACTGCTTTTTTGGCAGCTAAAAGCTAATTTCGCCATGTGAAAAAATTGTCCTCATTAGCCATCTTGCTGCTGGGAATCCTGCATGTTAATGGCCAGGTTTCTTCAGAACCCGGGGAGAATTATCTATTCCGATAGCCTGAAAGAAAGTAATAATAATGGCAAAAACAGCTACCTGCAGATAGTGTTTGAGCACGGAGGTATCCTCCCCATTGATGATAATCCGAAAGTGAATGAAACCCTGAAAAGAAGCAGTTTCAACGGGATTCAGTTTGCGGTATGGCTGGGAAATCAGGACTTCATCTGTCTATAATAGTGTTTACCGGAGACCTGTTATGGGTATCGGGATGATGACAACAACATTCAACAACCCGGTTATTGGTTCGCCAATATCTGTTTTCGGATTCGTAGAAATTCCCATTTCCCGCAGAACCAGCAAATGGAATTTCTCTTACGGACTGGCACTCGGATTATCCTTCCATTTTAATCCATATGATGACATTCGAAACCCTGATAACCTGATGATCAGTTCGGAGTATAATGCTTACCTGCATGCAACATTCCAGGGCAGGTATGTCATTAATAAAAACTGGCAGGCAGGATTGGGTATTGGATATAAACATTTTTCAAACGGTGCCACAAAAAAACCCAATGCCGGTATAAATCTTTTACCGGTTCAGGTCAGCACGCAGTACAGGATCGACAACTCGATGAGGATGAACATGACCAAACTCCCACCCTTCAAACCATTGTATTCCTTTTCATTATATACTTCTTCGGGAATGAAGCAAAATAATCCCGGCGAAGAACTTGTTTATAAAAACCTTACCGGGATTTTCCTGGGTTACCAGTTCTCTTATAAGTATAAAGCAGGCCTGGGTTTTGACCTCACTTACAGTTCGGGCGGAACACACCGTGTTGCACAGGAGGCAACTGCCTTTTCAAGCAATTTCAGTTATGGATTCTATGCGGGATGGGAGTGGTATATAACTGACCGACTTTATGTACCCATCAACCTGGGATTATACCTGCACCACAATCCTGAAAATTCAGAAACCACCCTGGTTTATGAAAGAATCGGACTGAGGTATCTCATGTTTAACCGTCATTTTTCCCTCGGTCCAAGCCTCAAGGCACATGCGGGAACGGCAGACTTCATAGAGTTCAACCTGGGATGGGTCTTCCATCGGGACCGGAATATTTACCGCAATTAAACTGTTGCCCGGCCCCCGCCTGCTATAATACATTATCAATAATAAAATTAAACATGCATATCATGCGTAACCGAACTTTTGATAGGCATATTAATAAAATCATGATATGATGAAAACAATTACCCTGGCACTGTTTCTAACTGTTATTTGGAATCAGTGTTTCTGCGCAGCAAAACCCCATCACCGACACTACATTGAAGTTGTTGATACAACAGGCTGTCACCAATTTTCCCCGGATTAAGGAACTGGAGGAACAGCTCCGGGTAAGCGATGTAAAGGGTGAACTGATCCGCAGTAATTACCATCCAACCCTTTATGGTGATGCCTCTTACAGGTACCTTGCTCCTTCACCGGCCATTCCATTCCAGGGAAACAAGATTAAGTTCCAGCCTTATAATAATTATACAGCAGGACTAACCGTAAACCAGCTTGTATATGATTTCGGGAAAACGAGGATGCAGCTCGACAGGAATAATTCCGAACAGTTGCTGACCCAGGATAATATCGATAATAATAAGAATTCCATTGCTTATATGGTGGCACAGATTTACTATAATATGCTCTTTACTGATAAAGCCATTAAGGTGCAACAGGATCAATTGAAAATACTGCATGAAAATGAACGTGTGATCAGGGCGAAACTGAAAAACGGGGATGCCATTGAATATGACCTGTTAACCACGCAGGTGAGGACAACCAACTCAGATAATATCCTGAAGGAATTACAGGGAGCACAGGAAAAGAATTATATCACGCTTCAATGGCTTACCGGAAGTGATGTAAAAAATACTATCACTATCGGGGCTTTTGAAGAGAATATTCCATTACTGACTTCGGCAGGAAACTGGAAAAATGAGAATGCTGAAGCAAAGATCATTAACAGGAAAATAGAATTGCTTGATTATGACAGGCAGCTGGCCATGGTCAATAACAGGCCGGTCATTTTTGCTTCTGCCACCGGCGGTGTGCGAAATGGCATTCAACCTGAAATCAACCAGATGAAACTCGCAGGGGGTGCTGGCGTTGGTGTGAGTATACCCATTTTCTCCGCTGCAAGGCCCAAACTTCAGCAGAAACTTACGGATGTAAATATTGAGACTGCCCGATTGTCACTTATTACACTGGAGACCACCATCAATAAAGACCTGGCCAGTGTTCAGCAGGATTATATGACGCTTCAGCAAAAACTGGAAAACAGCAGGATCACCGTGGAACAGGCCAATAAAGCATTTAAGCTTGCCCAGACAAGGTATAAGGAAGGTCTCATAACCAATGTTGAACTCATCCTTATCCAGACCAGTGTGGAAGATGCCGACCTCAGTGTATTAAAGTACCGGTTCCTTATGCTGATGGATAAGCTCGAAAGCCACAAGATCGTTGGAACTAAACTCTATCAATAAACGAAATAACCAGATTTAGCAGTTCTTATAAAAGAAAAGATGCACGCCCGGGCAGTGCATCCTTTCTTTATATATATCAGATGGTTAGTTCACATTCCTGAAATCCACAGTCACCAGTTTACTCACACCTGGTTCCTGCATCGTAACACCATAGATCACATCCACCGTACTCATCGTCATTTTATTGTGCGTAACAATGATGAACTGTGACTTCTCACTGAACTGTCTGATCATGTTGGTAAACTTACCTACGTTGGCATCATCCAGCGGCGCATCCACCTCATCCAGTATACAGAATGGTGCAGGTTTGATCAGGTAGATGGCAAACAACAATGCTGTTGCAGTTAATGTTTTTTCTCCACCGCTCAACTGGGTGATTGAAGAAGGCCTTTTACCTTTCGGTTTGGCAACAATATCAATACCTGTTTCTGCCAGATTGTCGGGATTTTCCATGATCATATCTGCAGTATCATCTTCGGTGAACAATGCTTTAAATACTTTCTGGAAATTCTCCCTTACCTAATTGAAGGTATCAAGGAATTTCTGGTTGGCGGTAGCTTCCACTTCTTGTATGGTTTGCATCAGGCTTTCCTTGGCCGTAACCAGGTCATTCTTTTGTTCCACGATAAACTCATATCGTTTCTTCATTTCCGTGAAGCTTCAATGGCTGTTGGATTTACTTCACCAAGATTTTCCAGACGTTTTTTCATCCTGTCGCTTTCTCCTGCAATTCTTCCACGGCTGTGTTCGGTTTTACGTTCCTCGTCAATATATCTTCCAGTTTACCCTGAATTCTACATTCAATCTTTCTTTATACCTGCCAGTTGCAGTTTCAGTTCATTGAGCTTATCTTTGATTGCGGTCAGCAAATGGTCCACCAGCTCTTTATCTTTTACTTTATGCCGCAGTTCACTTTCTTTTTCACTCAGGGCATTACGCAGGTTATAATAAGCCTGGTCAGCTTCATTCAATCTTTTTTCCTCTTCTTCCTTATTGCTGCAGCAGCGTTACCAGCAAGCCTGTTCATTCTTCCAGCAGTGCAGCGGTTTCACTGATATTGATACTTGTTTCACCCAGTTGCACAGTGCTGTTTTCTATCTGCAGGCGTAAGGTCATTCAACTGGTTGATCTTGAATTCCAATTCCTGCTTCAGCGCATTGACCTTGCTTTGCTGTCGGGTACACTGCAGGTTAAATTCATTATAAGACGCATGTTGCAAAATTATATTCCTGTTCTGCAAGCTGTATATTCCTGCTCTATGCCCTGCAATTTTGTGGCCAGTTCTTCCATCTGCAGGTTATATTTTTCCAGGGCATCCCGCACACTGGAAATACTGTCCATGATTATGTTCCAGTTGTCCCTGCAGTTCTTCTGCACGCCTGCAAGCTGTTTTCTTCATTCTGCTGGAGGTTTTCCAGTTTATTCTGCAAACCGAACACCTGGTTGGTCAGTGTATTGATCTCTTCCTGGTTTGCCGGATGGCATTTTCTTTCAGGTGTTCATTAAAAGCGATCACTTCATTGTGTCTTGCCTGTATCTTTGCCTTGAGTTCATTCACCACTGCTTCCTGGACCGATATCTCATCCTGCAGTTTTTCCAGGTTCTTTGCACGGCCGATTTTCTTTCCTTCAAACAACCCCACACTTCCACCGGTCAGCGAATATTTTCCTTTTACATATTTACCATGTTTTTTCTATCACCACAGTGCCGTTGCTGTTTTGCAAGTGCATCTTCATTTTCCGCAATAAATACATTGCCCAACAAATATTTCACCAGCTTGCCGTATTTTTCATCATATTCCACCACACTCAATGCAGGAATCGTTCCTTCGATCTGGTGCATGTTCATGTTCACCGGAAGGAACACCATTGACTTTATCCAGCAGAAAGAAATTGGCTTTTCCTTTTTTATTATCATCCAGCAGATGAACTGCCTGCAAACCTTCCTGCAGGTCATTCACCACATAATAATTCAGGTAAGGTTCCAGCACATTTTCCACTGCGGCACGGTATTCTTCCTTTACATAAATAATATCTGAAAGTATCGGTGCATGATGGTTCCAGTTGGTATTATTATGCAGAAACTTCACACTCTCAGGATAACCTTCCATTGAGTCGATCAGGCTCTTCAGCAGGTCATGTTCATTTCTTTTTGCATCCAGTTTACGGCTTTCATCTGCCAGTTCATTGCGCAGGTCTTCCAGTATTGCCTGTGTTTGCAGTATCTGTTCTTTGGTAAATTCATGGTGTTCCTGCAACTGTTGCAGGTCGGTTCGCTTTTCTTCCAGTTCCTGTTCTTTCTCCTGCTTCTCGCGCTCTACCTGTTCCAGCTGCAGGCGGCGGTTTGCCTGCTCCTCTTCAGCTGGTGAATTGCTCTTTGCAGATTCTGAATGGATGTATCAGCAACGGCTACTTTCTTTTCTGCATCAAACTGCTGCGTTGCAGGGCCTGGTTATTCCTGCGGAGTCCATCAATCGAATATCTTTTTTCATCAAACACCCTGCGCTTTTCCTCCACATTTTCACGGAGATGTTCCAGTTTTTCTTCCAGTTCCTGGATTTTCAATTCTTCTTCCCCTATCTGGCGGGAAGTAAAGGCTATGCTTTCATCAATACCTTTCAACTGTCCTTCTGCTTTTTCGCAGAAATTCTTTCAGTGTTCCTTCTCTTTCCCTCAGATATTGCAAGCGCTGCGCGGCAAGATTCTTTTCATTTTCTTTGCTGCGGACAGTATTCAGCAAATCATTGAAAGCATGCTGCAGGTCCTGCAGTTCTTTCTCCTTTTCGATAAAAGCCAGTTTCTCCTGCTTCAATAGCTGCTTCTTCCAGGGCGATCTCCGCTTCCAGCTGATCCTTTCTGTCGGTCTCCGCCTCCTGCTGATCGGTCAGGTCTTTATAGGTTAGGTTGAACCCTTCCAGTGCTGCTTTTGCCAGTTCAATGCTGACTTCTTTGTATTCTTTCTTTATCTCAAAGTATTTCTCTGCCTTTTTAGCCTGGCTTTCCAGTGATTTCAACTGGTTATTGATCTCAAACAACAGGTCTTCAATACGGGCAAGGTCCTGTTCGGTGGCATCCAGTTTCAGTTTGGCTTCTTTCTTCCGGGTTTTGTAAATGGAGATACCGGCAGCCTGTTCCAGCATTTTGCGGCGGCTATTCTCTTTGTCCTTGATGATGTCATCCACCATGCCCAGTTCAATGATGGCATAGCTGTCGGTGCTGACACCTGTATCCATGAAAAGGTTCTGGATATCTTTCAGGCGGCACTGCACATCATTCAGGCGGTATTCACTTTCGCCGCTTTTATAAAATTTACGGGTAACCGTTACGGTGCTGAATTCGGTGGGCAGCAGGTTTCGTGTATTCTCAAACGTCAGGCTCACTTCGGCAAGACCGGAGGCACTGCGGGTTTTGGAACCATTGAAGACCAGGCTCTCGAGGTTCTCACTACGCAGGTTGCTGATCTTTTGCTCACCGATCACCCAGCGGATGCTATCCACGATATTGGATTTACCACAACCATTCGGCCCGATAATACCCGTGATACCTTCATCAAAATTGACGATGGTTTTATCGGCAAAACTTTTAAATCCCTTGATTTCTAAGCTCTTTAAACGCACTATTCAGTATTTATATTGAAGTATTATGATACGATTAAGCGGTGTAAAATAAAGGAAGGTTTTGGCTTTACCCCCGGATAGAATTCACCAATTATTCACACTTACAAATGTGCGCGAAATGCAGGCCAGTTCTTGCTATCATGACCCAAAGTTATCAACAGCCTGTGCAAAAGCTTTTACCGAGACCGGGCTTTTGGTGGAAAATGACCGGCAATCAATACCACACGGCATAATCCTTCTTATACTTAATGGTGCCGGTATTTTCATGTAATGGCACATCGGGTTTTGAGTCCCCTGATTTTTTTGAATCATCAACAGTCTCATCCTTTTTACCCTGTATTGATGAATCCTTGTTTTTTTCGGATTTTGATTTTTTACCTGTGATCAGTGATGGTTTGTTTTCTGCAGCAATCGGTTTCATAGATAATTACATTAAAAAAGTGGAAGTATTTATTCTACTGCACGGAACAGGTCCGGCACGTTGTTTCAAAAGCAAATTTGACTCCAGTTTATACACCCTGGAGCATTAGTTAAACAAGGTTTTGTTAAAGCAAATCAACCGTCAATGGAAGCCTCAGCAACGGATAATTACCTTATGATGTTTTGGGAATGGAAGGATGTTACCATTTGCTTTTTGATTAATTTGACGTAAAATCACTGCATGTCAACGATTAAATGGGGAATTCTCGGGTGCGGAAAAATTGCCTCCAAATTTGCTGCAGATCTCAGCCTGGTAAAGGATGCGGAACTGGTTGCAGTGGCATCGCGCTCGATGAAAAACGCGCAGGAATTTACAGCAAAGTACCCCGCCCGTTTTATTCATGACACTTATGCCGGGCTGGCCACCAATCCCGGTGTAGACATTATTTATGTGGCCACGCCGCATTCACATCACCATGATCATACCCTTCTGTGCCTCAGGCAAAATAAGGCTGTGTTATGTGAGAAAGCCTTTGCCATCAATGTGAAACAAGCCAATGAAATGGTAAGGGAAGCCAGGACAAGGAATGTTTTCCTGATGGAAGCCTTATGGACAAAATTCCTTCCTCATTTTACCAGGGTAAAGGCAATGGTTGCAAACGGAGACCTGGGGAATATCAGGTCGGTGCTTGTCAATTTTGGGTTTACGCCTGCAGATCCGGTTCCGGAGAGAATTTTCAACCCTGCCTTGGGAGGCGGAAGCTTACTGGACATCGGTATTTATAATGTCTTCATGGCACTTTCATTTTTGGGGAAACCCGATGAAATCAGTGCGCGTATGACACCCGCATATACAGGTGTGGATGCACAGTGTGCTATCGGGTTCAGGTACAAAAACGGTGCATTGGCGCAATTGTTCTCCACCTTCCAGTCAAACCTGCAGACAGAAGCGGATATTTCCGGCGATAAGGGGCGGATAAGATTAACCAGCCGCTTTTATGAGCCCACCACTTCCATTGAATTTTACCCTGGAAGGGTGGATTCACGACAGGTTATCCCATTTGAAAAGGAATCCGGATGGGGTTACCAGTATGAAATCCGGCATGTTCATGAATGTCTTCGAAAAGGGCTAACCGAAAGTCCGGTCATGACCCTGGACGATACTTTAATGATGATGGAAGTGCTGGATGAAATAAGACGTAAAGCGGGGATCATCTATCCTGCGGATAAATGATTACGGATTGCGGATTACGGATTACGGATTCATAGGTAAAATTTCACCTTAGAATCCGCAATCCGCAATCCGTAATCCGCTAATCCTTATATCCTGCTCCTTTCCTCAGCTCTGCTATTGTGATAGTCATCGGCCGGCCTACCTGTTTTCCTCCCTTATAATTCATGATCCTGAGCATAACTGCATCTTTAGGTACAGTAACGGCGGAGGTATACTTTGGATAATAATTGTCGGGAAATGAATTGTCGAAACTGTAATAAGTATCAACCCCGTCAATTTCGGGAACCAGTTCCACTTTCAGTCCGTTGTTGCCTTCTTTTGAAGCTTTGATATCTGGCTCATAAATACTGGGGGCATATTTGATGTCTAATGCATCCAGTCTCGGGAAATGGTCTTCAGTACGTTTTACAAAATCTTCCCAGTTTCGTTTTTCCCTGGGAGACCAAACAGCTTCTGCGATGGCCATTCCGCGGGGCCAGGTCATATATTGTGCCTGCCTGAAAGTATACACCTGTTCGGTCCACAGGTTCGCTTGTCCGCCTTTAATCAGGGCAGGATTCACGCCTTCAGGTACCGGTTCAAAGCTATATGATTTTTTCAGGCGCAAACTGGCATATACGGGAGGCTCCATGATCCTGTCGCCCTGCATATAATCGATATATGCAAATGTGGTTGGACTCATGACTACTTCATGTCCCAGTTTGGCCGCTTCTATCCCACCCTTCATTCCCCTCCAACTCATCACTGCAGCGCCAGGTGCAAGTCCGCCTTCCAGTATTTCATCCCACCCGATCATTTTCTTACCCTTGGCGCTGATGATCTTTCCGACTCGTTTCACAAAATAGCTTTGCACTTCGTCAAGGTTTTTGAGTTTTTCGCGGGCCATCAGCTTTTTAATATCCTCGGATTTCTCCCAGTAATTCCTGGCCGTTTCGTCACCTCCCATATGGATATATTCAAATGGGAAAAGCGCGGCTATTTCAGTGAATACCTTATCCAGGAAGGCATATACATTTTCTTTTGCCGGGCTTAGTGTATTGTCGATCAGTCCATAAAAATGACCGCTGGCCGGCCATTCCATGAATTTCTCACCGGAATTCACATAATATTTCCCGGGTGTTCCGGAAAGTTCGGGATAGGCAGCCAATGCAGCCATACTGTGCCCAGGAATATCAATTTCAGGAAGTATGTTCACATATCTTTCTTTGGCATACTGCACCAGTTCACTGATATCATCCTGCGTGTAAAAACCACCATAATCCCTGGGCTCGGTGGAATCAGGCTTTGAAAAAGTGCCGAATGTTCCGGTTTTCCTGACATTCCATGCACCAACTTCGGTTAGCCGGGGCAGTGATTTAATTTCAATCCTCCATCCCTGGTCGTCGGTCAGGTGCAGGTGAAGCAGGTTGAATTTATACTTTGACATATCATCGATATATCGCTTCATTTCATCCTTTGTAAAGAAATGCCGGGATACATCGAACATTAAACCCCTCCATCCGAAGCGGGGATAATCAGTGATGGTTAAAGCAGGCAGGGCCACAGCGGTATTGGCGACCGTCCTTTCCTGCAGTGACAGGTAATACCTGAAACAGGGTCTGTACACCATAAAATAATCCTGCAGGGGTATTGGCAGAAAGGTTGATCATTCCTTCGTTAATAATGAGTTTATATCCTTCCTTTCCCAGCAGTTTATCTTCCGCCGGATTTATAGCCAGGATAATATTACCCATATTTGCCGTCATCACGCCTTCCCTTACAGGAATGGGGAAACCTGAAACAGCAGCCAATTTTGCAGACAGCATACCCGCAATTTGTTTTGTTTCCGGGCTTTTAGCCGGGAAACTGACCGCTGTGGATGGTAATATTTTGAAATGGCCTGTCCCCATTTGCAGTTCTACCGGTGCTGGAATGACTGAAGGCACCATGTTTGCTTTGGAGTCCTGGGAAATGGTGGCCGTGATGGAGCAGAAAATAACGATAATAAAGCAAGCAATTCGTTTCATAAAGGCATTCGTCTGATGAGTGGCAAAATTACTGAAATAGCGAATCTTAATGACAACAGTATTTTAATTTTACCATTTTTACGGCTAACTTTCTTAAAATTTAAGGCATGAGAAAATTTATTGTCCCGACGGATTTTTCTGATACCTCAAAAAATGCAGCCCGGTTCGCTGCCCGGATGGCTGTAGATATCCCGGACTGTGAACTGGTATTATTTCACAGTTTTGACAAGGTGGTAGCCGGATCTGACGGAACACCTATATCCAGCGACCCCCAGGCGAGGAAATCCATATCAATGGCCGCCCTCGAGAATGTTAAATCAGGTCTTCCACGCTTTTCGGATATCAATATACGTTGTGTTGCTGAAGAAGGCTCTTTTCTCAACAACCTGGAAAAGCTGATCAAAGAGGAAAATGCAGATATGGTGATCATGGGAATCAATGGCGCTACCCGCCTGGAGCAGGTCATGATTGGAAGCAGCACCCTGGGTGCCATTGAACAAACGCTTTGCCCGGTATTGATAATACCGCCTTCTGCGCATTATAAAAAAATCAGGACCGTGGTGTACGCCTGTGATATGAAAAATGTGGAATACTCCACACCTGTGAAAAACCTGCGCAAGATGCTTCGGACCTTCAACCCGAAATTATATGTGGTAAATGTGGATACGGAACATTATGTGGAGATAACTGAAGAATACCAGCAGGAAAAGGCAAAACTGAATGAATTATTGTCGGGCTTTGAACCGGAATATGCCTTTATCAGGCTTTTTGATTTCGCTGAAGCCATTAACCAGTATGCAACCGACAATAATGCCGACGTCATAATTACTGTACCGCGTAAGCACAGTTTCCTCTCTACCCTTTTCACTACCAGCCATACAAAAAGGCTTGCCTATCATAGCCATTTGCCCGTACTTGCCATTCATGAATAATGAACAACTATCATATTTGTATGAAAAACATCCTCGTCTTTTTGGGCATTTTTCTTTCCATTTCGGCTTCCGCACAAAAGGTCGTGGATAAGGCCATGGTGAAAACGCAGACCGAAATTGTATTTCCTGAAAATCCCGGAGGGCAGGGCGTTGGCCAGGATGGTGACCGTGTCATGATCATGGGAGGAATGGGCGGACTCGACCTGACTTCCACCATTTATTTCAAAGGTGACATGACCAGGATCGAATCTACCAGTGATTTTGGAAATAATATTACCATTACCGACCGCAAGAATAAAAAAACGACCACCCTGATGGAAATGATGGGAAAAAAAATGGGGTTTTATTCCACGGAAGAAGACGACAAAGCAATGCGGGCGCGACAGGATTCCATCCGGGCCAGAAGGACTGATTCGCTGAAAGAACTGGGTATTAATATCACACCTCCACCGGCACCTGAAATAGTATATACAGAAGAATCCAAAAAAATTGCGGGTATAATTGTAAAAAAGCCATTATTAAAACAAAGGGCCGGCAGGGCGAAGTAAGTGAATCAACAGTCTGGTATTGCCCCGAGTTTAAAATGGCAGACGGCTTCAGCATGAATGCCGGAGGTGGAATGGGAAGGGCCATGCTGGGTGGATTAAATGGACTGGACCAGGTGAATGGTTTTCCGATGGAATATGAAATGCAAGCGGGCAAACGGTATGAAGGTTCATATGGTAGTTACAAAAGTCCAGCTCGATGCCAGCATCGATGATAAAACATTTGAGATTCCCAAGGGTTATGATATAAAGCCCATGAGCGAAATGACCGGTCCCGGTGGCGGCGGCCGCATGATGTTCAGGATGGGTGATAACTAATCCCATGACTGCAATACTTACGCTGACCAGGTATAAGCCCGGGAATATTTTCTTTGCATTGAATGCAATGGCATTATTCAGGCCATTTCTGCAATTCAATAAGCATTTTCGTTTTCATCGTTTACTGGGATGCGGCCGGAATGGAACATTTGACCTCCATCCCGACTGGAACCAGTATGGAATTTTTACCATTAGTGATATTGATGGTGGTAATGCGTCACAAATGAGTGCCGATTATTTATCATGGAAGAAATTGTACTACGGAAAATTTATCAGCACATGGTGGTCTTTTTTTGGCGTGGAAACCTGGACCATTGTACTTCGGCCGGTAATGGCACATGGCAGGTGGGGCGGCAAGGAAGTATTACAGCAGGAATACCCGTCTTCAGCCTTTGAAGGACCCATTGCAGTACTGACGCGGGCAAGTATCAGGCCATCAAAAGCCATGGCCTTCTGGAAAAATGTGCCATCTGTAGAGCAGGAAATGCGTAAAAATAATGGATTGAAATTTTCAGTTGGCATTGGTGAGATGCCTTTATTACGACAGGCTACTTTCAGTATCTGGACTGATGCCGAGGCTATGAAATCATTCGCTTATAAACTTTCTGAACATAAAGAGGTCATCCGCAAAACAAGGGATGAAAAATGGTACAGTGAAGAATTATTTGCAAGATTTATTCCGTTGCAAACTGCGGGTAGCCTGAAAGGGGTGAATCCTTTCAGGGTTGACGGTTGAGGGTTGAGAGTTGAGAGTTCATTGTCAATTAATAAACACTCAACTCTCAACCCTCAACCCTCAACTCTCACCCATATTCCTTATTTTGCGCAAGCTTGTTTGTATGAAAAATATTAAACTGATTGAAGTTCCTTCTGAAATAGGTGCGGGAACCCGCGGCGCGAGCCTTGGCATTGATGCCATAAAGATTGCCGCGCTTGACTTCATGAGTAACTTTTTTATTCATTTCCCCTCAGAGAAAGTCCAGCATGAAAATAAACTGTTATTCGAGCCCATCGAATCACCGTATGCCAAAAGAATAGGAGGAATCACCACCATGTATGAGCGGGTGAGCAAGGCCGTTATGGATACTGTGAAAACCGGTTTTTTCCCTGTTGTGCTGAGCGGTGACCATAGCACATCCGGAGCAACCATTGCCGGCCTTAAAATGGCTAAGCCAAAATCCAAACTGGGGGTGATCTGGATCGATGCCCATGCCGATCTTCATACTCCTTATACTACCCCTTCCGGCAATATGCATGGCATGCCATTATCCATCTCCATAGATGAAGACAACGAAGAATCAAAAGTGCATGAACTGGATGAGCAAACGGCAAAACAATGGAATAACCTGAAACAACTGGGCAAGATCCATCCAAAAGTATTGCCTGAAGATATTGTTTTCATTTCTTTACGGGATTATGAGAAAGAGGAAAAATACCTGATTGAAAAACACGGGATGAAGGTCATCACCACCAATGAACTCAGGAGAAAGGGACCGGAAAATATTGTTCGTTCGGTGGTAAGATATCTCGCCGACTGTACCGATATCTATGTCAGCTTTGACGTGGACTGCCTTGATTCAGGTATTACCAAAGGCACGGGCACCCCTGTTGAAAATGGCCTGAAGGAAAGGGAGGCGGAAGACCTGGTGTCAAAATTCATGCAGGTCAGGAAAATCTGTTGCTTTGAAATAACAGAAGTAAATCCCACGCTTGACCGGGAAAACCTGATGGCAGAGATAGCATTTAATATCCTGCAGCGAAGTGTGAATATTCTCATGATGAATTAACCTTTTCAGTAAATAACCAACGTGAACGAAAATACCAGGCTACTGCTCAACAGGATAAGGCATTTGGGATATATTGCTGCCCCCTGGATCACCGACATTACCATTTACTGCAAAAAATATGGCCTCTGGTTCAAGTCTCATAAAAGAGACGGGATAGGAAAAGACATTTCCTACAAATATGGCGTGTATGCAGAAGATTATGTCAATAGTTTTTTTAAAAACAGGCTGGGACTGAAACCCGGTGGCATTATGCTTGACATAGGCGCCAATATCGGTTGGTACAGTGTTGTCATGTCTAAAGAATCCCGGTTGAAAGTATTTGCCTTTGAACCGCATCCGTTTAATTTTTCCATGCTTAAGGAAAACATCCGCATCAATGGCGCAAACAATATTTTCGCATTTCAAAATGCCATTGCCGACAAGGAAGGCAGGATGAAACTGCACGTGTACAAGTCGTACAATATGGGCAGGCACTCTCTTGTAGATCATGGCAAAACAGGGAAGTATCATGAAGTGGATACCATATCTATTGATGGTTTCATGGCAAAGCAGGGTATGGAAAACGAACCGGTCGAGTTGTTTAAAATAGATATAGAAGGATTTGAAATGGCCGCTCTGAGGGGTGCACGGAACACATTGCAACGCACCCGTTATGTATTCAGTGAATTTTCCCCGGCCATAATGCAATCCATCGGGGAATCTGCCGCTGAATATGTTGAACTTATGCAGGAACTTGGCTTTAATGCTTATATTATTGACAATGAATCTTCAGTTACCCCTGTCAGTTATACCACATTAAAATCATATTCGGAAGGCGTGCATAATATATTCTGGTCGCGGGAGAAAATTGATTAGCCATTCTTGTCAAGCATTTTCCGGATACCTTCCTTAAAAGAAATGGGATGATAGCCCAGTTCTGTTTCCGCTTTTTGAATAATAAACCCGGTTTTCAGGGGTCTTAGGGCAGCCTGTTTAAAGGCAGATGCATTTGTCTTTTCAATAAGGCCCTTATCCAGGTGAAGTTCTTGCGCAACAGCAATAGCCATCTGGTATGGTGTATAGGTTTCGGCACCGGCTATATGCCAGGTTCCTTCAGCATTCTGTGAGGCAACCTGTATAATTCCAAGGGCAAGATCACCGGCATATGTAGGCGTGCGCACCTGGTCATCCACCACACTGATTTTCCGGCCATTTTCCAGTTCCGTTTTGACCCATGTGATGATATTACTGCGGGTACCATCGGCCGTTTTACCGTAAACGAGCACAGTGCGGATGATGGCATGGGGAACTTTACTTTCCATCACGGCTTTCTCTGCGGCAAGTTTGGTGCTTCCGTAATAATTTACCGGTCCAGGTAAATCATTTTCGGAATAGGGCCCGGATTCTCCGTCAAATACAAAATCTGTGGAAATGTATATAAAAAAAGCATGGGTTTGCCTGGCTGCATCAAGCAGGAAACGGGTGGCAGTAACATTACTGTTCCAGCAATCCGCCTTATTTAATTCACATTGGTCGGCCTGTGTCATTGCAGCGCCATGAATGATGGTATCGGGATTAAAAGACCTTACCAGGGTAGATACCGCCATTCCATCAGTGATATCCAGTGGTTGATATGACATTCCCGCGGATAGTTGTGACGGCACCCTGATGGTGCCCTTACCCGTAGCCATAATGGTTGCCCCCAGGCCACGTAAAGCTTGCAGCAGGTATTGTCCGAGCAATCCATTTGCCCCTGTAATCAGAATTTTTTTGTTTTTCAAGCCGATTTATTTAAAATATTACAATTTTCCACTGTCAGCCGCCTACAATAATTTATTGAAGAAAAGCATCTTATCTTCACGCACCTGTTATGCTGGAAATGTGTATTTTTGACGCTTAACGAAATTAATTCTAAACGATTTAGCCTGCCGAAAAATATCCACCAATATAATTGGAATGAATAAAAAAGTAACCAAGATTGGCGTATTGACTTCAGGCGGTGATGCGCCTGGTATGAATGCCTGTATCCGGGCAGTTGTCAGGACCGGACTTTACCATGGGCTTGAGGTTTTTGGTGTAATGAGGGGATTCCAGGGATTACTGGATGATGATATTATTTCCATGGATTCCCGCAGCGTGGCCAATATTATCCAGCGAGGGGGCACTATTCTGAAGACTGCCCGCTGCAAGGAATTTTACAGCCCTGAAGGAAGGGCCAAAGCTTATAAAAACCTGAAGAAAAGAGGCATAAATGGCTTGGTAATCATTGGTGGTGATGGCTCATTTAAAGGCGCCCAGATATTTTCCAAAGAACATGATGTTGCCTGTATAGGTATTCCCGGTACAATAGACAAGGATATTGCCGGTTCTGATTTCACGATAGGTTTTGATACTGCCGTAAATACTGCAGTAGAAGCCATTGACAAAATAAGGGATACTGCAGATGCACATGACAGGTTATTTATTATTGAGGTGATGGGAAGGGATGCCGGATACATTGCCTTACACAGTGGTATTGCCACTGGTGCGGAAAACATCCTTATCCCTGAACGGAAAACAGATGTAGAGGAACTCGTTAATTCATTGCTGGAAGAGGAAAAAAGGAAAAAACTGGTGAACCTGGTGGTAGTGGCTGAAGGAGATGATTTTGGAGGAGCCAATGAAGTATCGAAGGTCATCAAAGAGCGTTTACCCATGGCTGATATCCGGGTCTGCATCCTTGGCCATATACAAAGAGGGGGGTCACCTACCTGTATCGACAGGCTGATTGCCAGCAGGATGGGATATGCTTCCGTGGAATGCCTTGTGGAAAACAGGCATAATGTAATGGTAGGGATCATGAATAACCGCATGCATTATACACCACTGGACAAGGCCATTAAAGCAAAACAAAAGATCAGTGACGAATGGATGAAGATTGTCAAGATCCTCTCCAGGTAAAAGACCAAAATAAAATTTATGAGTAAAAACATTGCCAAGTATCTGCACAAGGAAATGGACCGGGATGCGGGTATCAAACATACTGTGCATCGCACCAAGATTGTAGCTACTGTGGGCCCTGCCTGTGATACGTATGACCAGTTGCTTGCCCTTGTCAGGGCCGGTGTAAATGTATTCAGGCTTAACTTTTCCCATGGTAACCATGAGGATAAAGCGCAGATCATCGACCATATCAGGAAAATAAACAGTACAGAACCCTTTAATATTTCCATCCTTGGCGACCTGCAGGGACCAAAGCTGCGTGTTGGTGAGATCGAGAATAATGCATTGCTGGTAAAAGAAGGTGATATCCTGACATTCACCAATGAAAAATGCGTGGGTACACTGGAAAAAATTTATGTCTCCTACCCCAACCTGGCCGGAGATGTAAAGATTGGCAATATGATCATGATCGATGACGGAAAGATTGAAGTACAGGTAAAGGAAGTAACAAAATCAGGCGATGTAAAAGTGATGGTAACCATGGGAGGTGTCATTTCTTCCAAAAAAGGGATTAATCTTCCGGATACAAAAATTTCCCTGCCAGCCCTTACGGAAAAGGACCTGGTAGACCTTGATTTTATCATTGAACAGAAGCTGGACTGGGTTGCTTTATCCTTTGTGCGGAGTGTAAAAGATATAGTCATCATTAAAAGCAAACTGGCTGAAAAGAGAAGCAAGACCAAGGTTATTGCAAAAATTGAAAAGCCTGAAGCCCTGCTGAATATCCGGGAAATCATACTGGAGTCTGATGGTATCATGGTGGCCCGCGGTGACCTGGGCGTGGAAATGCCGGTTGAGCAGGTACCCCTGATCCAGAAGCAGATTATCCGCAAATGCCTGCACCGCGCCAAACCAGTCATTGTGGCTACGCAAATGATGGAAAGCATGATCGACAGGATCAAGCCTAACAGGAGTGAAACCACGGATGTTGCGAATGCGGTTATTGAAGGTGCTGATGCTGTAATGCTCAGTGGCGAAACGGCGTCAGGCCAGCATCCCGTGCTTGTGGTTGAAACAATGCGCAAGATTATTCTTGAAGTGGAAACCAAAGAATACAGGTACAATCGCGAAGAAGACCTAAAACCCCTTCCCCACTCACCCACTTTTCATAGCGATGCCATTTGCTATAATGCCTGCAAACTCGCCGAAGATGTAAATGCAGACGGCCTTGTTGGCATGACGCAAAGCGGTTATACCGGGTTCATGCTGAGCAGTTACCGGCCAAAAGCGCCATTATATATTTTCACCAAAGAAAGAACGCTGGTAAATCAACTCAGCCTGAGCTGGGGAGTGCGCGCTTTTTTCTATGATGAAGAAGAAAGTATCGACGATATGGTGCAGGACCAGATACAGATCCTTAAAGAACGCGGTTTCCTGCATGAAGGAAATGTGGTGGTCAATACGGGAAGCATACCCATACAGTTGCACCTTCCTACCAATATGCTCAAGATCACCCGCGTGGTGTAATCACATTACAAATGCTTAGCATTTGTAAGTGATTACGGATTTCGATTGCGGATTGCGGATTTTTTTATGAGAATATGCAATCCGAATCCGTAATCCGTAATTTACAGCATGAAACGACTGCTGTTCACCCACCTGCTTTTTATTTCTTTTATCACTAACGGCCAGAATGCCCTTGATTCAGCCTGGATACGGGAAAATTATTACAAGATAGAACGCATGATCCCCATGCGTGATGGCATAAAACTCTTTACGGCCATTTATATACCGCGTGACACCACTGAAAAACATCCTGTATTATTCAAGAGAACGCCATACAGCTGTGCTCCTTATGGCGAAACCAATTTCGCGGAATTCTGGAATACTTACCACCGCCTTTACCTTCGTGAAAATTATATCATGGTTTTCCAGGATGTGCGTGGACGATATATGAGCGAAGGAGTGTTTGAAGATGTACGGCCTTTCAATCCCGATAAAAAAACAATAAAGATATTGATGAAGCCAGTGATACCTATGATGCCATCGAATGGCTTGACAAAGAATATCCCGAACAATAATAATCATGTGGGCGTTTTCGGAATATCTTACCCCGGATTTTATTCCACCATGGCAGCTATTAAGCCAACATCCTTCCGTAAAAGCTGTTAGTCCGCAGGCGCCGGTTACCGAATGGTTCATAGGTGATGATTTTCACCATAACGGCGCATTCATGGTCCTTGATGCATTTTCCTTTTATAAACAATTTGGCATACCCAGGCCGGTACCGGTTAAAACATATACCGGAGGTTATGAGTACAAGGCAGATGACAATTATGAATTTTACCTCAGCACGGGAGCGCTGAAAAATTTTTCAAGGCTAATAGGTGATTCTGTACAGTTTTGGAAAGACCTGTATGCGCATCCCGACTACGACGCATTTTGGAAAGCCCGTAATGCAAGGAATTTTGTAAGCAATATCAAGCCTGCCATGCTGGTAGTAGGCGGATTATATGACGCGGAAGACTGTTATGGCGCATGGCGGCTGTATGAAGCCATTGAAGAGAAAAATCCCAAAACAAATTTCAATAAAATAGTCATGGGGCCCTGGTCGCATGGACAATGGTCAAATACCGGTGCAGAATCAATGGGAAATATCCATTTCGCTGCCAAAACATCTGATTGGTACCAGAATAATATTGAACTGCCATTCTTCAACTATTTCCTGAAGGGTAAAGGCAGCATTGATAAAATAAAAGAGGCCAATATATTTATCAGCGGACAAAACACCTGGTCAACATTTGATCAATGGCCACCGGCAAATGTTACTGACCGTTCCATTTACCTGAATAAGAATGAAAAGCTGTCCTGGGAAAAACCAACTGAAAAATCATCCTATTCAGAATATATAAGCGATCCGGCAAACCCGGTCCCTTATACCGAAGACGTGCATATGGGCAGGACTGCCGAATATATGACCGATGATCAGCGCTTTGCGTCAAGACGCACTGATGTGCTCACCTTCGAAACAGGCATACTTACAGACGACCTAACGGTCACGGGTACTGTTGTTGCAGACCTCATGGTGAATATATCCACAACAGATGCAGATTTTGTAGTTAAAGTGGTGGATGTTTTCCCTGACGACTACAAATACCAGCAAGGAACCGGCATAAAGTATCCAATGGGGGGTTACCAGATGCTGGTGAGGGGAGAGATCATGCGTGGAAAATACCGCAACAGTTATGAAAAACCATCACCTTTCGCACCAGGTAAAATGGAAAAGGTAAAATTTGAACTGCCTGATATTGCGCATACATTTAAAAAAGGGCACAAACTTATGATACAGGTGCAAAGTTCATGGTTCCCACTGGCCGACAGAAACCCCCAGCAATTCATGAATATTTATGAAGCAAATGATGCCGATTTTAAAAAATCATTGATAAGGATTTATCATGATGCTAAAAATCCTTCCAGGATAATCCTGCCTGTATTAAATTAAATATTCAACCCACAACTCACAATAATTAACCCACAATCGAATGGATTTGAGTTTCAATAAAAATGAAGACGCGATGAAACTTGCCGTCAGCGAAATGCGCCAGCGGTGGGAAAAACTGAGCCTAGGCGGAGGCAGGGCGGCCATTGAAAAACAGCACGAGAAAAATAAACTGACGGCACGTGAAAGAATTGAATATCTCCGTGATAAAAACAGGCCTTTCACAGAAATTGGTGCATTTGCCGGAGACGGAATGTATCCGGAATACGGTGGTTGCCCTTCTGCCGGTACGGTGGCTGGCATAGGTTATATCAGCGGAAGACAATGTATGATTGTTGCCAATGACCAGACGGTGAAAGCCGGTGCATGGTTTCCCATCACCGGTAAAAAGAATCTCCGAATGCAGGAGATCGCCATGGAAAACAGGTTGCCCATTGTATACCTGGTGGATAGTGCCGGTGTTTTTCTTCCCCTTCAGGATGAAATATTTCCCGATAAGGAACACTTTGGCAGGGTGTTCAGGAATAATGCCAGGATGAGCGCTTTGGGAATCACGCAGATTGCAGCCGTAATGGGAGCATGCGTTGCGGGTGGGGCCTATCTGCCCATTATGAGTGATGAAACGCTGATGGTAGAGGGAAAGGGTTCCATATACCTTGCCGGGCCTTACCTGGTTAAAGCTGCCATCGGTGAAGAAATTGATTCAGAAACACTGGGGGGAGCAGTAACGCATACATCCATCTCAGGCATTGCTGACTATAAATTCTCTACTGAAGAAGAATGCCTTGATGAAATAAAAAAACTTATGGGGAAACTGGGAGCACCTTCCAATGCGGGGTTCGACAGGATATCTGCCAAAGATCCAGTCAAAGACATGGGAGAAATTTATGGAATATTGCCGGCCGACAGCAAACCCTATGACATGCTGGAAATTATTGAAAGAATAGTCGATGAATCCGATTTTGACCAGTTTAAACAGGATTATGGAAAAACGATTCTTTGCGGATATGCGCGCATTGACGGTTGGGCAGTAGGCATTGTGGCTAACCAGCGCAAAGTGATGAAGAGTGCTAAGGGAGAAATGCAAATGGGGGGTGTAATCTATAATGACAGCGCCGATAAAGCTGCGCGGTTTATCTTAAACTGCAACCAGAAAAAAGTCCCCCTGATTTTCCTGCAGGATGTCACAGGTTTCATGGTAGGAAGCCGGAGCGAACATTCGGGCATCATCAAGGATGGCGCTAAAATGGTCAATGCGGTTGCCAATTCCATCGTTCCCAAAATCACCATCATCATTGGAAATTCATATGGTGCGGGTAATTATGCCATGTGCGGAAAAGCATATGATCCAAGATTTATTTTTGCCTGGCCCTCTGCCAAAATTGCTGTCATGGGAGGTGAACAGGCCGCAAAAACATTATTGCAGATACAGGTCTCGGGCATGAAAGCAAAAGGGAAAGAGGTGCCGCCGGAAGTAGAGCAAAAATTATTACTGGAAATCATGCAAAGTTACCAGGCACAAACTTCTCCTTATTATGCAGCTTCACGATTATGGGTAGACGGAATTATTGACCCCGGTCAAACACGCAATATCATTGCTGAGTGTCTTGCTGCAGTTAACAAGTCGCCAATTGACGGTAATATGAAACTCGGGGTTTTCCAGGTTTGATTTCAATCATACATTCTAATATGAAAAAGATTCCCATATACCAGGCAGATGCTTTTACGGATAAACCATTTCATGGAAATCCTGCGGCTGTTTGTCCGCTGCAGGAATGGTTACCGGATTCCACCATGCAACTCATTGCGATGGAAAATAACCTCGCTGAAACGGCTTTCATTGTTCCATATGAGGATGCATACCAAATCCGGTGGTTTACCCCCACAATCGAAGTAGACCTTTGCGGGCACGCTACACTTGCTTCAGCATTCATTTATTTTAATTTGCTTGATCATCCGGGAAATCAAATCCGTTTTTTTTCCCGGAGTGGCTGGTTAACGGTAACCAGGGAAAACAGCGGCAAACTGACACTGGACTTTCCGGCGGATGATCCAATTTTGGTGGAATCACCCGACGAATCAATTTTTGCAGGACTTGGGATTATCCCGTCAAAAGTATACAAAGGGAAATTTGACTATCTCGTTGAGCTGTACAGTGAAGAAGAAGTGAGTAACCTGAAGCCCGACTTCCGGATTCTCTCCAGGCTTGATTCCAGGGGGTTGCTGGTAACGGCAGCCGGGAATAAAGCGGATTTCGTGTCAAGGTGCTTCTTCCCACAGGCAGGCATAGACGAAGATCCGGTAACCGGATCAGCACATTGCCTCCTTACAAAGTACTGGCATATGAAAACGGGAAAGTCGGCATTCCGGGCCATCCAGCTTTCTGCCAGGAAGGGCTGGCTGGATTGTACCCTTTCTGGCAACAGGGTACTGATGAGCGGGCATGCTGTATTATTTTTACAAGGGGAAATCATGATTGATGATTAATGAAAACGGATTAACGATTTATACTGACGGGGCCGCACGTGGAAATCCGGGGAAAGGAGGTTATGGAACCGTACTGATATGGAAAGGCGTTGCCAAAGAATTGTCGGGAGGCTTCCGCATGACCACCAATAACAGGATGGAAATAATGAGTGTGATAGCAGGATTGGAAGCACTCACAAAAAAAGGGCTGAATATTACCATTTATTCAGACAGCCAGTATGTGGTCAGGTCTGTTTCAGAAGGATGGCTGAACAACTGGATAAAAACGGAATTCAAGGGCGGAAAGAAAAATGCTGATTTATGGAAACGTTATTATACGCTGGCAAAACATCACCATATTAAGTTTGTATGGGTGAAAGGTCATGCAGACAACCCTTACAATAATCGTTGCGATGAATTGGCCACTGAAGCTGCCGATGGAGGCAATTTACAAATTGATGAAGGGTATGAAACGGGGAGGGCAGTTTAAACCGTTTGTTTTACCGCTGATGGTTTTGTCAGCAGAAAATGACTTCCAAACAGAATGGCGCTGAAAAATAAGGTTGCAACAATGCTTGTCCTGTAAAATGGAAGGGCATCATTAAAACAAAGTATTAGTCCTTCCCAGGTTTTGGGCCTTTGAAGTCCTGAACCAGACAACCAAACGAAAAAATTAGAGGCAAGAAAATATACAGTTGGGGCAACCAGCGATCCTGCCAGTATGCTTAAGACCTTTCTTTCTTTTATAAAAAATCCAACTACAGTAAGCAATCCAAACAATACATAATTTGTCAGTTGTCCTTCATAGAAACCAGGATAAACCCCGCCACCTGTTATATATGAGAATTGGTATATCAGGTCTGACATGAACATGGAGAGTAACGGTAAGGCAAAAGCGTATTTGCGGTCTTTTATAACCGATCCGGCAAACAGTGCCATGGCAATCTGGGGCGCAAATCCCAGGGGACGGCCAGGCATCACCCTGTAAAGGGCAGCAATAATTACCAATAAAACAAAACTAACCACCATATTCCTGCTAAACTTCATACCGATAATATTTAGGTGGCAAAAATAGCCAATAATTCGTCCCATTCAATATTTTTAAGTCCACAGTTTTCTCCCCCTCTGTGAATTATCAGGGAACCCATGCTTTCACCAATTGCAGGGGATTGCTGCTGCTAATTTTCAGCTTTTCACCATTACCTACAAAAAAAGCCTGTCCCTTGTTTAATATCCATGTTCCTGTGCCTTCTGCCTGCCCCTGCCCTTCCAGCACAAATAACATCTCGGGGCCGCTTGCGGTGAATTCATATATCGATCCGGCAGTAATATTGATTTTACTCAGGCTGAAATCCGGCACGGGGCATATATACCTGCATTCAATTTGATCCCCTTCACCGTCCATAATCACCGGGTACACTGCTTCAAACCTGATATGTTTCATTAATTCGGGTACGTCAATATGTTTAGGTGTTAATCCTCCTCTCAACACATTATCTGAATTAGACATCAGTTCTATATTTTGCCCTTCAAGGTAAGCATGGGGAACCCCCGCTCCCTGGAAAATAGCCTGGCCCGCATTCAGTCTTACAAGGTTAAAAAAGTAAATGGAAAAGATTCCCCTGTCCATTTTCCCGGGGTAACTGATCATTGCCCTTGCTGCCCAGAAATCAGGATTTGATTTAACCAGTTTGCCTGAGGCATACATTGGCAATATTTTATCCCTCAATGGTTGAAGCAATATATCTACACTTTCCTGTGGCAGATCCATCACATATTGGTAAAGCCCCCTGTATCCGCTATTTTCAAAAACAGGCAGGAGGTCCTGCAAAGACTCATTATTCTCCAGTACATCCGCCAAATCCTTTTCGTTCAGGAATCCATGCAGCAACCAGAATTCTCCCAGGGCAAGCATGATTTCGGGTTTATGATTCTTATCCTTGTAATTTCTGTTCGGTGCATCATGGGGTATGCCAGCGGCATTTTCCATGTCGAAACCTTTTTCAGCTTCTTCCTTAGCCGGATGAACCTGTATCGATAACATATCTTTTACATCAAGCACTTTAAGCAGGTATGGAAGATCCTGGAACCGGGGTATAAGCCTTTGACCAAGATACCTTCGGGGTTCTGACCTGATCAGGTTTTCCAACCCGGTATAGGCGTTTTCAGATAACTGTACCGTTGCCACCGCCTGGTGGTGTATACCCATCCAGTATTCTGCAAAAGGCCGGTTCTCAAGGTTGGAAATACCCAGTAATCCGGGGATAAACTCTTGTCCGCCCCATGCATAGTGCTGTACCTTGCCTTTTATTGGAAACATCTTGGTTTTTTGTGCGGCTAAGATAATTACTAAGTGCTTATGACTACACATCAAATAACCGGACAGATAGGTGAGACCCTGGCGAGGAAATATTTTGAAAGCAGGGGTTATGAAATTTTACATACCAACTGGCGCTACGGGCATCTTGAACTGGATATCATTGCCATGAAATCAGGCATGCTGCATTTTATAGAAGTAAAGACTTTAAAAAATGGTTCGGTCGGCATGCCGGAAGATAGTGTGAACCGGAAAAAAATGATCAGTCTCCTGAAAGCGGCCGAACTGTTTATGATTTCGGAAAACAAAACCGGGCTTATACAATTTGATGTTCTGGCTATTGTACTGAAAGAAAATGAAAATGAATTTTTCCTGCTGGAAGATGTATATGTTTAGTTGAGGGTTGACCACTTTCGCTTCGCTTCAGTGTTCGGGAGGGTTGAGGGTTCTTTATAGATTCAGTACAATCGGCTACTTCACCTTTTTAGCAGGGCCATACAGTTTATGCCCGCTTAGGGATGCCATTTCCATTATTTTCTCAACCATTTTAAACGTTGCGGGACAATAGGCCACATTCTGCGAATGTATATGCAGGTATTCTTTAGCTTTCTTTTTGGTCAGATGGGGAAATCCGGCACAATCTGAAGGCCTGACTTCATAAATACCGCACATATTGGTTTTCAGATCCAGGAACTGGCAGGGTTGCTGTACGTTTAACCAGTCTCCTTCATTATCCTTATACAGATATTTTTTCTTAAATACCGTGGGTGTTAAATCCAGGTGATTTGAAATTCTTTTAATGTCCTCTCCCGTATATGTTGGACTCATCGTTTTACAACAATTGGCGCAACTCAGGCAATCAGTTTCAAGCCAAACCGCCTTATCTGCTTCAACTGTCCATTCGTCGAGCTTTCTGGGTGCGTTTTTTTCCAGGCGGGTAAGGAAACTCCTCATTTTTCTTTTAAACTGCTTGACCTTAAGCCTGAATGATCTGAGATTGACAGGAACCATATGACTGAATGAACGGCAAATATGAATTAAACCATTGTACGTACAAAAATTTTATTTTGCATCCATGTGGGAACCTTATCGTAATGGATTCAAAGCGCATCTTCAATTGGAAAGATCACTGTCTTCCGCTTCAGTTGAAGCCTACCTGGGTGATCTCGAAAAACTCACTCAATATCTTTCACTCCACGATAGCAAGGCTACTCCTGCTTCCGTTACCCTTGATCAGCTTCAGGATTTTCTGAAATGGGTTGCACAGCTTGGTATGACGGCTTCCTCACAGTCACGTTTAATCAGCGGAATCCGAAGTTTCTATAAATATTGCCTGTCGGAGCAGGTACTTACAAGGGACCCTACTCAACTAATTGATATTCCCAGGTTAAAGCGTTCATTACCCGAAGTGCTCAGCTACGATGAAATTGAGGCCATGATTGCAAAGATTGATCACTCCAAAGCTGATGGACAGAGAAACAGGGCCATTATTGAAACCATGTACAGTTGCGGATTAAGGGTCAGTGAAGCGGTTAATCTTTCATTCTCCTGGATGTACCTCGATGTGGGTTTTATAAGAGTGATTGGAAAAGGCAATAAAGAAAGGCTTGTCCCTATTGGCAGTGAGGCTATCAAATATATTGGTCTTTATCTTTCGCATACCAGGAACAGGATACCTGTTGCGAAGGGAAATGAAGACATTGTTTTCCTCAACAGGCGCGGAGCAAAACTTTCCAGGGTAATGATATTCATGATTATCAAAGACCTGGCAAAAAAAGCAGGTATAAGCAAGAATATTTCGCCACATACGCTTCGTCATTCTTTTGCCACTCATCTTGTGGAAGGTGGCGCTGACCTCCGGGCTGTCCAGGATATGCTGGGCCATGAAAGCATTACCACTACAGAAATCTATACCCACCTCGATCGTGAATACCTGCGGGAGACACTGGTCAGGTTTCATCCGGCGTATAAGAGTTGAGGGTTGAGGGTTGAGGGTTGAGGGTTGAGTTAGTGATCTAAATAAGTAGAATCGATATCATCTCAACTCATCAACCCTCAACTCTCAACCCTCAACCCTCAACCCTCAACCCTCACTACCTGCTTCCCGATATTCCATCAGAAAGCCTCGAAGCTTTTTCCGCCAGGGCAAGGAATTCTGCGCGGTATCCGCCCGGGTCATTCCCTATCGCTGATTTCGCCATCCTCACAACATCCTCATAAGTACTCTCCCCCTTGAAAGCCGAATGTGATAACAGCATCCCCATTTGCGCCACAGCAGCAGCAAAGCGAAACTGGCTGGAGGTACTTTCCCATTGTACATTCTTGTTTCTTACCGTATGAACAATCAGTTTGCTGATATCTTCATCAGGCCTCTTGTACCTGAACTTTACCGTCATCATTTCTTCATTAAAAACTTTTTTCGGGCCATTATCATGTTGGTACTTCAATGCATCTACATTGCCCAGCAGATTTGTTTCCACACCTGCAGGTATCACTTCGTATAAAGCTGTAACAGTATGCCCGCTGCCCAATTCACCGGCATCTTTTTTATCGTTATTGAAATCTTCCTTATTCAGCATCCTGTTTTCATAACCTATCAGCCGGTATCCCTTTACATACGCCGGGTTAAATTCTATCTGCAGTTTCACATCCTTCGCAATGGTAAACATGGTTCCTCCAAATTCATTCACCAACACTTTTTTGGCTTCACTGAGCTGGTCAATATAGGCATGGTTGCCATTTCCCCTGTTCGACAATTTCTGCATTTTGGCATCCTGGTAATTTCCCGTGCCGAATCCCAGTACCGTAAGAAACACACCTGATTTCCTTTCTTCTTCAATCATCCTTTCAAGTTCATCATCACTGCTTGCACCCACATTGAAATCACCATCGGTACAAAGAATTACACGATTATTACCGCCCCGCATGAAGTTTCTTTTCGCCGTGGCATAAGCAAGCCTGATTCCTTGTCCGCCTGCCGTAGAGCCCCCTGCTTCGAGTTGTTCAATGGCTGAAATAATCCTGCCCTTATCTGACCCGCTGGTGGGTGGCAGCACAAGACCGGCAGAACCTGCATACACCACGATGGATACCATATCCTCTTCCCTTAACTGGTCAGTCAGCAACCTGAGTGAAGATTTTACCAGGGGAAGTTTATCCGGCGACTGCATTGAACCGGATACATCGATCAGGAAAGTAAGGTTGGAAGCCGGCAGTGTTTCCATCGGCACTTTCCTTCCCTGCAATCCAATCATGACCAGGCGGTGTTTTTCATTCCACGGACAAATGCCTGTTTCAGTGTGTATGGCGAATGGATCACCATTTTTCGGTTGTGCATAACCGTATTGAAAATAATTGATCATTTCCTCTACCCTCACAGCGCCATCGGGAGGCAGGGCATTATTGTTAATAAACCGGCGGACATTGCTGTAGGAAGCTCCGTCAACATCAATGGAAAAAGTGGACAACGGTTCATCCTCCACTTTCCGGAAGAAATTCTCCGTGATACGGTCATACCCTTCCCTGTTGTATTCATTCTGCAAATTCCTGTGGGAAGGGTATGGAGACTGCTTGTACTGGGGTGGCTGTGAATTGTACCCGTAAATATCAACTCCCGCTGCCTTCCCTCTTAATGACTCGTCGGCCGTAAAATCTTTTTTATGATGAGGTTTCCCCTGGGCGGTCACCACTACTTCCTGCAACGATTCGCCGGATGTTTTCAGGGTGATGGATAATTTTTTTCTGCTGCCTGGACTGATTTCAAGACTTTCATAACCAACATACTGAATCACGAGTACTGACTTCTGGTCGGGCAGGTGATTGTGAACATGCCATCCTGGTTGGTAAGGGTACTGGTCCTGGTACCTTTAACCATAACTGAAACGCCATTGAGGGGAATTCCATTAAGGTCTTTAATGGTGCCTGACACTGTAATGGGTTCCTTTAACTGAAAGGCCTGCATGGTAGCGAAGGCCAGCAATAAGAAAATGATGTAACGCATAAGCTTGATTTTTCAGCAGGATGCATCCTAAAATCTTTTTACACACGTCTACTTAAAAAAAATGAATAATTTGTCGGGCGAATGAGTGCATTGAAAGTCATACATGGTGAGCAACGCAGCGACCAGGAACTCCTGCAGCGTTATAAGCAAACTGCTGACCTTCAGGTATTGGCCACCCTTTATCAGCGTTATATGGACCTGGTATATGGCGTATGCCTGAAATACTTTCGTGATACAGAAGAAAGCAAGGATGCCGTGATGAACATTTTTGAGGAACTTATCCATAAATGTAAGGTTCATGAAGTTGACAATTTCAGGAGCTGGCTGCATGTACTGGCTAAAAACCATTGCCTTATGCAGTTAAGAAAAAAAGGAAGGATAAAAACCACGGATATTGATCCATCCCTTATGCAATCCACGGAAGATTTGCATCCTAACGGCGTAATGGAGAAGGAAGACGCGCTCACGCTGATGGAGGATTGCATGGAAACCCTTCCGGAAGAACAAAAACGAAGTGTGGAATTATTCTACTTTAAAAACAAATGTTATAATGAAATAGCAGAAATAACGGGGCTTGAATGGAATAAAGTGAGAAGCCAGATACAGAATGGCAAGAGAAATCTTCGCTTATGCATGGAAAAAAAACAATCCAATAAAGAACATTGAACGGGCAAAATACATATGGCAATTACAACAGCAATGACATCAGGCGATACCTGGAGGGCATGATGAGCCCCGAAGAAATGCACCTGATGGAAAAGGCCGCCCTGGATGATCCATTCCTCGCTGATGCCATTGACGGTTACCGGTTACACCCGGAGGTTAATATACCCGGTGATATCAGGGAACTTCGGGAAAGGTTATCGGAAAAAACAAAGCCTTCGGAAAAAACCGCATTTGGATGGTGGAGGATTGCAGCCTTATTGATACTTGTACTGGGCGCATCTGTTGCAACATGGTATTTATCCATTCCTGCCACGGAAAATACCACGCTGGCAAAAAATGAGGAATTAAGGGCTTCAGGCGCTACTGACACATTAACCAATATGATACCGGGCCTGAACATTATCGATACCACGTTAACGAATAACCGAAATCCTGCATCTGCGGCTGCCAGTGAAAATGCAGGCCAGGTGAAGGAAAAATCAGGTGACCAGGGAAGGAATATATCAAAACCCGCAGATCAACCGGTTGCTGCTGTTGAAGAATCAGATAAAAAGGACCTTTCCGTGGCAACAGTTGATAAGCCTGTGCCGGGCAAATTACCTGCTGAAAAGACAGATCAATCAAGGATTGCCGCCTTGTCAAAAGAATCAGAAATAGCCGCTGCAGGAGCAAAGACTAAAGCTGCACCACCGGTGGCCATGCAGGAAAAAAATGCTGATGCAAGAAGGGTCGCACCTGCTAAATCTGAAGATGAAAAACCATCCATTGCGGGTAAAGCCCCCCTTTCGGCACCTACCTATTATTTCAAGGGCAGGGTAACAGATGAGCATAACAGGCCCGTTCCCTATGCAAGTGTAAGGATCAGCAATTCCAATATAGGCACGTACACCGACGTACAGGGTCGCTTCAGCCTGGTTTCCTCAGACAGTGTTTTACTCACGGATATCCAGTCAGTTGGATTTACTGGTAAAAAAATAACACTGGAAGCCGCTTCTGATCCTGCGCTTATCAGGCTGGAATCTTCTTCCTCATCACTTAGCGAGGTAGTAATCAACCCGGGAAGGTCTAAAGAAAAAAAACCGGCGGATGAAACCGACAGCAGTGAAGAAAAAAATACTTTGCCATTTGCAGAACCATCAGACGGATGGTCACTCTATGAAATTTATATTAAAAATAACCTGCGTATTCCTGTAACGCCGGGTGCGGCTCCGCTCAGGGGTGCTGTAACGGTATCTTTTTTTGTTGATCCTGATAAAGGGAGGCTATCCGATTTCCGTATTGAAAAATCATTAGGAATACAGTATGATAAAGAAGCCATCAGGGTGCTGAAAGATGGCCCGCCCTGGGATGTATATAATACTGGTAACAGTCTCCGGACTTCATTTACCATAGTATTTTGATTCCGTACCGGTTTGTTGCGCCATACCTTTCCTTTTAAGCTTTTATTAAACTAAAAATCTAATACGGAGATCAGTTCTGATTGTCTGTAAGGAATCCTTACTTTTGCGCAAAATAGTTTTGCCATGAAGAAATTAATGCTTTTTACCGTGCTTTGCAGCGGCTTGTTAATTGCTGATGCTCAGCCCATTAAGACACCCCAGCCATCCAGTACCCAAAACGTAAAACAGGAATTTGGCCTTTCCACCATAGAACTTTCCTATTCCAGGCCGAATATGAAAGGAAGAAAGATTTTTGGCGACCTGGTGCCTTATAATGCAGTTTGGCGCACGGGTGCCAATAACGCCACCACCATCACTTTCGGTGATGAGGTTATTATCGGTGAAACAAAGGTTCCTGCCGGGAAAGTATGGTTTACTCACCATTCCGGGCGCAACTGAATGGACGGTTATCATTTCCAAACAGACAACTGTTACCTCTCCTGCCGACTATAAAGCAGACCAGGATGTGGCAAGGCTGAAAGTAAAGCCAGTTGAACTTCCCTTTGCCATTGAAAGTTTCATGATGTTGTTTGACAATGTGAAAGCAAACACTGCATCCCTCTGGATAATGTGGGACAAAACTGCTGTTGAAGTTCCGATTAAGACAGATATTGATTCCAAGATCATGGCCCAGATTGATAATGCCATGAATAAAGACAATAAACCTTACTTCCAGGCGGCCATGTATTATATGGAAACCGGCAAGGATTTAAATAAGGCCAATGAATGGTTCGACAAAGCCATCGCTCAGAACCCTACTGCATTCTGGATCCATTATAACAAAGCCAGTTGCCTGGCCAAAATGGGTAAAAAATCTGAGGCCACCGCTTCTGCAAATAAATCCATTGAACTGGCTAAAGCAGCCAAGAATGATGATTATGTTGCCCTGAACAATAAACTGCTCGCTACATTAAAATAATCATAACCGATGCAGATGGCTGGCAATTGCCGTCATTTCAAAACATATAGATATTGCGGCTGAATACGATCAGCCTGAAAAAAAATTCAAAAGAAAGGCTGGCAATTGTCAGCCTTTTCTTATGTATTCAATGTTTTAAAAGATCAGGCGACAGGGAGGATATCCAGGTGTAATTGTTTTACATTATTCTTCAGGCAACAGCCTGTTTATCCCTGGGAAAAATGACATTCAAAATCTGCGAAAAAGCAATGACCATTATTGCACCCACAACATTCAGCCAAAGCCATCCCAGGGTACCCAGCCAGTAAATAACAAGGACCAATACCTGGGAAATAAGCGCTCCCCAGAAAACGGCGTTGCCACGGATTGATTTCAAATAAAAAGCCACCAGGAAAATACCCAGGATTACACCATAAAACCATGACCCCAGCACATTTACGGCTTCAATCAGGCTACCCATACCCGTTACAAACTGTGCAACTACCACACAGAACAGTCCCCAGAAAAGTGTATACCATCTTGATATGCGATAATCCTGTTCTTCGGTGAGTTCCTTTTGGATAAATTTTTTATGAAAATCACAGACAGAGGCAGATGCAAGGGAATTCAAGGCGGCGGCAATGCTTCCCCATGCAGCCAGGAAGATTACCGCAATAAGCAGTCCTACCAGCCCCCTGGGAAGATGATCCACTACAAACCGAAGGAAAATATAATTCGTGTCATTAGCTTCAGGATCCGCTTTTGAGGCAACGATAACCCGCTTCACTTCTTTGCGAAGGTTTTCCTGTGAAACATTTAACCGGGAAAGTTTTGCGACTGAAGAATCAGCATTGACATTACGTATAAGGTCATGACTTAATAAAGTAACCGCTTCTTTTTTTGATTCGGCCAGTTTATTGTGTTCCACCACCAGGGCATCAATAGTATCCCTGTATTGGGTATTCCTTGCTTTTTCTACCGGAATGGTGTTAAATAACAGTGGTGACGGATTAAACTGGTAATAAGTAAATACAAGTATGCCGATAAGCAGGATCAGGAATTGCATGGGAACTTTTACTATTCCGTTCATCAGTAACCCCATCTTGCTCTCCTTATCCGAGGATGCGGTTAGATATCGCCCTACCTGGCTTTGGTCTGTACCGAAATAAGATAAAGCAAGGAAAAATCCGCCGATCAGTCCGCTAAAAATATTATACCGGTCTGACCAGTCAAATCCTTTATCTGTAAAACCGGTTGTGATCACATTCATCTTCCCCATTTTCCCACCAATCTCCAGTGCTTTGGAAATCCCAATACCATCAGGCAAAAGGCTAACGCAGATATAAGCTGCAATAAACAAACCGGTGAATACTATAATCAGTTGTAATTTCTGGGTGTAAGCAACTGCTTTCGCGCCACCGCTTACGGTGTAAATAATGAGGAGACCGCCCATGAACAGGTTGGTCCAGTAAATATTCCAGCCCAGTAATGAAGACAGGATGATGGAAGGTGCGTAAACGCTAATGCCAGTAGACAGGCCTCGGGAAATCAGGAAAAGAAATGAAGTCAGTGTCCTTGTTTTTACATCGAACCTGTTTTCCAGGAATTCATAGGCTGTATATATTTTCAGTTTCCTGAATATGGGCACGAAGGTGATGCAAAGAATGACCATCGCCAGCGGCAATCCAAAATAATATTGTACGAAACGCATGCCGTCAGTATAGGCCTGGCCGGGTGCAGACAAAAAAGTAACAGCGCTGGCCTGTGTGCCCATGATGCTCAACAGCACCAGGTACCATGGCATTTCCCGGTTACCCAGGAAATAGCCGTCAAGGTTCCTTGTGGCACTGCTTTTATACACACCATATAAAATGATGCTGCCCAGGGTCAGCGCAAGAACGATCCAATCAAGATTACTCATGAAAAATATTTAGTAATCAGCTGGAAAAAAATGATCTGTACAACAAGAATTACCAGGACGGCAATATACCATCCTGACCAGTTTTTGAAAAACGGCGGCTTATCGTGCATCTCCATCATCTTTACTTGAACGGTAAAATAAATAGGCTACAACAATGCCCAATAATAATCCCAGGGCAAGTTTCTTGAAAATCACTCCTACCAACAATCCTGCAGCCACACCAACGACTAGACCGAGCTGCGGTGAAGGACTTTTTTGTTCTTTACTCATAAGGCCTAAGAATTCTTTTACTTGTAATGTATTGCACCCGGAATTTACGCTCTTGATGTATCTCAGGGTTTTTTATTCGGATTGGCAATCAGGTTTGCAAAAAGCCTGTACGCTCCGGGAACAGCTGCCGGCAGCTGGCGGAAGAGAACAAGCCCTGTATATATAAACCGGCCTTTGCCATACTCCGCCATAATAAGGCTGCCATTCCTGTTTTCTTTTTCCCCTGGATCCTTCATCGACAATAAAGGCCTGAATTCATTTGCCCATTTATCGGCAAAATAAATTCCACGCTCCTGCACCCATCCGTTAAAATCCTTTGACAGTGATTTTATTCGGCCAGTTCAGTAATGCGGCTGACTGATCCAGGAAATTCAACTGCACTTTCTTCATTGGTAACCCTGCCATTGCTAATGGTAAAATCATAAGGCCCGATCCGGGAAGAACGTACGGGACCGAAAAAACTATTGGTATTGTACTGTACCAGCATGGTTCCGCCGCCTTTTACAAAATTCATCAGTACCTCATAAGAGGCATTCAGCCATTCATGAATATTATATGCCCTGATACCGGTAATGATCACATCAAATTTCCTGAGGCTTTCATCCGTCATGTCTGATTCACCAAGGTACGTAACTTCATACCCCAGTTGTTCAAGTGCTTCCGGGATCTTGTCGCCGGCACCACGAATGTAACCCGCTTTTTTCCCTGCCGTCTTAATGTCAAGGTTAAGCACGGTAACGCCATCCGGATAGAAATACCGGATAGCAGGAATATGGTCATAATTAATAGACGCCATGGCCAGGTAATTAGCCTGGTTAAGCTGTTCATTCTGATACTCCACGCTTACCGAAATGGCATCAGAATCCATATCCTTGATCTTCTTATTGCTGACCGGAACAGATATATTTTTTGTAAGGCCGCGTTTCAGGGAAAGCTCAACATCCTTTGTGTCCTCTTCAGATGTTGACGTACGGTTATGGATAACTGCTTTTGAAGGAAGAATATCCATATAGGCTGTTGCACTGAGCGTGTAGTTTTTTGTAGCTGCCTGGTTTTTCCTGAACAGCAGTATGCCGGGAGAAGTATTCACACTTAATGGCGGCACCAATGGCAGTGGCTGGAACAGTTCACCTTTTACGGGGTCAGTATGCTTATATTGCACCGGCCGGCTGATCTTCAGCAACAGACCTTCCACTTCAATGTCAAAAACCGCATGGAATGCGAGGTGCATTTTCAGGCTGCCCGATCATTTGTTGTTCTGTGACATTAAAAGAACCCTTATCCATAGTTTCCCTGATCCAGTATGGCTGGGAAATTTCCTTGCCCTGGTCTACATACAGTCTTTTCTGGAAAGTAAAATTCCTGTCCAGGATTAATGGCTGTGTCATTGTGGTATCAAAATAATCGACTGACACTTTTTTCAGTTGAACATTGGTATTGCCCCTGTTAATGGCGTTGATATTGACCCGCAGGGTATCGCCCTGAACGGCATAAGCCTGTGGAGCAGATGCTTCAAAAAACAGGCCGGTGCAACTTTCTATTAATTGCTGCACTTCTTTCAGCTTCTGTGTTTTCCAGTAACTGTCTTTCAGCGACAGCAGGTCCTGGTATAGCAAGGTCAGTGGTTTAACGGAAAGGTCCGGTCTTGTTACCACAAAAGAAGAAATAACCTGGTCAATCTTCTGGTTTACAGATGTGGCATTTTCCACTCTCTGCCATGTGGTATCAACACCATCCATCAGCGATGACTTTGGTGCTTCACCGCCGGTGGGTATAAAATACTCAAGGGCAGAACCCCTGGATGAAGGCACGCCAAAACCCTGGCTTTTATGCTGGCTCCGGCTTTCTGCAGCAATCTCCCCAAAGCTCTTTCCAAGCAATGGATTATAAACCCCCACATCAATCCTGAACTGGTTTTCGGCCGTTGTATTCGTATTTCCGAAATTGAAAGTATTCCAGAGAATCCGTTTTGCCTGCCATGGGCGGACGCCATATTTAAACTGCTCCGGAAACCTGGAAGAATCTGCCGCAGCAATAAAAGCCTCACGGGCAAGAACAGCCGAACCTGAATGGTGTCCATGACCCGCCCGGTTATCTTCCGGGAAACGCGTAATGATCACATCGGGTTTGAAATTCCTGATCACCCACACCACATCCGCAAGCACTTTCTCCTTATTCCAGATGGCAAATGCTTCTTCCGTACTTTTTGAATACCCGAAATCATACGCACGGGTAAAAAATTGTTCGGCTCCATCTATTCTCCTTGCTGCCAGTAATTCCTGCGTCCGGATCATGCCCAGCGCAACACCCTGCTCTTCGCCGATAAGGTTCTGTCCACCATCACCGCGGGTAATGGAAAGATATCCCGTTCGGTATAACTTCTCTTTCGACAGCCATGCCAGTAATCTTGTGTTTTCATCATCAGGATGTGCTGCAACATATAATACGGATCCAAGGACCTTAAGTTTTTGCAAACGTTGCAGGATATCCGCACTGTTATATGATGCCGGCGACTGGGCTGGACAGATGAAGAAATGTAAACAGGCAACAGATAAAAATAAAAATCGACAAGTATTCATCAATGCATTCATTTATTAATCAACCATAAAAATCGCGTTGGCGAGCAGCAGTTTTCCATTCTCCCAAAAACTCCGGAAAACCGGATCATCGGCCATATATACAATATTCCCCCTGCCCATCGGGTAAACACCAAGAAGTAATCCGTCTTTCAATTTCAGCTTGGTTTTGCTCCCGGCAAAACCACTTACATAATTCTCCTTTTTTATTACGCCCACATTCCAACCTTCCTTCAGGAACTCATAAATCCGGTCATCCATCTTCAGCGTGAAATAATGTTTCGGATATCCAAATGCCAGCGGATGTGAATTGTCCATATCAAGCTTGTACACTGCGCCAGGTATGGTGTTGGGAAGGTAATCACGTTCCCGGTTTTCATACTGCTTTAACCGTTCATAAGGTTTAAGCGGATCATCATCTTTTTTGTCATCATCTTTCTTCTGTCGTATTCCCCATTCCAACTGCGCCAGCTGGGAAACTGCATTTTCGATGGCAATGATTTTTCCACCCTGGGAAACCCAGTTACGGACAAGGTCCTGTGAAGATTTATCATTCAGGAAACGATAATTTCCTTCGGGCATAATTACCACATCGTAATCGTGCCAGTTCAGTGATGCTGCATTGGAAATATTGACCAGCGAAACAGGATATTTTAGCTGTTGTTCAAAATAATGCCAGATTTCACCGGCAGCATTTGCACTGATACCGTCACCCGTAAATAAAGCCACTTTTGATTTCTTAATAATATGCACATTGGGGCTGCCGAAATCATATCCCTTGTCCACAAAGCCTGTGTATACCGGGGTGATGGCCGATTGCATGCCAAATTCTTCCGCACCGGACATTATTTTTGAAAAAAGACCATCACCGAATTTGCCGTTGGATGTCTTAAGGATAATAAGTGTGCCTTTATCAAATATTTTTCCATCAACCGAGAAAGCCTGTTCCGCAAACCTTACCCTGATATCCTGTTGCAATAACTTACTCAGCAGCTTCGCCCCGGTAAAACTGTTCCACCTGATGGCATAACCCATTGGTGTTCCTTTACCTGAAGGCATTGAGGTCCTGACTGAATCCCGGAAAGCCCCCCCGCTGATGCGCTCTCTTGACGCATACGCTTCCAGTCCCCATGCATATGGAACAGACCAGGCTGTTATATCATAAGTGGCAGTATCGGTTATGCGTGACCGTGGTTCAAATAATACCTTGACAAGGGCAGATTTTGGCTGCAGGGAAGATATCAGCAGATCATTTACCTCAAGGTTCCTGTTTTCTTCCTTTCCGGTATTATAGTCATACAGCCTTAATGGCCTTTCTCGCATTGATAAATTCATACGCAATTCCGTTACCATCAAGAAAAGATTTCAGGTTTGCCTGGACATCGGGCCGGCCGTCATATTTTATAATAAAGGTTTTGTATTCACCGGTGCCGTTGACGGCGCCATCTGCAAAAAACTTCCGGAATTCAGCAATAAGTCGTGCGGCATTTCCGGAGGTTGTTTCAAGGGTAGATAATCCCGTGGTATAATGATGCTCCAGCCTGTCGGCCAGCGTAAGGGTATCCCCATCTTCGTTGATGATGGCCAAGCCCGCCCCTGATACCGCCCTGCTCGAAGGTCATGCCAATGGCACCGTTATACGTGGGATAGGTATCGCCGTAACTCGGGTAAAAAAGGTCGAACCTTTCCTTGGTAAAATACAGCCATCCGTTGGCGTCGAAATATTTTGCATTATTCTTCCCGATCAATACCTGGAAATCCCTTTGCCAGGGGGTAATGACTTCATGGTAAGGCTCAGCGGCGGGAGCGAAATAATAAGGTTCATTATATCCCTGTTCATGAAAATCAACGTGCACCTGCGGCAGCCATTCGTTATAAAGTTTTATACGTTGCTGTGATTCCGCCTGTGATTGCCATGCCCAATCGCGGTTAAGGTCGAAATTATAGTGATTGGTTCTCCCGCCTGGCCAGGGTTCCTGGTGTTCCCTGGATGCCGGTTCAGGATTTGGAATGACAGAAGCTACGGAATTAAACCAGTTCACATAACGGTCGCGGCCATCCGGATTAATACATGGGTCAAGGATAACGACGGTATTTGTAAGCCATGTTTTTGTTTTTGCATTGGCCGGATCAAGCAGTGCGAAGATTGTCTTGAGCGCTGCTTCACTTGATGAAGGCTCGCTTCCGTGCACATTATAACTGAGCCAGACAATAGCCGGCATATCCGTCTGAGCAGCCATTTTATCTTTGGCAAGACCGGCTAGTCGGAGGTTATTCGCTTTAATGGCATCCAGTCGGGCAATATTTTCCGGCTGTGAAATATACGCCACCATCAACGGCCTGCCTTCATATGTTTTACCGTATTGGTAAAGTTTCATCATATCAGGCCTCGCTTTAGCCAGTGCTTCAAAGTATTGAATGATATGATGATGTGGAGTAAATTTTGACCCCAGCGGGTACCCCAGGAATTGTTCCGGGGAAGGTATGGATTGCGCAACTGCTTGTGCAGAGAGAAAGAGTGAAAATAAAAGAAACTTCCAGGTTTTCGCCATAATCAGTTTTTAGGAAGCCGTGAAAATAAACAAAGCCCATGATATGGAAATGACGCTTAACAATATTTACCATTCCTTACATTTATATGATGAAAACAAGGTTGTATTTCCTGTTAGCGGTATTTTTGCTACCCGGGACAGTCACTGCACAGGTAATTTCGGTTACTCCTTATCAATATTCGGTCACCAAACAAATAACTGTAAAGAAAGGCGCTGTGGTTTCGGCCCATCCACTGGCCAGCCAGGTAGGGGCTATGATTCTACAGCAGGGTGGAAATGCGGTTGATGCGGCCATTGCCACACAATTAGCCCTTGCGGTGGTATACCCTGGAGCTGGAAATATTGGCGGTGGTGGATTCCTTGTAGGCCGGATGAAAAATGGAAACAACCTGGCCATTGATTACCGTGAAAAGGCGCCAGCCGCGGCGGGGCGGGATATGTACCTCGACAGTACGGGTAATGTTGTGAATGGCCTTAGTGTTTACGGGCAACTTGCAAGTGGTGTCCCGGGAACAGTAGCCGGATTGTTTGCTTCCCATAAATATGGCAGGCTTCCATTCACAGCTCTTATCGCACCTGCCATTGAACTGGCAGACAAAGGATTTGTGATCACGGCCAGGGAAGCCAATTCTCTGAATAATATGAAGCCGGTATTCCTTCGATATAACCAGTCGCCTCCCGTATTTATCCGGGAAATACCATGGAGGGAAGGAGACACCCTGGTGCAAAAAGACCTCGCCAAAACCCTGGTCCGCATCCGTGACCAGGGAATGAAAGGCTTTTATGAAGGAGAAACTGCGAGGTTAATCGTAGAGGAAATGAAAAGAGCCAACGGTATTATTTCATTGGAAGACCTTAAGAATTATACCGCAACGGAAAGAAAAGCCGTAGTCTTTCCTTATAAGGGTTACGACATTCTGACCATGCCCCTGCCAAGTTCAGGCGGCATCATCTTACCACAACTGATGAAAACCATTGAAAAAAGAAATCTTGCTGCAAAAGGATTTCATTCACCGGAAGCTGTGCAGTTAATGATTGAGGCAGAAAGAAGATCATATGCCGACAGGTCTGAATTCCTGGGGGATGCTGACTTTGTAAAAGTACCTGTGAAAAGGCTGATCAGTGAATCTTACCTGGAAGAAAGGATGAAGGATTTCGTGCCCGGTAAAGCCGGGAACAGCGAAAAGGTGGGTCATGGCGAGGTGAATGCAGAGACTGAAGAAACCACTCATCTTTCTGCTGTTGACCAATGGGGCAATGCAGTATCCGTCACCACAACCCTGAATGGCGGTTATGGTGCTGCCACCGTGGTAACGGGTGCGGGCTTTATCCTGAACAATGAGATGGATGATTTTAGTGTAAAGCCGGGGCAGCCTAATATGTATGGCGCTTTGGGTGCCGAAGCCAATGCCATTTCTGCAGGCAAAAGAATGTTGAGCTCCATGACTCCTACCATTGTCCTGAAAAAGGGCAAACCATTTATGGTGGTAGGTACTCCCGGGGGAACTACCATCACTACCTCCGTATTCCAGAGCCTGGTCAATATCCTGGATTTTCATTTAAGTCCTGCAGATGCTGTCAATAAACCAAAGTTCCATCATCAATGGAAACCTGATGTGGTTTTCGTGGAGCAGGATTTCCCCCAGGCAACCATTGAGGCACTGGAAAAAATGGGGTATACCATTAAAAAAAGGGAAGCCATCGGACGAACAGAAATGATCATCATCAAAGGTAAGACCATTGAAGCTGTTGGTGATAAACGCGGGGATGACTCTGCCGTTGGGTATTAACAGTTTACACAGCGACTGTCAAAATGTTAATCATTGACGGGGGTTATCGTTATTGTGGCCCTTAATGTCTATTTTAGCCATTAAATCGCCGTTCCTGAAAAGACTACTGAAAATAATAGGCGGATTCCTCCTCGTGATACTCCTTTTGCTTGTTATTGCGCTGGTCTTCCTGCGCACAGAATGGGGCCAGAACATTCTCATCTCGGAAGTCACTTCCAGGCTTTCCAAACAACTGAATACAAAAGTTTCTGTCAAAAGGATCAGTATCGGGTATTTCGACAAACTGAACCTGGAAGGTACAATGATCGAAGATCAGCACCAGGATACTCTTCTATATGCCGGTAATCTCAAAATGCAGGTTACCGACTGGTTCTTTTTGCAGAACCAGATTGAGCTGGAATACATCGGCCTGGAAAATGCAAGTGTTTTTCTTGCACGAACCGATTCCATATGGAATTACCAGTTTATCATAGATGCTTTTGCGCCTTCAGGGCCAAAAGATACAACGGCCAAAGAAATTGAATTGCTTCTCGGAAAGGTTGACCTGAAAAACATCCGTTTTACCAGTAAGGACGACTGGGTTGGCCAGGAATACAGCGGAAGTATAAAATCCCTGGAACTGACAGCGGATGAAATAAACTTTAAGCGGAAAAAAATTTTTATTTCTTCCCTGGTCATCGACAGGCCATACTTCAGGATGACCGATTATGATGGTAAAAAACCATCAGATACCGTTATGGCATCCAGGAGAAAAACAGCTACAGACGGAATTCCATGGAATGTGGATCAATGGGACGTACTTGTATCACGGTTAAGCATAAACGAAGGTGTGTTCCGGTCAGACGCCAACAATACACGCGAGCCATATGCTTATTTTGACCCGGCCCATATTGATTTCTCGGGTATTACAGGAACCTTTACAAACCTTAGCATATTCAGGGATACGATGTCTGCCAAAGTTGACCTGAAAACAAGAGAACGATCAGGCTTTACGGTGAATAAACTGAAGGCAGATATGACCTTTCATCCAAAGGGCATGATATTTAAAAATCTTGACCTGCAGACACCCAACAGCAGGTTAAGGAATTTTTATGCCATGCGCTATTCCGATTTCAACAGGGATATGGGTAATTATATTGATAAGGTGGTCATGGAAGCCAACTTTCATCAACAGCACGCTGAGTTCAAAAGACATTGCTTTTTTCGCGCCTGAACTTAAAGACATGAACCGCACCATACAGGTAAATGGCAGCGCATACGGTACGGTCAGCAATATTTCTGCAAAAAATATCAGGATAGAGCATGGAAAAACGGCATACCTGACAGGCAACCTCAGAATGACCGGCCTGCCGGATATCAATAAAACACTGATTGATTTCAATTCAGGTGATCTGAAGTTCACCTATAATGATGCCGTCGGGTTTGCCCCGGGTATCAGCAAAATAAAAGACCCTGATCTCGCTTCGCTGGGCTATGTACGTTACAGGGGAAATTTCAAAGGATACCTAAGTGATTTTAATACTGCCGGAACATTGGAAACGGCACTGGGAACGATGACGGCTGATGTGAATTTAAAATTCCCAAAAAAAGGGCAACCCTCCTACTCAGGCATTGTAAACACCAATGGATTTGCACTGGGTAAATTCCTGAATTCAAAAGTTTTGGGAAATATAGCATTTGACGGTGCTATAAAAGGTACAGGGTTTGAAACCAACGGGGCAATACAACTTGATGGCAAAGTAATGTCCATTGAGTTCAATGATTATTTATACCGGAACGTAACGCTGAATGGCAAACTTCAACAGAAACAGTTTACAGGTGAGGCGATAGTTGATGACCCCAATGCCAAAGCTGTACTGAACGGTTTCTTTAACCTGAATAACCCAAAGCAACCTGAGCTAAACGTAATTGCCGAAATACAAAGGGCCAACCTGAAAGCGATCAATTTTACTGACCAGAACATGAGTGTGATTGGTAAAATAAAAGTCAATTTCCTTGGCAGGTCAGTCGATGATTTCATCGGGGAAGCCTCACTGTTTGATGTGGCCCTTACAAAAGATGATGAAGCTTATGTTTTTGATACCCTGCATCTCTATTCAATGACGGTAGACAATAAAAAGCAGATCGAACTTAAAAATTCTGATGTCAACATTTTACTGAATGGAAACTTTAAACTCACTGAACTGCCCGCCAGTATAAATTCCTACCTGAGTAAATATTATCCTGCCTATTTCAAAAAGAACACGGGGAAATTGAGTGACCAGCAATTTACGCTGAAGGCAGAACTCAGGAATGTTGACCAGTACCTGAAAATTTTCAACAAGAAAATTTCGGGTTTTGATAATACCATCATTACGTCATCTGTAAATACTGAAGAAGAATTATTTCTTGTGGATGTAAATATTCCACAGGCCAGTTTTGGCAAATATGAATTCAGGGATTTTGTTTTTCACGGTGATGGCGATATAGACAGCCTGAGGGTAACATCCGGAGCAGGTGTAGTGACTATAAACGACAGCCTTCAGTTTCCTTCTACTTCAATAAGCATATTAGCCGCCGGAGATGTTTCAGACATAAACCTTACCACTTCTGCCAACCAGGCCATCAATGCAGCAAATCTGTCAGTTCGGATTTCCCATCTCAAGGATGGTATACGCATTCAATTTAACCCGTCTTCCATTGTACTTAACCAGAAGACCTGGCGTGTTGACAAGAATGGTGAACTGACCATCAGCAAATCGATTGTTGATGCCAGTGAAATCAGGATGACCAATGGAGAACAGGAAATACTGATCTCCTCCATACCTTCCGAACTCGGCAATACGCACGATATTATTGCCAGCCTTCACAGGGTAAACCTTGGCGACATCCTGCCTTTTGTCCTTAAAGAACCGCAGATCCAGGGAATCACCAGCGGTGAAATTACTGTGGAAGATCCGTTGAACAAGCTGAAAGTTTACCTGAACGCGCAAACAGAGCAAACCTATTTTGAGGATGACTCCATAGGGATTACATCTATAAATGGTTATTGGGACAATGCCAATGAAAAAGCGAATTTCAACCTGGTCTCTGAAAATCCGAATTATGATTTCAAGGTCAGTGGAAATATCAATATAAAGGATTCTTCTAACCGGACCATGGATATCGATGCAACGATAATTGATACCCGGATATCCATTCTGAAAAAATACCTCTCGGTTGTTTTTTCTGAAATGGATGGCAGCGCACAAGGCAACCTGAAATTGTCGGGCAACTTTAATTCGCCCGAATTAACGGGAAAGGTCAGGATAATAAATGCAGGGCTGAGAATTGATTACACACAGGTTTACTACAAACTGAATGATCCTGTCATCAGCTTTACACCCGGAGTGCTGGATATCGGGGAGATCACACTTACCGACAAATATGGCAATACGGGCATTATTTCGGGAACATTAAAACACCGTCTGTTCCGTGATATGGAGTACAACTTCCGTGCTTCATCCAGGAAGTTACTGGTGCTGAATACCAATAAAATCAACAACGATATATTTTACGGCAGTGCAGTGGCACGAATGAATTTTGCGTTAACAGGACCCGAGGAGAATATGAAAATGACAGTTATCGGCCAACCGGTTGACAGCTCAAGAATTACCATCCAGACTTCCGGTTCTTCCAAAGAAAGCGATGAGGTTGAATATATCGTCTGGAGGGAGTATGGAAGGGAAATGAGTGTGGATTCATTGCAAATATCAAGGAATAATATTTCCATTGACCTGGACCTTTCGGTAAATACTTTTTTAAAAATGGCTGTCGTACTCGATGAAGAAACCGGTGACAGCATTACAGCTACAGGGGATGGCAGTATTAAAATCCTCACCGGCACAAATGAAACCATGGTTATGAATGGCCGTTACAACATAGACCGGGGATATTATAATTTTAACTTCCAGGAAATCTTCAACAAGCCTTTTACACTTGAACAGGGTTCAGGAAGTTATTTAAGCTGGACGGGAAATCCTTATGATGCAGAGATAAATATAAATGCCACTTACCTGGCAGAAAAAGTCAGGATCAGTTCCCTGTTTGATGAATCCAATAAAAGCGGGGTATCCAGTGTTAGTTCTGATGTGATGAATGAGATCAGCGATATTATTGTAAAATGTAATTTATCCGGAACGCTCAGCGCACCCATTCCCACCTTCGAGATTGTTATACCGCCAGGCAGCCCTGTAAAAAACAATCCTTCTGTTGATACTAAAATCAAAACCATAAACCGGGATCCCAATGAGGTGAACAAACAATCCACCTACCTGATCGTTTTCAAAAGTTTCGCACCACAGGCGGCCGTTGTTTCAACGGACATCAATAATGAAATAATCAATAATACCATTTCCGGCGTGATCAACAGTATACTTGCCAATAGTGTCCAGAACCTTTTTTATAAACTATTCGGATCTTCCTTTGATGTCAATTTCAATTATTCCAGGATGGCGGCCAGCTACCAGGATGGCACTACTACAAATAACAGCAGTGATTATTACCGTGAAAACGTAAGCCTTCAGTTTATGAAATCAATGGTCAATAACCGGCTGATCATTTCTTTCGGCAGTGATTTTAATTTCAGTGCATCCGGTGCTCCAGCGGGTGCCGTTTCTACGCAGTCGTTCCTGTTTTTGCCGGATGTAAATGTGGAGTACAAAATAACGCCTGACGGAAGGTTCCGGACTTCATTCTTCTACCGGAGCAGTTATGATGCCATGTCAACCTCCGGACGCCGTGATCGTACAGGTGGAAATATTTCCTACAGAACAGAATTCGATCATATATTTAAAAGCCGGAACAAACCAATTGTAACAGAACCCGTTGATTCGGTAAAATCAGATCCTGGAGGGAATTAGTTGTGAGTTGAGGGTTGAGGGTTGAGGGTTGCAGAGATAGTAAAGAGACTATAGACTGGAGACTTGAGTTGTTTGCCCTTTGCGTCATAACTTTCGCTGCGACTTTGTATTATCATTATCTCATTTTCATTTGCACATCTGCACATTTGCAAATTTGCACATTTACAACGAGTGTCCCATTTTATCCCTTTTTGTGTTCAGGTATTTCTCATTATGCGCATTGGGCGTAATCCGTATTGGTATGCAATCAACGATTTCCAGGCCATACCCCTTAAGGGCAGCCCTTTTCTTAGGATTATTGCTGATCAGTTTGAGTTTCGAAATATTGAGGAATCGTAAAATCTGTGCTCCAACACCATAATCCCTTTTATCCATCGGAAAACCAAGATGCAGGTTGGCTTCCACGGTATCCATTCCGCCTTCCTGCAGCTTATATGCCTTCAATTTATTCAACAGGCCAATTCCGCGGCCTTCCTGGTTCATATATAAAACCACACCCTTTCCCTCTTTTTCTACCATTTCCATGGCCTGGTGCAATTGCTCCCCGCAATCACATCGAAGGGAACCGAGGATATCACCGGTAAAACATGAAGAATGCACCCTGACCATCACCGGTTCATCCTTTTCCCAGGAGCCTTTCACCAGGGCAAGGTGTTCTCCGCTCTCCGGGCTGTTTCTTTCACGAAAAATGTGAAGGGTAAAATGACCGTATTTGGTGGGCATATCCACCTTGATGACTTCCTCTATCAGCGAATCAGTCTGTAACCGGTATTCAATCAGGTCCTTGATGGAAATGATTTTCATATCAAGTTTTTCCGCCATTTCCATCAATTGAGGCAAACGGGCCATGGAACCATCCTCATTCATTATTTCCACCAGCACTCCAGCCGGTTCAAATCCTGCCAGTCGGGCCAGGTCAATGGCCGCTTCCGTATGCCCTGATCGCCTTAAAACCCCGCCTCTTTTAGCCCTGAGTGGGAAAATATGACCTGGTCTGCCCAATTCTGACGGTTTCGTGGCCGGATCAACGAGGGCCTGGATGGTTTTGGAACGGTCATGTGCAGATATTCCTGTGGTACAGCCATGTCCGAGAAGATCAACCGATACAGTGAAAGCCGTTTCATGAAGGGCTGTATTATTATTCACCATCAATTCCAGTCCAAGTTCTTCGCACCTGTCTTCCAACAGGGGGGCACATATCAGGCCCCTGCCATATTTACTCATGAAATTGATCACTTCAGGAGTGGCATTCCGTGCAGCCGTAATAAAATCGCCCTCATTTTCGCGGTCTTCATCATCCACCACGATCACCATTTTGCCATCCTGGATGGCTTTAATGGCATCACTTATACTGTCTAATGACATACTTCCTGAAATTTAGTAGGCAAAGGTAATTATTCCGCCATCACCGGCATTATATACCTTTTTTACCATGTGAACAAAATCCTCAAAACAGCATTAACGTAATGTTAATGCAATGTGAAAAGCTAAAGGATGAATTCCCTTAATTTTGCCTCGGTTTAAAAAATCTGGTTTTAATTGTCGACAGATCAATTTCAAATTAAAATTCATTAATAATGAACAGGCTCTTTAAATGTCTCGTTTTTGTAGCATCGGTGCTGGTTAGTTCAGGCAGTATCGCGCAGGTAACAACAAGTAATCTTGGGGGTGTGGTAAAGTCCACCTCGGGTGAACTGCTTACCGGAGCTACTGTAAAAGCTATACATGTTCCTACGGGCACTGTAACCAATGCAAAGACAACTGCCAATGGCCGTTACCTGATTAATAATATTCAGCCGGGCGGACCATATCGTCTTGAAATTTCCTTTATCGGGTACAGTTCAGGATCAGTGGATGACGTTTTCCTGAACCTGGGTGAAACAGAAAAAGTGGATTTTGACCTTGCCCCCATTTCAAAACAGCTTAATGAAGTGGTCGTTACCACCAGCAGAAGATCGCCTCCGATAGGCAAGGGAAGTGTGGAAACATCCATTACACCAGACAGGATGGCAAACCTCCCCACTGTTGGAAGAAACCTTTCTGATTTTATACGTCTCACCCCACAGGCAAAGACAACATTTGGTGGTGGTATATCCATTGCCGGCCAGAATAACCGGTACAACCAGATCATGTTTGATGGTGCCGTTAACAACGACGTGTTTGGCTTATCTGAGTCCGGGACAAATGGCGGCCAGACGGGATCATCCCCTATCAGTATCGATGCCATTGAATCCTTCCAGGTAGGGGTATCGCCATATGATGTGGCGCTGGGTAATTTTACCGGCGGTACTGTAAATGCCATTACCAAGAGCGGTACAAATAAATTCAAAGGATCCGCCTACTGGATTAACCGGAATGAGAGTTTTGCCGGAAAAACACCTACCGGACCAAAAGAGAATGCTATCAGGCTGCCGGATTTCCAGGGAAATATTTTCGGGGCTACATTGGGTGGCCCGATCATTAAAAACAAGTTGTTCTTCTTTGTCAGCGGTGAATTCCAGCGGGATGAAAGGCCACAGCCTTTTGACGCATCCACTTTCCGGACACCTCCGGGGCAGGCATTCAAGGATTCTGTTGACCTTATTTACAATAAACTGCAATCATATGGATATGATGCAGGTGATTACGTGAATATTCCCGACCTGTTGAACAGCAATAAAGTTGCTGCTAAACTGACCTGGAATATAGATAAAGTGCACCGGCTGAATGTATCTTACAGGTACACAAAATCAGACCGTTCTCTTACCACCGGAAGCACATCAACCAGGAGTCAATTTCTTTAATAATGGTTATCTCTTCCCAAGTACAACCAATTCAGCATCTGTTGAATTGCTCAGTCGTTTCTCGAACAGGGTAAGCAATAAACTATTATTGACGTATACCAATGTCCTGGATGACAGGGATCCATTGGGCCAGGCATTTCCAAGGGTCACGCTGAATTCAGTAAATGGAACCAGCTATGTATTTGGTACCGAGAATTTCTCTACAGGTAACCAGCTCAAGCAGAATAATATAGCCCTGTTTGACGAGTTCCTGTATACTGCAGGAAACCACCAGTTAAAATTGGGTGTTGATGTGGAATACAGTAAATCATATAACCTCTTCATCCGGGACAATTTCGGAACATATACCTATAACTTCGTAAATCATTGGCTCCAGGATTTGCGTCCTGCGGCATATACCCGTTCATATTCACTTGTTGATGATAAAATTGGAGATGGAAGCGAAGCGGGAACTGAATTCAGTACCCTCAGGATGGGATTCTTTGCAGGCGATCAGTGGAATTTTTCAAACCAGTTTTCACTGAGTTTTGGTGTACGGGTGGATAATTTCGAGTTCCTGACCACTCCTAATGCGGATACTTTTTTTAATAACAATGCCATTCCCGTAATATCACAGTACTGGGATATGCAGGAAGCGCGTTCAGGCCAGCGACCCCAGGCCCAGCTAAGCCTGTCTCCAAGGATTGGATTTACCTATGAACCGGAACCAGGTCTTAAAATTCGCGGTGGTATCGGTGCATTCACAGGCCGTGTTCCGCTGGTATGGCCCGGCGGCGTATATAATAACACCGGTGTAAACGTGGGAGGATTCAACGTCAACAATCCTAATATCACTTTCCGTGAAGATCCATATGACCAGTATGATCCAACAGATGTGGGCCAAACTGTAAACCCGCCTTCCGGACAGATAGACCTTATTGCCAAAGATTTCAAACTGCCTAAAGTATTAAAAGGATCAATAGGATTTGATAAAAGCCTGGGCAAAGGATGGACATGGAAAGTAGACTTCCTGGCACAGAGAAATATCAATGAGATCGTATATTATAACCTGTATGCAGCACCTGCTTCTAAAAACGCATTGGGACAGGATGTATACCTCAGGATAAGCGGCAACATCAACTTCCTACAGCCGATTTGATTTTAACACTGCGGTTGCCGGAACGCAAAACCCTTATTCAACAGGTATTTTCCTGATCGCTAATGGTGAAGGCAGAAAGGGATATACGTATAATTTCACCACGGCTATCGATAAGGCTTTTTCCAAAGGACTGGCCTTCAATTTCACTTACTCCTACGGAGACGCATACACGCTATTTGATGGTACAAGTTCCCAGAACAATTCCCAGTGGCGTTTTGTGGAAGCCAAAAACGGACGCAACAATGTGTCACTGAGCCGTTCGGATTTCGGACAGTTACACCGCTTTAATTCATATGTATCCAAAAAATTCTCTTACCTGGATAAAAAACTGGCCACAACCGTCACTCTTTTCTATAATGGTCAGTCCGGCACACCTTATTCATATGTATACAGCCGCAGTATGATCTATGATCAGAATGGTGCAAATGGTGAATCAACCGACCTGATTTATGTTCCAAAGGACCAGGCCGACTGGGCAAGGTTTGCAGAAGCCTATACCACCGGAGGTGTTACCTATTCAGTAGCCCAGCAATGGACAGCCCTTGATAAATTCATCAGCGGCGACCGTTACCTGAATTCAAAGAGGGGTGAATTTGCAGACAGGAATGGCGCTGTGCTTCCATGGAGCCATGTTGTTGACCTGAAAGTTCAGCAGGATTTTGTGCTGGGTAAAGGAGAATACAAACATTCATTCTCCGTGATTTTTGACATGTTTAACTTCACCAACTTCCTGAACCGCACATGGGGACGTGTATATGTAACTCCGGGTGTGGATGCTTTCTCACTCATCAGCATGGAAGGATATAGGGTTACCGGCAGTACCCTGACGCCGAGGCTTACGTACAGGAATATGAATAACGCTCCTGCAGCAGATATTCTTGATGTAAGGGGAAGCAATTACCTGTCAACCCGCTGGAGGGGTCAGTTAACCCTGAGGTATTCATTCTAGTATCTGATAGAACGCATATTAAAAAGAGGCTCCTTCACCAGGAGCCTCTTTTTTGATATATGAATACAATTCGAATCTTTATCCTGCCGGTTTACGACCCGTTCCATAACACCAGTTCAGGAATATCTTCATCCCCCTTCCCCAGGTGGCCACATCATGGCGGCCATCTTCAAATTCCACATAATAAATGTCTTCCCCGGATTTATATCCCTTTAACCTGAGTTCTTCAATCAGGGAAAGGGCATCATCTATAGAATCTATGATCCCGTTGTTATTCCTGTCGGCTGTTTCGTCAAGCACCCCTGTCTGGAAAAAAAATTTTAGCCAGGGGACATAATTCCCCTCCCGGATCCGGGCATGCATGATCCTGTCCGTTTCCTCCACATAACCATCTTCCAGCCCGCGTTTACGCCACCATAATGATCCACTGAAAACGCCTACCCTGTTGAACTCCTGCGGGTGCGCCCACACAATATCAAGGGCCATCAGGCCTCCCAGGGAAAAACCTGCAAAAGCTTTCTCGGAAAATGAATGTAACTGATAGTTATTCCGGATAAAGGGCAGTAGCTCTGTAAATATGAACTCCGTATAGAGACCGGCCTTTCCACCCCTTCCTTTATAATCCGGAAATCCGGCAGTGCCATATTCCATTTTACGGTCTTTCCCGGCATGGATAGCTGCACATACTACAGGCCTGATGGCCTTTTCCCGGTATAGCTGGTCGAGTATTATCCGGAAACCCATCCGCTCCAAATCCTGTCCGTCATTGATCAATAACAGGCTCATGGAGGAAGGATCTTTAATGTCAACCGGCAGGTAGTAGTCTACAATGACATCCCTGTGCAGGTGCTGGGAATGGATTATGTGCTGCTCTTCAAGGATAGTGGTTTCTTTCGACTTTAGCATATGCTTCAAATATAAACCAGTGTTGAACAAATAATACTGCTGCTTTTTTGTTTTTTTGTTTCGATAAAAATATATTTGGTTAATCCCGCCTGCAGGCCACCCTGCCCGGCCACTTTCAAGATCACACAAAAATTACTATACAATGAAAAAGATCGGTGTCCTGTTTGGAAAAGAACGCTCGTTTCCGGAAGCTTTTATTGAACGTGTAAACAGCAAAAATATTTCCGGTATTTCGGCAGAACCCGTCAGGATCGACAAGGTTATGCAGGGAGAACCATCCGGGTATGCCGTTATCATCGACCGCATTTCACAGGACGTCCCGTTTTATCGCGCGTTTCTGAAAAATGCTGCCATCAGCGGTACTGCAGTGATCAATAACCCCTTCTGGTGGAGTGCCGACGAAAAGTTTTTCAACAATGCCCTGGCCACCAAAATTGATGTGCCTGTTCCCAAAACAGTCATTCTTCCATCCCGGGACCTTCCCGATGATACTTCTGAAGAATCTTTCAGCAACCTTTCATACCCGCTCGACTGGAAGGGAATTTTTGACTATGTAGGATTCCCGGCATACATGAAACCTTTTGCTGGCGGCGGATGGAAAAATGTATACCGCCTGGAAAGCATGGATGATTTTTTCCAGAAGCACACGGAAACAGGTCAGCTGGTCATGTTGCTGCAGGAGGAGATTGTATTTGACCAGTATTATCGTTGTTATTGCATTGGCGGCAAACATGTACGAATCATGCCCTATGAACCACGCAATCCTCATCACCTGCGTTATGTGGCTGACTTTGCTCCTTCCCCTGAGTTATTAAAGCAAATGGAAAGTATTGTTTTGAGGATTAACCACTACCTCGGTTACGATTTCAATACGGTTGAACTGGCATTGAGGGATGGGGTTCCTTATGCCATTGATTTTTGTAACCCTGCACCCGATGCTGAAGTAAAAAGTGTAGGACAGGAAAATTTCGACTGGGTTGTGGAAACCGCTGCCAACTATGCCATTGAAAGGGCACAGGAGCAAAAAGATGGCATGGATAACCTAACCTGGGGAGAATATATTAAAAGAAGTGCCGGCAAATCACCGCTGTTTACCTGAGGTGATTCCATTTTTCACTGAATCATTACAATACCTATAGCTTTTAACTTATGGGAAATTTCAGTTACAAACATTTTACCCTGGGCGTGGAAGAAGAATACATGGTGATGGATCCCCAAACCAGGGAACTGAGAAGCCATGAGCAGAAGATCGTAACGGAAGGACAAAAGATAATCCGGGATAAGGTGAAGGCGGAAATGCACCAGGCCGTGGTAGAAGTAGGCACGGATATCTGCCAGGATATTGAAGAAGCATATAAAGATGTTACGACACTCAGGAAAACCATTTCCGAAATAGCGGATGGACTGGGATTCAGGATGGGTGCTTCCGGTACGCACCCATTCAGCCACTGGGAAAGCCAGTTGATCACCGATCATGTGCGGTACAGGGAAATTGTCAATGAAATGCAGGAAGCTGCACGAAGCAATCTCATTTTCGGGCTCCATGTGCATGTAGGCATGCCGGATAAGGATATGGCCATACATATTGCCAATTCAGCGCGCTATTTCCTGCCACACGTTTTTGCCCTGAGCACCAATTCTCCCTTCTGGGAAGGCAGGCTCACCGGTTTTAAATCTTTTCGCACCAAGGTATTTGATAAATTTCCCAGGACCGGCATACCGGACTACTTCGATAGTTACAGCAGTTATGAGAACTATGTTAACGTGCTGATAAAAACCAATTGCATAGATAATGCAAAAAAAATCTGGTGGGACCTCCGGGTGCACCCGTTTTTCGGCACGGTGGAGTTCCGTATCTGTGATGTACCCCTTACAGCAGATGATACTATCGCCATTGCTGCTATTTTCCAGTGCATCTGCGCCAAACTATATAAACTTCGGTCTAAAAATCTTAATTTCATTATCTATCCAAGGCAACTGGTCAATGAAAACAAATGGAGGGCTTCCAGGTATGGCATTGATGGGCAAATGATCGATTTTGGGAAGGAGGAAGAAGTCAATACCCGCGTACTCATTTATGAACTGCTTGATTTTATCGATGATGTAGCCGATGAACTTGGCTGCAGGCCTGCGCTCCAGATGGTAAATAAAATTCTTGAAAAAGGTACCGGCGCTGACCGACAGCTGAAAGTCTTTGAAGAAACCAAAAACCTGGTCAGTGTTGCCGATTTCATAGGCAATCAATTTCTTGCCGGACTATAGTCCCTCCGTGGCATTAAAATTGAAGTAAGTACATTCTACCCACCCTTGTCTGCCCCCAGGCAACGGAATACCTGTATTATGGATCAGAAAGATAATTGGGTAAAGACCCTTTGATCCTTCAAAGTATTCCGTTCATATTTAATAACCGGTTAAAACATAACCTCTGACTGAACGGGAATTAATAACAGGATGTATCAATGATGATACCAAATGCCAGCATTTGCTTTTCGATACATATGCAGGCAGGTTACTCACCATTTGCCGTCGTTATGCAACTGATAACAGCGAAGCTGAAGATGTATTGCAGGAGGCTCTGGTGAAGATTTTTAATAACCTTTACCAGTTTCGTTTTGAATGTCCGCTGGAAGGATGGATGAGAAGAATTGTGGTCAATACAGCATTGAGGTCATGTAAGAAAAACAAAATCCATTTCCAGGATATTCATGAAAATGTACTTGACAGCAACCAGTCATTTGATCCATCTGTGTATGGCGAACTGGGCGAGGAAGACATTCTGAAAATCATCACCATGCTTCCGGATGGTTATAAAATGGTGTTTAACCTTTATGTAATTGACGGTTATTCCCATGAAGAGATTGCAACCATGCTGGGTATCCGGGAAGGAACATCAAGATCCCAGTTGGCTAAAGCAAGGAGATTATTGCAAAAACTTATTCTTGAAAGAAATAAAGTGATGGTAGCATGAACAATCAGTTACCGGAACATGACTGGAAAAGGAAACTTTACGGTTATTCTTCACCGGTAGATAAAAGAATATTTCAAAAGGTACTGGACGCCAAAAAAAATAAAGGCGACCAGCCACTATCGTTTTGGCTCGTCCTTTCTATCCTTTTGCTTTTTATCAGCGGATCACTGTTACTGGCAGATATGAAAGACTCAGATCCATTACATGTCATAAAAAACATGCCAGTTTCTCCGGACAGCCAATCGTCATCCTACGGATCTTTGGCGGAGGACCAAAATAGTCCAGGGAATAGCACCGAAGGTTATACGCCCGCATTATCAGGTATAACCAGGAAAAAAGATTCTGCAAGTCGATTTTACCAACAGCAAAAAAATGATGTGCCAATAAAGACACTCATTAACACTCCTATAACTGCTGATGCAGAACAGAAACCAGTTAATTCACCCACCGGGCATTTCTCCATCGTTTATACTGGCCAGCGAGGAACATTAAACAAATTTAAATGGCAAAAAAAACAGAAGCCCGCTGACTTTAGCTACGACTGGAGTTCAAGTCCCATATCATTTTCCCTGCCTCCCTTGTTTTCACCTGTTGATGAAAATATAGGAGATGCCACTTACGATAAAATAAAAAATGCTCCTCTATTGATACCGGAATGCCCCGATGTAAATTACAACAGACGGAACGACTGGTACCTGGAATTGTTCGGAGCTTTGGACTTCCCATCCAAAAAAATTGAAAATAGTTATGCCAAATCCGGCTTCACAGAAAAAAAGGACAGCACGGAAAAATTTCTGCTTTCCTGGTCGGCCGGTATGAGGATATCCAGGAATATATCAAACTCATGGCTGATCAAAACAGGTTTTCATTTTTCCCAGTTAAATGAAAGTTTTGAATACCGGAATGAGCAGGAACGCCGCATCACTACAGTGGTAACCATACGTTCAATTATCAGGGCTCCCGGAGATACATTGTTTATTACAGATTCCTCCCAGGTAGAAGTAACGGGGATAAGGGTAAAGAAAACCACTAACCGCTACCGTAACCTTGATATCCCCTTACTGCTTTCCTATGAAGTCAGGAATCCGGGATTGACAGTGTCAATACAGGGAGGCACCATTTTCAATCTGCGGTCAACTTTTAAAGGAGATATGCTGGATACCACCGGCCTGCCCCTTTCACAATCAGGAAAAGATCCGGCATCCCAATTCAACAACTCCCTTGGTTTTGGCATTTATGCCGGAGCAAGCATCATTAAACCTATCGGAACTGAATTTGATATATTTGCTGAACCTTATTACCGCCGGTATTTAAACAACCAGGCATCAGCTTCGGCACCTTTTGAACAGTATTTATCAAACTGGGGTGTTCAATTCGGAGTCAGGTATAAATTGAATAAGGGTGGACAACGTTATTGACCTTCTTTGAATCCTTTCAAATAAATATCATATGGTTTGGAAAAGCAGGTTTACCAGCCTGATTTTATTACTCCTGGTGATCTGTTCCTGTAATAAGGAGGATACAGATATATTTATCAGCCCTCTTGATAATGCGGATACCACCTGGGTAGAAAATTCCACAACAGGAGTAAAATCTGATTTTCAGCACTTACTGGACACTTTATTATCGCCCCCTGCTGAAATTTTTATCCAGGAAATACAAAAAAACCAGTCTTTCCCTGCTGGAAAGGACCTCATCATAAATCTTCCCTCCGGAAGTTTCCTGGATCCTTCCGGAAATATAACCGCAGGTGCTGCAACAGTATCCGTTATTTATCTTAAAACCAGGGGGGAAATGCTGAAAAACAGGATTTCGGGAACTGTAAATGACCAGGTTGTAAAACCCCTGTTTGCTATCCGTTTATCCATACGCCAGAATGGACGTGAACTAATGTTGGCACCCGGGAAAAAGCTTGAAATATTTTTTGAAAAAGAAAATCCCGAACCCGGTTACCAGTTATTTATTGTTGGCCCCGGATCCGGATTGACCAACTGGATAGCAAATCCTGACGGGGATATCTCGATCGTTTCCAATAATTCCAGGATGGGCTATAAAATTACCACCGGGCAAATGCAATGGCTGATACCTGGTCAAATCATAACCCCAGACAAGCCCACCACTATTACTGCCAGTTTGCCAAATATATATACCAATGCAAATTCCAAATTGTATATACTGATAAATGACAGGAATGGCCTGGCTGAGATGAACCCGGATAAAAACCAGAAATCCTTTCTTGCCAGGAATATGCCTGAAGGAATACCCACCCGGCTCATTTCTGTTTCCTCAATAAAAGGGACTTACTATTTAGGGATGGAAGAAGTTGAAATAAAAAATAAACTTCATATCAAAGTAAAACCTAAGGCGGTTTCTTATAGTGAACTGACTGCCTTTTTGAACAGTCTCCAATAGCTCTCAATTTCCCGGATTTACCGCCATTGAATACGCCTACATGGCGGAATAGCTGTCATCGACATCCATTACCGCTCTCCTATCCGCAAAAATTATTAAATTTGCGTGATTTTATGGGCGAATATAACGAGCTGAAAATAGCCATCCTGGACCTTTACGAAGGGCACCCAAACCAGGGTATGCGCTGTATACGGGAAATCATAAATCAATACGGTGAATCAAACCACCTGCAGATTAGTTGGGATGAATTTGACGTAAGGCTGAAAAACGAGAGTACCCGACCTTTCTTATGACCTGTATATTTCCAGTGGCGGACCAGGCAGTCCGCTTGAATCTGAGAACACCCCCTGGGAAAGGGAATATTTCCATTGGCTGCACCAGGTTGAAAAATGGAATAATGATACTGCCAACATTGCAAAAAAGCATACTTTTTTTATCTGCCATTCATTTCAGTTAGCCTGCAGGCATTATAAAATTGGTCATGTAACCAAAAGAAAATCAACTGCCTTCGGCGTATTTCCAATGCACATGCTGCATGAAGGAAAAGACGAAACTATCTTTGATGGATTGAATGATCCGTTTTACGGGGTCGACAGCCGTGACTACCAGGTAATCCAGCCTCATCATAACAGGTTGAAAGAGATGGGGGCAAAAATCCTTTGCATTGAAAAGGAAAGACCGCATATTCCCCTGGAGCGGGCCATTATGGCCATCCGTTTTAATGAATATATGATCGGCACGCAATTCCATCCGGAGGCAGATGCCATAGGCATGAGCATGTACCTGCAGACGGAAGAAAAAAAGAAAACCGTCATCGAAAGCCACGGTTATGAAAAATGGGAACAAATGATTGATCACCTGAATGATCCGGACAAAATCCTTTGGACCTATTCGCATATTCTCCCTAACTTTCTGGACCAGTCTGTAAATCATATCATGCAGTCTGAAAGGCTTATTAGATAACAACCTTAGCATTTCCTTAGTGGCAACCATTTTGTAAACCATCAAACCATAACCAATGGTTCCTTCGCTCAGAGAATCCTATAATGCTTCTTTTTCCGCTGAAAAATACCAGTCTTTCCTCACTGATCTTAACAGCAGGTTTCCCGGAGCCATCGACTTCCGTATTTCAGAAACACCGGAATTCATTCCTAAATGGTTTGGCAGTAAAATCATCGACACCTGCGAATACATAATAGATATCATCACCCGGCCGGGTTTTAACGAAGCCAGCGACAGGGCAATACCTCCCGGCGAACTGGTGGCCAACCAGAATGATCACTCGCATTTTATCGCATTTGATTTCGGCATCTGTGAAAATGAAAATGGCGAGCTTGAACCACAGCTTATAGAAATGCAGGGATTCCCTACACTATATGGTTTTGAAGCATATTATCCCGAAGTATTAAGGAGGCATTTCGCGATTCCGGAAAATTACAGCCATTACTTTAACGGCTACACGAAGGATTCATATATTGAGGCATTAAAGGAAGTTATTATCGGCAACTCACCCGTTGAGAATGTAATCCTGCTTGAAATCAAACCACATGAACAAAAAACAAGGATAGACTTCTATTGCACCCGGGATTACCTTGGTATCAAGCCTGTATGCATAACCGAATTAATTCCTGAAGGGATGGACCTTTACTACATGAATGAAGGCCGGAAAATAAAAATTGAAAGGATCTATAACAGGATTATTTTTGACGACCTGCATGCCAACCGCGAAAAACTTGGCAACATTGTAGATATCACAAAACCATGGAATGTAAAATGGATCCCCCATCCTAACTGGTTTTACAGGATCAGCAAATACACGCTTCCATTTATTGACCATCCTTATGTACCGGAAACATTTTTTCTGAATGAAATAAAACAAGCGCCCGCAGACCTGCAGAATTATGTACTCAAACCCCTGTTTTCCTTTGCAGGCCAGGGTGTGGTGATAGATGTCACACCTGAAGACATCGATAAGGTTGAAGAGCCGCAAAACTGGATATTGCAGCGAAAGGTAAAATATGCAGATGTCATCAAAACCCCGGATGTAGGCGCAAAGGTGGAGATCAGGATGATGTATATATGGAAGGATGGCGCAACACGTCCCACACTCGCCACTAACCTAAGCAGGCTGAGTAAAGGAAAGATGATTGGCGTGAGATATAATAAAGACAAGGAGTGGGTAGGCGCAAGTGTTGCATTTTTTGAACAATAATCATTATGAATAATATTCTTGATATAACTGCCAGAACACTGGCTGAAGGAATTTCGGGAAGGTATGTACATGGTGAAAAACTTTCTTTCGGACTGGTACATATTGAAAAAGGCAGCATACTTGGCCTCCATCATCATCACCATGAACAAATAACCTATATGCTTGAGGGAGAAATGGAAATGGAGATCGGAGGAAAAAAAATATTGCTCACAAAAGGAAATTACAGTGTGATCCCTTCAAACGTTCCTCATTCGGCGATAGCATATTCAGACTGCACGGTAATCGATGTATTCAGCCCGGTAAGGGAAGAATACCGTTGAATGATGCATTTATTTTCTTTGCAGGATAAAATACAGAATAACTATTCCGCACATCAGTCCCGAGGAGATAAAAGCCGTGGCTGGCCCAAATACATACCATAACCAACCTGCGAAACTACTGGCAAATAATGCCGCAATGCTTTGAAAACCTGTATATGTACCGATAGCAGTGGCTGTTTCACTGCCCTTCACCGTATTGGCGATCCATGCCTTTGCAATACCTTCCGTGGCGGCTGCATAAAGCCCATAAAAAACAAATAATAGAATAAAGCCGGCCATGCTGTTATTGAAGGCAAATCCAACATATGTAACCATAAAACATAACAGTCCAGCAATGAATATTTTCTTCAGGCCAAATTTATCCGCCAGCCGGCCGGCTGGCCATGCCAGTAATGCATACACGAGGTTATAAAATATATATATCCCGATAACGGTGGCATCACTATGCCCGGATTCCCTGATTTTCAATAAAAGCAGCAGGTCTGAACTGTTGAACAATGCAAAAAGTATTAAACCTCTTACCAAAACACGGTATTCCCTGCCTGATTGTTTCCAGAATTGAAATGCCGCAATTAATGAGACGCTTTTTTTGTCATTCGGTACAGAAGGTTTCGGATGAATTAATGTAGTTGATAATATGGCCAGGATCCCCGGCAAAAAAGCCAGGTAAAAAAGCAAAGTATACCGGCCCGGATAGAAATATAAAAATATTAATGCAATGGAAGGTCCTGCTACAGCACCAAAAGTATCCATGGAACGATGAAATCCAAATATGGCGCCCCGGTTACCGGTATTCGCTTCTTCACTAAGCATGGCATCCCTTGCCCCTGTCCTTAGTCCCTTGCCCAGCCGGTCAATAGTCCTTGCACCAAAAATCCACCAGGTATATGTAAACATGGCCATCATGGGTTTTGAAACGGCACTCAATACATAACCCCATTGCACGAAAGGGAGCCTTTTACCGGAGTTGTCAGACAAAGCACCAAAGTAACTTTTACTAAATCCTGCAACCGCTTCTGCGCAACCTTCCAGTATACCAATCCATAAAAAAGTAAATCCGATCTCCCGCAGATAAGCGGGCATTACAGGATACAGCATTTCACTGGCCATATCAGTAAATAAACTGACAAGGGAAAGCAGCCAGACCGTCCTGGTAATGTTTTTACGCATGTATATGCGGCAACAATACTACTATTGATGAAAAGCAACAAATAGGAAGGGCTGAAAAATTAGAAGGGATTATTCGCAGCAGTCTTTTTTAAAGAACCGGCGTAACCAGAGGAAGAAATTTTTAATCATATTGATCACCGGGACTACCTGCCTGGTTTTATGTCGTTATGCTTTTTTGCAGCAATCTGCTGAACTGCATTTGCCGTCCTTGCAGCAATCTGCCGTTTTACCATCTTTACCTTTTACACACTTGCCGTCTTTGCAGCAATCGCTCATGGAACATTTACCATCCTTACAGCAATCCATTGTTTTGGCTCCTTTATCATCCGCGCAACAATCATCCTCTTTTGGAGTAAGGCTTTTGGAAGCAGCCATTACAACTACAGCCTTGCGGTCGTACTGGCAGCAGGATGGAAGTTTGTTGTAAGCCTCTTCCGGGGCGGTGAAATTCTTTGTATCATAACCTGATGCAGCCACAGCCTGTTCAATCTTTACCAGGTTTGTTTTTCCGCTATTATAGCTTACGGCAAGGATTTTCGTTTCCGTATTCCAGTCTGCCTCCGTGGCGCCGGATGATTTAGCAGCAGTTTCAATGGTTTTCTTACACATGCCGCAATTACCCCAGACTTTCACGGTATCTTTTTTCTGGGCAAATAATGCTGTGCAAAGGAATAGGGATAATACTGAAAGAATGATATGATTTGTTTTCATGATAAAGTTTTCTCTAAATGAATAGGCAAAAGTATACTGTTCCCGGCGAAAAAGCAATAAGGTTTATATAATGGTAAACTGACCTCATCAGTTTACCAGGTCCCATACCACACCCAGCCTGAACAACAAGCCTGGATAGGGGTAGAGGTAGGTTTCCTGGTTACTTTGCTTAAAACCAAACCCATTTTCGAAAGTCAGCGTATTAAGGTTTTCGAGCCTGGTGAAACCGGTAAAATTCCTGATCCTGAAATTCACATAAGCGGCAATATCCGGACGCAATGTAAGCTGCAGTTTATCCTGGTAAAAATACTGACCCAGCACCGGGGAATAATCAGCTGCCTGGTAAGGCGTATGGTAACGTATATCAAAACCTGTTGACAGCAGTAAATTGCGGAACACACTGCCTTCATAAGCAAACCGGTTTCGGGCATACAGCAGCAGGTACATTGACAGGAGGATTACCTGTGATGGTCTGCAGGTAAACATCAACGTACCATTTCCAGTGATTACGCAAACTGAACTCTTTACTGGCGCCAATCCTGAGCAGGTTAAAGATGGAGGATTCCTGCCTGACCCTGTTGAATTCTGCCAGGTATGTATAGTTGCTGATAAGGTAGTAATTCGCACTCAGCCTGAATTTTCGCACTAGGGTTTTCTACGGATCCGTATATTTCCGTGATATTCTCCTTATTCAGGCTGCTGTTAAATGATACCGGGAACCCGGTATATCTTGTCATAAGGTAAGAAGGCGTCCTGTTCACATTTCGGAAACCCGTTTCCAGGAAACCCCATTTGATACCCAGATTTCTCTTGAGGTTAGCATGCATACTGTAATCGCCCGAATTGCGTCCAATCAGGTAAAACTCACCAAACAACAGCATATCCCATTTGCGGTTTTTTGTTCGGTTACGGTATTCGCCATGTGCGCGGAAATTGTAAAAATTATCCTTTTCAAGGTCAAACTTTCCAGACAGGTTCTGGAAACTTGCCCCAAGTTTCAGGAACTGCAGGGGGTTCTTTGAATCTGGAAACTGGATAATGGAAAAATCATTGATGAGTTCAGACCATTTTTGCTGGTAATATAATGTATCCGCAGGATCAGTCAGGCCTTCATAATGATCTGCATAAAAAGAACTGTCGATTACACCCTGCACATCCTGGTATAAATACCGGTAAGTTCCATACTGAACTGTATATTCAAGCCGGAGTTTGGGAAGGAAAAATCTTGTTACCGTGGAATCTGTAGTGACAGAATCTTTCCTGCCGAAATCATACTGGTTCCTGAATAAAAAGGCGCTATTGGTTTGCTTATTTCCCGTATTCAGGGTAACATTAAATAAATCACGGGAAGTAATACGGGACCTGTGCAAGGTTGGTGGGAATATTAAAATAGTCGTTATACGCCGGATTTTTATTGACGAGGAAAGTATCACTCTGTATGCCACCGTTTTCTGAAGACTGGAGACTATTATTCATCACAATAAAGAATGCATTATACCTCCTGTCCTTTGATGTAAAATTGGTATTAAAGCGGAAAGTTTTTGTGGTTGGTATTCTGTGAATTAAAAAATCCCGGGGCATTCAGGAGCCTGTATTCAAAAACAAAATTCCAGTCGGGCTTTATATTCTGCGAATGCACTATACTGATATTCTGTTCAGCCTTGCTGCCCAGCAGGTAGGTGAGCTGTGTATATGGCTTTGTGGTGGTCATAAACCTGGTATCTGACAATGAAAAGCTATATGTGTCATATCCATGAAAGCCGGGGTCCCATCCGGGTTTCAGGTTGGGTGAAAATAACAGGGAATGGGCTGCTGTGCCATTATTTCCCAGGTGAACATCTTCAGGATCCAGTGGTACCTTATCAAAATAATCGCTGATGGATACATCAAATGCCCTGAACCGGGCTGTATCCAGGAAACGGTAACGGATATTTACCGAATCATCGGCAAAGTTCCTTTTCTCAAATTTTATGGAATCACCGCCGCCGCCGGACATAGGCCGGCCGCCTCCACCGATTGGCATCCTGCCCTTAAAAGGATTTTGGGCCTGCATGGTGTTTACAGCCAAAATACCTGCCAGGAGGATAAAACAAAAGGGAATCAGCTTTAATACCATATTGAGAATGCGAAATTACTCAAACCGGGAAGGAGGATTGGTAAAAAAATGATAAATCAGGCTTTTGCGATAATCCCTTTAAAGATGGCGGTTAGTTTTGGTTCGGCAGATTTAGCAGCTTCCAGCACTTCTTCATGGGTGATCACATTGTCTTCTTCACGGATACCCATGTCTGTAATCACACTCATGGCAAAAACCGGAAGGCCCATATGGTTTGCCGTTATGCACTCCTGTACGGTACTCATCCCTACGGCATCTCCACCCATATGCTGGATCATCTGGTATTCTGCCCTTGTTTCAAATGTTGGTCCGGTAACGGCGAAATAAACTCCTTCGTGCACCGGAATATCGGCTTCCTTGGCCACCTGCCGTGCCAGCCTGATGATGGATTTTCGATATGGTTCACTCATATCGGGGAAACGGGGTCCCAGTTCATCTTCATTTTTCCCGACAAGGGGGTTAGGCGTAGCAAAGCTGATATGGTCGCGGATGATCATCAGGTCGCCCACCTGGAAAGATGGGTTGACGCCGCCTGCAGCATTGGAAATCATCAACAGCCTGATACCCAGAAATTTCATCACCCTGATCGGAAAAACCACCGCATTTACATCATACCCTTCATAAAAATGAAAACGTCCGGCCATTGCAATAATCCTTTTCCCCGACATCCGGCCAAAAACCAGCTTTCCCTGGTGGCCCTTTACAGTAGAAACGGGAAAATGCGGAATATCCTGGTATGGAATTTCAAAATCAACGGAAATCTCCTTGCTGAAATTTCCCAGGCCACTTCCCAGGATGACCCCTACTTCCGGTGTTTCGGGATATAAGTTCCTGATAAACTGAACAGTTTCACGAATTTGTGCTATAACAGACATGAAATGAAATTAGGTCGACAAATATATAATTGTTTGCAAAGAGTACTTGATTTATCAGGGAGCATATCCTGTTTGTTTAACGGTTATGGAAAACTTTTTCTAATGTGTATATTTGTTTCATGCGATCTGTACTTGTTTTTATGTTCATTTTATCCCTGTCATTAACAGCCAGGTCGCAGTTATGTAACGGCAGTCTTGGAGATCCCGTGGCCATGATCACTTTTGGCAGCGGAAGCAGTGGTTCACCATTACCACCAGGGAAAACCAATTATGATTTTGCCGGTGGTTGCCCGAATGACGGTTCCTATACCATTACCAATCTTTCTTTTGGATGTTTCGACGGAACCTGGCTTACCGTTGTGGGTGACCATACACCCGATGACGCCGGAGGGTTCTATATGATGGTCAATGCTTCCAATACACCCGGGGTCTTTTATGTAGATACCGTTAAAAATTTATGTGGAAATACATTCTATGAATTTTCCGCCTATATCATGAATGTGCTGAAAAGTTCAAGCTGCGGGGGAAACGGAATTCAGCCTGACCTGACATTTTCCATTGAAACCGTTACCGGAACAGTAATCACTACCTATAATACAGGTAAAATACCTGCCAGGGCCGAGCCCCTATGGTCGCAGTACGGCACCTATATCAATACGCCTGCCGGTGTTACATCCCTGGTCATCAGGATTACCAATAACGCCCCGGGTGGATGCGGCAATGATATTGCATTGGATGATATAGCTTTACGTCCCTGTGGCCCGAAGATCAATGCCGGCATTAATGGCTTAACATTAACGGATACCACTTTTTGTGAAACCATAGACCAGAATTTTGTTCTTGAAGCATCTTATACCTCTGGTTATGCAAATCCAAGGGTGCAGTGGCAGCTCAGTACTGATAATATAACCTGGACGAATATACCCGGCGCCACTACAACTACATATGTAAGGCCCAGGACCGGCAGTGGATATTACAGTTACCGTATGATCATCGGTGATGGCGGAAATATCGATATTCCGCAATGCAGGATAGCATCAAAGGCCATCAATTTTACGGTGAACAGTGCAGCCAATGCCTTTATACAAGCCACTAATTATGTATTCAGCTGTTATGGTTCAACGGTGAACCTTTTTGCATCGGGAGGGACTAAATATGAATGGACCGGCCCAAATGGATTTACCTCAAACCTCCAGGATCCTAAAATTCCCAATGTCCAGTTTTTCAATGCAGGCATGTATATTGTGAAAGGAACCACGTTTAATGGATGTGGTGTAGGATATGATACCACCAACCTTGATGTGTACCCCGCCGCCAGGCTTAATATTATTCCGGGACCACTAAACGTATGTGAAGGCCAGGAAATTCAACTCGGTTCTTCGGGAGGTAACAGGTATAAATGGGAACCAAGGGCAACGCTGAATAATGATACCATACCCAACCCTATTGCAAGGCCATTGGAGTCAACTACCTATAAGGTGATCATGTTTAATGAATATAACTGTTGGGATACCGGCAATGTATATGTCAATGTATATAAACTGCCTGTGGCCAACGCCGGACCTGACATTAAAATGCTGAGGGGAAGACCTGCACAGTTGTTATCAACGGTATCCGGAACCAATACCAGTTTCCGATGGACGCCGGTAACCGATATGATCAATCCCACCGCCATAAGGCCATCCGTAAACCCTCCTTCTGACATGCTATACAGGCTCGAAGTCACTTCCAATGTAGGATGCGGAACAAGTTCTGATGAAACCCTTGTCAGGGTTTTTGAAACAGTGAAAGTTCCCAATACATTTACCCCTAATGGAGATGGTTATAATGATGTCTGGGAAATAGACCTTTTGCCGATATTTGATAATTGTGTGCTTGAAGTATATAATACGGCCGGGCAGCTCGTTTATCGAACCATCGGTTATTCCAAACCGTGGGACGGAACCAGGAACGGATCCCCACTCCCGGCCGGTACCTATTATTATGCCATTGACCTTAAAGTGCAGAACGCAAACAGGCTGTCGGGTTATATTACCATAATCAGGTAGGTACACCAGACTTTTTTACATTAACATCCCGCCCTTCGCCATTTTACCCTGAATTATTTCCGGCCTGTTTTGTTATCTTCGCCAAAATGCTGAACATATGAATCTTCATGAATACCAGGCTAAAGAATTACTGAAAAAATTTAAGGTACCTGTACAGGAAGGCTTTGCATGCAACAGTGTTCACGAAGCTGAAGAAGCCTACCGCCAGATCAAAACACAGTATGGCAGCAGTTTTGCGGTCATTAAAGCCCAGATACATGCGGGTGGCCGTGGTAAGGGAACCATCAAAGAAACCGGGATAAACGGGGTTAAAGTAGCGAAGAATGCAGATGATGCCATTGATATCGCCAAGAAAATACTGGGTGGTACACTGGTGACCATTCAAACCGGACCTTCAGGAAAGGTGGTAAATAAAATACTTGTTGCACAGGACATGTATTATGACGGCCCCACAGAAAGAAAAGAATTTTACCTGTCGATATTGCTTGACCGTACAAAGGGCCAGAATGTGATTATGTACAGTACAGAAGGGGGAATGAATATTGAGGATGTTGCCCATAATACACCTGAAAAGATATTCCGCGAATGGGTATACCCCGGTGGCGGATTACAGGGTTTCCAGGCAAGGAAAATTGCCTTTAACCTGGGACTTGAAGGTGAGGCATTTAAAAACATGGTAAAGTTCGTAACCAATCTGTATAATGCCTATGTAGGGCTTGATTGCTCCATGCTGGAAATAAACCCCTTATTCAAAGCAGCAGATAATAAAGTCATTGCCGTGGATTGCAAGATGAATATTGATGATAATGCATTGATGCGTCATCCGGAAGTAGCCTCCTTACGGGATGTTTCAGAGGAAGACCCAACAGAAGTGGAAGCGGGCAAGTATAACCTGAATTTCGTTAAGCTGGATGGCAATGTGGGTTGCATGGTCAATGGCGCCGGACTTGCCATGGCCACCATGGATATGATCAAACTCAGCGGAGGAGAACCTGCAAACTTCCTGGATGTTGGCGGAACAGCAAATGCCCAGACAGTAGAAGCCGGATTTAAAATCATACTTAAAGATCCCAATGTAAAGGCCATCCTCATTAATATTTTCGGGGGTATCGTGCGCTGCGACCGCGTTGCCCAGGGTGTTATTGATGCTTACCAGAACATGGGAAATATCAATATTCCGATCATCGTCAGGCTGCAGGGCACCAATGCCGTGGAAGCTAAAAAGCTGATTGATGAAAGCGGATTGAAAGTGCAAAGCGCTATCCAGCTTAGTGAAGCCGCTGAACTGGTAAAGAAAGCAGTTGCCTGAAGAATTGGCGGATTAGCGGATTGACGGATTACGGATTACGGATTGCGGATTACGAATTAGGGATTACGGTTAGATAAACAGCATTTATACCTTATTTGTAAGGCTCAGCGCTATTCATTGAAAAGCCCAGGAATAGTAATAATGAACTTCATTTGAATCAGCCTGCGCATCATTCAATGGACAAAACTCAACCCCCTTCCTCCAGGCTCCTGTCGCTCGATTTTATGCGCGGTTCCATTATGGTATTGCTCGCACTGGAAAGTACCAGGCTTTATGAGCACCTTGAAGAAATTCCGGCAGGACATGTTTATCATTCCCTTATACAGCAGTTTTTCCATCATCCCTGGCATGGATTGAGATTTTGGGACCTGGTTCAACCGGCATTTATGTTTATCGCCGGTGCAGCAATGGCCTTTTCACTGGAAAAACAATGGTCGAAAGGCGTAAGCTGGAATGATTCGTTTATGAAAACCCTTAAAAGGTGTTTCTGGCTTTTTTTCTGGGGCGTACTGAACTATGCTGTAAAACCGGATGGCAGGTTATCATTTGAATTATGGAATGTGTTAACCCAGCTTTCTTTTACCACCCTTATTGCCTTCCTCATCTACAAATGGTCAACTGCAAAACAGGTAATAGCCTGTGCCGGCTTATTGTTATTAACGGAAATACTATATCGCTTTACAGCGGTCCCAGGATTTAACCAGCCATTTACAGACCAGCAGAATTTCGGGAATTATATGGATCTGCTGTTGATGAACAAGATCAATAAAGACGGTTGGGTGGCGATAAATTGCATCCCGACAGCAGTGCACACTATCGCAGGAACCATGGCCGGTAAATATATCCTTAAGAACAAAGGAAAGGTCAGCGCTTTATTCTTTTGGGCAATGATCAGCATGGTCGCAGGTTATATTCTTGATATGGCCGGTATTACACCCATCATCAAAAGAATTGCCACAAGTTCGTTTACGCTGGTGACCCTTGGCTGGTGCCTGTTAATACTGGCTGTCATTTACTGGTGGGTGGATCTCCGGCAACATAAAAAGCACCTTAAATTCTTTACCATTATAGGAATGAATTCCATTTTCATTTACCTGTTTTTCGAGATCATTGGCGCGAGGTGGTTCAATGATTACACCGGCAGCATCAGTAACGGACTGATGGGACTGGTTAACATTACCGGGATTACAGCAGATGTGATTACTTCCCTGGTTATATTCTCGCTGGAATGGTTATTGTGTTTCTGGCTATACAGAAAAAGTATTTTTTTCAAACTCTGAACTTGGGGAACTATTGTAACTTGACTCTTGGATTGGGTATATCCGCATGGAACATCAAATAAAAGTTGAATGAACATTGAGCCTGAAAATCATCAGACCGTAAAAATATTATTCAGGTTTCATAGTGAAATCCTTGACCAGGAAGTGACGGAAATTATCCGGGCGGAAACCGTTAACCTTGAAATGGGAGAATATAAAATCCTTGATATTCCTTTCTATACAACCGGTATTGCCACAGATGACATTGTGCGTGCTGCATATAATGACGATGAAGAGATGCTGTTATACCAGGAAACCTTCACTTACTTCCGGTAATTCCATTATTTGGATAGTTATTACTGATGATGAAACCGAAATTGAAGATGTGCAGCAAATATTCCTTGACCTGGAATGTGATTCTGAGGAAGTCAGTGAGCGTTTCTTTGCCATGGAAGTGAAGTCATCTACCAACTATTTACGTGTCAGGGATAAACTGATCTCTTTAAAATCAGAAGGTATTATCGACTTTGCGGAGCCCTGCCTCTCCTATGCCCATCAATACTAGACTGAACATTTACCTATGGATATAATGCATCATGGCATTGAAGGATTAAACGAGAAGGAAGTAATCGCTTCCCGTAACACCCATGGTTCAAATCTAGTCAGGGAAAAAAAGGAAAATGGTTTCCTGAAAGCCATTAAAGATCTCGCGAAAGATCCCATGTTTATTTTATTGCTTGCCGCATCGGTGATATATTTTATCAGCGGACAAAAAGCAGAAGGTATTTTCATGGCTGTTTCCATCGTATTGGTAGCCGGTATTTCATTGTACCAGGATTCCAGGAGCAGAAATGCCCTTGCTGCATTAAGATCACTCACGCAGCCCCGCGCTACAGTTATCAGGGAAAGCAAGGCAAAGGAAATAAGTACTGAAGACATTGTGGTCAATGACATGATGATCGTTGAAGAAGGTAAAGGAGTTCCCGCCGATGGTGTCATTATGCAATCCAATGATTTCTCGGTCAATGAATCTATCCTCACCGGTGAATCCATGCCGCTATATAAAAATGAATCCTCGGAAGACAATAAGGTTTACCAGGGAACATCAGTATCAGGCGGACTTGCCATTTGCCGTGTAACTGCCATCGGGGAAAATACCAGGCTTGCAGGCATTGGGTTAAGCCTTGCGGCAATAAAGGAAGAGGACACGCCATTACAGATCCAGATCAGCAATTTTGTTCGGAAGATGGCGGTAGCCGGCGTCATCATTTTTTTATTTGTATGGATTATCAACTATATCCGGTCCTATGATATCCTTGACAGCCTCCTAAAAGCCCTCACCCTTGCCATGAGCATTCTCCCGGAGGAAATACCTGTGGCATTTACCACTTTTATGGCATTAGGCGCATGGCGGCTGATGAAAATGGGAATCATCGTTAAACAGACTAAAACAGTAGAAACCCTGGGCAGTGCAACTGTAATAGGAATTGACAAGACCGGGACAATTACCGAAAACAAAATGACATTGTCGAAGATTTTTGTTTTGTCGAACCGTTCAATTACAGAACCCACAGGCCAGCTGGGAGAGCAAGAAAAGGCACTGATACGATTTGCCATGTGGGCCAGTGAGCCAATTCCCTTTGACCCCATGGAGAAAGCATTACATGATGCATATGTGCTGACCAACAGTCATGATGAGAGACCCCTTTATACGATGGAATATGAGTACCCCTTATCCGGCAGGCCACCCATGATGACCCATATATTCAAGAACAGGGAAGGAAATAGAATTGTGGCATCCAAGGGAGCCCCTGAAGCACTAATGGCCGTCTCTTCCCTTTCTGCGGAGGACAAAAAATACATTGAGGGTATAGTAAATGAGTTGTCAGCGGAAGGATACCGGGTACTTGCAGTAGGCGAAACGGATTTTAACGGGGACAAGTTTCCTGCTGAACAGCAGCAATTCAGTTTCCGGTTCGTTGGCCTGGTGGCATTTTACGACCCTCCGAAGAAAAATATCGCAAATGTTTTTGATGCTTTCTACCGTGCAGGGATAAACGTAAAAATCATTACAGGCGACAACAAAGCAACTACGGAAACTATCGCCAGGCAGGTAGGTCTGAAATCTACCGGAATAAGCCTGTCAGGTGAAGAGCTCATGCTGATGGATGAACCTGCATTGCAGGCCAATGTGGCAAAAACCAATATTTTTACGAGGATGTTCCCTGAAGCTAAACTCAGGATCATTAATTCATTAAAAGCAAATGGCGAAATAGTGGCCATGACGGGTGATGGGGTGAACGACGGACCTGCGCTTAAATCTGCGCATATAGGCATTGCCATGGGTGATAAAGGATCGGATATTGCCAGCGCAGCCGCTTCGCTCATTTTAATAGATGATGACCTGTCAAAAATGGTGGATGCCATTGCCATGGGCAGAAGGATATATACAAACCTGAAAAAAGCAATCCAGTATATCATTTCCATACATATCCCGATCATACTGACCGTTTTTTTACCGCTGGCACTGGGATGGGTATATCCAAGCATTTTTTCTCCCGTCCATATCATTTTCCTGGAACTGATCATGGGGCCAACCTGTTCCATTATTTATGAGAATGAACCCATAGAGAAAAACCTCATGGTGCAGAAACCACGGCCGTTCACCACAACTTTTTTTAACTGGAAAGAATTACTGACAAGCATTATCCAGGGCCTTTTTATCACAGCCGGCACCCTGTTCTGCTATCAATATGCATTGCACCAGGGGGCAAATGAAGAGACTACACGCACGATGGTTTTTATAACCCTGATATCTGCAAATATTTTTCTTACCATGGTCAACCGTTCATTTTATTATTCCATTTTCACCACGGCCAGGTATAAGAATAACCTGGTCATCATGATCATTGCAATCACCATTGCCATTACCGTACTGCTATTGTATGCAGATCCCCTCACCAGTTTTTTCGGATTTCAAAGACCCGGAAACACATCACTTTTCATGAGCCTGCTCATCGGTTTTATTTCCGTGATATGGTTTGAATTTTATAAAGCCATAAAGAGATCCGTGATTAAAGACCTGATATGAAACAAAAAAAGGGGAAATACCAATGGCATTTCCCCTTTTTCATAATAAGATTTTGATATCAATAAGCGTTCTTATCCCCTTTGAAAGAAACAAAAATTGTAGACACGATAATTTTGAAATCCTGCATCAGCGACCAGTTCTCCAGGTAATAAATATCATGCTCAATCCTCTTGCGGAGGAGTTCTATATCCCTGATTTCACCGCGGTAACCCTTCACCTGCGCAAGGCCGGTAACACCCGGTTTTACAAAGTGACGGATCATATATTTGTCATACATGGTTTGAAATTCTTCAGTATGCTTTAACATATGGGGCCTTGGGCCAACCACTGACATATTACCAATCAGCACATTTAAAAACTGTGGCAGTTCATCAATATTTGTTTTACGGATAAACTTTCCAAGCCTGGTTACCCTTGAATCATTCATGGTAACCTGTTTAACATCACTCTCAGGATTTTGCCTTAAGCTCCGGAATTTAATGCACATGAAAGGCTTGTTATTCTTACCAGAACGCAATTGCTTAAAAAATACAGGCCCCTTTGATTCCAGTTTAATCAGTATCGCCAGTATCGGTGTAAGCCAGGAAAGAATAAAAACAGTCACCAGTGAGCTTACAATAATGTCCATCAAACGCTTCTGTATCCTGTTACCGGTATCTTCCAGTGGTTCACTGCGAAGCGACAAAACAGGCATATTGTCTACAAAATCAATGTGAAAACTCCTGTTTACAAATAATTTGTAATCAAGTACAAATTTGAAGTGTACCAGTTGTTCTTCTGCCTTATGCGCCAGTTCGTAGAGGTATGGGTTCAATTCAGGGGATAGTGTTGAATACACTTCAGTAACGTCATTGTCCTGTACAAAGGAGAGGCAATCCTTTAAGTTTCCAACTATAGGTACGGCTACTTCAGCTTTTTCCCTCCTCCAGAGATTCCCAAAACTGAATTCATTTTCAAATTTGTCTCCCAGAACAATATGGTTATCATATATCTGGTTTGCACCGGTATTTGCCAGGACTGCGGAAGTATTGGTCCGGAAATATTTTCGTCCGGAATTTCCTGATGCCTGCATTTCAGCACCAACTTTAACTTTCTCCATGGTGACCTGTTCAGGCTGTTCATCGGAAAAGCACCCAACCACTTCAACCAGTTCTGATTCATCACGGAAATACTTGATCAGTTTACGGGTAACCTCATTATTACCAATGATTACAACTTTCTTTTTCAGTTTTGACTTGGCTTTCTGAACAAGTATATGAAAGATCAACCTGTTGACCAGTAAAACAACTGCAAAGGAAATTACGCAGGAGAATATAAATAACCTGGAATAGTCATACTTATACGCAAAAATGAAAACAAAAAGAAAAGATACAGTGAGCATGAAACTCTTCAGCGTACGCTTGAAGAAACTTTCAAAACTCAGCCAGTTTTTGCTTAAATATAAAGCTGTTGCGTAGACAGAAGCAAGCCAGGCAAGATTAAATACATAATAGAAATGTATATATTCCTTTTGATTAAGAGCATCAACCCTGGATATACTGCTACTGATGAAAAAGAATACTATGTTTAGAGTAATCCAATCCCATAGCCATAAAAGAGTACGATAAAACGAAAACGACAACCTGTTCATTTCTTTCTTGCGTTTAGGGTAATAGTAATACGAAATGACTATTCCTAAGTATTGGATAATACGAGTGGGTTAAAGGCAAGTATAGGAAATGGAGCAGAACGAGCGGTTAGACATAGAACAGAGAGTAAAAATACTAAGTAAAAATATAGTATATTCTACACATATGCAAGTATTATCTCATTTAAGATGTGAAGATTTTTTTATCAAATTGGTGGATAAGTGACACAGTATCCTGAATATTAACCTTTGATGAAGCTCCAAACAGAATAGATTCAATGTTCGGAAGAGAGCAAATATACTCAATGGCATCCCTGGCAGGTACTGCACCACCGGCAAGGACCTGCATTGCAATGGCCCGGAATTGCCTGGTTTTCAATGTATTCTCATATAATTCCTTACCTCCGGACATCCTGAAACCAACTTTATTAATAGAAGAACATATTATGGGATTCCTTACACCACCCTCTTCCAGCATATCCAGCAACCTGGGCATATTCATTGTAATGAAGCCGGCTTCGGCATTATATTTCTTTTGGACATATGCATGATATGCAACCAGAACTTCTTTCATCTGAAGCCCAAGGAGCAGATCCGTGATCACATTCTGGAGAAAAATTACCGGGGTGTCGATACCTTTAAACATTTTCATTTCACTGTCAATCAGCAATTCCATGATAGCCAGGTAATCTTTCGACAAGAAAGCAACACCACCCTTAAACATGGATCCAAAAAAATTACCCGGAACAAATTTTTTCAGGGTTCCTGTAACGCCAAGTTCAGTTACCGCATTCGCATACTTATGGGCATATGGCATGCAGGGATACATCTTGTAGCCTTTATATTTATCCGGCTGTTCCCGCACAATATCACAAATGTTTCCAATTCTTTCATGCGTGGTACACATAAATGTGTTTATGCCTGCATTACGGGCAGTATCAAGTGTATTGATAATAGCGGAATCTTCCTTAAACCTTATGGATTGCGCCATGGCTTTATCATCGGAAATATGGTTTACCGCGAAAAACTGGTTATCGCCAAATAATATTCTTTCCATTCTTCAGGATTGTGCTTTACGTATCATCGAAATAGCCTTATCGGTAAGGGCCGCAGTTTCGAAAGTATTAATGATATTGGGTTTGGTTCCTTTCAGGGCCTGGATGAAATAATCCAGTTGTGCACTGTATTCTTCGCCACGCAGGTAATAATCAACCGGTTCAGTGAGGTCGGTAACATATTTCACATTCCAGCCGGTGCTGTATCCTGCAGGAGTTTCTTTTTCCTTAAAATGGACTTTCAGTTCATTTGCATCAGAAATGATTTTCCCTTTGGAGCCAACAAGGGTAATGGATGTACTCATTTTCCGGAAAGTATCATCGCTCCAGTTCACAGATAGCATCCCGGAAACCTTATTCCTTAATTCCATCATCGCATACACCGCATCATCCACTTCTTTTGAAAATATACTTTTTAACTGGCTTGAACTTACTTTCTCCACCGGAGCAAGGATATCATTAATCAGGTCAATAATGTGTGAAGCATAATCCATCAGGCAACCGCCCCCTTCTTCGGGATTAGTTCTCCATGATTCCTGTTTTGGCCTCACTACCACAGGCCCATATGACTGTCCATGGAAATGATAAATTTCACCCAGGGCTCCTGAATTAACGATGCGCTTGACTTCCCTGAACGTGCCAATAAATTTATTATGGTACCCTACCTGGTTTACGAGTTTTTTAGCCCTCGCCTTTTCAATCAGGGCAGGTGCATCATCCGCATTCAGGCAGAAAGGTTTCTCCACAAAAACATGTATACCCCTGTCTAACAACTCCCCTACCATGGAAGCATGGAATTTTGTGGGAACAGCAACAACTACGGCTTCGGGTTTTGCCGTATCAAGCATTTTCCGGTAATCTGTAAAACAGGGAAACGGAGAATACTTTTCAATGGCATCAAGCATCATTTTTGAGGTATCACATACACCCGCAACCTCAACATCCGGATGAGCACCCAGGATCGCCAGGTGTGAAATACCCATTTTACCAATACCGATTATTCCAGTCTTAATCATTGATCTTCATTTATCTATAATCCAAAATTAACCTATTTTGACTGCAATATTTCCCTGAAACAATGAATCACTTTATCTATATCGCTGTCTGCCATAGGAACAAATAGCGGAATGATAATGCTGTTATCCGCAGCTTCTTCAGACTGGGGCAGATGTACATCACTGCATTCATTTTTGTAGGCAGTTTCACGGTGGGTGGTCATTATGCCCCTCCTGGAAGAGATACCCATATCCAGCAACTTCTGCATCAGTTCATTCCTGGTCACCGGGCAGCCCTGTAATAAATAAATGCTGTACGACTGGTAATTACTAAAGTATCCGTCTTTTTCCACAGGAAGCCTGATACAAGCAATATCCCGGAAAGCTTCGTGATACCTGAAGGCAATTTTCCTTCTTTCACTGACAATCCAGTCAAGTTTTTCAAGCTGATGAATACCAACAGATGCCTGGATATCCGTCATCCTGTAATTATATCCCACTTCAAGGTGGTCTTCAAACAAAATCTTTGAGGATTCATGCCTTACACGATCATTTACAGACATTCCGTGTTGCCTCAGCAACTTCATTCTTTGATAAAATGCTTCATTATTTGTGGTAATCATCCCGCCATCCCCTGTGGATATTACTTTTCTTGGATGAAAAGAAAAGCAAACCAGGCTGGAATGGCTGCCAATTTTCTTACCACGATATGCTGAACCTGCAGCACAGGCGGCATCTTCAATAAGCGTGAGGGAATACTTTTCAGCCAGCTTTGTAAAACTGTCAATATCCGCCGGCATTCCAATCTGGTGGACCAGTAAAATGGCCTTTGTCTTTGCTGTGATCTTCCGTTCTGCATCTTCAACGTCCAGGTTATAATTTTCCGGGTTTACTTCCGCAAACACCGGTGTGGCACCTACATATTTAATGGAATTAGCCGTTGCGATATAGCTCATTGACGGACAGATCACTTCATCACCTGCACTAATACCTGCCACAATCATCGCCAGGTGAAGCGCAGTGGTACAGTTTGACACGGCTACGGCGTATTCCGCACCTGTATATGCGGCAAATTTCTGCTCAAATTCGGCTACCCGCGGTCCCTGTGTAATCCAACCGGTAAGAATAGTATCATAAGCCGCCTGGGCTTCATCTTTTGTGAGATAAGGTTTTGCAATGGGTATCATGCCGTCTGGTTCTGTTTAATTTTTGAAAAATACCATTCACTCAGTTCAGCAAGACCCTGGTGAAGGTTTACTGTAGGGGTAAAGTCCAGCAGTTCTTTCGCTTTTGAAATATCAGCCAGCCTCCGGCTTACCGGGTTAACCGCATCTGAATCCCTGAATTCAGGTTCAAGGGCTGAATTGTTCACGGCAAGTAAAGCTTCCAGCAATTGTTTGAGGCTGGTTTCTTCACAATTGCCAATATTGAAATTCTCATCCGTCACATCAGCCTGCAAGGCGGCTATGTTAGCCCTTGCAATATCCTTTACATACACAAAATCCATGGAAGTGGATCCATCGCCATTGATCAGTGGCCTTTTACCATCCCTTATGCAATCAAGCCATTTAATCATTACTTCCGTGTATTTTCCATCTGTATCCATGCGGGGGCCGTATGCATTGAAATAACGCAAGGCTACATAGTCAAGGCCATACATGAATTTGAAACTCCTGAACAACTGTTCTCCCCACATCTTGGCAGCCCCATAGAAGGTCTGGTTATTATATGGGTTGTCTGTTTCCGGAGTGGGAAAGTGCTGGGCCAGGCCATAGACTGAAGCACTGGAACTATAAATAACCTTTTTCACTTTATACCTGACACATAATTCCGCCAGGTCAAAAGTGGCTTTAAGCATTACATCAAAACCATCCCTTGGGTTAGCCGCGCAGGCATTAATCCTTAAAGCGGCCATATGATATACATAATCGGCACCCGATACCAGTTTGTCCATCATGACGGCATCCCTGATATCACCCTCATGCACTTCAACAATGGGGTTATCATAAAAACTTTTCATATTTGCCATACTGCCCCGGATAAAATTATCAATGATGATAATTTTGGCGGGTTCAAGCGGGATTAATTGCTCTACCACGTATGAACCGATAAATCCAGCTCCGCCAGTTACCAGTATTACACTGTTCTTGACTTTATTATGCATGTTTTGTGTTATTTAAACTTAAGATGATGATGCCCGTAATAATCATCAACAGGCCAAAATAAGATCCAATGGTCAGATGATCCTTAAAAACGAAATATCCGATTGCCACTGTAAGAATAAAATTGATTCCTACCGCAACTGGAATAATAAATGTGAAATTACCTGATGAAAGCGCTTTAAAAAGTACGAGGGCCGACAAAAATATAATGACAAAAGCGAGTATGATCTGGGTTTGAAACAGGAACCTTACCCAGTCGTTAAAAACAACCAGGGCACGTCCCTTCAGGTTATATTTAATAATCGCTGCGCCGCTTACATTAAGCAGTGCATATATAAAGCAGAATAGTATGGCCTTTATCACGGTTTGTTGAGTTCTATGATTTCATCTATAATAAATACGGGACGCTTCCTGCTTGCATCCAGCGTTCTCCACAAATATTCAGCAATGATTCCCAGTGATATGTTCGTTATGCCGAATCCTATCATAAGGATGGATACGAGTGCAGGCCATCCGCTCTGAAGGTTATCGTATAACAATTTCCTGGCAATAATATATATCGTCCAGCCGCATCCCACAATAAAAAATAAAATCCCGATATAGGATACCAGCCGGATGGGTGTATACGAAAACGCCACAAAGGAATCAATCAGCAGCTTTATTTTTTTTGACAGTGTCCATTTTGATTTGCCTGCTTTCCTGGCTATTTTCTGATACTCAATAAAATCCTGCCTGAAACCAAGGTTCAGTATCTGTAAAAACAGGCTTGAATTGGATTCAATATTTTTATTCAGTGAATCAGCGACTTTCCTGTTGAACAAAACCACATCAAATCCTTTGGCCGGGTACCTTACATTCACATAACGCTGCATAAGACCTGAATAGAACCCGGAAAATTTTTTTTCAACCCAGGAGTTCTGGGTTTGCTGCCGGTATCCCCATACAATTTCATTTCCCCGCCTGCGCTTTCGCATACATGTCAACGATATTATCGATTGGGTCCTGGAGGTCAGCGTAAATAAACGTAATAAACTTTCCATTGGCATGCATTACGCCTGAACGCAATGCAGCATGTGAACCATAATTCTGTGAAAGGGAAATCAGCTTTGTCCTGGCCGGGAAGGTCGCTTTTAGAAATTTTTTCAACAGACCTGTCGGTTGATCCGTCATTTACCAGGATGATTTCAAACTCTATATCCTTCTGGCGGCACACAAAATTGCTGAGTTCTTCGGAAAGAAAACCGATATTATCCTCTTCATTCAGAAAAGGAATAATTATGCTTATATCCGGTATCCTATCCATGTGTTGAGATGTTTTTTAAAGGAATCTCCTTAGCCGGGTTTCCGGCGATCCTTGCATGTGAGGGGAAACTTTTAATGACATTGCTTCCCAGCCCGACCAGGGAAAAATCACCAATGCTTATTCCATTGATAATGTTGCAGCCGCTTCCGATATAACAGTTATTCCCGATGGTGGTGCTCCCCGCAATAACAACAGAAGATCCCACCAGGGTATAGTCTCCCACCCTTGCATCATGGTGAATCACTGAATTAGGCAAAATGCAAACATGATCACCAATCCATGCATTGCTGGTGATGACCACACCGGCCATAACCAGGCAGTTTTTACCAATGCGGACATTACGGCCTATTACGGCAGTTGGATGCACCACCGATGTAAACCTGTTTTCATGAATGCCAAGTCCGTCGATATATTCCTTCCGCTTATGAAAACTTGCCGGACCACCTGGTACTGCGAGTACCATGGCATTCGGGTGTTTATCAAGCAAGGATCGGTCTTCAACACGCCATTTGCCTGCATTAATCTGTTTGGAAGCATGATTATCATCTATAAACCCAATGAAATCGAAGGCAGCCGGATCAATACAATCCAATGCTTCAATGCCGTTTCCATTGCAGGGAAATATGATGAGTTCTGAAGGCATACTGTCTTTAATATTTATTGATCATTTCAACCACATAAGCAACTTCCTCATCAGTCAGTTCAGCATACATTGGCAGAGATAAACAATGTTCTGCAAGGTATTCCGAATTGGGGCAATCACCCTTTTTATACTCAAGGGATGCATAAGCTTTTTGCAAGTGGCAGGGCACAGGATAATGAAGCCCGGGGAAAATCTGCCTTTCATTGAGATACTTCATTAATTCATCCCTGTTTTCTGTGGTCACAACAAAAAGATGAAACACGGAATCATGGCCTTCCGGCTGAACTTGCATTTTAATACGCGGATTAATAATATTCCGGTGATAATACCCGGCAATTTCCTTTCGGCGTGCATTCCATGAAGGAAGATATTTCAATTTAATACTTAGTGAGGCGCCTTCAAGTCCGCCCATCCTCATATTATACCCGATTTCATCATGGTAATATCTAACGACCGAACCATGGTTACGCAGACTCTGTAAATGCTTATAATACTTTTCATTATTTGTGGTGATACCGCCCGCTTCTCCGCAGGCACCCAGGTTTTTCCCAGGGTAAAAACTGAAACAGGCCATTTCACCGAACCCCCCAACTGGTTTACTATGATATGAAGCTCCCTGTGCCTGGGCAGCATCCTCCAGCAGGAATAGTCCATGTTTGCTGCAAATGTGCCTGAACAGGATCTATATCAAATGGCTGACCGTACAGGTGCACGCCAATTACGGCCTTTGTTTTTGAAGTTATTTTCTCTTCAATCTTCCTGACATCTATTTCCCAGGTTTCGGGATCACAGTCCACGAAAACGGGTGTTGCTCCCGTATAGGAAACACCCCATGCAGTAGCGATAAAAGTATTCGCGGGAATGATCACTTCATCACCTGCGCCTATGCCCAGTGCAAGCATGGCCAGGTGAAGTGCAGAAGTTCCGTTATTTACACCAACGGCATATTTTACGGAACAGAATTCAGAAAAATGTTTTTCAAATTCTTCCACGAAAGGTCCACCGGAAAAAGCCGTTACATTATACACTTTTTCAAAGGCTTCGAATACCTCCTTCCGGATCTGGTCATGTTGTCCTTTCAGGTCCAGGCAGGGTATCTTTTTCATCTGGGTAGTAGTCGCTGTACTCATATTTTTTTTATTATTCTGGCAGGCACGCCTGCAACAATGGTATTGTCAGGAACATCTTTGGTAACTACGGCACCGGCACCCACCAGGGCATTCTGCCCAATCACTATGCCTGCAAGTATCGTGGCATTACTACCAATGGAAGCGCCTTTTTTAATGGTTGTTTCCACCACTTTCCAGTCGCTTTCACTCTGTATACTTCCATCTGCATTGGTAGCCCTGGGGAACAGATCATTAGTGAACATAACCCCGTGCCCGATAAAAACGTTATCTTCTATATGCACACCTTCGCAGATAAAGCTGTGACTGGATATTTTGCAGTTTTTCCCGATGGTCGCACCTTTCTGGATCTCCACAAAAGCGCCGATCTTGCTGCCGTCATCAATGCTGCAGCCGTAGGCATTTACGAAATTGAATATTTTGACATCTTTGCCAACACTGACATTATTCAGTGATTGCCTGTCATTCTGTATTGTGATGGTTTCCATATCTAGCGTATCTTGATTTCTTTGCCTTTATTCTTTATTGATTCCTGCGATGCTTCCAGTATTTTAACGACCTGCCGGCCCAGCATGGCATTCGCCAGCGGCTCCTTTTTCTGCATCACGGATTGTATAAAATCTTCGGCTACTCCCGCCAAAGCCTCACGGCTTGATAATTTCGGAATATACACATCCCCGGTCCGGTAGTCTACCATGATCCGGTTCTTATCTTCTTCGGATTTCATATTATAACCCGTATCATACACCCTTACTTTTTCAGACGGTTCGAGGTCGTTATACAGGATCATTTTCTTATCACCCCCAATCAGCGTCTGCCTGCACTTTCACCGGGGATGTCCATGAACAGTTAAAATGAGCGATAAAGTCTGACTGGTAATTAACCGTGAGATAGGCAATATTTTCTATATGGTTCCTGGTATGTGAAATACCTGTGGCATTGATGCTTTCGGGCAATTCAGTAATGAGGATAGGTCAGAATGGAAATATCATGCGGCGCAAGGTCCCACAACACATTTACATCAGGCTGGAAAAGTCCCAGGTTGATCCTTGTAGAATCAAAATATGAAGGAATACCGATGGTTTTATTGTCAATCAGTTCCTTCATTTTTTCCACGGCGCCGGTATACAGGAAAGTATGGTCGGCCATCAGGGTAAGTCCTTTCCTGGCGGCCAGTTCAATCAGTTCATCGGCTTCTGCCACCGAGGAGGTCATCGGCTTTTCAATAAGCACATGCTTACCATTTTCCAGGGCTTTTTTGGCCAGCGCAAAATGGGTAAACACAGGCGTGGCAATCACCACGGCATCAATCTCCGGATCGCTGATAATATCTGAAGCATCAGCTACTCCGATAATGGAAGGGAATATCCTATTCAGCTGTTTTAATCGTTCGGGCCTGCCGTCAGCTACTTTCCTGACCGTGCAGTCGGCAGCGCCAAAAAAATTCCTTACAATGTTTGGTCCCCAGTAACCATAACCAATTACACCTACATTAATATTGTTGCTGTTATTCATGGTTTAAGGCTTCTCTCTTAGGCTGATTTTTTAATTCCGTAACATCGTATCACTCCGCCACGGTTGAATACTGCCGCAATAGTCCTTCCAGTACTACTGCAAAAGGCAGCAACAGGAGAATCGGCAATATTAACCAGCGTTTACTTTTGATTTGTTTTATATCTGCTATGATAAAACCATTGTATCCGAAAAAATGCATCAGGCTTTGCAACATTCCAATGATTCCCATATGCCAGGAAAAATAGGAGGTGCGAACTATGTTAAGGCCCGAAGCTTCCAGATAAGACCTGAATTTTTCCGGGGTGAAATGATTGATATGCCTTGGCACATCCAGGTGCATCCAGGTATTTTTTGCCCATTTTGATTGCCAGCTGCTGATATTCGGAACTTCAAACATACAGATACCTTCATTTTCCAGGTTTCCTGCCACCAGTTCCTTCATCAGCGGCAGGGCATCAGGAATATGTTCAAATACATGTATTGATGTAATGACATCAAATTTATGATCGAATATCCGGTCCGATAGAAAATTCATTTGTACTGATCGTCAGTCCATACTGTTCCCTTCCGAAATTTGCCCGTGGAAGTGAGGTTTCCACTCCCTTTAACATCAAAGCCCGCCTGCTTTGCAATATGCAGAAATACACCCTTCCCGGCGCCAAAATCAAGTAGTGTCTCTGGTGTTCGCTTCGACAGTTTCCTGATCTGATGTAAGCACTTTGTTGTATTCAAATTCCTGTATCCGGTAAAAGATACTTTTTGATGGTATCCCTTACAGTATAGTCGCGGGCATCGTAATATTCCTGTAGGTTGATTTCCTGGTCCCAGTAAGTATATATATTTCCACAGTTATTGCATACCATTACTTCAAAACTCCCCTGTTGTCGTCGGTTATGGTATACAATTTCCTGGCCGCTTTTGGCAGCAGGCTCATTACATTCAGTACAAGTTAAATTCCTCATAATGTAAAAACCCGTTGTATCCTGGATCAGCCAACCTGTTTAAAAACAGTCTTTTCATACTTGATAGCGCCCGCTATTTTTTCAAAATGCGCCAGGTACTGATCGGTAATTATATCCCAGGAATATATATTCCTGATTTTTTCGGCATTTGACGTAAGCATTGACTGATGATTACTTTTATCTATACTTAGGATCAATGCGGACACATCTTCAAAATTGTTGAAATAATAAGCATCCTTTCCCAGGATGGCAGAATTATATACATTGTTATGTGCACAGATAAGTGCATTGGAAGCCATGGCTTCAAGCAGAGAAGGATTGGTACCGCCAACGGTATGCCCGTGAAAATACAGGCAGGAATAATACCTGAGGTTATTCAGGACATTGATATCATATACTCCGCCGAGGAATTTTATATAGGGCAGGTGCCCGAATTTATTTTTCAGGTGCTTGTCCGTATTCTGTTTCATATCCGCCAATCACCAGTAAAGTCCTTTTTCTTCCGGAACGAACCACGCCATCCAGGATCATTTCAATACTGTTTTCCGGAAAGATCCTGGCAATCAGCATATCATATTCACCGGGTGTTAGATTATACTGGTCAAGTACTCCGACATCAGGCTGGTCAAACATAAAAGCGCCATAGGGAATATAAACTGATTCCCGGTTATATTCCTTCGATAAGATATTGCTGTATGCCAATGGAATCTGCCACCAGGTAATGACTGTGTTTTGCTGCAATGGATTCTGAATAATGAATGAATTTCCGGACTGGTTTCGGCCTCCTTGTTCTCTGCCATTCAAATCCATCCATATTGGTGGTGATCACGGCCGATTTCGGAAAAAGCCACCAGAAAACAGAATTACTGGTATATCCCAACTGAAGGATTACATCGAAATCACGTTTCCTGGTATCACGGATACAATTGAAATCGTAAATAAATTCGCCGATTTCACCGATCTTATTGACCGGACTGTAGCAATGCACAATATTGACCCCCTTCCAGGTTTTCTGCTGATAAGGATGGTCATGCCAGCTGTATACAGTAGTATCTATACCCCGTTTTACCAGTCCAAGCGCAAGGTATTCAGCACATTGTTCGAAACCCCCATAGTTATTTGGAATGCCCCTTGTGCCAATAATCGCCACTTTCATCGTCTAATTTTTAAGCGCTTATATAAAATAAAACAGTAATGTTTAGTTTCTTATAAACGTTAGATTATCAATAATATTTTCAAGAAATGACCAGTGTTTATCAAAATTAACCCGGCTAAAAGCATGTATTCGTGCCTGTTTGCCCAGACTTTGTACCAAATCTTCATCATTCCACAATTGCATGATCCTGTTTCTTAGCCCGGTGACGTCTCCCGGCTGGTGTAAATAACCCGGTTTTCCCATCCAGCACGAGTTCCGGTATACCTCCGATATTGGCTCCTACAACAGGTTTGGAAAACAGCAGGCTTTCAATGACTGAATAAGGATAATTCTCGTACCATTCAGAAGGGCAAACCACAAAGGAACTCTCCATCGTTAGCCGGAATACGGATTTCTTATCCTGGAATCCCAAAATTTCCACATTTTCAGCATTTTTTCGCTCTTGTATATGCCTTCATTTTATTGAACCATGCGCCGGTTCCGGCAATTTTCAATTTAACGCCTGTTCCTTCCACAGCCTTTAAGAGGGTTTCAATTCCCTTGATCGTTTCGATCCTGCCAACATACAGGATATACTTTTCTCCCGTTTTCCCGGAAGGATTGCCATTCGCTGTTATATTCCCTGATGAAATCATCCACCACCGGAATATCATAACATAAATTACTCAGGTGCATTTTAGCCGATGGAAAACCGTACTGGATAAATTTTTTCTGCAAAAATTCAGAAGGGCATAAATAAGCGTCAACTTTTTTATAGACCCCGCTCCGGTGATAATAATATGCATCAATGCTGGCCAGCAGGCTGGAAGCAAACGATCCTTTTTTACACCGGTTCAACGCACAGTGATAAAATTTACCGTTCCGGCATTTTTCACAAACCTTGTCGCCTGAAACAAATGTCCCCTCGGGGCAGATGATCTTGTATTCGTGCAGGCTCCAGATCACCGGAATATTCCTTTTTTTCAGTTTCCAGATAATGGCCGGTGTTAACCAGTGATGGATAATATGCAGGTGGGCAAAGGCAATGTCATGCTCATCAAGGATCTGGTCAATATTGTTCAGGGCCTCAATGGATACTACCGAATTTTTCATGGCCTTTATTCCGTTAAGTATGCCTTTGTTACTGTTCAGGTTTTTGTAATCATATGCCTTGACGAAATAATCCCTTTTTTCCGTTTTTCCCTGGATATACGTACTGAATGGTATCACCTCATATCCGTTAGCCTCATATAATTGCTTCACATTATTGATATATGTCCAGTCACCCCCGATGGGTTCCCATGACCAGCTAGCCATTAGTATTTTCTTTTTCATTAATTGGATATCGGTTTTTAGCCGGGTTATTCTAATGGTTTACTGTTAATGTCAGGCAACATAATACTGAAGAACTGGTTTGACCAGACCTCGTGGTATTTGTTGTCCTGCAGGAATTGATTAAATACTTTATTTCGACCGGCGCTCATTGGCTCTTGCGGATTATCGCCCGTAAAAATTTTTTCAGGCCAGGCACTGCCATCATGCACCATCCATATCTTCTGCCTGATGACTACCGGCAGCCCTGATTTTTTTATCGCCGCCCGCATTTCATTTTCAAAATGCCCCGTGGTAAAATAAATCGGTGCCGAACTGGCCAAAAAAGGCTTCGTTTCTGTCATGAAATGGTACATGGGAAAAGCATCATAAGCCAGGACCGGATCCCCCTTTTTTATGTATTTTCCACTTTCAACAAGCAATTCATTCAATATGCCCGCTCTTCCCCTTGATGTATATATCAGTCTCGTATTATCACTATGTACATTATAAAACATAGTAAAACGGTTATGCTTGTCAAAAAAGTAAGGATAAGTGATTATATGACGTACACATACGACCGTCACCATGGCAGCAGCCCAAAGCATGGCTTTGCGAAGGAATGATTGTTCGAGCCTGATACTGAATTTACGAATATGACCCCACCGGCCTTCCATCATAATATCCTGGCTAAAAACATCAAAAATCATTTTGATTGCCATTGGAAGACTGATCCACAATGAATAGATCATCACCGTCATAATTCCCAGGCCACTGCCCAGGGGATGTATCAGCATGATCAATAAACCAAGCATTGTCAATAGTTTCTCTTCATAGGAAAAAGCACCCAATAAATATATGGCTGCAGTAACCGTACATAAACCAGTAAACAGGTAGGTAATATCCTTGATTACTATTCGGTCTGTGAAAATAATACCTAATAACGCGATTGATAATAAACTCCACAGTAACAAATCAGCACGCCATTTCCTGATGCTAATTTTTTTTGCTTCATCGGCGAGAATTTTACCGATCAACAGGAAAGCCGCCAGGAATACTATTAAGGCTATGGAAACGAAATGTTGTTTAGCGGGCTTCAGCATTAGTTTCATTGTACTGTAGTTGCCGTTTAATCCATCTTTGTTTTCAGAGGTCGTATTCAACGACAATAAGAACTTAAGGGATCCAACATAATGCTCATAATGGCCGATTAACCTCATTATACCCAGTACCGTAACAGTAGTTAACAGGAATCCCACAGTAAAATATGCGAGGTTTGCAATGACCTGAGAAATTTTCCTTTTGCTGATTAATCCTTCATAGATTATCGCCACCGCCAACCCCACGCCAAGAATATTGGGAAGTCTTGTAAATACATTAATGCTGACGAGGGCGCCGCAAATCAGTAACACCCATACCCTGTTATTTTTCAATGCTGAGAACATCAGCCAGGCGCATAAAAAATATATGAGTGCAGAAAGGTTATTGTAATGGATATCCCTGGGCTCATCGTTAATATATAAGGCCAGCAGTACAATTCCAATCTGCCAGATTCCTCGTGGCACAACATTGCGGAGCATCCGGTAACTGATGTATATAGTTGACATGCTCACCAGAACCCCACCCAGTCTTAGACCCCATAATCCCAGGAAGGGCACTAACTTAAGAATGAATCCTCCGGCTATGCCGGAAAACCAGTAAAAAAAACCATACTGAACTGAAGCAGGATCGTTAAAAATGCGCTGATAGAAAGTGGCATGAAAACCTTCATCGAGCAAATCAATACCCTGAAAGGTCATTGCTATATGGTACAACAGTATGGCTGCAAAGAATACATGGTTATTGATTCCATTAACTGAGAATTTATGACGGAACCTTCCAGGCAACAATGAAAGTGATACCGCTTTTTCCTGTCCCGCTACAGTTGTTTTATTGCCATTGTCCATTCCTTTGTCCTCTAGCTTCATTTGATATTTTTTTTGTCAGTAGGAACTAATATCCTGAAAACTTCATTTGACCATGCCACTTCGTAATTATTCGCTTTCAAAAACTGGTAAAAGGCGAGATTTTTTTTGTTGTTCAGCGTTTCCTCCATGTTATTATTCTGCCGGATATCTTCCGGCCATCCGCTACCTTCATGTATGGTCCATATTTTCTGCTGTACGATTGCCGGAAGGCCTTCCTTTTTTACCGCCTTCGCCAATTCGGCTTCAAACTGTTGATTAGTGTAAAACATAGGCGTTGAATTTGGAAGGAATGGGCGGGTTTCCGTCATAAAATGATAAAGGGGAATTGCATCATAAGCCAATACAGGATCTCCTTTTTTTATCAGTTTATGACTTGCCTCCAATAATTCATTTATTGCCGACGCCCTGGCTTTTGACGTATATATAAATCGGGTATTCGCATTGTCAATTCCATAGGTCATTTCCATCCTTGAGTGCCTGTCATAGAAATAGGGAAATACAAAAAGACGATGCAGGCATAAAACCAGGATTACTGCAGCCATCCATTGTAACATCCTCTTAATGAAAGTGTCCCTCTGTATGAAGAGTTCCCAGGCATCCCGCCCTGCCCTGAAATGGAATTCCAGGTCCTTACCTGCCAATTTGCTCAGCATGGCCACAGCCATCGGGAAATTGATCCAGAATGAATACAACATCACCGTCATAATTCCCGGTGCGCTTCCAAATGGATGCACCAGCATGATGAACGCTCCAAGCGCCGACAACAATTTCTCCGTTCGGGTATATTTTCCCGTTAGATAAACCAAAGCTGTTATGACACTTATCCCTGTAAACAGGTAAGTCAGGTCATTCAATTCAATCCGGCCCGAAACGATCAGCCAGAGCATACCCGCACTGCACGTGAAGGTCATAAGGTTGCTGATCCGGAAATGACGGCCGCCAATATTAACGAGTGTATCTGTCAGGAATTTATACAGAATGGTGACCGATGCCAGCAAAATGACCAGCAGTGAAGAAAGTGCATGCTGCTTAACAAGTACATAAACCAGCCTGCCAATTCCATAGCTGCCTGCAAGTCCGTCCTGCTTTCCCGTTGTTGTAGTTAATGAGAAAAGAAATTTGATGGAATCAATGAAAATCCCAAGATGACCGAGGTATTTCATGATAACCAGTATTGAAAAGAAGGAACCCAAAAATCCTGCAATAAATATGGAAAGACTGGTCAGCACATTTTTTCTTGAATGGTGCTGAAGATACCCGTCATAAATGATGACCAGCCCCATTCCCAAACCGAGAATATTTGGCAGCCTGGTAAAAACGTTTAGTGCCACCAAAATGCCTGAAAAAAACAGGAATATCCTTCGCGAACTGGTCAATCCGCTGAACATTAAAGTTGCCGCCGAAAAGAACAATAAAGCAGAGATCGTATTATAATGAATGTCTTTGGGTTCAGTATTGATATACAGCGCCAGGATAGCAATACTGACCTGGAGAATGCCGCGCGGCATGATTTTCTTAAGCAGCCTGTAAACGACTAATATGGTGCCTGTGCTGACCAGTGCTCCGGCAAGCCTTAATCCCCAAAGGCCTAATGAAGGGACGGCCTTCAGTATAAGTCCACCAGTAATACCGGAAAACCAATAGAAAAAACTGTACTGAACAGATAAAGGATCATTAAAAATTCTCTGGTAAAAAATTGCATGAAAACCCTCATCCAGTAAATCAATTCCCTGGAAAGTAATAGCAACATGATAAATAAGGAGGATGAGGAAAAACAACTTATCATCCAGTCCGCGAATAGAATAACTATGCCGGCTGTCAGCAGAAGTATGCGCACGCATCCTTTTTACCAGTGGATCTGCACTAATATCATCCGGCAGTTTCCTTAACATCAGGCAAAGTATTTTTTGTATTCCTGCACCATAGCTTTTGCGTCATATTTTTCAGCGATCATCGAATGGATTACCAATTTATCGAATTGCTGATGAAGTCCTTTGAGCCAGTTTTGGGCGAGTGAATCATCATCAGATCCGCTCAGGTACCCATTCTTTACCTTCGATGATCATTTCCCTGGCACCACCAATATCTGTAAGTACCGCAGGCAAGTCCGCAGCTCATGGCCTCGAGTGCAGCGATGGAAAATGTTTCAACGCTTGCAGAAGTCAGGGAGAACAAATCAGCCGACCAGTAAAATGGGCGGAGGTCTTTCTGGGGACCGGCAAATATCACATACTCCGTAAGTTTTAATTCCTGTGCAAGTTGCTCTGCCTGTTTACGCATCACGCCTTCCCCGGCGAGCAGCAGGTAGGCATTCTCGCCCTTGGTTTCCCGAAGTAATTTAAGTGCACGTATGGCACCAAGGTGGTTCTTTTCAGGCCGGAATGCCGCAGCCAGTATGATTACTTTTGCCTCTAACGGAATATTATACCTGCGACGTAACTCAGCCGGATTAAAGTCAAGTGGCGGCAGGCTCCAGTAATCAAGGTCAATTCCGTTATAGATGATATGTATGGAATCAGGGTCTATTCGATAATGCTCAAGGGTATATTTGACCTGGTTCACAGAGGCCGCGATGACAATATCCTTTTTACGAAGCATGGATATATATAGCTTATGGAGCAGGTGTTCCTTTTGATTGCCATGAATCGTTGTCTGGTAAATGACCACTAAACGGGCAGGTGATCCTGTGAAGGCAATGGCTACCCTGGCATAGAAAAAAGCGAAAAAGTTAAGGCAAACTATACAATCGGGATTATCCCGGGTAATTAACTTCCGGATATTCACCAAAGCCTTTAGGTCAAACTTTGATTTCCGGGGTTCAGCAATAAAATTGATATTTTCATTGAGTTCGGATTGCAGCACATTATTCGAACTAAGGCTTATTACCTGCTGCTGGCTGTATTCAGGATACAGGGAATTAGCCATTAAAATAAGGAGTTTTTCAAGCCCCCCTATCGGAAATGCCGGCGTTACATATAATAGCTTTTTAACCTTCATCTTTACTTGTACTGCTTAATTTATGATCCGGCCTGGTCACACTATACTGATGATTTTAGCCTGTGATCTTGAATAATATATATTTTCCGCTATCAGCGTACTTACAAAAAGAAACATGATACTTCCCGTTAACTCCGCATTGTTGGCCAGGGAAAAAAGAATTATGAAAATAATGGCAATTGACATGGGGGAAGTCATGTCATTGACTTTAAATGATTTTACCAGGTAACTGTAAATCATTGCCAACCAGTATACCAATCCAATGATACCAAATTCAATCAGCAACATCAGTAATCCATTGTGCGGAGGAAGGTTATTATGACCCAGGTTCCTGGTTACATAACCCCAGAAACCTATCCCGAAAAATTGTTCGACTGTATTGAGGTCCAGGAATGCACCAAAAGCATCAGAAGATGCTTCCGTTCTCCATTCCATCGCGCCAAGGGCATGAACATTATAATTTAATCCCAGGTGCTTATTCAAAACCGCAATTGGCTCATCAATCAACCTTAGTGCGATCTCATCAATAAAATCCGTATTCATATCAAACAAACTCTGAATAGACATGAAAACGATCACCGAAACGATCAGTGCACTGAAAATGATCATGATGAGTGATGCCGCGCGCTGCCATCGGGCATGGTTATTAAATTCGCGGGCAATAATGAAAAAAGATATTCCCGCAACCCCCAGCAATGCACTTCTTGATGTAGACATCAGCACGCCCAGGAACATTACAGGAAGTACAATGAGCGCAATTTTACTGGCCAGTTTGCCATTGATGTATTCCGTAAGCAGCACAACAAAACTCATTCCGCAGATGAGGCCATAAAAACCGTGATTGATTACTTCAACTATCTGTCCGTCTTGAGTTAAGTTGCTCCGGAATGCCCAGCAGGGTTTTATAAATACGCAAAACCGGGAATTCACCTTCCCTTGCATAGGTATACACGAGGTCGGAAAAACAGATAACTCCGGCAATATAAAGGCTGATTTTCAGTAGCCTCGTATCGTTGTACTTATAAAAAAAATAATACCCTGTATAGGCAGAGATAAAAGTAAGGGCGCAGGTCCTGGCATATTCAAAAGTGAGAAGATCATAGAATTCGCTCAGGGCCATAGTGTAAAGGAGGAATATGACGATATGCTTTGCAGGCGTATAGAAAAAAGCATCATGGTCTTCTGTTTTCATTGGTACCAGGGTCCTTGCAAACAATGCAAGTCCCATTAAGGCGCGAAGGTTAACGGGCAGGCCTTCCACGGAAGCATTCATATCTGCTATCGTAATGGTAAAAAATACGACGGCAACATATTCCGGCTTCACTATTAAAGCGTAAATAAAAAAGGCTCCGAGTATGGCTACGATTAATAACAAAACTTATATTATTTTAAATGGTTTTCTGTTGTTTATTAACAAAAATGATTTTGCGCAATATTACCAGCATGGTCACCAGGTATATGCAATGAACCAGGGCATAACTGATCGTTGCACCGTATGTGCCGAACCGGTCTATAAAAAAAATACCCAGGACCACCGAATTGAAAAAATTAAGCAGTTCCATAAAAATATAGACCTTGGTCATTGCTTTGGCGATGAGGACATAACCGAGGACCCATCCGCACATTTTCAAAATATCGCCCATCAACTGGAACTCAAACAGTGAGCTCATCCCGCTAAACTCATGGGTAAACAGGAGATGTATAAGTAAATCCCTTCCAAAATAAATAATAATGACACAGAAAACCAGGAAGGGTATCATGAGCCTGTACACACTGAAGATTTCCTTTCGGATTTCCAATTTTGTTTTCAATTCAGCCAACCTCGGCAGGTAATATACGCTGAGGGATGTCATGATTACAAACAGGTACATAATGGAGATCCTGTTCAGGCCTTCCCATAAACCGGCCTCATGGATAGACTGTACTTTTGAAATATACCCCCTCACAAAAAGCTGGCTGCCAGGAACTGTTATGGCGCTCACAAGGGCCATGATGGCATAATGGCTGAGCTTCATCGCTGTTGCCTTATCATACAGTTTAATGAATGACTTCACATTAAACCATGGCGCTTTTCGTACGATAAAAAGGGTAAGCAGGAAAACGATGGACTGGAAGGTAATTGATGAGATCAACGCTCCCATGATACCGAATTTTACTGATAAGGTAACAGTAAATGCAAGGCCGGTAAAACTTCCAAGCAGGCTTGCCTGAAGATAGCGGGTATAATCCTTAAAGCCATTGATCACCGAGATCAGCAAAGCATTTAATGCATAAAATATGATGGTCCCCCCGAAAATGTAAAACACCATGGTATATTTTACATCGTTCAGTATTATGCGGGAAAAATATCCAGCGCCCAGCAATAATACAACACCGGTGATGATGGAAAAAAATATCGTAATCCAGAAACCTGTTCCCAGGTAGAGATTATATTTATCTTTTTCATCTGAATGTTCAGAAAGATATTTGGTAATGCCTGAATTGATGCCCCCATTGGCAACTATGAGGAGTATGGTGGAAAAATTTGTAAGCTGACCCAGCAAAGCCACACCCGACGGTCCGATGATCACTGAAATAACTTTAATACTGACAAGCCCGGTCAGCATTTTTACTACGGTGGAAAGTCCGTTTAAAAATGAAACCCTTGCGAGGTCTGTATTAAGGAGAGATTTCAATTTAACAATTCCGTTCAACAATGCTTGAATTAAACTTTTATAATTTTATTTTATGCTGAGTATGGCTGCCCTTCCCAGTTTCCTTAAATATTTATTAGTACTGTGATCATACGCCTCACTTAACATTACGCTGATATATTTCATTTTATACGTATAAAGGAGATCTGTAAACAGCACTCGCTGAATCATCCGCTTTTTATAGCATATCACAAACCACCGGTGAAGCAGGAATTTAAAAACGACAGGCCTGTTAAGGTCCGGATCAGATTGTGTAGCTGAGATGAGCGTCTTTACCCAGTTTTCAAGCTCATCGAAGTTTTCTTTTTCATTGAAAAAATCTGCATTGAAAATAAGAAAATGACTATGCACGTCAAGCTGCTTTTCTGTAAAAGGGATATTCAGTTTAAGCAGGTTCTGACGATTAATTTCCCTTATTGAAGTAAACATTTCCCCATTCATCTGGTAGCTCACATTATTTCTATGCACCCGGTAATAACAACCCAGGAACGGAAGGTTTGCAAGCTTACATTCTGCGGAAATATCCAGGAAAAGGTGGTAATCCTCGCCCAGTAAATTGGCTTCAGAATACCTATACTTTTTGATCAGTTCAGAACGGATAATAATAGAAGAATGACAAAAGCAATTCCCCAGGTTCAGATAGGCACGAATGTCTTTATCCTCTAACGGGAATTTTATACTGTCGATAGTTTCCCCCTGGCTGTTGATCACATGGAAATATGTTCCGCATAATCCGTATTCCGGATTAGCTTCCATGAATGCCACCTGCTTTTCAAGCCTGTCCGGACAGGCTACATCATCACTATCCAGTACTGCCAGGTATTTTCCGGCCATCCGTTCGATCCCAAGGTTCCTCGATTTAACAATGCCTATATTCTTTTCATTTTTCAGGTAAATAATCCTTTCATCAGTATATGCACTGATGATTACATCACTGTTATCGGTAGATCCGTCATTGATAATGATTAGTTCAAAATGGGGGTAGGTTTGACGCAAAATGCTGTCAACGGCCAGCTTCACGTATTCGCCGGTGTTGTAAACGGCCATGAAGACCGTCACTAAAGGTTGGGTTAAAGCATTGTGGTTTCTTTCACTCATATCAGAACGGGTTAGCATGAAATACGTATGAAATATTTCAGGCATTCGGACAATTATTATTCGCTTTGCACACCGTGCAGAATTAAGGAGGTCAACCCCCTTGCAAACTCCAGGTGATCAGGATACAGGATACTTTGTTGTTTAGTGAGATCATAGCGAGGCGGCAAAACGGCAGGAAATCCGTTCCTGTGGTTTAGCCGCCATCCTTTCAGGCCGCCGTCTTCTTTTTCTTCTTATAGCCGTCGTAAGATGATTTCACATGATACCCGTAACCATAACCGTTACCATAGGCTGATTTTCCAAAGCCCCGGTTCTTTACGCCATTGAAAACAATGGCCACATTTTCAATCTGGAAGGCCTTCATTTCTTCATCAAGCAATTCTATATGCGCCTTTGGCGTATGGTCATGCCGCACGATATACAGTACGAGGTTAATTGAAGGCGCAACCGTTAAAGCATCAGCTATTGCTTTTACCGGTGCCGTATCAATAATAATATAGTCATATTTTGCCTCGAGGTAATCCAGCAATAATTCCAGTTTACCGGTTCCCAGTAATTCGGAGGGCTCAGGAATAAGGTTACCTGCAGGAAGAATATTCAGGTTAGGATGAACATAAGAATCAAAAATAATTTCACTCATCGTGGCTTTACCGGATAAATAATCTGTTAATCCAATTTCTTTTCCAATATTCATCATGCTCGATAATTTGGGCTGGTGCAGATCCATCTCCAGCAGCGCAACTTTTTTTCCGCTTTTGGCAAGGCTGATGGCGAGGTTTGACGAAACAAAACTCTTTCCTTCACCTTTTATAGAAGAAGTAACCAGGATGCGTTTTGTATTGCCCTGCGGATTTCCCTGGTACTTGAGACTGGTCCTGATGAGCCTGAATTGTTCACTAAGAAAACTGTTGTCAGTGCCTGCGGTAACCAGCGGATTGTCGAGTTTCTCGAAGATGAGTTCACCGATGATCGGGAATTTAGTCAACTGCTCAATACTGGTGCGGTAAAGGATCTTGCTGTTCAGGGCATCCTTGATATTGATGAATAATCCACCTGCAACAAACGGAAAGATCAACGCCAGCAATCCGAGCAGTGGTTTCTTGGGACTGACCGGGTAGATAGATGATGCGGGCTTATCGATCATAAAGCAATCAGGCAATGCTGAGCTGATCGAATATGCCGTTTCTTCCCTTTTCTGGAGCAGGAATGAATAAATGGCATTCTTGATATTCTGCTGCCTGCTCACTTCAACCAGTTCCCTTTCCTTTTTAGGAATGGTACTTACCATGGCGGAATATTTCCCGCTTACCTGGTTTACATATGATTTGCTTGCCTGCAATGTTTTTTTCTGGTTGCGGATATTCTCCAGGATGCTGGGTTTTGTTTTATTGATATCATCCTGCACGGCCTGAACAATGGGGTTATTTTCCGCAGTAGTCTGCTTGAGCCGCTGAAGCTCGGATTCAGAGGTACGTAATTTTTCCAGCAATTGTTAAGCGTGGGATCATCAATATTTACTGTCGCCGGTGAATAACCTGCCTTATCTGATTTTGAAACAACATAATTTTCCACCTCATCAAGGGCGGATAATTTCATGTTGATATCATTGCCCCGGCGATCATTTTCCTCTATACTTTGCAGGTAAAGCCGGCTTTGTTCACTTAAATCCACGGAGCCTGACTGGTCGCGGTATTTCTGAATGCTACCTTCCACCGAATCAAGTTCCATACTTACATTCTTTAACCTGTCTTCAATGAAGGTGAGGGTCTTTGCCGCAACGCCGTTTTTCCTTTCGATGGAAGCGAAATTATACGCATCCACAATCTGGTTCAGGATTTCTTCACCACGCTTTGTGGTTTCATCCTTGATTTTCATATTTACCACAGAAGACTGCCTGCTCACCGGGGAAATCACCAGGGATTGTGAAATATTCTTGATCACCTTGTTAAAGTCAAGCAGGGTGAAGTAATACGCTGTGGGATTAAAGTCCGGGAACTTTTCAAACTTGTCATTCTTCAGGAATCGCATCCGTCCATATTTCGTAGGGACCCATTTATCGATGGGATAGGAAGTGCCTGATATCTGTACAGTTTTGTTTCCTTCATTATACTGGAAGTATATTTTTTCAGAATTCCTGAGCGCTTCCGGTTCAGGAACCTCCACAATGATAGGGCTTGTCAGGTATGCGGATCTTTCGATGAGTCCGTTCCAGGCTACTTCTGCAGTAACGGGAGCGTATAACCGCATTTTCTTGATCACCCTTGCAAGCGTTTCATTTGAACCAAGGATTTCAATTTCGTTCTCAACAATCTTTTTTGTTCCGAACAGGTTCAGGACTTCTTCCATTTTCGAATCTTCCTGTCCTTTCTGCTCGTCCTTAATCAGTATACTCGCAGATGTTTCATACAGGGGCGGAGTAACTTTTATATAAAAAAACAACACACCGGTGGTTACCACGAGGATGGCAAGGAACATTGGCCAGTAGGGTAAGTATTTAAATACCGCTTTCTGCATGCCGCTTTTCTCGCGCTCCAGTGACTTTTCTTTTTGGGTAGACATAATTACTCTTTTTCGAATTAAAAGTTTATCCGGTCAAGTACAATGATAAACAACGTGGTCAGGCTTATGATTATCGGAAACACCATCAGGTTCTTTTCACGCTGCACTTTGTTTTTAGATGGTTCCACATATATAACATCATTAGACCTGAGATAATAGTATGGGGAGCTTAATAGTTCCTTTGAACCGAGATCAATTCGCCTGATTTCCTTTTGACCCCTTCCGTCTTCCCTGATCAGCAATACATTGCTGCGCAATCCGTACATGGTCAGATCACCTGCCATGCCCAGCGCTTCCAGTATGCTGATTTTTTCATTGGGAACAGTAAAAACGCCAGGTCTTGTTACCTCTCCCAGTACACTGACCCTGAAATTCAAATGCCTGATGGTAATAATGGGGTCAATCAAAAGTTTTTTCTCTGTTAACTGCCGCACCAGTTCCTTGTTGAGCTGGGATTTGGTTAACCCTTCCGCTTTAACCGCTCCAAGGAAAGGGAACTGGATAAAGCCACTGTCGTTCACCAGGTAACCAACCGTTAGTCCATACTGGCTGGCCATATTGGTATTGGTGGTAGATTCATTTGGCGCGTTGAAAATGGCAGAAGCCTGCGGATTCAGACTGCTGACATTGATGCTCAGCAGGTCACTGGCTTGTATTTTTGACTCTGAGGCTTATAAGGAGACTTGACATTCGAATCCTTAATCTCACCCAGGTACACGATGTTTTTGGTATTTGAACAGGAAAAAATAGTCAACAGGAAAAACGTTAATAATAAATGAGTTATATATGTTTTTTTCAAACAATTAATCATAGTTACAATATTTAAATCGTGTAATTACGTGGGTATTCAGGTAGATATGGGTAAGCTTTTGTGATAGATGACAAGAGATTCTATCGTCCTGTAAATCAGAGGATAATTGGAAGGACTTTCCATTTGTGGAAGGAAAGATGGGCAAATCTACATTTTTATCCTTAGATATGCAAGCTGACAGCATGGGCTATATAACGCGTAAATGATCTAATCCTATATACGTATTAATACTTTAATTACGTTATGTTCTACAGTATGAGTCTCTTATTCTACATTTCATATTTTCCATATTTTTTTACTTTTTTGTGATTATTAATCTGTTGTTAAATTCTGGCATGTATTTTGGGAAGTTTGGAGGTCATCCAACATCCAACATCCAAGCTATGAATTCAAACTTTTACCTAATGTCTCCCCGGAGCATAGTGAAATTAAATAACTTTTTTCCGGGCAAATCATTGATAATCATTCCCGTTGTTCTACTTCTTTCATTATTCACTTTAGCGCAAGGCACAACCCCGATCTCATTTACACAAATTCCTTTCAGTGATCCTGATATCATAGCTCCATTCCGTGGTGCGGAACAATGGCATGATGACCATAGGCCAAATCTTATTGGCAATCCTACAGAATCTTCCATGCCACCTGTAACCTATGATGCATATTCCCGCTCCGGCATTGCCTGGTGGCAAATAGAAACTTCGATGGGCGTATATAACTGGTCAGATTTCGACAGGTTGGTCAATGATGCCATTACCAAAAGGAGAAAATTTTCCTTCAATATCATGGCTTTGCATCCCGGCAGTGGTCAGGGTCCTTCCGCCAATGGCGTGCATATGACCTATCCCCTTTACCTGCATAACCTGATGCAGTTGGAGGCAACTACCAGCCGCGATTGGATCACTCCCCAGTCAAACCATTGGGTCCCCAATTACAACAGTCCAAATTTTAAAGCCAGGGTTTCTGCCCTGCTTAATGCTTTGGCGGCCCATATCAATTCAACTACTTATAATGGCGTGCCATACCGCAACGCTATTGGCTATGTGGATATTGGCATTTTCGGTTCATGGGGAGAATGGAACCATTCCGGAGTAATCAGTTCTCCAAATGATTATCCATCAGGAAGGCTCCCTTCGGCCCAGTCCATGATTCATATTATTGATGCACATATCGCAGCGTTTCCTAATTATCCACTGGTTATCCCCCATGCTGCCTATGATGGCAACCGCCTGGCCAATACACAGGTTCCCCCGGAAGTGGGATATCATGCATTGACGGCATCTAATAACTGGGGCAAGATTGGCTGGAAAAGGATGAACTGGGGCTGGACATATGACTATATCAATTATTCCCTCGAAAGGAATCCAACAGTATATAACGGGCTGAGGTTCGATACTGCTACCATGAACCGCTGGAAATATGCCCTTATCTGCGGAGAAGGTCCATGCGGAGGAACATCTTCAGGCGGTCCGCATCCTTTTTGGGATGTTCCCCGCCAGGTGAAATTTTATCATGCGAGCATGATCGGAAATGGTAACTGGTGCGGAGAAGAAGACCAGGATATCCGGGGGCGCGACAGCATTAGGATGGCTTTTAAATTATCCGGGTATCGAATGATCCTGGAAAGCGGAAGTGTCAGTACCACCATCCTGAGCGGAGCACAGTTTGCCATTAACCTGAACTGGAAGAATGTTGGCATTGCTCCCATTTATGAAAACTGGAATGTCACTTATGAACTAAGGAACAGTGCAGGAACGGCCGTATGGACTGGAAATTCTTCCCTGAAACTGAAACTATTCCAGCCACAGGCAACGGCCACGCTGGTGCAGGATAATTTTACCCTTCCTTCTACTGTAGCCAGTGGTAATTATTCATTGGTGCTCATCATTAAGGATCCTAATAATTACAGGTATCCCTTACCATTGGCAATAAATGGAAGAAATGCTGATGGAAGTTACCTGCTCAGGAATGTTACCGTTGGCAGCGGTACTGTGGTAAATGGCGCGCCTGTGGCCAATGCAGGAAATAACATCGCCATCACATTGCCGGTTAATTCTGTAACACTTAACGGATCTGGATCCCGCGATGCAGACGGAACCATTGCCTCTTATGCATGGAGCCAGGTAGGGGGGCCTGGCACGGCGAGTTTTACGAACAACGATATCGCCAATGCCACTGCCGGCAACCTGATCGAAGGAATTTACACCTTCAGGATTACTGTTACTGATAACCTGGGTGCATCCGCCACTGATGATGTCACAGTTACGGTTAATGCAGCCGCGGTAGTCACTCCGCCTGCACCAACACCGACACCAACACCGACACCGACACCGACACCAACACCGACACCGACACCAACACCGACACCAACACCAACACCGACACCAACACCGACGCCGACGCCGACACCAACACCGACACCGACGCCGACACCAACGCCTGTTAATATAAACCCTAACGCGAATGCCGGAAGCAGCATTTCGATAACACTTCCTGTTAATACTGCCACACTGGATGGTCGCGCATCTTCTGATGCTGACGGTTCCATAGCATCATACTACTGGTTGCTGGAAAGCGGACCCCAGGGGGCAACCATAAATAAACCAGATTCGGTACTCACCAGTGTCTCCGGCCTCGTAGAAGGAACATACGTGTTCCAGCTAACGGTCACGGATAACCTCGGATCGATGGGCACAGCAACGGTTACCATTACGGTTAATGCAGCCGCGGTAGTCACTCCGCCGACACCAACACCAACACCGACACCGACGCCAACGCCAACGCCAACACCGGCACCTGATCCGACACCGACGCCAACGCCAACACCGGCACCTGATCCGGTACCGACACCGACACCAACACCGACACCGACACCAGATCCGGCACCAACACCAACACCGACACCGACACCGACACCAGATCCTGTACCAACACCAACACCGACACCGGCACCAGATCCTGCACCAACACCGGTTAACCAGTCTCCTACTGTTAGCGTGGGGCCTAATCAAAGTATTACGCTACCCACCAACAGCACCACAATTACCGGGACAGGTTTTGACCCCGACGGAACATTAACATCTTATGCATGGAGCAAGGTTTCAGGACCTGATGCAGGCTCAATACAAACACCGGGAGCTGCAAGTACCGCTGTTTCCGGACTGACAGAAGGCATCTATGTATTCAGCCTTACAGTTACAGACAATGCCGGAGCAATCGCTTCGAGTAATGTGCAGGTAACCGTGCTGGCCCCACCTGCTCCGAACATTTTACCGGTTGCCAACGCGGGCAGGGATATTGAACTGGTATTACCTGATAACAGAACTACGCTCGACGGACGAAGCTCAGCCGATACTGATGGAAACATTATTTCATGGAATTGGTCAAAAGTCCAGGGACCCAATGAATATACAATGGCCAATGTCACTTCTTCGACCGCTGCATTAAGCGGATTAAGAAAAGGGGTGTATGTTTTTGAACTAACGATAACGGATAACCGTGGTGGTATCAGCACGGACCGGATTACCGTAAATGTGATCAAGATCAATAAGGCCCCGCTGGCCCAACTGGCCGATACCATTACCGTATCTTCCGGGGCGCAGAACACTTTGCTGAGTGCGGCACAGTCTTACGACCCTGATGGTGTCATTACCAGTTACAGCTGGAATTACAAGAAGGGACCAAAGGAACCCAAAATGTTCAGTCCCGATTCTTCCAATACCATTATCGCCAACCTGGTTCCGGGATTCTATGAATTCGGACTTACCCTCACGGATGATGACGGTGCAAAAACCACGAAGGATGTAGTGGTGAAAGTGCTCAATAGCGGAAGGAGGATGTTTATTCCTGAAGTATCCCTGTATCCGAATCCCGCAGTTTCCAATGTAAATGTCCGGATTGATTCGGAAGCCAGGGGAAGGACAACACTGACGATTTATGATATAAGTTCCAGGCCTGTATATACGGAAGTGTTCAGTAAAGAAACCGATGCGTTTATTAAAACATTAAATGTATCAAGGTTTACCCGGGGCACCTATACCATTGTAATCCAGGTGGAACAGTCTGAAAAAGTGGCAAAATTATTGATTAAGCAATAACAACATTTTGATAACAATAATTCGGCCTGCATAACGTTAAGGCTGAATACATTATCCACGATTGTACCTATTAATATGAAAAATGCGCATAAGCCTTTCCTGGCCATAATTATCCTGGTAATTTCCATCATGTACTCAATTATGGCATGGATCAGTTAAAGATATCTTCAATTACAATGAAAAATACTATGATCAGGAATACATGGATAAGGAATGGTCTGATGGCGGTTATTATCCTGGTGCTCGGGATTTCCTGCAACAAGGACGAAGACAATGTGCAATTACCCGTCACAAGGGCGCAACTGCTGGCCAGGGCCTGGATTCAGACGGATCTGTTAGCCCTTATCAACGGATCGAATATCAGTGTTTTCACAACAGTAGCTTCTGCCTGTCAGCGGGATAATATCTGGACGTTTAAGTCTGACGGCACCTATTCGGTGTCTGAAGGTGCCACTAAATGCAATGCCGGAGATCCTGATATTGCCACTACCGGAACATGGCAGTTGACAGATGCTGACTCTAAAATCATCATTGATGATGTGAGCGAGGATCCCCAAACATTTACCATAACTGAACTGACCTCTTCTTCCCTTAAAATAACAGGGACAATTATGGTTCAGGGCAGTCCGGTTACAGGAACGGCCGTTTTCCAGCCACAATGAAAAATACTACCTAATCCAAAGCCGGTTCTATCAGGACCGGCTTTTTTGTTTTGGTGAAGACCGGAAGTCTTCATCATATTTTAGGATTTGACAGCCTATTTTTGCGCAATGGAAAAATCTTCCGCAACAGATATAGTTATCCGTGCATTGCGCCCGGAAGACAATGCCGCCATGGCAAGTGTGATCCGCAGTACCTTAAAAGAGTTTGGTGCAGACAGGCCGGGAACTGTTTATTTTGATCCAACTACAGATGATTTATACCGGCTTTTCCAGGAAGAAGGTTCTTTTTACCAGGTGGCTGTTGCAGGTGACACGATAGTGGGTGGAGGCGGCATTTTCCCTTCAGCAGGATTGCCTGATGGCACCTGTGAACTGGTTAAAATGTATCTCCTGCCACAGGCAAGAGGAATCGGTTTAGGTAAAAAGATGATCACCTCATGTCTGGAAGGAGCCAGAAAACTAGGTTACCAACAGGTTTACCTCGAAACCATGCCTGAACTGAAAGATGCACTGAAAACCTATGAAAAATTTGGTTTTACCTACCTCAATGGGCCTTTAGGAAATACAGGTCATTTTGGGTGCGCATTATGGATGTTGAAAAAAATATAGTTTTTACGGGTTTGTTTTTTACCTGTTTACTTAATCGGTTAATATACACCTGAAAACACAGACGTATGTTAAAGTCCCCTATATCAAAAGCGGATAATTTTTTGGTGAGAACAAAACTATTGATTTAAAGTTCGATTTTTTTCACTTCATATACCGGGCTGAATAAATACTCCCTGCCTGTTGATACTTCCATGCATTTGTATCTTTTCCTGATCCGCTCCCCTCTTTTAAATATCCTGCCGTCACGTAAAGCAAATAATTTTCCGACTTCAACTTCTTCCACAAATAGCACATTTTTTTTATTGGGATCATAATTACGGAATACCCTCAGCAGGTCATCTTCGGCGCAACTGCTTGCAGAAGGATTGCGCAGGGAGCGGGAAATCGCTTCACGGATATCTGCCGGAAAAATATCATGTTCAAGGAAGTCCCGAAGCAGGTCAGAAAATTGTGTTTTCCATTCTTTACCGTGGGAAGCAACCCTGTGGCCATACCGGTCATATACCAGCAGGTGGGCAATTTCATGGATCAGGGTATACAGAAAAGCGAATTTATTGAGATTGCCATTTACGGAAATGCGGTGGTTCCTTCCCTGGATGGCATTTCGGTAATCCCCTAATACAGTGGTCCGTTCACGGGTAATGGTAAGGTGGATATGATATTGGTGGAGGTATGCACTGACTTTCTCGAATGTCCCGTCAGGAAGATAATCTTTCAATGCATCCAAAGGAGCCTGTTGCTTAGCCATTTTTCCCGTTCTTGCTCAACTTCAACAGTGCCCTGATCTCGATAAAAGTATAGACCAGGTATAAAAACATCATGGTAAAAAGGGAAGGTTTATTCAGGTTACCCTTGTTCAGGTAACCATAAGTGAATACGGTAACCAGTACCAGCACAAATTTGATCATAAAACTTCCATACACCGACCGCAGGAATGCAGGTGTATTCGTAGCTTTCAAACCCCTGCCCAGGATAAACAGGGAAACCACCGTCATGAAAAATACGATGATATTGCCAATGATCAGAATATCCACATTAAATCCAATGGTGGTTAATCTTTGCCGGAAAACCACGATCAGCGCATTAAGAATAATAAAAAAAAACAGGACAGGCCTTGCGGGTGAACCCTTAACCATAAGCTATTTGTTTGAAATGCGGCGGATGATTCCATAAATCATCCCCACAATAGCCAGCAAAGGTAATACCCAGACCCATATGGGCATCGCCCAATTTAACCATTGGTCTGCTTTTAACCCGGCATATACAGTGATACCAATCACCACCAGGAACTGGGTGGCCATTCCTGCGTACTGATATAAGACCTGCTTGTTGCTGCTTTTCGGCTCTTTATCCTTATTTGGCGATGGCATGTTTTATTTCTTCCTTCGGCATTTCCACTACGCTGGCTTCTGCTCCCATATGGCACTTACCATTAAATGTCACGGTAGGTTCAACCTGTAGTTTGCCGGCACGGAGATCTCCATTGATCACTGCTTTACCCCTGAGGTTCAATAATTCTTTAACCTTGATTTTACCGGTTACTGTTCCGAGGATATCGGCCTGCAATCCTTCCACATCGCCTTCAACAAGGCCATCCTGGCCGATGAGAATTTTGGCAGAGCCCCTGATATTTCCCTTCAACACGCCGTCAATTCTTACATCTCCGTTACTGACGATGTCGCCGGTGATAGTAGTGCCGGTGCCAATTAAACTGTTTCCGGAAGGGCCTGGAGCTGGGTTTTCAGATTTTGATTTTGGATTAAACATGGTATTGGTTTTTATCGGTTTTTCCTAGTCTTCCGTTTTTTCCAGGGCTGGAACCTGGAGGGAAACGGTATCCCTTTTTTCGGGCACATCCCCGCTCAAAATCTGCTTCACATTTTCCCAGTAGGCTTCCCTGTACCTTAGTTGCTGTTCGAGGGAATCTGCCCTGATCTTCATATTTACCATCTCATTTCGTTCCGCCTGGCTTCCATATCCGGGTATATAATATTTCAGGGGCGTGAACACAATTAACGCTACGGTAAGCCCCACCAATACAACAAAAATTGTGCACAAAGCGATATATACACTTAATCTGTTGAGTTTGAAGGTTGCCACCTCCTCATAGGTATCATCGTTCATGATCACCATGCGATACCTGTTCCTTAAACGCTGTAAAGTCGCTGTAGTATCTATCAATTTGGCCATCCTCAGCTTTTCCTACTAAATAACGTAATTACTGGAAAATATTTCAATTTATTGTTGGCAGGATAATTGAATATGAATCTTTTCCGGAAATAATATAGTTTATCTTTCCGGCGTTATAGTTTTAACATCCAACACCAACAAAATCAACAGATTCGACCGTAAATTTACCCCAAATCGGACTTTCCTTTGATGAAACTCAATTTCCCTGGTTTATTCGGGTGGGTAATCCTCTTCCTGTGGATGCTTCCTTCGGTTGCCATTGCGCAACCCGGAACCAGTGTGCAGTTGGATAAACCCAAAAAATACGAGAACAGGACCCTCGCTTCCGAAAAATCTACCACGGGCAAATTCAACCCGGTAAAAAAAGCCAACCAGAATTTAAATACGCGCTATAATTTTGTGTTCAACTCAGAAAGAATACTTAATGAAGTGCTTTCCAATGCCCGAACGCAGTTCGTGGATGATTTCGGGAAACTGCTCCCTTTTTATAATTATACCCTGGACCAGACCGCCAGACCAGTCGGATTACCTTGATTCCGTTCTCATCAAGTGCAATGATGGCATACTCCTTCATGACCTCCGTAACGACTGGGTGGATGACCTTTACCTGATGATGGGAAAGGCGTATTTCTATAAAAAGAATTTTGATTCCGCAGGCATTGCCTTTCAATATGTAAACTATGCCTTCCAGCCCAGGAACAAGGATGAAATAGGCTATGACAAAGCTATCGGGAGCAATATAAATACTAGCGGTAACGTATACACGATTTCTACAAAGGAAAAAAGCAATATCGTAAGTAAGTCTGTCTCACATACGCCGGCAAGAAACGAATCCCTGCTCTGGCTTGCCAGGACAATGATTGAACAAAAGTCGTACAACAATGCCTGGGGCATTGTGGCAACGCTCGAAAAGGATGTGAATTTCCCTTCCCGTCTTAAAAAAGATCTTGATGAACTCAAGGCATACCTGTTTTATCAGCAGGACATGTACGACAGTTCAGCTCTATACCTGGCGAAAGCCCTCCCCAATGCATCTTCAGTGCAGGAAAAATCAAGGTGGGAATACCTGCTTGCGCAGATGCTGGAGAATTCGTCCAGGCCTGAAGAAGCCTATGAATATTATGGAAAAGCCATCGGGCATACCACGGATCCCATCCTGGAAGCTTATGCCAGGATTAACCAGATCAGGCTTATCACCGGGGAGGACGAAGAAAAAAGGATCGCGATGAATATCGCAGAGCTGCTGAAGATGGCAAAGAAGAGCAAGTATGAAGAATACCGGCATATAGTTTATTATGCCGCGGCGCAGATGGAATTAAAACGTAACCAGCCGGCGCAGGCCATTGAATACCTTAAGCTGAGTGCAAAATATAATACTACAGATCCGTCATTCAAGGCCAGGAGCTGGTTATTACTGGGTGACCTTGCTTTTGAAAACAGGCTTTACCCCCTGGCAGATTTCGGGTACGACAGCCTTGACATTTCAGATCCATCCATCCCTGATCCCGAAACCACCCAGGAACGAAAAAACCTGTCGGGCGAAATCGTTAACCACCTTGAAAATATCAGGGTCGAGGACAGCCTGATCCGCCTTGCAGCATTGCCGGAAGAAGAAAGAAACAGCTATGTAAAATCACTGGTAAAAAAACTGAGGAAGGAACGGGGACTTAAAGAGGAAGAAATGGCTTCCAATACAGGATCCACCACCGTGGATACCCGTATTTCCGGATTGGATGAAAACCAGGCCCCGCCCGACCTTTTCGCCGGTAATACCAGCAAGGGTGAATGGTATTTTTATAATAGTTCCCTGCGTGCCCAGGGCTTACGACAATTTAAAGTTACCTGGGGCAACAGGCCAAATATCGACAACTGGCGAAGGTCAAAGGGTATGGATATTCAACAACCCGGTGGCGCCAGTACCCTTCCCACCATAGAAGTTCCGGATTCAGCGTCTGTTACTAACAGTAAGGCACAACCGAGTGACCTCACAGTAGATGCATTGAAGGAGAACATACCGCTTACACCGGAAAAACTCAGGGCATCAAATGATACCATTGCCTTCTCATTGCACAGCCTGGGAAAAATATTCAGGGAAAAAATCGGGGATTGCGAATCACTCATTAAAAATAATGAGGAACTGCTGAATCGCTACCCTTCATCCCCTTATACGGAAGAAGCCCTGTTTGGCTTGTACTATTGTTATGAAAAATCCGGCAACAGGGAAAAAGCCATGTTCTATAAGGATTATATGGCGAAGAACTTCAACCAGAGCCGTTTCCTTCGCATGATCAATGATCCCGTGGGAATCCAGAAAGAAAACACCCTGATGCAGACAGCCGCTACAAAAAAGTATGAGGAAATTTATAACAGTTTCATAGAAGGTGATTTCAACAAGGCTTTAGCGGAAAAGAAAAAAGCCGACAGCCTGTACGGAGAAAATTACTGGTCGCCCCAGTTATTATATATTGAATCGGTTTACTATGTAAAGTCAAGGCAGGACAGCCTGGCGATAGAAACACTTAAAAACCTGATGGCCCTTTACCACGAATCACCCATAAGTGCCAAAGCGGCTACGATGATAGAAGTATTACAGAAGCGAAGTGAGATAGAGGAATACCTGACCAGCCTTGATGTTAAACGGGCTACGGAAGACAGTTTCGCATTGATTGAAGAAACTGTAAAAGTGAAACCCAGGGAACAGGTAAGCAAGGCTCCGACAAGAGCACCTGAAGTAAAGGCGCCGGATAAAAAAGGTATTACCAGGGCGGATACAACGAGTTTCAAGGCTCCGGTGATGGAAAAAAAGGTGGAAGGGTATTCCTTCAGGCCTGCGGATCAGCATTTGGTAATATTATTGCTGGACAAGGTTGATATCGTGTATGTAAATGAGGCCAGGAATGCACTCAACCGGTTTAACAGGGAAAAGTATTACAGTACGCCGCTGGAAGTGGCTAATGTTGTACTTGACGATACCCGGAAGATGGTAACCATTTCAACATTTGCCAATGTTGTGGAAGCATCTGATTATATGGAGAAAGCCAGGACCAGTGCATCTACTGACCTGTTTCCATGGATGCCTAAGGATAAATTCTCGTTTTTTGTGATAACGCCTGCAAACCTTGAATTGCTGAAAAACAAAAAGGATATTGATGAATACCTGAAGCTTTTCAAACAGAGCTTTTCAGGAAAATAATAATTGCCTGACCAATTGAATGATATGTCTAATACAATAAAAACATTCTGGAAAATATTTGCCCTCGCCTGGGGCCTTTTCCTGCTCTTTATCATTGCCGTAAACTTCGGTGTTTTCGGCAAACTTCCTTCACTGGCTGAGCTGGAAAATCCTTCCATGCTTTCTTCTTCGGAAATCTATGCTGATGATGGAACGCTGATGGGCAAGTATTACCTGAAAGACAGGACCAATGTAAAATACCAGGATATTTCACAAAATGTTGTCAAGGCTCTCATTGCCACTGAAGATGAAAGATTTTACCAGCATTCAGGGATTGATATTAAGAGCCTGGCCAGGGTTGTCATTTTCCTTGGACAAAAAGGCGGGGGAAGCCCTATCACGCAACAACTGGCGAAGAATCTCCTCAACCAGGGTTCAGAAAATAAGGCGCTCAGGGTCATTGAAAAATTCAAGGAATGGATCGTAGCCATCAAACTTGAAAAGAATTTTACCAAGGAAGAAATTCTTTCACTTATACCTGAATATGGTAAGTTACGGAGATGAGATATACGGTATCCGGAATGCCGCCAAAACCTATTTCCAAAAAGAGCCTGACCGATTAAGTATTGAAGAATCCGCCGTCCTGGTGGGATTACTGAAAGGGAATACCATTTACAATCCCCGAAGGAATCCAAAAGCAGCACTAGACCGGAGGAATACTGTGATCAACCAGATGGTAAGAAATGATTTCCTGACTGAAATCGAAGCAGAAAGATTGAAGCTCAAGCCCATCAAACTCAGTTATAAAAAGCTGGATGAGAATTCGGGAATTGCGCCATATTTCCGTGAAGTGCTCCGGGAGGAAATAAAAAAATGGTGCAAGGAAAACAGTAATCCAAAAACCGGGAACCCTTATAACATTTATAAAGACGGACTCAAGATATATACTACCCTTAATCCACGGATGCAGGAATATGCTGAGATAGCGATTTTCAGGCATATGCAGAATATGCAGAAAGTGTTCAGCAACCAACCCAATATCAAGACCGGTGCCATCTGGAAAACAAAGGATGGAAAAACCATCCTGGAAAATGCCATGAAGCAGAGTGACCGCTGGCGTAATCTTAAGGAAGATGAATTATCGGAGAAAGAAATCAGGGCAAGCTTTAACCAGAAAGTCCCCATGAAGGTCTTTGCATGGAATACCAAGCGGGAGAAGGATACCATCATGACACCCATGGATTCCATCAAATACCACAAGCAGATGCTGCAAACCGGGTTCCTGGCTGTTGATCCCTACAACGGTGAGGTAAAGGCATGGGTGGGAGGTATAGATTTTAAAAGTTTCAAATTTGATCACGTCAATATTAATACTAAAAGACAGGTGGGTTCTACATTTAAACCCATCCTGTATACGGTGGGTGTGATGAACGGGTATGATCCGCAGACAGAATTTCCCGAAGGTCCCATTGACATGGGCGGTAAAATGATTGCACGGGAAAGGCGGTCCTATGGCGGTGTGCCTGGCTTATTCACGAAATCCGGGTGCAGTGTTCCTGATCAACCAGCTGGGCGTTCAGCGCACTATTGATTTTGCCCACCTATGCGGCATAGAAAGTAAAATTCCGGCGGTACCTTCTATTGCACTGGGATCTGCCGACATCTCATTATATGAAATGGTGAGGGCGTATACCATGTTTCCCGGTCGTGGATTTAATGTAAAGCCGATTTTTATTTCGCGTATAGAAGACCGTAATGGAAATGTGCTGGCCACATTTACCCCGGAAAGCAAAGAGGTAATCAGTGAAGCGGATGCTTATGTAATGACAAAAATGATGCAGGGCGTAGTTGATTTTGGAACAGGACGTGCATTACGCAGTGCATATGGCATAACCAGTGAAGCAGCAGGCAAGACAGGTACCACAAATGATAATGCGGATGGCTGGTTTATTGGATTCACACCACAATTGCTGGCCGGAGTATGGGTTGGGGCTGATGATCCACTGTTGCGACTCTTAAATACCACAGGTGGTGCGCAGATGGCCATGCCTGCATGGGGATATTTTTTCCAGGAAATATATAAGGATAAAACACTGGGGATTGAACCCGGTGCCAAATTTCCAATTCCTGATATCACTGCAAAACGAAGCTGTATACGATTATGAAGCCCTAACCCAGGGTGACCAGCCACCTCCTGCTGAAGGGCAGGACGTTGGCAGCGGATCTTCCTCTGATTTTATTGATGTACCTGTTAGTGATGGTACAGAAAGGGTTACCACGGAATCAAAGAAAGTGGAAGAAGAAGATGATCAGAAACCTGAAAAGCTAAAACCGGGTGACAAGTTCCCTCCCGTCGATACAGTGAAGAAGAAAAGGGGATTATTCAAAAGGATTTTTGGGAAAAAGAAAGAAGGGGAATAATAATCCAGCGACGCTGGATTATTAATGTGGTAATGTGATGATGTGATAGTGTGATAATGAAAATGTGAGAATGCAGTGAGAAAGGGTTATGAAGTTACCTGCATTTACTATGATTGATTACACGCTGAACAGAATTATCAATCCGCCAATCCGCAAATGCGCTAATCCGCCAATTATAAATAAGGGGCGGTGAAACCTAGTTTCTTCATACCCGTTTTTACTTCAGGACAGGTCTTCATCAGGTTCCATAATAAACCCGAACGATAATTTTCAATCATCACTACAATCGGCCCCTGGTCTATGGCCAGGAAAGAATTGGCAAACCATGGCCTGTTCAGTTCAAATGCATCGATGAAACCATATTGCTTCCAGGTTTTGTCGCCGAGCTTATAATAAAAGTATTGCAGCGCCCCCATTGATTCGGCAGGTGTATAAGGCATTGATGATAATGCGGCTGTAGGACTGATTACCCCAAGGTCATTATTCGGTTCATGTGCAGCATACCCTGTGGCATTATCACTTGCCGTTAATCCCCAGCAGGAATCGCTGTAACCGTAATATTTCCTGGGATTCGATGCGCAGTATTTCTGGTTGATCAGGCTGTGGTTTCGCACCTGAATCTTCATAATCGGCCCATTGGTCTTTTAATCCATTGGGGTCAATACCAAGAAATGAATAATGTGCAAAAAACAATGGCCCGCCATTGGATGGTCCTAACGGTAACGGATAACTGTAATACGTATTTCCGTTCTTCATTCCTCCACTTCTTGCGAATCCCTGATCGTAAGTTTCAGTGGGAATAGAATGTGTGGGCGAAGATGCTGCCAGTGATATAAGTGATGAGTGTTTCATTCCATCCCTGCACACGCATATTCATGATCCATCCTTTATCAGCGCTCCAGTGCCAGTACAGGGCGTTTTCATTATTCTTGCGATACCAGTCCCACTCCACCCCTTCCCAGATGGCATTTATTTTTGCCCGCAGGGAAGTCTCTGCAGGATCGGGCTGATCGAAATATTGTCTTGCTGCGAGTAATCCCTGGATGAGGTATGATGTTTCCACAAGGTCGCCGCCATTGTCGTTGGTACTGAATGGAACTGTGGCTCCGTTGGATCCATTGATCCAGTGCGCAAATGCGCCATGATACCGGGTGCATTTAGTGTCCAGGAAATCCACTATTTTCAGGATCCTGTCTCGCCCTTCTGTTCTTGAAATAAATCCGCGGTTAATGCCGGCTACAATAGCCATGATACCAAAACCTGTCCCACCGGAGGTAACTATATCACCACTGGTATTTCTTTCCCTGGCCATCCCGCTAACTGGGTGGCCAAAATCCCAGAAATATCGTAAGGTCCTGCGTTGAACTGAATCCATTAACTGGTTGTCGCTGATCCTCGGAAATTTATCTGAAGGATCAAGCTTTGTGATCAGGGTATTATACCCGGGATTTGAGAGTGTACCCTTATCAAAAGATAATAAATTGCCATTTACATGAACAAGGAACGAACTGAAATAAGTTAAAGGCTGTAGAGGTTTTAAGATAACAATACTGTCCTTGCTGGTGAAACTGTAGCTGACCTGTACCTTGTTTGACTGGTTATCTATCAGTGAAACCTCTTCCTTGGCAGAATTAGTATCAACAGGAGCCGAAAATTTTATGCTGATTACCGGACTTATATTCACATCCATCAGCTTTTGCGTAACCACTATTCCGTCTGCAGTTATCATTGCAGTAGAAAACACACTTGCAATCGGCGGACTTTCCTGCTTGTTACAATTTGAAAAAACAAGTACAACACATACTGCGGCAATTAATTTGTTCATCTCTCCTGTTTAAAAACAGAAGGTTGCCGGTGGGCAACCTTCTGAAATTTATCAAAGAATATTATCTGCCGGCGTCCTCAAGTTGATAAAGAGATTCGACTTCAGAGGCTGTCAAAGCTTTACTATATATTCTGAATTCATCCAGCAAACCACGGAAAGTAGTAGCCCATGCCTGTGCACCTGCTGATCCCAAAGAAGGATTGGTGCTGAACTGGTTAGCGCCTATGACCATTTTAGTCGCTGGAGGAAACTGCAAAGCTCCATGAAAAGGAGCTGCATTAGGATTTCCGGTGGCAGCACCTGGATCATTAGCATATAGCGTATTGCTGCCATCAAACGGACCATAAGGACCGGTAAGGCTCTTGGTACCACCCTTAACGCCATTTTTATACACCGTTACAATACTGCTTGCAGCATCATAAGTATACACAACATGCACCCATTGGTTAACTCCTCCCGGAATGATAAATTGTGGATCCTGGCCCTGCCATACCACCCCTGCTCTTTTATTTTGCCATAGCAGTTTCACCTTCAGTGTATCTGGATTTGGCAAACCAGCTACAGTATTATAATTTTCCACAAAAAGATTAATTCCGCCCCAGAAATCAGCTTGATTATTGAGTGCAAAAATTCCCTGGACACCCTTACCCTGAACCGGATCCGGTGCAGTATTTGGATCATTCTGTGGCGCCTTTATCCAAAAAGCTATGGACAAACTTGACAAATTCTGCACACCTGGTATAGCATCATAAATGGCATACCTGGCCTGGGTTGAAGAACCCTCAAAGGCCTGGCCCTTTTTACCTGCAACAAATGCAGTATTGGTTGAAGCACCACTGGTATTTGTTTTTGATTCGACGAGGGTATTTTCAAAAGACCATTTAGCTACATTGTTCGCAGCAGCTACTTCATCAGAACTATTGTATCCGCCGATTGGAGGTAACGCCGGATCATCATCGTCATCGCAGGACGAAAAATTAACCATCGTAACCAGTAATATTCCTGACATTATTAATGGGAATCTAATTTTTACTTTTTTCATAATCATAGTTTTTGTTTTGTGAGTGTGATATAGGTCAAAAAATAATATTGATTTAAAATATATGAGGTGATCCCCTGATATTTTTTTTATCCTGACAAAGGTTAAAAAATTCAATTTCATTAATTATTAACATAGAATGCCATTTTAAAAATTTATTACCAAATAATTACCATTCGCATTAATATCCCGGGTTCTGCACCAGTTTGCCGCTACTCCTGTCTATTTGAATTTGAGGAATGGGAAACAGGTCATGTTTACCATCAACATAATTTATTCCTGCTGCCCTGAGAACTGTTCCTGCTCTTCCTGTTCGCCTTAGATCAAATGTGCGGTCATGTTCCATTGCCATTTCCACTCTCCGTTCTTTATAGATTGCTTCCCGAAGGTCTGCCTGAGTTGCTGCAGTTGTATTTCCCAGGCCTGCTCTTTTCCTTATTAGATTCAGTGCGGACTGTGCTTCACCGATATTATTCAATTCATTTTCTACTTCAGCCTTAATCAGTAGTATTTCACCAAAACGGAATATCCGCAGATTCTTGTTAGACTGGTCCTGCAGACCTCCAAATGTTTCCATGGTCTGGCTGGCATATGCTTTATAATTGTATCGTTCATTAGGTGCGGAAGTATTGAACACTTCTCCATCCCACAGTGTTTGTCCACGGAACATTATGGTTGCCTCCTTTCTTTTGTCATTAGGTTCATATGCATTCACCAAATCCAGGGAAGGCGAATTAAAGCCCCATCCACGCGGACGAATATCCTGAACTGACGAATATTGTTGAACTCCTTTGGGAGTCGGTCCATCTGCAATGGCATTTACTTCCCAAATTGACTCTGATGAAAACTCTCCAACTTCACGCCAGATCTGTGCGTAGTCTTGTAATAATGAAAAATTTCCTGAACCAATAATCTGGTCACAAAGCGCTTTTGCAGCTGCCCATTTTTTCTGATATAAGCTCACCTTTGCCAGAAGGGCCGTAGCCGCCCATTTAGATACTCTGCCATTTTCTGTTGCAGAAATAGTAGTAGGAAGTTTGCCGATGGCAAAATTACAGTCTTCTTCAATAAAGGCATAAATCTCCTGAGCCGATGCCCGAACACTTGCTTCACTTATATCTTCCTGTGATTCAAGCACCCGATCTACTTTTGGCACACCACCAAAAATACGAACAAGGGAAAAATAGAAATATGCTCGCAATAATCTTACTTCTGCCAGATAGCGGTCTTTTTCGGCCTGTGGCAGATCCATGTCCTGTATATATTTAATGGCATATGCTGCCCGTCCGATTCCGTCGTACAATCCGGACCATTCTTCATTGAATGAAAAACCAGCTGCCGTGAACGTCCAGTTGTCCAATTGATCTTTATCTGTTCCTGCATCCCCCGGCTCACTTCCTTTATCTGCATCATCAGATGTTATACTGCTTATTCCCATCCAGGAAAAAGTATGAACATCCCAGTCATACAGTTTATTATAAACAGCTCCTGTAAGCCTGGGCGCACCATCCTCAGGATTATTTAACAAGTCATCTATGGTTACCGTACGTGGAGGTTCTTCAAGGAATTCCTTTCCGCAGGAAATGCTGAATAACAGCATAGATATGGTTAAACTGGTATAATACAAATACTTTTCTCATATGCTTGATTTCAATGTATCATCTGAATTGCAAATTGATACCCAATAAATATGTAGCTGATACAGGATAAATATTCAATTCAATTCCGGAAGCCAGCGGACTTCCTGGCATTTCAGGTGTAAAGCCTGTGTAACCGGTGAATATAAAAGGATTTTGTGCACTGAGGTAAATCCTCAATCTTTCAACAGGCAATTTCCAATTTGCTGTCCCGAATGTATACCCCATCGTAATATTGTTAATCCGCAGAAATGATCCGCTTTCCACAAAATAATCTGTCGGTACAGTTGTTCCATTAAATGCCCTCGGGATATTCGTTTTCGTTAGAACCCGGCAGCCAGCGGTTATTCGCAACATCATATTCGATATTATAGTTTCCACCATACCGCACACCTTTTTTTGCATTATATACTTTGTTACCTCCACTTCCGAAAATATCCAGTGACCAGTCCCATTTTTTCCAGTTAACTGATCCATTGAGACCATAATAAAATGTTGGCTGGGCTGAACCTACTGCAACCTTGTCCTTTTCATCAATCACCTTGTCGCCATTGGTGTCAACAATCCTGAAATCACCAGGTTGTCGTATTGGCCAGATGAGGTGAATTGTTTACTTCATCCTCTGTCTGGTAAATGCCATTGGTTTTATAAACATAAAATGAACCAATCGGCAAACCAACATCAGTTATTGTTGCCAGGTATCCGTTGTTCAGACTTCCATCATACAAAGCCTTTACCCAGTCCGATATTTTTTACTTCGTTCTGGTTAAATGTGATATTTCCCCGGATGAATATCTCACTCTTTCATTTACCGTTTCATTCCAGCCCAAGGGAATTTCCACGCCCTGGTTAAGTACATCAGCTGCATTGGTCAGGAATGTACTTCCAAAACCAATGGCTGGTAGGGGAATTGTATATAATGCCTTTGTTGCCAGTTTATGATAAAAGTCCAATTTCACCTGTTAACCGCCTGCCAAACATTGCGAATTCCACGCCAATGTCAAATTCCTTTGCCACTTCCCATTGAAGGTTCGGATCTTTTATTCCCAATACCGTTGTTCCATTGATTCTGTTGGATCCCGAAATAGGCATACAAACGTTCTGTAGGAATGAGATAAAACTGTCCGGGTGCAATGGCATCATTTCCCACCAGCCCATAACTGGCCCTGAGTTTCAATACATCAAAGGTTTTCTGATCCTGTCATAAATGATTCATCCGAAATGACCCAGCCCAGTCCAACAGAAGGAAAATTTGCCCATCGTTTTGAAGAAGGGAAATTACTGCTGGCATCGCGTCTGAAACGTGAGGTTAACCAGGTAACGGTCCCTGAAAGAATAGTTGGTCCGAATAAAAAATGATTCCCTCCTGAAATAGCTGTTGACAGGTACCCTTATATTTTGCTGGCCACCGCTGGTATCTGTAAAATCCCTGATCCATTCATCCTCATCAAAGGGAACATTAAATACCGTTGCGCTGTTGCGCCATCCATCTCTTCTTTCTGCGGTATGTCCTGCAATGACTTTAAGCTTATGTTCCTCACCAAATGTCTTATCATAGGTGAAGAAATTGTCCCAGGTCCAGTGATAGATACTGTCACGGGTAAAATATAGACTGCTGAGCTCGTTCTTTTGTCCGGCCGGAGCACCGCCTGCGGTGTATGTATAATAAACGGGAACATAATCCCATCCGTTGTTTTGTTCCAGGTCAATACCAAAAGAAGAACGGAAAGAAAGTCCCTTAAGGATCTTGTAATCACCCCAAAGCGAAAACTGCAGCCGGTCACCCCAGCTTCGGTTATTGGTATTTTTTAATGTTGCCATAGGGTTGCCAACATCACTCTTTGTCGTATTTCCAAAAGTTCCATCAGCATTATACGGATTAAAAATTGGTGCTGCGATATATGCCGTGGTAAACAGGCTATATGGTTTATTGTCGGCATCATAATGACTGTACCCGATATTGTTACCGAATTTCAGTTTGCTGTTTACTGCATATTCATGGTTGAACCTTGCGGTGATACGCTGGTATTTATTGTCGATCAGGATACCATTATCATTCAGGTATCCGCCGGAGGCATAAAATTTATATTTGTTCTTCCCTCCATTAACAGATAATGTATGATTTGTAAATAATGCCGGCCTGGTCAGTTCATCATACCAGTCTGCCGACCCGGTGATATCAGCCGCAGTAATGGCTGGCGCCTGGGCAGCATCATTAGAGTAAATGGCAAAAAGATTTGGGCCCGACATATCCACACCGTGGGTCAGCATTCTTACACCCACCTGCCCGTTATAATTCACTTTTACTTTTCCGCTGGTGCCGGCCTTTGTGGTAATCAGTACCACTCCATTGGATGCCCTTGCACCATATATTGCCGTAGAGGAAGCATCTTTAAGTATATCCACCGTCAATATATCAGACGCATTTATATTCCGTATATCATTGGTAATGATTCCATCCACAACATATAATGGCTCAACGCCACCGAGTATGGAACCAGTTCCTCTTATGCGAACAATGGGCGCACTTCCGGGTGCTCCGCTGTTGACCACCTGAACACCGGCAGCCTTTCCCTGTATTGCCTGGGTGGCGGTGAGCACCGGTATATTTGCAATTTCACTTCCCTTAATGTTTACCGAAGATCCTGTCAGGTCTTTCTTCCTGGCTGCACCATAACCAATGACAACGATCTGCTCCTGGGATTTTATGGCCTGCCTGAGTACAAGGTTAAAGTCGTTTCTTCCGCTCACAGTCACTTCAAGGGTTTCATACCCTACCGCGGTAACTACAAGTACTGCATCATCAGGAACGGTTAACGTGAAATCTCCTCCCGTTTGGGTAACTGTACCTCCAGTTTGTCCCTTTATGGAAATCGATGCCCCTGCCAGTGGCTGCCCGTTTTCATCACTCACTTTACCGGTAATAGTTCTGTCGGCCAGGCTGGTGACAGAAGATGTTTCACTGGTAAGCACTACCAGGTTATTTTCCATCACTTTATAGCCAATTCCCGTTCCCTTAAAAAGTTGGGAAAGAAATTCCACTACAGGCATATTATTTGCGGAAATACTTATTTTCTTTCCAGATGGTATGATGGATTCATTGTACAGGAAACGCAGCGAGGTTTTTGCCTGCGTTTCTTCAATTGCCTTTTTTAATTCCACAGAATCCAGGCTGATGGTAATATTCTGCGCTTTTGTACCGGCGCTGGCATAAACAGTAAAGAAAAGAGAAAATACCAGGATAAGCTTCATCATCTTCAGTGGCTTTACAACTGCATACCCGCAGCCAGCCAACGTTCGCGCCAATCTTTTTGGAATTGCAACAGGCAATTTGATAATAACTTCGGTCATGCTTTCTTTTTTGCTAACAGTCTGGTAATACATAGCGCTCATTGGGTTAAATGAATCAGTCTATATAAATAATGTCGTCTTCAATAGTATAATTAAAAGCGTGCACCACCTGCATGGCATTTAAAGCCTGCTGAATGGTTTCCGTAGTGAATATTCCGGTAAACATCAGATCTTCTTTCCTCTCGTCCCTGAACCTGATACGAATACCATACCAACGCTCCATTTTTATCGCAAGACGGGCAAAGTTTTCAGACCTGAACACCAGTTTGTTCTGCACCCAGGCAGTTTCATACACCAGTTTCTCCGTTGCCGTATAATCCACCTTCTTAAGGGTAACAATATCTCCGCCATTATTGATTAATCCCGGTTTATAGCTGATGCCTTCCGTCTTCTTTAACATGCCTTCGTTTGAAACAACCAGCTTTTCATTTGGTCTCAGGATATAAATATCATCCGGCCTGTTTTTTATGGTAATTTCAACAGAACCTTTAATGAGGCTGGTTTCCATATTGTCTTCTTCCGGATATGCTTTTACATTGAATGTGGTTCCCAATACCTTTATCTGCATATTCCCCGAACGTACAATGAATGGCCGGGAAACATTATGGACAATATCAAAATAGGCTTCCCCTGACAGATATACTTCCCGCATGGTGCTGTTAAAATCAGTACTTACATAATCGAGCCTTGAGCCTGCATTGAGCCAAACCTGGCTGCCATCGGGCAGACTGACTTTACTTTTATTACCGTACCTGGTGACTATGGAACTGATGGCGGCCGGTTCTTTATTGACTGGTTTCCCCTTCCCGGGAGAACTAAACCAACATTGCTGTTATAATGACGATGGCAAGGCTGGCGAAAGCTATAAGCCATTTTTTATGAGGTAAAGCGAAAGACGTACCGGCATATATATTTTCGGGTATACTTTCAGCAGGCAGAAATTCAGATTTGTTTTTCAGCAGGTGGCGCATAAAAGCTTCCCCTGCTTCATTGTCACGGGAATGATTTGAAGCATCATTCCACATCTGTGTAAATAAATCCGCTTTTAACCGGAATTCAGGAAATGCCATTACCAGCTCAGTGAGCTCTTCTTTTTCAGCCAGACTTATTGATCTTGCCAATTGCCTTGACAGCAATGTGTAAAATCTATCCTCTTGTGGCTGCTGATAGTTGTCCATTAATACAAAGGACAACGAAAAGGAATGAATACCCCAAGCTGACCTGGATTATTTTTCTTTGGTATAAGAATAAAAGAGGAGTTTCGAAAGCTTCTTAATGGCCAGCACCAGCTGATTATCTATTGTTCCAACGGAAAGTTGCATGACTTTCGCTGCTTCCTTATATGTGAGGCCGTCTTCCTTGACCAATTTAAAAATCATCCTGCAACGGGGTGGGAGGCTTTGAATGGCCTTGCTGATACGATGATTCATTTCCTTGGTTATTAAAGCTTCTTCAGGATTGGAAAAGGGCTGGGCAGGCTCAAATTCAAGGTGATCCAAACTCACGACAGTAGTTTTGGTCAACTTAGCCAGGTAATTAAGGGAGGTATTTTTAATGGCCACGTAGAGATACACTTTAAGGTTCTCTATTTCAAGGATTTTATCACGATTGCGCCAAAGCCCGATAAATACATCAGATACAATTTCTTCAGAGAGTTCGTGGCTTTTTGTAATAATGAATGCCAGCCTGAACAATTTTTCATAAAATAACTCAAACAACTCTTTATAAGCAGACTGGTCATTTTCGGCAATACGTTCCTGGATACGGGGTATGGTATGGTGTTCTTTCAAAACAATCAATCGGAATACAATATAATCCTTTTTTCAAATGATATGGCCTGCACAAACCAGCTGATTGTCGCTTATTTTTTAAACGGTTAATAAACATCTAAAAGAAAACCCGGTTCTTTAAACCGGGTTTCTGTATTCATTATCTCATTTTCACTTCCACATTATGCACACTTTCCAATTTTCACATTGCAAACTAAGTCTACTGACTTAGTTTGAATTCCACACGCCTGTTCTTTGCCTTGCCTGCGGCAGTCTTATTATCTTCAATCGGTCTGTCTGCACCGAATCCGCTGGTCGTTAACCTGTCGGCGCTGATGCCCTTGCTGACCAGGTATTTCTTCACTGAAGCAGCACGGTTCTCAGAAAGTTTCTGGTTGCTTTCAGCCTTGCCGGTATTATCCGTATGGCCTTCAATGGATACCTTGATGTCGGGATACTGGGTATTCATGATGGGCACCAGTTTATTCAATTCCGTTTTTGATTTGGAAGTGAGTGTGGAGGTACCTGAAGCAAACTGCACATTGGATGCATTGAATTTGATCAGCGGGCAACCTGCATTTTCAGCCACACCTGCGATGGTAGGGCACTTGTCTTCTTCATCGTTCACGCCATCACCATCCGTATCCGGGATCGGGCAACCTTCGTATTTAGCCAGACCTGCCACTGTCGGACATTTATCTTCTTCATCATTAATGCCATCGCTATCTGTATCAGGGATCGGGCAACCTTCATATTTGGCCAGACCGGCAACGGTCGGACATTTATCGACTTCATCATTAATGCCATCCTTATCGGTATCCGGGATCGGACAGCCATCATATTTGGCGATACCAGGAACATCCGGGCATTTATCATTTGGATCCGTAATACCATCATTATCCCTGTCGGCAGGAACCGGAGGAGGAGGAGGAGGTATAACAACTTCTTTTTTCTTGCTTATGGTACCAGCAATTCCAAAGCCGTAAAAGAGATTGCTTGCGGTAGTGCTGGATGCAACCGGAATGCGATATTGGGCCTGGAGGAAGAGATAGGTAGCATCATAAAAGTTTACCTGTAATCCAAGTCCGGTTGGCAGGTATGCTCCAAAATATCCGTTCCACATAGAAGCACCAACACCTGCAGATATATAAGGTGATACCCAATAATTATCTGAAAGAAGTTTTATGTTGATGCTGGCATCCGATTCGAGCAGTATTTCATCATTCAGCGGTACAGGTTTATCAGGTAAAGGATAAGCAAGGAAAGAACCACCAAGCCTTACCATAAAATCAAGATTATCTGTGAGACCCTGGGTATAAGAAAGCGCAATACCCGGACTCATCCTTGAGGTTTTATACCATTGTTGTTCATTCAGGACCTCACCAAGCCCCCTGTCTTTAAGGTCAGCTGCAGTCTGAAAATCATGAAAAGTGAAATGAATACCAAGAAGTTTCCCTTTTTTATATTGATTCTTCGCAGGCATTACCTGGCTGAAACTAACAACCACAGAGGATAGAGCTATTATTCCTAAAAGAATTTTTTTCATAAACAGTCAGTTTGCATGAATGGACGCAAAAATAACTGCTATGGCCTAAATGAGGAAAAATTAATTTTTTGCTATCATTTGCTGGTTCTTGCCCAACACTTCAACCCGGACCTTTGTAAGTCCATGTGATGTATACCCTAACTTTTTAGCGGCTGATCTGGAGAGATCAACAAGGCGGGGATTCCTGTGGTGCAGCCTGTCGTTTACCTTAACCACCACGGTTTTATAATTACTAAGATTTGTAACCCTGATCCAGGTACCCAGCGGAAGTGAATTATGGGCTGCAGTCATTCCCTTCTGGGTAAAGACTTCACCATTGGCAGTTTTCTTTCCTTCAAACTTATCAGCATAAAAACTGGCCGTTCCATACTGGATTTTCCCGGGTACAGTTTTTCGGTTACTCACCTGCTGGTTCTGTGAGGAACCGGCAAGAGAACATAGCTGAAAGCACATGAGTAAAAGAAGAAATTGCTTCATAACCTGATTTTGGGTGTTTCTGCACATTTCGGGGCACACAGACCCACCTTTCCTGCAAAAACCAGGCAGAAAATCAATTACTTCAAATTAAATTTTTTGCTTCCTTCCTAAGTAGTTCTGAATCAATTCCTTATCAACACTATAAATGTCCTCGAAAAATTGAATAGTACCATCTTCCCTGACTTCACAAGTGTAATAACGCAGGTAAACAGGTACTTTTTGCTTCAAATTGATATAATGCTTTTCCTGCCTGGCCATCCATGCATTCAGGCTGTCCAAAGCTATCGGCTGGGGTTTTTTTGTGACCAGGTAATGGGACAGGCTATCCCATTTCTGAACCCGGACACAACCATGGCTTAAGGCCCTGTTCGACCTGGAAAACATTGACCTTGCATTGGTATCGTGCATGTACACATCATACTTGTTACTGAAGTTGAATTTCATGACTCCAAGGCTGTTATCATCACCCTGGCGTTGCCGGATCAGGTAGGGAAATTTCTTCTTGTTAAGTTTCGACCAGTCAATGGTGGCAGGATCAATTACGCTGTCGCTATGATCCACCACCATCAGGTTTTCTTTATCCAGGTAGCCGATATCCTTCTGGATCTTGGGTAACATCTCCTTGAATATGATACTGTAGGGAACTGTCCATTGTGGGAAAGTGATCATATTCGTAACGGCAGAATTCAATACGGGTGTCCTGGTTTTGGGCTGGCCTACAATAATTTTTGATTCCAGTTTTACAGTTCCGGAATCCCATACCTGCATTTTAAATGAGGGAATATTAACCCAGATATAGGAAGTCGGAAGACTGTCGGGGAGCTGTTTATACCGGTCCAGGTTTATCGCTATCCTTCGCCATCTCTCCATCCCTGTATTATTCAGAGAGCCCACCAGTTCGGGTCCTGCCTTACCATCGATCTTTAGTTTCCTGGCTGTTTGCACCTTTTTTATGGCATTGGCCAGTTCAGTGGAATCCGGGGCCCTGTCTATAAAATCAATAAACTGGCTTTCATACAACCTGGCCTGTAGTTGTTTTACAAAGACCATTGAATCTTTTTTAGGAAAATCAATATAGGTATATTCTTTCCGGTCCAGTGAATCCAGGAATGCGGGTAGGGATGCCCGTAATGCCCTGTACCGCTCATTAACCGGCTCAAGCTTCAACAGTAATACCCCCGGGTTATCGATATCCGCCATAGAATCACGAAGCTTGATGTAAAAGCCCGGATCCATCAGCGTATCCTTCCGAAGGTTTACACTATCAATCGGAATCCTGCCAAGTTTCAGGTGCCGCGCCATATTGGCGAAAGCATCTGTAAGCATGAGTTCACCCCTTGCCCACAGTGCAGCATCCATCATAGCAGCGGAATCCTTCAGCTTATTGAAAATGGAGGCAATGTCTTCCATATGGTAATCTGCGGGAAAAAGACCATAATACTCACTGCGGCGGATAAAGTCCACCATGGAATCTGCCCTTGGCAGCCATAATTTATCTTTACTCCAGTATCTTTCTCCATCCCTGTCGTCATACCATGCTGCAACAATATCCGCACGGCTTAGCGCAATGGTATCATCTGCTTTTCCCTGGAACTGAATCGCCTGGCCAATTAAACCCACTATCTGCTTGCGCACCACGGGATCCATCTGTTCCGGAACTTTCACAATTTCCTTTGGCTTGGGTTTAGGGGGTGGCTGATTATTACAGGCCATGAGGATCATTACAGAAAAAACAGCCAGTGCTGTATATCGATTGATTATATTCATGTTTCTAGGTTCATTATAATATCTCCAATGAATTGGCAAGATATTCCCAATACTTTATTTTTTGTATAAATTTCAATGCCCGCTTTCCGGTATGAAGGAAGGAAATAGAATCAAATTATTGTAATTTACCCGGTAATTTTTTTGGATGCCCGACAGATGGCTTGAAAATAAACGAATTGTTATTATTGGCGGAACCACCGGAATTGGTTTGTCAGCAGCGAGGGTATGTATTAAGGAAGGCGCTTCTGTGGTGGTGGTGGGCAGGGATATTGAACATGGACGGGATGCGGAAAAAGAACTGGGTAACAAAGCCATTGCTATTACCGGAGATGCTACATTACCTTCATCCGCAAAGGAAGCCATAGAAACAAGCCTGTTGCATTTCGGCGGATTTGATGCACTTTATCATATTGCCGGTGGCAGTGGAAGAAAATTTGGCGACGGCCCTTTGCATGAAATGAGTGAAGAAGGATGGGAAAAAACCCTTCAATGGAACCTTGGCTCCCTGATGCTTTCCAATAAAGCGGCCCTGAATTATTTCCTTAATGAAAACAAGCCAGGCGTGATCCTTAATATGAGTTCCGTGCTGGGTTTTTCACCTTCACCCCATTTTTTCAGCACCCATGCTTATGCAGCGGCAAAATCTGCGGTCATCGGCCTGTCAAAATCCATGGCTGCTTTTTATGCCACAAGGAATATAAGGGTGAATGTTATCGCCCCGGCACTGGTAGAAACGCCTATGTCGAAACGTGCCACAGGGGATGTGGATATTATGGATTTTATCGCCACCAAACAGCCGCTTGACGGCGGAAGAGCCGGTGTACCCGAGGACCTGGACGGAGCGGCAGTTTTTCTCTTATCAGACCGATCATCATTCATAACAGGCCAGGTGATAGCAGTGGATGGCGGATGGTCCGTTTCGGATGGCCAGTTCAACAGGAATAATGACCAGGCTTATTAGGGAAGAAAATAAAATTTATCACATGACTTCGACAGCCATCGGCATTGACCTGGGAGGCACAAGAATTAAAGGAGTTGTTATCAATTCTTCCGGTGATATATTGTCACAGTTATATCAACAGATAGAAAAGGATAACTGGAAAGAAGTAATCATCGAAGGCAGTTGAAAAACTGAGGGAACAGGTACCCGGGGAACACCTGGTTGGTATTTCAGCACCAGGCATCCCCAACGAAAAAAACACCTGTATTGCCCATATGCCCGGCCGGCTGAATGGATTGGAAGGCCTGGAATGGAGCCGGGTTTTCGGTTCCGAAACTTGGGTGGCCAATGATGCCATTGCAGCCCTGGCCGCAGAAGCGAAATTTGGTGCGGCAAAACATGCCAGGCATGCAGTAATGCTGACCCTGGGTACCGGCGTAGGCGGCGCCATCCTGATCAATGGACGGATTTACCAGGGCGCTTTTCAGAAAGCCGGTCATGCAGGGCATGTTTCGGTTGACCATGAGGGTGATCAGGATATCACCGGCATCCCCGGCAGCCTTGAAGATGCCATAGGAAACTGTACCATTAAAAAAAGATCACTCGGGAAATATGACTTCACCCATGACCTGATTGAAGATTGTAAAAAAGGCGACTATTTCGCACAATGGCTATGGCTGAGCTCGGTCAGAAAATTATCCATCGCCATCGCATCCATCACCAATATCCTGTCGCCGGAAATCATTATCCTGGGTGGAGGAATTACTGAAGCAGGACCCATCTTATTTGATCCGCTCCAGCAGTTCCTGTCATTGTATGAATGGCGGGCTGGCGGACATAAAACAACACTGGTGAAAGCTGAATTCGGCGATCTTTCAGGAGCCATCGGAGCTGCAGGATTTGCGATGATGCAGCAGGAACAAAACAAATACAACGTATGAACCCGATCCTTGATTATTTATCGAAGGCAACGGCAATAATTGAAAAGGTCAGGCAACAGGAATCAAATATCAGTCTTGCTGCCAGGTGGTTTTCATCTTCCATTATGGCCGGAAGAATGGTGCATGTTTTCGGATCAGGACACAGCCGGATCATGGCTGAAGAGATGTGGCCCAGGTATGGATCCTTTCCCGGCTTTAACCCGATCGTGGAACTTTCCCTCACCTATCATAATAATGTTGTGGGGCCAAACGGGCAGCGCCAGGCCATGTTCCTGGAAAATGTCAGCGGACTCGCAGAGAGGATACTGAGAAATTTCGTACTAACGGAAAAGGATACTGCCTTTATCATCTCCAGCAGCGGCACCAATATCGTTCCGGTTGAAATGGCGGAAATTTTCCAGGCAAAGGGGATTAAAGTTGTAGCGCTGATCACGGCAGATCATTCTGCCGCATCCTCCAGTAAAAGGGCAGACGGAAAAAAACTCGGGGATTTCGCCAACCTCATACTCGACAGCGGAGCTCCCGCGGGTGATGCCATGGTAAGGATCGATGGATTGGAGACACCGGTTTCACCAGGCTCAACACTGGGCGGGGTGCTGCTGGTAAACACCATCAAAGCGGAGCTTGCCAGGATTCTTACTGAAGCGGGCCATCCGCCAAAAGTACTTACAGCAGCCTGTAATGTGGGAGAACAAAGGGCTAAGGAGCTTTTTGAATCTGCCTATGATGACCACGCAAGGATGTTATCCAAACTGTATTCATTCAAAGTACAATAAAAATCATGCAAAAGATACGCACCACGGTTGTAGGCTCCTACCCTTTTCCGGGCTGGCTTGAATTTTCCAGCAGGAACCTCGATAAATTCGGTCCTGCAGATATAGAAGAGATGATTGAAGACGCCGTCATTGCAGCGATACATGACCAGGTAAGTGCAGGACTTGATGTGATCACGGACGGCGAACAAACGAGGCTGGATTTTAATTTATCCTTTTATGGATATATCAAAGGCATATCACCCAATCACAGTGAAACCAGGAAGTGGGGACCGGCAGCGCATGACCAGCGCGGAAAACATTTCATAACAGATGAACTCACTGCCCCCGAAGGATTAGGAACTGTCAAAGAATTTCTCCGGCTGAAAAGACTGGCGCCTGCAGGCCCCGTGTTGAAATGCAGTGTACCCGGGCCGTATACCCTGAGTGGAAGGCTACTGCCCAATGAAAAATACAAAGACCGGTATGCCATTACGGAAGCCCTTGTTCCGATTGTCAATAAGGAACTGAAGGACCTCGTTGATGCCGGATGCAGGGAGATCACGGTTGATGAACCTTCCATGAGTTGTTATGCATATAAGGAGGATACTAAAAGGCTGGTTGATATTTTCAACCGGACCGTTTCTTCTGCATACGGTAAATGCAGGCTCTCAACGCATTTATGTTTTGGAAATTTCAAAGGCAGGCCGGTGGGATATCGCAGCCTTAAACCCATGCTGCCGGATTTTCTTGATATGAATGTTGATGAGATCCATATTGAAATGGCCAACCGTGAATTTTCAGAAATAGAATTGCTGGCGCCATTTGCAGAAAAAATGAATGTCGCTGTAGGCATCATCGATGTGAAAAATTATTATATCGAAACTGTGGAGGATGTAAAGGAACGCATACGGAAATGCCTGCGTTTATGTTCCGGCAGAAAAATTATCCGTGGCACCGGATTGCGGACTTTCCCAGACTGCAAGGTGGGCTGCGCGTAAAAAACTGGCCAATATGGTGCAGGGGGCTAAGGTCTGTGAGTATGTGGAATTGTGGAAATGATTCAAACTAAATGAAAAAATGTTATTTGATCCTGCTCTTTTTATTTTCAGCTTTCAACGATAACAATCGCGCAGATTGCGATTACGCCCAATCATGTTTATTTTGAGCTATTTGGTACAGGAGGATTTAGTTCAATACAATATGAACGACAGTTATTTAAAAAGACCAAGATAAACCTGCATGGCGGACTTGGTGCGTATTTTGATGTGGGTACATATTTTTCAGGAATTCTGGGGGTAACTTATCTCGAGCCCACAAAATGGCAAAACAGGTTTATTGAATTTGGTTTTTCCGTATCAGCCACACCTTCAGAGGTCACATATTATTCACCTGATGAAATCGTAGAGGGATTAACGAGATACATGCCGCATGTGGGGTTTCGTTGGTATACCAAAAAGAAATGGGTATGGAGAACCTCGTTACTTGCCGTTATGCAACGCGGTGAAGGAGCTATGCCCTGGTTAGGATTTTCAGTGGGAAAAAACTTTTAATTCTTTTGATCATTAATCATTGCCGCATATTTTTTAATCACAGCAATTGTACTGCTATCGGTATCGTATACCGAATACCATCCCTGTCCTTCGTGCGGAGGATCACCTATGAATTCATCACCCGGTTTCCATAAACCCGCGGGTATACGCGGCCTGCCCTCACCAGCCCATGCCCAGAAATTCACCCCTGCCATCGGACCAGTTCCCTTTTTCACTTCTCTGCCAACGGCTTCAAATAATGCAGCATAATATTTGTCCCTATTTGTTACAGGGGTACCTGCAGTATGGTCATTCTTATCCCGGGAAATTCCGAATTCTTCAAGTACCACAGGCTTATTTAATTTTTCTGCCACTGAAATATGGTCTTTCATATAATCAAGGGCATAACTTAGCGCCGCATCATATGTAGAATCAGCCTTTGCCGGATCATAGTAACCCCAGTTCTGCACCCATATATGTATGGTGGAATAATCAATATTTTTACTCTGGTGATCAGCCATCATATCTGTGCCACTCGATGCGCTTGATGTGTTGCCCTCACTTCCCGTAGTGACCAGGTGATTGCTGTCCAGTTCCTTAAACAGTCCTGCTGTTTTATCCACCCATCCCAGGAAAGCTTCCTTATTATTTATGCCCCTGGGCTCATTACCAAGTTCCCATGCCATGATGGTGGGATCTTCCTTATATGCAATTCCGGAGATGGAATTCCTGCGGGTGACGATGAACCTGATATGATCCTCAAATAATTTCATGGCCTTTTCATTGCTGTAGAACTGTGCGGTGAATTCCTGGTACCTGGTCCAGTCGCCCCCCGGATGCGGCGGAGGATAAGGAATGGAATCGGCTGCCCCGGCCCAGACGAGATATTGGGCCATACCACCCGACCAGTTCCAGAAATCATTCATGCACATGACGGCCACCATATCCCGTTTAGCCATCTCCGTAAGCAGGAAGTCGAGCCCCGCCAATACCTCTTCATTATATTTACCCGGTTCCGTTTGCATGGCCGGAACCATCCGGTAAGGTTCAGTATCCGGACCCTCACTGCCCGCCATGACCCTGAGGTTTTTAACACCCATGTTGCTAAGCCTGTCAAGTTCACGCATTAACCTTGCCCTGTTTCCTCCGTAACCATTGGAACCAAGGTTTAATCCATACCAGAAATTGGTGCCCATAAAGTAATAAGGCTTTCCATTACGGGTAAACTTCATATTTTCTACACGTACAAAACTGCTTACTTCCTCACTTTTCTGACTGCAGGAAGCCAGGCCAAGAATGGTAACGAAAGAGAAAAAAAGTATACGATGCCTCATAACAATGGATTTAACAGGTAATCAATAGCAGCCGGTCTTGCTGATGGCATCACTAAAGTAACGCTGAATGAGGCTATATAAATCAGGATCGTAATTTTTCATCCTTTCCCTTTGGGTGTTCCCGGAAGCAAGGATACGGTCAGGAATACAGTTAAACCAGAAACTTACCCCTTCTGCCCAATACTCCTTGTAATTGGTTCCAGCATAGAAACCCTGCCATTGCTTATTCTTCATCGCTTTCTGGTAAATGGAGCGAATGGAACTATCCAGGCTTTTATCGCCACCGTCAAGATGTATGGCATGCGCAAATTCATGGGTCACCATATCCCTGTTCTTGTTATTGTCTGTCCGTAAATTCCTTTCACAAAGAAGGTTTTCTTCAAATACACTGGTGATATTGTTAAAAAAAAGCCCCCTGCGGTCGGCGACAAAATTTGCGGTAACTGACGAAAACTCCGGGATTACGGAAAGTTCTTCCTGGTAAGAAACGATCACAACACGCGTCTTTTTCCGAAGCATTCGGTTATACGTTGCCGTGTCCAGGTTGCGGAGCATCAGCAATACTGTTGAACGTGCCCGGAACAATGCTTCGTCTTCTGTCAAAGATGAACTCAGCAGGGGAATGCCATCGGCATTAATGTATTTCTTATAGACAGAAGGTAATAGTAATGAATCCGGCGGGCCGGCGAGTGTTGTGGGGGGAATATAGATTGGTGGTTTTACTACCTCTGTTCCCTCTTTTTTTGTGCAGGAAAGCAGCGAAAAAATTACCGTCAGAACCCAAATTGATGATCTCATAAACCAGGCATATTTCGGGTTATTTAAATGTAATCACTTTCCCATCCTTTTCCAAGTACTTGTGGAGATGCCATTCCCGGCCTACATAAACGCCTTTATGCTGGGCAAACCTGGCAAAATGCCCTTTTCAATACTTACGAACCCTTCGCCGTAACATATACTACTGATCCCTTTCCAGTATTTAAGTTATTTTTCACCTTTTCCGTTGGCTCGCTTACAAGAATTATTTTTGAACCATGAGATGGGTAAAAGCAATAAATAAAGACGAAGCTTTTTTAGCGCAGGTAAAACAGCAGGCGAATTTCAGGAATGATGTTCATCTCTGGTGGCTGGGACAGAGTGGTTTCCTCCTGCAATGGAACGGGGTGCATGTATTACTGGATCCTTATTTATCTGATTCCCTGACAAAAAAGTATGAGGGGAGCCACAAGCCACATGTCCGCATGTGTGAGAAAGTAATTGACCCGGAAAAATTAACTTTTATTGATATCGTTACCAGCAGTCATAACCACACTGATCACCTGGATGGTGAAACACTGATCCCCCTCATAGAAAAAAACCCGGAAATTACCATGATCATCCCGGAGGCCAACAGGGAATTCGTTTGCCATCGGATCGGCAAACCTTTATCCTTTCCACTTGGACTAAATGACGGTGAAAGCGTCGACAATTAAAGGCATCCGGTTCACCGGGGTTCCCGCTGCGCACAACGACATCGAAAGGGATGAAAAGGGAAAGTGCAGGTTTATGGGATATGTTATTGAAGCCGGTGGGAAAAAAATATATCACAGCGGGGATACCCTGCTTATACCCGGGAATGGTTGAACTACTGGAGCCTTTTAACATTGACCTTGCCATCCTGCCCATTAACGGGAATGATCCTTCCAGGGGCGTTGCCGGAAACCTCAACAGTGAGGAAGCTGCATGGCTGGCAAAATCCATCAAGGCAAAACAAACCGTTCCCTGCCACTACGATATGTTCCGGTTTAATACGGCAGATGTTTCATTATTCACCAATGCCTGCCGGAAATTAGATGTGAACGCTCATGTATTGAGCCTGGGTGAAATGATAGATCTCTCAGAATGATATGAACGATTATGTCAGTCCTTCAGTTCAATAGTCATTTCAACTTCCACTGCAATCCCGTTTGGCAATGACACCATACCAACGGCAGCCCGTACATGTTTTCCATTTTCCCCAAATACCTCAACCATCAGGTCAGAAAATCCATTCATTACTTTGGGCTGGTCTTTAAAATTCTCTGTAGAATTAACCATGCCAAAAACCCTGACAACACGCTTAACCCGGTTAAGGTCGCCCACCGCACTTTTAATGGTTGCCAGCATGCATAATCCTACATTGCGTGCAGCCTGGTAACCCTGTTCAATCGTCAGTGTTTTTCCCAGTTTGCCGGTATCCACGGCAGAAGGAATCCCGCCACAATAGCCATGCCCCGAAAGAAATAACAGATTTCCAGACCTGACTGACGTAACATAATTGGCAATAGGTTTATTGGGAGCAGGAAGTACAATGTTCTTTGAAGAAAGATTTTTCTCCGGGTCTGCAGGAACCTGGGCTTCGGCGGTAAAGGTTAAAACCGTCAGCATCAGGGCAACATAAAATTTCCTCATGATTTGATGATTAATGCAAAATGTAATAATTATTTAGGATACTCTTTTTGCTATCGATAGAGTGAATCTATTATTTTTATCTGACAATTAACCCATTGCTATATTTCCGGCCTAGCAACCATTTATATGTTTTATTCTGATGGTCATGTAAAAATACATAGTGATATAAAAAAATACATTAAATTCTGTTGCCAATCACTTCATCATCATTAAACAAATGTTTTATGGCAACCAACGATGTCGAAAAAGCAACAGCCAACCAGATTGCCAATATCGAAAAAAGCACGGGCAAATCACTGGCCCAGTGGACTACAATTATCAATTCCAGCGGTTTTGAAAAACATGGAGAACTGGTAAACTTCCTTAAAGAAAAGCACGGATTTACCCATGGTAATGCCAATGTCATAGTACATTTTGCCAAACAGAGCCATGCAGGAGCCGCAGAAAACAAGGATGACCTGGTAGAAGAACAGTACAAGGGTAAGGAGGAAATCCGGGCCTGGTATCGATAAGATCATGAAAGAAATCAGCAGGTTTGGAAATGACATCGAAGTATCACCCAAAAAAGCCTATGTAAGCCTGCGCCGTAAAAAACAGTTTGCCATCATCCAGCCATCCACCAAAAACAGGCTGGATGTGGGACTCAACATAAAAGGTGTTGCGCCTGAAGGTATTGCTGAAGCATCGGGAAGCTGGAATGCGATGTGCACCCATAGGATTAAAGTGGAAAATGCCTCAACATTAAACGCTGACCTTATTAATTGGATACGAAAAGCCTATGACCAGGCGGGATAATATAGTTTTACGTTTAACGTTTACAGAAGGTATTGATCCTGTATTTTTAGCTGCTATAATTATCCATGAAAATCCTTATTACTTCCGTATTTCTGCTTGCGACTTTCTTTCCTTCTGCACAGGAATTTACCCTGGAGAATAAATGGGTGAAAGGATCCGACCTGATTTATTATGGCGTAAGCAATTACCTGATCATCAAAGGTGAGGTTGACTCCATTAAAAAGATTGAATCTAATGTGGGTATTCAGCGCCAGCACGACAGTCTGCTGGTGATGCCATCCCAGGAAAAAGTTATTATAACCCTGTATACCGGGAAGGGCAAAACAAGTTTTGTCTACAAGGCCATCAGTCTTCCGTTTATGAAGATTTCTTTTGGATGCAGGGATTTTAATAAAGCGGCCAAATCTGTTATCATACAAACAGACTCTTCAAATTACTTCCATCCTCATTATACTATCGTACAATATGTCATCAATATTGACGGGCGTGAATTAATGGGTCAGTCAAACTATATGACCAGCGCAGTACTTGATGCCCTTGATAAGGCGCCAGACGGCAGAAAAATCTTCTTTAAAGAAATTTTATTCTGGAATAAAGAGACGGACCATTATCTAACGATATCCACAAGCCAGTCCTGGACCATTGACCGGAAAATAATAACGGGTAATGATGGAAGCTCAACATGCCAGGCCGAATACCTTCAACCGGGACTGTAAAATGTTTCCTCCTCCTGATAATTTTACCCGTTATAGTTATTGAAATCATTATACTTCCTAAATTGGGGATACATTAATGCTATTAGTATGCGATTTATCCCTGCTATACTGTTTGTACTTTTCCTGGCAATTTCCTGCAAAGAAAAAGAAAAGACGGTAAGTCTTCCCACCTTCACTTTAAAGCCCATAGAGAAATTCCATTTTAAATCTTTTGTAGACTGCAATATGGCTGAGGCATGGATTGGTGATACATTCAGGATATTTCCCGGCAAATATGGTGAAGATCCGTTATGGGGCGATGCAGAGGAATTACAGTTTGCCGACGGACGCCATGCTGATGAAGCGTTTACAAGGAACTATGAGGAATTTACAGATCCCATCATGCCCAAAAATGCGCCTCCGGGAACAGCAGGTTTACACGGTGCGGTATGGTTTGAAACGGTTTACCAGGATCCAAAAGACAATACCGGCAAAACACTTTATGCAGTTTATCATAATGAAAACTATCCTGCCACACTTCCTTATGATTCGGTTACAGGACAGGGTTATAAGGACTTCCGCTGGCCACAGGGTTTAACGGGACCTACCTCACCTGCCGCTGTATGTCGCATCGGGATCATGAAATCGACCAATGGCGGACACAGTTGGGACAACCGTGGGTTATTCCTGGAAGACCTTCAACCAAGGTTAATCCTCAAACCCCACAATACTTCTGAAACATTTGCTGGTGGTGTGGGTGATCCTTCCGCCGTTGCCAGCGGGGAACACCTTTATCTCTTCTACGGCGAATACGGATATCCCGGGGAATATGATTCAACAAAATATGATGCGGAAAAAGAATGGAGCGGACAGTGCATCAGCATTGCAAGAATTGCATTGGCAGACCTGGATAACCCGGAAGGAAAGGCAAAAAGATGGGACGGAAAAGGATTCAACGCCCCCTGGAATGGTGTTGGCGCACCGGTAAGTTCCCTGCAAATCCCAAGAACAGAAGGTGGCGGCCCTGCCTCCTCTCCCACAGGAGGTTTTCACTGGGGGCCATCCGTAAGCTGGAACACCTACCTGGATTGCTGGGTCATGCTGATGGGAAAAGTAACCGGCACATCCTGGAAAGGAAGCAGCATTTTTATTTCCTTCAATACCAATAAGGACCTTGAGGCCGGAGATAATGCCCAGCAATGGAGCAAACCCCAGTTGTTGCTCGACAGGCCGGGCCATATTTTATGGTATCCGTCGCTTCAACCGGTGAATTCGAAAGAAGATGTAGCAAATAAAAATACCTGCCTGAGACTCGGACAGGAAGCCAGGCTATTCTTTAAAGACATGTATAAAGTCAATGGCAGGGATACCAGCGAATACCTTTCGGAATTTATGATCCGGTTTGCCAGGTAATACAGTCCGGCATACTGTACCAGTTAACCCTTTGAGAACATAACTGACTGCTCATAACATGTGATGATCAACATTAATTTATGAAAAAAGCCATTGTTGTGGGCGCCAGTTCGGGCCTGGGAAGGGGGGTCGCAGAATTGCTGGCATCGGGGGGTTATCGTGTAGGCATAACCGGGAGAAGGAATGAGTTGCTGACTAGCAATAAAAAACCAGGATACATCAAAGTATATCATTTCCTCCTTCGATGTTACCAACCTTGAGGAAGTACCTCAAAAACTTGATGAACTTGTTGCAGCACTTGGCGGACTAGACCTTTTCTTCATCAGTGCAGGTGGGGGAGACCTCAATGAATCACTTGAATTCAGCATTGAAAAAAAAATGATCGACCTGAATGTAGCTGCATTTACACTACTGGCCGACTGGGCATTCCGGTTTTTCCGGAACCAGGGCCATGGCCACCTTGCGGCCATCAGTTCCATTGCGGGGTTACGCGGATTAAGGCATGCACCCGCCTATAATGCATCCAAGGCTTACCAGATCAGTTACCTGGAAGCTTTGCGGCAGAAAAGCAATTACCTGAAAATTCCTATAACGGTAACGGATATACGACCCGGCTTTGTGGATACACCCAATGCCAAGGGAGAAGGCAGGTTCTGGCAGGCCTCCGTAGCAAAAGCTTCACGCCAGATATTTTCGGCTATCAGGTCAGGAAAAAAAGTGATATATATCACTAAACGATGGTGGCTGATCGCCATGGTCATGAAACTTGTTCCACGGTTTATTTACGAAAGGGTCTAGTTGATTTTTTTCGTACCTTTCAAAATAAAATGCCAAACTCTCATCACCGGCATAAGCCTAAACATCATCATCAGCAACCCCACACCGAACAACCTAAAAAACGCAGGTTCACAGCAGCCATTTTCATGATGGCAATGTTCGGGATATTCGGGCTTTCCTTTGCCTACTTTACCAGTAATGGAGATATACTCTGGTCCCTGTCGGGAACATTTGCCGGAATGGCGATCGGTTATTTTTTCGGGCACAATATGGACAAATCTGCGGGCAAGAAAGCATAATCAAATTAATCACTAAGTATTCGAACTGATGATCAGGTCAAACAGAAGACTGAAATTTTATTTTTTTTCTTTCCTTAAGCATGATTTCAAAGCCAGCATTTCCGTTTTCTTTGTCGCCTTACCTCTTTGCCTGGGCGTTGCACTCGCTTCAAATGCCCCCGTATATTCAGGCCTGATTGCCGGTATTATCGGAGGCCTTGTAATAGGCCTGATGAGCAAGTCATCGCTTAGTGTAAGCGGTCCAGCTGCGGGCCTCACTGCAATATGTGCCGCCGCCATCACTAAAATGGGTGCCATCGAAATTTTTTTCCTTTCCGTTTCCATTGGCGGCTTGCTGCAGGTTTTGCTGGGCGTTTTCCGTCTCGGAGGATTTACGCACCTGATTCCGTCGTCTGTGATAAAGGGAATGCTGGCTGCAATCGGTTTAATACTGATCGCCAAACAGGTTCCCCTGCTGATCGGGTACGACAAACCTGATTTCTGGCGGGAAGAATTTGTAAACCTGCTGACATTCAAGCACGGTTTTGAAAGCATAACCGATTTATACCAGAGCATTTCAGCCGGTGCGATTTTGATTGGGTCTTTGTCTTTGTTATTATTGATCGCCTGGGAAAAATATCTTTCCAAAAAATTCAAGGCGTTGCCGGTATCATTCATCGTTGTACTTTTTGGTTCGCTGCTGGCACTTTTATTTAAATTTTTTATTCCTTCACTGGTTTTAACGGATGGCCAGTATGTTAGTGTACCGCATAATGTATTTTCTTCCATCAAACTGCCCTATTTTTCATCGCTTTTTTCCAATGCAGAAATATGGAAAAATGCGGTGGTCATTTGTTTTGTGGCAAGCCTGGAGACCCTGCTGAGCATTGAAGCCATTGATAAACTTGATCCATACAACCGCATAACACCACAGAACAGGGAACTGGTTGCCCAGGGAACTGGAAATATACTAAGCGGATTAATTGGCGGACTGCCTATTACCGCAGTTATTGTAAGAAGCTCAGCGAATGCGGAAGCCGGGGCAAAAACAAAATTATCGGCCATCACCCATGGCATCTGGATATTGATCGCCATCCTACTTGCGGTTCCGCTCATCAATAGTATTCCTTATGCCGTCCTTGCCGTTATCCTGATTAAAACCGGATTTGGATTAACCAAACCTGCCATGATCAGGGGCGTATACCGGCAGGGCCGTGAACAGTTTATGCCATTCATTGTAACGGTCTTTGCCATCCTGTTTACAGACCTGTTGATAGGGGTATTGATTGGTATCGGTTATGCTGTGTATTTCCTGGTAAAACACACTTACAGGGCAGGGTTTACAATGAATGAAAAACAGGAAGGTCATATGAGGCATTATCATATTGACCTGGCGCTGAATGTGAGCTTCCTGAATAAAAAGAAGCTCAGGGATACACTGGATGCCATTCCTGAATATTCGATTGTTGATGTTACCGGGTCAAGAAGCGTTTACATTGATCATGACATTCTGGAAATAGTCCAGGACTATAAAGTAAAGGCCAGGAATAAGCATATTGAACTCAGGACCCAGGACATTCCGGAAGTGGAAACAATAGAATTGCATTAACTCCAAAATAATTAGTATGCCAAAAGATTACCTGCCGGGCATTATTAAACTATTTGAATATTACAGGTCACTCGGCGAAAAGACCATCCACCAGGTTCCGGAAGAAAAGATCAACTGGCAGTATAATGCAGAATCCAATAGTTTGTCAACCATTGTAAAACATATTACCGGAAATATGCTATCACGTTTTACGGATTTCCTTACCACTGACGGTGAAAAAGAATGGCGAAACAGGGAAGCGGAATTTGAACCGGAATCCCTTTCCAAAAACGAGTTGATCGACCGCTGGAACAAATCCTGGAAAGTTTTTCTCGATGTATTGTACCAGTTAAGGGAAGATGACCTGGACAGGATCATTTATATCACGGAATATGGGACAGACAGTGACGGAAGCGCTTGACCGGCAGCTAGCACATTATGCATCACATATCGGGCAGATGATGTATTTAGGAAAGATGATCATGGATAAAGACTGGATTTCATTATCTATTCCACGCGGACAATCCGCTGGTTACAATGCCGCCAAATTCTCAGAACCGAAACATGAAGCCCATTTCGCGGATGAATTTCTGGATAAAGAAAATGACAAATCCTGATTAATCGGTATACTGTGCCGCAACGGATAGTTTAAGTATTCAAGGCCCGACTATCCTGCTGAGCTTCTGTTCAATCATCATCAGGTCGGCCAGCACAATAGCGGTAACAGCTTCCATCACCGGCGGAACGCGAAGGGCAATACAAAGGTCATGCCTTCCCTTAACGGAAAAATTCTCCTGTTCTCCGGTTTCCCAGTTTAAGGTCTGTTGTTCCTTAGGTGTAGAAGATGTAGGTTTAATGGCAATACGATATACCAGTTCATTTCCATTGCTGATGCCTCCCACTACACCACCGGCATGGTTTGTACCTGGTGACGCCCTGCATATTCTCGATAGCATCATTGTGTTCACTCCCAAACATCCGTGCTGCCGCAAAGCCGGTACCAAATTCCACTCCCCTGACGGCAGGAATGGCAAATGCCGCATGGGATAACATGGATTCAACTGAATCAAAAAATGGCTCTCCCAATCCATGAGGCAATCCTGTTGCCGTACACTCCACAATACCGCCTACGGAATCCTTTGCATCGATAGCTTTCTGCAACCCCTTTTCCAGGTCGGTTTCGCCGCCTATTTCGGTTATACGTGCCTGTATGGAAATACCGGCAGCAATTTTTTCGCGATAACGCCTGCAGCCACCAGGCATAGCGTCAGCCGTCCGCTGAAATGTCCACCTCCCCGGTAATCTTCATGCCCGCCGTATTTCTGGTGTGCCACAAAATCAGCATGACCCGGCCGTGGAACGGAACGGAGTTTGTCATAATCACCTGAACGGGTATTCTTGTTTTCAAATATGATGGTGATCGGCGCGCCGGTGGTCCGGCCATTGAAAATCCCGCTTTTGAAAATGGGAAGATCTTCTTCCTGCCTGGGCGTGGTGCCTTTCTGTTTCCCTCCCTTGCGTCGTTCAATATCTTCCGTGAAATCTTCAAGCGCAATGGGTAACCCTGCCGGGCAACCGTCAATGCTTACACCAACCGATTCGCCGTGAGACTCTCCAAAAATCATTACCCTGAATATTCTTCCAAAACTGTTCATGTTATAAAATTACGGATTGCGGATTGCGGATTACGGATTAATATTAATGCGATACCATTTCAAAAGCTTGAATTATTCAATTCTCGCAGATAATAGCTTCAGGTGATCATAAAAATCAGGATAGGATTTGTTAATCGCTTCCGCATCTTCAATGATCACGGGTCCGTCAGCCCTCAATCCCGCGACAGCACAAGCCATGGCGATCCGGTGATCATGATGCGAATGAACACGGGCTGCCTTTACTTCAGAGCCTCCTTCAATGATCATCTGGTCATCCTGTAAAGTTATCCTTACACCCATCTTCCCGAACTCTTCCTGCAGGGTAAGGGCTCGGTTACTTTCCTTATGTGTTAAACGATTCACGCCTTCAATAACCGATTTCCCTTCACAAAATGATGCCAGTGCTGCAAGCGGCGGAAAAAGATCCGGGCATTCATTGGCATCAAAATGAAATGCCTTCAGCCTGGTACGGCCAATCCTGATCTTATGTTCTTCCAGGGAAAGTTTTGCCTCTGCTGAATGTAATGCGTGTAATAATGCCTTATCAGCCTGTGTGGAAAAAACATCCAGGCCCGTAACCTCAATATCCCCTGCAATGGCACCTGCAACAAGCAGGAAAGCAGCTCCGCTCCAGTCACCTTCAACTGTGTACTCCCTGTCGGGCCATGCATCACCTGCGGCTTCCTTAAAATGAAAGGACTTCATGATTTTTATTTTCCACTTCCCATCCAAAATCGTGCAGCACTTTCAGGGTAAGATCTATATACGGTTTACTCTTCAGGTCCCTGACGCGTATGTCAACATCCTTTGCGCCGGCTGCAGCATAAGCCATCAGCAGGCCGGTCAGGAACTGTGAACTCAGCGATCCGTCAACTTCAATACTGGCCGGATGTAATGGACCCTGGATTACCATGGGCAACCGCCCACCTGATGACTGGATTTTGATACCCAGTTTGGGGAATATCTCATCAAAAAAATCCATCGGCCTTGTGGTTAAACTTCCGGTACCCGTTATCGTTAGCTTCTTCGGTAGAAAGTGCAGCTATGGGGGTAAACATCCTGATACCCAGCCCGCTTTCCCCGCAATTGATGGTGTCACTGACAGGGTTTACGCCATTGCTGTAGACTGCCAGTTGTCCATCATTATGTGAAACAATCGCCCCGAGTTTTTGTATGGTGTCGAGCGCAGCTATATCATCATTGCTCCTGCCCGGGTTATTTATAATAGTGCGCCCTTTTCGTAACAATGCCGCGGCAAGTGCACGCTGCATGGAGCTTTTGGAAGCAGCAGCGGCAATATTACCATGAATGACGGAAGGATATATGATGACATTCATACTATGATTCTTGGTGGATTCGCAATAACAATTTTTCCATTCTGCTGACTTCGATACTATGGATTAATACCATTCCCTATTTTTCGGAGCAGGACATAACTCATTTCCTTCCGGACGCGTTTCTTATCCATCTTTACAATCTCCAGGACCTTCTTCATGTTAAATGCAGCATCAACGGGCAGGCCATATTGCTGCAGGACTTCACGGACTTTTCCCGTTCCTGTAAATCCTACAAGTTCTTCAGACATCCTGCATGCGTAATGCATGCCAATGGAAATGGCCTGGCCATGCGTCAGTTCATATTGAGTTTCCAAAGCATGCCCAAGGGTATGTCCGAAATTGAGCAATTTGCGATCGGCCTTTTCAAACTCATCTTTCTGTACAACCTTTGATTTGAGGTTGGCATTCCGGATAATGATTGTAGATAACAATTTTGCATTCTTCCGGAGGGACTGAATATTTTCCTTTTGAAGGATCAAAAATGCCGGAGCATCTTTAATACAGGCATGCTTGATAATTTCCGCAAATCCATCCGACCAGCAACTGGGTGGCAGTGACCTGAGTAAGCTAAAATCATACAGCAGGAAGGAAGGCTGGCGGATCACCCCAACCATATTCTTGTATTCACCCACATCTATCCCATTCTTTCCTCCTATTGAAGCATCCACCATGGCCAGCAGTGATGTGGGTACAAACCCAAATGGTATCCCCCGCATATACACAGAAGCGATATAACCCGTAAGGTCAGTGATCACACCGCCGCCAACACCAACGAGGGTTGTTTTGCGATCGGCCTGCATGGCGATCAGCGTTTCAATCACCGAATCAACAGTAGCCTGTATTTTAAATGCCTCTCCTGGTTTTAGCGTAATTACATTCCATCCCCTGAACTTATCATGGTGCGCAGTAAAGATGTTTTCATCTGTTATAATAATGGTATTTTTCCTGTCCGTTATTTTGGCCAAATCCCGGAATGAACCATCAAAATAATAATCCACAGAGCTTTGCGAAAAACGGTATTTAATTGGCGTCATCGGTATTGATCCTGGTTTTATTAAATCCTTCCATTTCCTGTTCCAGTGTTTTAGAAAGGTGGTATTCTTCCTGCCTTTCGATATAATCCTTTGTCTGCTGAAGGCTTCCCGGGCTTACGGAGTATGCCGTATAATCATCCTTCCAGGAAAAATCCTGCAGCAATAATTTACTGTCCTGGATAAATTTTGCGGATTCGTCTTTCAACTGCTTAACCACCTGCAAAAGATTCTGTGCAGGATGAAGCTGAATGAGGTAATGCATATGGTCATCACTGCCGCCAATGCTGATAAAACGAATGCCTTTCAGGTCGCCGAATTTTTTGCACCATCCATAATACACAGCGCGGAGGGGCTTTTTCATCAGCGGTGTTCTGTCCATTACTTCCGTAATGACATGAATAAACAGGTAGACCCTTCCTTCGTGCATACTATGCGTTCATCACTTTATTCTGGCGGTTTATTGATTCCATATGCACGGCATCCAGGTATTTGGTGATAAACTCACGGCTAAGGCCAAGTTTATCCCCCCTGTTAAATGCCCGCTCCAGGATCTGGTTCCAGCGGTTTGTCTGCAGGATGGTAACACTGTTATTTTTCTTGTATTCACCGATTTGCTCAGCAATCTTCATGCGTTGCCCGAGCAATTGCATGATCTCATCATCCACATGGTTGATCTGTTCACGGAGTTTATCCAGCGCTACATGGAAACTTTCTGAAGGCACGTCTTCACTTCTCCATTTAATGGAAGAAAGCATTTCAGCCAGTTGTTCCGGGGTTACCTGTTGTTTTGCATCACTCCATGCGTGATCGGGATCGATATGTGATTCTATCATAAGCCCGTCGAAATCCAGGTCAATGGCCTTCTGTGCCACTTCGAGAAGGATATCCCTTCTTCCGCAGATATGCGAAGGGTCATTGATGAACATCATATCTGGATTTCTCCTTTTCATTTCAATTACCAGGTGCCACATCGGGGCGTTCCGGTATTCGGTATTTCCATACGCAGAAAACCCGCGATGGATTAGCCCGATATTTTTTATTCCGGCCTTGGCTACGCGTTCCACTGCGCCTGTCCAGAGTTCAAGATCGGGATTTATAGGATTTTTAATAAGCACAGGCACATCAACGCCGCGCAAGGCATCTGCCAGTTCCTGCACACTGAAGGGATTTACGGTTGTCCGCGCCCCGATCCATAAAACATCCACATCAAAATGGAGCGCATCTTCCACCTGCTTTGCAGTAGCCACTTCCACGGCTACCGGCAGTCCGGTTAATTTCTTTGCCTGTTGCAGCCAGGGAAGGCCCTTTGTTCCAATACCTTCAAAACTTCCCGGGCGGGTTCGTGGTTTCCAGATACCCGCACGCAACATATCCACTTTCCCGGTGGCGGCCAGGCGCTGCGCTGTTTCCAATACCTGCGTTTCTGTTTCTGCACTGCAGGGACCGGAAATGATCAACGGACGCTTTGCCCAGGTTTCCTGCAAGGTTGATGGACGATTCTTTTCAATTGTTTGCATGATGTTCTATTGAGATTAAAGTTATTCAATTATTCCCATTACGGATTACGGATTGCGGATTACGGATTGCGGATTACATTCGGATTATTTCCTCATTTTCACTTCCACATTTACCACAGTTCCAAATTTCCCAATTATCGCTCCGCGATCCGATTTATTTCAGAATCCGTTTAATGCGATTCGCTCCTTCCATGAGTTCTTTCAGGTATTCCCAGTTCTCCTTCTCCAGGCAGCTTTTAAATTTCCGCAACTGGCTGATATGCTCGTTCAGCACATCAAGCACGTTCTCCCTGTTTTGCATCAATACCGGTACCCACATCGAAGGATTGCTCTTGGCCAGCCTTACAGTGCTTTCAAAACCTGCACTGGCCATCTCAAATATTGCTTCGTCTTCCTTTTCCTTTTCGAGGACCGTATTGGCAAGTGCAAATGACGTGATATGCGAAATATGGCTCACATAGGCAGCATGAAGGTCATGATCATCTGCATTCATTTCCAGCAGGTGCATACCTATTTTGCCAAACATTTTTTTTGTCCATGCCACTGCATCCGCATCAGAGTCTGAAGTATTACACAGAATTACGGCCTTATTCTCAAAGGCTCCTTTTACAGCTGCAGCCGGACCGCTATATTCCGTTCCCCACATCGGGTGTGCGGCTACATAACGCCCTCTTTTCGGGTGATCCTTAACGTTATTAACAAGGGCTGATTTTGTTGAACCAAGGTCGATGACGACCTGGTTATCTACAAGATCGAGCAATGATGGCAGCATAACCACAATCAGATCCACCGGTATGGCCAGGATGATCACATCAGCAACCTTCACAGCATCCCCGACCGACATGATTTCATCCACCAGCTCAAGTTCCAGCGCCTTTCTGCAATGTTCTTCATTATTATCGACCCCGATGATACTCGACGCCAGCCCTTTCTCATTCAGCTGGAGTGCGAGTGAACCACCGATCAATCCAACGCCTATGACTGCAATTTTTTTTCTGTCCATATAAAATCTTTCAACCAATATTTTAACTGATCTGGTTCATTGATTCACCACCTGCATCAATCTTCCCATTTGTAACACCAAATGCCGCTTCAATTCTCTCGGTTGCATCCAGCAATTTTTCCTTGGTGCTGCATAAACTGACCCTGATATATTTCCGGCCTTCTGTTCCGAAAATCCCGCCTGGCGTGATGAATACGGCGGCACTCCGTAAAATCTCATCACTCATGTCAAATCCGTCCTCATACATTCCGGGTATTTTTGCCCAGACGAACATTCCGGATTGTTCGCGATCATAAGTACAATGCAGTTTATCTAGCAGGGCAAAAACATATTCCCTTCGTTCACGGTACTCTTTATTAAGGTCGTCGTACCACTCCTTCCCCAGGGATAATGCTTTTGCTGCGGCCAGCTGAACGGGAAGGAACATACCGCTGTCCATATTGCTTTTAAAGGTCAGCACTTCATTTATCCTTTCCTTTGCGCCGCATAATAAACCAACACGCCAGCCCGCCATATTCTGTGCTTTGCTGAGTGAATTGAGCTCCAGCACAACATCTTTCGCGCCTTCAATACCAAGCAGGCTCATGGGGTTATCATTCAGGATGAAACTATATGGATTATCATGGCAGATAAGAATATTATGCTTCTTCCCGAATGCCACAAGCCTGGTAAACATTTCTGCAGTGGGCAGTGCGCCGGTAGGCATATGGGGATAATTCACCCACATAAGCTTCACCCCGGTAAGGTCGGTCTGCTCAAGTGCTTCAAAATCGGGGAACCAGTGGTGCTCTTCCGTGAGGTGGTAACTCCTGCAGGTGCCTCCTGCCAGTTTAACAGCGCTTTGATAGGTAGGATAACCGGGATTGGGAACAAGGGCTTCATCCCCTTCATCCAGGTATGTCATGCAAATATGCACGATGCCTTCCTTGCTGCCAATGAGTGGAAGTATATCCGTGTCTGCATCCAGTTCCACATGGTACCACTTCCGGTACCACTCTGCCATTGCCTTTCGCAATACCGGGGTGCCTTTATAATTCTGGTAGGCGTGTACGTTAGGCTTGATACTTTCTTCCTGCAGGATGGCGATCACATCGGGGTGCGGGGGCATGTCAGGGCTGCCGATCCCCAGGTTGATCACCTGCTTTCCCTGCCTGTTGAGTTCATCAAGCTCGCGCAGTTTTTTGGAGAAATAATACTCCCCGATCCCTTCCAGTCTTTTTGATGTTGCGATATTCATTGCTGCAATCTTTAAGTGTGCAATTCAGGCTGTTTTCGTTTGTACCATACCGTTACGATAGATGCCGTAAATCCTCAGGCTTTCCGTGCATGGCCTGATATCTTCAAGCACATGGCGGAACTGCGCCAGGTCATTAAATTCCATATCAGCGTGAAAACTGTATTTAAAATCAGAGCCGGGAATGGGAAAGCTCTGGAGTTTGCTCAGGTTAATTCCGCCATCTGCAATCCTGGTGAGCACCCTGGCAAGGCTTCCCCTGGAATGATCCGTATGAAAATTAACGGATGCCTTATTGGCATCAGGGATATCGCGCACTTCTTCTTCCCGCTGTAATACCAAAAAGCGCGTATAGTTGTTTTTCATGGTGTGGATATTTGGTGCCAGGATCTCGAGCTGAAATAATTCAGCTGCCAGTTTACTGGCGATGGCCGCGATATGCTTGCTCCTGTGCTGGTGCAGAAGTTTGGCCGACAGGGCGGTATCTTCCGTTTCCACCAGCCTGAAGTTGTATTTATCCAGGAATTCAAGGCATTGCTGCAGGGCCATTGGGTGAGAATGCACTTCGCGGATGTCTGACAGTTTTACACCTGGATTAACCAGCAGGTTTTGCTTGATCTGCAGGTATACCTCCCCCGTAATACGCAGGTTTGATTTCTGGAGGAGATTATAATTGGGAAGGATGCTTCCGGCAATGGAGTTTTCAATGGCCATTACACCGCCATCGCTTTCTTTCCTGTTGGCGGCGATCTTTACGACGTCACGAAAAGTATCACAGGGTATCACTTCCACACCCTGGCCAAAGAATTGCCTGGCTGCCACCTGGTGGAAACTTCCTTCATAACCCTGGATACTGACCCGGGACACTGGTTTACTTTCGGCTTGCAGGTTCTTCTTCATATCCTGTAAAAAAAAATCCCGCTTTTCAGCGGGATCCTATGTTGATTATATTGTTATTATTTCAACAAAAGCTTCCCGCTCCATTTTTAAAATAGAAACTAAAATAAAAATAACGGAATGCTTTTACGGTAATCATCAGGGCAAATATAGTATTACTGCTTTAACATGCAAACTTTAAACCCGTCGTTTTACGATCTCCAAATTTAAATAAACCCATAATACCTTTGGTGCAACAGGGTTTTTCGCTAGTCCCGGCTACGACGGCCACCGCCGGTATCGGCATCATTCATGCGTATCTGCCGACCCTTGAATTTTTTTCCGTCAATGGCCTTGACCATTTTATTGGCAGCTCCTGCCTCAATTTCTATCCAGCTGTTCATCTCTTTCATATCAATACGGCCAAGTACCTCTTTTTTAAGGTCACTCATATCCAGTATGAATTGCAGGAAACTGGCTTTATAGAAACCGTCTTTGGTGCCAAGGTTTACAAAAAGCCGCTTATAAGATCCGCCGCTGCTGCGGGGACCGGTTTTAATACTCCTGTCTCGTTCCGGCGCACTGGTCCTTTCCCTTCTTGAATCCGTCCTTGTATTGAGGTCGGCGGCATTTTCATAATACTGCAGGAACCGGTTAAATTCAAGCGCTGCCACCCTTTGCATGATCTCTTCCTTATCTATATGCGCAAATTTCTCTTTCAGCAGGGGCAGGTAGGTTTCATATTCACCATGGCTGATTTCTGCCTGCAATAACCTGTCGATAAAGTGAAAGAACTGTTTGCGGCAGACATCTTTTCCGGCCGGTATATCGAGTTTGTGAAAACGCGTGTTGTTCATCCGCTCAATCTGCTTGATGCGGTAAGTATCCCTTGCGGTCACTATGGATAAACATATCCCGCTTTTGCCCGCCCTTCCGGTTCTTCCGCTTCGATGCGTATATACTTCCGGATCATCAGGAAGTTCATAATTAATAACGTGGGTGATTCCCTGGACGTCGATTCCCCTGGCCGCCACATCAGTGGCAATCAGGAGTTGCAGGCTTTTCTCCCGGAACCTTCCCATCACCTTATCACGCTGCTGCTGGGTGAGGTCGCCATGCAGGGCTTCAATATCATATCCTTCCCGGACAATGGTTTCCGCAATTTCCTGGGCATCGGCCTTGGTGCGGGTAAAAATGATACCGTAAATGCCGGGATTGAAATCGATGATCCGCTTAAGTGTCTCATATCGGTTAACGGCAGACGTTACATAATACTGGTGGTCGATATTAACTGCACCTGCATTTGTTTTTCCGATGGTCAGTTCAAACGGCGCCTTCATGTATTTCTTACTCACCTGCCTCACTTCGCTGGGCATGGTGGCACTGAACAGCCATGTACTTTGCCTTTCGGGGGTATTCTTCAGGATGAACTCGATATCGTCGCGAAAACCCATATTGAGCATTTCATCGGCCTCATCCAGTACGATATAATGGATTTTATCCAGCTGGATGGCCTTCCTTTCAATCAGGTCGATCAGCCTTCCGGGTGTGGCCACCACGATCTGGGTTCCCCTTTTCAGGTCGCGGACCTGCGTGGTGATGGATGCTCCGCCATACACTGCGGTAACCGCAACGGGGGCGTATTTCTTTTTAAAACCCAGCAGGTCGTTGGTGATCTGCATGCAGAGTTCCCTGGTAGGACAAACGATGAGTGCCTGCGGGTACTTGTTTTCCTTACTGATTAATTGCAGCAGGGGCAGTCCAAAGGCTGCCGTTTTACCGGTTCCGGTCTGTGCAAGACCTACAAAATCCTTGGTGCCTTTTAACAAAACGGGGATGGATTGTTCCTGTATCGGGGTTGGTTCTACAAAACCAAGAGCGGTTATTGATTGGAGTAAGCCTTCTTCCAGGCCCAGTGATTCGAATGTTGCCATGCCGCAAAGATAGGCTAAATGGACGTCTTTACGGTCTGCAATGATGATTACCTGTTCTGGCAAGTATTCACTATTTTAATGGAAATAATTTCTTTTGTATGAATGCTCTGACACCCGGGCAGGAAAAAATTGATACCCTGAACAGGAAGGCCTGGGAAATCAGGTTTACCGACACGATGCGCTGTGGACAACTCAGCGAAGAAGCCATAGAGCTTTCAAAAAGCATAAACTACCGTAAAGGATTAGCCGAAGGTTTAAGGACATATGCGTTCGCCCTGGATAAACATTCCCGGCATGAACAGGCTGCCGAACTCCTTGAAGAATCCATGCAGATTTTCCGTGAAACGGGTGATGAATCAGGTCAATCGGATATCCATGAACTTTTCGGCACGATTGCACGGGAAAAAGGTGATTTCAATTCTGCGCTGAAACACCTTTACACAGCGCAGCAACTTAGTAAAAACATTCATCATCCGGAAAGTAAAGCATCAGCCATTTATGAATTAGGGGTCACCTACCAGCATCTTGGCCTCCCTGAAAAAGCCATCGGGATTTATCATCTATGTGCCGAATCCCCGCAAAGAAGCAGGCCTGGCACCTGGGAATCCAATTCCATCAATAATATGGGCTGCATTTACCTTGAACTTCAAAAGCCAGGTGAAGCCCTGGCCTGTTTCCAAAAATGCCTGCCAACAATAGAATCCCAGGGAAATCAACGGGGAGTTGCGCGATGTCTTGATAATATTGGCCGTTCATATTTCATGCTTGGAGAATTTGATAAAGCCTATGAATATTATTTTAAGGGAAACAAAATTTCGTCTTCCATTTCAGATAAACAGGGGGAAGGAAATACGCTTTTTCACCTGGCAGAATTAGAACTGGCCCTGTCCAACCCCGGCCTTGCCATGGAATATGCAACATTATGCCATTCCATCAGGACAGGTACCGGCGACAAAAAAGGACAGGTCGAAGTATTACTCTTACTCATTGACCTTAACCCGGATAAAAATAAACTGCCATTAATGAAGATGGCCCTTGATCTGGCAACAGCCGCCGGGTCGCCTGACCTGTCGGCCAGGGTCCATTACAAATTGTATGACTACTACAAAAAGAACCATGCATTTAACAATGCCCTGGAACACCTTGAACTTTATCATCATGCTGAGATGGATTTTCATTCAGCGACATTAACCCGGAAATTGGAGAATGTGCAATTGGTGCACCAGGTGGAACAGGAACATGAAGGAATCAGAAATCCTCCGGTTAAGAAATATTGAACTGCCCGGGCTGCAAGTGGAGAATGATCGTCAGAAAAATGAAATAACGCTTGCCATGGAAAAACTGAATCTTGCCCATATACAATTTGTACAACAGGAAAAGATGGCTATCCTGGGCAAACTTACCGCAGGTATCGCGCATGAAATACAGAATCCCCTGAATTTCGTCAATAATTTCGCTGAGCCCGGTCCGGAACTAATTGACAAACTAAGTACTGAAATGCGGAAAGGCAACCTGGCAGAATCACTGCAAATTGCAGCAGACCTTAAAAACATGTTTAATAATATCGTCTTTCATGGCCAGCGGGCCAATGCCCTTGTCAGAATGATGAGCCAGCATGCTATGCCCGGTACAGGTAAAAAACAAATGACCGGCATCAACAACCTGGTGGACGAATATCTCCGGCTTGCCTATCAGAGCATGCGTTCAAAAGACAAGACTTTTAACGCCATGCTGCAAACTGACTTTGACAAAAATGCAGGAAAGATTAATATTATTTCCCAGGAAATTGGCCTTGTATTGCTGACCCTGTTTAACCATGCTTTTTATGCAGTAACTGAAAAATTAAAACAATCAGGCATACACTATGAACCAACTATTTCGGTAACCACTAAAAGAGAAAATGACCTTATCCTCATCCAGGTAACAAACAATGCCACCGGCATCCCTGAAAAAAACTCAGGTAAAATTTTACATACAAACACACCTTCGAAACCAGAAGAAGAAGCCGGATCAGGCATTTTAATGAGTTACGAAATTATCCATTCGATGGGAGGAACATTGAGGGTGGACAGCAGGGAAAATGAATTTTGTGGCTTCATCATTGAAATACCGACATAAAAACATAACTTCTGGTTGTCAACCATTTCACCCAAACCAAAGCAACTAGTTTATGAAACACTTTACACTGTTCTTCGGAACAATGGTCTTTTCTGTAATGCTTTTTTCGGGATGTCAAAAAGAGGCAGGTATTAATCCGGAACAATCCCTTGATGCCATTAAAAATGCAGGAAAATCATCCGCCAAATCTTCACCGGAATTAAATGCAAAACTTGATCTTTTACTGGCATCCATGCCCGCAGGTTTTGAAGAAAGGTTAAAAGAGAATGAAAGACTTTTTCTAAAACAACATCCCCAGTATCGTGCATTTGTACGCAATGCCCTGGTGCCCACGCCCTGTGATGCAAACACAAGCCTGAATCAATGGCTTGGACAATGAACTGGCTGACTGGAATTCAACGATTTTTTTCTATGCAAGTGTTACGGGCATGCTCGATTTTCCCACATATGATGCATTGTTGTTTGAAAACAGTTCTGCAGGTCAGTATTTCGGCATTGAAGGAGAGCATTCCCAAAGGCTAACCAAATCAATTAAAGATTTACGTCGTTTCTGGAATATTCAATCTGATGGTATTGTCATGGCTGCCATGCATGGAAATATGCTGCTTGACAGGGAAAAAGTTATCCGAATTGATATGATCCTTTATGGTGATTCGAGGCCGGTTGCGGAATACTGGGCTGATTTGATATTGACCCTGCTTGAAGTCTTCCCGCAATATCGGAACGGGAACCATCCTATTTTTACTTTTAACGCCTTTGCCCAGCCAGGATTTAATTTTCCACCATTTGGTGTAATCCCTGATAAAATTGTGATGGGTGACGGCATCATGGATGCCTATACCGGGATAGGGTTTGATGATGTTGCGCCACAGGCAATCCTGGCCCATGAATTCGGACATCATATCCAGTTTCAACTGGACTTATTCACGGATGAAGAATCACCAGAAGCAACCCGCAGAACTGAATTGATGGCAGACGCGTATTCAGCGTACTATCTTTCCCATGCCAGGGGAGCTGCCATGCAGTGGAAAAGGGTCAGGCAATTCCTTGAAGTATTTTATAATATCGGGGATTGTGCTTTTACAAATAATGGACATCACGGTACACCCACGCAAAGAATGGCTGCGGCAGACTGGGGTTATTCTGTTGCCAATGATGCTCAAAAACAAGGTCATATCCTGACCAGCCAGGAATTTACCGCTCTTTTCGAAGCGCAATTGCCAATACTGGTTTCTTATTGATTTTTGGAAAATTTGAAATGAAATGCTTATATTTTAGGTATTAAATCCCCCAAACCATTTACATCATGAAAAAAATTCACTGGATGCCAAATGCCTTACTGGTGTTTGCCGCATTATCCCTTTCCGCATGTTCAAATGATACGCCCGTTGCTGAAACTACAGAAGTAAAAGAAGCAGCACCCGAAACACCAAAGTATGGCGAAAGTTATGAGAGCCAGGTCGAATGGGGAAAACACCTCGTCACCGTGGGCGGCTGTAACGACTGTCATACACCCAAACTGATGACACCCCAGGGACCCATGGATGACACTTCACGTATGCTTTCCGGGCATTATGGTAATATCCCAACAGCAGCAGTTGACCGTAAGCAGATGGAAAGCAAAGGTTATGTGGTTACTGCTGATTTTACAGCATGGGTTGGACCATGGGGCGTTTCCTACGCGGCCAACCTGACACCTGATGAAACCGGTACCGGAAAATGGACAGAAGAACAGTTCCTGTATGCCATCAAGAATTTAGTCTTCCATGGCCTCCCGGGTTCCCGTCCATTGTTACCTCCAATGGCAATGATGCCAGTTAAACATTACACTGACAATGAGGTCAAAGCAATCTTTGCCTATATAAAAACCATTAAACCAGTCAGGAATATTGTACCTGAGGCTTTACCACCGGCGAGTGCGAAGAAATAAATAAGACGGATTGAAAATATTACGTAAAGCATTTCTGGCCCCGGTTTTTTTATTGATGACCATGTTACCTGTTGCAGGGCAACAAAATGCCGGAGACATAAAACAAGGTAACCAGGCGGAAACTGATACTGTCCGGCTGAAACGGTTGTTAGAAAAAGCCGGGGCTTATTATTTCAATAAACCTGACTCCTGTGTTGTTATTAACAAAGGAAGCCCTTGAACTTTCCCGGGAACTCAGTCTTCCAGTCTATGAAGTTCAGGCACTGAATATGTCCGGTGAAGCATTACGTTTTCTCGGTGATTTTCCGCAGTCCCTGGATATGCAATTCAAAGCCCTGCAAATAAACAGGAAAGAATCCAACCGTTACCAGGAATCTGCAACCCTTGGATTCATAGGATTTACATATACTGAATTCAATGAATACAGGCTTGCGCTGGACCATCTTCTGCTGTCTATATAAAATCAGTGACAGTATTCTACAAAGCAAGAATTTCCTGGACCCATATGCTGAAAATGGGGATAGCATTACATTCCTGGTTCGCGCATGTTTTAATGTTTCCAATATCGGTAATGCCTATGAAGGAATAAATATGCTGGATTCTGCCTTACAATATCAGCAATTGGCACAAAAAAGAGTGGCCACATTAAAACAAGGCAATTTAAAATCCCTGATCCTTACAAGGCTGGGGATCATTTATGCAAAACTGGGGAAATATGATGAGGCATTACAATATTACCGGGATGCCCTTAACAATGCATACCAGATTGGTGACAAAGTAAATCCCAGTAAGATCCAGCATCGGATGGCTGAGGCCTACTATGTTTTGCGTGAATTTGATTCAAGCCTGCATTTTAGCCGCAGGGCATTCCTTGCAGCAGAAGAATCATCCCAGAAATTACAATTACTGTCAGCCAGCAATATGCTCATCAAAATATTCAGGCATTTACAGATACCAGACAGCATCATCTACTACCAGGAAATTTCCATGGCCATGAAAGACAGTGTATTCGGGCCTGAAAAATTCCGGCAACTGCAATTGCTTACGCTTCGCGAACAGCAGCACCAGCAGGAAATCCTGAAGGAACAGGAACAATACCGGAACCGCACAAGGATGATTGCCCTGGTGTCTGCCCTGTTTTTTTTAACGGCTATTGCATTGTTGTTGTACCGCAACAACAGGCATAAGCAAAAAGCTAATCTCCTGTTGCAGGCGCAAAAAATGGAAATCCAGGAAACCCTGAATAAACTGACGGCAACACAAAAACAACTGGTGCAAAGCGAAAAAATGGCTTCCCTGGGAGAACTTACTGCGGGTGTTGCCCATGAAATTCAGAACCCCCTGAATTTCGTCAATAATTTTTCCGACATCAATTATGAACTCCTGGAAGACCTGAAAGATGCTGCTAAAAAAGAAGACATCAGGGAGATTGAGAAAATCACAGACCAATTAAAAGAAAATGAATCAAAAATAAATTTTCATGGTAAACGCGCAGACGCCATAGTAAAGAATATGCTCCAGCATTCAAGGAATGGAAGCGCAGTGAAAGAGCCATGCGGATATTAATAAACTGGTTGATGAATACGTAAGGCTTTCTTTTCATGGCATGCGGGCAAAAGTGAAAACCTTCAATGCTGAACTGGACCTTGACATACGACCCGGCAATCGGAAAAATAAATATTATACCACAGGATATCGGAAGGGTTTTGCTAAACCTGCTGAACAATGCCTTTTATGCGGTTCATGAAAAACAAAAGTCGGCCACCGTTAATTTTATCCCAACGATCACTGTCACCACTTCTTTAATAAACAGCAGACAGGATCCAAACAACCCGGGTGCCAATACAAATGGTGATAAAAAAATCCGGATATCGATAAAAGACAACGGGACAGGCATACCTGATAAAATAAGGGAGAAAATATTTCAGCCTTTCTTTACTACAAAGCCAACAGGAGAAGGTACCGGGCTTGGTTTATCACTCAGTTACGATATCATTACCAAAGGCCATGGAGGTGAACTTAAAATTGAATCAGAAGTTGGGAAATACACGATCTTTACCATCGAATTACCGATATAATACAACAGCCATGAAACATCAGTTTATACTCCTTTTTAGTACTTATTTGCATATCGTTGCAAAGCCAGGTAAACGGGCAGTCCGACAAAGGTCTTTTTGATGATGATACCATCCTTGACATTACCCTTAGTGGTAATCTGAAAGATCTTATGGGCGACAGGTCAGACGACCCAAAGTATTATCCGGTAAAACTTTCTTACAAAAATCCGGATAGTTCACTGCAATCCCTGTCCATCGAATCAAAAACAAGGGGACATTTCAGGAAACAAAAAGGGGTTTGCGATTTTCCTCCCCTCCTGCTACATTTTAAAAAGGACGATGCCGTTATGAATTCTCTTTTCAGGGAACAAAAAAACCTGAAGTTGGTGATGCCCTGCGATGGTGACCAATATGTGGTGCGCGAATACCTTGCTTACAGGATTTATAATCTTGTTACCCACAAAAAGTTTTCGGGCAAGGCTGGTACGGGTTACCCTGGATGACCCGCAAAGAAAAAAGACCGCCCCATTTTATGGAATACTGCTTGGAAGAAGAAGACCAGATGGCAAAGAGAAACAATAGCGTTGCCGTGGAAAGAAAAATCATCCCCGAGCAATCGGCCCAGCAGAACTTCCTTGACATGGCCGTTTTTGAATACCTGATCGGGAACACCGACTGGTCGGTTCAGTATTTGCAGAATATCAAACTGGTAGCCCAGGACAGCACGTCAGTTGCTTTTACGGTTCCGTACGACTTTGACCATTCGGGCATTGTAAATGTACCCTATGCCAAACCTGCAGAGGAACTGGAACTGGCTTCGGTAAGGACCAGGCGCTACAGGGGCTACTGCATTACAGACATGAAACAGTTTGACGCAAGCATATCATTATACAATAAACTGAAAGAGGATATTTATAAATTGTATTCGGGAAATCCCCTGCTTGACCCAAAATATATAAAAAGCACCCTGCAATACCTGGATGAATTCTATTCCACCATTAACAATCCCAAATCTCTTCAGAAAGACTTTGGTTATCCCTGCAATAAGAACGGAACGGGCAATATAATAATCAAGGGCCTGAAAAAAGATCAGTAATTTGAAACCTATATTCGCTGAATCAATTATTATCAGCAATGTATTCTAGTGTATGATATTAGAGCCTGTACTTCTTTTCATACTGGTTATTCAGCTTCGCAGGATCCTGGTTAAGCAAAATGCTTACCCGGAATGGCGCAGGATACTTTTTTTCAGCCTGTTCGGAATTGGTATTCTATTCATCCTGGAACAGGCATTAAACATTGAAAAAGTTACTCAATGGATATGGCAGGGCCTGCTGCTGTTTGTTACCTGGATCATCTATAAAAGAGAAGAATTCAGGGGTTTCAGGAATTTCATGTTAGCCTTCCTGCCGCTCATCCTCCTGGGAATACTGGAAGACCTGTTAACAATCTTTGCGAATAGAGAATGGAGCAAAAGCATCGAAGGCTTCACGGATACCGCACAGGTATTTGCCTTTATATGGATGGGGGCCTTGCTGTATATTGCCAATAAACAGAAAAAAGCGCAGGATAAGGAAAAAATAAGATGGGAAATAGAAGAAAGGGAAAAGAAATTCATTGAAGAGAAAAAAGCCGAACTGGAAATCCTGGTGGCAGAACGGACTGCTGAAATTACAAGACAGAAAGATGAACTGGAACAGGCCGTTATTGATCTTAAATCAGCGCAGACCCAACTGATCCATGCTGAAAAGATGGCTTCATTGGGAGAACTGACTGCCGGCATTGCCCATGAAATACAAAACCCGTTAAACTTTGTCAATAATTTTTCTGAAGTAAATATTGAACTGGCGGCGGAATTAAAGGAAGAACTGGAAAGGATGAATGCGGATGATAAAACACTGGCTTCCCTCAGGTACATTGCCAACAGCATTATACAGAACCAGGAAAAAATTACCCAGCACGGGAAGCGGGCAGATTCCATTGTAAAAGGAATGCTCCAGCATAGTCGCACCAATAACGGCCAGAAAGAACCTACGGACCTGAATGCACTGGCTGATGAATACATGAGGCTTAGTTACCATGGGCTCAGGGCAAAAGACAAACTGTTCAATGCCAGGATCATCACCCAGCTGGATGAAAAAATGGGCATTGTTGACATCGTTCCCCAGGACCTGGGCAGGGCTTTGCTGAACTTTTTCAATAACGCTTTTTATGCCGTTTCCGAAAAGAAGAAACGGGATATACCCGGATATGATCCAACGGTAACGCTAACGGTTAAACGAATGGGAAAAACCGCGGAGATCAGGATAAAGGATAATGGCATTGGCATCCCCGAAGCAATACGGGACAAGATATTCCAGCCGTTTTTTACCACCAAGCCTACAGGAATGGGTACCGGCCTGGGATTATCCCTGAGCTATGATATCATTACCAAACTTCACGGGGGAAATATCATCTGCCAGAGCAGGGAGGGTGAAGGAACTGAATTCATCATCCGGTTACCGGTAGAAGATTAAAATGGCAGGGATTGGCTACTGCTTTCTGGCTGAATAACGTATATTTAGATGACTGGCAAATAATCCGGCTTTCAATCCGGAAACTTTCTGAAAAGTACAAATCCTATGAATTATTGATGGTGGACTGCATAAAAACCGGTAACCGGGAGCAGCTTGAATGTGGAAACTTAAGAAGGATAATTTACCCGGTTTATAATACATTTACCCATAGTTATCAACACCTAAACATTGCTTATGAAAATACTGGTAGTAGATGATGAACGCGATATCCAGATGCTTTTCGAACAAAGGTTCCGCAAAGAGATCAGGAGTGGCGAAATCATCCTTGCCTTTGCTTTTTCCGGGGAAGAGGCCCTCACCTACCTTAATATTCACCACCATGAGGCGGTATTAATCCTTTCTGATATCAATATGCCCGGAATGAGCGGACTTGAACTGCTAAGGCATATAAAACAGAAATATGAAAATCCACCACCCGTGGTAATGATGATCACGGCCTATGGGGATGCCGAGAATTATAACAAGTCCATGGAACTTGGCGCAGATGATTTTTTAACCAAACCACTGGATTTTTCCATCTTGAAAGAAAAACTTAAATTGAAATGATGGCAAAAATTCTTGTAGCGGATGATGAGACTGATCTTGAATTCCTGATCAAACAGAAATTCAGGAAACAAATCCGTGAGCAACGGTATGAATTCGTTTTTGCCATAAACGGAAAGCAGGCATTGGAAAGAATCCAGGAGCACCCGGATATTGAAATCGTTTTAAGCGATATCAATATGCCGGAAATGGACGGACTTACCCTGATCAATAAACTTCACGAAACCAGCCCCCTGATTAAATCAGTTATTATTTCTGCATATGGCGACATGGAAAATATCCGCTCGGCAATGAACCGGGGGGCGTATGATTTCCTATGTAAGCCCGTTGATTTTGTTGACCTGGAATTGACGATGGACAAGACCCTGGAACACGTGAGACAAATACGTGAAACCTTCAAGGCCATCAAGGAGAATAATATACTGAGGATGTATGTGGATGAGTCCGTGCTTCAGTATATGAATTCCACTGATTTTGAAAACAGTGTTACGGTAAATGAAAATATTGAAGCTTCTGTCGTTTTTATTGACATCTGCGGGTTTACTTCCATTTCCGAGACCCAGCCGGTGAATGAAGTGGTGACATTGCTGAACAGGTATTTCGATATGATGGTTAAGGAGATCATCAACCAGAAAGGGCATGTGGACAAGTTTATGGGAGACGCAATAATGGCCGTTTTCAGGGGAGATTATCATCTTGACCGTGCCATTGAAACGGCCCTGGCCATCCGTAAACAGATTGACAGCCTGAGGGGGGATGATAATGTGCTGCATTTCCATCCTAAGGTTTCCATTGGCATAAATTCGGGAGAACTGATCTCGGGCAATATCGGTTCTGCCAGCCTGAGGAGGCTTGATTACACGGTAATCGGGGATGTGGTGAATACGGCGCAACGGCTACAAAGTGCTGCAAAACCCGACCAGATCATCATCAATGAAGCCTGTTACCAGAAAGTCAAGGAATCATTTGTGTGTGAAAGCCTGGGGGAAGTGAATATGAAGAATAAATCAGCCCCGGTGCATATCTACAACGTAGTGGAATAAGCATTTCCCCATTTGTACTATCACATTGCCACATTATCAAATTTGCAAATTTTTTAAGCCCCGCTTCGGCGGGGCTTAAAAAAATAAGCCATTCCGTAGAAACGGAACGGCCTCAACGATTGCTTGCCATATAAAAAAAAACTTACTTCTTCAGGGTATCAACTACGGCTTTAGCAGCAGAATCAACAACAGCAGCAGCAGAATCAACAACAGCAGCAGTTGTATCAACAGTAACAGGAGCTACAGTTGCAGTATCAGTTGTAGCTTCAGTAGACTCAGTAGAACCTCCGCATGATGCGAGAGCAGCGATAGCCATAATTGCAAAAAACTTTTTCATTCGTTTGAATTTGATAGTTTGTTAATGTATAGACATTAATACCAGGGGGGTATAAAAGGTAACCCGGCTACCTGTTAAGTTTTTTTTTCGTTCTTTTGACCTGTCAAATGGGTTACAAAATCCCTAAAAAAGTATTAATAACGGTCAGGTGAGCAATTATATCCAGGAAACAGCATTATTAAAGGGACTGGCGAATAACGAAAAGCAGGCCATAGAGACCATCTATAAGGATAATTATAACCTGGTTCAGCAGTTAATTATCAATAATAGCGGGACTGAAGATGACGCGAGGGATATTTTCCAGGAAGCGCTCATCATCCTGTACCAAAAAGCCAAATCCGATTCCTTTGAACTGAACTGCCAGATTAAAACCTATGTATATTCTGTATGCAGAAGGTTGTGGCTCAAGCGATTACAATATAATAAGAGATTTGAGTCACCGGTAGAAAATTTTAATGAGGTGGTATCCGTTGAAGATGATCTGGCGGTACATGAGAAATTGGACAGGCAGTATGCCATTATGAGGGGGGCGATGGGGAAAATTGGCGAACCCTGCAAAAGTTTACTGGAGGCCTATTATGTGCACCACAAAAACATGCAGGAAATTGCCTCTTTCTTCGGTTATACAAATGCAGACAATGCGAAGAACCAGAAGTATAAATGCCTTATGAGGTTGAAGAAACTATTCTTTGCTCAATATAAAAACGGTAATTAGATGGATCAGATCGCCTTATTAGATGCTGCGGAGCGTTACCTCAGGGGGGAAATGAACGAACAGGAGAAATCAATCTTCGAGGAATTGCGTAAAACCAATCCTGAAATTGACCAGTTTGTTGTTGAACACCACTTATTTATCGAAGAAATTGAACGTTACGGAGACGTAAAACGCTTTAAGGCCAATATGTACGACGTTCACCATTCCCTTAAGGAAACCGGTGAAATCAGTTGACGTTAAAGCCAACAGATAAAGGTAAACTCATAATGATGTGGGACCGTTACCGCAAAGTAATTGCCGTTGCCGCTTCCATTGCCGGTATTACCGCTTTACTGATCAGCGGACTGATGATGCTGTTCTCCCCGAAAGCCCCTATTTCCGATATTGAGGAATTGCGCAAGAAAGTCAATAACCTGGAAGTAAGCACAAAGAGCCAGGCCATTGTGCTGAATGACGTTAAAAAGAAGATTGAACCCGGTACCCCCATTTCATTTGGCGGCACCAGTTTCCTGATCGATGGAAAAGGATACCTGCTGACAAGTTCCCACGTTGTGGCCAATGCAGCACAGGTTTTTGTACAGAATATCAAAGGACAGGATTTCAGGGCCGAAATCATTTATAATGATGAGAATCGTGACCTGGCCATTCTGAAAATAAAGGATGAAGATTTCCGCCCGCTGAGCACATTGCCATATGGTATCCGCAAATCATCCTCAGACCTGGCAGAACCTATATTCACACTCGGTTTCCCCAAGGATGAGATTGTTTATGGTGAAGGTTACTTAAGTGCGATGACAGGATTTAAAGGAGATACCATGTCGAGCCAGATTACCATTTCTGCCAACCCGGGAAACTCAGGCGGACCAGTACTGAACAAGAATGGAGAGGTGATCGGTATGCTAAATGCACGACAGGTCACAGCGGAAGGTGTTGTCTTTGCGGTAAAATCCCAACATATTTTCAGGACCATTGACGACCTCAGGAAAATAGACTCCATCCAGAATATTAAACTTTCCACCAGCTCAAATATCAGGGGGATGGAAAGGGTTCAGCAGGTGAAGAAGATCGAAGAATGCGTTTATATGGTTAAAGTTGTGATGAAGTAAATTGCGGATTACGGATTGCGGATTTCGGATTCATTAAAGTATTAAAACTAAAAGGAGGACATCAAGTCCTCCTTTACTTTTTATGTTAAGCTTATTCAATCCGTAATCCGCAATCCGCAATCCGTAATCTATGACCAAAGCCCCGAAGGATACTCCCCTGATGCAACCAGGGCATCAACACTGGCTTTTACAATCGGCGCATCCTCTTTATAGGTTACTCCGAACCACATCGATGATGTAGGAATCACCCTGATCACGCCTACTTTCTCACGGATAAATTCATCTGCCACAATGGGAATAAAAAATTCTGATTTCGGCGTATTGATATATTCATCAAGGAACTTGTTGAAAAGCCCTTCACTGTATGGGAAAACAGCAGTTGAAAAGCACCAGAAATTCATGGAAACTTTCGAATCCCTGGAAATTTCTTTAGGTTCCACGCCATCCTCACACAAAATCCTTCCTTCCTGCATACTGATATTCAGCCGCTCTGCAATGGCGGTAAGATTTCCCTGTCCATCTACCTGGCAAACACCCCTGTTCACGGTTCCGTGATCAGACAGGGTTTTCATTAATTCATACCCGATGATGGACCATGTACTGTCGTTGCATTCGTTGGTAAGAAAGGAAAAAGCCTTTTCAAAAGCATCACGGCCATAAAAATCATCGGCATTGATAACGGCAAAAGGTTCATGAATGGCTTCCTTTGCACATAATACCGCATGTGCCGTACCCCAGGGTTTGGTGCGATCAGCAGGTATTTTATGATTACCCGTAAAAGCATCCAGTTCCTGGTAAACGTAATCTGTGGCAATCCTGCCCTTAAGCTTAGGTTCAAAAATGGCCTTGAAATTATCTGCGAACTCTTTCCTGATAATAAATACGACCTTTCCAAATCCGGCCCTTATGGCGTCGTAAATGGAATAATCCATGATGGTTTCACCTGCGGGTCCGAAAGATTCAATTTGTTTCATTCCTCCGTAGCGGGATGCCATTCCAGCTGCTAGGATACAAAGGGTTGGTTTCATTAAATTCGTTTTTTCAACTTTGGTGCTCAAAATTACACTTTTACACATGGTATCAAAACCTATATGGGAAAGGATCCAATGGTTTGAACGCCTTGCAGAACAACATATTGTTACACAAAGCATTGAAGATACATGCCTGGCCGGAAAAAATATCAGTTGGGATATCCTCCGGACTGACCTTATACACCCCATTTGCTCGGGAAATAAATTCTTCAAGCTTAAATACTACCTGCTGGATGCCATACAAAAAAATCATACCCGCATAATTACTTATGGGGGACCCTGGTCAAACCATATCGTAGCTTCCGCTTTTGCTGCCCATTATTGCGGTTTAGCCTCAACAGGATATATCCGCGGGGAAATGCCTCCGAAAATGTCGGAAACCCTTCTACAGGCAAAAGAAGAAGGAATGGAGCTGGAATTCCTGCCAAGGTCGGAATTCCCACACCATGATTCAGAAACAGTCCGGGAAAACACGGGATACTCCATTCCACAGGGAGGTTATGGCATCCTGGGAGCAAAAGGAGCTGGAGAAATACTCAATTATACCGATAAAGAAAAGTATACCCATATTTGCTGTGCCTGCGGAACAGGCACCATGCTGGCCGGATTAATCTCCACCAGTGTTGCTGCGGCTTCCCGGCATCCCCTGGAAACAGCGTACACAACTCATTTTGTGGGTATTGCTGCATTGAACGATACCAGTCTTCAGGAAAATGTGGAAAAGCTGATCCCGGGAGAAGAAAAGCCTGCCTTCTCCATTCATTACAATTATCATTTCGGGGGATATGCAAAAAAAACGGAATCACTGGTCTCATTTATGAATAGTTTCTATCAATTGCACCAGGTTCCCACGGATTTCGTGTATACGGCTAAACTCATGTTTGGTATCAGGGATTTGGTCAATGCCGGTTTTTTCCCGACAGGCAGCAGAATACTTGCCATACATAGTGGAGGTCTACAGGGTAATAAATCCTTAAAAAATGGAACGCTCATATATTAACAGGACATAGCCTTTATATTTGCACACCTGGAAATAACAGAATCCTAGATGCGTTACCCTTTTATGCTGAAACGTCTTTTTATTTTCTTTATCCTGGCGGCAGGCATCCAGCCTGTCTTCTCGCAGGATACCCTGCCCAGGTTTACCGTAAAAAACAGGTTTGGCAAGGTCATTATCAGCTGGGCAAATGCATATACTGATGTTGTACAGATCAATATCCAGCGCTCTCCCGATTCCCTGAAAGGATTCAAAACGATTCTTTCCGTGGCCGATCCAAAAGCTATTACAAATGGCTACCTGGATAACAAAGCGCCAAATACCACCCAGTTTTACCGTCTTTACGTGCAGCAGGAAGGGGGCAAGTATTATTTTACAGGTACCGCTAAACCTGTGGTGGATTCATCGCGGACGGTTAATTATCAATTGGCAAAAAACAATAATGGAGTAATCAAACTGGCGAATGGGAATGTTAACGGAGATAGTTCCAAAATGAAGGTTCCGCCTTTAAAGGATGTCTTTATTCCATCCATTTTTGTCCATACTAACCCGCAGGGCCATGTAATGGTCGTATTACCAGAAAACAAGACGAATTCTTATACGATCAAATTTTTCAAGGACGATGGCACACCCCTGTTTACCATGAATAAAGTGAAGGAAAGCCAGCTGATCATTGATAAAACCAATTTCCTGAAAGCCGGATGGTTTCGTTTTGAATTATATGAAAATGGGGAATTGAAAGAAAAACACAAATTCCTGATCCCTAAAGACAATTAATACACCCGGATCATCTACACATTACTGCTTATAATTCCATCTTCCTGAATAAGGCTGTCATCAATCAGCGAACAGGAAAATACTTCTTCAAATCTGCGCTTAAGCTTTTCCTGCACTTCAATCATATTTAATGTCCTGTTTAATTCCTTCTGAAGGGAAGTCACAGATTTATTTTCAATACCACAGGGGATGATATGGTTAAAATAATCCAGGTCCGTATTTACATTAAAAGCAAATCCATGCATGGTGATCCACCGGCTGCACCTCACACCCATGGCACAGATCTTTCTTTCATGCCCACTTATTCCCGGTTCAAGCCACACGCCTGTCTCGCCCTTGCTGCGCTCCCCTTTTAATCCGTATTCCGACATCACCAATATAATCACTTCCTCCAGGTTTCGCAGGTATTTGCCGATATCGGTATAATATTTCTCCAGGTCCATGATGGGATAACCAACAATCTGCCCGGGTCCATGGAAAGTAATATCCCCTCCCCTGTTGGTATGAAAAAAAGCAATGCCCTTTTTCTCCCTTTCTTCATCACTGATAAGGATATGCGAAAGTTCTCCACTCTTGCCCAGGGTGTAGACAGGCTGATGTTCGCAAAAAAGCAAATGGTGTCTGGTTGGAATAGCCAGAGGGTCAGTATTCCTGTCAGCCGCGCGTGCAACAGTTTTCAGTGAAACATTGTCGAAAAGAAGTTTTTCCTGCATGTCCCATGCAGATTTATAATCGATCATTCCCAGGTCCCTGAACTGTACCCTCATCATCACAAAATTAAAACCTATTCCTTAATATCCCTATAACCTAAATTTGCGCCATGCAAACGGATGAAGATATAGACAATATCCCGGAAGATGAAGGGGCGGAAGAGTTGTATGAGCGATTATCCATTACGGTGGATAAGGGCCAGGAACCTTTAAGGATCGATAAATTCCTCCAGGCCAGGATCACCCATGCCACAAGGAGCAAGGTTCAGCAGGCCATTGAATTCGGACATGTGATGGTCAATGGTAAAGCCATCAAATCTAACTACAAGATCAGGCCCGGGGATAATATCATCGTTTATTCTGAGACAACCCCCGAGAATTTTGAGATAGTTCCGGAACAAATGAATCTTGACATCATCTATGAAGATGATGACGTGATCTTAATCAATAAACCCGTGGGGATGGTTGTCCACCCCGGCGCAGGGAATTACCGTGGCACCCTGGTAAATGGCATTGCCTGGCACCTCAGGCAGCAGCGGCCGGACCTTGATGAGCACACCCTTCCCAGGTTCGGACTGGTTCACCGGATCGACAAAAACACCAGCGGCCTCCTGCTCCTTGCTAAAACAGATAAGGCAGCCGTGGACCTGGCCAACCAGTTCTTTGATCATACCGTAGAACGAAAATATGTTGCCCTCGTCTGGGGCAATTTCGACGAGAATGAAGGAACGATAATTGGACATGTGGGAAGGCACCATCGTTTCAGGAAAATAATGGACGTATATCCCGATGGAGAGCATGGGAAGGCAGCTGTAACCCATTATTCGGTTATTGAAAGGTTCCGGTATGTAACGCTGGTGGAATGCCGGCTCGAAACGGGACGCACACACCAGATCCGTGCACATATGCAGCATATCGGCCATCCCCTGTTCAATGATGAAACCTATGGTGGGGATAAGATCATCAAGGGAACCATTTTCACCAAGTATAAACAGTTTGTTGAAAACTGTTTCGAGATTTGCCCGCGTCATGCACTTCATGCGCAAACGCTCGGCTTTACCCATCCGCGGACCAGGCAAAAGGTTTTATTCAGCAGCGAAATTCCCGCTGATATGCAGGCCGTAATAAATAAATGGAGAAATTATATCAGTTAATAAGGATCGAAAAATCCAGCATACCGGGGTCCGATAAAGGCATGTTTGGTTTTGACGGTGAAAGGGTGAACACTTGGGCTAATTATGCCATGGCGAAGCAAAAGAAAGCAAATCAGTTTCCTGATCCGAAATCAAATAAAGTTGCGGTAAATACACCTTTCTCCCGTTTTTTGGTGATCACATTCCAAGATCCGTTATACCGGATCAGTGTGGGGACCAGGTATTGCTTATAATGTGAAAGCTGCACTTCCATCTGTACATCGAACTGATACACACCGGCATCATAGCTCAGTGAATAATTCCTGGACTCCACTTCAAAATTTTTGTAATTGAACCATGTGACCATTTCATCAATCACCACTTTATCCGGATCGCCGCCTTCTTCCCGGGATTTACGCTTCAGGCTGAATACATAATAGGACACTCCCTTTTTTTCCTGTATATCAATGGAATAATTATACCATTTAGACATATCATCCTCAAACAATGCAGCCTTATGGCCCATCAGCGGGATGCCTGGAATCTTCATGCCGGGGTTAAAAAACAACATCTTCAGTTGCTCCTTGTTCTTCTCTATTCCCTTCTTTTCTTTTACCTTTCTTTCAACACCTTTTACAATATTCGTCTCCCCGCAAACGGTATCGAAAGCGAATAATAAACCTGAATATAATTCAGCCGTATAATAGTTGAAACCGCCTTTTTTATCATAAAAATCACCGGTGAACTCCTCCTCTTCTTTTTTTGTGTAACGGCAACTGCCCGCCACATACTGCCTGGTGCGGCTTTTTAACGTTGCCGTTTCCTTTCCTTTCTTTGTAAACATACGAATATCGTTCAGGGAAGTGAATTCCAGAATACGCAGGTTACGGAATGCTTTGTAAAAACTGGTATCCGATTTTACCCTTTCCATAAATCCCCTTACGTCTGTCTTGCTGCGAACAATTACTTCCGTCAGGGTAATGACCCTTCCATCGATTGTATCCGTCTGTTGTGCATTTCCTGTGGCCGGAATGTGTAAGTAAAAGATAATGATCATGAGGATATGGGAGAGTGATTTCCTCATGTGATTTTTATTATTTCTGGAACATCATCCTGTAATCAACCTTTATTTTTCCTTTCGAAATATCTTCCAGTTTCCCTTTAATCAGTTTTTTCTTCAGCAGGGAAATCCGGTCGATAAATAATTTTCCTTCAATATGATCAAATTCATGCAGGATCACGCGGCCGGTAATACCGTTAAATGTTCTTACATGGGTATTAAATTCAATATCCTGGTATTCCAGGACCACAGTTTCATTCCTGTATATGTCTTCCCGAATTTTGGGAATACTGAGGCAGCCTTCGTTGTAGCACCACTCTTCGCCATTCAGGCTCACGATACTGGCATTGATAAATACTTCTTTTATCCCCGGGCCGTCGGGGTACTGGTCTCTTTCATCTTCATCAAGGTTATCAAAAACCTGTGTACTGTCGACCACGAAAAGGCGGATGGACCGGTTAACCTGGGGTGCTGCAAGCCCAACTCCATTGGAAGCATACATGGTTTCCCACATATCCTCAATCAGCTTGTCGAGCTGCGGATAATCCTGGTCTATTGCTTCAGCTTTTTCCCTGAGAATCGGGTGTCCATATGCCACAATTGGTAAAATCATGCGCAAATTTAAATAGAAAATGACAAAAGGATATGAGATAAGGTGTTAGTTGGATGGTAAAATCCTGTATTTAACCCTTTCGTTCAAGGTATTCCTGCAGCATCATGGTAGCTGCGATTTCATCCACCAGTGCTTTATTGCGGCGGTCCTTCTTCTTTAATCCCATTTCGAGCATGGAACGGGTCGCCATTTTTGAGGTAAATCTTTCATCCACTGTGGTTACAGGAATCGTGGGGAACAGTTTTTTAAGTCTTTTGATAAATTCTCTTACATGTGCCGTGGCATGTGTATCTGAGTCATCGAGGTTTTTAGGTTCCCCCACAATGATCATTTCCACCTGTTCCTTCACCAGGTACTCTTTCAGGAAAGTCATGATCCTTTGTGTTTCTACAGTAGTGAGGCCTGTGGCGATGATTTGCAGCGGGTCAGTAACGGCAATGCCTGTACGCTTAGTACCAAAATCAATGGCCATTATCCGCATAGAAAAAATTGAAAGCGTTTTTAATTCATCTTTCTGCTCAGAAAAAAAGATCGGCGATAACAAATATCGCAAAAACCACGCTGGCAATTCCATTTGCCGTCATAAAGGCAAGATTTACCCTTCGGAGATCATTAGGTTTAACAACGGAGTGCTGGTAAATAAGCATACCTGTGAATACCAGCACGCCAAACCAGTACCAGAGCCCGAACCCTCCATACCAGCCTGCAGTAATCACGCACAGGGCGGACATAAGGTGGAGTAATTCCGAAAACCGCAGGGCCCTGGATTTGCCCAGCCAGGCGGGTATGGAATAGAGTTCCTGCGCTTTGTCGAATTCTTCATCCTGTAAGGCATAGATGATATCAAAACCACTGACCCAGAAAATGACCGTAAAAGAAAAAAGTATGGGCAGGATGTCAAATCGCCCGGTGACGGCCAGGTATGCACCGATGGGGGCAAGGGATAAACCCAACCCGAGTACAAGGTGACAGAGCGGGGTAAATCTTTTTGTATAACTATAACCAAGTATCACCAGCAGTGCAACGGGCGACAATAAAAAACAGATCATATTAATGAACCATGTGAGCAGGATAAATAACGCACAATTAATGATTACAAAGAGCAATGCATTCTTTGGTGTAATGATTCCCTTGGGAATTTCCCTGATAGCAGTACGCGGATTTTTCTCATCAAATTTCCTGTCGAGCCACCGGTTAAATGCCATTGCAGCGCTTCTTGCGGTAACCATGCAACCGAGGACCAGCAATAAAAGCGTGACATAGTGCATTGAAAATAATCCGGCAAAGCTGTCCTCTTCGCGTATCCCTGCAGGCCTTCCGATGGAGGGAATATCTCCATATACCACCTGGAAAAGCCCTAGGAAAAATCCAATCAATGCAAATGGCAGGGCAAAAATGGTGTGGGAGAATTTTATTAAAGAGAGATAGTTTTTGATCATGACAGAATTGCGGTTAGGATTACGGTAAGGATTGCGGATTACGGATTGCGGATTACGGATTATTTATTTCAATTATTATATAAACCATGCGAAGTTCGATATATTTTATCGATTACAAAGTACCATAATCTCATTCTTTAATCCGCAATCCGTAATCCGCAATCCGTAATCGATACATCTCCCAAAAAACAATTCCGGCGGCGACAGATATATTCAGCGAATGTTTCATCCCGGCCTGGGGTATTTCAATGCAATGATCGCAGATTTTAATCACATCATCCTGCACTCCTTCCACTTCGTTTCCAAATACCAGGGCGATTTTGCCATTTGACTGAATGGATAAATCCTGTAATAGAGTACTGCCCTCTGCCTGTTCAACGGCATATATTTCATATCCTTTCTCTTTTAACTGATGAAGTGCCGGCAGGATAGCTTCATGATATTCCCAGGTAACAGTTTCCGTAGCGCCCAGTGCGGTTTTTTGTATATCGCGGTGAGGGGGTTTAGGTGTATATCCACAGAGATAAATGGCTTCCAGTAGAAAAGCATCGGCACTGCGAAAAATGCTGCCCACATTATTCATACTGCGGACATTATCCAGCACTGCAATCACCGGGATCTTCTCCGATCTCCTGAATTCTTCAACACTTTTCCTGTTCAACTCATCCATTGACAGTTTTCGCATGGCGCAAAGTTAGAACTTAACGAGTTTCTGGCGGTACTGTTCTTTATTCCGGTTGCTGACGTCAATGAAATAAACTCCCCTTGCCCACCTGGATGTATGGAGGTCAATGATATTTTCACCCTTGTTAACAGTCTCCGTTGAACGCATCAGCACCCGGCCATCCATATCCACAACGCGGATATCGATTTGCTGCTCGGCCTTTGATTTCACTTTTAATACGCCATTATCGCCAACAGGATTCGGGTAGACACCCATGGTGATGGTACCGGGAACATCATAAAAATCGGCACAGGCACCCCTGTCCGGTATATTGGCATCCAGCCACCCAAGCCTGCTCTTTACCCACTCCTTAAGGGTTGATATCTCAGCAGTATACGTAACAGGAATAGGATCCGGATTCGGCCATACATATTTGCCCAATACCGGCCAGCGTGTAAAATGCCGCTGTTGCGCTTCATTCACCACAGCAGCTACAGAGTCAATCACGGCATTCATACGGTTAAGGCTAAGCGTAGTTTGGCGCAGGCTCTTCCACCGACAGCGAAGGCTACCTTCAAATGCCGTATCCGTCATCAGTTTATTCCACCAGAAAGGGATCAGGCCGGCACCATCACCCGGACAAACATCGTTGAACCTGTAAGCCCAGCCATAAGTATCACTGCCCGAACAATAATTGGCATTGCGAAAAGCCAGGTCATAGTCCCATACCGGGCCCATTACGATCCTCCTGTCCTTGCTGTTTCGGTCCTTATACATATAGGTACTCAACCGGTAACCATCCACATTCCTGCTCACTTCATTCACGATAAAATAATCAATAAAGGTGGAGAGGTCCGCAAATTTCCTGACACCATTTACCGGGTCCTGGTACTGGGTTCCATAGAGTGCATTCTCAAAACTGTCCACGTAACTTTTGATATAGGCTTTCTGTTCGGGAACCATATCTTCAGGCTTGGGGACTACATATGAAAACTGGCGTGTTGCTGTGGTGGTTGAATTTGGCGGGCGGTAAGCAGAAAACCATCCATTCGGCTCTTTATCGAGACTGAATATATAACCACCGGTTACGGCATCACCATTTATATCAGTTTTAGCGATCTTGGTAATATTTACGCGGCCGGCATTACGCTTGATTTTTTCCATGAACACATAGACCCCCACATAATCTCCATTCAGGATTACTTCCACCATTACACATCTTGCCGCCCAGTGCCCAAGAGCATTGGATAATCCATATGCCAGTACATTCCGCATAAGGGTTTTATCAGTATAGGGGGCATAGAGCACCCAGTCGCTTTCCTTGGGCATACCAAAAAGGGATTTGTCCACACTCTTACCCGCATTATCCCGTAGTTCAACGCTATAGGATTTCATCGGGAACATCTGTGAGGATTGTCCGCGTACCTCAATCCCTATCTTACCATTATACTGTGTAAATGTATCAGTAAGGTTATTCCGTTTGCCGGGACCGTTATCAATGATTCCCATATCGGCAATGATCTTGGGATCATCCAGGATCTGCTGTCCATTGGTATTGATCACAATGACAGGAAGGTTGGATGAGGTAAAATTTACCGTTTGGCTGAATGATAAATGATTCACCAGGACAAGCAGCAGCAGGGAGTAGAATTTTTTCATATAAGCTGGGTAAAATAGGCAAAATAATTGTGAAAACTAATGATATGGGCCGTGGGAAGACTTTTCCACAATGAGGAAAACACTTTCAATTACAGTGGCCATCAGCCTATTTTTGCCTGGTCTCCAAAGGATTGTATCAAAATATGTCAAAAACGGCCGATACCCCATTAATGCTGCAGCACAAGGCGATCAAGCAGAAATATCCCGATGCTATACTGCTGTTCAGGGTGGGTGATTTCTATGAAACCTTTGGCGAAGATGCCGTGATCAGTTCAAGGGTACTGGGAATTACCCTCACCAAAAGAAATAATGGGGGTGCAACTTCTTCCGAACTGGCAGGTTTTCCACATCATTCCCTGGACACTTACCTCCATAAACTGGTAAAGGCAGGATACCGTGTGGCGATCTGTGACCAGCTGGAAGACCCAAAAATGGCGAAGGGTATTGTCAAAAGGGGAGTTACAGAACTGGTAACACCGGGCGTTGCCACCAACGATAAATTACTAGAGCACAATACCAATAATTTCCTTTGCGGCATTCATTTTTCTGAAGACAAAAATGGCATTGCCTTCCTTGATATTTCAACCGGGGAGTTCTTTGTGGCGGAGGGCAATAATGAATATATCGACAAACTGCTGCAGACATTGAAACCTGCAGAGGTTGTTTTTCAGCGCAACCAGCAGAAATTTTTCAAGGAAACATTCGGTTCCCGTTTTTATACATACCCTCTCGAAAGCTGGATATTTGATGAAGTATATGGCAGGGAAAACCTTCTCAAACATTTCGGCACCCATTCCCTGAAAGGATTCGGTGTGGAAGACCTGCACCCAGCGATCATTGCTGCCGGTGCAGTGCTCCATTACCTGAAAGATACGGAACACCCCAACCTGCAGCATGTCACCTCCATCCAGCGTATTGATCGCGAAGATTACCTGTGGATGGACCAGTTCACTATTCGCAACCTCGAATTACTGGGCAGCGGATCGGAACATGGAGAATCCCTGCTGAAATCTCTTGACAATACCGTATCGCCAATGGGTGGCAGGTTACTGAAGCGCTGGATCATACTCCCATTACTGGATATGGCAAGGATCAATGAACGCCTTGACCTGACGGAATTTTTTATAAAAGACACGGACCTCAGAAATATCATCACGCAGCATATTAAACATTGCGGGGATGTGGAGCGACTGGTCAGCAAGGTCCCGCTTAAGAAAATCAACCCCAGGGAAGTAAAACAGGTGGCGCGAGGATTACACCATATTGCGGAAATCAGGAAACTTGGCCTTGCTGCCAATAACCCCTACCTGAAAAGATTGGCAGACGCATTCAATCCATGTGAATTTATCAGGGAAAAAATTCAGCAGGAGATAATAGAAAATCCACCGGTGCATTCCACAAAAGGAGGATTAATTTCCAAAGGGATCAATGCTGAACTCGACGACCTCAGGCTGATAGCTACTACCGGTAAAGAATACCTGCTTTTACTGCAGCAGAAAGAAACGGAAAGAACGGGTATCACATCTCTCAAGATCGGGTTTAATAACGTTTTCGGTTATTATCTTGAAGTGACAAATGCACAGAAACATAAAATTCCGGCCGACTGGATACGCAAGCAGACCCTGGCCAATGCAGAAAGGTATATAACTCCGGAACTGAAAGAATATGAAGAAAAGATCGTGGGGGCGGAAGACAAGATACTGCAGATAGAATCTGAATTATTTGACCGGCTTGTTACTGAACTGCAGGATTATATCGCACCAATGCAGGTGAATGGCAATATCCTTGCCATCCTTGATTGCATTTCCTGCTTTGCCTATAATGCCGTGCTCTATAATTACCGAAGACCTGAACTGCATGCCGGACCGGAGCTGGACCTGAAAGAATCAAGGCACCCTGTGATTGAAAGAAATCTTTCACCCGACCAGTCGTATATCGCCAATGACATTCATCTTGACCAGCAGACCCAGCAGATTATCATTCTTACCGGCCCTAACATGAGTGGCAAGAGTGCATTGCTCAGGCAAACCGCCCTGATAACACTCATGGCACATATGGGTTCATTTGTGCCTGCCACGCAGGCACGCATCCCCGTTACAGATAAAATATTCACGCGTGTTGGCGCGAGTGATAACCTTAGTGGCGGTGAATCCACTTTCATGGTTGAGATGAATGAAACAGCCAGCATTATTAATAATATTTCATCGAGGAGTTTAATACTGCTGGATGAGATCGGGAGGGGCACATCCACCTATGACGGGATATCGATTGCCTGGAGTATCGTAGAATACCTTCACTCCTCCGATAACAAGCCTCTTACCTTATTTGCGACGCATTATCATGAACTCAATGAACTGGAAAATAAATTAAGCGGCGTAAAGAATTTCCATATCACCAATAAAGAATCCGGCAACAAGATCATCTTTCTAAGAAAACTTGCCCCTGGGGGAAGTACCCACAGTTTTGGTATACACGTTGCAAAAATGGCAGGTATGCCTCCCTCCCTGATTAAAAGGGCAAATGAAGTTTTGCATCAGCTGGAAGAAAAGCATGCGGATGAAGACCTTGGCAGGGCTGTGCAGAAATTATCTGCTCCCAAGGTTCAGTTATCCATATTTGATGCGCATACACAGACCTTTGAAGAGATCAGGAAAATCCTGGAAGACATTGATATCAACAGGCTCACTCCTGTAGAAGCCCTGATGAAATTGAACGAGATCAAGAATAAGCTGAAATAAATACTACACGCCGGTTTACTGTCATGGCTGAAATCATATACATCACTTAATAAGAAATGCATATACATTGAAATTTTAGGATTCGTTTACCCCACCATCACTTTTTTCCGGAAAGCGGATGGATTTTCCCCGGCAAACTTTTTAAAAGTGCGGTTGAAATGGGACAGGTTCTCAAAGCCTGTATCATAGCAGGCTTCAGTCACATTCTTATCCATCAGTAATAATTTCTTTGCCTGGTTAATGCGGTATTTATTAACATAATCTGTAAAAGTGAAGCATGTTGTTTTTTTGAAATACCGGCAAAATGCAGCAGTACTTAAATTCACCAATGATGCTGCAGTATGTGTACTTGGTTGTTGCTGGTAATGATCTTCTACATAACGGTGAATTCTCTGCATCCGCTGCTGCTCCTTGAAATCTGACAAATTTTCCAGGGGCCTTGCATCAAGATTCTCATATTCTTCGGAAGAAGCAAGTTCCCCAAAAATCTGTAACAGTTGCATCATTCGCTGAAACGGATCAGCGTCTGCGAGATGCATTAGCATTTCTCCCACTCTTCTTTTTGTTTCACCGGAAAAGGCTACCGCTGACCGCGCATTTTCAAAAAGTTGACGGCATTTTTGCATTTCAGGCAACATCATGAAATCCCTGCCCATGAAATCTTCCTTCATCTGAACAACCACCTGCTCACACTGGGTTCGTACACCATAGTCAAAATTCAAATGGGGAATATACGGGCCGATGAGCACCAGGTCGCTTCCTTCATACCTCGATATATGGTCGCCAATATGCCTTGTACCGGATGCTCCGGTCACAAAAACAATTTCATATTCAGGATGAAAATGCCAGTAATAATAGTCGTTAAGCCCGGGTGTAAGCAATAACCTGAAGGAATTACCGGCACTCAGTTCAACCTGTTCTAAAGCAACTTTCAATGGAATATTTTGTACTTAAATATACCCAAATCCAACCATATTTTGAAATCATATCAATACAGGACAAATTTTAGCCATTACAAGTGTAGTTATCCGGCAGCTTAACTGACTACATTTGATTATCCTTTCATTTCAAACATTTGTTTTATGGAAAAACAGACCCCAACTATGGCGACTACGATGACCCCAACTATGGCGCCTTCAATGATTCCTGATAATGCCCATAAGGATATACCGGGCAATCCTTCCACGGCAAAAAGCAGCGTGGAAAAACTGAATGACCGTTCCAATGGTAAGCCACTGCGCGTTTTATCAGAGGAAGACTGGCAGTTCTGGATCACAAATGGTTATATCGTAATAAAAAATGCTGTACCGGAAGAGCAGGCCGACCGCATGGCTGCCATGCTTTGGGAATTTGAAGAAAAAGATCCGAATGATCCGTCCACATGGTATGCTCCGCCAAGGCGCGAAATTCAGATGAAGGAACTTACCAACAGCGGCATGGTGGAAATGTATAATCACCAGTACCAATGGGATAACCGCCAGTATCCGCGTGTATATGACGCCTTTGTGGATATCTGGGGAACAGAAAAATTATGGGTGACTATTGATCGTGCAAACCTCAATCTTCCCATGCGCCCCGGATTTGAATTCAAGGGATTTATTCACTGGGATTATGATCCCGAAACCAAACCCGTAAATGTCCAGGGTGTGCTTGCACTGGCTGACCAGGACGATGAAAATATGGGCGGATTCCAATGCATCCCAGAATTGTACAGGACATATGATACCTGGAAAATGACGCAACCAGGAGATCGTGATCATTTCAAACCCGATGTTACCGGATTTGAAAAAGTAAAAGTCAAAATGAATAAGGGTGATTTACTCATCTTCAACAGCCTGCTGGCCCATGGTATCAGGCCAAACACATCAGGAAATAAGGTAAGGCTTGCACAATATATATCCATGATGCCCGCCCAGGAAGACAATGAAGCCCTTCGTCAATGGAGGATTACATCATGGCGCGACAGGGTTGCACCGGAAGGATATGCCTTCCCCGGAGATCCACGCGAATGGGAAAAAACAAAATACAAAACAGCGGAACTGTCTGATCTCGGAAAGAAGTTATTAGGGTTGGAGAATTGGTAAATCTCGTTAAGAGATTGCGGATTACGGATTGCGGATTACGGATTGAATAACATATTTTCGGGCATATGGTATTGCCTGGAATTTTGTACCAAAGAATCCGTAATCCGTAATCCGCAATTCGCAATCACCGAAGGTGATAATCCGTAATTTTATATTATGAATATTAAGCTGAACACCGGCTCCCCCATGCCCTTACTCGGGCTCGGCGTTTATGATATGCATAGCGATGAGGCTATTGAGGCTGTTACCCATGCTTTAAAAACGGGATACCGGTTAATTGATACGGCTTCGATGTACGGCAACGAAAAGCAGGTAGGCGTAGCCGTTAAAAATGCCGGTATACCAAGAAATGAAATTTTCATTACCACGAAAGTCAATAATGCACAGCAGGGTTATGACACAACACTAAAAGCCTTTGACGAAAGCCTGGAAAAACTTGATACCGGGTATATTGACCTGTACCTTCTACACTGGCCGTTAAAAAAAACGAGGAAAGATACCTGGAAAGCCATGGAAAGGCTTTACGAAGAAAAAAAAGTGAAAGCCATCGGTGTTGCCAATTATCTCCTGCCTTTCTTACAGGAACTGGAGACCTATGCGAATATCGTACCTGCTGTAAACCAGGTGGAATTCAGTCCCTGGCTTTACCTTGAAGAGCTTTTACATTACTGCCAGGAAAGGAATATTATCATGCAGGCATACACGCCATTGGCCAGGGGTAAAAAATTTAACGATCCAAGGCTGATATCTGTTGCGGAAAAAAACGGTAAATCCCCCGCACAGGTCATTATCCGGTGGAACCTGCAATTAGGCGTTTCACCCATCCCGAAATCGTCAAATCCTTCGCGTATTGAAGAAAATTTTGACGTATTTGATTTTTACCTGGATGACATGGACATGTCAATGCTGAAATCCATGAATGAAAATTTCAGGGTAGTGGATGATCCGATGCCTTATTTATAGTACTTATTTTTTCGCATAAAAATCATCCAGTTTTCTTTCGAGTATTTCCAGGGGCAGGCTTCCATCCATTAATACCTGGTCATGGAACTCAGCGACATTGAATTTATCACCCAGCTGTTTTGTATATTTTTCCCTAAGCGATTTAATTCTTAATGCACCGATCTTATACCCCAGCGCCTGGCCGGCATTGGACATATATCTTTCTATTTCGATGGTGGCATTTTCCTCGCTGATCTGCTCATTGTCGGTCATGTACTTAATGGCTTCTTCACGGGTCATTTTTTTGGCGTGCAATCCAACATCCACCACGAGGCGTATGGCCCTGTGCATTTCATCTCCCAGGGCACCCATATACTGGTATGGATCCTTATATAATCCCAGTTCGGTACCCAGGCTTTCGCAATACAGGGCCCATCCTTCTATATAGGCATTTTGCCCGCCAAATCTTCTGAACCTGGGCATTGTAGTATCTTCCTGCTGCAATGAAATCTGGTAATGGTGGCCTGGAATGGCTTCGTGCAGAAATAAACTTTCCATGCCGCTGGTGATGGAAAAATTTTTCGGATCCAAAATCAGCACATAAAAAATGCCCGGCCTTTTACCATCAGCAGTTCCGGGAATGTATTCCGATGATGCGCTCTTTGCCCTGAAGGCTTCAATCTGGCGAATTTCAAATGGGGTTTTGGGAACGTTATTGAACAATTTTGCCAGTTGCGGCTTCATACGTTCATGGATCTTTTCGAAATCAGCAAGTATTTCTTCTGCAGAATGATATGGCCTGAATTTTATATCCGTCTCGAGATTTTTAAAGAATGCTTCCAGGTCTCCGGGATAACCCAACAGTTTCTGGATACTGTCCATCTGCAGGCGTATTCTTTTCACTTCTGACAGGCCGGTATTGTAAATAATATCCGGGCTTTCATTGGTGGAAGTACTCAGCCTGACCATGTACTCATACATTTTTGCACCGTTCGGCAGGTCCCATATCCCTGAACTGGTGCGGGCTCCCGGCAGGTATTCCTTTTCCAGGAATTCTCCCATTTTTTTATATGCAGGAAGAATTGTTTCACTGATCGTTTTGGTATACGCTTCTGTGAGCCTATTTTTATCCGTCTCCGGAAAATCTTTCGGCATATTGGTGACCGGCTGGTAGAAAACAGATTTAGTTACATCATTAGCGGCCATCGATTGCATCTGGGTAATCAATTTTTTCACCAGCGGTTGCGGAAGGGTATATTTAATCGCCAGCCCTTTTCTATAATATACTATGGCGCTATCCATCAGCGGACCAAATGCCATCATACGCTGTAACCAGTTATCATAATCCTTAACCGTTATAAATGGCTGAATCACTGTTCCGCTTCCGGCCTGGGCAAATTGCAAATGCAAACCACCCAACTGTTCAAAGGGAATATAGTTCATCGGGTATTGAAAACCCTTCAAGGCTGATTTTCATTTGCCAGAGAAAATCATCATAATTGATTTTTTCCTTTTCAGATAAGGCTGTTTCGGTCAATTTTCTCTGCTTCGGCAAGGTATCGCGCATAAAAGTCTTTCAGCTTTGCCTGGTAACTATCCGTAAACTGGGCATAAAGTTTATCATTGTACTTGTAGTTGCCAAACATGGTTGCTTCCATGGGATAAAATGACAAACGCTCTTCGTAATACTTTTCAAAGAAGGCGCTGATATCCGGCGGGGCAGGCTTTTCTGCCTGTTTACAATGCTGGAAAATAAGTGCACAGGCCAGCATTAATACAGCTGTGAAATATTTGTATCTCATTTTATATTTATTATGCGTACCAATATTTTATTTACTTAGGGGAACAGGGGTTAACATGATGCTTTCCCAATCCGCATATTTCTTTTTCAACAGGGAAAAGGAGGATGGTTCAAGTTCTTTTACATTATTTTTTTCAGATGGATCCTTTGCAAGGTTAAATAAATATTCATTCCCCTTTTCGTCCTGGAAATATTTCCAGTCACCATCACGCATGGCTTTATGGTTATTCCGCTGAAACAGTCTCCAGTAAAAAGTCCGGCTTTGAATGGTTTTATTTCCGAAGGCAGTTGGCATCATGTTTATACCATCTGGTTTTACATTACCCGGCAATGTTGCTCCGGCAAGGGCCAGTATGGTAGCGGTCCAGTCCATCGTGATCACAGGCTGCTCAGTTACCGAACCCGCCTTGATTTTACCAGGCCAATACATCATAGCGGGAACCCTTACGCCACCTTCCCACAATGTCATTTTACTCCCCTGGTAAGGTCCCATATCCGAATATTTTTCACCTCCATTATCGCTGGTAAAAATGACTAAAGTGTTTTTTTCCAGATGCTGTTCCGTTAATACCTGCATTATTCTGCCCACTGCATCATCCAGGCTTTTCATCATGGCCGCATATGTTTTCTGGGAGCCGCCTCTTTTAAAGCCCATGGTATCCGGATATGGCGGATCCCCCGGTCCCTGCCAGGGCCAGTGAGGTGCGTTAAACATCAGCGCCATAAAGAATGGCTTTTCATGTTTTCTGCTGATCAATTCTATCGCTTTATCTTTAAAAAGATCTGTCAGGTATCCTTCACGCTTAATGGGAACTTCATTTTCATACAGGTCCATGGCTCCATTGGGTGCACTATGTGAAACATAATCCACCCCACCACCATGGTGACCAAAAAAATAATCGAAACCGTTCCTGTTGGGATTGAACCCAGGTGAAAATCCAAGATGCCATTTGCCTACCAGCATGGTCTCATAACCGGCTTTCTGCAATGCAGTGGCCATAGAAGGATAATTCAGGGGTCAAGCCCACAGTACTATCAGACTTCGTCCAGTCCAGCGGTTCCCTTAGTCCAACCGGAATTCTTGCAGGATACCTTCCTGTGATAAAGGCGGTCCTTGTGGGGGTGCAGACCGGCGCAGCGGAATAGGCATTCATGAATTTCATTCCGCCTGCAGCCAGTTTATCAATGTTGGGTGTCTGGAAATCCTTTCTGCCATAACTACTGAGGTCGGCATAACCAAGGTCATCCGCCATAATATAAATGATATTTGGCCTTGAGGATTGGGCCTGGATGAACAATGGACCCAAAAGTATAATAGTCAAATACCTGCTGACCATTTACGAATACATAAAATAATGATCCCTGCTTTTTTCAAGGCTGCAATGTATAAGAAGTGATTGCTACTGGTGCATATTTACGCCTTTAAGGTACAATAAAGGATGCAGCCGCAGTGGTAGTTTGATTAAGGTTAGGGAAAATAGTCCGGCCGGCAACGGGATCATCATAATTATTACTGTAGAATGAATCGCCATACGCCCTTACATAAACCGTGGAACCGGAAGCAAATCCCAGGGTATTGAGTTCAGCCTTGGTGAGGGTCTTATCATAAGGATTACCCTGGGTAACAGCGATCTCAAGGACTTTCTGAAAATTTGTATTACTTACTGCGCTTCTTGAATTGAGAAAAATCCGGATATACCTGGGTGTTGCATTATTTCCTCCGGGGTTTGTGGTGACTGATATGGTAACAATACCTGAAGTTACAGAGGCTGATAAGCCGGTAACTGTTGTGGAAGAAATTCTTCCCAATGATGGGATCGTTGTCAATATCGTTCCTGCACCATTATTATAGGTGTGATTGATATTAAATAATTTAAATGTTCCATACCCGGCCTTTTCATATACCAGGGTTCTGTTTCCAAATGGGACTAATGGAATGACAAATTTCCCATCGGTCCCGGTAACATATTTATATGGCGGGAAGGTGCTGTCTAATGAAACCGTCATCCCACCCTTGTCCACCGCCAATGTGGCTTCATCATATAATATCACTTCGCCCGAAATCGGCGCATTGGCTGGAGCAGTTGGCGGCGCAGGAGTATTATCTTCACTTTTGTTGCAACTTAATACAAGCAATAACAGGACAGGCATCATGATATTTTTAATGATTCGCATCTGTTTTTATTATAGCCCCGGGGAATTGTTATTTATTAACTTTTCTTGGCTGAATAAGATCCCATAAGTTACCATAAAGATCTTCAAATACAGCCACCTGCCCATATTCTTCCAGGGATGGCGGCCTGGTAATCCTGATATCATGATTTACCAGGTTATCATAATCCCGCTCAAAATCATCGGTATGCAAAAATAAAAAAACCCTTCCACCGGTTTGATTACCCACCCGAGATGCCTGTTCCTCATTTGTTGCTTTTGCCAACAGGAGGCAACAACCTGTAGATCCTGGAGGCCTTACCATCACCCATCGTTTTGTTTCACTCAGGATGGTGTCCTCCACCAGTGTAAAGTGCAGTTTGTTGCAGTAGTAACTGATGGCTTCATCATAATCATGGACCACCAGGGCGATATGTGCGAGTTCCTGTTTCAATAATATTTTGTTGATGATTATAGCTCAGTATAAATAATTCAATACTTCAAATCCTACTTCAATGCATCCCTGATCGCCGGCGCAACAATGGTTCCGTATAATTCGATGGCATGCATCAGTTTTTTATGCGGCATGGTGCCAACGCTCATTTGTAACAGGAACCTGGAATGCCCGAATAATTCATGCTGATACAGGATTTTATCAATCACCTGTTGAGGGCTTCCAACAAATAATGCGCCATTAGGTGTGCACATCATATCATATTGTGCCCTGTTCATGGGTGGCCAACCGCGTTCCCGTCCGATCCTTGACATCACATCGGCAAATGGAGGATAAAAATCATCCGCGGCCTGTTTTGAATCATCCGCAATAAATCCGTGCGATCCGATGCCTACTGAAAGTTCATCCGGATTATGACCGGCTTCTTTGGCAGCATCCCGGTACAGGTCAGTCAGGGGGACAAAGCGTTCAGGAAGTCCGCCTATTATTGCTAATAGCATTGGCAGTTTTAAGGTCGCAGCCCGTACTACCGATTCCGGCGTCCCGCCAATGGCAACCCATATCGGGAGCTTTTCCTGGAATGGCCTCGGGTATACGCCACGGTTAGGTATGGAAGGCCTGAATTTCCCTTTCCAGCTTACCTGTTCACTTTCATTAAGCCTGACCAGCAATTGCAGTTTCTCTTCGAAAAGTTCATCATAATCCTCCAGGTCATAGCCGAAAAGCGGAAACGATTCAATGAATGATCCCCTTCCTGCCATGATTTCAGCTCGGCCATTTGATAACAGATCCACTGTGGCGAAATCCTGGAAAACGCGGACCGGGTCATCGGAACTCAATACAGTAACGGCACTGGATAATCGAATATTGGTGGTGCGTTCAGCTGCTGCGGCCAGGATGATCTGCGGGGATGATATGGCAAAATCAGGGCGATGGTGTTCGCCAATGGCAAATATGTCAAGCCCCACCTGGTCGGCCAGTTCAATCTCTTCCATCAGGTTGCGGATACGTTCCCTTGCACTGATCCGGATCCCGGTAGAGGGATCAACCGTCATTTCCCCGAATGTATAAATTCCGATTTCCATAATCCGCCAATAAATATATTTTGTATTTATCCTCCGGTCTCTAGTCACCCGTCTTCAGCATCTCGTCTCCAGTCTATTTCAACCTTTGTCTTCTTGCCATCAGTTCCCTCATGGTAGTTATAATGATTCCTTCTTTCTCCACATATTTTTTCAGTTCAGGGTTCATCATCGCGAGATAGTCCCCTTCACGCACCGGGCCTGAATCAGAAATATAAGGAAAGACTTCCGTTGGCTTTATACAGTGCATGATCATATAAGTGATACCGGGCTTTACTTCCTTTAATGCATTGATATAAAATTCGGTTTTATATTTTTTCAGGTTTTCACTGGTGGGTTTAACGCCTGAAGGAAGATGGGGTGCGTAACTGGTATTGTGAAGGTCATCGATAACGGGTAACCCTGCATTCCAAAGCATTTTACCCACCACCCTCGTCTGTTCGAGGTTAACGCCGGTGCCTTTGACCTGCTCGGCGGCAAGGGTATTATGTCCGCCCGGAAACATGATCGGAATTTTATATTCCATGCCTATCTTAATGTAGCGTTCGATAAAGGCCGGCGTGGCAAATAAAGTGCCCATATGTGAATCCAGGTGGGTGGGCCTGAATCCCATTTGAAGGGACCTTTCCACCTGGGCCCTGATTTCCGTTTCCACTTCATCGGCGGAGGCATGCTTCACCACATCGGCAACATTGGACCACATCACTCCTTCCGGGTCAACCAATCCGGGCACTGCGGGCTTTCCGCTCAATGGGCCCCAGCGATAATCTTTCCATTCACTGGTAAGCGTGAGATGTAGACCGGCATCCGTATCAGGATGATCTTTGAGATAGTGAAAAAATCCCGGTACCCATGGGCAGGTCATCATGATACTGCAACTTTTTGCCACACCACTGGTAAGCACATCGATGGTTCCTGCATTACAATCGTAACTCATGCCCACATCATCAATATGCATGACCACCACTTTCGCACCCCTGGGAAAACCCAGGCGTTCGGCATAGGTGGAATCCTGGGAGAAGACAAAGACGCTATTTAATACAAAGATGCCAAGTAGAACAAAGAGGCGTGTGAATACAAAGCCGCTGAGTAAAAAAAGACGCAAAGAGGACGCAGTGACACAAAGATTTTTTTTCATAAGACCATTTACTTTTTGATGAATTCTCAATCCGCAATCCGTAATCGCAATCCGCAATCGTTTAAAAAATAATTGCCAAAGCAATTATGTTTTTAAACGTAACTCAGCCACCACTGGTGATGGGTTGATTTATACGCATTATACCTTTTACACAAAGGATACATGATGATAATGACCAATGCCCATACTCCGTAAACTCCCGCCAACGAAAGCCCCAGGCCATTTGGCGTAAAGAGGAATGGAGAATTCGGGTTCACGATATCCTTCACGGTATAGCCCTTAGCAAAAAATAATACCACCAGTAAACTATGTATCAGGTAAAAATGAATCACATAATAAAAGAAAGGAACCCTGCCGAATACATTCATGGCGCGGGTAAAACCATTGCTCATTCCTTCCAGCATCCTGAGTGCCAACATACCGCCACCAATGGTTACACAGAAATACAATAATGAGGGAGGATATTTATTGACATTCAGGAAAGATAAAAAAGTATATACGGGTCCGCGCGACTGAACCTCCCATTTTACCGGATCCCCATAAACATTGACCAGCCTGAGTACCACAAACAATCCAATTAACCCGAGCCCCAAATAGAGGAGTTTCTTCTTTCTTTCAATAACATCGGCACCCGGCAAATACAGCTTGCCGAAGCAATAGCCCAGCATCATGATTCCCGACCATGGCACTATCGAATATAAAATAACAATGACCCTGTTAGGTGCATAGGGGTAAATGGAAAAGAATCCCGTATATAATGCATCAGTAATAAAATTTTTAGGGATCGTGACAAAGTTTAAGATATTATGCAGGAAGACTATCGACAACCCGGTAACCAAAATAGCACGATATGGCAGGTACACCAATGCACTTAGGATAATCATACTGCATCCGATGGCCCAGATCACCTGCAAAAAAAGGAGGTTATATAGATGGGTTGAAACTAATGCCCAGGGTTACCACCAATACTTCTACGGCAATCAGCCATAATCCGCGCTTAAAAAGAAATGCCGATACTTCTTTTTGTGTTTTACGCTGGCTCATCAGGAAAGCAGAAGTCCCTGCCAGGAATACAAAAATGGGTGCACAGAAATGGGTGATCCACCGGGTAAAAAATAATACCGGGAAAGTTGTTGCCATATCGGTGGGGTTTAATCCGGCCGACTGCAAATTGCCAGTCGGGTTATAGAAAAAATCCCTTACATGGTCCAGCGCCATGATCACCATTACCGTTCCGCGCAAGATATCGAGGGATTGCACCCGGTTACGGTTTAAGCTCGCCATACAGTTAATTAAGTGTGCTACAAGATACCATAATTGAAGAAATTTTTATAGCTAACTTGCGGCGAATGCCTTGCCATGGAAAAATCATTATACTATTCCGACTACCTCCACCTCGATAAAATTCTGGACAGCCAGCATCCAAAAAGTTTTGAACCCGGCCAGCCAAGGGCTCATGACGAAATGCTCTTCATCATGATCCACCAGGCCTTCGAAATATGGTTCAAACAAATACTGTTTGAACTAGATTATATTCTTTCTGTTTTCCGTAAGGAAAAGATCAATGATAATTCAGAAGACATGAACCTGGTGCTGCATCGTCTCCGCAGGGTGCAAAAGATCATGGAATTGCTTAACCAGCAGGTGACCGTCCTGGATACCATGACCCCGCTCGATTTCCTGGAGTTCAGGAACCTGCTGACGCCGGCTTCCGGTTTTCAAAGCGTTCAGTTCAGGCTCATCGAAGCCACACTGGGATTGGAAATGCAGAAAAGGCACCAGAGCGATTATTATAAAAGGGCAAACCAGGGAGGGTTTAATGAAACGGATCTTAACCAGATTAATACTGTTGAGAAAAAAGAATCACTTATTAAACTGATCAATAACTGGCTGGAGCGGATGCCTTTCTTTGAAATGGATTACTGGCCATCCTACCCGCAACAAGGGCCGGCCAACCATCATCCGTTCTGGTCGGCCTACCGTGAAATCTACCGGTCCGGGCTAACCGAAAGAGAAGCCGGCAAGATTGATGATTTCGATTTTGTGTTTATGGAAGCATTGCCCGGGGAAAATGAACAACATGCAGAACGGCTTTCGATGTTGCGGAGCAATCTTTCTGCAGCAGCCATGAGGTCGGCATTATTTATTATGCTCTACAGGGATTTCCCGGTCTTCCAGAATTCTTTTCAGATCCTGGATTCACTGGTGGAGATTGATAATGCCCTGGCAGCCTGGCGCCATGCGCATTTCCGCATGGTGAGGAGGATGATCGGCATGCGTGTGGGAACAGGAAATACATCGGGATCCGGATACCTGGAAGGCGCAGCCGGGAGTCATTACATTTTCAGGGATATTGCGGGCTTATCAACCTACCTGATTGAAAGAAGAAAATTGCCGGCATTGCCAGTGGAATTGATCAGGAAGTTAAGCTTTAGTTAGGAATAAGACGCGGGGAGGGCAAAAGACACAGGGAAAAGTAAGACGCAAAGAAGAATCCGTAATTTGTAATCTGCAATCCGCAATTTTACATCACCTCCTTCAATTTAGCAACAACGCTGTCGACCTCTTCCTTTGTATTGAACCTGGAGAAAGAAAAGCGGACAGCCATTTTATTAGTATCGCCATAAATGGCATGTATTACGTGCGAACCGATTTCTGTTCCGCTGCTGCAGGCGCTTCCGCCTGAAGCACAGATATTATTAATGTCGAGATTGAATAGCAGCATTTCCGATTTTTCTGTTTTATCGAAACCCGCATTCAGCACCGTATATAAACTCCTGCCTAAAGGATCGCCATGGAAAACAACACCGGGAAAATTTTCCTTCAGCTTTTCCATCATATAAATCTTTATACCCCTGATATATTCACTGTCTTTTTCATGATTGGCCGTGGCGAGTTCCAGCGCTTTGGCAAATCCGACAATGCCATAAAGATTTTCCGTTCCCGCGCGCATGTTGCGTTCCTGTCCGCCGCCATGTATAAACGGATGTATCTTGATGTTCTCGTTGATATATAAAATGCCCACGCCTTTCGGCCCGTGGAATTTATGTCCGGCCCCGGTTATAAAATGCACATGGGTATTTCTCAGGTTAAAAGGGAAATGTCCTACGGTCTGCACGGTATCGGAATGAAAAACTGTATTGTATTTTTTGCAGATTTCTCCCACAGCATGGATATCCAGCATATTGCCGATTTCATTATTTGCATGCATCAGGGTCACCAGTGCTTTCTCTTTGTTCTCCTGCAGTAATTGTTCCAGGTTTTCGAGGTCTATATGTCCGTCGGGCAGCAATTTCACATAACGCAATCCCGCTTCTCCCCTGCCTTTCAGGTATTCTACAGTATGCAATACGGCATGATGCTCTATTGGAGAGGTGATGATCTGGGTACAGCCAAGATCGCGCACAGCGGAAAAAATGGCGGTATTGCTGCTTTCGGTTCCTCCGCTGGTAAAAAATATTTCAGCCGGATTGGCGCCCAGGATTTTTGCTACGGTTTTCCTTGCCATTTCAACAGCGAGCCTGCTCTCCCTGCCATAAGAATAAATGGAAGAAGGATTTCCGAACTTCTCCGTGAAATAGGGCATCATGGCCTGCAATACTTCCGGGTCGAGGACCGCGACCAGCGGCGAGGTCGTCCGGGTACCGATGCCGGCCCTGACCGAGGAGCGGCGCAAGGAATTGATCAAGGTGGTCCGCCACGAAGGCGAAAGCGCCAAGGTCGCCGTGCGCAATCTGAGGCGTGATGCCAATGGCGCACTCAAGGACGCGGTCAAGGCCAAGACGATCTCCGAGGACGACGAACGCCGCGCCGAGGACGACGTGCAGAAGCTGACCGATCACTACGTGGCCGATATCGACAAGATGCTGGCTACCAAGGAAGCCGAGCTACTGCAAGTCTGAAGCGGTGAACGACCGACGGAATTTGAGATCCGCTTCTCCCTTTGCAGACCGCCGACGAGGTTCATGCCATGTCTGAAAGGCGGTTTGCCAGTTCCACGCGAGAGGTGCTGGACAGTGCGACGGTCCCGCGCCATATCGCCATCATCATGGATGGCAATGGGCGCTGGGCGCGCAAGCGGCTGTTGCCACGCGTGGCGGGACACAAGCGCGGGGTTGACGCCGTGCGGGCGACGATTCGCGCATGCATCGAGCGCGGCGTGCGCTATCTGACCCTATTCGCATTCAGTTCCGAAAACTGGCGTCGCCCCCAGGACGAAGTCTCGTTTCTCATGCAGTTGTTCGTCCGCGCGCTCGAGGAAGAGGTGGCCAAACTGCACGAGAACGGCATTCGCTTCCGTGTCATCGGCGAACTCTCCCGATTCGATCCCGGTTTGGTTGACCTGATAAATCGCGCCGAATCGATGACCGCCGGCAACGACCGACTGACCCTGACTGTCGCAGCCAATTACGGCGGACGCTGGGACATCCTGCAGGCCCTGCAGCGCATGATTGCGGAGAATCCGGAAAAGATCGGCGGCTTCGCCGAAGACGACCTTGCGCCCTATCTGGCCATGAACTTCGCGCCGGAGCCGGACCTGTTCATACGTACCGGCGGAGAGCAACGCATCAGCAATTTCCTGCTATGGCAGCTCGCCTATACCGAGTTGTACTTCACCGAACTGCTGTGGCCGGAATTCGACGGCGCTGCGCTCGATCAGGCGATCGAATCCTATCGTCGGCGCGAGCGGCGTTTTGGGCGCACCAGCGAACAGCTCGCCGCCGGTTCGCAATCCGAAGCGGCTTCCGTCGGGTCCAACTCGCAAAATGCTTAGGCAGCGGGTCGCTACCGCGCTCGTTCTGGTCAGTGCCCTTCTGTCCGCGATCTTTCTGCTGCCGCAGAACGCCTGGCTATTGTTTGTCGGCGTGCTGGTCGTGGTTGCGACTGTCGAGTGGGGTGGCCTGATCGGGCTGCTCGGTGTCGCCCGAATCATCTATTGTGCCGTGAGCGTAGTTGTTTTTCTCGCCGCCTGCCTGGCCGGCGGCCTTACCGGGACATCCGCCGAGGCCTCCCCTCAAGTGCTGCTCTTTGTGTTCGGCATCGGCGCCGGCTTCTGGCTTGCAGTGGCACCGCTGTGGCTGTCGGGCAAGTGGCCATTGCGTGCCGGTGTTGTCGGGGTGGTCGTCGGGTGGCTGGTGGTGATCCCGGCCGGGCTCGCGCTGGTGCACTTGCGCGCAGTCGATCCGCTCGTTCTGCTCGCGGCGATGGCGGTGGTCTGGGTTGCCGACATTGCGGCGTATTTCGTCGGCCGGGCGATCGGTCGCCGCAAGCTCGCGCCGGGTATCAGCCCGGGCAAAAGCTGGGAGGGGGCGTTGGGCGCGGTTGTGTTCGTGGTCGTTCTACGGCTTTGTCGTGACATATGGTTGGCCCCAGCTCGGCCTGCCCAGTCCGTCCGGCGTCTCGGGTGTTCTGGGCTTAGCCGCCGGACTGGTGCTGATCACGGCGGTAAGCATCGTCGGGGATTTGTTCGAATCGCTCGCGAAGCGCCAGGCGGGTGTCAAGGACAGCGGAAACATTCTTCCCGGACACGGCGGCATACTCGACCGGATCGACAGCCTAACGTCCACGCTGCCGCTGGTGTCGCTTGCACTGATGCTGACGAAATCATGAATGCGGCTCGCCAGCGCCAACGGATCACGGTGCTCGGCGCCACCGGGTCGATCGGAATGAGCACGCTCGACGTGGTTGCCCGTCATCGAGATCGCTTCGAAGTATTTGCGATGTCCGGCCATCGCCAGCTCGATCGTCTGCTCGAACTGTGTATCCGGTTCGCGCCCCGGATCGCCGTGACGGCCGACGCCGCGGGCGCCACCCGCTTGCGGGCGGATCTGCGGGCGGCCGGCTGCGCAACCGAAGTTCTGAGCGGGCCGCAGGCACTGATCGACATAGCGAATCACGCGGAGGTCGATTGCGTCATGGCCGCGATCGTCGGGGCGGCCGGTCTGCAACCGACACTCGCTGCCGCCGCCGCCGGCAAGCGCCTGCTGCTTGCCAACAAGGAGGCGCTGGTGATGGCCGGCGAGCTGTTCATGGCAGAGGTGCGCCGAGGCGGGGCCTTGCTGCTGCCGATCGACAGCGAGCACAATGCCGTGTTCCAGTCGCTGCCGCACGGCTATTCGGGTGACATCGCGCGATCGGGTGTCCGCCGGATCATCCTGACGGCATCGGGTGGTCCGTTTCGCCAGATGCCACTCGGGGCGCTCGCCCACGTCACGCCGGAGCAGGCCTGTGCCCATCCGAACTGGGTGATGGGGCGAAAGATCTCGGTTGACTCCGCCACCATGATGAACAAGGGCCTCGAAGTGATCGAGGCGCATTGGCTGTTCAACGTGGCGGCAGAACAGGTCGAGGTGGTGATCCACCCGCAGAGCGTCATTCATTCATTGGTTGACGTACGTTGACGGATCGGTGCTGGCGCAACTTGGCAATCCGGACATGCGAACACCGATCGCTCATGCGCTGGCGTGGCCGGAGCGTCTCGATGCAGGGGTGCGTTCGTTGGATCTGTTCGAGGTTGCGCAGTTGAGCTTCGAGCGGCCCGATTCCTTGCGTTTTCCCTGCCTGGAGCTCGCCTATCGCGCATTGCGAGCGGGCGGCACGGCGTCCACGGTGTTGAATGCCGCCAACGAGGAAGCCGTGTCGGCGTTTCTCGATCGGCGGCTGGGCTTCACCCGAATAGCCGACGTGATTTCGGCATCCCTGGACACCATCGCGAGCACGGCAGCGCGGACGCTCGGCGATGTGCTCGAAGCGGATGCCCGGGCGAGGTCGGTCTCGCGTTCGCTGATATCGCGCTGGATGGAGGAAATGGTTTGAACATGGTTTCGACGGTGGCAGCGTTCGTATTCGCGCTCGGCATCCTGATCGTGGTGCACGAGTACGGTCACTATCTGATCGCCCGCTGGTGCGGCGTCAAGGTGCTGCGCTTCTCGGTCGGATTCGGCAAGGCTCTGATCACGCGTTCGACGCGGGCCGGACAATACCGAATGGACGCTGGCTGCGTTTCCGCTCGGTGGCTACGTGAAGATGCTCGATGAGCGCGAAGCGCCGGTCGAGCCTCATGAGCTGCATCGTGCATTCAATCGCCAGCGGGTCGGCAAGCGCTTCGCAATCGTGCTGGCTGGCCCGGTAGCGAATTTCTTGCTGGCGATCGCGCTTTACTGGGGTTTGTACAGCTACGGTACCCAGGAGTTGCGACCGCTGCTCGGCAAGCCGGTTGCGCAATCGGTGGCCGAGCGCGCGGGTTTTGCCGATGGCGAGCTGGTCACCGCCGTCGCCGGTCAGAAGACCGAAACCTGGCAGGAACTGCGCTGGCAGTTGCTGCAGCACGCGCTGGACAAGGCGCCGGTGAAGATTGAAGTGGTCAACGCGCGCAACGAATTGTCGGAGCGATCGCTCGACCTGTCGGACGTTTCGACCGAGAACCTGGAAGGTGATCTGCTCTCGCAACTCGGTCTGCGCCTGTTCCGTCCGGATCTGCCCGCGATCATCGGCAAGCTCAGTGCCGACGGCGTCGCCGAGCGTGCCGGGCTGGTGGTCGGAGACCGCCTCACCGTCGTCGATGGCAAGCCGATCGAGCACTGGATGGATGTGGTGACGGCGATACGCGCTGCTGCCGACAGGGAGATCGAAATCGAGTTTCGCCGCGCCGACGAAACGAGATCCGTCCGCCTGACGCCGACGGAAGTCGAGGAGAACGGCCGGCGTTTCGGGCGCATCGGCATTGGTCCGCAGGAGACCGATTTCGATCGCAGTTGGCTCATGACGACAGTCAGCTATTCGCCGATCGATGCCTTGTCCAAGGCCGTCCATACGACCTGGGAAACCTCGACTTTCAGCCTCAGCATCCTCGGCCGCATGCTGACGGGCGACGTATCCTGGAAGAATCTTTCGGGGCCGGTGACGATCGCCGATTATGCAGGTCAGTCTGCCCGCCTCGGCCTCACCTACTACCTGAAGTTTCTCGCGCTGATCTCGATCAGTCTTGGCGTACTCAACCTGCTGCCCATCCCGATTCTCGATGGGGGGCATTTGATGTACTATATCGTCGAAATAATCAAGGGTGGTCCCGTCTCCGAAAAGGCCATGGAAATCGGGCAGCAGATCGGTCTTGCGCTGCTCGTCATGCTGATGGCCTTCGCCTTCTACAACGACATAAACCGCCTCCTTTCGGGCTGATTTCTCGACTCGCCGTATGAAGAAGAAGCTGATTTCCGGGCTGCTCGCAGCCATGCTCGCGTCAACCGGCGCACTCGCCTTCGAGCCCTTCGTCGTCAAGGACATTCGGGTAGAAGGCATCCAGCGCACCGAAGCGGGAACCGTCTTCAGTTACCTGCCGGTAAAGGTTGGCGAAACCTTCGACGAGGACAAGGCCGCGCAAGCCATTCGCGCGCTGTTCGCGACCGGCTTCTTCAAGGACGTCCGCATAGAGGTCGAGAGCGGCATTCTGGTGGTGGTGGTCGATGAGCGTCCGGCGATTTCGACCATCGAGTTCACCGGCATCAAGGAATTCGACAAGGACCAGCTGAAGAAGGGCCTGCGTGAAGTCGGACTTGCCGAATCCCGCATCTTCGACCGCGCGTTGCTGGAAAAGGCCGAACAGGAGCTGAAGCGCCAGTATCTGTCGCGCGGACGCTATGCGGTCGAAGTCAAGACCACGGTAACACCGCTCGAGCGCAACCGGGTCGCGATCAGCTTCGCCGTCGATGAAGGGGAAGTTGCCAAGATACGTCAGATCAACCTGATCGGGGTGAAGGCTCTGAAGGAAAAGGATCTGCTCAATCTGTTCACGCTGACCACGCCGGGGTGGCTCACCTGGTACACGAAGAACGACCAGTATTCGCGGCAGAAGCTCCAGGGCGATCTCGAGACGCTGCGCTCCTGGTACCTGAATCAGGGCTACCTCGAGTTCAACGTCGAATCGACCCAGGTTCAGATCTCGCCCGACAAGCGTGACATCTACATCACGATCAATCTCGTCGAGGGTGAGCGTTACACGGTATCCAGCGTCAAGCTGGCCGGCGATCTGCTTCTGCCGGAAGACGAATTGCGCAAGCTGGTGACGATCAAGCCGGGCGATGTCTATTCCCGCGAGCGACTCACCGAGACCACCAAGGCCATCTCGGATCGCCTCGGCAACGACGGTTATGCGTTCGCGAACGTGAACGCCTCGCCCGAGATCGACAAGGAGAAGCGCGAGGTCGCATTCACCGTCTTCGTCGATCCAGGTCGCCGGGTCTATGTGCGCAGAGTCAACGTGACAGGCAATACGCGGACCCGCGACGAGGTCATCCGGCGCGAGGCGCGGCAGATGGAAGGTGCCTGGTATGACGGCTCGCGCATCAACAAGTCGCGCCAGCGCGTCGACCGGCTCGGATTCTTCGAGGAAGTCAACGTCGAGACACCTGCCGTTCCGAGTACCACCGACCAGGTTGACGTCAATCTGACGGTAAAGGAAAAACCGACCGGCAGCCTTTTGTTCGGTGCCGGCTTCTCCAGCTCGGAAAAGCTCGTCCTGTCGGGCTCCATCTCCCAGAACAACCTTTTCGGCAGCGGCAACGCGCTTTCCCTGCAGGCCAACACCGGCAAGATCAACCGCAACATCGGTTTGTCATTTACGAACCCCTATTACACGGTTCGACGGGATTTCGCGCGGGTTCGACGTCTACCAGCGCAACGTCGATCCGACCTCGCTGTCGATTGGTCAGTACAAATCCAAGTCGCTCGGCGGTGGCGTCCGCTACGGTTTTCCGATCGGCGAGGACGACTCGATCTACTTCGGCCTGTCTTACGACCGGACGACAATCGAAACCTTCGACGACAGTCCGCAGCGCTACAAGGACTTCGTCGAGAAATTCGGCAATCGCAACAGCACGCTGCTGTTGACCCTGGGGTGGGCGACCGACGGGCGCGACAGCTTCCTCTATCCGACCCGCGGCAGCTTTCACCGCGCCTCGGCCGAACTGTCGCTGCCTGGCGGCAACCTGCGCTACTACAAGGCGAACTATCAGTACCAGCGGTTCTTCCCGCTGACGCGCAGCTACGTCCTGGCGCTCAATACCGAGGTGGGGATCGGCAACGGTTACGGAGGGCGCGAGTTGCCGTTTTACAAGAACTTCTTCGCCGGCGGCATCGGGTCGGTTCGTGGTTACGAATCGAGTTCCATCGGTCCGCGCGACACGGTGACCGAGGAGTCGCTCGGCGGCAACCGCCGGGCCATCGGCAGTCTCGAGTTTCTGTTCCCGTTCCCGGGTTCCGGAAACGACCGCTCGCTGCGACTGGGCTGGTTCGTCGATGCGGGCCAGGTCTGGGAGAAGGGACAGAAGCTCAGTTTCGGCGACATGCGCTACTCGACCGGTCTGTCGGTCGCCTGGACTTCGCCGCTCGGCCCGCTGAAGTTCAGCATCGGCCAGCCATTCAAGAGAAAACCCGAAGATCGCATTCAGCGCTTCCAGTTCCAGCTGGGTACGTCCTTCTAAGCAGATCGGAGAATTTACGTGAAGAAACTGCTTGCATCCGTAATCGCCGGGGCCATGCTGACTGGCTTTGCCACGCTGGCGGCGGCCGAGAACAAGATCGGTTTCGTGAACACCGAACGCGTCTTTCGCGATTCCGCACCTGCCGTGAAAGCGCTCAAGAAGATCGAGAAGGAATTCGAGAAACGCGACCAGGAACTGCAGAAGATGGCCAAGCAGATCCAGTCGATGCAGGAGTCGGTGGAAAAGAACGCCGTCACCATGTCGGAAAACGATCGCCGCAACAAGGATCGCGAACTTGCCGATCTCAGTCGCGAGTTTCAACGCCGGCAGCGTGAATTCCGCGAGGATCTCAACCAGCGCCGCAACGAGGAACTGTCGACGGTGCTCGAACGGGCCAACAAGGCGATCAAGGCGATCGCTGAGGCCGACAAGTTCGACATCATTTTCCAGGAAGCGGTGTACGCCAATCCACGCATCGATATCACCGACAAGGTGCTGAAGTCGCTCAACGACGGCGTCGATGTTCCGGCCGCCGCAGCACCGGCCGCCCCCGCCAATCTCAAGAAGTAGCCGGCAGATGGCCGAGCCTGCGCAGGCGTTCTCGCTTACGCTCGCCGAGATCGTTGAACGGCTGGGTGGCGAGGTTCGCGGCGACGGGGCAATTCGCGTGGCGCAGGTCGGCACGCTCGAGCAGGCCGGCCCTCGGCAGATATCGTTTCTTGCCAACCCGCGCTATGCGACGCAACTGTCGAGTACCCGCGCCGGGGCGGTGATCCTGTCGCCGAAGGCGGCGGACCGCCATGCCGGTCCGCGCATTCTCGCCGACAACCCGTACAGCTATTTCGCCCGGGTTGCCCAGTTGTTCAACCCGCCGGCAGCGGCCCGGCCGGGTGTGCATCCGACCGCGGCGGTCGAATGCGAGCTGCCGAAAAGCGCGAGCGTCGGCGCGCTGGCGTGGGTGGGCATGGACGTCTGCCTCGGCGAGGAGGTGGTAATCGGCCCGGGCTGCATGATCGGTGCCGGCGTGGTCATCGGCGAGCGATCGCGACTCCATGCCAATGTCACGATCTACGCCGACTGCGTGATCGGCAGGCGGGCCATCCTGCACTCGGGCTGTGTGATCGGCGCCGATGGTTTCGGCTTTGCCCGCGAGCGCGACGGCTCGTGGGTGAAGATCCCGCAGATCGGCCGGGTGATGCTGGGCGACGATGTGGAAATTGGCGCCAACACCACGATCGATCGCGGTGCGCTCGACGACACCGTGGTCGAGGACGACGTGAAGATCGACAACCTGGTGCAGATCGCGCACAACTGCCGCATCGGCGCGCACACCGTGATCGCCGGCTGTACCGGCATCGCAGGCAGCGCGCAGATCGGCAGGCGCTGCATGATAGGCGGTGCGGCGATGATCAACGGCCACATCACGATCGCCGACGACGTGACGGTATCGGGCACCACTTTCATGCCCCGGTCGGTGAGCGAGCCAGGCGTCTACACCAGCGCGGTGCATTCGCTGAAGCACGACGACTGGCTGAAAAATTTCTCTCATCTGCGCCACCTCGATGCGCAGGACGAGAAAATCCGGGCGCTGGAGAAGCGCCTGGCTGAACTGGAGAAGCGGACTTGAAGGAATCGACCGTCATGGACATCGCGCAGATCAAGGAGTATCTGCCGCATCGTTACCCTTTCCTGATGATCGACCGCGTACTCGAGTGCGAGCCGCCGTCGCGCATCCTCGCCCTGAAGAACGTGTCGGTGAACGAGGAATTCTTCACCGGTCACTTCCCGCACTATCAGGTCATGCCCGGCGTGCTGGTCGTCGAGGGAATGGCGCAGGCGGCGGCGATCCTCACGTTCAAGACCCTCGACGTACGGCCCGACAACAAGTCGATCTATTACTTTGCCGGCATCGATTCGGCGCGCTTCAAGCGCCCGGTGGTGCCGGGCGATCAGATCCAGTACGAAATCGCCGCTGGTCGTTCGGTCCGCGGGGTCGCGAAGTTTTCCGGTGTGGCGCGGGTCAACGGACTGATCGTTGCGGAGGCGGAACTGCTCTGCGCCTATCGCCCGGTGAAGTAGTCACGATGGGTCTGGCAAGCGGCATTCATCCGACGGCGATCGTTCATCGGGCAGCACGCATCGGCGCCGGGGTGAGCATCGGCGCCTTTTCGATCATCGACGAGCAGGTCGAAATCGGCGCGGGCACCTCGATCGGCCACCACTGCGTGATCACCGGCAGCACGCTGATCGGGCGCGAGAATCGCATCTTTCACTTCTGCTCGATCGGCGAGGAGCCGCAGGACAAGAAGTACGAGGAAGAAGCCACCCGCCTCGAGATCGGCGATCGCAATACCATACGCGAGTACTGCACCTTCAACACCGGCACCGCCCAGGACACCGGGGTCACCCGCGTCGGCAACGACAACTGGATCATGGCCTATGTCCATGTGGCGCACGACTGCCGGGTTGGCGACCACACGGTGTTCGCCAACCATGCCACGCTCGCCGGCCACGTTGACATCGGCGACTGGGCGATACTCGGCGGATTCACCGGCGTGCATCAGTTCTGCCGGGTGGGTGCGCACAGCTTTTGCGGCGTCGGCACCGTGCTGCTGCAGGATCTGCCGCCGTTCGTGATCTGCGCCGGCAACCCGGCGGCGCCGCGTTCGATCAACGCCGAAGGCCTCAAGCGCCGCGGCTACTCCGCCGAGGCGATCGCGGCCATAAAGCGCGCCTACAAGGTGCTCTACCGCAACGGCCTGTCGTTTGATGACGCTCGCACGCAGATTGCCGAGGCAGCGGAGGCGACCCCGAAACTCGCACCACTGGTCGCGTTTCTCGCCGAATCGGGCCGCGGCGTCATTCGGTGAGAGGTTGTGAAGAAATCGTAGCGAGCGGGATGGGCTGCTAGGCGCGAGCGATCGAACGACGAGACATATCTGTAGATAGGCGAGGAGTGAGCGAGTGAGCAACGACGCAGACCGCCCGCGCAGTAGATTTATTCACAACCTCTGAGGATTCCGGACATGCGCATCGCGATGGTCGCCGGCGAGGCCTCGGGCGATCAGCTTGCCAGCCATCTGATCGAGGCCTTGCGCCGATACCTACCGCAGGCGCAGTTCTACGGCATCGGTGGCCCGAAGATGCAGGCCGCCGGTTTCGATGTGCTGTGGCCGAGCGAGAGACTCGCGGTCAATGGGCTGTTCGAGGTGCTGCGACATTACCGCGAGCTGTCCGGCATCCGCAGACGGCTCGCCCGGCGATTGATTGCCGAGCGGCCGGATGTGTTCATCGGCATCGATGCCCCCGACTTCAATCTCGGCCTCGAGGCCAGGCTCAAGCGCGCCGGCATTCCTACCGTGCATTACGTGAGCCCGTCGATCTGGGCATGGCGTGGCGGGCGCATCAAGACCATCGGCAAGTCGGTCAGCCAGATGCTCGCCCTGTTCCCGTTCGAGCCGGCGCTGTATCGCGAGCGCGGCATTCCGGTGAGCTATGTCGGCCATCCACTGGCTGACCAGTTGCCGCTCGAGGTGGACCGCGACGGCGCCCGCGAAAAGCTCGAAGTGCCGCCGGACAAGCTGGTCTTCGCCCTGCTTCCCGGCAGCCGCCGCTCGGAGGTCGCACGGCTCGACTCGACTTTCATCGAGACGGCGAAGCAGTTGGCCGCGCGCTTCGACGATGTACTGTTTCTGGTGCCGCTGATTTCGCGCGAGACGCGTCAGATTTTCGAGCAGATGCGCCAAGCTGCCGGTGCCGATGAATTGCCGATGCGCATCCTGTTCGGCCACGCCCAGGATGCCATGGCCGCCGCCGACGCCGTGCTGGTGGCCAGCGGCACCGCGACGCTGGAAGCCGCGCTGCTCAAGCGGCCGATGGTCATCGCCTACAAGGTCGCGCCGGCCACCGCCTTCCTGATGCGGCGCATGGGCTACCTGCCCTATGTCGGATTGCCGAACATCCTCGCCGGCCGCTTCGTGGTGCCCGAATTCCTGCAGGAAGATGCGACAGCCGACAATCTGGCGCAGGCGCTCGGCAACCTGGTCTGCGACAAGGAAACCTGCGCCCGGCTCACCCGCCTGTTTACCGACATGCACCACGAATTGCGGCAGAACACCGCCGAGCGCGCCGCGCAGGCCATTCTGCCGCTACTGGGCGGCGCTGCGGCGCGCCCCGATCATGCCGCCACCGCGGGTGCGGCGGCATGATCTGCGGGGTCGACGAAGCCGGGCGCGGTCCCCTGTGCGGGCCGGTGTTCGCCGCCGCGGTGGTGCTCGATCCGGCGCGGCCGATCGATGGCCTCGACGATTCGAAGAAGCTCGCCGAGGGCGCGCGCCTGCGGCTTGCCGAAGCGATCCGTACCCGCGCCGCGGCCTGGTGCGTGGCGCAGGCCAGCGTCGAGGAAATCGATGCCATGAACATCCTGCAGGCGACGCTGCTGGCGATGCAGCGCGCGGTCGAGGGACTGGCGTTCGCACCGTCGCGGGTGCTGGTGGATGGCCTTCACACGCCACGCCTGCGCTGCGCCGTGCAGGCGATCGTCAAGGGTGATGCGACGGTGGCGGAAATCTCCGCCGCCTCGATCCTGGCCAAGACCGCGCGCGATGCGCTGATGCGCGAACTGGACGCCCGCCATCCGCAGTACGGGCTGGCGCGGCACAAGGGCTATCCGACGGTGGCGCATCTTGCGGCGCTCAGGGCGCACGGCGTGATCGCGATCTATCGCCGCAGCTTCGGGCCGGTGCGTCTGCTGCTGGCGCGATGCGAGCCGCAAATCCCCAGGCAACACGAAATCGACTGGAACTGAAATGGACCTGACACCCTTGCTGCTGCTGGTGCATGTTTCGAGCGTCGTCGTCTGGGTCGGCGGAATGTTCTTCGCCTACGCCTGTCTGCGCCCGGTGGCGGCCACCCTGCTGCAGTCGCCGCAGCGGCTGCCCTTGTGGCGTGGGGTGTTCGGACTGTTCTTCAACTGGGTGTGGGTTGCGGTCGCACTGATCCTGGCGAGCGGGCTCGCGATGATGCTGCAGGTCGGCTTCAAGTCGGCGCCGCTCAACTGGCACATCATGTTCCTGCTCGGCTTGCTGATGATGCTGATCTTCGCCCTCGTGTACTTCGTGCCCTATCGCAGGCTCTGCCGCGCCTGCGATGCGGAGGACTGGCCGGCCGGCGGTGCCGCGCTCGGGCAGATCCGCAAGCTGGTGGGGCTGAACCTGGCGCTCGGATTGCTGACCATCGCGGCCGCCACGCTCGGTCGCGGGATGTGACACGATGGCAGACGGTCCAGCTCGATGGACAGGCTGAAAGCCCCATGGATAGGCGCTCTCAGGCATGGCATGGCTGCGAACCATGCCCCGTGCGGCCGCCAGCATTGGCAGACTGAAGAGGCCCGTGTCTACTGGCTCGCAGCCTTGCCGATAGTCCTCTAGCGCGGCTGGCCGGCCATCCGCAGGCGAAGCTGCAGCGGCTTGCCCTGGCGCAGCAGGTCGAGCGTCACGCTGTCGCCGACCTTCTTGTCATCGAGCGCGCGCTCGATCGAGGCCGCACTGTCCACCGGCTCGCCATCGATGCGCTGGAGGATGTCGCCCGGCACGATGCTGCCGTCGCGCAGTTGCCGCGCCGGCCGGATGCCGGCTTCGGCGGCCGGCGACTTGGCGTCCACGCCGACGATCAGCGCGCCCTGGACGCCCATCTGCTGCGTGACGACTTCGCTGACGCGATCGATCACGTTGATGCCGATGGTCGGCCGCCGGTAGTGCCCGAAGGCGATGATCTCGGGCACCACGCGATTGACCGTATCGGCCGGCACCGCGAAGCCGATGCCGGCCGAGGCGCCGGACGGGCTGTAGATCGCGGTATTCACGCCGATCAGCCGGCCGGCGCTGTCGAGCAGCGGGCCGCCCGAGTTGCCGGGATTGATCGCCGCGTCGATCTGGATCAGGTGACTGACCGGACGGCCGTCGTCGCCGGAGATCGTGCGGTCGAGTCGCGGAGATCACGCCGGTGGTCAGCGTGTGGTCGAAGCCGAACGGGTTGCCGATCGCCAGCACGTACTGACCGACCAGAAGGTCGCGGCTGCTGCCGAGCGCGATCGGGGCCGGGGGCTTGTCCGGCACCTTTATCCGCAGCACCGCCAGGTCGTTTTCCGGACTGGCGCCCACCAGTTCGGCGGCAAAGCCACGCTGGTCCGCGAGCCGCACCTGAGCGCCGCGGGCGCCTGCGATCACGTGGAAGTTGGTGACCACATGGCCCTGCTCGTCCCACAGAAAGCCCGAGCCGGTGCCGCGCGGCACTTCGCGGACGTTCATGGTGAACGGATTGACCACGCGATCGAGCGTCGTGATGTAGACCACCGACGGACTCATCCGCCGGAAGGTTTCGATCGTGGCATTCTCTTCGGCGGTGAAGGGTCCGCGCGGCGAGACACTGCGCGGCGCGGGTTGCTTGGCCGATGCGCCGTTGCCGCCGAGCGCGATCAGCGCTGCGACCAGCGCGGCTGCGGCAAGACCCAGCCAGGTGGTGCGGGTCGACTTCCAGTTCCTTCGCAACGACATTCTCCGGTTATCGGCCCGAGCGGGCAGCCGATCGGATGGTGATTCGACAGGTTTCATGCGCTGCGATTCAGCCGCGATCGACCAGCAGCGGCATCGCCGCGAATACACCGAGCATGAGCGCATAGACGGTGCCCGCCACCGGGTCGCGGCTGGCCGCGTAGTCCGCCAGCGTCGAGCCTTGCAGGCCGAGCACCAGGGTGAATTCCGCGCCGAGCAGGAGGGCGAGGGCAACGATGCCGGCGCCGAGGCGAGGTCCGGCACGTGGCGGCAGGGCGAAGCGGCGCACGACGAAGCGCGCGGCGAACAGGATCACCATCAACATGACCGGCATTTCGAGCAGCTCGGCGGTACGCACGCCCAGACGCGGAACAAGCAGGGACACGCGAACTGCGCCGAGCACGAATCCGGCGGCGAATACCAGTGCGAAGTAGACGATGCCCGCCTTGACGGTCATCATCGCGCGCGGGTCGTTATCGCGTCGGGATGACGGCATTCTGGTCTCCTTCGATCGCGTCCGCCGGGTGGCTCGATCGACATCCTGACTGGACAGTGGCATGGCTTCAAACCTACCTCGTGGCGGCCACCGTGTCCATAGACCGTGGCCCGCAGCCGGGTCAGCACGAAGCTGGATCTGCGTCACGACGTGCGGCCGGCAATTCTGGTAGGGTAGGCACCGCGCCGCGCTCGTTGCGTGTCGCGCACCATCGCTCCGGCCGGACGTCGCGCAGCGGTGATCGCGGTCATCCGAAACCGCGATGCGAAAGAGGGAGGTCAGTGTGTTTCACAAAGCCTTGCGCTCGTGGTTCGCAGCCGCGCTGCTGAGTCTGATGCAGCCTGCCGGTGCGGTCGAACTGGGCGAGATCATCAGTGTCTCGCGCGTCGACGACGCGCTGCGCGTGGAAATCGAACTTCGGCCGACGACCGACGCGTTTCCCCAGCGGTCGAGTTGTTTCACGCTCGCCGACGATCCGCCGAATCCTGGCGGTCTGCCGGTCGTCGCGAATGGCCGTGCCACCTTGCGCACGCTGGACGGGCGCCACAGCGTGATCGTCAATAGCAATCAGCGCGTCGGCGAGACCGCGCTTCTTAGCCTGCGCCTGAGTTGCGGCGTCGATGCTCGACGCGACTACGTTCTGCATCTCCCGCCAGCGAAAATCGCGCCGGTGGAGGTCCCGGTCGCTGCGGCGCCCTTGTTCGAGCCACCGCAGCCACAAGCCGAGACGCGTTTGCCACCTCGCAAACCCAGGCGCGTTCTGCCCAGGCCGCGCCCAACCGGCGACCGGGTCGCGGTGTCGCTGACCCCGGCCGACGAGGCGCTGTCGCGCAGCCTGGCTGCGCCTGCGGACGGACCGGCGAACTACGCTGCAGCGGGTGCCGAGGCGATGCGGCTGGACGCCGATCTGCGCGAACTCGAGGCCACGGTGGCGCGCCTGCGCGCCGAGATCGAGTCCCAGATTCGCGCCCGGGATCTCGCCCTGGCAGCCGCCGCGGCGGAGCCGGCCGCGCGCGAGTCGCCGGTTCGGGCAGCGGCCACTGTCGAGGCCGCGCCCGCGGTCCTGCCGCGCAGTCTCAAGCCCGACGCCCGCGACGAAGCTGCGTTCTCGGCCAACAGGCTGATCGCAATCGGGGCCGCTGGCGCGCTGCTCGTGCTGGCCGCGTACGCGCTGGGGCGAGGTTGGTCGAGACGGCGCGGCGGCGAGCCGGAAGCGGAACAGCCGGTGGTCGCGCCGTCGCGAGCGACACCACGCGTCGCGGCCGGCACCGATGAGGACGACGCACACGGCGCGCCGAATGCTCACAAGATCGAGGTGGTCGAGCCGAAATCGCCGCTCGAACTGGCCGAGTTCATGCTGTCGTTCGGGCGCGTTGACGATGCAGTGATGGCGCTCGAGGAGCACATCGCCAGCAACCCGAAGAGCGCCATCGAGCCGTGGCGCAAACTGCTCGAGATTTACCGCAAGGCTGGCCGGCGTCACGCCTTCGACGCGCTCGCCCGCCGCATGCAAACGACCTTCAATGTGACCGCGCCGACGTGGGAGCGAAGATCGAACGGGCCGCGCGCGCGCTGATTCGCGCTGCGCCTAAGAGATCCGACTACCTTCGACCGGCGCTCGTGGTCTGAACCGATCAGGCTGCGTCGTCCTTCGCTGCCGAGGCTGCTTCCGCCGCGCCCGGCACCCGGCTGGCGAGCACCTTGTCGACACGCTTGCCGTCCATGTCGATGACTTCGAAGCGCCAGCCCTCCCATTCGGCCTGGTCGGTGGTCTGCGGCACGCGCCCGAGCAGCAGCATCAGCATGCCGGACAGCGCGTTGTAGCGGCCCTTTTCTTCCTCGGGCACCAGGCGCAGGCCGAGCCGGTCCTTGAGTTCCGGCACCGGAATCAGTCCGTCGAGCAGCCAGGATCCGTCGTCGCGCTGTATGGCCCAGGCATCATCGAGGTTGCGCGGCTTGAATTCGCCGGTGATCGCCTCGAGCACATCGCGCACGGTGACCAGGCCCTGTATTTCGCCGTATTCGTCGATCACCAATGCGCTTTGCGTGCAGGTCGAGCGGAAGTTGTCGAGCAGTTCCAGGCCGGTCAGCGATTCCGGGCACGAAGACGGCCGGCTGCAGGTTGGCCGTCAGGTTCGGCTTCTCGCCGCGGATCGTCTGCGTCAGCAGTTGCTTGGCGCTGATCATGCCGAGCACATTCGACAGGCCGCCCTTGCAGACCGGGAAAGCGGGTATGCACGGCGGCTTCGATCTTCCGCAGATTGACTTCGATCGGATCGTCGATGTCGAGATAGACGATGTCGGCGCGCGGCATCATCATCGAGGAAATCTGCCGGTCGTCGAGACGGAACACGTTGCGCACCATCGCGTGTTCGCGCCGCTCGATCACGCCGGCGTCGGTGCCTTCGGCCAGCATGGCGTGAATTTCCTCTTCGGTGACCGCGGTTGCGGAGCCGCTGGCGCGCACGCCGAGCAGCCGCAGGCACAGGTTGGTCGAGGCCGACAGCAGCTTGACGAACGGCCTGGCCAGAGATGCCAGCCAGAGCATCGGCCGGGCGACGATGCGTGCGATCGGCTCCGGGTTGATCTGGCCCAGACGCTTGGGCACCAGCTCGCCGAGCACGATGGACAGGTAGGTGATGACGATCACCACCAGCGCCGTCGCGCCGATTTCGCTGCCATCGCGTTCGGCGCCCAGAGACTGCAGCCAGATGCGACAGCGGCCGCGCGAGAATCGCTTGGCCGACGATGCCGTTGAGAATGCTGATCGAGGTGATGCCGATCTGAATGGTCGATAGAAAGCGGCTGGGCTCGTCGCCAAGGCGCAGCGCCAGCGCGGATGCGCCGTCGCCGTTCTCGGCGAGCGTTTTCAGGCGGCCCTTGCGCGCGGTGACCAGCGCGATTTCGGACATCGCGAACAGCCGTTGAGAACGATCAAACCGAGCAGCAGCAGAATTTCCATTCGTTCGCGCGGCGGCGCCGCGCCCGAGTTGATTTGGGGTTCGCCGCGCCACCGAATCCAGGGGATCTGCTCGCGGTCGCGGCGGTTCGCTGCCGAATATACCGTAACGAGTTGCCGATCTCGCGGGCGTTCATGCTCGACGACGCGGCGGCGGCCTCGCAAGGCGCATGCAGCGGTGATCTCGGACGTGGCATGCCTGCAAAGCGCTTGCACTGGCGCTGCTGGCGATGCCGTGCCGCAGAACGCCTGTCCATGCGGCCGTGCGGCCTGTCGTGGTTCAGCCGGCGCAGCGGGCGGCAGCAGCGCGTGGAACTCGCACGGCGAACCAGTCGATCCTTGCGATCGTGGTATTCTTGCCCGATGTTCATGCGTATCGGATCAGCAGGCAGCCGCTGGGGCAGCTTGAATGTCTTGCTCTTGGCATTGCTCGTGGGGCTGGCCGGGTGCGGCGAGCAGGCCGTGCCCGAGCCGTCACCGAAGCCAGGTTCGTCTTTCGCCGACCGTGCAATCGCCTTCGGTCGAGCAGGATCTCGCACGATTCGATCGACTGGTCACACTGGAGTCGGTGTTTCCGGATCGCGCTGCAGCGCGGCCTGTACCGCATGCTCCCGCCGGTCACCGAGAACGGGCAACGCGCTTACACGTTTCAGCTCGTTGCTCAAGCGGGAATGAATGAAGCGCGGCATTTCAACCTCGTCACGATCACCTGGGCACGCGGTGGCGAGTTCGTGAAATCACAGGGGCCGGCTGCCGCCGTGCCATCCGGCATCGGCGGGCCCGGCGGCGGATTCATCGATGCCGTCGCCCAGACCGCTGACCACGCCTATGATGTCCGGGTCACGCAGGGAATGCTGCTGCCGGACAGCGTCGATCTGCCGGTCTTCGATGTCGAGAAAGTTGCAGCAGACATGATCCGCCTGTACAAGGCACAAGGTTCGGGCAAATGAACGCGGAGCCGACATGGCAGACGACTATCTGAAGAATTATTCCGTCGACCAGGTTGCTGCCTGGTATCTGCGTCTGGCCGCCGCTTGGGACGCGAACATGCCGGATTTGCAGCCGGCGCTGGCCGGTGCCTTCCTGCGCACTTGGGTCAACAACCGCTCCCGAGACGCGAAGATCGAGTTCGATGCACCCGACCACCTCAGATCACATGCTTCGGTGTTCGCGGTGCAGTCGTTCCATCGCGATGTATTTCTGTCGAACAAGAAGGCACGATTCTCCGGCGGCACGGAAAAGTGGGCCGGCATACTGCCGCGCGTTCAGGGCGCCCCCGGCTTCACCAGGTGGAACATGAAGGGTGATCTGGCGCTCGAGTACGAAAGCCTGTGCGACGTCGCGCCGGACATCTGGGCAATCGCCAAGATCCAGCGATCCGGCAGCAACGCCGATCGCGACATCTTCGGTTCACTGCGCGGATTTCAGCTCAAGAGCAAAGTGACGGTCAGCGCGCCGCCATCGTCGGGCACGCTGGTGAAGATCATGTTCAAGACCTGGGTGAGTTCGGGAACCGACCGATACGACTGGGACTATTCGGAGCACCTTACCGTCGTCAATCCGGATTTCGGCAGCAAGGCGGCCGACGCGGTCCGGCCCCAAGACAAGACCCTGACCGTCTACCACAGCAATGCCAAACGCCTGGAAGACGCCGGCAAGGCTGCGCCGTACCAAGTCGTTCTGAAACCATGGACGGTCGCCGATGCCCGATTGACTGCGCCGGCCAACATCGACATCAAGCGCAGGTTGTGACGGAAGCCCGCATAAACAGGCGTTCTTCAGGGTGCCGTGCCGGGAAGGCTCATGAAATGGCGCTCTTTGGATGGCATACCATGAGAACGCCTATTTATGCGGCTCGCGGGCTGGTGCGCCGCAGAGAGGGATAACGGGGCCGGCGCTCAGTGCTGTAGGGTGCAATAAGCGCAGCGCATTGCACCGGGCGATTGCATTCGGCGCAATATCGATTGCGCCCTACTCTTGCTACGACAAGACACGAGGGCTAGCAGCGATTGAAATGAAGCACATGTGTGCTTCCAGGCACAAGAGCGCCAAATTGGGATCGCCGTGCGAAATTGAATGGGTGTAACTCTCATACTGATGCCCGGCGAGTCGGAAGCGGCACGACGTTTTCGGGGAAGTGAATCTCGCGCCGGTATTGAGCCGAGACGAGCTGCCACGCGGCATCGAAGCGCTCGCTCTGCGCCAGCGCACGGAAGGTGAGGATCGCCTGCCCGCCGTCGATGCTCCAGCGTTGCCCCGAGCGTTTCATGCGCTGGGTCACCAGCGTCTTGCAGGCCGCCTCCACCACGCCCGAGCCGATCGGCAGATTCTCGGCACGCAGTCGCGCATAGTCCATGCGTGCGCGGTTGCGCCGGAAGTACGTGAGTTCCTGCTTGAGCGCCTTGCAACGGCGCTTGCGGCTGTGATGGTAGGCGAGCGTGCGGATCACCTTGCCCACGCCGTCCTCGGCCTTGAGCAGCAGATGGCGGTATTCCTTGAAGCGGGCCTGCGCCTTAGGCGACGTTTCACTATAGACATGACCGAAGGCCCGCCGCAGATGTTCCGCGGCGTGGTAGAAGTCCACCACTTCCTCGCCTGGGGGCAGTTCCTTGGCGAGGAACTCCCAGTTGTCGCGCGCCCCATCGGCCACCTTGACCAGTCGTAGTTGCGGTTGGTGCTTGAGCGCATGTTCGACTTCTGCCACCAATTGGCCCTTGAGTGTGCACTTCTTCGGCTCGGGCATGCGCGCATGACGCACCGTGCGCAGCCGCTCGCCGGCCCCGTCATAGTGGCTCAGCGTGCCGCAGCCCACTTCGCGAAATCCCGCTGGCCCCTTGGTGGGCTTGCCCTGTTGTCGGCTTTGTTCGCGTTTGTCCTCGCGCTGCCCGTCTTTCATCGGCGCCATCACCCCGTCCAGCGAGACCGCAAGCACGGCGGCCTGGGCGAGGGGCGGCGCCTGCTCGCGCAACTGGCTCTCCCACTGCATACGATGTTGTTCCCACTTCGCGTCAATCGCCTTGGGCAGTCGGTCCAGGCTGCTGCGTGAGGGGTGCATGCCGCCCAACTCGCCAAACAACTGCTCGCCTTCGGCCGGCGTCAGATGGGTGACCACCCACAAGCCCATCCGCGCGGCCAGCGGGGTGAAGAACCCCTCGACGATCCCAGCACGCAACTCCAGCGGGCATTCGCTCTGCCCGTTGGTGCCCGCCGCACGGTAACGGTGGCGCAGCACCTTCACCGGTCCGGCCGCCGTCATGTATTCGCCGTAGCCGCTGACCACCCGTCGGTAGAGCACCCCCTCGATCCTCATCACCGGGAGCGTCACGTCCAGCCGCGCCAGCTCTTCGCCGACAAACTCGCGCTCGGCTTCGGCAAAGCGCCGGCGCACTTCGCGCTCGAACGCTTCGAACCCTTCTCCATGGTCACTTGCGCAGCGCCTGCGCGCCTCGATAAAACACAATAGGCTCTCCAGCGCCTTGCCGCCGACACGCGACTTTTCCTTGAGCGCGCCAACTTTCGCTACACTTTCCATGGGCCAGCCTCCGGTGGTTGTTTCTCGCAAATCCAACCGCCTTCTATCATGAGGTTGGCCCACCCCCACCCATGCCAGACCAATTTCGTCTGGACACACTATCAGCATACTCATAAGCCATTGATTTTATTATCAACGGTAGACCTACACCCAATTGATTGTCGCGATACGATCGATAGCCACTGACAATCGGCCGAACGATGCCATGCCGTCGAACGAAGCGGGCGGCTGTGTGTCAGGCTGGTCTTCTCGGGAGGCGCTTCAAACGTTCGGGGCAGGCGGATCGAGCAGCTTGTCGAGGGCGTCGGCCGGCGGGAGGATCAGCACGCCGTGTATCGCCTGGCCGTACAGCGGGCCGAAATCCCTGCGATCGCCGGTCACCAGAATGTCCGCGCGGGCGGCGATGGCAGCAGCGAGGATCGGAACGTCCTTCTCCGGCAGGCCGAAGCCGCTGGCAGCGCTGATCAGGGCCGGAGCGGGTTCCGGGCCGAGGACGAGCCTTTCCAGCAGGCTTGCGAGTTCCGCGGCGCATTGTGGAAACTTGAGGCTGATGTTGCGGACGGCTTCTTCCACCGCGTAGGACGATGCAACGAGCGTGATGGTGCCACCCCCTGCCAGCCGGAACAGCGCGTTGGCGTTGCCCTGCAGACTGTGGGCGGCGGAGAACAGGACATTGGCGTCGAGAAAGAGGCGCGATTACTTTTGCCCGATGACGCGGGCGAGTCGGGCGGCGGTCGCCGGATCCATGCGGTCGGACTCGTCGAATTCGCGAATGCGCTCGTCGCTGTATAGCTCGATCGGATAGACGGCTGCCGGGCGCAGGACAATTGCGCCGTCGCTGGTGGTGTCCACCAGGAGCGCTGCGTCGCCTTCGAGCCCGAGCTTCTTCAGAATGGACCGGGGAATGGAGAGATTGCCCCTTCTTGCCGAGCTTGACCAGTTCCATCGGAAGTGCCCTTCAGAAATCCGGCGTCCCGGAATTCCGACAATCATACTGGTTGGGGCGGATCTGGTGGACCGCTCGGATTCCGGCCGCAGCAAGCCGCCCATCAGGCTGCTGGGATCGAACGAAGCGTGCGGCCGCGTGTCGCACTGTGAGCCCTGACGACAGAAGGAGGAATGCACGTGAAAAGACGAAGCTTCATCGGCGCCATGGGCGCCGCCGGTCTGCTGGCGGTGCGCGCGCCCGCCACGGCCGAAAGCGCACCCGACGGACGCATGCAGTTGCGCGCGATCCCCGCCTCGGGCGAGCGTCTGCCGGTGATCGGCATGGGCACTTCGGGCACCTTCGACGCCGGCGAATCGCCGACCGAGCGCGCCCCGCTGGTCGAGGTCACCCGGCTGCTGCTGCAGACGTCGAATTCGCTGATCGACACCGCGCCCAGCTACGGCCGCGCCGAGGCGGTGGTGGGCGACATCCTGCAAGGCGGCGGCTGGCGCGAGCGGGCCTTCGTCGCGACCAAGATCTCGGCGCGCGCCGGCGAGGATGCGCGCGCACAGTGGGCGCGCTCGCTGGCCAGGCTGCGCACCGACAAGGTCGATCTGCTGCAGGTTCCACAACCTGGTCGACTGGCAGCAGAACCTGGCCTTCCTGCGCGAACTCAAGGCCGCGGGCAAGGTGCGCTACGTCGGCATCACCCATTACGTCGACAGCGCGCACGACACGCTGGCGCAGATCGTGCAGGCGGAGAAACTCGATTTCGTGCAGATCAACTACTCGGTCACCTCCGGGTGATCCGCCGAGCGGCCGCGCTGCTGCCGCTGCCGCGATCGCGGGGTGGCGGTCTGATCAATCGTGCCTTCGAGGACGGCCGCCTGTTCGGCACGGCGTGAAGGGCAGGGAACTGCCGGCCTGGGCGGGGGAGATCGGCTGCGGATGGTGGGCGCAACTGCTACTCAAGTTCGTGCTGGCCGACCCGGCGGTGACCGTGGTGATTCCGGCCACCTCAAGCGCGAAGAACATGGCCGACAACCTGGCCGCGGGGTCCGGGCCGATGCCCGATGCCAAGCAGCGCGATCGCATCGCGGCGCTGTTCGCCTGAGTCGGGCGCGCCGCGCCGATGAGCGAAACGGGCTGGCCGGCGCGGCTGATCCGCCGCGCGGTCGACGCGCGCGAGGGCGAACGCCCCGGTCGGCACCGGCTTCGCGCTGTTCTTCTGCCTGTTCGCCGGCTATTTCATGCTGCGGCCGATCCGCGAGACCATGGGCATCGCGGCGGGGGTTGCGACAAGCTGCAATGGCTGTTCACCGCCACCTTCGTCACCATGCTGCTGGCGGTGCCGCTGTTCGGCGCGCTGAGCGCGGCCGGGGTGGCGCGCCGGCCCTGCTGCCGTGGGTGCTATCTTGTGGTCTTCGTCGCCAATCTGCTGGCCTTTGCCGCCGGCTTTTCGCGCGACGCCGGCAGCATCTGCTGGCGCGGCGGCGTCTAGCGTCTGGGTCTCGGTGTTCAACCTGTTCGTGGTTTCGCTTGCCTGGAGTCTGATGGCCGACGTGTTCCGCCCCGAGCAGGGCAGGCGCCTGTTCGCGCCGATGGCCGCCGGCGCCAGCGTGGGCGGCCTGGCCGGCCCGCTGCTGGGCGCGCGCGCTGGTCGGCGCCCATCGGCCTCGACGGACTGACGCTGGTTTCGGCGGGCTTTCTCGGGGCCGACCCTGGTTGGCGTGGGCGCACTCTACCGCTGGCGGGCGGCGCAGGGCGCAGGCAGCAGGGAGCGCAGGACGCCATCGGCGGCACGCCTTCGGGGGGCCTGCGATCGGGCTGATCGCCGCTCGCCCTACCTGATCGGCATCGCGGCGTTCGGCGATCCGCTCGGCGACGACGAGTACCTTTCTGTATCGAGCAGGCGCGGCTGGTGGCCGAACCTTCCCGACCGCGCCAGGCCGCACCGGTTTTCGCCCTGCTCGATACCCTGGTGCCAGGGCGCTACGATTGCCACGCAGGTCTTCGTCACCGGCAGGCTGGCGCAGCGCTACGGGGTGACGGTGTTGCTGGTGGCTCTCCCGCTGCTGATCGCGGTCGGGCTCGCCGTGCTGGCGCAGGGCCGTGTTCGCGGGTGCTGGCGGTGGTGATGGTGCTGCCCGGGGGGCGAGTACGCAATGATCCGGCCGGGCCGCGAGATCCTGTTCACCGCGGTGCCGACGCGGCGACCAAGTACAAGGCCAAGAACGTCATCGACACCGCGGTCTATCGTGCGCCGACGCGGTCAGCGGCTGGGTCAAGACCGGCATCGATGCGCTGGGCGCGGGCGCCTGGCTGGTGGCCCTGATCGGCGCGGCCGTCGCGCTGTGCTGGGCGGCGGTGGGGCGCTGGCTGGGGGGCGGCACGAGGCGTCCGCGCTTGATTCGAGCGCGATCGATTCAGACCTGGCCTGCAGGCCGCATGGATAGGCGATCTACGAGATAGCTCGCCTGCAGGCCACATGGATTGCGCGCCGTGGAGGTGCAGTACCCTGCAAGCCGCATGGATATTGGGCCGCAGACCGATGCCACGGAGGTACAGGCTCAGCGCGGAGGCGTCTGCAGTATCTCGCTGCTGGCCAGCGGCGCGATCAGCGGAGGCGGCGATTCGAGGGCGTGCACCGGGGCTTGGGCAGCCTGGCGATTTCGTCGGGCGGCATCAGCAGTTCGACCTCGACCCGCCGATTCGCACGCCGGCCGGCCTCGTAGGCGTTCGAGGAGATGAAGCACTCGGTGCGATGAGTTCAGCCGCATATTGTCCGCGCGGACGCCTTCGCGCAGGAACACGCTGTACACCGTGTACACCTTGCGCAAC